>NZ_CP108518.1:4765000-6002500 GCF_035989885.1 Streptomyces sp. NBC_01232
AGCTCCATGGTCGAGAGGGAAACAGCCCAGAGCATCGACTAAGGCCCCTAAGCGTACGCTAAGTGGGAAAGGATGTGGAGTCGCAGAGACAACCAGGAGGTTGGCTTAGAAGCAGCCACCCTTGAAAGAGTGCGTAATAGCTCACTGGTCAAGTGATTCCGCGCCGACAATGTAGCGGGGCTCAAGCGTACCGCCGAAGTCGTGTCATTGCAGCAATAGGGCCAACGCCCGCTGTGATGGGTAGGGGAGCGTCGTGTGCCGGGTGAAGCAGCAGCGGAAGCTAGTTGTGGACGGTTCACGAGTGAGAATGCAGGCATGAGTAGCGATACACACGTGAGAAACGTGTGCGCCGATTGACTAAGGGTTCCTGGGTCAAGCTGATCTGCCCAGGGTAAGTCGGGACCTAAGGCGAGGCCGACAGGCGTAGTCGATGGACAACCGGTTGATATTCCGGTACCCGCTTTGAAACGCCCAATATCGAATCCTCTAATGCTAAAGCCGTGAAGCCGTTCCGGACCCTTCGGGGAAAGGAAAGTGGTGGAGCCGCTGACCCAAGGTGGTAGTAGGTAAGCGATGGGGTGACGCAGGAAGGTAGTCCAGCCCGGGCGGTGGTAGTCCCGGGGTAAGGGTGTAGGCCGAGGGGTAGGCAAATCCGTCCCTCATTAAGGCTGAGACCTGATGCCGAGCCGATTGTGGTGAAGTGGATGATCCTATGCTGTCGAGAAAAGCCTCTAGCGAGTTTCATGGCGGCCCGTACCCTAAACCGACTCAGGTGGTCAGGTAGAGAATACCGAGGCGTTCGGGTGAACTATGGTTAAGGAACTCGGCAAAATGCCCCCGTAACTTCGGGAGAAGGGGGGCCATCACTGGTGATCGGACTTGCTCCGTGAGCTGGGGGTGGCCGCAGAGACCAGCGAGAAGCGACTGTTTACTAAAAACACAGGTCCGTGCGAAGCCGTAAGGCGATGTATACGGACTGACGCCTGCCCGGTGCTGGAACGTTAAGGGGACCGGTTAGTGACCTTTCGGGGTTGCGAAGCTGAGAACTTAAGCGCCAGTAAACGGCGGTGGTAACTATAACCATCCTAAGGTAGCGAAATTCCTTGTCGGGTAAGTTCCGACCTGCACGAATGGCGTAACGACTTCTCGACTGTCTCAACCATAGGCCCGGTGAAATTGCACTACGAGTAAAGATGCTCGTTTCGCGCAGCAGGACGGAAAGACCCCGGGACCTTTACTACAGTTTGATATTGGTGTTCGGTTCGGCTTGTGTAGGATAGGTGGGAGACTTTGAAGCAGCCACGCCAGTGGTTGTGGAGTCGCCGTTGAAATACCACTCTGGTCGTGCTGGATGTCTAACCTCGGTCCGTGATCCGGATCAGGGACAGTGTCTGATGGGTAGTTTAACTGGGGCGGTTGCCTCCCAAAGGGTAACGGAGGCGCCCAAAGGTTCCCTCAGCCTGGTTGGCAATCAGGTGTTGAGTGTAAGTGCACAAGGGAGCTTGACTGTGAGACCGACGGGTCGAGCAGGGACGAAAGTCGGGACTAGTGATCCGGCGGTGGCTTGTGGAAGCGCCGTCGCTCAACGGATAAAAGGTACCCCGGGGATAACAGGCTGATCTTCCCCAAGAGTCCATATCGACGGGATGGTTTGGCACCTCGATGTCGGCTCGTCGCATCCTGGGGCTGGAGTCGGTCCCAAGGGTTGGGCTGTTCGCCCATTAAAGCGGTACGCGAGCTGGGTTTAGAACGTCGTGAGACAGTTCGGTCCCTATCCGCTGTGCGCGTAGGAATATTGAGAAGGGCTGTCCCTAGTACGAGAGGACCGGGACGGACGAACCTCTGGTGTGCCAGTTGTCCTGCCAAGGGCATGGCTGGTTGGCTACGTTCGGGAGGGATAACCGCTGAAAGCATCTAAGCGGGAAGCCTGCTTCAAGATGAGTATTCCCACCTCCTTGAGAGGGTAAGGCTCCCAGTAGACGACTGGGTTGATAGGCCAGATGTGGAAGCCCGGTAACGGGTGAAGCTGACTGGTACTAATAGGCCGAGGGCTTGTCCTCAGTTGCTCGCGTCCACTGTGTTAGTTCTGAAATAACGAACAGCTGTGAAAACACCAGCGTTCAAATTTCATAGTGTTTCGGTGGTCATAGCGTTAGGGAAACGCCCGGTTTACATTCCGAACCCGGAAGCTAAGCCTTTCAGCGCCGATGGTACTGCAGGGGGGACCCTGTGGGAGAGTAGGACGCCGCCGAACAATCATTGTGGGAAAGCCCCGCACCTTATGGTGCGGGGCTTTTCTGCGTTTACGGCCCGATCGTGCCGACCCGCGCCGCAGGGCTGTCGTCCGAATGGCCGCAGCAGGCCGGTGATGCGTCGTCCGCGGCCCGGCGGAGCGGGCCTTGCGTCCCTTTAGTTCGTACTGTGGGGGTATGGGCTACGACCTCGTCATCTTCGACAACGACGGCGTGCTGGTGGACAGCGAGCCGCTCGCCAACAGCACCCTCGCCGGGTATCTGACCGAGCTGGGGCACCCGACCACCTACGAGGAGTCGGTCCGCGACTACATGGGGTCCGCCGTGCACCGCGTGCACGACCTCGTCCAGGAGCGGACCGGGGAGCGGCTGCCGGCCGACTTCGACGAGACGCTGCACGCGCGGACCGTCGCCGCGTTCGAGCAGGAGCTGAAGCCCGTACCCGGCGTGGAGGAGGTGCTGGGGGCGCTGACCGCGCAAGGGGTCGCCTACTGCCTGGCCTCCTCCGGGACGCACGAGCGGATCCGGGTCGGACATCGGGTGGCCGGGCTCGACGGGTGGTTCGAAGAAGAGTGGATCTTCAGCGCGCAGGACGTCGGCCAGGGCAAGCCCTCTCCCGACCTGTACCTGCACGCGGCGCGGCAGATGGGCGTGGAGCCCGCCCGTTGCGTGGTCATCGAGGACAGTCCGCTCGGTATCCAGGCCGCCGTCGCCGCGGGCATGGACGTGTACGCGTTCACGGCGATGCTGCCCGCCGACCGGCTCCCCGGGGCCACCGGGCACTTCGGTGACATGAAGCAGCTCAACGGACTGCTCGGGCTGGAGGCCGGACTGGGTATGTGATCTCTCTACCCACGGGTAGCCCGTGGCCCTACGCTGACCCGCCATGACGGATGATGTGCGGCTTCGGCGTGGCCGGGGCGCTCTGGGGTTCAGTTTCTTCGTGCAAGGCGTTGCCTTCGCGCTGCTCGTGACGCGGATCCCGGCCATCCAGGACCGGTACGGGATATCCGACGGCCTGCTGCCCGCCTTCCTCGCGGCCGTGCCGGTCCTCGCGGGGGCGTCGAGCGTGGCCACCGAGCACCTGGTGAAGCGGGTCGCGCCCAGCGTCGTACTGCGGTGGGCGCAGCCGCTGGTGCTGTTGTCCCTGCTGGGTGTCGGCGCCGGCGGCCGGATGTGGCACGTGGCCCTCGCCCTGGGGGTGTTCGGGCTGTCGGTGGGTGCGCTGGACGCCTCGATGAACATGCTCGGGGTGAGCCTGCAGCGGGCGTACGGGCGCAGCATCATGCTGGGCTTCCACGCCGCGTACAGCTTCGGCGGGATCCTGGGGGCGTCGGCCGCGTGGGCGGGGGCGCACTGGAAGCTGGACCTGTTCGTCAGCTATCTGCCGGCCGTGGTCGTGCTGTTGCCGCTCGCGCTGCTGGGGAGCCGGCGCTACGTCGACGCGCCGGAGACGGTCACGGTGACGGGTCCGGGCGCGGGGGAAGCCGCGGAGAAGGCCGCCGGGAAGGGACTGGGCAGCGGCGGGTTCAAGCTGCTGCTGCCGCTGTGCCTGGTGATGGCGTGCGCGTACATCGGTGACTCGACGGTGGCGAACTGGAGTGCCAAGTACCTCCAGGACGTGCTCGGGAGCTCGGAGCAGATGGCGACCGTCCCCTACAACGTCTACATGGTGACCACGCTCGTCGGGCGGGCCGTCGGGGACCTGGGTGTGCGGCGCTTCGGGGCGGTGGCCGTGGTGCGGGGCGGGACGCTGGTGGCGGCCGGCGGGTTCGCGGTGGTGGCCGTGGCGCCGGGGGCGTGGGTGGGGATGCTCGGATTCACGCTGCTGGGGATCGGGCTGTGCGTGATCGTGCCGCAGACCTTCGCGGCCGCCGGGAGGCTGTTCCCCGGGGCGTCCGACACGGCCGTCGCCCGGCTCAACATCTTCAACTACGTCGGCTTCCTGATCGGGTCGCCGCTCGTCGGGGCGCTCGGCGATGCCTGGAGCTACCGGGGCGCGATGCTGGTGCCGATGCTGCTGGTCCTGGTGACCTTGTTCCATGCCCGTTCGTTCGGCTCGGAGGGCGCCCGATACGGTGTCCGCCATGAGCGGCGAGCCGGTGACCGGGCTGTTGATGTGGGACGAGGCGGTAACGAGGTATGACTTCGGACCGAGCCATCCGATGGACCCGGTGCGCCTGGCGCTGACCATGGGCCTGGTGCGCGCCTTCGGGCTGGACCGGGCGATGGAGGTGCGGGCGGCCCCCGTGGCCGGGGACTCGACGCTGCGGCTGGTCCACCGGGAGGACTACGTCGACGCGGTGCGCGAGGTGTCCGCCGACCCGGGCGCCGCGGACGGTTCGTACGGGCTGGGGACCATGGACGATCCGGCCTTCCACGGGATGCACGAGGCGTCCGCTCTGATCGCCGGGCAGTCCGTGGCGGGCGCGGAGGCGCTCTGGAACGGTGAGGCCGAGCACGCCGTGAACTTCGCCGGCGGGCTGCACCACGCCATGCCGGGCGGTGCGGCCGGCTTCTGTGTGTACAACGACGCGTCGCTGGCCGTGGCGCGTCTGCTGGAGCTGGGGGCCGAGCGGGTCGCGTACGTGGATGTGGACGTCCACCACGGGGACGGCGTGCAGGCGGCGTTCTGGGACGACCCGCGGGTGCTGACCATCTCCCTGCACGAGCATCCGCGGACGCTGTTCCCGCAGACGGGCTGGCCCGAGGAGACCGGTGGGCCGGGGGCGGAGGGGTCGGCGGTGAACATCGCGCTGCCCGCCGGGACCGGGGACGAGGGGTGGCTGCGGGCCTTCCACGCGGTCGTGCCGGAGCTGCTGGCGGACTTCCGGCCGCAGGTGCTGGTGACGCAGCACGGGGCCGATACGCACTTCGAGGACCCGCTCGCGCACCTGGCGGTCTCGCTGGACGCCCAGCGGGTCGTCCAGGAGGCGTGTCACCGGCTCGCGCACGAGTACGCGGACGGGAAGTGGCTGGCGCTGGGCGGCGGCGGGTACGCGGTGGTGGACGTCGTGCCGCGGTCGTGGACGCACCTGGTGGGGATCGCTGCGCACCGGCCGGTGGATCCGCAGGCGGCGGTCCCGGCTGCGTGGCGGGACGAGGTGTACGCGCGGACGCGGCAGTTGGCGCCGGCGCGGATGACGGACGGGCGGAGCCCGTCGTGGCCGGACTGGGAGGCGGGCTACGACCCGGCGGACCGGACGGATCAGGCCGTTCTGGCCACCCGTCGGGCGGTGTTCCCGCTGCGCGGCATGCTGGCCTGACCGCTCGGCCGGATCAGATGCATCGTTACGCCAACTGTGGGGCTGTTCGCCGGAATTGATGAACCGCCAGATGGGTTGCGGCAGCATCGGAGGGTGTTGAGCACCGGCGCGCTGCGTGCGCATCTGCTGGCCGCCCGGTTGGCCGGGTCCGTCGCCACCTCCCGGGAGGAGAGCCTGCGCAGTTACCGGCTGTTCGCGGCGCGGGATCCGCGGGTGATGCTGGGGCTGGATCCGGAGTGGGGCTGGGGCGAGGGTGATCTGCTGAGGCTGATGGCGGACAAGTGCGGGGTCTCGGCCGATCCGGCGCACGTCAGTGGGCCGGACGTGATCGACCCGGAGCGGACGGTGGCCGCGCTGGAGGCCTTCGCGGGGCGCCTGTGCGAGGCGGCGAGGGCCAGGTCGCCCGTGTTGTTCGGGACGGGCCATCCGCATCGGCTCCTGGGCTTCTACGCCGGTTTGGCCGAGGCGTTGTCGGCGGCGGGATGTGTTGTCCTCACCCCTGCGCAGGGGGTGAGTGTCGACATGACGACGCGGTTCGGCGTACGCACGCACACCATCGAATACGTACGGGGGGTCGCACTGGTGCGGGAACCCGGCGTGCGGTTGCCCGGGAGTGCGACCGGCGTGCACACCCATTCGCCCCTGCCGGTCCGGGTGGCGCTGGGGGCCCTCGCGGAGGCCGGCGGGCCGCTGCCGGAGCTGGTGGTGGGCGACCACGGGTGGGTCTGCGGCGCAGGTCAGCTGGGTGTGGACGCGATCGGGCTGGCGGATACGGACGATCCCGCGCTGTTCGTCGGGGAGGCCGAGGGGCGGGTATCGGTGGCCGTTCCACTGGATGACGCGGTGCGAGCGGACTACTACCGACCGCTTACGAGGTACGTGCTCGGCCGCGCGAGTCTGACGGGGCGGCAGGAGTGGCCGTAGCTCCTCTTCCCCACTCGTATCACGCGCCCCTACTCTGGGGAGTGAGCGTGCGACGACGAGGAGTAACCGGAGGGGAAGCCGGTGCCCGTCATGCGCGGAAGGTCAAGGTGTGTCATGGCTGCTGGCGAGAGGCCTCTCAGTGAGGTTCAGTTCCTGACCGTGGCGGAGGTCGCCTCGGTGATGCGAGTGTCGAAGATGACCGTGTACCGGCTGGTGCACAACGGTCATCTGCCCGCAATCCGGGTGGGCCGGTCCTTCCGGGTCCCCGAGAACGCGGTCCACGAGTACCTCCGAGAGTCCTATGTGGGGGTGGAGTCGGCCTGAGACTGAGGCTCGGGACGCCCCTGGCTACGACGCGGAAGCGCTCGGATTACAAGCTCAGAGCTCGGGCGGGTAGGCTAGGCCGACGTAGGTCGTGTGGGCCCAGACGCCCCGCACCAGTGAAGAGAAGTGAGCGAGGGTAGTCGTGGGCTCTGTTATCAAGAAGCGGCGCAAGCGGATGGCTAAGAAGAAGCACCGCAAGCTGCTCAAGCGCACCCGCGTCCAGCGCCGTAACAAGAAGTAAACGGCAGCTGTACGTGTTCTCCGCAGCCCCTCCACCATTCTGGTGGAGGGGCTGCGGTGCAGCCGGGGGACTTCTTCGAGGGAGGCGCTGAGCTCGTGGGGAAGGTCGTACTCGTCACCGGGGCAGCCCGGCAGTTGGGCGGTCGCTTCGTGCGCCGGATCCAGCGTGACCCGGACGTCGAGCGCGTGATCGCGGTGGACGCGGTGACACCGCCGCACCGGCTGGGATCGGCGGAGTTCGTCCGTACGGACATCAGACAGTCGGCGATTGCCAGAGTGCTGGCCGAGCACGCCGTGGACACGGTGGTGCATCTGGCGGTCACCGGGGGCAGCGCGGGCACGGGCGGCGCGCACAGCACCGTCAAGGAAACGAACGTCATCGGCACCATGCAGCTCCTCGGAGCCTGCCAGAAGTCGCCGACGGTACGGCGGCTCGTGGTGAAGTCGAGCACCAGCGTCTACGGGGGCACGCCCCGGGACCCGGCCGTCTTCACCGAGACCACGGAGCCCAAATCGCTGCCGGCGGGCGGCTTCGCGAAGGACGCCGCCGAGGTCGAGGGGTACGTACGGGGCTTCGCGCGCAGACGGCCGGACGTCGCGGTCTGCGTCCTGCGGTTCGCCAACATCCTGGGGCCCTACGCCGACTCGGCGCTCGCCGAGTACTTCTCGATCCCCGTGATGCCGACCGTGCTGGGGTACGACCCGCGGCTGCAGTTCGTGCACGAGGACGACGTCCTCGAAGTGCTGCGGCTGGCGGCGCAGGAGCCCAGGCGCGGGACGCTGAACAGCGGGACCTTCAACATCGCGGGCGACGGCGTCCTGCTGCTGTCGCAGTGCTCGCGGCGGCTGGGGCGGCCCACGCTGCCGCTGCTGCTGCCCGCGCTCAACTGGGTGGGCTCCGCGCTGCGGGCGGTCGGGGCCACCGACTTCTCGCCGGAGCAGATAAGGCTTCTCACCCATGGCCGGGTCGTGGAGACCACGCAGATGCGCGAGGTGCTCGGCTTCGAGCCGCTCTACACGACCGCCGAGACGTTCGCGGACTTCGCGCGGAGCCGGGGGAGCGGGCTGCTGCCTCCGGAGCGGGTCGGACGGGCCGTGGACCGGGTGGCGGCCATGCTGAATGCAGACGGGCTCGACGGGCTCAAGGACGACGCCTACGCGGCTGAAGGAGCGAAGCGATAGTGGCGGACGCCAAGGTCATTCCGTTCGGCGAGGACCGGCCGCGGCGGCGGATCCCCCGCCGGGTGCGGGCGGTGCCCGCTGCCGAGCCGGTGGTGGAGGAACGGGCCGCTCCCGAGCCCGCCCCCGCGCCCGCTCCGGACGCGGCGCCCGGCGACGGCTGGGACCGGCGGATCGCCGGCGGACTGGCGTTCCTGCGGCGGCGGATCACCGGCGACTACGAGGTCGACGACTTCGGCTACGACAAGGAACTGACGGACCAGGTCCTGATGTCCCTGATGCGGCCGCTGTACGACAAGTACTTCCGGGTCGAGGTCAAGGGGATCGAGAACATCCCGGCGGAGGGCGGCGCGCTGATCGTGGCGAACCACTCCGGGACGCTGCCGCTGGACGGGCTGATGCTCCAGGTCGCCGTGCACGACCGCCACCCGGCGGAGCGGCACCTGCGGCTGCTGGCGGCGGACCTGGTCTTCATGCTGCCGGTGGTCAACGAGCTGGCCCGCAAGGCGGGGCACACCCTGGCGTGCGCGGAGGACGCGCAGCGGCTGCTGGAGGCCGGGGAGCTGGTCGGTGTGATGCCGGAGGGCTTCAAGGGGATAGGGAAGCCGTTCGGGGACCGGTACAAGCTGCAGCGGTTCGGTCGGGGCGGGTTCGTGTCGACGGCGCTGCGGGCGGGGACGCCGATCGTGCCGTGCTCGATCGTGGGGGCGGAGGAGATCTACCCCATGGTCGGCAACGCGAAGACGCTGGCGCGGCTGCTGGGGGTCCCGTACTTCCCGATCACGCCGACGTTCCCGTGGCTGGGGCCGCTGGGTGCGGTGCCGTTGCCGACGAAGTGGACGATCCAGTTCGGTGAGCCCATCCCGACGGACGGGTATGCCGCGGAGGCGGCGGAGGACCCGATGCTGATGTTCAACCTGACGGACCAGGTGCGGGAGCAGATCCAGCACACGCTCTACAAGCTGCTGGTGCAGCGGCGGTCGGTGTTCTTCTGACGGGCCGTCGAAGCGGAAAGGGCGGGGCCGCCGCGGCGGCCCCGCCCTTTTCCTACTCTGCGTCCTCCGCGCCCAGGCCCAGGCCCGGGAGGAGCCCCGGGAGCAGGGGCGGGATGGTGATGTCCGGCTTGGGGTCCTCCGGCGTGCCCGAGGTGGGCGGCCCCGACTGACCCGCGGGCGGGTTGAGCAGGTCGCCCGTACCGCCCAGGAGGCCGCCGGCGGGGGGCCGGCTGCTGCCCGAGGGGGACGGCGCCGTGGGGCTGCCGGAAGGCGTGCCCGCGGCGGGGGTGGACTGCTGTGTGCCGCTGGGCGTTCCCGGCTTGGCGGACGAGCCGGGGGTGCTGCCGGTGCCGCGGGGCTGCTCCGGTGGCTTGGGGAGCAGGCTCTGGAGCGGCGCCACGTCATCGTCTATGGCCTGGAAGACCGACTCCACCTCACCGCCCACGTCCGTGAGCTGTGCCGGGAGCTTCTCGCGGAGCTTGCCCCACGCGTCGCGGTGGGAGCGGGAGAACGACGACAGCTTCTGGATCGGGCCGAGCGAGCCGTCCCGTTCGTACGCGGCCTGGAGGAGGCGGTGGCCTGCCTCCGCGTCGTGCTTCACGCCCGCCAGTGCCCGGCGGATCGCGCCCAGGGACTCGTGGTCCAGGTCGCCCAGCCGGCCCCGTTCCATCAGCCTGCGGGCTTCCGACAGACGGTTGGAGGCCTGGTCGAGATAGAGCTCGCCCCGGTCCGCGTCGTCGTCGGCCATCCCCAGCTTCAGGTCCTCCATGCCCCGCTTCACGGGGTAGAGGTGGTCACCGGGCAGGGCGTCGGAACTGGCAGCGGCCACTCCGCTGAAGGCCCCTGCGGCCACACCCACGGTGAGGCCGCCCGCTGCGATGCCCTTGGACCAGCGGGAGCGGGGCCGCAATTTCCGGAGCGGGGTCGCCCGGTGGGCGCCGCGGCCGGTCCGCTGTTCGGGCACCAGAGGGTCCGAGGCGGCACTGCCCCCCGCCCTCTCCTCCAGCACCATGGCCTCCATGGCGGCAATGAGCTGGGCTCGTTGCACCACTTTGACCTCGGGGTCCAGCACTGGGCGCGGCATTCTTTCGCCGAGCACGCTCGCCAGGGCCAACAACCGGTCGTGGTCGGCAGGTTCGGCAGGCGCCTCGGACTGCTCGGCCGCCGAGTCCGGTTCCGAAGGGTCGGACTGGGTCCGATCCTCCAGGGCCTGGGCGAAGGCGTTCGCCCGCCGGTGCGGGGTCACGTTCGCGATCACTGGCGGCACCTCCTCTCGTCATGACGATCGACTCCCCAAGGTGTCCGGAAGGTTGCCTTCCTTGAGCACATCCACACTTTCGGGTGAGCGGCTTTCGGCAAAGCGTGTCCACAGGGAGCCTGCATTCCGCACAACGAGCGTCGCGGCACTTGGGTTACGGACGAAGGATGATCTGACCACAGCGTCATCGAGGGGTCACCGAATGTGAGGTTGTCTGGTGTCGGAGGGTCAGCGGGCGTCTTCGGGGAGGAGGCGGGCCAGTGTGCGGACCGCCCGGTACTGGAGGGTCTTGATGGCGCCCTCGTTCTTCCCCATCACCCGGGCCGTCTCGGCGACCGAGAGGCCCTGCAGGAAGCGCAGGGTCACGCACTCCTGCTGCTGCGGATTGAGCTTGCGCACGGCCTCCAGCAGGGCCGCGTTGGAGAGGGACTCCAGGACGGAGTCCTCGGGGCTGCGCTCGACCTCGTTCGCGTCGAGCATCTCGCCGGTGGTGACCTCCAGCCGGAAGCGGCTGGACTTGAAGTGGTCCGCCACCAGGTTGCGGGCGATCGTCACCAGCCAGGCGCCGAAGTCGCGCCCCTGCCAGGTGAAGGTGGAGATCCGGCGCAGGGCGCGCAGGAAGGTCTCGCTGGTGAGGTCCTCCGCGGTCGCCTTGCCGCCGACGCGGTAGTAGATGTACCGGTAGACCGTGTCGCTGTACTGGTCGTAGAGGCGGCCGAAGGCGTCGGCCTCGCCCGCCTGTGCGCGTTCGACCAGATCCATCATGCGGGCCTGGTCGCTGTCCGCCGTGGGGCGGCGGTGCGTGGCCTGGGTCCCGGTGCCGGCGGCGTTCGAGCCACCGGCGGCGCGACCTCGTCTGCCCACCGTCGCGCCGCCGTCGGTCAGGGCATAGCAAGGACCGGCCGGGCCGAGGCCGGCAGGGACTGCGGCGGCGAAGGCGGGGGCGGCGTACGCGGCGGTGGGGACGAAGCCGCGCAGGTGGTCGAGGACCGTTGCGCGCAGCTGAGCCAGGCCCGAGGCGTCAACCCCGACAGGTGGGTACACGGGACTCCCAGAGGCAGAGCTTCCATCACGTGCAGTGCGGAACCGTTCACCCGTCGTGGCGACAGATGGCCGGTGGCATGCGTTTGAGGAGAATAACGCTTCGTACAGGCAGTGCTACACCCAGTTGCTCAAATCACCGGTTCCGACACTTCCGTTGCGTGTCGAGGGCATATTCAGTCGCAGATGGTGATCGATTCTTGATCGCTTGGATACGCGGAATGGACGCTTCCAAGGGGGCTCGCGACCGAGTCGGGCATGCCGGAGTGCCGCGCCGGGGGCGCGGGTAGGGGTGAGGGAATGCCGGTGGCCGGGATCCGGCCCGGGTGGGCCCGGGGCGTACGGGCCCCGGGCCTGGTGTTGTTACTTCCTGCGGCGGTGCAGGGCGATGGCGGCGGCGGCGCCGCCCGCGATCGCGCCGACTCCGGCGGCCGCCGGGACGCCGACCTTCACGGCCTTCCGGCCGGTCCGATAGTCGCGCAGCCGCCAGTCGTTGGTCCGGGCATGCTTGCGCAGTTTTGTGTCGGGATTGATCGCGTACGGATGTCCGACCAGTGACAGCATCGGGATGTCGTTGTGCGAATCGCTGTACGCGGCGCAGCGTTCGAGATCGAGTCCTTCCGCGGCCGCCAGGGCGCGGACCGCCTCCGCCTTCGCGGGGCCGTGCAGCGGCTCGCCGACCAGGCGGCCGGTGTAGACCCCGTCGACGGACTCGGCGACGGTTCCCAGGGCCCCGGTCAGCCCGAGGCGGCGGGCGATGATCGTGGCCGTTTCCACGGGGGCGGCCGTTACCAGCCACACCTTCTGGCCGGCGTCGAGGTGGGCCTGGGCCAGGGCGCGGGTGCCCGGCCAGATCCGCTCGGCCATGTACTCGTCGTAGATCTCCTCGCCGATCGACATCAGCTCGGAGACCTTGTGGCCCTTGACGATGGACAGGGCGCTGTCGCGGGCGTCCTGCATGTGCTCGGGGTCCTCGACCCCGGCGAGCCGGAACCAGGCCTGCTGCCAGGCGAAGCGGGCGAGCTCGCGGCGCCGGAAGAACTCGCGCTTGTAGAGGCCGCGGCCGAAGTGGAAGATCGCGGCGCCCTGCATGACGGTGTTGTCGAGGTCGAAGAAGGCGGCGGCGAGATCGTCGCCGGCGACCGGGAAGACGGGCTCCTCCGGGGGAGCCTCCGGGCCCTCCTCGATGCGGGCCGAGGGTTCCGTTTCGGGCTCGGTGAGCGGTGGGGCCTCGGCCAGAGCGGTCTTGCGGGCGGCCTCGGCCGAGGCCTCGCCCGCCAGCACGCTGCGTGCGGTGGCGGAGCGCCGACGAGGGGGGAGCCATCCGAGAGCGGCCATGACGCGAGCATAGCCACTGTGTTCGGGAGTTCCCGAACCGATGGGATGCGGAGGCGTGAACTCTTCGGGGCGCTGCTGTTACGCGAGGGCGCGGGAGAATGGCGGCATGAGCCCTTTGTTGCGCCGCAAGGAGAAGAAGCGTCCCGGGGAGCGGATGGTGACGCTCATCGGGAAGCCGGGGTGCCATCTGTGCGACGAAGCGGAGGAGGTGGTCGTGAAGGTGTGCGCCGAGACCGGTGCACAGTGGGAGAAGAAGGACATCTCCCAGGACGAGGAGCTCTACCGGCTGCACTGGGAGCAGATTCCGGTCGTGCTCGTGGACGGCGAACAGCACACCTTCTGGAGGGTGAACCCCGACCGGCTCCGGCGGGCGTTGGAGGCCTGACCCTCTTCCCGGTTACCATCATGGGCGATTTATGGGGTCTCGGGGGCGTATCTGTGAGGAGTGTGCGCGGTTTTGCCCCCTTTGGGATTTGAACGGGTTCGGCGTGCCGTTGGTTCCGGCTTTGCGTGCCGAAACCGCGTGACCCCGGTCACTTTGGTCGGACAAAGCGGACACAATCTTTGTGCACGCGTTCACAAAGGCATAGCCTGCTGTCGACGGGGCGGTCCTGGGACAAGTGGCCGCCTGCAGCCCCGCTCATCCCGCAGGAGCATCGTGGCAACTGGCCGAACTCACCGACCGGCGACCCGCAGCCGAGGTATTCCCGAGGCCACTGTCGCCCGGCTTCCGCTGTACTTGCGTGCCCTCACCGCGCTCTCCGAGCGATCGGTGCCCACGGTGTCCTCCGAGGAGCTCGCGGCCGCCGCCGGAGTCAACTCCGCGAAGCTGCGCAAGGACTTCTCGTACCTGGGTTCCTACGGCACCCGCGGCGTCGGCTACGACGTCGAGTACCTCGTCTACCAGATCTCCCGCGAACTCGGCCTGACCCAGGACTGGCCGGTTGTCATCGTCGGAATCGGTAACCTCGGCGCCGCGCTCGCCAACTACGGCGGTTTCTCCGCGCGCGGGTTCCGCGTGGCCGCGCTGATCGACGCGGACCCGGCGATGGCCGGCAAGCCGGTCGCCGGCATGTCCGTGCAGCACACCGATGATCTGGAGAAGATCATCGAGGAGAACGGCGTCTCGATCGGTGTCATCGCGACGCCCGCCGGAGCGGCCCAGCAGGTCAGCGAGCGGCTGATCGCGGCCGGTGTCACCTCCATCCTGAACTTCGCCCCCACCGTGCTGTCCGTGCCCGAGGGCGTGGACGTGCGCAAGGTCGACCTCTCCATCGAGCTCCAGATCCTCGCCTTCCACGAGCAGCGCAAGGCCGGTGAGGAAGCGGCCGCCGCTGCCGCCGGCGGCTCCTCCGTGGGCGGCGCCGCACCCGCTGCGGCCGTGGTTCCGCCGGCCGGGCGGACCACGGCCGAGCAGCGCAAGGGCGGGCCCGAGGGCGACGTGCCGGCGGTGATGCCGGCATGAGTCTGCTCGTCGTAGGGCTGAGCCACCGCAGCGCACCCGTGAGCGTGCTGGAGCGGGCCTCACTGTCCGCCGATGCCAAGGTGAAGCTGCTGCACGACACCCTCGCCGCCGAACCGGCGACCGAGGCGACCGTGCTGGCCACCTGCAACCGGATCGAGCTGTACGCGGACGTGGACAAGTTCCACGCCGGCGTCGCCGAGCTGTCCACGCTGCTCGCGCAGCACAGCGGCGTCGCGCTGGAGGAGCTCACCCCCTACCTGTACGTGCACTACGAGGACCGGGCGGTGCACCACCTGTTCTCGGTGGCGTGCGGGCTGGACTCGATGGTCGTCGGCGAGGGGCAGATCCTCGGCCAGATCAAGGACGCGCTGGCGCTGGGGCAGGAGCTCCACACCGCCGGCCGGCTGCTCAACGATCTGTTCCAGCAGGCACTGCGGGTCGGCAAGCGGGCGCACTCCGAGACCGGGATCGACCGGGCCGGTCAGTCGCTGGTGACCTTCGGGCTGGAGCAGCTCGCCGTGCGGACGCCCGTGAACGAGTGGGCCGCGGGCAAGCGGGCGCTGGTCATCGGCGCCGGGTCGATGTCCTCGCTGGCCGCGGCGACGCTGGCGCGGGTCGGGGTCGCCGAGATCGTCGTGGCGAACCGGACCGCCGACCGCGCGGAGCGGCTGGCGGAGATTCTGGTTGCCTCGGGCACCGGGGTCTCGGCCGTGGCCGTGCCGATGGCCCGGGTGGCCGATGAGCTGACACGAGTCGACGTGGTCGTCTCGTGCACCGGTGCGACCGGGCTCGTGCTGACCGCCGACGACGTGCTCGACGCCGTCTCCTGGGGCGCCGGTGGGCTCGCGCCGGCCGAGCAGGGAGAGGCCGGGGCTGCGCCCCAGGCCTCCCAGGGGTTCCGCCCCCGGCCCCCCGCGCCTCAATTGCCGGCGGGGCTGGATTCGGCTGACGCCGCCGGTTCCGTGCAGGTGCCGGCCGGGCTGGACACCGACGTGCTCGCCCGGCTGGTGGCAGCCACCGAGGCCGGCGGCCGACTCGCCGATGCCGGGGCCGCGCGGACGATCAGCGCTTCCGTGGAGGGCGACGGTTGTCCCGTCGGGCCCGACGGGCGGGCCGCGCTGACCGGTGTCGACGCCAACTCCCTCGAACTGCACGGGACCTGGGCCGACCAGGGCGAGGCCGCCGCGCAGCGGCAGCCGCGCCGCAGCACCCGTACGCAGGCCCAGGCGACCACCGTCCGCCTCGCGCTGCTCGACCTGGCCATGCCCAGGGACATCGACGCGGCGGTGCACCGGATCCCGGGCGTACGGCTCGTGGACATCGAATCGCTCGCCGAGGCGTCGGCCGACGCCCCGATGGCGGCCGACGTCGACGCCGTACGCGGGATAGTCGCCCAGGAAGTCGCGGCCTTCGGGGCGGCGCAGCGGGCCGCGCACATCACGCCCACCGTCGTCGCCCTGCGGGCCATGGCGGCCGAGGTCGTGGCCATGGAAGTGGCGCGGCTCGACGGGCGGGTCCCCGACCTCGACGAACGGCAGCGCGCCGAGGTCACCCAGACCGTGCGCCGCGTCGTGGACAAGCTCCTCCACGCGCCGACCGTGCGCGTCAAGCAGCTCGCGAGCGAGCCCGGCGGCGCCGGGTACGCGGAAGCGCTGCGCGAACTCTTCGACCTCGACCCTCAGACGGTTGCTTCCGTCAGCCGGGCGGACGCGGCCGATCCGATGAACGACGACGACCCAGGACGGGCATCATGAACACACGTCCCGACCAGCCGCTGCGGCTCGGTACGCGGCGGAGCAAGCTGGCCATGTCCCAGTCGGGGCACGTCGCCGACGCGGTACGGGCCGTCACCGGCCGGGCCGTCGAGCTCGTGGAGATCACGACCTTCGGTGACGTCTCGCGCGAGCACCTCTCGCAGATCGGCGGGACGGGCGTGTTCGTCACGGCCCTGCGCGACGCGCTGCTGCGCGGCGAGGTCGACTTCGCCGTGCACTCGCTGAAGGACCTGCCGACCGCGCAGCCCGACGACCTCGTGATCGCGGCCATGCCGCGCCGCGAGGACGCGCGGGACGCGCTCGTCGCCCGGGACGGTCTGACCTTCGAGCAGCTGCCCGACGGTGCCCGGATCGGTACCGGGTCGCCGCGGCGCACCGCTCAGCTCAACCACCTGGCCCTGTCGCTCGGCAAGCGGATCGAGACGGTGCCGATCCGCGGCAACGTCGACACCCGGATCGGCTTCGTCCGCGACGGTGAGCTCGATGCCGTCGTCCTGGCGGCCGCCGGGCTGAACCGGATCGGGCGCGGCGTGGAGGCGACCGACCTGCTGTCCGTCGACAGCGTCCTGCCGGCTCCCGGCCAGGGCGCCCTGGCCGTGGAGTGCCTCGCGTCCGACACGGACCTCATCGCCGCGCTCGGTGAACTGGACGACCCGCACACCCGGGCCGCCGTCACCGCCGAGCGTTCCCTGCTCGCCGCCCTGGAGGCAGGCTGCAGCGCACCCGTGGGCGCGTTCGCCGATCTGCTGGCGGACGGGGAGATTGTCAATGAAATGCGCCTGCGCGGCGTCGTCGGAACCCTCGACGGAACCACGCTGGTGCAGCTGTCCACCACCGGTCCCGTGCCCCAGTCGTACGACGAGGCCATGGCGCTCGGCCGCGAACTCGCGGACGAGATGCTGGCCAAGGGCGCGGCCGGTCTGATGGGGGAGCGATCGCTTTGAACCCCTCAATTCCGACCACCTCCGCCTATCCGGCCGTCGCCGCCCACGGGCGCGTCACCTTCCTCGGTGCCGGCCCCGGCGACCCGGGTCTGCTGACGCTGCGCGCCGTCGAGGCGCTCGCGGCCGCGGACGTACTGATCGCAGAGCCCGATGTGCTCGAGGTCGTACGGACGCATGCGCGCGCGAATGTCGACACGCCGCAGCTGACGGTCGCTGACGAAGTGTCAGCAGCCGCCGGGGTCCCGGTGATCCGGGACGCGGCCAATCTTGTCATGGAGGCCGCACGCTCCGGCAGGCGGGTCGTGCGTGCCGTCACGGGCGACCCCGGGCTCGACGGCAACGCCGCCGAGGAGATGCTGGTGTGCGCCACCGCCGGCATCCCCTTCGAGGTGGTGCCCGGTGTCGCGACCGCGGTGGGCGTGCCCGCGTACGCCGGTGTCCCGCTGCGCGACAAGCAGGGCGCGGACGTGCGGTTCGTCGACGCGAGGACCGCATCGGCGCGCTGCTGGAGCGAGGTCGGCGCGAGCGACGGCATCCTCGTCGTCTCCGCGACGCTGGAGACCGTCTCGGCGGCCGCCGCCGAGCTGGTGAGCGCCGGGCGCAAGCCCGACACCCCGCTGACGGTGACCGTCGCCGGCACCACCACGCGCCAGCGGACCTGGTGCGCGACGCTGGGCACGATCGCCCAGGTGTTCAAGCAGGGCAAGGTGCTCCCCTCGCCCGAGGGCGCCCGGCCCGTCATAGCCGTGGTCGGTGAGCACAGTGCCGTCGCGCGCCGCGAGGAGCTC
The DNA here is from genome assembly GCF_035989885.1 of Streptomyces sp. NBC_01232. GTDB lineage: Bacteria > Actinomycetota > Actinomycetes > Streptomycetales > Streptomycetaceae > Streptomyces. The sequence goes on from NZ_CP108518.1 coordinate 4,782,790, forward strand.
TCCTGGTTCGAGTCGAAGCCGCTCTTCGGCTGGCGGGTCCTCGTACCGCGGACCAAGGAGCAGGCGGCATCGCTCTCCGACCAGCTGCGTTCCTACGGCGCGGTGCCCCACGAGGTGCCGACCATCGCCGTGGAGCCGCCGCGCACCCCGCAGCAGATGGAGCGCGCGGTGAAGGGCCTGGTGACGGGCCGCTACGAGTGGATCGCCTTCACCTCGGTCAACGCCGTCAAGGCCGTCCGCGAGAAGTTCGAGGAGTACGGGCTCGACGCGCGCGCCTTCGCGGGCATCAAGGTCGCCGCGGTGGGCGAGCAGACCGCCGCCGCGCTCGTGGAGTTCGGCGTGAAGCCGGACCTCGTGCCCAGCGGTGAGCAGTCCGCGGCCGGACTGCTGGAGGACTGGCCGCCGTACGACCCGGTCTTCGACCCGATCGACCGCGTGTTCCTGCCGCGGGCGGACATCGCGACCGAGACGCTGGTCGCCGGGCTGATCGAGCTCGGGTGGGAGGTCGACGACGTCACGGCCTACCGGACCGTGCGCGCTTCGCCGCCGCCGGCGGACACGCGCGAGGCGATCAAGGGCGGCGGTTTCGACGCCGTTCTCTTCACGTCCTCGTCGACCGTCCGCAACCTGGTCGGGATCGCCGGGAAGCCGCACAACGTGACCGTCATCGCCTGTATCGGGCCGGCGACGGCCAAGACGGCGGAGGAGCACGGGCTGCGCGTGGACGTGCTGTCCCCGGAGCCGTCGGTGTCGAAGCTGGCGGAGGCCCTCGCCGAGTACGGTGCGGCGCGCCGCGAGGCGGCGAAGGAGGCCGGCGAGACGGTGTTCCGGCCGAGCGAGCGCCGGCCGGGGGCGCGTCGTCGTCGTACGACGTGAGCGGCTTAGGCCGGCTCGACCGGTCGCAGAGGGGCCCGGGTGCGCTGAGCGCCCGGGCCCCTTCGTCCGTCCGGCCCCGGTAACCCCGTTGTGCCCGGACGGGGCGCCTGGGCCGCGGTCAGGCCGGGTTCGCGCTGCGGAACGCGCGGCGGTAGGTGTCGGGCGGGACCCCGACGACGCGCTTGAACTGGCGCCGCAGGGTGGTGGCCGTACCCATGCCGGTGGCGACGGCGACCGCCTCGACGGTGTCGTCGGTGGCCTCCAGCAGTTCCTGGGCGCGGCGCACGCGCTGGGTCAGCAGCCATTGCAGTGGCGTCCGGCCGGTGACCGCCCGGAACTGCCGGCCGAGGTGGCGCGGGCTCGTGCCGGCCCTGCGCGCCATGTCGGTGACGGTCAGCGGCCGGTCCAGGCGCTGCTGCGCCCAGGCGAGGAGGTCGGCGAGCTGGTGGTCGCCGCCGCTGGCCTGGACCGGGGTGGCCACGAACTGGGCCTGGCCGCCGGGCCGGTGCGGAGGCATGACCAGACGGCGGGCGACGGCGTTGGCGACGGCGGCGCCGTGGTCGAGGTGGACCAGGTGCAGGCACAGGTCCACGGCGGCGGCCTTGCCCGCGGCCGTGAGCACGCTGCCGTTGTCCGTGTAGAGCACGTCGGGGTCGACCTCGGCCCGTGGATGACGTGCGCCCAGTTCCGCGGCGTGCGCCCAGTGGGTGGTGGCCCGGCGGCCGTCGAGGAGGCCCGCGGCGCCCAGGACGAAGGCACCGGTGCACAGGGAGGCGATGCGGGCGCCCGCCTCGTGGGCGGCGCGCACGGCGTCGACCAGCTCGGGCGGCGGAGGTTCGTCGATGTCGGCGCAGGCGGGCACGATCACGGTGTCCGCCCGGGCGAGGTGCTCCAGGCCGTGGTCGGGCTCGACGGTGAACGGGCCGACGCGCAGCGGGCCGGGGCCGCAGAGCAGTACGTCGTACCAGCCCTGCGGGGCGTCGGGCGGGGGATTGCCGAAGATCTCGTGGGCCACCGCCAGCTCGAAGTGCAGCAGGTGACCGGCGGCCGCCAGGGCGACGGTGGGCATGTCCGAAAGTGTACGGGTGCTGTCGTTCCGGACCCTCACGTCCGGGCCCGGACCGCCCCGAGACTGGGTTCATCGAGCCGCACAGAGCGCACAGAGCGCACAGAGCGCACGGGCCGCAGCGGACGCAGCTGACACAGGGGACGGGGAGAACGCGATGAACACGGTGGACGGCACGAGGGACAGGGCGACTGCGGCGGGCGCGGTGGTGGTCTACGGGGCGACGGGACACACCGGTCGTTTCATCGTGGCCGAGCTGCGCCGGCGCGGCATCGCCACCGTCGTCTCCGGTCGCAGCGCGACGCAGTTGGAGGCGCTGGCGGCCGACGGCGGCGCGGACGTGCTCGTCCGCCCGGCCACCGTGGACGACCCGGCCTCCCTGGACCGTGCCCTCGCCGGAGCGGCGGCCGTCATCAACGCCGCCGGACCGTTCGCGGTGACGGGCGGCCCGGTCGTCGAGGCGGCCCTGCGCGCGGGGATCCCGTACGTCGACGTCGCGGCGGAGATCGAGGCGAACGCGGCGATGTTCGCCGACCACGCGGTGGCGGCCGGCAAGGCGGAGGTGCCCGTGGTGCCGGCCATGGCCTTCTACGGGGGCCTGGGCGACCTGCTCGTGAGCGCGGCCATGGGGGAGCGGACCGCGGCGGACGAGGTGCACGTCGCGTACGGGCTGAGCAGCTGGCAGCCCACGGCGGGCACGCGGGAGGCCGGTGCGGTGTCCCACGAGCGCCGCGCGGGCCGCCGGGTGCGGTTCACGGGCGGCGCGCTGCAGTACCACGACGACGAGCCGGCGGAGCAGGAGTGGCTCTTCCCGGAGCCGCTGGGCCGGCGGAAGGTGATCGCGGAGTTCACCATGGCCGACGTCGTCACGGTGCCCAGTCACGTGGCCGTGCCCGAGGTGCGCACCTACATGGCGGTGGAGGCGGCGCGGGACCTCGCCGGGGCGGACACACCGGCGCCGGAGGCGGTCGACGACCTCGGCCGCTCGGACCAGACCTTCGTCGTCGACGTCCTGGTCCGTGCGGGCGGCGCCGAGCGCCGGGCCACGGCCCGGGGCCGGGACATCTACGCCGTCACCGCGCCCCTGGCGGTGGAGGCCGTCGAGCGGATCCTGTCCGGGCGGACCCGGACGACGGGTGTGGCCTCGGCCGCGGCGATGTTCGACGCCCCGGACTTCCTGCGGGCGCTGGCCCCGTACCTGTCGGTGGAGCTCGCGCACTGACCGTCCGGCGCGATCGGCAGGACACCCCCTGGGGCGGGTGGCGCCCGGGCCCGGGGGAGCCGGGCTCTACCCTTGTCCGGACTGCTGTCGATGCTCGAAGAGGCGACTGAAGATGAGCGCGTACGGATCCTTCCCCGGTTCGCGGCCCCGCCGGCTGCGCACCACCCCGGCGATGCGGCGGATGGTCGCGGAGAACCGGCTGCACCCCTCGGACCTGATCCTCCCGGCGTTCGTCCGGGAGGGCATCAGCGAGCCCCTGGCGATCTCCGCGATGCCGGGCGTCGTGCAGCACACCCGGGACACGCTGCGGAAGGCCGCCGTCGAGGCGGTCGAGGCGGGGGTCTCCGGGATCATGCTGTTCGGTGTCCCGGCGGACGAGAACAAGGACGCGCTGGGCACGGCGGGCACCGAGCCGGACGGGATCCTGCAGGTCGCCATCCGCGACGTGAAGGCCGAGGTCGGGGACGACCTGGTGATCATGTCGGACCTGTGCCTGGACGAGTACACGGACCACGGCCACTGCGGTGTGCTGGACGAGAACGGGCGCGTCGACAACGACGCGACGCTGGAGCGGTACGCGGAGATGGCGCAGGTCCAGGCGGACGCGGGCGTCCACGTGGTCGGGCCCAGCGGGATGATGGACGGGCAGGTCGGCGTCATCCGTGACGCGTTGGACGAGACCGGGCACGAGGACGTCTCGATCCTCGCCTACACGGCGAAGTACACCTCCGCCTTCTACGGTCCCTTCCGCGAGGCCGTCGCCTCCTCGCTGCAGGGCGACCGCAAGACGTACCAGCAGGACCCGGCGAACGCCCGGGAGTCGCTGCGGGAGCTGGCCCTCGATCTGGAGGAGGGTGCGGACATGGTGATGGTCAAGCCGGCCGGTCCCTACCTCGACATCCTCCACCGGGTCGCGCAGGCGGTGGACGTACCGGTGGCGGCGTACCAGATCAGCGGTGAGTTCGCGATGATCGAGGCGGCGGCGGAGAAGGGCTGGATCGAGCGCGACCGGGCCATTCTGGAGACCCTGCTGGGTATCAAGCGGGCCGGCGCCGACACGATCCTCACGTACTGGGCGACCGAGGTGGCGGGCTGGCTGCGCGAGACCCGCTGAGGCTGTGGCGGGCGGCCTGCCGGGCGGTCGCGTGGGCGGTCGGGCGGGAACGCCGACGGGGCGGCGTACGCCGACCGGGTGTCGGAGTGACGCCGCCCTGGGGCGGAACGGGCCGTGCTGTCATGCCGGTTACTTCGGGTCGCGGTTGAAGTTCGCCGTCGACCAGCGGTAGCCGAGGGCGATCAGGGCGATGGACCAGGCGAGGGCGAGCCAGCCGTTGTGGCCGATCTCGGTGCCCAGGAGCAGGCCGCGCAGGGTCTCGATGGCGGGTGTGAAGGGCTGGTACTCGGCGATCGGCTGGAACCAGCCCGGCATCGCGTCGATCGGGGTGAAGGCGCTGGAGATGAGCGGCAGCAGGATCAGCGGCATCGCGCTGTTGCTGGCGGCCTCGGCGTTGGGACTGGCCATGCCCATGCCGACGGCGATCCAGGTGAGCGCCAGGGCGAAGAGCGAGAGCAGTCCGAAGGCCGCGAGCCATTCCAGGGCGGTGGCGCCGGTGGAGCGGAAGCCGATGGCCACGGCGACGGCGCCGACGAGGACCACGCTGGCGATGGACTGCAGGACGCTGCCGACGACGTGTCCGATGAGTACGGAGCCGCGGTAGATCGCCATCGTGCGGAAGCGGGCGATGATCCCTTCGGACATGTCGGTGGACACGGACACGGCGGCCCCGATGACGGTGCTGCCGATGGTCATCAGCAGGATGCCGGGGACGACGTACGCGATGTACTCGGAGCGGCCGGCGCCGCCCATGCCCGCGCTCATCACGTCGCCGAAGATGTAGACGAAGAGCAGGAGCAGCATCACCGGGGTGAGCAGCAGGTTCAGGGTCAGCGACGGGTAGCGCCTGGCGTGCAGGAGGTTGCGGCGCAGCATCGTGGAGCAGTCGCGGGCGGCGAGGGCGAGGGAGCTCATCGGGCGTTCTCCTGGGTCTGGTGGGGGATGCGGGTGCCGCCGCCGGTGAGGGCGAAGAACACGTCGTCGAGGTCGGGGGTGTGGACGGTCAGCTCGTCCGCCTCGATGCCGGCCGCGTCGAGCCGGTCGAGGACGGCGCGCAGCTCGCGCTGGCTGCCGTCGCTGGGGATCTGCAGGGAGAGGGACTCCTCGTCCCGGGTCACCTCGCCCAGGGCGAGGACGGCGGAGCGGTAGGCGGCCGGGTCGGTGAAGCGGAGCCGGACGTGTCCGCCGGGGATGAGGCGCTTGAGTTCTTCGGCGGTGCCCTCGGCGGCGATCTTCCCGTCGTTGAGGACGGCGATGCGGTCGGCGAGCTGGTCGGCCTCCTCCAGGTACTGGGTGGTGAGGAAGACGGTCACGCCGCCGGTGACGAGCTCGCGGATGATCTGCCACATGGTGTGGCGGCTGCGCGGGTCGAGGCCGGTGGTCGGTTCGTCGAGGAAGATGATCCGCGGGCTGCCGACCAGGGTCATGGCGATGTCGAGGCGGCGCTTCATGCCGCCGGAGTAGGTGGAGGCGGGCTTCTTCGCGGCTTCGACGAGGTCGAAGCGTTCCAGGAGTTCGGAGGTGACCCGCCGCCCCTCGTGCTTGGACAGGCGGTGCAGGTCGGCGAGGAGGAGCATGTTCTCCTCGCCGGTGATCAGCCCGTCGACGGCGGAGAACTGGCCGGTGACACCGATCGAGGCGCGGACCGCCTGGGGGCGGGTGGCCAGGTTGTGGCCGGCGACGTACAGGTCGCCGGCGTCGGGGGTGACGAGGGTGGAGAGGATCTTGACGGCGGTGGTCTTGCCGGCGCCGTTCGGGCCGAGCAGGGAGAAGATCGTCCCTTCGGGGACGGCCAGGTCGATGCCGTCGAGGACGGTCTTGTCGCCGTAGGACTTGCGCAGCCCGTTCGCCGCGATCGCCAGGTCGCTCATGCCGGTCATGTCGGTTCTCCTTAGAGGCTGCGGGCGGTGATGTCGCCGTGGGCGGTGGTGGCGCGGATCGTCAGGCCGGCGGCGCCGCTGTTCTTGAGGGTGTTGTGGATGCGGCCGTAGGTGGTGCCGGCATCGAGGGAGGCGGAGACTCCGCGGGCGGCGCCGACGTTCACATCGCCGGAGAGGGTGGAGAGTTCGAGGTCTCCGCCGGTGGCCTCGGTGATGTGGAGGTCGCCCTTCTGGGTGCTGATCGCGGCGTTGCCTGCGAGGCGGCCGACGGTGATGTCGCCGGCCTGGAGGGTGAGGCGGGCGCCGGCGGTCTCGTCGAGCTTGACGGTGCCGTGGGCGGCTTCGTAGGTGACCTCGCCCAGGCGTCCGACGCCGCGGAACTCGGCGCTGGCGGCCTTGGCTTCGATGCGGGAGCCGGCGGGGAGCTGCACGGTGACCTCGACGGAACCGGAGTTGCCGAGGATGCGGTTCTTGGCCGGCGCTGCCGCGATCCGCAGGACGCCGTCCGCGTATGCGGCGGTGGTCTGCTCGGCGGCCTTGACGTCGCGGCCCTTGGAGGCGTCGGCGGGGAGGATCTCGACGGTGGTGTCGGCCCGGTCGGCGGCGATGAACCGGATGCGTCCGGCGGGGATGTCCAGGACGGTGGTGACCGGGGTCGGGGTGGCGAACTTCTGCATGGTGATTCTCCTTCTTCCGCGGCGGGCGCTCCGTGCGCCCTGCCGTTTCTGATGAGTGAAAAGCTACGTTGCGTTCGATGTTCTGGCAACGCACTCGTTGCGTATCAATGCAGAAGCTGCAGGTCGGAGGCTGAATTTCATTGCAATGGTTTCGCGCTTAACGCAACAAGCGAGGTGTTGTTCGTTGCAATGAAATGGAGGTGAACGCTATAGTGGGGGACGCCACGGACTACTACGGACCACCACGGACGATCACGAAGGAGACCGCGATGCCGGGAGGCAGGCTCACCCAGCAGGAACGCCAGCAGATCGCGCTGGGACTGGCCGACGACCTCGCGTACGCCGAGATCGCCAGGCGTCTGGACCGTCCGACCTCGACGATCTCGCGCGAGGTCATGCGCAACGGCGGCCCCAACGGCTACCGCGCCGACCTGGCCCACCGCGCCACCGAACGCCGCGCCCACCGCAGGCAGCCCGTGCCCCGAGGAGCCGAGGCGCCTCCGCAGGCCCACGGGCGCGACGCCGAGGCGGTGCGCGAGTACGAGGAGGTGTTCACCGACGTCCTCGTCCGGGCGGGGACGCCGAAGATGATGGCCCGGGTGATGGCCTGCCTGTACATAACGGACTCGGGCAGCCTCACCGCGGCCGAACTCGTCCAGCGCCTCCAGGTCAGCCCGGCGTCCATCTCCAAGGCGATCACGTTCCTGGAGGGCCAGGGCCTCGTCCGCAGGGAACGCGACGAACGCCGCCGCGAGCGGTACTTCGTCGACGACGACGTCTGGTACCAGGCGACGATCGCCTCGGCCCGTGTCAACGAGCAGATCATCGCGACCGCCCGCCAGGGCGTGAGCATCCTCGGCCCCGACACCCCGGCCGCCAACCGCCTGGAGAACATCGCCCGTTTCATGGACTTCGTCTCCGAGGGCATCACCCGCGCCGCGGAACAGGCCCGCGCGGTCCTCCACACGAAGCCCGCGACACCCCCGGACGACGAGGCCTGAGCCCGGCTCCCGGCTCGCGTCGTACGGGCCGCGGGCGCACTCTGGAGGGAGGGTGACCTCCTGGAGGTGATGCACCATGGCCACGCTCGTCGGGTGGCATGTGGAGCTCGAATTCACCGAGGAGGGCCACCGCACCAGTGCGGCGGCCCTGGTCAGGCTCGGGGACGGCTCCGAGATCAAGGCGCGGGGCTATGCCTTGCGCCATCCCTCCGACCCGGAGCAGCTGAGGGTCGGGGAAGAGATCGCGGGCGCTCGCGCGCTCATGGATCTCGCGTCGCAGATGTTGCAGAAGGCCCACGCCGAGATCGACGAGGCGACGGGCCGTCATTCGTACCCGCTCAACCGCTGAGCGGCAGAACTCCTTCGGCTTCCCGCCGAGCGGCTCCCCCGGGGTCGCTCGGCGGGAAGCGGTCAGCGGGTCCGGGTGCCGAAGAGGATGCCCGCCAGGGTCACCGCCGCGGCCGTGATGGCCGCGCACCAGGTCAGGGCGATCCACGGGGCGTCCCCGGCGGGCTGGTCGAGGAGCAGGGCGCGCAGGGATTCGATCACCGGGGTCAGCGGCTGGTGGTCGGCGAAGCCGTGGAGCCAGCCGGGCATCGTCTCGATGGGGACGAACGCGCTGGACGGGTACGGCAGGAACATCATCAGGAAGGTGAACCCGCCTGCAGCCTCCGGTGACTTGGCGAGCAGCCCGAGCGCGGCCGCCAGCCACGAGATCGCCGTGATGTACGTCAGCAGCAGGGCGGCCGCGGCGAGGAAGGCGGCCGGGCCCGCCTGGGGCCGGAAGCCGATCGCGAGGGCGACGGCGAGGACCAGGGCGGTGGAGATCAGGTTGCGCACCACGGAGGCCGCGACGTGCCCGGCGAGGATCGGGATGCCGCCGATGTCGAGGGAGCGGAAGCGGTCGATGACCCCGTTCGTCATGTCCTCGCTGACGCTGACGGCGGTGGAGGCCGCGCCGAACCCCGCGCAGAGCAGCATGGCGCCAGGGACCACGTACGTCACGTACGCCGTCCCGGTGTCGATGGCCCCGCCGAAGAAGTAGACGAAGATCAGCATCAGCATGACGGGCAGCATCAACGCGGCGATCAGCGCGTCGGGCCGGCGGCTGCTGATGCGCAGGCTGCGGCCTGCCAGGGCGAAGGCGCTCACGGGCATGGCGGTCATCGGTGGGCTCCCGTCAGGGCGAGGAAGACGTCGTCGAGGGTGGCGCTGCGCAGGGTGAAGCGGTCGACCGCGGTGCGGTCCGGGTCGAGTTCGTCGAGCAGCGCCCGGACGTGGGAGGCGCTCCCGTCGGTGGCGAGGCCGAGGGTGAGCTCGTCCGGGGCGCGGTGGACCGCGCGCGGGCTGAGGGTGTCGTAGGCGGCCCGGTCCGTCAGCGTGAGGTCCAGCCGGTGGCCGGCGACGCGCGACTTGAGGGCGGAGGGCGTGCCCTCGGCGGCGATCCGTCCGTCGGCGAGGACGGCGACGCGGTCGGCGAGCCGGTCGGCCTCCTCCAGGTACTGGGTGGTCAGCAGGACGGTGGTGCCGTCGGCGCGCAGTTCCCTTACGAGGTCCCACACGTCCTGGCGGCTGCGCGGGTCGAGGCCGTTGGTCGGCTCGTCGAGGAAGATCACCTCGGGGCGCGAGACGAGGCTCGCGGCGAGGTCGAGCCGCCGCCGCATACCGCCCGAGTACGTCTTCGCCGTGCGGCCGGCCGCTTCCGTGAGGCCGAACCGGGCGAGGAGCTCGTCGGCACGGCTGCGCGCGGCGCGCGGGGAGAGCCCGGCCAGGCGGCCCATCATGCGCAGGGTCTCGGCGCCGGTCAGGAGCTCGTCCACGGCGGCGAACTGGCCGGTGAGGGAGATCAGTTCGCGGACCCGGGAGCGTTCGGTGGCGGTGTCGTGCCCGGCGATGCGGACGGTGCCGGAGTCGGCGGCGGTGAGGGTGGCCAGGATCCGGACGGTGGTGGTCTTGCCGGCGCCGTTGGGACCGAGGAGGGCGAGGACGCTGCCGCGCGGGACGGGCAGGTCGATGCCGTCCAGGACGCGGAGGTCGCCGTAGGACTTGGTGAGGCCGGTCGCGTGGATGCCGAGGCCGCCGGAGGCGTGTGCGGTCATGGGGACGGTGCTCCCTTCGCCGTTTCTGCGTATGCCTTACGCTCTTCTGTGTAAGTAATACACAGAACTAGGATGGGGGTCAATCGAGGAGTGGGCGGTCATGGCGGAAGAGGACAGCGAGACCGGGCTCCCGGCGAGCCTGGAGATGGCCTGGGGCCTGCGCGAACGCCCCGGCAAGGGGCCGCGCCCCACGCTCACGCTGCCGAAGATCGTGGAGGCTGCCGTGACGCTGGCCGCGAGTGAGGGCATGGACGCCGTCTCCATGGGCCGGGTGGCCAAGGAGCTGGGCGTCTCGACGATGTCCCTCTACCGGTACGTCACGGCGAAGGAAGAGCTCTACATCCTGATGTCGGACGCGGGCGTCGGCGCCCCGCCGCCGGTCGCCGCCGGCGAAGGCGCGGGTTGGCGGGAGCTGCTCTCGGAGTGGGCGTACGCGCAGCGGGCCGTCCTGATGGCCAACTCCTGGATCCTGCGCATCCCGCTCACCGGGGCACCCGTCAGCCCGAACCAGCTCGCCTGGATGGAACGCGGGCTCGCCTCGATGGCCGGCACGGGTCTGAAGGAGGGCGAGAAGCTCTCCACGATCATCCTGATCGGCGGCCTGGTCCGGAACGAGGCCACCATGGCGGCGGACATGATCGACGCGATCGTGAAGTCCGGGGCCGCCCCGGACCAGGTGATGGCGCAGTACCTGCGGACCCTGCGGCTGATGACCGGCCCGGACACGCACCCGGCCGTGACGCGGCTACTGGAATCCGACGCGTTTTCGGGCGCCGGCGAGCCCGACTTCCAGTTCGGCTTCGGCCTGACCCGCATCCTGGACGGCCTGGCGGACCTGATCGCCGAGCGGGCCGTTCGCTGACAGAGCCGGTGCTACCGGCTGACCCAGCCGGTCAGCTGCGCCCAGCTCGCCGGGGTGAGCTCCAGGACGGGGCCGTCCTGGACCTTCGAGTCCCTGACGTGGACCGTGTCCGGACCGGTGGCCATTTCGAGGCATGCATCGCCGTCGCCGCCGCTGTGGCTGGACTTGAACCACTTCAGTTCGGTGCTCATAGCTCTCCTAGCAGGCGGTCCAACAGGCCCTGTGTCTGGACGGTGTTGAGGGCCTGAGTCCGCAGCATCGCATACCGGCGAGCCATGATGCTGACCTCCTCGGGGTCTGAGATGAGCCTGCTGCCACGCTGGCTCTCCGAGTATCCGAGGTGCTGGTGGGTGGGGGTTTCCAGGAGGATGAAGGGGCCGTCGAGGGCTGCGTGGGCGGACTGGTCCAGCGGCATCACCTGGATGGAAACGTCGGGAAGTTCCGTACAGGCGAGCAAGTGGCGGAGGAGCTCACCGTGGACCTCCCGGCCGCCGATGCGGTGGCGGACGGCGGGCTCCCAGATGATGAAGCTCAGGGTCGGTGGCGTCTTGCGGTGCAGGATCTCCTGCCGGGCCATGCGGCGGGCGGTCAGCTCCTCGATGGTTTCCGAGGGGTGCGCCGGTACTCGGCACCTGAAAAGGGACCGGGCATAGCCCTCCGTTTGGAGGAGCCCCGGCACCCGCTGGCCTTCGTACCAGGACAGGGTGATGGCCTTGAGCTCAAGAGCCAAGTACTCCTCGGCCCAGGGCGGTGTCGTGTCGATCTCGGGTAGTTCCAGCGCCGCCACCGTCAGCAGGCCCGGCAGGCCCAGGTGGAGATCCATCAGCTCGGCGACATTCGGCATCAGGGCACGCCTGCCCTGTTCGATGGAGGCGATGGTCTCCGCATCGAGCCGTACGAGCTCTCCCAGTTGCTTCTGGGTCAGGTTCTTGGCGATGCGGGCGGCGGCCACCATCGCTCCGACCATCTTCATGGTCGTCGCGTTCGGCCGTACTCGTTTCCTCGGTGGCATGACAGCGAACTCCCCACCCGCGCAGGCGCAATACCCCGCGCGGACCCGTACTCATCGAGGAGTACGGGTCCGCGCCCGGCCACACGCTAGTCACGCAACGCGACGATCGTCCTGTGAATCCAACTATTCAGGCGGCCCTCGTGCGTGAGCGGCTCCACCCGCGCTCGCCCCGAACCGTCCCAGCTGCGCGCCAGTTCACACGTGACACCTTGCAGGCGTGGGGCGCCGTCGACCGCCTCGACGACATGTTGCTCTGCGTGAGCGAGCTCGCGACCAATGCCCTGCGGTACGGCGTCCCGTCCGGCCGCGGGTACCTGCTGCGGCTGTTCGGCTTCGAGGACGCGACCCTGCGCATCGAGGTGCACGACAGCGGGCCCGGGCTGTCCCGGATCACCGGGCGGCCGCACGGGCGCGGCCTCACCCTCGTCGCCGCGCTCGCCGACGACTGGGGGGTGCTGGCGCGGACCCCCGGGAAGGTCGTCTGGTGCGAGTTCCGGACGGGGAGGGCGCACGGGGAGGGCGTCCCCCGTGCGCCCGGCCGCGTTACGCGGGCTGCTCCGGCATCGTCGCCGTGATCACTGCGAAGGGGGCGCCCTGCGGGTCGGCCAGAACGGCCATGCGGCCCGCCACCATGTCGAAGGCGGGGGCGAGGGCGGTGGCCCCGGCCCCCACGGCGGCGGCCTGGATCTCGTCGACGTTGTCGACGTGGAAGTACGGCAGCCAGTGCGGGGGAGTGCCGGGGGGAGCCTTGTCCAGGTTCATCATCCCGCCGACCGCGCGGCCGGCGGCCTTGAACTCCGTGTAGCCCTCGGCGCCCGGCATCGTCGAGGCCGCGGTGGAGACCGGCAGGACGGCGGAGTAGAACGCGGCCGCGGCGGGGACGTCGCTCGTGCTGAGCTCGTTCCAGACGAGGGCCCCGTGCTCGTTGACGATGCCCGCGCCGTCGAAGGAGCCCGGCTCCCACAGGCCGACCACGGCGCCGGTCGGGTCGGCGACGACGGCCATCCGGCCGAGGTCCATGACGTCCATCGGGCCCATCAGGACCGTGCCGTGCGCGTCGGTGACGGACTTGATCGTGGGGTCGATGGCGTCGGTGGACAGGTACGTCGTCCACACGGTCGGCGGCATCGGGTCGGGGACGGTGCCGTCCGGGTTCATGGCCTTCATGATGCCGGCGACGGGCCGGCCCTTGAGGGTGCAGACGGAGTAGCCGCCCTGCTCGGCGGGGCCGACCTCGCCCTGCCAGCCGAAGAGGCCGCAGTAGAAGTCGAGGGCGGCCTGCTGGTCGGGGGCCATCAGGTCGATCCAGCAGGGAGTGCCGGGCTTGTAGGGGCCGTTCATGTCGGGCACGGATGCCTCCGGTGGCGGATGCGGGGAAGGACGGGCCGTCCCCTACCCGGCCCGTACGGCCCGAATCGAGCCGTACGGGTGAACAGTTGGACCGCGCTGCCCGCTCCTACTGCCAGAAGATCTCCTCGACCACGATCTGCGGCTCGGCCACCCGGGGGAGGAACGTGAAACGGATCCAGCCGCGGAAGCCGTCGAAGTACGCGATGTGCGGGCCCCGGGGGACGGTGGACCGTGCGGGTTCCACGTTTTCCCCGCGGTACGGGGCGTGCGACGTGCGCAGCACGAAGAGGACTTCCCACAGCGCCTCGCGGGCAGCTTCGGGCAGACCGAGCCGGTACTTCTCGGCGTCCTGCGTACAGTCCACGGCCCACGGCGGCCCGGTGAACTCTTCGCTCACTCGCCGGGCTCCCGCTCGCGCAGCTCGTGGCGGATGCGAGAGGCCTCGTCGAGGAGTTTGCGGGCCGCTTCGGCGTCCGTGGCTTCGGCCGCCCGCTTTTCGAGATCGCTGACATGGCGGTCCAGCCCGGGGTCGCGTGCGAGGGCGTACTCGCCCCACCAGCGGGCCATGAACGCGGGCACCGGTGCGATGTCGTAGGCGTCGGCGATCTGCTGCCGCCAGGCGTTGTCGAAGTCGGGCAGCAGCGCCGGAGCGTGGGCGGCTATGGCGGCGCGCAACGCCTTCGGCGTGTACTCCGGCATCGGCGGCACGGACCCGCCGGGCTCAGGTGTCGCGGTCGTCATTTCCGGTTCCTCCTCGGATCGGACACGTCCACCCTAGCCGTCGGGGTCCGGCCGCGGCCGGGGAACGCGACGGCCCCCGGGGCGGATGCGCCGGGGGCCGTCGCGTGGAGCAGGCGAGGAGATCAGAGCTTCTCGGGGGTGCGGATGCCCAGGAGGGACATGCCCTTCGTCAGGGTGCGGGCGGTCAGGTCGCACAGGAAGAGGCGGTTCTCGCCGACGACGAGCTCCGGCTCCGGCTTCACGACCGGGCACTGCTCGTAGAACGTCGTGAACAGCGACGACAGCTGGTACAGGTACGCGGCCACCTTGTGCGGGGCGTGGTCCGCGGCCGCCTCGGCGATCAGCTCGCCGAAGTGGTCCAGGTGCAGGCCCAGCGCGCGCTCGGCCGGCGCCAGCTCCAGCTCCGGGTGCGCGACCGGCTTGCGGTCGCCGGCCCGGCGCAGGATCGACTTGATCCGGGCGTACGCGTACTGGAGGTACACCGAGGTGTCGCCGTTCAGCGAGACCATCTGGTCCAGGTCGAACTTGTAGTCGCGCGCCGCCGAGGTCGACAGGTCGGCGTACTTCACCGCGCCGATGCCGACGTACTGACCGTTCTCGACGATCTCCGCCTCGGTCAGGCCCACCTTCTCGGCCTTCTCGCGCACGACCGCCGTCGCCCGCTCCACGGCCTCGTCCAGCAGGTCCACCAGCCGGACCGTCTCGCCCTCACGGGTCTTGAACGGCTTGCCGTCCTTGCCGAGCACGGTGCCGAAGGCCAGCTGGACGGCCTTGACCCCGTCGTTCAGCCAGCCCGCCCGGCGCGCCGTCTCGAAGACCATCCTGAAGTGCAGGGACTGCCGCGCGTCGACCACGTAGATCAGCTCGGTCGCACCCAGCTCGGCGACCCGGTTGCGGATCGCCGACAGGTCGGTCGCCGCGTAGCCGAAGCCGCCGTCCGACTTCTGCACGATCAGCGGGGTCGGGTTGCCGTCCGGGCCCTTGACGTCGTCGAAGAACACGCAGAGCGCGCCGTTGGAGCGGACGGCGACGCCCGACTCCTCCAGGAGCTTGCAGGTCTCCACGAGCATGTCGTTGTACCCGGACTCGCCGACCACGTCGGGGTCCTGGATGTCCATGTCCAGCTTGTTGAAGACGGAGTAGAAGTAGATCTTCGACTCGTCGACGAACCGCTGCCACAGGGAGAGGGTCTCCGGGTCACCGGCCTGGAGGTCCACCACCCGGGCCCGGGCCCGCGTCTTGAACTCCTCGTCGGAGTCGAAGAGCGCGCGCGACGCCTTGTAGAGGCGGTTCAGGTTGGACATGGCCTCCTCGCCGGAGACCTCCGCGTCCGACTTGTGGTCCAGCTCGTGCGGGTGCTCCAGCAGGTACTGGATGAGCATGCCGAACTGGGTGCCCCAGTCGCCGATGTGGTGGCGACGGACCACCTTCTCGCCCGTGAACTCCAGGATCTCCACCATCGCCGCGCCGATCACGGCGGAGCGCAGGTGCCCGACGTGCATCTCCTTGGCGACGTTCGGCTGCGCGTAGTCGATCACCGTGGTGCCCGGGTTCGCCGCGAGCGGGACGCCGAGACGGTCGTCGCCGGCACGGGCGGCGAGGGTCTCGATGATCGCCCGGTCGGTGATGGTGATGTTGAGGAAGCCGGGGCCGGAGACCTCGATCTCCTGGATCAGGTCACCGGTCGGGATGCCCTCGACCACGGTCGTCGCCAGCTCGCGCGGGTTGGCCTTCGCCTTCTTCGCCAGCGCCAGGATGCCGTTGGCCTGGAAGTCGGCCCGGTCGCTTCGTCGCAGCAGCGGGTCCGCGGCACCGGCCTCCGGCAGGGCGGAGACGAGGGCGTCCGCGACGCGCTGATTGACGGAAGAAGCGAGGGAGGGGACCGAGGCCATGAGCTGCCGTTCCTGTGAGGTTGTGCCGGTGGGTGCACTTGGTTGTTCCGACAAGTGCCGAGTATCCCACGAGGGGGCTGCCCCTTTCCCGGGATAACCACGTCCGCCGAGCAACCCCGGAGCGTCCTGTTCCGTCTGGGAGAATGGCTGAAGCCAGCATTCGAGGATAGAAGGACGTGTCGTGGCTCAGAGCAGCACCGAGACCGACTGGGTCTCCCGTTTCGCGGACGAGGTCATCGCCGAGGCGGAGCGCCGAGCACCCGGCAAACCTGTCGTCGTCGCGTCCGGACTCTCCCCCTCCGGCCCCATCCACCTGGGCAACCTCCGCGAGGTCATGACCCCCCACCTGGTCGCGGACGAGATCCGCCGCCGGGGCATCGAGGTCCGCCACCTGATCTCGTGGGACGACTACGACCGGTACCGGAAGGTGCCCGCGGGCGTGCCCGGCATCGACGAGTCGTGGGCCCAGCACATCGGCAAGCCGCTGACCTCGGTGCCCGCACCGGCCGGGTCCGCGCACCCGAACTGGGCCGAGCACTTCAAGGCCGTCTTCGTCGAGGCCATGGCCGAGATGGGCGTGGACTACGACCCCATCAGCCAGACCGAGCAGTACACCAGCGGCGTCTACCGCGAGCAGGTGCTGTTCGCGATGAAGCACCGCGGCGACATCGACGCCATCCTCGACCAGTACCGCACCAAGCAGAAGCCGGGCGGCAAGAAGCCCCAGCAGAAGCAGGTCGACGAGGCCGAGCTGGAGGCCGCCGAGGGCTCCGGCGCCGCCGCCGAGGACGACGGCAGCACCGGCGAGGGCGGCTACTTCCCGTACAAGCCGTACTGCGGCCAGTGCGGCAAGGACTTCACCAAGGTCACCTCGTACGACGACGAGACCACCGAGATGACCTACGTCTGCACCGAGGACGAGTTCACCGAGACGGTCAAGCTCAGCGAGTTCAACCGCGGCAAGCTCGTCTGGAAGGTCGACTGGCCCATGCGCTGGGCCTACGAGGGCGTGATCTTCGAGCCCTCCGGCGTCGACCACTCCTCGCCCGGCTCCTCCTTCCAGGTCGGCGGCCAGATCGTGCACATCTTCGGCGGCGAGCAGCCGATCGGACCGATGTACGCGTTCGTCGGCATCAGCGGCATGGCCAAGATGTCCTCCAGCAAGGGCGGGGTCCCCACCCCGGCCGACGCGCTGAAGATCATGGAGCCGCAGCTGCTGCGCTGGCTCTACGCCCGCCGCCGCCCCAACCAGTCCTTCAAGATCGCCTTCGACCAGGAGATCCAGCGGCTCTACGACGAGTGGGACAAGCTGGAGGCCAAGGTCGCCGACGGCTCCGTGCTGCCCGCCGACGCCGCCGCGCACACCCGCGCCGTACGCACCGCCGCCGCCGAGCTGCCGCGCACCCCGCGCCCGCTCCCGTACCGGACGCTCGCCTCCGTCGCCGACATCACCGCCGGCCACGACGAGCAGACCCTGCGCATCCTGACCGACCTCGACCCGACGCAGCCCCTCACCTCCCTCGACGAGGTACGGCCGCGCCTGGACCGCGCCGAGAACTGGATCACCACCCAGGTCCCGGCCGACCAGCGGACCCTCGTACGCGAGGAGGCCGACACCGAGCTGCTGTCGTCCCTGGACGACGAGGGCCGCGAATCGCTGCGGCTGCTCCTCGACGGCCTCGACTCGCACTGGTCGCTCGACGGGCTGACCACGCTCGTCTACGGCGTCCCGAAGGTCATGGCCGGGCTGGAGCCCGACGCCAAGCCGACGCCGGAACTCAAGGTCGCGCAGCGGACGTTCTTCGCCCTGCTGTACCGGCTCCTCGTGACCCGCGAGACCGGGCCGCGACTGCCCACGCTGCTGCTGGCAGTGGGCGCGGACCGCGTGCGCAAGCTGCTCGCCGTCTGAGCCCACCCGGGCTCGCAGGACATGCGGAAGGGCCCGCACCCCGAGGGGTGCGGGCCCTTCCGCATGTCCGCCGTCGCCCTCAGGCGATGTGCTCGGCCTCGCGGTCCTTGTGGTAACGCTGCTTGAACGCCGGGATCATCCGGCGGAGCAGGGAACCGCTGCGCGGGTGCGTCACGCCGTAACCGTCCGACAGGTGTATGTCGAGGGCCTCCGCCGACGGGTAGTCCTGCTTCTCGTCGACCAGCGCGCAGAACACCTTGTACGCCGCCTCGGCGAACTCGGCCTCGTCAGGGGTCTCGGGGCCCTCCTGCGGGGCCTCCTCCTGACGCGGGGCCGGGATCGGCAGCTCCTGCTGCGCCGGCCGCTCCTCGTCCGGGCCCATCGGGGGCAGCACCGGGGTCGGCTCCAGCCCCTCCACGTACTGCGGGTTGTAGCCGCCCTCGTACGCCGCCTGCGGCGCCAGCGGCGCGGCGAACCACGCGCTGTTGTGGGCCGCGGGCATGGCCGTCGGGTCCACCGCGAAGGCCGGCGGGACGTGCTGCGCGGCACCGGGGACAACGGGAGCGCCGGGCGCGCCGGGCGGGATCTGCCCCTGCGACTGCAGCTGGGGCTGGACGGCCTGCGGGGCCTGCTGGGCGAGCTCGGGCGCGGCGGCCAGGGCCGGCGCCTGCTGCTGGTTCTGCTGCTGGTTCTGCTCCACCGGAGGCAGCACCGCCGGCTCGATGCCCGTCGCCGCCAGCGCGTCCGGAGTCGTCTCCGCGAGCGGCACACCGATCTTCGCCAGCTTCAGCGGCATCAGCGCCTCCACCGGAGCCTTCCGCCGCCAGGAACGCCCGTACCGCGCCTGCAGGCGCGCCTGGTAGATCAGCCGGTCCTGCTCCATCGTGACCGCCTGCTCGTAGGAGCGCAGCTCCCACAGCTTCATCCGGCGCCACAGCTTGAAGGTGGGTATCGGCGACAGCAGCCACCGCGTGATGCGCACACCCTCCATGTGCCGGTCCGCGGTGATGTCCGCGATCCGGCCCACCGCGTGCCGGGCGGCCTCCACCGTCACCACGAACAGCACCGGGATCACGGCGTGCATCCCGACACCCAGCGGATCCGGCCAGGAGGCCGCACCGTTGAACGCGATCGTCGCCGCCGTCAGCAGCCACGCCGTCTGGCGCAGCAGCGGGAAGGGGATCCGCATCCAGGTCAGCAGCAGGTCCAGGGCGAGCAGGACGCAGATGCCCGCGTCGATGCCGATCGGGAACACCAGCGAGAAGCTGCCGAACCCCTTCTGCAGGGCGAGCGCACGCACCGCGGAGTACGAGCCCGCGAACCCGATCCCGGCGATGATCACGGCTCCCGCGACCACGACGCCTATGAGTATCCGGTGCGTACGAGTCAGTTGCATCGCGGCCACCCGCGATCCCCTCCCCTTGTCGAGCACATACCGAGCGCAGAGTGCTGAGTGCTGGCGCCGGTGCGAGGCACTTACCGCGCCTTTACCGAGCTGCAGCAGGCACAGCGTACGGGTGACCGGATGTCAACGCCCAAGGGCCCCGCCCCGCGACCTCCCCTACTGGGGCTTCGGGGACTGCGGCGCCTCCGCCGGGGCCTTGTTCGCCGCGCCCACCGAGGCCACAGCCTCCTTGGCGGCCGCGACCGCGTCCTGGAGCAGCTTCGCGTGGTCCGGCGCACCGGCACCCTCGAGCCCCGCACCGTTGTAGTCGAGCGTGATCACCACGTTCTGGGTGCGCGCCACGACCGTCGTGTTGAAGTGGTCGTTGCCGTCCTTCTTCACCGTGTAGACGACCGACGTCCCCTGGTCGCCGGTCTCACCGACGGCCTCAGCCTTCGGGTCCTGCGCGCCCTCGGTGGTCTTCGCGACCTCCACCTGCTTGTTGAACTGCTCCTCGGCACGCTTGTTGGCGTCGCCGAGCGTGGCGTGCGAGTCGGAGCGGAAGAAGGAGAGCGAGAGCCAGCGGTACTGCGAGCCCTTCAGGCCGTCCTCGTCCAGGCCCGTCCAGTAGCAGCTGACGCGGGTGGCCGGGTCGTTCGACGGGGTCGCCGTACCGTTCTTGTCCTTCGCCTCCGGGACGAGCGTGTCTATCGTCGCCGTCTGGACCGCCTTGCAGGCGTCCGGGAGGGTGGCGAAGGCCGCCTTCTCCAGGGTCTTGGACGACTTCGGGTTGGGCTTGGCCGACGAGGACGAACCGGACTTCTTGTCGCCTTTCGCGCCCGAGTCCTTGCCCGAGTCGGACGAACACCCGGCGACGGTGAGGATCACCGGGACGGCTGCGCAGGCGAGAACGCGGGTGAGGCGCGAGGCTGATCGGTGCATGGTTCCTTCAGTACGATTGTCGGTTGTTCTTCGGACGCGGGACCGGGCAACGGTAGCCCGACCGGGTGGCCCACTGCTGTGCGCGCCGTCACCCCCGGGCGTGGCGCGCACCACTCACTCGCTGAAACGCTCCGCCAGAGCCTGCGCCAACTGCCGTGCCTTGTCCTGGGTTTCGGTGCTCGGCGGGATCGTGCCGGGCAGCGCGGGCTGCACGCTGTACTCCATGCTGACGATGACGTTCGAGGTACGGAACACAATGCGCACGGTGCGGGACTGCGCGGCGCTGGCCCCGGCGGGGCTGAGCTTGTCCTCCAGGAACGCCTCGCTGCCGAGATCCTCCAGGACCCGGGACCCGAGCTCGACCGGGGCGGACGGGCCCCCGCCGGGGGACGACGGCGCGCCGGAGGCGGGTGCTCCGGAAGCGGGCGAACCCGAGGCGGCCGGAGCGGCGGGCGTCGGAGCCGCCGGGGTGGGAGCCGCCGGGGCGGGGCTCCCGGTGGGGCCGGGGAAGGGCAGGCGCGCGTCGGTGAGCCGGCGCACGTAGACCTGCTTGGCCTTCTCGTCGTCGCTGCTGACGGCCCGGTCGTACGAGACCACGCGCTCGAAGCGGACCGACAGCAGCCGGGTCTCCTCCGGGCTCTGCCCCGTCCAGCGGCAGCCGACGTGCCGGTCGCCGTCGTACGAGGTGTCCGCGACGCCCGCGTACATCTGGTCGCGCTGCTCCGGGGTGAGGCTGTCCCCTGCCGGGAGCATGCCCTTGAGCTTCTTGCTGTCGACACCGGCCTTGCAGGGCGCGGGCAGACTGCGGTACTTCCCCGGCTGGGCGGGCACGGCGGCGCTCCCGCCGGCCTTCGAATCGCTGGTGCTTCCGCCACCGCTCCCGTCGGTGCACCCGGTCAGGCCGGCCGCCCCTGCCGCGAGCGCGGTGAGCATCGCGATGCCTGGCAGGACTCGCCGCCGTACCGCCTTGCGCTGCACGTCCACTGGCTCCCTTCGACCGGCGGGCCCCCCGACGGTCAGGAAAATGCGTTGCCGCGACTTGGGCGCGGCTGGACACAATGTCTATCGCACACGCTGGTGCCGGCGCCGGTCCTCTGTCGTATTTGGGATCAAGAGCGAGGCTTTTGCGCTTTCCAACTTTTCCGTGGTTTTCGGGGGATTGATTCCTTATGTCGTACGTAGAGGTGCCCGGGGCGAAGGTCCCGATCAGGATGTGGACCGACCCGGCGTCGGTCGAGGACAGCGCGATGCAGCAGCTGCACAACGTCGCCACCCTCCCCTGGATCAAGGGCCTGGCCGTGATGCCGGACGTCCACTACGGCAAGGGCGCCACCGTCGGCTCGGTCATCGCCATGAAGGACGCGGTCTGTCCGGCGGCGGTGGGGGTGGACATCGGCTGCGGCATGTCGGCGGTGAAGACGTCCCTGACGGCCAATGACCTGCCGGGGGACCTGTCGGGTCTGCGGTCGAAGATCGAGCGGGCGATTCCGGTGGGGGCGGGGATGCACCGCGAGGCGGTGGACCCCTCGCGGCTGTACGGGTTCTCGGAGGCGGGTTTCGGGGACCTGTGGGAGCGCTTCGACTACGTCACGGATGCGGTGAAGTTCCGGCGGGACCGGGCGATGCGGCAAATGGGAACCCTTGGCCAAGGGAATCACTTTTGCGAGGTATGCATTGATTCATCCGGTTCGGTGTGGCTCATGCTGCACTCGGGATCGCGGAACATCGGCAACGAGCTGGCGGCCTTCCATATCGGCGTGGCCCGAGGGCTTTCGCACAACGAAGGCCTCGTGGACCGGGACCTCGCGGTCTTCCTCGCGGCCACACCGGAGATGGACGCGTACCGCAACGACCTCTTCTGGGCGCAGGAGTACGCGAAGTACAACCGCGCCGTGATGATGAGCCTGTTCAAGGAGGTGTTCCGGAAGGAGTTCCGGAAGGCGAAGGTCTCCTTCGACCGGGAGATCAGCTGCCACCACAACTATGTGGCGGAGGAGCGGTACGACGGCATGGACCTGCTGGTCACGCGCAAGGGCGCGATCCGCGCCGGCAGCGGTGACTACGGGATCATCCCGGGCTCCATGGGCACGGGCTCGTACATCGTGAAGGGGCTCGGCAACGAGAAGTCCTTCAACTCGGCCTCGCACGGCGCGGGCCGGAAGATGAGCCGGACGGCGGCGAAGAAGCGGTTCTCGGCGCGGGATCTGGCGGAGCAGACCAAGGGCGTGGAGTGCCGCAAGGACTCGGGCGTCGTGGACGAGATCCCGGGTGCCTACAAGTCCATCGAGCAGGTCATCGACCAGCAGACCGACCTGGTGCAGGTCGTGGCCAAGCTCAAGCAGGTCATCTGCATCAAGGGCTGAGGCGGGTGTGGTTTTCGGGGGAGCGGAGGGGCCCGGGTCGTGATCGGCCCGGGCCCCTCCGTGTCGTCCTGCTCACGCTTTGCCGGTCCGCAGGCGCCAGAGGCGCATCGAGCAGCTCTGCTCGGTCCTGTCGAGAACGACCCCGGCCGCCGCGGCGTCGTTCACCTGCAGGAGGACCTCGTCGTCCTTCGGGGTCCAGCGTCGGCGGGGCGGAGCGACCCGCATGTCCGCCGGCCGGACCCAGTCGCGAATTTCGGCTGCCTTGGCCTTCTTGCGCTCCAGGCCCAGGCAGCCGTCGTAGTACAGGTGCGCGGCGAGCTCGATCGCCGCTTCCTTCGTGTAGAGGACGTTGTAGATCCCGTCCCGGGCATTGCGCTTGATGCTCCGCTCTGCCCCGGTGACCTTCTTCGCGAAGTGGCACAGGTATGCACCCACCGCAGTGCTGGCGGTGGTGAGTGAGACGAACGGAAGGCCCTTGCCCGTGTAGCCGACGGATCCGTCGGCGTCGATGATCCCCCGAAGGTAGTCGCGGCGCGAGAACTCCACACGGGGCGGCTTGATCGTCCTCGACTTGCGTCCGTAGGGCATTCCGAGCCTGTTGATCGTGCTCCGGGCTTCCAGGGAGCAGAGGCTCCATGTGGCGGAGGGGTGGAGCTGGGCGAAGTTCGTGGTCCTGACACGCTCGGTGATCGAGCTGAAGTAGGGCGTGAGCTGCTGGAACTCGCGGAGGATGTGGATGTCACGTGCGTTGATCTCGGCGGTGAGCTTGCCCTTCCGCCCCGTGCCCTGTGCGAGGTGTCCGTCGGCTTGGAGGAAGCCGAACATGTATGCGTAGCGGGGGTCAGTGAGGTCCATGAAGTGCGCGGCGGCGCTAGGGTCCTGTTCAGCCATGAGGAAGTCCTTCTTCCTTGTTGGTGAGGCCCTCGTCCGGGACTGCCATCCCGGCCGGGGGCCGTTCGTATTGCGGCTGAACTTAGGTGGGGAATCCAGGTGAACCTGGCCGATCCCCTCAAAATCGCTCGAACGTGTGACGGAATTTCACATTGCGCCGCGCACTCCCGTCGACACTCGTTGCTGTCGAGGATTCCGGGGATGTGGGACATCAACTTCCGCTTGGGATAAGGGGGTTGACTTGCAATCTGGTCTAGACCATGGTGTGCGGCATGTGGAGATCCCGCGTGCTACTCGCCGTGCTCGCGTCGTTGTCGCTCGCCCTCGGGGCCGCCGGGTCCGCGCAGGCGAAGGTGGGGCTGCCGCCCGTCGTGTCGCGTGTGCCGACCGGTGAGAAGGTCGTCTTCATCACCATCGACGACGGCTGGAGCCATGATCCGGCGGCGGCGCGGATCCTGTTGGAGAAGCGGGTGCCCGCCGCGTTGTTCCTGCTGCCCGGGGCCACCTCGTACGACACCGGGTACTTCACCCGGCTCACGGAGGAAGGGCGCGTCGGCGTCGAGAACCACACGGTCAACCACCCCGACCTGACCACGCTCGACGCGGCCGGCAAGGACGCCGAGGTCTGCGGGGCCGGGGAGCAGCTGCAGGCCGCCTTCGGGCGGACGCCGAAGCTGCTGCGGCCGCCGTACGGGGCGGTGAACGACGAGGTGCGGCTCGCGGCCAAGGCGTGCGGGGTGAAGGCGCTGGTGACCTGGACGCACGATTTCACCACCTGGGGGCAGACCCCGCCGACGCCGCGGCTGCAGGCCGGGGACATCGTGCTGCTGCACTTCACGCCGACGCTGGCGGCGGACCTTCAGCGGGCCCTGGACGCGGCGAGGGCCGCCGGCCTGAAGCCGGCGGCCCTCATGCCGCACCTGAAGGCGGCCGGAGTTCTCCCGGCCTAGAGCTCCCGGTGGACCTTGGTGTTGGAGGCCTGGGCGCGGGGGCGGACTACCAGGAGGTCGATGTTGACGTGGCTGGGGCGGGTGACCGCCCAGGTGATGGTGTCGGCCACGTCGTCGGCGGAGAGGGGCTCCGCGACGCCCGCGTAGACCTTCTCCGCCTTCTCGGCGTCGCCGCGGAACCGGGTCTTCGCGAATTCCTCGGTCTTGACCATGCCCGGGGCGATCTCGATGACGCGCACGGGCTGGCCGACGATCTCCAGGCGCAGGGTCTCGGCGAGGACGCGGGCGCCGTTCTTGGCGGCGACGTAGCCGGCCCCGCCCTCGTACGTGGAGTGGCCCGCGGTGGAGGAGAGGACCACGACCGTGCCGTCGCCGGAGGCGGTGAGGGCGGGGAGCAGGGCCTGGGTGACGTGGAGCGTGCCGATGACGTTGACCTCGTACATCGTGCGCCAGTCGGCGGGGTCGCCGGTGGCGACGGGCTCGGCTCCGATGGCTCCGCCGGCGTTGTTCACGAGTACGTCGCAGCGGTCCAGGGAGGCGGCGAAGGCGTCGACGGCGGGACGGTCGGTGACGTCGAGGGCGTGGGCGGTGGCCCGGTGGCCGGCCGCGGTGATCTCGGCGGCGAGGGCCTCGATGCGGTCCTTGCGGCGGGCGGTGAGGACGACGTGGTAGCCGGCGGCGGCGAGCTGCCGGGCGGTGGCCGCGCCGATGCCGCTGCTCGCGCCGGTGACTACGGCGGTTCGGGTGGCGGCCGTGCTCATGTGCGGGCTCCTCGGTCGTTCGTACGGGCGATTACCCGCCAGCATAGGCGCGGCTCGGCGGCCGCGCGGGGCGTACATGATCAGGGCCGTTCCGGCGGGGCGGGCGAGGGCCCGGCGATGTCCCAGCGGCAGATGGGGGTGGGCGCGCCCTCGTTCGTGTGATGGTCCGATCGGTCGGGGGTGCCGGTGGCTAGCCTCCGCGCGAGGAGGTGGTGTCGGTGCGCCGTGGTGCCGTACGAAGTGTGGTGGTGGCGGGTTTGCTGGCGCTCGGTGCGGGTGTCCCCGGGTCGGCCCAGGCATCGGTCCTGCCGTCGGTCCGGGCGTCGGTGGCGGACGAGCCGGAGGCCGATGTGGCCTACCACGGCCGGGTGGTCCTGGCCGGGGCGCGGCTGCGGATCTGGATGGTCCCGGAGAACAACGGGCCCGCCGCGCTGCCGAACGCGACGGTGCGGGTGCGGCTGTCGGCCGAGCTCGCGGACCGGCAGGAGCTGGCGGGTGGCTGCGCGCGGGCGGGCGTGCGCGAGGTGGTGTGCGAGACGGGACCGCTGCCGCTGCACGGGCGGGGCCGGCACATCGGGCTGCTGCTGGAGCTGCGGGAGCCGTCGCCGGAGGTGGTGGTGCGGGTGGACACGTGGTGGAACGGTGGTGCCACGGACCGGAACCACGCCAACAACGAGCACGTGGTGCTGGCGCTGGACACCGGCGACGCGTACGCCTTCTAGGCCGGGGCGCGCCCCTGGGCAGGGGCGCGTCTTCCGGGTCTAAGCCGTGCCGAACTCCACCAGGGCCTCGTCGACGATCCGCTCCAGGCGGGCGTGATGGGCGCCGCGCCAGTAGACGCGCTCGCACTCGGCGCACTGTGCGAAGACGTCGTAGGAGCGGTGCGTGCCCTGTTCCAGGCGCTCGCCGACGCTCTCCTTGTCGGCCTCGCGGAGCGGGCCGTTGCAGGCGGTGCAGCGGGTCCACGGTGCGAGGGCGGGTGCGAACCGGCCCAGTACGTCGCGCAGTTGCTCGTCGGGGTTGTCGCTGTAGACGTAGGCGCCGGCGAACAGCTCGCGGCGGCGCAGCAGTCCGCGGTCGCGGGAGAGCAGGACGCGCTGCTCGGCGGCGGAGCGGGTGGCGAGGGCGGGGTCGCCGATGTCCTCGTTCTCGTAGGCGGCGTCGACGCCGAGCAGGCGCAGGCGGCGGGCGAGGGTGCCGAGGTGGACGTCGAGGAGGAAGCGGAGCGGGGCGCCGGGGACCTGCTGGGGCCGTTCGACCCCGAGCACCTCGACGTTCTGGCCGTCCTGGGGCACGTAGGAGACGGGTACCTCGTGGCCGTCGACGAGGAGGCGGCCGACCTCGGTGAGCGGGACGCCGGCCGATTCGACGACGTGGCCGAGGCTGGAGGCGCCGTCGGTCGCGGTCGGTACGCGTTCGGCGCGCCGGCTGGGCGGGGCGAAGAGGCGCAGTTCGGGGGCGAGGGTGAGCTGAATGCCGGGTCCGTTCACCCTGTCAGCATGCCATTGCCGGGGAGCGGGTCGCGCCGGATTTACGAGGTCGCGGTGGTCCGGTCGTAGGTGTCGCGATGGGCGTTGACCTCGTCGAAGTGGTTCTCGGCCCACAGTTTCACGGAGGACAGGAGGCAGCCGAGGCTGCTGCCGAGGTCGGTGAGGCGGTAGTCGACGCGGACGGGGACGGTGGGGGTGACGGTGCGGGTGACGAGGCCGTCGCGTTCGAGGGAGCGCAGGGTCTGGGTGAGCATTTTCTGGCTCACGCCGGGGATCTTGCGGCCCAGGTCGCTGTAGCGCATGGTGCGGTCTTCGGCCTGGCCGAGGGCGCTGACGATGAGGCCGACCCACTTGTCGCTGATGCGGGCCAGGAGCTGGCCGGTGGGGCATTCCCTGAGGAAGGCGTCGTAGGCGGAACGGGCTTCCTCGCGACGGGCCGCGGCGGTGCTGGTGGCCATGGGTGCCCCACTTCCGGGTCGGGTACGCACCTTGGAGTGCGTACTTACGAAAAGAGAGTACCTCTCCCTAGGTTAGTGCTCGTCAGGAACGAGCGAACGAGCGCGAGCGAACGAGCGAGCGCGAGCGCATCAGTGGACGCGTGAACGACCACGCGAACCGGCGAACGGGAGAGATCGAGATGAGTGAGCAGACGATGCAGGCGGCCGTGGTGACCGGGTTCGGCGGCCCGGAACAGGTCGTCCTGGCCGAGGTCCCGCTGCCGCGCCCCGCAGCCGGCCAGGTCCGCGTCCGGGTCACCGCCGCCGGGCTCAACCCGGTGGACGGCGCGGTCCGCGCCGGGGTCTTCGGCGGCGCCGGACAGCGGCTCGGCCTCGGCTGGGACGTGTCCGGGGAGATCGACGAGGTCGGCGCCGGCGTGACCGGCCGGAGCGCCGGGGACCGGGTCGTGGGGCTGCACTACGGGACGGTGAAGCCGCTGGGCACGCACGCGCAGTACGTGGTGCTCGACGCCACCGCCGTGGCGGCCGCGCCGGCCACCGTGGACGCCGTGGCCGCGGCCGGGCTCCCGCTCGCCGCCCTCACCGCCGCCCGCGCGGTGGACCAGCTGGGGCTCGCCCCCGGCAACTCGGTGCTGATCACCGGCGCCGCGGGCGTCGTCGGCGGCCTGGCCGTCCAGCTCGCCGCGCGGGCCGGCCTGGTGGTGACGGCCCTGGCGGGCGCGGAGGACGAGGAGCTCGTACGGTCCCTGGGCGCGACCGGGTTCGTCCCGCGCGGCTCGGCTGCGGCCGGCCCGGTGGACGGGGTCCTGGACGCGGCCGTGCTGGGCGCGGAGGCGCTGGGGGCCGTACGCGACGGCGGGGTCTACGTCGGCCTGATCCCGCACCACGCCCCGGCCGCGGAGCGCGGCGTCCGGGTGGTGGAACAGGAGGTGGCGGCGGACGGGGAGCACCTGGCCCGTCTGGTGGCCCTGGTCGACGCGGGCGCGCTCACCCTGCGGGTCGCGGAGACCTTCCCGCTCGCGGAGGCCGCCAGGGCCCACGAACGGCTCGCCGCCCCGGGGGTCCGCGGCCGCATCATCCTGACGCCGTGACCGCCGTGTCCGGGCCCTGCGGCCGCCCCACCCGGTAGCGCCAGTCGCAGCTCGGGTGGGGCACCCCGGGCGGGTACTCGAAGTCGACGTCGCCGAGGTACTCGAACCCGGCCCGCCGGCAGACCGCGTTGGACGCCGGGTGGTCGGTGCCCGGGAAGGCGTGGACGCTGTCGCGGGAGCCGTGGGCGCGGACGTACGCCAGGAGTTCGGCCAGCGCCGCCACGGCCAGCCCGTGGCCCTGGAACTCGGGCAGGATGCCCCAGCCGGCCTCGTAGACCGGCTCGCCCCGCCACTCCCGCTCCCAGAAGCCGACGGACCCGACGCTGCGGGCGGCCCCGTCCCCGGCCCCGTCCCCGTCCCCGGCAGGGTCTGCGGAAGGGTCCCCGGCGGGTGTCCACACCACGCGGAACATCCGGCCGGCGGCCGGCTCCCGCGCGCTCAGGGCCTCGTAGCGCCGCTGCCGGTCGACGAGCTTGGCGGCCGGCTCGGGGCCGCCCAGGAACTCGGTCATGGCCGGTTCGTTCTTGCGCTCCAGCAGCCAGAAGTCCCCCGCGGACCAGGGTTCCAGTCGTACGTGCGTCTCCATCCGGACACGCTACTGCGGTGCGGTGCGGTGCGGTGAGGTCACGCCCGGGGCCGTCAGCTCCGCTGGAAGAACTCCACCTCCGCCAGGGCGAGATGGCGGTCCGGCGCGGCCCCGGCGGGCATGTCCAGGGTCAGCCGGACCGTCGTTGCGTCACTGATACCGGTGGGGAAGGTCTGGGGACCGGGCTTGTCGCTCAGCGTGAGCCTCCTGTGGACCTTGCGGCCGTCCCCGGCCGTCACCTCCATGTCGATCTGGAGCGCCCGCGCCTGCCGGGCGTACTCCTCGGGCGAGGTCGAGGCGCCGTTGGTGATGATCACGTCGACCAGGCGGAAGGGCTTGGCGAAGGTGTACGTCGCCGAGGCGCCGGGGGCGGGCGCGCCCCAGTAGCGGTTGCTGAGCCCGTCCGTGCTGTCGCCCACCGGATGTCCGGGCACCTCGGCGCTCGCCTCGACGCGGGCGGCGGTCACCGCCTTGGCCTTGCCGAGCTTGTCGCGGGTGTCCTCGATCAGGCGGCGGCCGGCCGGCAGCAGCAGGAAGGCGCCCGCGCAGAGGGCCAGTACGACGGCCAGGACCACCAGGAAGCGCGTCGTCCGGCCCGAGCCCGCGCGGGTGCGGCGGCGGAACGGCCACACGGTCCGCCACCACGGCAGGGGTGCCGGTGCGGTGGCGGGCGTCAGCGGAGCCGCGCAGCGGCGGCAGAACCGGCGCTCCGGCGGGTTGGGCGTGGCGCAGGCGGGGCAGGGCGCGCCGGACACGTCGTCGCTCACGGCGGCGGTACGCACGACCGGGCGCGGGGCGACGGCCTTCGCGGGCCGGACGGGCTGCGGGGAGGCGGGTATCGGCGCGGGTGCGGATGCCCGCGGCGCGACGGCCCGGGGGGCGGCGGGGGGCCGTGCCGGGATCACCGGGTGCGGGGCCCCCGTCCCGGAGGGCGCGGGCGGTGCCGGTTCCGTGCCCGGGGACACGGAGGGTGCGGGCGGGGCGGATCCGTCCCGCGGCTCCGCGGCGGGCTGCTGCTCCGAGGAGGGCGCGGGCGGTTGCGTGCCCGGGGGCGTGCCCGGACCGGACGCGGCGCCGGAGGGCGGGGGCGGGACGGGCCGCCTGCGCTGCCAGGGCCGCCGTTCCGCGGCCGCGGGCCCGGAAGGCGCGGGCGGGGCCGGCGGCGCACCCGGGGGCGCGGCGGGGCCGGCGGGCGCGGCCGGGTCCGCCGCCGCCGGACCGGCGGGGCGGGACTCCGGCGCGGAGGCCGTGGACGGGGGCGACCCGGCAGCGGTGGGCGTCGACGGGGCCGACCCGGCAGCGGTGGGCCCAGCAGGGGCCGTTCCGGGAGCGGTGGGTGCAGGAGGGGGCGACCCGGCAGCGGTGGGCGTCGACGGGGCCGATCCGGCAGTGGTGGGCGATCCGGGAGCGGACTGAGCAGAAGAAGTGGACCCGGCCGGGCCGGCCGGCTCGGTTGGGGGGTCCGGCGGGGCGGGGGTGGGGTGGGGCTCGGCCGCCCCCGGGACGTCGGCCGGCGGGGCGGCCGAGGTCCGGGAGGGGGCGGAGCCCGACCAGCCCAGGTAGGCACCGCAGTTGCCGCAGAAGTCGTCCGTCACGCCGTTGGACGACCCGCACACGGGACACGCACGCACCGTTGTCACTTCCCTTCGTCCGCGGGAGGCCCGGGCAGGATCTCGACCCGGCAGACCGTGTGGACGGGGCACAGGGTGCGCACGAGCGCGCGGACCCGGTCCGCGTCCACCGCCTCCCCGCCCTGCGGCCACACCCGGACGAGGACCTCGCCGGCCGGAGCGGCGGGCAGCTCGCCGCCGGCCGTACGGGACCAGACGGCCCCGCCGTCGCCGCTGACCTCGGCGGACACGCCCAGCACCAGGCGCAGGGCCTCGGTCAGGCCGCGCCGGGTGCCGCGCAGGCGGTGCAGTTCCACCGCCCGCGCCACCGCCTCGCGCCGCAGTCCGGTGGGCCACCGGGGGTCGTCGACGGCGCCCACCCAGGAGGCCAGCCAGGGCAGGAAGTCGGCCGCCGGAGCCAGCCGGGGGTCGAAGTAGGAGGGCAGGTTGTCGAGGGTCGTGAACACCGGGGCGAGGACGGTGTCCAGCCCGGCCGTGAACCGCTGGGCGAAGTCGTCGTCGGCGTACAGCGCGGGCAGTTGCTCGCCGATCGGATGCCGGCTGGGCAGGCCGGGGACGGCGGCCCGGCTCATCCGTGCACCCCCGGCTCCCGGTCCGGCTCCGTCACGACCACCTGGTGCTGGTAGGAGAAGACGAGTGCGCCCGCTCCGATGTCGATGCGGTCGACGGGGGCTCCGCGCCGCCCGGTGATCGGGTCGGCGGCGAACATCCGGATCTCCTCCACCAGGACTTCCCCGACGGCGCGTTGGAGTACGCCGAACACCTCGCCGTACTGGACGGGCCGCCCGAACGGCCAGCCGGCGCCGTCGGGCCCGCCGTGCAGGGGGTTGAGGTGGCGGAACAGCGCGGCGAGCGCCGCCTCGCGCACCCGGTCGGCGTCCGCGGCGGGTGCCGACAGCCGTGCGACGACGGTGACGCCCTGGTAGACGGGCGGCTCCACGACGACGCGCGTGCCGATCAGCCGCCGTTCGTCGAGGGCGGCGGTGATCGCTTCGAGTACCTGGTCGGAGGGGATCAGCTGCTCGAAGCGGAGCCGGTCGCCCTCGTCGGCCACCGCGTCCGGCACCACCAGGACGCGTACCGCGCCCGCGGCGGCCGCTCCGCCCGCCGTGCCGGTGGCGGGCAGGCAGCGGACCCGGAGTACCGAGGGCGCCGCCCGGCGGGCGATGATCTCGTGGTCCTCGGCGGTCACCGCGCGTTCCTGCATGCGCAGGGCTTCCGGCGCCCGCAGTCTGGCGTTGTCGATCGTCTCCCCGGCGACGCCGCCCCGCGCCGCCTCCCGGTTGGTGACGCGGGCGACGTAGGGGACGGAGCTGCGCAGTACGGAGATCGCGCCGCGCGAGACGTTGCCCGCGGGGCCGCCGCCGGTGCGGTAGCGGGCCACGCGGATCCGGGAGCCCTTGGGCGGCACGGCCCCGCAGGACCGCAGGGTGCCGTCGGCCTCGCGGAGCACCGGCGGGAAGGCGAACTCGCCGGTGGTGGCGTTCACGCGGACGTGCCGGTCGTCGGGGCCCGAGCGGCCGAAGTGCTCGACCACCTCCCAGCGCTGCCATCCGTCGGCGGAGGACACCTCCACCGACGGCGGTTCCCCGTCGAGCAGCACGGGCGGGCGGCCGAGCCGGAAGGTCTGCCCGGCCACCCCCTCCGAGGTGCCGAGCGGTACGTCGCTCACCCGCTCGGCGTGCTCCACGGTCATGGTGCCGCCGACGGTGAAGACGGCGGCCTCGCGCACGGTCGGGGACTCCGAGTAGAACGGCTGGCCGGGCTCGGGTTCGGTGACCCGGCAGCGCAGCCATCCCGCGCGGGTGCCGCTCAGCAGTGAGGCGGTGTGCCCGGCCGGTACGTACACGATGATCTCGCCGGGCCGGTTGAGACCGCCGGTGCTGTCGGAGTCGGTCTCGCAGCGCTGCCACCGGCCGCCGTCCCACGCCTCCCACACGAGCGGGGGCTGGCGCGGGTCGACGCCGACGCCCTCGACGCGGCTGTCGAGACGGACCGCGACCACGCAGCGCGGTACGGCCGTCGGCAGGCCGAACAGCAGAGCGTCGCCGGGCTCGGGCGTCGCCGCGAAGCAGGGGATGTCGCGGCCCTCGGCGAGCGCGCCGGTCCGGTCGGTCATGTCACCGGTGCGGGGCGCGGTGACCAGGCGCGTCAACTCGCTGGGCACGATGCGCAGATCGCCGGTGGTGGCGAACACCACGGCCTCCTCGCTCTCCCCGGTGGCGGTCGTGACCTCGGTGCCGGCGGGCAGCGTGACCGTGTCGGGCTGCGGGGCGGACAGCCAGAAGTCGATGTCGGCGGCGGCGGCCGAGGGCGGGTACAGCTGGATGTCCAGCAGGTCCAGGAAGGCCAGGTAGTTCTTCTCCGGGACCCGGTTCAGCCGGTAGAGCAGCTGGTCCACGAGGTAGGCGAACGTCTCGATCAGGGTGACGCCCGGGTCGGAGACGTTGTGGTCGGTCCACTCCGGCGCGCGCTGCTGCACGTACCGCTTCGCCTCGTCGACGAGTTGCTGGAACCGCCGGTCGTCCAGGTTGGGGGAGGGCAGGGCCATCAGTCCGCGACCATTTCCTCGGCCCCCTCCTCGGAGGGGATCGTGTAGAAGGGGAAGACCAGGTTGCGCCGGTCGTTGGTGGTGCGCACCGTGTAGTGCACATCGATGTAGAGGGTGCCGGCGTCCACGGCGTCGAAGGCCACGACGACCTCGTCCACCGCGATGCGGGGCTCCCAGCGCTCCAGGGCCTCGCGCACCTGCTGGGCGACCCGCCCGGCGGTGTCGCCGTCGCCGGGGGCGAAGACGTACTCGTGGATGCCGCAGCCGAATTCGGGCCGCATCGGCCGCTCGCCCGGAGCGGTGCCCAGGATCAGCCGGATGGCCTCCTCCAGCTCCCGTTCCCGCTCGACCATGGCGATGCCGCCGGTCGGCCCGACGCGCAGGGGGAAGGCCCAGCCGCGCCCGATGAACCGTTCGCTCATCACACGCCGCCGATCAGGACGTTCATGGCGCCGGTGAGGACCATCGCGCCGCAGGCGGTCTGGTCGCGGGCCCGTGCGGCGGGCAGCCCGCCGATGAGGACCGCGCCGGCGGCGAGGGCTGCGGGGTTGGGCATGATCACGTTGGCCGGTCCCGTCGCCGCGTGCGGCGGGACCGGGCAGACGTGCAGGCTGCCCACGACGGCGGCGGGCTGTCCGCCGATCAGCACCGTCGCGACCGCCGCGGCGGCGCCGGGCGGCGGCGTGGCGATCCGGCCGGCGTGGTTGGTGGGGTCACCGGTACGGGCTGCGGCTGGCATCGGGGCTCCTGGGCGAGGGGGAAAGGGTCGTGGTGGGCGGGCGTGGTGGGCGGGCGTGGTGGACGGGCCGTGGGGGCCTCAGTTGATCCGGATGAGCCGGGCCTTGAGGACGGCGAGCAGGCCGCCGTTGACGGTGACGTCCGCCGTCCCGGACACCTTCACCGAGCGGCCGCCGATGCTGACCCCGGCGGTGCCGTCGATGTCCACCTGACGGCCGGAGACCTTCACGGTGCCCCGGCCGGCGTCCAGGGTGATGCCGGCCCTGTCCAGGACGACGGAGGTCAGCGGACGCTTGGGCCCCGCGTACACGGTGAGCTCGATACGGTCCCGGCGGTCGTCCATGCGTACTTCCAGCCGCTCGTCCCCGGTCACCAGCCGCAGCCCGGAGGGTCCCGGCGCCGCCGCGTCCAGCAGCTCCACACGGTGCCCCGAACGCGACACCACGGAGCGGCGGTTGACCTTTCCGCTGGTCCTGTCGATCAGCGGGACGTCGTGCGGGGAGGGCTGGTCCACACCGTTGTAGAGCCCGCCGATGACGTACGGGCTGTCGAGCAGCCCCTGTTCGAACCCCACGAGCACCTCGTCGTTGACCTCGGGGCTCACCACACCGCCGCCGCCCTTGCCGCCCCACTGGACGGTGCGCACCCAGTCGGTGACGTACGTGTCGTCCAGCCAGGGGAACTTCAGTCGGACCGCGCCTCGTTCGGAGCCGTTCGGCTCGCGCACGTCCGTCACCACGCCGATCGCGAGCCCCGGGATGCGCGGGCCGCGCCCCGGCGCGTTGGCGCCGGTCACCAGGCCGGCCAGGGAGCGGTCCGGGCTGGAGCTGACCCACACGGTGGTGCGGTAGCCGCCGTGCGGCTCCAGGACGTGCTGCACGGCCGTCGCCGTGTACCGGCCGGAGAAAGCCTGCCCCACGTTGCCGAGGGCCACCGCCTTGCCGGCCCGCAGCAGCGGGTTCCCCTCGGCCACCGCCTCCAGCTCGCCGAATCCGGAGCCGATCCGGTCCGCCGTCGCCTTCGCGACCGCCGTGGTCTCGGCCTGCGTACGGTACGGAGTGTCGGTGACGGCCACGGCCGACTTCCCGAAGCGGGTGGCGAGGGACGGGCTGAGGCCCGGCACCACCGTGTCGCTCACCACCGACGGCTGCTCGGCGACCAGCGGCCGTTTGGTGGTCACGTCCCAGCCGCGCACCTGCACGGTCGAGGAGCCGTCGGCGGCCGACAGCGCGGCCCGCAGGGCGAGCAGGTTCCTCCCGTACTCCAGGACCATCGGATCGCGCACGGCCGACGTCGACGGGGCGGGAGCCCCGGACGCCTTCACGGGCCGGGTGAACTGCAGCAGCCCCTGGTCGTCGACGCGCACCTGCGCGCCGCTCTCGCCCGCGAGGTACTGCAGGAAGTCCCAGTCGGAGACGTTCGCCTGGGACAGCTGCTTGTACGTGACCGGCGCCGCCTCCACCTTCCCGACGGCCAGGCCCGCTCCGGCGGCCACCTTGCGGACGATCGCCGCGGCCGTCATGTTCCGGTACGCCACGACCCTGCGGCCGCGCTGGAGACGGTGCGCCTTGGAGTAGGCGCGGACGACGGTGAACGAGCCGGTGCGGTCCCGGTCGATCTCCAGGGCCGTGACCTCGCCGTTGAACAGCCGCTCCCGCGCCTGGCCCTTCACGGTCGCCACCGACACCCGCAGCGGGGAGCCGATGGTGATGCCGGTGGCGCGCAGGAACTCGTGGTCGGGGTCGCGGTAGGTGAGCACCGCCGTGTCCGGCAGCCCCACGTTCTCGTCGACCACGCAGCTCACCAGCTGGGCCGCCCAGATCTGCGGCAGTTCGCCCGGGGACTCCACGATCGGGTCGGCCGCGAACGACCGGCCGCCGGGTTCGGATCCGCTCACCGCTGCTCCTCCTCGCCGTGCCGGTCCTGTGTGCCGGGCACCACGATCTCGGTGCCGGGGACGAGGGCCATCGGGTCGTCTATGCCGTTGGCCTCCGCGATGGCCCGCCAGGCCGTCGCGTCGCCGTATTCGCGCCAGGCGAGCATCGCCAGGCTGTCGCCCGCCACCACGATGTGCGTGCTGCGGGCGGTCCGTGAGCCTGAGGTCGGGTTCTGGCCCGGCGGGTCGACACTCGCCTCCTCGATGGACAGCGAGCAGGTGGCGCGCAGCGGTTTGCCGTCCACGTCGAAGAGCGTGTACGACACCGAGAGGTTCGACAGGACCCCGTCGAACGAAGTCGTCCGCGCGCTGCCCCACTCGAAGCGCACCCAGGGGCTCGCCGGCTTCTTGCGGCCGAGGCTGGCCGGGGTCGGCACACACGCCTTCATCAGCTTTTCCACGGCCTGTTCGACCGAGTTGTCGTGGGTGGCGGTCGCGTCGAGGAACACCTCCAGGCTCAGGGTGCGCGGACCGCTGCCCACGAACTCGGGCAGCGCCGACTGGCCGGCCATCCGGGAGGGGGAGCGCCGCCACTCGGTGGTCTTGCCCAGCTGCAGGGTCGACGGGTTGAACTGGAGGTCGAGCTTCGCGATCACCCCGCCCGGCTTGGCCCCGACCGAAGCAGGGGGTTCCTTGAGGGTGAGCTGGGCCCTGGCGCGGCTGGCGCGTGCCGATGAGGCCATGGCGTGGATCCCTTCGGGGGCGGGCGATCGGGGGGCGGCGGGGGCAGCGGGGCAGTGAGGCAGTGAGGCGGCGCGCGGCGGGTGGTCAGGAGGGCAGCAGCCCCTGGTGGGCGATCTCCAACGTCTCCACCGCCGCGGCGGAGTTGGCGGGGTCGAAGGACGGCCCCTGCCACCGGACCGGGACGATCCCGAACACCTGCCAGCTGATGATCCGGCTCAGATCGGGCCGCAGCGCCACGATCTCCCCGTCCTTGGGCTCGACCCGCCGCAGCGTCTCGTCCAGCCAGCGGCCGATCTTCGCCGTGTCCGTGGTGACGGGCCGGGTGAGGGTGATGTTCGACCAGGTCACGCGGCCCGGCAGCTGCCAGGTGAAGCCGTTGTTGCCGCCCTCCGCGTAGGTCTCCATTTCGACCTCGGCGCCCATGCCGGAGCAGGTGTGGAAGGCGCCCAGGTCGTTGCCGCCGATCGCCAGCCTGAAGAACACGCTGGTGGCGAAGATGTTGTCCGTCATCGGTCCGTCGTCCGTTTCTCGTTCGTACGCGTTCTCAGCGGCGGCCGTCGAAGGGCCGGCCCGCGCGTTCCCGGCCGCGCCGCAACTCGGTGCGCAGCAGGCGGGAGACCGGATCCAGCAGGCGGCGTGCGAGATCGTCCAGGTCGGAGTCGGGCACCTGCGGTGCCGCGTGCCGGCCGGCAGGGGCCGGCTCGGCGGCGCCCCCGGCCGGCCGGGGGCCGCTCCGCGGCCCGGCCACGGTCCCGCCCGGCGCGCGCTGCACCGGCGGCGGAGGCGGAGGTGGCGGCGGCGCGGTGGCGGGGGCTGGGGCGGGGGCTCCGGTGGCCCTGGGGCGCACGACGGGTACGGGCTGCGCAGGCGACGCGGCCGAGCTGCCGGCTGGACCACGAGCGGCGGCGCGTGCGGGACGGCCACGGGGAGCGGCGCCGCGGCGGCCGCGGGACGCACGGCGCGTACGGCATGCACGGCGGGCGGCGGGGTCGCTCCCGCGGCCCGCCGCACCTGCGGCGGTGCGGCGGCCGGGGAGTACGGAGCGGGCCGGCGGGCCGGCACCACGGGACCGCCCGCCGGGAGGGCGGCGGGGGCGGCAGCACTCCCCATGTCACGGGTACCGAGGGCCAGGGGCCGGGCCGCCAGCAGCTGGAGGGTGCGGTGCGGGGCCGCGCTCCGGCCGGCGACCGGCGGGACGACGACCGGCGGGACGGCGGGCCGGACGAGCGGGGGAGCACCGGCCGCGCCGCCGCCGGCCCGGGGTGCGGCGGGCGCGGCGGGTACGGCGGTACGGGGCTTCGCCGCGCCCTCCGCGCCCAGCAGCGGCGATCCCGGCACGGCCGCCGGGCGGGATCGGGGCGAGGCGGAAGAGGGCAGCGCCGCGCTCGCCGGGAGCGCGGGCAGCGGTGCCCCCAGGCCGGTGCGCACACGGGGCGCGGTCCGTCCCGGGCCGGACGCGCGGGTCGCACCGGACCCGACGCCGCCCTCGGCAGAAGGCTCCGCCCGGCGCTGCAGGACGGGCATGGCCGGGGTTGCGGTGGCGGGGAGTTCGGAGAGGGGGGCGCCGAGCGGTGCGCGGCCACGCGCGCGCTGCACGGGCGCGGGTTCCCCGCGGCCGGGAGCGGCACGGTCCTGGAGCACGGGCAGCTCGGGTACGGAAGCCGTGGTGGCGGGGTCCGGGCCGGCTGCGGGTCCGGTCCGGCGCTGGACCACGGGCCCGGCGGGAGCGGGCTCTGCCGCCGCGGGGGCCGAGGCCGCCGGGGTGGCAGGGCGCCCGGTGGGGGGCGTGCCGAGGGGCGGCCGGTTCTGCGCGCGCGGCGCGGGTACGTCCGGGCCCGCTGCGGGTTCCGCCCGGCGCTGGACCACGGGCCGGGCCGGAGCGGCCGAGGGCACGGGGGTGGCGGGGGTGGCGGGGGCGCCGCTCCCGGCGGACGACTCCGCCGGGTGCCGGAGCACGGGCAGGGCGGGTGCGGGGGCTGCCGCCGGGTGCTCCGACGGCCGTTCCGTGGAGGGGACTTCGGCTGTCCGGGCGCCGAGCGGCGGACGGTCTTCCGCGCGCTGTACGGAGTGAGTGCGGTCGGCGGCGGGTGCGGATCCGCCGCCGGTGGCGGGGAGTGCTGCCGAGTGCTCCAACGGTCCTGCCTTGGAGCGGGGATCGGTGTCCGGGGAACCGAGCGGCGGACGGCTTTCCGAGCGCGGCACGGACGTCCCGCGCGCGGCATCGGGCTCCGGCCGGCGCTGGACCACGGGCAGGGCCGGGGTGGCGGCGGGAGCCGGCGCGGCGGTGGCGGGGAGGCCGGAGAGGGGGGCGCCGAGCGGTGGACGGCTCTCCGCAGGGTGCTGTGCGGGGGGTGTGGCGCCGCCGTGGTCGGCGGAGGGCTCGGCCTGGCGCTGGACCACGGGCAGGGCGGGAGCGGGTGCGGGCGCTGCTGCCGGGTGCTCCGACGGCCCGGCGGTGGGCGGGCCGCCGAGCGGCGGACGGTTGTCCGCGCGCTGTACGGAGGTCTTGTGGCCGGCGGCGGGTTCCGCCTGGCGCTGGACGACGGGCAGGGCCGGCGTGGGTGCGGGCGCTGCCGCGTGGTCCGACGGCCCTGCGGGGGAGGGGAGTCCGGTGGCCGGGGTCCCGAGCGGCG
This sequence comes from Streptomyces sp. NBC_01232, assembly GCF_035989885.1. Classification (GTDB taxonomy): domain Bacteria; phylum Actinomycetota; class Actinomycetes; order Streptomycetales; family Streptomycetaceae; genus Streptomyces. The sequence continues at coordinate 4,821,580 of NZ_CP108518.1, forward strand.
GATGGGTTTCCGTACGGGGTGCGGGGCCCTCGACCTCGACGGCGGGCTCCGCACGGCGCTGCAGTACGGGCAGGGCCGGGTCGGGACCGGGAGTGGCTGCCGGGTGCGCCGACGGGGCTTCGGTGGGCGGGAGTTCGGTGCGGTGCGCGCCGAGCGGTGCGAGCTGCACGGGCGTCTGCGGCACGGCCGGGGCCGTCCGTACCGGTGCGGGGCGGACGACGGACACGCGGCGCCCGGGCGTGACGGGGACCCGCGCGACGGTCAGCGTACGGCCGACGGAGCGCGGTCGGACCACGGCGGTGCCGGGCGTATCGCGGGCGGGCGGACCTGCGGGGGACGCTCCACGCGTGGTCGCCGACGCGTCGGGCACCACTGCGACACGGCGGACCAGCGGGAAGCGCGCAGGCGTCGGCGCACGGCCGGGCGCGGCAGGGGAAACAGCCCGCTGTGCGACGGGCGCGGCCGCAGAGTGCGCGGACGACGCGTCCCCGTGGGGCGGTGCCGGCGGCGCAGAGGTCGGACCGGGCGCGGCCGGTCCGGACCCCACCGGAGCCGGGGCCGGGGTCACGTCGGGCCGCACCCGGCGCGGGGTCTGCTCAGCGTGCGGGGCGCCCGGCGCCGCCTGTGGTTCCGCGTCGTCCGGTCGGCGCAGCGCCCGCAGCAGCAGCGGGCCCCCGCCGCCGGTGGCGGACCGCGGGCCGGCGGGGCGGGTGACCCCGCGGACGAGGCCCGCCGGGGCGGACGGCAGGACGGCGTGGGCGAGCCCGGTGTCGAACGACGGGTTGCGCCACGCGGCCAGACCGGCCCGGAAGCCGAGCCCGTCGCTGACGCCCATCGCCGCCCGGGACACGGTCAGTGCGGGCGGCGCCGTCACGCGCCAGCCGCCGTCCCAGTCGCCGGGCACGGCCACGTCCCGCCGCGCGGCCGCCGGGGCGGCGGAAACCGGCGCCGCGGCCGGGGCGTCCGGCACGGCGGCGGCACGCCGACGCAGCCTGTCCCGCCATGCCATGTGTTCAACCGCCTTCGTTCACACGGGTGTTGATACGAGCTATCTCGGAGACCCACTCCTGGCGCTCGCCGTGGGTCAGGTCGAGGATCTCGTCGCGTTGCCAGTGGAAGTGGTAGGCGATGTACGCGATCTCCTCCCTGAGCCGGGGGAGGGCGTACGTCACGATTCCCCCAGGCGCCCACCGGAGAGGTCGACCTCGAAACCGCCTTCGCAGTGCGGGCAGGTGACCGCCGCACGCGTGTGTCCCTCGCTGTTGACGCGCCGGTAGAAGTCCTGGAGGAACGCGACGTCGGTCGCGTACATCCGTTCCACGATCCCGGCGTGCACATCGGTGACGGTGCCGAGCCGGGTGATCACCTGGCTGAGCAGCACCACGCTCAGGTACGCCGGGTTCTCCTTGACCCGCAGGTCGATCAGGGGCCGCAGTTCGTCGCGGGCGGTGGCCAGGCGCATCGAGCCGTGCCGGTGCACCGTGCCCGCTTCGTCGACGTAACCGCGCGGCAGCTCGAACTCGAACTCCGTCCGCAGCCCGTGTTCCTCGCGCGCCGCCGGAGCGGCGGCGGACGGGGGCGCCGCCGCCTGCTCCGGGGCCGCCGCGGGCGCAGTGACCTGGAGGATCTCCTCCAGGCTGCCCGCCGTCACCGTACGGCGCCTCATTCGACGATGATCTCCTCGAACACGATGGTCACGGACTCGGTGGCCGCGGCGGACTCGCCGGCCTTGAGGGAGGGTCCCTCCCACTTGGAGGCCCAGCCCTGCATCAACTGGATGCGGCGGACGGTGGCTCCCGTGGAGTCCTTGATCTCGATGGTGAGGTTCTGTCGTGCGGTGTCGACGGCGCCGTTGTTGAGGGTCTCCTTGATCCACTTGGTGAACTCGCTGCTCTTGTCGAGTCCCCGGGTGATCGTGACCTCGCCCGCCTGGCGTGCGCCGGGCTGCTTGCGGATGATCTGCTTGCCCTCCGCACTGACCTGGCGGACCTCGACGACCTCTTCCTCGACGGTCAGGCCGCTGATCTCCTGGATCGATTCGACCAGGTAGCCGCCGAGCTGTACGCCGAAGATATGGGTGGAAAGAGCATCGCCCTCTGCCATGACTGTCCTTCACCTTTCCTTGCTGCTGCCCCGGAGGGTCACTCGTCGATGAGGCTGGTGCTGTCGGAGAACTGGGCCAGCCGGAACACCACGAACTCCGCGGGCTTGACGGGCGACACGCCGATCTCACAGACCACGCGGCCCTGGTCGATCGACTCCTGCGGGTTGTTGTCCCGGTCGCACTTGACGTAGAACGCCTCCGCCGCGGTGCGGCCGAACAGCGCGCCGCGTCGCCACTCCTCGGTGAGGAACGCGGTGACGTTGCGCCGGATGCTCGACCAGAGCCGGTCGTCGTTCGGCTCGAAGACCACCCACTGGGTGCCCAGGAGGATGGACTCCTCCAGGTAGTTGAAGAGACGGCGCACGTTCAGGTAGCGCCAGGCCGGGTCCGAGGAGAGCGTGCGGGCGCCCCAGATCCGGATGCCCCGGCCGGGGAAGGCCCGTACGCAGTTCACGCCGATCGGGTTGAGCAGGTCCTGCTCGCCCTTGCTCAGGCGCAGTTCCAGGTCCACCGCGCCGCGGATCACCTCGTTGGCGGGGGCCTTGTGCACACCGCGCTCGGCGTCGCTGCGCGCCCACACGCCGGCGACGTGGCCGCTCGGCGGGACGGTCGTGTTGCGCCCGGCGGCCGGGTCGAAGACCCGCACCCAGGGGTAGTAGAGGGTGGCGTAGCGGGAGTCGTAGCCCGCCTCGTCGTTGCGCCAGGTGCGCACCTGCTGCGCGGAGAGCCCGGGCGGGGTGTCCAGGACGGCCACCCGGTCGCCCATCTGCTCGCAGTGCGAGATCACCGCGAGCTGTACGGTGCGCACGCCCTCGGAGTCGATGTCACCGCGCTCGTAGGCGCTCATCAGGTCCGGCACCGCGACCATGGTGATCTCGTCGATGGTCTCCAGGCCGGCGAACCCGGTGCGGGCGGCGGAGTCACCCACGTACTCGGCCGGATCGAGCCGGGCCACGCCGCTGCTGCCGCCGGCCGGGGCGGGCGAGGAGGCGGGGGCGTCGGGCAGGACGACGGTCCCGCCGGCGGGCCGGGTCTGGGTCGCGCCCCGCTGCTCGGTGACCTCGATCAGCTTCGATGCGCGGGCCTGGGTGACGAGGTAGCCCTTGACGTTCTTGCGGGCGGAGGCCTCGTAGCTCTCGGCGATCTGCCCGCCCTGGCGGACGAGGACCTTGAAGCGGTCCTCCGGCGGGTTCTCGCCCTCCGCGTCGGCGATCTCCACGGAGACCCCGGTGACGCCCGGCCGGGCGGCTACCAGGAATCCGCCGAGTTCGGCCGGCTCCGCGGCACGGGTCCGGGGGACCGCACCCGAGGCGGCCGGAGCGGAGGAGTCCCGGGCCGGCCCGCCGATGCGGACGACGTACGCGGCGCCGCCGCCGTTGGCGAAGTACCCGTAGACGGCGTGTGGCAGGTAGGTGCCCTCGGTGAAGCCGCCGAAGTGCTGGGAGTACTGGTCCCAGCTGGTGACCAGCGTCGGCTCGTGGAAGGGGCCGTTCTGGGCGAAGCCCACGAATGCGGCGACGGCGGTGCCGACCCCTTCGATCGGGCGAGCACCGGACTGCACCTCCTCCACGTACACGCCCGGGGTGAGGTACGTCGGCATGCTCGCTCCTTCTGGTCACAGCTGCGCAGTCGCAATCAGGTCTGATCACAGCCTTTCCGGCGGCCGCCGCCCGGGACAAGGGCGTTCGGACCTGGGCGGGGGCAAGTGCGCTGCCCTCCCGGTCGCCCCCGCCGGACCGGCCAGGCACCGGGCCGCCGCCCGTCGGCCGCCGCACCGGCTCACACGCCGGTGACCTGGCTCAGGTACGGCCCGAACTCGCCCTCCAGGACCAGCCGGCCGAGCTTGCGGTACTCCTGGGCGACCGCCGTCACCACCTGGCTCATGGTCAGCGGTGCACCCGACGCGGCCGCGAGGTAGGCGGCCGTCACGGCGCAGGACCGGATCGAGCCCCCGGCCAGTTCGAACCGGTCCGCGCAGAAGCCGAGATCGAGGTCCCCGGCCCGGGGCAGCGGATCGCCCAGGCACCGTTCCCACAGGGCCAGGCGCTGGGCGGCGTCGGGCACCGGGAAGTCGGCGACCACGTCGAGGCGGCGGGTGAACGCCTCGTCGAGGTTGGCCCGCAGATTGGTGGTGAGGACGGCGATGCCGTCGAAGGACTCCATCCGCTGGAGCAGGTAGGCCGACTCCATGTTGGCGTGCTTGTCGTGGGCGTCCTTCACCTCCGAGCGCTTGCCGAAGATCGCGTCGGCCTCGTCGAACAGCAGCACCGCGTTGACGGCGGACGCCTCGGTGAAGATCCGCTCCAGGTTCTTCTCGGTCTCGCCGACGTACTTGTCGACGACCGTGGACAGGTCCACCACGTACAGGTCCATGCCCAGGTCGGCGGCCACCACCTCGGCGGACATCGTCTTGCCCGTGCCGGAGGACCCGGCGAACAGGGCGATGACCCCGCGCCCGCGCCCGCCGCCCGGCCGCATGCCCCACTGCCCGAGCACCTGGTCGCGGTGGCGGGCGCGTACGGCCAGTTCGCGCAGCCGGCGGAGGGTGGGGGCGGGCAGCACCAGGTCGTCCCAGCCCACCGCGGGCTCCACCCGGCGGGCGAGGCGGGCGAGCCCCGCACCGTTCTGGGCCCGTACGGCGGCGCGCAGGCCTTCGGGGGAGAGCGGGCCGCCGCCGAGCGCGGCGGTGCGCACCGCGCTGTCGGCGGCGCGCCGCAGCTGCCCGGCGTCGAGGCGGTGCGCGGACACGGACCGGGCGAGCGCGTCGGCGCCGCCGCCGTGCTCCCCACCGGCCCCCTCCAGCGCGTGCCGCCAGCGGGTGACGTTCCGGTCGGGGGTGGGGGCCTCGACGGTCAGGGTGACGGGGGTGTCGGCCGCCCAGGAGGGTTCCCAGCCGCTCGTTCCGTAGGTGAAGAGGGGGATGCCGCGCAGCGCGGTGCACAGCGTGCGCAGGACGCGGGCCCGCTCGTCGGGTGCGCCGGGCAGTTCCTCCAGCGGACCCAGCAGCACACCGGCGCCCGTGAGGCGGGCCTCGCGGGCGGTGGCGCGGGCGAGTTCGGGCACGGCGCGGGCGTGCTGGGCCAGCGCCGCCGCGTCCAGGGCCAGGGGGTCCGGCCCGGACGCGTACAGCGCGGCGGCGGCCAGGCCCTCCGGGTCGCCGCCGCGGGACCGCAGGTGGACGTGGCGGGAGCCGCTGCCGGCCGCGGCGCGGGCCCGGCGCAGCTCGGCCGGGTCGACGGCCGGGTCGGCGTGGGCCCGGCCGAGCACCACGGCCAGCCGCGGGTCGGGCGAGGCGTCGCCGAGCAGATGGGCCGTGACCCGGTCCGGGACGGTCAGCACCCTGGACAGGGGCGGCCGCTCCGGCTCGGTGACCTCCAGCAGACCGCCCGCGACGAGCGGAGCCGTGGGGGAGAGCCGCAGCCGGGAGGCCGCCGATCCGGTGCGGCCGCACAGTTCGAGGGCGAGGCCGACGGTGGGCCGGCGGCGCGTCAGGTCGTCGTTGAGGTAGCCGTAGAGCCGCTCGAAGCGGGCGTCGAGGTCCGGCGCGATGGCCACCAGGAGCAGGTCCACGTCCAGCGGATCCAGTGCGAAGCGCGCGGAGAGGACGTCGAGCGGCGAGCCGGGGGGTGCTTCGGCCGGTGCGAGCGCGGGCAGGCCGGGGCCGTGCGGCGCGTCCAGGATGCGGGCGACGGCCTCGGGCGTGAGGTACTGGCCCCGGTAGGGGTCGTGCGGGTCGGGGTCGACGGCCCGCCGGAGCGCCACGGCCTGCCGTACCCGCTCCTCGACGAGCCGGAGGCGGGCCCAGAGGTAGGGGAGGGGACCTGGGGCGGGACCTGGGGCGGGGCCGGTGTCCGGGTCCGGGTCTGGGGCTGGGCCGGGAACGAATCCGTCCGCGGCCCCGATGCCGTCCGCCTCCGTGCCGCCCCGCGTGGTGCCGTCCGGCTGCGTGCCGTCCCGCGTCGTGCCGGCCGGCTCCGCGTGCCGTGGGGCGGGCGGTGCCGCCGGGTCGACGGTGTACGTCACGGCTGTCGTTCCCCTCGTCTGCGGCGCGCGGGGACCGCACGCCGCTCCCGGGGCCCGCCGAAGCCCTCGGGGCCCGGCTCGCCCCCTTGCGTGTAGCGCAGTCGGCGCGCGCCGTCCTCCTCGCCGGAGGGCCGCTCCCGCCCGCTGTCCGCCCGGCCGGGCGCGCCCGGCTCGGTGCCCGACCCGTGCGGTACCGATCGCACGACGAGGCCGTCGGTGACCGGCGGGGCCGTGACCGTGCTGAGGCCCGCCAGCGGCGCCTTCACCCGCAGCCCGAGGGACGGCTTCAGCTCGCCGCCGAGCGCCGACCACACGTCGGAGGCGGCCGGTGCGTCCTTGCCGGTCCCGCCCGCGTCCACGTCCACGAGCAGGCCGAGTTCGGCGAGCGTGCCGGTGAGCAGGTGCGGGGGCAGCGTGTCGGTGTTCACGAGGCAGGTGAGCACCTGGGACAGGAGCCGGTGCTCGTCCTGCGGCCGGCTCGCCCACGCGGTGACCAGGTACGTCAGCTCGAACCAGCGCGGCGGGGTGCGGCGCGCGACGACGAACCCGTCCGCGTCGAACACCTCGCCCGCGCCGCTGCCGCGCCGGACGTGGTCCTCGCGGATGTCGTACAGGAAGACGCAGACCGTGGGCGCGCTGCGGCGCGCCGCCCAGTCACGCGTCGGGGCGTCGAAGACCACCTCGACGCCCGACGCCTCCAGGCCGGACTCCGCCAGCAGCCGGCGGAGCCCCTCGTCGACCTCGTGGATCACCGGCGGCTCACCTCGTCGGGGGGCTGCACCGAGCCGTTGACCACGAGGAAGTCGGTCTGCACCGGCGAGAAGCCGGGGCCGCTCGCGGTGATGATCCGCGGGCCCGTCTGGTCCTTGGCCAGGATCAGCAGCTGGCCGATGAACGTGCCGTCGCGCCGGGGGAGGGTCGGTGCGGCCGCCGCCGTGATGCCCGGCTTCCACGCGAACCGCACGGGCACGCCGGGCGGGAAGTCCTCGCCGCGCACGGAGGTGACGAAGCCGGGCTTGCCGATCGGCGGCACGGCGACGATCCGCGGCTGGAGGACGCGCAGTTGCTGCCGGGCGGTGTTGTCACCGGGGTCGGCGTCCGTGCCGGTCGTGGTCAGGCTGCCGGTCACCTGGGCGGTGAGCGCCTTGTCCGGGCTGAGGACGACCCGCAGGACGGTCCGTGCGCCCGGCGCCAGGTCCGGCAGCACGCATTCCCAGCTCTGGTCGCAGCCCGGAGGCGGTCCGCCGTTCGGTACCCCCTGCGGGAGGCCGATGCGCAGCCGCAGGCCGGTGGCCAGGGCGCTCCGGCCGTTGCGGACGGTGTACGTGACGACGACGCGGCCGCCCACGTAGCCCGGGTTCGGCTGGGCCGTGAGGCCGAGTGCGGGCCCGGCCGGCGGCGCGGGCGGCTCCGGCTGCGGCGTCGGCCGGGTCGTGGGCGGGTTCGTGGGCGGAGTCGGCGGTGCCGGTGTCGGCGTCGGCGGGGTGGGGGTCGGCTTCGGGGGTACGGGTGCTTCGCGCACCGGCACCACGGTCCGCCCGGAGTTGTCGCTCGGGCGGGGGTCGAGCACGGTGCCGGTGACCGACCAGTCCACCGGCTGGTCCCCGGGGGTGACGCCGGTGAGGGTGACGGTCACCGGGACGGTGGCGCCGGGGGGCAGTACGCCCAGGGCGCAGGTCAGCGCCGCCGCGTCGCACGTGGCGCCGGGTGCGGTGAGCGCGGTGACGCCCACGCCGAGCGGGGGCGCGACGGTCAGCCGGGTGCCGGGCGAGGCCGCCGGGCCCTGGTTGACGACGTCGACCCGGACGGTGGCGGATCCGCCGACGGTCAGCGGCGCGGACTTCTCGGGCGCCCGCACCGCGAGGTCGACCGACTGCTGGACGCCGGGCTCCTTCTGACGGCCCGGCAGGCCCGTGACGAGCAGGCCGTGGTCGCCGGAGGCCACGTCCACCAGCTTCAGTTTCTCCGGGCTGTTGGGGGCCCGTGATCCGCGGGCGCTCAGGACGAGGCTCTTGCCGTCGGCGGTCCAGGCGGCGTCGCGGGGCTGGAACGGACCCTTGGCCGTGGGTTCGGGCAGTTCCCGGCCGCAGGCCCCCGGCACGTCACGGGCGGCGTCGGGCAGCAGGACCCGGCAGGCGCCGCCGCCGGCCGCGGAGGCGAGCAGGATGCCGCTGCGCTCGTCGACGCGGCCGCCGCCGTTCTTGCGGTTGAAGGCGATGGTGGCGCCGTCGGGCGAGAACGCCGGGCTGTCGTCGATGACTTCGCAGGCACCGGGGCAGAGGGTGGCGCTCAGGTCGCGCTGGCGGTCCAGGTGGTCCACGGGCACGGTCCAGATGTGCTTGTTGCCGCCGTTGCCGTTGATCACGAGGTTGCGGGTGAAGGCCAGGGTCGTGCCGTCGGGGGACCAGGTGGGCTGGGCGTCGCCGAGCCGGTCCCGGCCGGCGGGCGGGGTGACCTCGCCGCGGATCGCGCCGGTGGTGGCGTCCGCGATCAGGATGCGCGGGATGCCGGTGTCCCCGCCGGTGCCACCGGGCGAGGTCCGGGTGAAGGCCAGGAACCGGCCGTCGGGGGAGAACGCCGGGTCGGTGTCCCAGTCCTTGGGGCCGCGGCCCGCGAGCGGCAGGGCGGCGGCGTGGGTGCCGTCGGCGTCCGCGAGCCAGATCCGTTCGATCCGGCCGGCCTCGCTGTCCTCGAAGCGGGTCAGCACGATCCGGCGCCCGTCGGGCGTGTAGTTCTGCCGCTCGGTCCACGGGTCGAAGCCGGCGGCGGGCCGGAACAGCGGGTCCTTGGCCGGGTCGGTGTTGGTGTCGGCCGCCGGGTCCTCCTTGAGGATGGTCAGGCCGAGGTCGCGGGGGTCGGAGCCGTCCATCCGGGCGTCCTGCAGGGTCACCACGTGGGGTCCGGCCGCCGAGGTCCGCTCGACCACGACTCCGCCGCCGTTCTGCGGACCGAGCCAGGTGGCCGAGCCGACCTCGCGGTCCTCGCTGAGGACCAGCTCGGGCGTGTCCGCCGCGTGTGCGGGCACCCGGAAGACGTGGTCCCAGTCGCCCTTGCAGTCACAGGTGCGGTCCGGGCTGAGGAAGAGCACACCGTTCCCGTCGGGCAGCCACGCTGCCCCGTGGGTGCGCCAGCCCGCCTGGGCGCCCGCCAGCAGCGGACCGTCGGCGCGCCCGTCGGTCCAGCGCAGGCGGGGCCCGGCCGTTCCGGTGGCGGTGTAGGCGATGACGTCCCGGTTCGCCTTGTCGTCCACGGGGTTCCACACCGGCTCGGTGGCCGTGCCGTTGGCGGGATCGGTGACGCGGGTGGCGGCCCCGCCCCGCAGGGGACGTACGTGGACCTGCCGCCCGGCGGTCCGGTCGCCGTCGGAGGAGTACGCGAGACGACCGCCCTCCGGCGAGACCGTGGGGTGCTCCTCGTTCGCGGGAGTGTCGGTCAGCCGGGTGAGGCCGGTGCCGTCGGTGCGCACCAGCCACAGGTCGCGCTGGGTGCCGCCGGATCCGGCGGACTGGGCGGAGTCGAAGACGACGGACCGGCCGTCCGGGGTCAGCCGGGGGTTCGCCGCGTCCAGGCCGCTGGTCAGGCGGCGCACCGAGCCGTTCGCGGAGCGCAGGTAGACCTGCGGGGTCCGCTCGTCGCGGCGGCCGGCGAAGACCAGCTGGTCGCCCAGTGCGGCGGGCTGGGTGTCCAGGTGCGCCGGCCCCTCGCCGAACAGCGGGGTGCTGGACGTGCCGGTCGCCACCCGGCCCAGGCTGCGGTGGCGCGTGCCGGCGTACACGACCCGGCCGTCGCCGGCGTCGGCCGCCTGGGGGCGCGCCTCGGCGTCGCCCGGGCCGGTGGCCGCCGTCACCGCGAGCAGGGGGATCAGCAGCAGCAGCGGCGCGCCGGTCCTCCCCCAGCGGTGTCGACGGCCGCCGGAGCCACCCGTGCGGATCACGGTCCACCTCACAGTCCGGTACGGCATTCACGTATGACCCCGCCACTCTGCGGACCGGCAGGTGCGTACGGCAGGGCCGTGGGGCCGCACCCGGGGGAAGCACCCGGTGCGCTTTCGGGCAGTGGGGTGCGCCGCCGGCCCCGCCGGACGGTCAGATCAGCCCGTTGCGCAGCGCGTAGCCGACCGCGTGCGTGCGATTGCGCAGGTGCAGCCGCGTGATGATCTCGTGCAGCACGTTCTTGACGGTCCGTTCGGAGTACGAGGTCTTGCGCGCGATCTCCGCGGTGTCCAGGCCCTCCGACACCAGGCGCAGCATGTCGGCCTCGCGCGCGGTCAGGGTGGACAGGGACACGGCGTGCGGGTCGAGGGTCGAACGCTGCAGGCTGCCCACGTGGTCGAGGAGCTTCGCGAGCAGGTCGCCGGGCAGCACGCCCTCGCCGTTGGCTATCGCCAGGACCAGCCCCAGGAGCCGGTCCTGGTCGGCCTCGCTGCGGCGCAGTACCGCGGTGACCCCGCACTCGATGGCGCGCTGCAGGGCGTCCCCGGACTCGAACGTGCCGACCACGAGCCCGGTGCGCGTAGTGGAGTCGTGCCGCAGCCGGTACAGCAGGGCGGCCGTCTCGTCGTCCACGCTGTCCACGGCGACGAGCGACACCTGCGCGCCGTCGGTGACGTCGACGAGTTGGATCTCGGGGCGCTGGCGCAGCTGGTGGACGACCCCGACGTGCAGGATCGGGTCCGGTGCGTACACGGCCACGGTGACCCGATCACCGGCGCCGGATGAGGGGACGGGTCCGTTGTTGTCAGGGTGGGCCATTGGCGTTGTACCTGTTCCATGATGCGTATGTGGGGTTACGGATGGAGAGGAATGATCAACAGGAGGTTGGGCACTCGTAGTTGATGAGCGTCTTCGGGGGCATCCGGGTTGCCCGGGGCGTTGCCCCCGTGTCCGTGGAGGTGGCGGGGGCGGCGGCATAGCGTCGCGGTGTGATATCCCCAGCAGCCCCTTCAAGTCCTGGCGCGCCCGGCCTCGACCTCCCGCCGGTGTCGGTGACGCCGGGCGGTACCGCATCCACCGGCCTCACCGTCCGCAACGACAGCGACATCGTCGAGGCGTACCGCCTGGAGGTCGTCGGCGACTGTGCTGCCTGGACCACGGTGGAACCCGAGCGCGTCTCCCTGTACCCCGGCACCTCGGAAACGGTGACGATCCGTCTGGCACCGCCCCGCTCACCACAGGTACGGGCGGGGGACGTGCCGCTCGCCGTGCGCGTGCTGCCGACGGAGCAGCCCGAGGCCGTGCGGGTCCCCGAGACCACCGTGCACATCGAGGAGTTCCGCGAGCTGCGGGCTGAGAGCGCTCCCAGACGCCGCCGCGGCTGGCTGCGGGGACGCTATCGACTGGCCGTGCGCAACGAGGGCAACTCCCCGGTGAGGCTGGGCTTCACGCCCGCCCAGCCGGGAGAGGAGCTGAAGTTCGCCTTCGCCCCCGACGAACTGAAGCTGGAGCCGGGGGAGTCGGCGGAAGCGGTGCTGCGGGTCCGCACCGGCACGCCGGTGTGGTTCGGGGCCCCGGTGACCTGGCCGTTCACCGTCACCGTCACCGTGGCCGAGGCCGCGGCCGGCGGGGCCGGCGCCGGCGAGGACGGCAAGAAGACCGGGGAGAGCAAGGAGGGCGGAGAGAGCGGGGAGCGGCCGGAGCCGGATCCCGTCCGGGCGCCGCTGGAAGCGGAGTTCGTCCAGATTCCGATCTTCCCGACGTGGCTGCTCGCGGTCCTGGCCGCGCTGCTCGCGCTGCTGCTCGCCTGGTTCCTGCTGGTGCGTCCGGCCGTGCGCAGTACGGCGAAGGAGGCCGCCGAGGAGGCCCAGAAGAAGCCGGCGCCCAGCGCGGACCTGAACGGGCAGACCCCGGTCACCGGCGACGGCAAGCAGCCGGGCGCGGGCGGCAGGGGCACCCAGCCCGGTGCGGGCGGTACCGCCCCGGGGGGCGGTACCGGCGGTGGCACCGGAGGCGGCGGTGCCGGGACCGGAGGACAGCAGAGCTCGGCGACCATCGACCTGCAGACCGGGAGCGGCCAGACCAAGACCGGCACGTACGCGGTACCCGCGGGCAAGGCCTTCGGGATCACGGACATCGTTGTCGCGAACTTCCAGGGCGACGAAGGGGTGGTGACCATCGACTTCGGCGACCGCAAGATCACGACGATCGCGCTGGAGACCTTCCGCAACCAGGACTACCACTGGGTCACCCCCATCAGCATCACCGCGAGCCAGACTGTGACCGTTCAGGTGACCTGTGCGAAGCCAGGCACGCCGGCCACCGGCCGTCAGGCGCAGGAGTGTCACGAGGTGCTCAACGTGAGCGGCGTGCTGAGCGACCTCCGGTGACCCGAGCGGCACGGACATAGTCGGTCAGGTTGTACGCCGGGGCAAAGAGGGCCTTTGCCCCGGCGTCCGGAAATCGGTACTCCAGAGGATCGATCGGGCGTTCCCCTCGCAACCGCACGCTTTCGTTTCGACAGTGCCTGGAACGGTTAACCGGGGTAAGAGCGACACCGGTTGACCAAGCGCCGAACATGGCTTGAATCGGTCTGTGTCCTACCGGCCGGTCAATGCGTGGGGACTCCCACCGCTGGACCGGCGTCCCCGCCGGCTTTCCGGGGCGGCGCGGTCCTCGGGCGGCGGCGGGCACTCGCGCTCATCGCGGGCCTCGGCCTCCCACTGCACGATCACTCGGGTGGGCCCGCGCGAGCCCGTGCGCGAGGGGAGCGGGAGCGGACCCGTACGTACGTCATGGAGATCGGCGCCGGGCCGGCCGGCCGCGCCGCCGCGGCGAAACGTCGGTCAGGGCCAGACCAGGCAGTACGGCTGGTGACCGGCCTCGTGCAGGCGGTGACTGAAATCCTGCCACTCGTGGAGCAGCTGGTAGACGTTGAAGGCGTCGCTCGGGCCGCCGCGGTCCGGGACCGTGGACCAGATGAAGGCCGCCGCGCCCACCGATTCCTCGCCGATCCCGCGCAGCGGGTCGACCACCGTCATGGGGAGCTTGACCACCGCGTAGTCGGGGTGGAGGACGACCAGCTCCAGCGGGGGCACCTTGTGGAGGGGTATGCCCTCGATGCCGGTCAGGACCATCGCGGCCACCGTCTCCGGCTTGATCTTGGTGAAGAGTCCGCCCATGCCGAGCTCGTCGCCGCCGAGCTCCTCCGGCCGCATCGTGACCGGGACCCGGGCCGCGGTGGCGCCGTCGGGGGCGCCGAAGTACTTGTAGGTCACTCCCATGCCGCGGCCCTTGGGCAGGTCGTCGGACGAGGACGCGGGCCCGGGGACGGCATCGGCCGCCTCCGTTCCGCGGCGGCGGTGCTTGCCCCGGCGGCGGGCCTCGCGGGCGCGCTGCGGATCGAGGCCGTCCGTTCCCTCGCCCGGTCCACCACCGCGTTGCATATCTCCACCCGACTGATCTTGCTTGCCACGGCCCCGCGGCCCCCGCCACGCAGCCTGATCATCATGGCAGTGACCTCCCCCGCGGCGACGCGGTGAAACGCCCGTCCGCAAGTCTGTCGCGGCCTCTGAGACCATGGCTGGTGTGAGCTACCCGTACCCGTATGAAGCCCCAGTTTCGCAGACGCTCTTCGAGCGCGCCTCCCTCGTGACCCCCGGCGGCGTGAACTCTCCCGTGCGCGCCTTCCGCGCCGTGGGCGGTACGCCCCGGTTCATGGTGTCCGGGACCGGTCCGTACCTCACCGACGCCGACGGTCGCGAGTACGTCGACCTCGTGTGCTCGTGGGGACCGATGATCCTCGGCCATTCGCACCCCGAGGTGATCGAGGCCGTCCAGGCGGCCGTCGCCCGTGGTACGTCCTTCGGTACGCCCGGTGAGGGCGAGGTGGCGCTGGCGGAGGAGATCGTCGCGCGCATCCGGCCCGTGGAGCAGGTGCGCCTGGTCTCCTCCGGCACCGAGGCGACCATGTCGGCGATCCGGCTGGCCCGCGGCTTCACCGGTCGCGCCAAGGTCGTGAAGTTCGCCGGCTGCTACCACGGTCACGTGGACGCGCTGCTGGCCGCCGCCGGTTCCGGTCTGGCGACCTTCGCGCTGCCGGACACCCCCGGTGTGACGGGCGCGCAGGCCGGCGACACGATCGTCCTCCCGTACAACGACCTCGAATCGGTACGGGCGGCCTTCGCCGCGCACCCCGGCGAGATCGCCTGCGTGATCACCGAGGCCGCGCCCGGCAACATGGGCGTGGTCACCCCCGCCGACGGCTTCAACCAGGGCCTCGCGGACCTGTGCCGGGAGAACGGCGCGCTCTACATCTCCGACGAGGTCATGACCGGCTTCCGGACCTCCCGCGCCGGCTGGTACGGCGTCGACGGGGTCGAGCCCGACCTGATGACCTTCGGCAAGGTCATGGGCGGCGGCTTCCCCGCCGCGGCCTTCGGCGGCCGCGCCGACGTGATGGGCCACCTGGCGCCCGCGGGCCCGGTCTACCAGGCCGGCACGCTCTCCGGTAACCCCATCGCCACCGCCGCCGGCCTCGCGCAGCTGCGCCTGCTCGACGCGGCCGCGTACGAGAAGGTCGACGCGGTCTCGAAGGAGATCCAGGGCCTGGTCACCGGAGCGCTCGCCAAGGAGGGCGTGGCCCACCGGCTGCAGACCGCCTCCAACATGTTCTCCGTCTTCTTCACCGAGGACGAGGTGCGCAACTACGACGACGCGAAGAAGCAGGAGAGCTTCCGCTTCAACGGGTTCTTCCACTCGATGCTGGCGCAGGGCGTCTACCTGCCGCCGTCCGCCTTCGAGTCCTGGTTCGTGTCCACCGCCCACGACGAGAAGGCGATCGAGCGCATCGCGGCGGCACTGCCGGCCGCTGCCCGAGCCGCCGCGGAGGCCACCGCATGAGCAGCAGTGCCACGCCCGCCACTTCCGACCTGACCGTCGTGCACCTGGTGCGCCACGGTGAGGTGCACAACCCCGAGGGCGTGCTCTACGGGCGCCGTGACGGCTACCACCTCTCCGAGCTGGGCCGGCAGATGGCGGACCGGGTCGCCGAGCACCTCAAGGGCCGGGACATCGCCTACGTCGTGTCCTCCCCGCTGGAGCGGGCGCAGGAGACGGCCGAGCCGATCGCCAAGGTCCACGGCCTGGACCTGGCGACCGACCGGCGGCTGCTGGAGGCGGAGAACGTCTTCGAGGGCAAGACCTTCGGCGTCGGTGACGGCGCGCTGCGCAAGCCCGGCAACTGGAAGCACCTGACGAACCCGTTCAAGCCCTCCTGGGGCGAGCCGTACGTCGAGCAGGTGGTCCGGATGATGAGCGCGCTGGAGGCGGCGCGCGACGCGGCCCGCGGCCGCGAGGCGGTGGCGGTCAGCCACCAGCTGCCGATCTGGATCGTGCGCAGCTTCGCGGAGAAGCGCCGGCTGTGGCACGACCCGCGGCGCCGGCAGTGCACGCTCGCCTCGATGACGTCCTTCACCTTCCAGGGCGACAAGCTCGTGTCGGTGGGCTACAGCGAGCCGGCGCGGGATCTGGTCCCGGCCCATCTGCTGGCCGGAGCCAAGCCGGTGAAGGGCGCGTCCAAGGCGTTCGGAGCTTGATCGACGGACTGTTACAGGCCGTTACGGGGGCACTCAACTAAAGAGAAGTTGTGCGGGAATCACCGTGTCAGCACACATGCCCGATCTGATTGTCCGTTTATATGGACTTCGGGTCGGTTTGAGTGATCGACAGTGGGGACGGTGACATGCGCGACATCAGGGGAGTCAGCCGGAGGGGGTTGCTGGGACTGGGACTTGGTGCGGCCGCCGCGATGGGAATCGCGGGCTGCGGCTCATCGGACAAGCCCGGTTCCGGCTCTCCCGGACCCGTCGGGAATCCGAAGCCCGGTCAGAAGCCGGTGTCCAGGCCCATCGGTGACGGTTCCACCGCCGACACCGGCCCGCAGCCGAACCAGCCGGACGCGCCCGTCCCGCTCCAGCCGGGCGAGACCCCGCCGCAGTTCGTGGTCTTCAGCTGGGACGGCGCGGGCGAGATCGGCAACGGACTCTTCCCGCGCTTCCTCAAGCTCGCCAGGGACCACGGTGCGGGCATGACCTTCTTCCTCTCCGGCATCTATCTGCTGCCCGAGTCGAAGCGGCACCTCTACCGGCCGCCGAACAACCCCGTCGGGGCCTCGGACATCGGCTACCTCAAGGACGAGAACATCCGCGCCACCCTCCGCTTCGTCCGCGAGGCCTGGCTCGACGGGCACGAGATAGGCACCCACTTCAACGGCCACTTCTGTGCCGGTTCCGGCTCGGTCGGCAAGTGGACCCAGGGGGACTGGCAGAGCGAGATCGACCAGGCCGTGTCGTTCGTCACCCAGTGGCGCACCAACACCGGATTCACCGATCTCGACCCGCTGCCCTTCGACTACGCCAAGGAGCTGAAGGGTGCCCGCACCCCCTGCCTCCTGGGCCGGGACACCCTGCTGCCGACGGCCCAGCGGCTGGGCTGGCGCTACGACTCCAGCTCGCCCGGCGGTCTGCAGGTCTGGCCGGTGCGCAGGTCCGGCATCTGGGACCTGCCGCTGCAGTCCCTGCCCTTCCCCGGGCACTCCTTCGAAGTCCTGTCGATGGACTACAACATCCTCGCCAACCAGTCGAAGAGCACCACGAAGGGCGTGCCCGCCAACTACCCGGGCTGGCGCACCCAGGCCACGGCCACCTACCTCGGCGGCTTCCGCCGGGCCTACGAGACCAACCGGGCACCCCTCTTCATCGGCAACCACTTCGAGGAATGGAACGGCGGCATCTACATGGACGCCGTCGAGGAGGCCCTCAAGGGCATGGCGGACAAAAGGGATGTACGGCTCGTATCCTTCCGGCAGTTCACCGACTGGCTGGAGGTCCAGGACCCCAAGGTCCTCGCCAGGCTCCGGGGCCTCGCCCCGGGCCAGTCGCCGGCCGGCGGCTGGAGCGCGTACCTGACCGCCGCCTGACGGGTCCGTGGAACATCGCCTGACCAGGTCATTGACATCCCTCCGGGGGGCGCGGGAATTCCGCGAATTGCTCATGCGAAACTTTTCACATGAGCCTTAGCCGCGCCCCCCGACGCCGCCGCTCGACCGGCGGCCGTGCCACCCTGCTGACCGCGGTGACCCTCGCGGGCGCCCTCACGCTCTCGGCGTGCTCGGGTTCCGACGGCGGCAAGCCCGCCAGCGGGTCCGGCGGCAACTACGTCACGGGCGCGACCGGCATCTCCACCGTCTCCAGGGCGGAGCGCACCGAGGCCCCCAAGCTCGACGGCGAGACGGTCGACGGCAAGACCCTCGACACCACCACCCTCAAGGGCAAGGTGGTCGTCCTCAACGTGTGGGGCTCCTGGTGCCCGCCGTGCAGGGCCGAGGCCCCGAGCTTCGCGAAGGTCTCCAAGGAGCTCGCCGACGCCGGCAAGGACGTCGCCTTCGTGGGCATCAACACCCGCGACAACGAGCAGCAGCAGGCGAAGGCCTTCGAGGAGACCTACGGGATCACCTACCCGAGCCTCTTCGACCCCGCGGGGAAGCTGATGCTCCGATTCCCCAAGGGCACGCTCAACCCGAACGCCATCCCCTCCACGATCGTCCTCGACAAGGAGGGCAAGATCGCCGCCCGAACCCTGGTCGCGGTCACGGAGGAGCAGCTGCGATCGATGATCGACCCGCTCCTCGCGGAGCAGTGACCCTGTGATCGGCCACGTCCTCGCCGCGGAAGTCACCGGCGTGAACGAGACGGTCCTGAACGGCGCGCTGCTGCTCGCGCTGCCGATCTCGCTGCTCGCGGGCCTCGTCTCGTTCTTCTCGCCCTGCGTGCTGCCCCTGGTCCCCGGCTACCTCTCCTACGTGACCGGGGTCAGCGGAGCCGACCTCGCCGAGGCCCGGCGGGGCCGGATGCTGGCGGGCGCGAGTCTGTTCATCGCCGGATTCACCGCCGTCTTCGTCTCCACCGGCGCGCTCTTCGGCTACTTCGGCGCCGAGCTGCAGGAGAACAAGGAGATCATCTCCCGGGTCCTGGGCGGCCTGGTGATCGTGCTCGGCCTCTTCTTCATGGGGGCGATCCCGGGTCTGACGATGCGGGAGTTCCGCTTCCACCGGAAGCCGACGGCCGGTCTGGTCGGCGCGCCCCTGCTCGGTGTCCTCTTCGGCGTCGGCTGGACCCCTTGCATGGGCCCGACCCTCGCCGCCGTCAACACCCTCTCCATCGACCAGGCGAGCGCCGGCCGCGGCGCGCTGCTGACCGTCGTCTACTGCCTGGGCCTCGGCCTGCCCTTCATCGCCGCCGCGATCGCCTTCCGCAAGGCGCTCGGTGCGTTCGGCTGGGTGAAGAAGCACTATGCATGGGTGATGCGCATCGGTGGCGGCATGCTGATCCTCACCGGCCTGCTGCTCGTCACAGGTTTGTGGGACAGCATCATCAGCGACATGCAGAGCTGGACCCAAAGCTTCACGGTGGGGATCTGAGGACTAAAGGCACATGAGTACGACAGACAAAGCGAGCACCGACCCGTCCGCCGCGGCGGACCCCACCGACGCCGCGGCAGGTGCGCAGCTGTCCACCGCGCCGCTGGAGGACAGCCCGGGCGGGCCGGCCGTCGGCATCGGCGTGATCGGCTGGGTCCGCTGGTTCTGGCGGCAGCTCACCTCCATGCGGGTGGCGCTGATCCTGCTCTTCCTGCTGTCCTTGGGCGCCATCCCCGGCTCCCTCGTCCCGCAGACCAACGTCGACGCGATGAAGGTCGTCGCATGGAAGCGCGAGCACGCCTCCTACGTGGACGTCGCCGAGGCCCTCCAGCTCTTCGACGTCTACAGCTCGGTGTGGTTCTCCGCGATCTACCTGCTGCTCTTCATCTCGCTCATCGGCTGCATCGTGCCGCGCTCCTGGCAGTTCGTCGGCCAGCTCCGCGGCCGTCCGCCGGGCGCCCCCCGACGTCTGGACCGGCTCCCCGCGCACACCACCTGGCGCACCGGGAAGACCCCGGACGAGGTCCTGTCGTACGCGAGGACCGTGCTGCGCGGCAGCCGTTTCCGCACCGAGGCCGGCACCGGCCACGTCGCGGCGGAGAAGGGCTACCTCCGCGAGGCCGGGAACCTGGTCTTCCACGTCGCGCTGATCGTGATGCTGGTCGCCTTCGCCTGGGGCCAGTACTTCAAGTCCGAGGGCGGCAAGCTGGTCCTGCGCGGCAGCGGCTTCTCGAACACGCTCACCCAGTACGACGACTTCAAGTCCGGCGCCCTCTTCGACCCGGACGACCTGCCGCCCTTCAGCTTCACGCTGGACCGGTTCGACGCGACGTACGAGATGACCGGCCCGCAGCGGGGCACCCCGCGCGACTTCAAGGCGTACGTCACCTTCTCGGACGGCGCCCACGGCACTCCGCAGAAGCGTGAGATCCAGGTCAACGAGCCCCTTGAGGTCGACGGCTCCAAGGTCTACCTGCTCGGCCACGGCTACGCGCCGATCGTCTCGGTGACCGACCCCACCGGCAAGGTGATCTTCAAGGACGCCGTGCCGGTGCTCCCGCAGGACGCCAACCTCACCTCCACCGGAGCCGTCAAGGTCACCGACGGCTACAAGGACAAGGACGGGAAGAAGGAGCAGCTCGGCTTCAACGCCGTCTTCGTGCCGAGCTTCGCCGGCGAGGGCATGGGCACGATGTTCTCGCAGTTCCCGGCCCTCCTGAACCCGCAGCTCATGCTCAACGCCTTCCACGGCAGCCTCGGCGTGGACTCGGGACTGCCGCAGAACGTCTACCGGCTCGAAACCGCCAAGATGGTGCCCTTCAAGGACGAGTCGGGCCAGCAGTTCAAGCAGAAGCTGGCGCTCGGCGACACGATGACCCTGCCGAACGGGGCGGGGACCGTGAAGTTCGAGGGCATCGAGCGGTGGGCCACCTTCTCCGTCACCCACCAGCCCGGCAGCGGCCTCGCCCTCGCGGGCGCGATCGCCGCCATCGTGGGCCTGGCAGGATCGCTGTTCATCCAGCGCCGCCGGATCTGGGTCCGCGCGGTCGCCGGCAAGGACGGCGTGACCGTCGTCGAGATGGCGGGCCTGGGCCGCAGCGAGTCCACCCGGCTCCCGCAGGAACTGGCGGAGCTCGCCGCCAAGCTGCACCAGGAGGCGCCGACCGCGCCTGCTGCAATGGCCGAACCACGTGTTGAAGAAACCCCTGAAGGAGAGCGCGGATGACGCCGCTCGCAGCCGCAGCCAACGAGAACCTGGCTGAGATCAGCAACTACCTGATCTATTCGTCGATGGCGGTCTACACGCTCGCCTTCTTCGCGCACATCGCCGAGTGGACCTTCGGCAGCCGCAGCAAGGTGGCCCGTACGGCCGCCGCGCTGACCGCGGCCAAGGAGGCCGGAGCGGCCGGAGCGGCCGGAGCCGCCCCCGCCGTGCAGGTCCGGGGCAAGGCCGGGGCCACCGCGGTCCTCGACCAGCCCAAGGTCACCACCCGCTCCGCCACGGGCATCCGCGACGTACCGGACGGCCCCGGTGCCGCCGGCGGCACCGTGCAGGGCGACCTGTACGGACGGATCGCGGTCTCGCTGACCGGGCTCGCCTTCCTCGTCGAGGCGGCCGGGGTCGTCGCACGGGCCATGTCGGTGCAGCGGGCCCCCTGGGGCAACATGTACGAGTTCTCGATCACCTTCTCCACGGTGGCCGTCGGCGCGTACCTGGTGCTGCTCGCCCTGAAGAAGAACGTCCGCTGGCTCGGCCTGATCCTGGTCACCACCGTCCTGCTGGACCTCGGCATCGCGGTGACCTGGCTCTACACCGAGAGCGACCAGCTGGTCCCGGCCCTGCACTCGTACTGGCTGTGGATCCACGTCTCCACGGCGATCTTCTGCGGCGCGGTCTTCTACATCGGCGCCGCGGGCGCGGTCCTCTACCTCTTCCGGGACGGGTACGAGGGAGCCCTGGAGGCGGGCCGCACGCCGGGGAAGTTCCGCAGCTCGATCATGGAGCGGCTGCCCTCGGCGGCCTCGCTCGACAAGTTCTCGTACCGCATCAACGCGGCCGTCTTCCCGCTGTGGACCTTCACGATCATCGCGGGCGCGATCTGGGCGGGCGACGCCTGGGGCCGCTATTGGGGCTGGGACCCCAAGGAGGTCTGGTCCTTCGTGACCTGGGTGGCCTACGCCTGCTACCTGCACGCCCGCGCCACCGCCGGCTGGAAGGGCCGCAAGGCCGCGTACCTCGCGCTCTTCGCCTTCGCCTGCTGGATCTGGAACTACTACGGCGTGAACATCCTGCTCAGCGGCAAGCACTCGTACGCGGGCGTCTGACCGGCGGGAGTGGGACGCTGGTGGCATGTCTCTCGTGAGCCGTGCCACCAGCGAGCAGCGCGGCGAGGACCACTGGCTGCTCCGCCTCGAGGTGCACCTGCCGTGCGCCTACGAGGCCCTGTGGCCCGCCCTGACCACCGCGGACGGGCTGCGCGGCTGGCTGGCCGAGGCGGACGTGCTGGAGCGCAGGCTCGGCGGGGCGGTCACACTGCGCCGGCCGGACGACGGGACCGTGGCCACCGGGCGGGTGACCGCCTGGGACGTGGAGCGGGTCGCCGAATACACGGTCGGCGGGTACGGGCGGATCCGCTTCCACCTGGAGCCGGTCGGGACCGATTCGACGGTGATCCGGTTCGTGAACGAGTTCCGCGGGCCGGAGGCCGGGCGACTCGACCACCTGGCGGGCTGGCACGAGCACTTCGAGCTGCTGGACTCGGCGCTGGCCGGGCGGCCGGCGGACTGGGCGGCCCGGACGGACACCCGCCGGGCGGCGCTGCGCGAGGCGTACGCCTCCCTCGCCCGTACGTAGGGGCCGCGGGCTCCTCTCACCACACCGGGCGCAGCGGCGGCAGTCCGCCCTCCCCGTGGAAGGTGCGCACGACGTCCCCGAGGCCCTGGCGCAGGGCGGTGAGGTCGGTGCCGCGGCCGAGTTCGGCCTCCAGCTCGTGCAGGATCCGGCCCGCGACGGCGAGGTGGTCATGGGCCGCCGGGGCCAGGACCACCAGCTTGCGGCGGCCGCCCTCGGGATGCGGCTCGCGGCGGACGTAGCCGCGCTTCTCCAGGTCGTCGACGATCTGTCCGGCGGCCTGTTTGGTCACCCCCAGCCGCTCGGCGAGCTCGGTGGCGGTGGCGCCGGGGCCCCTGAGGGCCTGGAAGGCCATGCCGTGCACCGGTCGCAGGTCCGGGTATCCGGCCTCGGCGACGCGCCGGGTGAACTCGCCCAGCAGCATCTGGAAGCCCAGGCCGAGCAGGAACAGCAGCTCGACGCCCTCGTTCTCGTCTCTCTTCACGCAAATATGGTGACACGGCCGGGTCAAGCTGCTTTACTCACTCGAAGTAAAGCAGCTTTACTTGCATGCTCCGAGACGGACGACGAGAACACGAGGACCCGCCTTGCACGTGATCAGCCCTGCCCCCGAGAACGTCACCGCCACCCCCAACGCCACCATGACCGGCTTCGCCGCCCCCAGCCGCGGCAGCTCCGAGCTCAGCAGCTGGCACGTGGCCATGCCCGCCGGGGCCACCGGCCCCGAACACTCCGTCAGCCGCGAGCAGGTGTGGATCCTCACCGCCGGCTCCCTGGAGGTCACCTGCGACGGCCGCACCGAGAAGGTCACCGCCGGCGGGACCCTCGTCCTTCCCCCGGACACACTGCGCCGCATCCACGCCGGCGAGAGCTTCGAGGCCCACGTCGTGATGCGCTCGGACGGCGTGGTGACGGTCCCGGGGGAGGAGGGCACCCGCATCCTGCCGTGGGCCCGGTAGCCGCCGGGGGTTGTCAAGCCACGGGAGTCAGGGACGTGACGGGGTGCGGCCGCCGGGGCGCAATGGAGGCACGGCCCCGCCCGGTCGGGCCGGCCGATCCTCAGCAAGGAGCCCCGTCATGGCCCGCACCCGCACCCGCACCGGGTGGTTCGCCCTCGCCACCGTGTCGGCCCTCGCCGCGGGAGCGGTCTCGCTCTCGTCCGGCGCCTCCGCCGACACGCCGGGCCCCGCTCCGGCCCCGAAGCCGACGCCGACCGCTCCTGCTCCGCAGCCGACCCCGACCGCTCCCGCCCCGCGGCCGAGTCCCACCGCCCCCGCCCCGCGGCCGACCTCGACCGTTCCGCCGGGGCCGAAAGTGCCGTGGGCGGACATCCAGGACCTCTACGGCCGCAAACCGGGGCCGCGCCCCGGCACTCCCTGGGTGGGCCGGCCGTACGCGGACATCGGGGACCTGCGCCCCGGGCCCCGACCCAGCAATCCGTCCGGCCTCTTCGGCCAGGGCGGAGGAGGCTCCAAGGACTTCGGGAAGAGCCCCTGGTACTTCTACGTCGGCTGAGGCTCCGCCCGGCCGTCCGCAGGAGCCTTCAGTCCTGGTCCTTGTCCTTCTTCTCCTGCTCGTCGCGCAGCGACTTCAGGAACTCCGGGTTGTCGTCGGGCGCCACCCACTGCGCCCGGCGCGCCCGGCCGCCGCCCGACGCCCCCCGCTGCCTGCCCGCGAACAGCCACACCACCGGGCCCACGATGGAGAACAGCAGGATGATGATCACCCAGACCACCTTGGGGAGGTGCTTGACCTCCTGCTCCGGGGTGTTCAGGCAGTCGATGAAGGCATAGATGGTCAGCGCGAGGATCAGCAGGAACGGCAGATAGCGCAGCACGGTGTGGGACCGACTCCCAGTCAGTGACGGGGGGCCCACGTCGGGCCCCGGTGACGCCTCCAGGGTAGTTGGTGACGGATACTGACCCCTATGGCTTACGACGATCTCCGCTCGCTGCTCCGGGCTCTGGAGCGGGAGGGCGACCTCAAGCGCATCAAGGCCGAAGTCGACCCGTACCTGGAAGTCGGGGAGATCGTCGACAGAGTGAACAAGGCAGGGGGCCCGGCCCTGCTGTTCGAGAACGTCAAGGGTTCGGCGATGCCGCTGGCCATGAACGTCTTCGGCACCGACCGCCGCCTGCTCAAGGCCCTCGGCCTCAAGTCGTACGGCGAGATCAGCGAGAAGATCGGCGGCCTGCTCAAGCCCGAGCTCCCGCAGGGCTTCATCGGGGTCCGCGAGGCCTTCGGCAAGCTCGGCTCGATGGTCCACGTGCCGCCGAAGAAGATCAAGGGTGAGGCGCCCGTCCAGGAGGTCGTCCTCACCGGCGACGACGTGGACCTGGACCGGCTCCCGGCCCTCTTCACCTGGCCCAAGGACGGCGGGGACTTCTTCAACCTCGGCCTGACCCACACCAAGCACCCCGAGACCGGCGTCCGCAACCTCGGCCTCTACCGGCTCCAGCGCCACGACAAGCGCACCATCGGCATGCACTGGCAGATCCACAAGGACAGCCGCAACCACTACGCCGTGGCCGCGGCCAAGGGCGAACGGCTGCCGGTCGCCATCGCCTTCGGCTGCCCGCCCGCGGTGACGTACGCGTCCACCGCGCCGCTGCCGGGCGACATCGACGAGTACCTCTTCGCCGGCTTCGTCGCGGGCAAGCGGATCGAGATGGTCGACTGCAAGACGGTCCCGCTCCAGGTCCCCGCCAACGCCGAGGTCGTCATCGAGGGCTGGCTGGAGCCCGGCGAGATGCTGCCGGAGGGCCCGTTCGGCGACCACACCGGCTTCTACACCCCGCAGGAACCCTTCCCGGCCCTGAAGATCGACTGCGTGACGATGCGCAAGCGTCCGCTCATCCAGTCGATCGTGGTCGGCCGGCCGCCGACCGAGGACGGCCCGCTCGGCCGCGCGACGGAGCGGTTCTTCCTTCCGCTCCTCAAGATCATCGTGCCGGACATCGTGGACTACCACCTCCCCGAATCGGGAGGCTTCCACAACTGCGCGATCGTCTCGATCGACAAGAAGTACCCGAAGCACGCCCAGAAGGTCATGCACGCCATCTGGGGCGCCCACATGATGTCGCTGACCAAGCTGATCATCGTGGTCGACAAGGACTGCGACGTCCACGACCTGCACGAGGTCTCCTGGCGGGCCCTGGGCAACACCGACTACTCCCGCGACCTCACCGTCGTCGAGGGCCCGGTGGACCACCTGGACCACGCCTCGTACCAGCAGTTCTGGGGCGGCAAGGCGGGCATCGACGCGACGAAGAAGCTGCCCGAGGAGGGCTACACCCGCGACGGCGGCTGGCCCGACATGGTGGAGTCCGACCCGGCGACGGCCGCCCTGGTGGACCGCCGCTGGAAGGAGTACGGACTGTGAGCCCCATCGCCGTGGGCGGCCCCGAGTTCTTCATCGGCACCTCGGAGCGGTACGTCGCCCTGATGCGCCCGGAGATCGACCCGACGCAGCCCGGTGTGCTCCTCGCCGCCGAGCAGGCGGGCGTCAGCCCCGAGGAATTCGCGGGGTCCGGCGACACCTGGGCCCTGATGTTCGACGTGGACGGGGAGGGCGGCGGTTTCGAGCTGCCCGGCGCACGGGACACCGAGGCGGACGGCTTCGCGGAGCAGCTCCAGCAGGCCCTGGCGGCCGGGGAGCCGTTCACCGCGGAGGCCGGGAACTTCCTGCTCCTCGACGCCCGCCCGTCCGGGGGCGACTGGGAGGTCACCGCACGCGTCACCCCGCCCGAGGGTCACGACGACGACACCGTCCGGACCCTGGAGCTGGGCGCCCTCCCGGCGGCGGAGCTCACGGCCGACCTCGAAGAGTTCCGCAGGAGCCTCGCATGACCTCCGCCGCCGAAGCCCTTCAGGGACCCGGCCCCGCGCCGCAGGCAGGGAAGGTCAAGGCCTTCCTGCGGCTTGTGCTGATCGAGCACTCGGTCTTCGCGCTGCCCTTCGCCT
The DNA here is from genome assembly GCF_035989885.1 of Streptomyces sp. NBC_01232. Lineage (GTDB taxonomy): Bacteria > Actinomycetota > Actinomycetes > Streptomycetales > Streptomycetaceae > Streptomyces. Next base: position 4,847,433 of record NZ_CP108518.1, read on the forward strand.
ACATCGCGGCGTTCACCGCCATGTTCCAGCTCGACCGGCGCGTCCACTGGGGCGTCCTGCTGCTCGTCACCATCTGCATGGTGGGGCTGCGGACCTTCGCGATGGCGGCCAACCGGATCATCGACCGCGAGATCGACGCCCGCAACCCGCGCACGGCGAGCCGTGAGCTGGTCACCGGCGCGGTGTCGGTCCGCGCGGCCTGGACCGGCGCCGGTATCGCGCTGCTGGTCTTCCTCGGCTCGGCGGCGCTGCTGAACCCGCTGTGCCTGGCGCTCGCGCCGGTCGCCGTGATCCCGATGGTGGTCTACCCGTACGGCAAGCGGTTCACGAACTTCCCGCACGCCATCCTGGGCCTGGCCCAGGCGATGGGCCCGGTCGGGGCCTGGCTGGCCGTGACCGGCGAGTGGTCCTGGGACGCGGTGCTCCTGGGCCTGGCGGTCGGCGTGTGGATCGGCGGCTTCGACCTGATCTTCGCCTGCCAGGACGTGGCCGCCGACCGGGCGGAGGGCGTCAAGTCCGTCCCGGCCCGCTTCGGCGTCCCGGCCGCCCTCTGGGGCGCGCGCGGCGCGCACGTCGTGACCACGGCCCTGCTGGCCTGGTACGCACTCGCCACGGACGCGGGCGCGCTGTTCTGGGCCGGCCTGGCGGTGGTCGTCGCGGCCTTCCTCTACGAGCACACGATCGTCAAGCCGCACGACCTGTCCCGCCTGAACCGCGCCTTCTTCACGGTCAACGGCTTCATCGGGATCGCCCTGTTCGTGTGCGCCCTGGGCGATCTGGCCGTACGGGGCCTGAGCCTCTAGCCGGCGGCCGGTGCGCGGCGCGGGAGGGCGAAGGCCGCCGCCGCGCCTGCCAGGAGGCCGAAGAGGTGGCCCTGCCAGCTGACTCCCGAGTCCGTCGGCAGGATGCCCAGGAAGATGGTGCTGCCCCAGACGGCGGCGATCACCACTGCCACCACCACGCCCAGCGGACGCCGTTCCACGAAGCCGCGGACCAGCAGGTAGCCGAAGAGGCCGAAGATCAGGCCCGAGGCGCCCGCCGTGATGGTGTCCGAGGGGGAGACCAGCCAGACGCCGAGACCGTCCACGACGGCGACGGCCGCGCACACGGCGAGGAAGCGGCGGATGCCGCTGAGGGCCGCCACGAAGCCGAGGGTCAGCAGCGGGACGGTGTTGGCCGCCACATGGTCGAAGCCGAAGTGGAGGAAGGGCGCGAGCGGTATCCCGGTGAGCCCGTCCGGTTCGCGGGCGATGATCCCGTACCCGTCCAGCGCATGGCCGGTGGCCGCGTCCACCAGCTCGATCAGCCACAGCAGTGCCACCCAGCCCGCCATCAGCTTTCCGGCCGCCTTGGCCCGGTCGAGCTGCGTCCAGCCCGCTTCCGCTGTCGTGCTCATCTTCCTCGTCCCCCTCGCCACGTCCCGTCACGGGAACGTCCGGACACCTTACTGAGTGCCCATCGGCGGTGGCCGGATAGTCTCGGAGGTATGACTGAGCGCAAGCGCACCCCGTGGGTGGTCGGGGTTTCCGGGGCGTCCGGGACGCCGTACGCGGCGGCGGTGCTCCGCGGGCTGCTCGCCGCGGGCGAGAGTGTCGACCTGGTGGTGAGCCGCGCCTCGCGTCTCACTCTGCTGGACGAGACCGGGATCGCCTTCCGCGACGCGCACTGGCGCGAGGACCTCGCGGAGTGGCTGGCCCGTGGCGCCGACGGCAAACCGGGGACCTTCCAGGCCCCGGCGGCCGACGCGGACATCCGGTACTGGGGTGCGGGAGACCTGGCGGCGGGCCCGAGTTCGGGCTCGTACCCGGTCAAGGGGATGCTCATCGTCCCCGCGTCCACGGCCTGCGTGGCGGGGGTGGCGCTCGGACTGTCGAAGGACCTGCTCCAGCGCGTGGCGAGCGTGACGCTCAAGGAGCGGCGCCGGCTGGTGGTCGCGGTGCGGGAGACCCCGCTGAACGGTCAGACACTGCGGCATCTGGTGGCGCTGGACGAGGCGGGCGCGATCGTGCTGCCCGCCTCTCCGGCGTTCTATACGGGTGCGACGCACATCCAGGATCTGGTGGACTTCGTCGCGGGGCGGGTGCTGGACGCGGCAGGTGTGCCGCACCGGCTGTACCGCCGTTGGGAGGGGGAGCTGGGAGGCTCCCGTACTCCCCGGGGGGCAAGCGCCGGTGACTAGGCCTTCTTCTTACGGCCGAGCGGCTTGCGGGCCTTGTCGACGCGGTGGGCCGCGGCGGGCTGGTGGGCACGGGATCGGTTGGCCAGCTCCTGGAGCTCCCGCATGTGTGCGTAGGCCATCTCGATCGTGAACACGGTGAACCACTCCTGAAGATCGTCATTGATCAGCGATAAGATTTCACAGGGTGTTGACCCTGTGTGCCTTAGATTCTATACCTAGACTTGCAGGATCGCCGAATAATGGAAGGCTCCACGTAAATGGACACGGTGGACAGGCAGCTCATCCAGGCACTCCGGGAAAACGGTCGTGCCTCGTACGCGGAGCTGGGCCGTCTCGTGGGCCTCTCCGGCCCCAGCGTCACCGACCGCATCAACCGACTGGAGACGGCCGGGGTCATCACCGGCTACCGCGCGACGGTGGACTCGCGTTCGCTCGGCCTCGGCGTCACGGCGCTGATCGGGCTCTCCATGTCCGACGCCGCGGACCACGAGGACGTGGCCCGGCGGCTGCGCGACCTCAACGAGATCGAGGACTGCTGGTTCATCGCCGGCGACGACTCCTTCATGCTGAAGGTGCGCGCCAACGACGTGGACGGCCTGGAGAAGATCATCCGCAGGCTCTCCGGAACCAAGGGCGTCTCGCGCACCCGTACCACCATCGTGCTCTCCACCAAGTGGGAGAACCGGGTCGGGGAGCTGCCCGAGGAAGCCTGAGAGTACGGTGGGGCAGGGTTCGCAGGACAGGCAGAGGCATCTAGAGGAGGCGACCGGTACATGGACGCTGGGCTCAAGCGTGAGCTGGAGGAGAAGGTCCGCTCCGGCGAGCGGCTGACCCGTGAGGACGGTATCGCCCTCTACGAGTCGGACGACCTGGCCTGGCTGGGCGGCCTCGCCCACGAGGTGCGCACGCGCAAGAACGGTGACGTCGTCCACTTCAACGTCAACCGGCACCTCAACATGACGAACGTGTGCACCGCCTCGTGCGCGTACTGCTCGTTCCAGCGCAAGCCGGGCGAGAAGGACGCGTACACGATGCGCATCGAGGAGGCCGTGCGCCTGGCCAAGGCCATGGAGAACGACAACCTCACCGAGCTGCACATCGTCAACGGCCTGCACCCGAACCTGCCGTGGCGCTACTACCCGCGCTCGCTCTCCGAGCTGAAGAAGGCGCTGCCGAACGTCTCGCTGAAGGCGTTCACGGCGACCGAGATCCACCACTTCGAGACGATCTCCGGTCTCACGGCGTCCGAGATCCTGGACGAGCTGATCGAGGCGGGCCTGGAGTCGCTCACCGGCGGCGGCGCGGAGATCTTCGACTGGGAGGTCCGGCAGCACATCGTCGACCACCGCACCCACTGGGAAGACTGGTCGCGCATCCACCGGCTGGCGCACGAGAAGGGTCTCAAGACCCCCGCGACCATGCTGTACGGGCACATCGAGGAGCCGCGCCACCGCGTGGACCACGTGCTGCGGCTGCGCGAGCTGCAGGACGAGACCGGCGGCTTCCAGGTCTTCATCCCGCTGCGCTACCAGCACGACTTCGTGGACATGAAGGACGGCAAGGTACGCAACAAGCTCCAGGCGCGTACGACGATGGCGACCGGCGCCGAGGCGCTGAAGACCTTCGCCGTCTCGCGACTGCTCTTCGACAACGTGCCGCACGTCAAGGTGTTCTGGGTGATGCACGGCGTGCAGACCGCCCAGCTCGCGCTGCAGCACGGTGCGGACGACATGGACGGCTCGGTCGTCGAGTACAAGATCACGCACGACGCGGACAACTACGGCACCCCGAACAAGCTGGGCCGTGACGATCTGCTGGACCTGATCCGCGAAGCGGGCTTCCGTCCGGTCGAGCGCAACACGCGCTACGAGATCATCCGCGAGTACCCCGGCCCGGACGCAGACCTGCGCGAGACCCCGCAGGCGATGCGCGTCTGACAGCCCGGTCCGGCCTCTTCCGGTCAGTCGAACCCCGGCCCCTGGGCCGGGGTTCGGCGTTTTCTGGACGCGCCGATTGGGTAATGGATAAACTCGCCATATGACCCTTACTTTCACCCTGGACCCGGTCGTCGACCCTGCCCTGCGTGATGGAATCCTGGCGCTGTGGGCCGACGTCTCCAACGCGGGCGGCGCCGTGGGCTTCGTGCCCCCGGTCACCTCCGACGAGGTCCGCCCCGCGCTGGACAAGCACCTCGCCGGCGTCGCCGGCGGGAGCTGCCGGCTGCTCGTCGGGCACGACGGGGACGGGGCGGTCGCCGCGACCGCCTTCCTCGTCCACAACTCGCACGCGCTCCAGCTCCACTGGCTGTGGGCCTACACGGTGATGGTCCATCCGCGCCACCAGGGCAAGGGGTACGGGCGCGAACTGATGGCCGCCACGGAGGCCGCGGCCCGTTCCCTCGGGAACATCGACGCCGTCCGTCTCACCTGCCGCGGCGGCCTGGGCCTGGAGCACTTCTACGCCTCCTGCGGCTACAAGGAGGTCGGCCGCGTCCCCGGCGCGATCCGGGTGGCCCCGGGCGACGACCGCGACGACATCGTGATGCTGCTGCCGCTGCACTGACCGGCGGCCGCACCCGCTGCCGCACCCGCCGCCGCACCGGCCGCCGTACCCCGGAGGGCCGCGGCGGGGTGGCGGCGTGCTTCACTGGACGGGCACCAGCCGCCGCAGACCACGACGAGAGAGAAGGGGTCACCGTGTCCCTCAAGCCGAGCGCAACGATCCGCTACACCGCGATGCGCCTGGGCATCTTCGTCGGATGCCTCGTCGCCGTCGCCGGCCTCGTCCGGCTGGGCTGGGTGCCCGCCGGGCTCGGGGACGCCAACGTGGCCTGGGTCGTGCTGCTCGCCCTCGTGATCTCGGCCCCGCTCTCCTTCGTCCTCCTGCGCAAGCAGCGCGACGAGATGTCCCAGCAGATCTCCGGTCGCGTCGCGGGTGCGAAGCAGAAGCTCGCCGCGAACCGCAGCCAGGAGGACCAGGCCGACGACGCGGCGCGCGTGAGCTCGTAACGCCCCAGTTGGCTTCATCACACATCGAACCGCCCCAGCATCGGGTATACCGCCCGTAACGCTGGGGCGTTCGCGTTTTCCCGGTCTGCGCAAGGGGGCCTCTTGCGCCGCTGTCTCAAAGCACCCCTTTGAGATTCTCAAAGGAGAAGTGTTAGCGTGTTCAACATGTTGACCACAGTTGCGCACCCCATGATCACGAGCGTTCCGCTCGTGATGCGCCTGCACGTCGACCTCTGCCGCCGCGCGTCCGCGGCCTGTTGCTGTTGAGCTGAATCGATACAGCAGCCGTCCCGGCCGGCCCTCCTTCCGGCTGCTGCCGCACCGCTTCGCCACCGCAGTACTTCCCCCCTGTCTTCGTGCGTCACCTCCGGAGAGTGTCCGTGTCCGCGACCCCCCAGGCCCCTGCCAAGGCCTCGTTCAAGTTCCCCTTCTGGGCCCAGATCGTCGCCGGTCTCGCCCTCGGCGTCCTCTTCGGCTGGATAGCCCGCAGCCAGGACGTCAGCTGGCTCGCCACCACCCTGGAGAAGACCGGCGACATCTTCATCCAGCTGCTGAAGCTGGCCATCGCCCCGCTCGTCTTCTTCGCGATCCTGGTGTCGATCACCAACCTGCGGAAGGTGAACAACGCGGCACGGCTCGCCAGTCGCACGCTGCTCTGGTTCATGATCACGTCGCTGATCGCGGTCGGCATCGGCATCGGCATCGGCCTGCTGACCGACCCGGGTTCCGGTACCGGCCTCACCGCCGCGGACGGCAAGGACCCCAAGCGGACCGGCTCCTGGATCGACTTCCTGACCGGGATCGTCCCGACGGACATCGTCACGCCCTTCACCGAGCTGAAGGTCCTGCAGATCGTCTTCCTGGCCGTCGTCGCCGGTATCGCCGCCCTCCAGCTCGGCGCCAAGGCCAAGCCGGTCCTGGACCTCGCGGAGTCCGCCCTGGAGCTGCTCCAGAAGGCCCTGTGGTGGGTCATCCGGCTGGCCCCGATCGGCACCATCGGCCTCATCGGCACCGCGATCGCCACGTACGGCTGGGACCTGATCGGCAAGTACGCGACCTTCACCGCCGACGTCTACATCGGCTGCGCCATCGTCATGTTCGGCGTGTACCCGCTGCTCCTCGCGACGGTCGCCAAGGTCAGCCCGCTGCAGTTCTTCAAGGGCGCCTGGCCCGCCATCCAGCTGGCCTTCGTCTCCCGCTCCTCGGTCGGCACCATGCCGGTCACCCAGAAGGTCACCGAGCGCCTCGGCGTCCCGAAGGAGTACGCCTCCTTCGCCGTCCCGTTCGGCGCCACCACCAAGATGGACGGCTGCGCCGCGATCTACCCGGCGCTCGCCGCCATCTTCATCGCGCAGATCTTCGACGTGCAGCTGGGCATCAAGGAGTACCTGCTCATCGTCTTCGTCTCGGTCATCGGCTCGGCCGCCACGGCCGGCCTGACGGGCGCCACCGTCATGCTGACGCTGACCCTCTCCACGCTGGGCCTGCCGCTCGCGGGCGTCGGCCTGCTGCTGGCGATCGACCCGATCCTGGACATGATCCGCACCGCCACCAACGTGGCCGGCCAGGCCCTGGTCCCGGTCATCGTCTCGGCCCGCGAGGGAATCCTGGACAAGGAGGCCTACGCCTCCGCCTCGGCCTCACTGCTGGACGAGCCGGCCCCGGCCACCGAGCAGGTCGTGGTCGCGGCCTGACCCGCCCGCACCCGCACCGCACCGTGTGCGCCGCAGCCCCCGCCCTCGTCCCCGGGCGGGGGCTGCGGCGTTCGCAGGGCCTTCCGCCCCCGCCCTCGGAGTCCGGCCGTCGGAGCCGTCAGACCGTCTGCGCGCGGAAGTACGCGACCGTCGCCAGAAGGAACGGTGCGGCGAACCACCACCGGCCCATCGTCCGGCGGAACAGCGGGGTGATGGTGACCAGCAGTCCGACGAGGCACAGCACCAGGGAGCAGCCGGACATGAAGCGGACGGTGTCGCGCATCACCTCGTCGCCGGGCTCCGCCCGCAGCGTCAGGGCGGCGTAGCAGGTGAACACCGCGGGGACGTAGCCGAGGGCGAGCGGTATCCCGAGGACCCACTGCAGGCAGCCGCGGTCCTCGGGCAGGTCGATGTTCTCGCGGGGGAGCCTCATCCGAGCGTCGCACCGCGGACGTACGCGATCAGCCCGAGGACGACGGGCGGGGCGAACCACCACAGGCCCATGGTCCGGCGCACGCTCGGGACGAGGGTGATGAGCAGGCCCAGGGTGCTCAGGGATACGGAGACGAAGCACATCGCGGAGACGCCCTCGTAGCCCTGGTGGTCCCACTCGGCCCGGGGTCCGGCGAAGAGGGCCGCCCACACGGCGACGGCGTTGAGCAGGTGGATGATCCCGAGCGGGACACCCAGTACCCATCGCAGGCAGCCCCGGTCCTCGGGCAGGTCGATGCTCTCCCGGGGATACGTCATCGCATTGCGTCCTTCGCTCGGCCGAGGTCCCCGACGAACCGGTCACCGTAGCCCTGGGCCTTGGGGAGGTCCCAGTAGGGCCCTCCGTTGTAGCGCGCGGCGATCTCCCGCATCTGGGCCTCCGTCATCCGGTCGGCGGGCACGTCGGCGAGACCGCTCTCCGCCTTGATCTGCGCCAGGTGTCCGGCGGCTATGAAGGCATTCTGCTTGGGGTCCTGCAGGGCCTCTTCGACCAGGGTCCGCTGGTGGTCGGTGAGGTTCGCCGGGTCGTAGCCGAGCACTTCGGCACCGCGCCGCAGCTGGACGGCGATCGGCCCGTAGGAGGTCTCGTCCGGATTCCCGCCGAGACGCCACGGAAGGTTCTCGGGGGTGACCGGGCTCAGGCCCCAGGGAGCCGCGGCCTGTTCGCGGATCGTGCCGGTCACGTCGTCCAGCAGGCCGGGCTGATAGCCGCCGATCTCCTGCCAGGCCACGCCTGCGACCAGCTCTTCCGGCAGGCCCGCGTTCCTGGCCGCCGCCCGCAGGACCTCCTTGTTCCGGGAGATCCAGTCCGCGTGCATCTCGTCCGTGACGAGGGGGATCCAGTAGTTGTCGGCGGCGTCCGGCAGCCCCGCGACCCGCATCCGGATGTCGCGGAGCTGCGGGGAGACCGGGGTGTCCGGCCCCACCGGACCCGTCATCTCCTTCTTCGGGCCACTGCCCGGCAGATGGGTCAGGGGGTTGGTGCGGGCCTCAGCCGCCTCGCGGCGGATGTCGGCCATGGCCGCGTAGAGGTCGACCCCGCCCGCCCCGCCCTTCAGCCTGAACTCGGGCAGCAGCTCGTACGCCTGCTTGAGCGCGTGGACGCAGGAGCTGCGCGCTTCCTGCTCGGTGGTCCCGGCCAGCCGGAAGTTGCCGCCGGCGTCGTCGTGGAGGCGGTCCGCATCCTCGCGGATGTCGTCCACGTCCATCGTGAGCTCGGCGAGACCGTCGAGGAAGCCGGTCGTCGCCCGCATGTCCTCCCACTGGCGCATCGGCTCCGCCTCCTGGGCGGTGCGGGTGACCGCGGTGCCCTTCGTGGCGATCAGGGCGGCCAGCTTGCGCTCGGAGCCCCGGCCGTTCGAGTAGTGGGACTTGGCGGTCGTCAGGGCCGCCGCGTACGCGTGCAGGGCGCTCGCGGCCCTGTCGTACCCCTCTGCGATGTGCTGCACGAGCTGCCGGGCCTCGGAGAGGCGCGAGGTGTACGTGTGGCTGCCGTCGCTGTGCCATTCGGTGCCGGTCTCGGCCCGCCGGGCGGGCTCCTCGGCCTGGACGAGCAGATCGCGCAGGCGCTTGAACTCGGCGGCGTTGCGTTCCACCAGGGCCGGGTTGCACTCCTCCAGGAACTGGACGTCCTTGCGGTGGCTGAGCCCGCTCACTTGGCCTCCGGTTTCACGTACTGCCCCGATTCGAGGAGGCTGCCGAGGAAGGAGCGGGCGGTGTCGTCGTCCACCTGCGCGAAGCCGGTGCCGGCCGTCTTGAGGCGGGTGGCCAGGGCGGCGAGCAGGCTGACCGTGTCCTTGAACTGGTCGTCGGCGAAGCGGGCGAAGCGCAGGACCTCCGTGGAGACGTCGGCATGGGCCCTTGGGGCGCGTGCCATGGTGCTCGCGTCTCCGTCGGGCCGGCCCTCGTGGAGGAGCGCGGCGATCTCGATCAGCAGGTTGGCGTTGCCGTTGATGGAGGCGGCTCCGGCCACCAGGCTCCCGGCCGGGCTCGCGGGCGCGCCGCCGTCGGGGGGTGCCTGATTGAGCCGCATCACGGGTGACTGCTGTGCGAGGGCGGCGGCCTTGTGCTGAGCCCACTCCGCGTCGAACGACATGTATCCCCTGGGGAGTTGATAACTGGACATGGCCAGAATCAGCTGGTCATGTCCATGCTAATACGGGGATTTCCGCATGGGCCCTCGGCGGCGCCGATATGGACCGGAGACGCGGAAGGCGTTCGTACGGTTCCGCCGGCCGCCGGGACCGGGTCGCGGGAATCCGCGACGCGGGGCTCCTGCCGCCCCGGGACATCGGACGGGAACCGGGTCGCGGGATACCGGGATCCGGTGCGCCTGGACGCGTAAAGACCCAAAGAACCGGGGGAAATGACCAACCGACCAACCCCACCGGCCGGCGTCGCCCGGACGGGTGAATCGTGCCAACTGGGCTGGATTTACTACTGGTTGGCTGGCATATGCTCGCCCCGACAACCGCAGACATGAGACGGCCCCCGGTGGGACTGCAATCCCGGCCGAGGGCCTGACCATCTTAGGAAGTGGCTCGCTTCCCCATGGCTCTTCAGCACCCTAGCGCGGTCTCGCGCGCCTCGTCCCGAGTTCCCTCAGGGACCCCCCGATCCGGTGTCATCCACGTCAACGTGCGCCACGCGAGTCACTACACGGTGGTCGGCAACCACCTCCTCCAGCACCGCGAACTGTCGGCGACGGCGATCGGGGTCGCGGCCCACATCCAGTCGCTGCCCGACGGGGCCCCGATCGGCGTCAAGGCGCTGACCGCGCGGTTCCCGGAGGGCGAGATCCGGATCGGTTCCGCGCTGCGGGAGCTGGAGAGGCACGGCTATCTCCAACGCCGGCGCGAGCGGCTGCAGACCGGGCGGGTGGTGACCCGGACGTACTCGTACAACAGGCCGGAGGCCGCCCCGGACGAGCCGCCGCTGCCGCCACCTCCGCCCCAGCCACCTCTGGAGCCGGAGCCGGAGCCGGAGCCGGGCCTGGAGCCGCAGTCGGGGCCGGGCCTGGAGTCGGAGCCGGGGCCGGACCTGGAGCCGGGTCCGCAGCCCGAGCCTGTCGCCCCGGCGGAGGTGGCCGGGCCGGGCCCGCACCCCGGTGCGCTCGAACTGCTCGCCGGGCTACGGCGCCACGACCCGCGGCTCCTGCTCTCCGAGCGCGACGTACGGCGCCTCGCGCCGGACGCCTCCGCCTGGCTGGAGCGCGGGATCGCCCCCGACGCGGTCGCGCGGGCCGTGTCCGCGGACCTCCCCGACCAGATGCGCAACCCCGCGGCCGTCGTCGCGTACCGTCTCACCAGGCTGCTCCCGCCCCGGCTGCCCCCGGCCCCGGTGGCCCCGCCGGTCCGGGATGCCGAAGCGCCGCACCCGCTCCAGAACTGCGACGGCTGCGACCGCGCGTTCCGTGCGCCGTACCCGCGCCGCTGCCGCGACTGCCCGCCGGCCGACCCGGGCGCGGATGCGGCCTGAAGGGGCGGGACCCGGCCGACGCCCCTGAGGCGGGCCCGGCCGGTGCGGGTCAGGAGCCCGCGGCGCGGATCGAGCCCGTGGTGGGGCCGCTCGGGTCGCCCACGAAGCAGGTGACCTCGCGTTCGCCCCGGATCCAGGTGGTGGCCTGCGGGTAGTAGTAGTACACCTCGAGCTTGTCCGAGACCTTCGCGTCCTTGCCCAGGTACGTGGTGAGCGCGGTGCCCCCGCACTTCTCCTCGGCGATGGACACGACCTTCTCCTCGCCCGGGTACAGCCCGCCCTCCAGGTCGAAGACGGAGTACGCCTCGCCCTTGTGCGGCTGGTCGCAGGGCACGATGCGCACCGAGAGGGCGGCCTGGCTGCCGTCCTCGGCGTTGTACTTCGACAGGTCGTCGCTCGTGTTGAAGCAGTCCCCCGCCTTGATGTCGCTCACGCCGCCGGCGACCGGGGCGGTGACCTGGCCGCCGGTGTCGCGCTTCTTCGTGGTGTCGTCGTCCAGCGCTCCGGAGAGGCCGAGGGCGATGAAGATGCCGTAGAACGCGATGGTCGCGCCGTGGATGACGATCGCCGCGATGGCGAGGCCCTTGCCCTTCTCACCACGGGACTTGATCTGGGAGAGGGCGACGAAACCGAGGATCAGCGGGACCAGCGGGATCGCGCAGACGATCGACATGACGAACGCCACGATGGCCAGCGGGTTGGTCTTCTGCGACTGCTGCGGGTACCAGCCCGGCTGTCCCGGCTGGCCGTACGGCGGCTGACCGGGCTGCTGCCCCGGCTGGCCGTACGGGCCCGGCTGGCCGTACGGGCCGGGCTGGGGCTGGCCGTACGGACCGGGGGACGACGGAGGCTGCGGTGGTATGGACATGCGTGTGGAGCTCCTTGCTCAGAGGGTGAGCGCATCAACGGCCCGGCAGTCGCAACGCACCGACACGTGCCCGTCCGTGGTCTTTACGCCGCCCCTACGCTACCTGCCGGTGCGGCGCCGGCCGGGACGGGTTCCGTCCGTGCGGCGGACGGCCGCGCTCGGGCCGAACGCGCTCCCGCAGCCCGCCCGGCGGCCGACCGATTCCACCGTGTGCCGGTGCGGGCCGGCGGGTCGCCCGGCCGTGGGCCCCGCGATTTCACCGACTGCGTCGTGGCCACCGCCGCGTCCGGGGTGTGGGGCGGTGGCGTGGAGCGTCGGTGAAGAACCCCTCCATGGTCTGGCCGGGCCGGTTGCCGCTCCGTAGATTACCGGCGGTAACGCTTGCGCCGAGCCGAGGAGAGATCACCGTGGCATCCGAGTTGAGGCTGGTCAGGCCCGTAGAGCCGGTGGAACCCGTCAAGACCGTGATCGACGGAGTGGTCCGTGAGGTACGGGTGCCCGCGCTGGTCGGACCGCCGGACCGGGGGTCCCTCGGGGACCTCCCGTTCCACAACGCCTGGGAGGCGCCCGGCGAGGCGGTGCTCGCCCGCAAGGACCGCGACGGCGTCTGGCGCGACGTCACGGCCGCACAATTCGCGGCCGACGTGCTCGCCGTGGCCAAGGGCCTGATCGCCGAAGGGCTCCGCGAGGGCGACCGGCTCGCCATCATGGCCCGTACCACCTACGAATGGACCCTGCTCGACTTCGCCGGATGGGCCGCCGGGCTGGTCACCGTACCGATCTACCCGACCTCCTCGGCCCTCCAGGCGCGCTGGATCATCCAGGACTCCGGGGCCGTGGCCTGCGCCGTCGAGGACACCGCCCAGGCCCGGCTGATCAGCGCCGAGCGCGGCAACCTGCCCTGGCTGACGCACCTGTGGGAATTCGACACCGGAGCGATCGCCCGGCTGGTCAAGGTCGGGGAACGCATCCCGGACGCGGTGGTGCACAACCGGCGGGCCGCCCGCACGCCGGACTCCGTCGCCACCCTCATCTACACCTCCGGCACCACCGGGCAGCCCAAGGGCTGCGTGATCACCCACGCCAACTTCTACGCCCAGGTCGACAACGCGGTGGAGCTGCTGCACCCCGTCTTCACATCCGTCAGCAAGGACCCCGCCTCCACCCTGCTGTTCCTGCCGCTCAGCCATGTCTTCGGGCGGATGGTGGCCATCGGCTGCATGCGGGCCCGCGTCAAGCTCGGGCACGCGCCCAGCATCCGTACCGAGGACCTCCTCGCCGACCTCGCGGGCTTCCGGCCCACCTTCCTCCTGGCCATCCCGTACGTGCTGGAGAAGGTCTACAACACCGCCCGGGCCACCGCGGAGAGAATGGGCCGGGCCTCCTCCTTCGACCGGGCCGCCCGCATCGCGCGGCGCTTCGGCGAGACCGTCGAGGGCAAGGCCCCCGGCCTCGTGCTGCGCCTCGCCCGCTCCCTGTACGACCCGCTCGTCTACCGCCGGATCCGCGCCGCGCTCGGCGGCCGCGTCCGCTACATCCTGAGCGGCGGATCACCGCTCGGCCGACGGCTCGCGGCCTTCTACACCGGCGCCGGCATCGAGGTCTTCGAGGGCTACGGGCTGACGGAGACCACCGGCGCGAGCACCGTGACCCCGCCGCAGCGGCCCCGCCTGGGCACCGTCGGCTGGCCGCTGCCGGGCACGGCCGTACGGATCGCGGACGACGGAGAGGTGCTGCTGGGCGGCCGCCACGTCTTCGCCGGCTACTGGAACGCCGCGCAGGCGGCCCCGTACGGGAGCTGGCTTGCCACCGGCGACATCGGCGAGCTCGACGCCGACGGCTACCTCACCATCACCGGCCGCAAGAAGGACCTGATCATCACCTCCGGCGGCAAGAACGTCGCTCCCGCACCGCTGGAGGACTGGCTGCGGGCCCACCCGCTGGTCGGCCAGTGCATGGTCGTCGGCGACAACCGGCCCTACATCACCGCGCTGATCACGCTGGAACCCGACGGGCTGCAGCACTGGCGCCAGATGCACAAGAAGCAGAACGTGCCGATCCGCGAGCTCGTGCAGGACGAGGAACTCCGGGCGGACCTGCAGCGGGCGGTGGACGAGGCGAACCGGCTGGTCTCGCGCGCCGAGTCGATCCGCCGCTTCGCCGTCCTCCCGCGCGATTTCACCGAGGCGCGCGGCCACCTGACGCCGTCGCTGAAGCTCAGGCGCGGCGCGATCGCCCGTGACTACGCGGACCGGATCCAGGAGCTGTACCGGGGGCCGCGGGAGGACTGGGCGGGGGAGGGCTGAGCGCGTGAGGAGCGAGCGCGCGAGGAGTGAGCGCCGCGATGCCGCCCGCCGGCCGTCTACTTCCCGGCGGCCGGGCGGTAGGTGCACACGTGCACGCCGGCCGGGCTGATGGCCGTGGAGACCAGTTCGAGGGTGCGCAGGCCGCCGTCCGCGGGGAAGATCGACTTGCCGCCGCCGAGCAGCACCGGCATGACCATCAGCCGGAGTTCGTCGACCAGGCCCTCGCTCAGCAGGGTGCGTACGAGGGTGGGGCTGCCCATGACCACGAGGTCGCCGCCCTCGGCCCCGTGCAGCTCGCGGATGCGGTCGACCGCCTTCTCGCCCGCGATCAGCGTGGTGTTGTTCCATGCGAGGTCGGACTCGCCCAGGGTCCGCGATACGACGTACTTCGGGAGGGAGTTCATCCGGTCGGCGAACGGATCGCCCGCCCGGCCGGGCCACGCCGCGGCCATCGTCTGCCACGTGCGGCGTCCGAACAGCAGTGCTCCGGCGTTCTCCATCGCCCCGGTGAAGGAGCCGCCCACCACCTCCGGGTCGAAGAACGGGTGCGACCAGCCGCCGTGGGCGAACTCGCCGTCGTTGTCCTCGCCCTGACCGCCCGGGGCCTGTACGACGCCGTCCAGACTGATGAACTCGGTGATGACGATGCGCATGGGAGTCGTTCCTCTTCCTCGGTCCGGTGTGTACGCAAGGCAGACCGCAGCGCCCCCTGGAACTCATCGTCCCCGGCGGGGTTTTCTTCAGCGATCTTCAGTGATCCGGATCACATGCCGGTGATTCCAGGGGTACCGTATCCGGCCATGGCGGGATCTGCTCCCACCTTCGGCTGTCTTCGGTCGTCGGCCATGCGGCGTGTCGGAACCATGGCTCATCGGGGTAATTCGGGCAGGGAGTTGGACATTCTGTTCGTTCGGCCGCGAGACCCCGGTGAAGCCGAGACGAATGGTGCGCCACATCTCCCGGCGGGACGGCGAGTCGCCTTCGAATAACTGATAGACAGTGGATATTCACGGCTGGACCAGCCGTAGACCTTTGACGGCTCCTTGGGGGGATCGCCGCACTGTGAAGCCGCTTCACCGTCACCTCGTCAACACCTCGCGCAAGGTCCTGTGCACGGCCGCGCTCGCGGCCAGCCTGACCACCGCCGCGGTCGTGACCAGCCCGTCGACCGCCGACGCGGGAGAGTCCGAGCCCACTCCGGACAGTCCGCAGGCCGCCGACCGCGGTGACGCCCGGCTGGACCTGCCCGACATCGTCGCCGACCCGCCGCCGGCCGGGGCCGGCGCGCAGGAGGGGGCCAGCGGGATACCCGCGACCGCCCTCGACGCCTACAACCGCGCCGAGGTGTCGGTGGCCGCGGCGCTCCCCGGCTGCAAGCTGCCCTGGCAGCTGCTCGCGGGCATCGGCCGGGTCGAGTCCGTCCACGCCTCGGGCTACGGCCTCAAGGCCGACGGCTACACCGAGAAGCCCATCCGCGGCCCCCGCCTGGACGGCAACGGCTTCGCCGAGATCCGGGACACGGACAAGGGGGAGTGGGACGCGGACGCGGTGTACGACCGCGCCGTCGGCCCGATGCAGTTCATCCCCTCCACCTGGAAGACCTGGGGTGCCGACGGCAACGGCGACTCCAAGCGCGACCCGAACAACATCTACGACGCGGCGCTGGGCGCGGGTCTCTACCTCTGCGCGGGCGACCGTGACCTGTCGGTCGCGGCCAAGCTCGACTCGGCGATCCTCAGCTACAACAACTCCCGCGAGTACGTGAACACCGTGCTCGGCTTCATGCGGCAGTACCAGAACGGTGGCGCCGCCGAGGTGCCGAACCCGCCCGCCGGGAACTACCCGACGCAGCCGCCCGGCACCACCCTGCCCACGCCGTCGCACGTGCCGACCCCCACGACGAAGCCGAAGCCGACACCGACCCCCACGCCCACTCCGACTCCGACTCCGAAGCCCACTCCGACGCCGGAGCAGCCGAAGCCGCCCGCCGCACGCCTGGCGGAGCTCACGGTCATCGGTGGTCCCGGCCTCACGGCCGAGGCGGGGGCGGCCTTCGCGGAGGTCCCGCGGGTCAAGGTGCTCCTCAGTGACGGCAAGCCCGCCGTCAACCAGGAGGTCATCTTCGCGGTCGAGAAGGACACCACCGGCGGCACCCGCTTCGGCACCGCCGACTCCCTGGTGGTCAAGGCGGGCGCCGACGGCATCGCCGCCGCGCCCGGGCTGAAGGCGGGCTCCAAGGCCGGCACCTTCACGCTCCGCGCCTCGGCCTACGACGCGCAGGGCGGGTTCACCCAGAACTTCGACGGCAAGGTCACCGTGACGGTCGCGGACAAGCTGGCCCGTGCCGGCGACGCGAAGCCGCTGGAGACGGTCGCCGGTACGAGCGTCAAGGACGTGGAGGTCTTCGCGACCTCCGCCGGGAAGGCCGTCGCGGGTACGGAGACCGTGGCCGACCTGGTCGTGAAGGACGCTGACGGCAAGTGGGTGCCGGTGGACCCGGCGACCGCGAAGGGCCCGTACTTCAAGGACGAGGCCGGCAAGAAGGTCTTCGGCCGGCTGCTGCCGAAGTCGGGAGCCGACGGCAAGATCGTCCTGCCGGAGCTGTTCACGACGGACGTGGTCCCGGGGACCTACTTCGTGCGTCTGACGACCAAGGAGAACGTGACCCTGGTCCTGGAGCTCAAGATCACGGCTCCGGTCACGACCCCGGCCCCCGCGCCGGACCCGGCCCCCGCGAAGACGGCGGCCCGCCCCTGAGGCAGCCCGCCCGACAGCACAGTGGCCCCCGGCACCGTTCCCACGGTGCCGGGGGCCACTCGCTTTCCCCCGCCCTTCGGGAGGGGGAAAGGCAGGAGCCCTGCCGGATCTGCTCGCGCAGAGGGGACAGGGCTCCTTGGGTACTGCTTTTCCAACCCGCGATGAGAGTTGGCCCAGGCGACTAGGCCGGGGTGACGTTCTCCGCCTGCGGGCCCTTCGGACCCTGCGTGACGTCGAAGTTCACCGTCTGGTTCTCCTCGAGGGAGCGGAAGCCAGAGGCGTTGATCGCGGAGTAGTGGACGAAGACATCCGGGCCGCCGCCGTCCTGGGCGATGAAGCCGAAGCCCTTTTCAGCGTTGAACCACTTCACGGTTCCGGTAGCCATGAGCCCTCCTATGGGCCAAAGGGTCGCCCTGCTCCAGAACCTGCTAAGAAGTCTGAAAACTACAAAAGCCTGCGGGTCACATTCTCCGCAGGCCTCGTACTGCAAGGGAAACCAAACTGCAACTTGCGTCGAGCCTAGCACGCACCCTGCGGCCGAGACCAGAGGGAAAGATCACGTCACCCGGACGTTTGAGACCCGCCGCAAGGCTGACGCAGACCCGGGGACTAGTCTCGCGATGTGGACGTCTATCGCAGCCGGCCCCGCGTCGGCCACATTCAGTTCCTGAACTGCCTGCCTCTCTACTGGGGGCTGGCCAGAACCGGCACTCTGCTGGACCTGGAGCTGACCAAGGACTCCCCCGAGAAGCTCAGTGAGCGCCTCGTCCAGGGAGACCTGGACATCGCCCCGATCACCCTCGTGGAGTTCCTCCGCAACGCCGACCAGCTCGTCGCCTTCCCCGACATCGCGGTCGGCTGCGACGGTCCGGTGATGTCCTGCGTGATCGTCTCGCAGGTCCCCCTGGAGCAGCTCGACGGAGCCCGCGTCGCACTCGGCTCCACCTCCCGTACGTCCGTACGCCTCGCCCAGCTGCTGCTTTCCGAGCAGTACGGGGTACGGCCCGACTACTACACCTGCCCGCCCGACCTGAGCGTGATGATGCAGGAGGCGGACGCGGCCGTACTGATCGGGGACGCCGCGCTGCGCGCATCCCTGCACGACGCGCCCCGGCTCGGGCTGACCGTGCACGACCTCGGGCACATGTGGAAGGAGTGGACCGGGCTGCCTTTCGTCTTCGCCGTCTGGGCCGCCCGCAAGGACTACCTCGCCCGCGAGCCCGCCGTCGTGCGGGAGGTCCACGAAGCCTTCCTCTCCTCCCGGGACGTCTCCCTGGAAGAGGTCACCAAGGTGGCCGAGCAGGCCGCCCGCTGGGAGGCCTTCGACGCGGAGCTGCTGGAGCGGTACTTCACGACGCTCGACTTCCGCTTCGGCCCCGAGCAACTGGCCGGCGTACGTGAATTCGCACGCCGTACGGGACCGTCGACCGGGTATCCCGCGGATGTCGCGGTGGAGCTGCTGAGCTCGGTGGTCCAGGAGTGCTGACCGGCTTTGCCCGGCGGTAGTCCAAACATCGGGCGGGCGAATGTGCGGTTTACCGGGAATTCCGTCCTTTTTGCATTTCCTGCCCGGGGCGGGAAATGCAAAAGGGTGACCGCGCCCGTTCCCCCGCCCCGCCACGCCACCGCCTAGGCTGCTGCTCGGCGGGCGGCACAAGGCGCCCGGGAACACGGGGAATTGGGGGACGCGATGCAGCCGCTCGAAGCCGGTGAGCCGCGGACCATCGGCGCGTACCGGCTGCTGGGCCGGCTCGGTGCGGGTGGCATGGGCCGGGTCTACCTGGGGCGCAGCGCGGGCGGCCGGACCGTAGCGGTCAAGATCGTGCACCCGCACTTCGCCACCGACGAGGAATTCCGGGCCCGGTTCCGCCGTGAGGTCGAGGCGGCCCGCCGGGTGGGCGGCGAGTGGACCGCGCCGGTGCTGGACGCGGACCCCGAGGCCCCGGTGCCGTGGGTGGCCACCGGCTATGTGGCCGGGCCCTCCCTGGACCGCGCGCTGGCCGGGCACGGTCCGCTTCCCGAGGCCTCGGTACGGGCCGTCGGCGCGGGGCTGGCCCGCGCCCTGGTGGCGGTGCACGGCCTGGGCCTCGTACACCGGGACGTGAAGCCGTCGAACGTGATGCTCACCCTCGACGGGCCGCGGCTGATCGACTTCGGGATCGCGCGGGCCACGGACGGCACCGCCTCGCTCACCTCCACCGGGGTCTCCGTCGGCTCGCCCGGCTACATGTCCCCCGAGCAGATCCTCGGCAAGGGGATCACCGGGGCGGCCGACGTGTTCTCGCTCGGCGCGGTCATGGCCTTCGCGGCGACCGGGCGGCCCCCCTTCACCGGGGACAACTCGGCGACCCTCCTCTACAAGGTGGTCCACGAGCCGCCCGAGCTCGGCGCGGTCCCGGCCGGGGAGCTGCGCGAGCTGATCGGGGCCTGCCTGGCCAAGGCGCCCGCGGACCGGCCCGCCCCCGAGGCGATCGCGGCGGCCCTCGGCGGTGCACTGGGCGCCCCCGGCTGGCTCCCCGGGCCGCTGGTGGAGGAGGCCAGCCGGGCCGCGGTGGCCCTGCTGGACCTCGACGCGGACACCTCCGGCGGCGGGTACGACGCGTCGGCGGGCCGCGGCTACGGGGTGCCCCACTCGCCGTACGCGGACACCCCGTCCGGGCCGGTGCCGTTCACGGCCTCCTCGTACGGCGGCCCCGTCGGCGGCGGCTTCGGGCCGCCCGACCCCGCGTACGGCGGTCCGGGAACGGGCGGCGGCTCGCCCTACGGCGCAGCGGAGGGCGGCTCCGGCTCCGCCGGTACGGCAGGCGGCGCGCCCGCCGGAGCGGCGACCGCGGGCCCGGCCGGTGGAGCCGGTCCGTACGGAACCCCCGGCCCGGGCACCGGCGGCGCGGGGCTGCCGGGTCAGCGGACCGACCCGGAGGGCCAGGGACGGCAGGTCACCGTCAGGGCCGCCGGGCGCCGGTTCAGCTGCACCGTGGTCCTGGCCGCGGCGGCCGTGCTCGCGGTGCTGTCCGGCGGGCTGTACTGGATGGACGTGCTGCCGGGCCAGGGCAGCAAGGAGCGGGACCTGGCCGATGCCGGGCCGCGCCCCTCCGCCTCCGCGCCCGCCCCGGCGGGCTCCGCCCCGGCCCCGACGGGGAGCGGGAGCGCGGCGCCGCCCAAGGGCACCCGCCAGGACGTCCCCAAGGAGCTCGTCGGCACCTGGAAGGGCTCGGTCACCACCGCCCGCCTCGGTCTCTCCACGGAGTTCGAGATCACCATCAAGGCGGGCAGGGTCGGCGAGGTCGTCGGCCGGGACAAGTCGGTCCTGGCCGTCCTGGGCACCGACTGCAGCGGCGACTGGAAGCTGTCCTCCGCCACCGACCGCTCGCTGGTCCTGGACACTTCGGGCGGCCCCAACCCGGCCCCCGGCGTCTGTTCCAACGGCTCGGCCGACGAGCGCTTCAGCCTCAACCCGGACGGGACGCTGCACTACAAGTCGGGCGACACCCCGGCCGGAAACCCCGAGGGCGACCTCAGGCGCAGCCCCTGAAATGTGCCGGTCGGCCCTGGCGTAGGCTGGATCGGTCCGGACCTTGACACAGACACACCGCCGAAAGGTGACGCACCGGTGACCGACCAGGCCGTTCTCCAGTCAGTCCTCGACCGCGCAGCCGCGGGGGGCCGGATCACCAAGGAAGAGGCGCTCGACCTCTACCGCCACGCGCCGCTGCACGCGCTCGGCCAGGCGGCCGACGCGGTGCGCCGCCGCCGCTACGCCGGTACCGAGCACATCGCGACGTACATCATCGAGCGCAACATCAACTACACCAACGTGTGCGTCACGGCGTGCAAGTTCTGCGCCTTCTACGCGGCCCCCAAGGACGCGAAGAAGGGCTGGTCCCGCGACCTCGACGACATCCTGCGCCGCTGCGCGGAGACCGTCGAGCTCGGTGGTACGCAGATCATGTTCCAGGGCGGGCACCACCCGGACTACGGCGTCGAGTACTACGAGCACCACTTCTCCGCCATCAAGAAGGACTTCCCGCAGCTGGTCATCCACTCCCTCGGCGCGTCCGAGGTCGAGCACATGGCCCGCATCTCGGGCGTCTCGGCGGAGGAGGCCATCAAGCGCATCCACGCGGCCGGTCTCGACTCCTTCGCGGGCGCCGGCGCCGAACTGCTGCCGGAGCGGCCGCGCACGGCGATCGCCCCGCTCAAGGAGTCCGGCGAGCGCTGGCTGGAGATCATGGAGAT
Source organism: Streptomyces sp. NBC_01232 (assembly GCF_035989885.1). Lineage (GTDB taxonomy): Bacteria > Actinomycetota > Actinomycetes > Streptomycetales > Streptomycetaceae > Streptomyces. The sequence continues at coordinate 4,868,450 of NZ_CP108518.1, forward strand.
CGCCCACAAGCTGGGCGTGGAGTCCACCTCCACCATGCTGATGGGCACCGGCGAGACCAACGCCGAGCGCATCGAGCACATCGCGATGATCCGGGACACGCAGGACCGTACGGGCGGCTTCCGCGCCTTCATCCCGTACACCTACCAGCCCGAGAACAACCGCCTCAAGGGCCGCACCCAGGCGACGATCTTCGAGTACCTGCGCATGATCGCGATCGCGCGCCTCTTCCTCGACAACATCGCCCACATCCAGGGCTCCTGGCTGACCGTCGGCAAGGAGGCGGGCCAGCTCTCGCTGCACTACGGCGCCGACGACCTCGGTTCGATCATGCTGGAGGAGAACGTCGTCTCCTCGGCCGGGGCCAAGCACCGCTCCAACCGCCAGGAGATCATCGACCTGATCCGCAAGTCGGGCCGCACCCCGGCGCAGCGCGCGACGACGTACGAGCACCTGCTGGTGCACGACGACCCGGCGAACGACCCGGTCGACGAGCGCGTGGTCTCGCACATCTCCTCGACCGCCCTCGAAGGCGGCACGGCGCACCCCGAACTGAAGCTCATCTCCACGAACTGACGAAGCCCGCCGACGATGCTGACGCTGCACACCGCCGAGCTCCTCGTCCCCGGGCGGGACTTCGGATCCGCGCCGCTGCCCGGCGGTGCGGTCCTCGTCGACGGCGACCGGATAGCCCGCGTGGGGCCGTACGAGGAGGTCGCCGCGGCCCACCCGCACGCCCGGACCCGCCGCTGGCCCGGGGTGATCACCCCGGGGCTGGTGGTGCGCGGGGCGGACGAGCTGCTGGAGCGCACGTACTACCCGGACGACCCGTACGAGGTCACCGAGCTAGGCGCCGACCCGATCAGGGGCGAGGCCGCGCTGGACGCGCTGAAGATGACCGAGCCGCGGTGGGGCAACAGCGCCCGGCGGGGCACGCAGCGGCTGCTGGCCCGCGGGGTGGTGGCGGTCTGCGGCCGGTTCACGATCCCGGCGGTGCGCACGGCGGTGTCCCGGTCCGGGCTCACGATCCTGCCGCCGGCGGCCTACGAGGGGCTGCCCGCCCTGGATCCCTTCGCCGGGCGGTCCGCGGCCGCGGAGGCCTTCCACGGGGTCCTGGAGGCGGGGGTGCCGGCACGCTTCGCGGTCTTCGCGGTGGCGGACGAGGCCGAACTGCTCGCGCGGGGCGCGACCACGTGCGTGGCCACCGTCATCGGCGGCCGGCTGCTCCACCGCCGTCGCTGAGACCGCTCTGCACGCAGCAGGCGGCGGCGGACGCGCGCCGGGTGTCCTCCCGGGCGAGGGCGGCCAGCAGGCAGGCCTGGAGGCGGCTGATGCCGCCCAGCTTCGCCCGTATGTTCACGACGTGGAACTTGACGGTGCTGACGGAGAGTTGGAGCTCGACGGCGAGTTCCCGGTTGGACGCGCCGGTGGCCAGGCAGAGGAACACGGCCGATTCCTGCTCGGTCAGCTGGGCATCGGCGGGCCGGTCCGCGGCGGGCCGGTCCGCCGCCGGTCTGTCCCCGCTCGGCCCGTCCCCGCCCGGCACGTCCTCGCGCGGTGCCTCCCCCTGCGCGCCCGGCTCCTCGTACGAGGGAAACCACGTGGGGACGCTGAAGCTGACGACGCGCACATGATCTCCTAGCCCCGGCCGACCAGCCCTGTCGGCCGGCTCTCCCCCTATAGGACGGACGGACCGGACAGGTAGGTTCCATTCGCGTCGTAGGGCCAGGCATTGGACTTGCAGCCGTTGAGTCCCTTGATCTGCTGCATCATCGCCGGAGCGGGCTGGCCGGCGCCCGGGCAGGACTCGTGCCCGCGGCCGAGCTCGTGCCCGACCTCGTGGTTGATGATCAGGGCCCGGTACTCCTCGGGTGAGCCGCTGAACTGCGGCGAACCCTCCTGCCAGCGCTTGAGGTTGACCACGACGGTGTGCCCCGTGCTGCAGTTGGTCTCACCGATGAGCTCGGGCGTGACCACGTCGCAGAGGCTGTCGGTGGTCTTCGGCGTCGCGATCTTGACGGTGAAGTCGACCGGCTGGCCCGCCGCGACGAGCTGGAAGGCGTACTTCGGGTCCTTGGTCCAGCCGCGCGGGTCCCCGAGGATCGCCTCGACCGACCGGGCGGCCGCCTCCGGGTCGACCCCGCTGCCCTCCTCGACCTCGATCCGCCAGCGGCGCGGGGTCCCCTTGCCCTGCACGGTGCCGGCGGTGGAGGAGGCCTTGAAGACACCCGGCCGGGCCTGTGTCGCCGAGGCGGACGGCGAGGGCGAGGCCGAAGGCGTCTGCGGGGCCGGGGTGGAGGGCTGGGCGGAGGGTGATTTCTGGCCACCCTGCGGGACCGGGTCCGCGGATCCGTCGGCGGACTCCGCGTCCGTCGGGTCCGGTGAGGCCGCGGTCCGGCCCGCGGCGGTCTTCGCGCCGTCGTCCTGGGGCAGCAGCGTGTACGCGGTCGCCGAGACCACGACCAGTGCCGCCGAGCCGAGGAGGATCGTGCGCCGCAGCCGCCTGCGCCGCTCGGCCCGGCGCCTGGCGCGCGGGCCGCTGCGGCTGGAGCGACCGGTGGAATGGCCTGCCGGCATCGTGAAGCCCTCTGTTCGCGGCGGCCACTGCCGGACCGGCCGCGATCGGGGCGCCCATCCGGTGGGTGACCCTCACCGGGCCGCACTGTGTCAGTCAACTTCGCCGCGGGGGCGCGGCGTAACTGTCCTTCGGAACAGTTTCCGCCATCCGCCCTGCGGCGGTCACAGCGGGTGGCGGTGGAGCCCCCGCGGCCCGGAGGGGGCGTGGCCTGAGAGGATGGGGGCGTACCCGCCGATCCGCATCGCACACCGAGGGGCGAACGCCAGTGACAAGGGCTTCCCTGGACAAGCAGCCGCACGAAGTCGCCTCCATGTTCGACGGCATCGCGGCGAAATACGACCTCACCAACGACGTCATCTCGCTCGGCCAGGCCCGGCTGTGGCGCAAGGAGGTCGCCAAGGCGGTCGGCGCGCGTCCCGGGCACGTGGTGCTCGACCTGGCCGCCGGAACCGCCACCTCCTCGCTGCCCTTCGCCGCCACCGGCGCGTACGTCGTCCCCTGCGACTTCTCCCTGGGCATGCTCATGGAGGGCAAGAAGCGGCACGCGTGGCTGCCGCTGACCGCCGGTGACGCGACGAAGCTGCCGTTCCGGGACGACGTCTTCGACACCGTCACGATCTCCTTCGGGCTGCGCAACGTCCAGGACACCGACGCCGCCCTGCGCGAGCTGTACCGGGTGACCAAGCCCGGCGGGCAGGTCGTCATCTGCGAGTTCTCGCAGCCGACCTGGGCGCCGCTGCGCACGGTCTACATGGAGTACCTGATGCGGGCGCTGCCGCCGGTGGCCCGCACGGTGGTGTCCGACCCGGACCCGTACGTGTACCTCGCCGAGTCCATCCGCGAATGGCCCGACCAGCCGGCGCTGGCCGCCCTGCTGCAGAAGGCCGGCTGGTCCAAGGTCGCCTGGCGCAACCTCAGCGGCGGCATCGTCGCGCTGCACAGAGGCATCAAGGACTGACCGCGGTGCCTGACGTCGCGCGCACGGACTACGGGCCGCTGCTGGAGCGGATCGCGGCCGACATCGCCCCGCTGGTCGGCAGCGGCACTCCCGCCGAATACATCCCGGCACTGGCCTCCGTGGACCGGCGGCAGTTCGGGATGGCCATCGCCGACCTCGACGGCAACGTCTTCGGGGTGGGCGACTGGCGGGTGCCCTTCTCCGCCCAGTCCATCACCAAGGTGTTCGCGCTCGCCCTGGCCCTGGCCGAGGGCGGCGACAGCCTGTGGGAGCGGGTCGGCCGGGAACCCTCCGGCAACCCGTTCAACTCGCTCGTACAGCTGGAGTACGAGAACGGCATCCCGCGCAATCCGTTCATCAATGCGGGTGCCCTCGTGGTCACCGACCGGCTCCAGACCCTGACGGGTGACGCGAGCAGCGAACTGCTGGAGTTCCTGCGGCAGGAGAGCCGGAACCCGGACATCGGCTTCGACGCCGAGGTCGCGGCCTCCGAGCAGGAGCACGGCGACCGCAACGCGGCCGTGGCCCACTTCATGGCCTCGTACGGGAACATCGACAACCCGGTGCCCGCACTGCTGGAGCACTACTTCTGGCAGTGCTCCATCGAGATGAGCTGCGCCGACCTGGCCCGTGCCGGGCGCTTCCTGGCCCGGCACGGGCTCCGCGCGGACGGCACGCGGCTGCTGACGCGCAGCGAGGCCAAGCAGATCAACGCGGTGATGATGACCTGCGGGACCTATGACGCGGCGGGCGAGTTCGCCTACCGGGTCGGGCTGCCCGGCAAGAGCGGGGTGGGCGGCGGAATCGTCGCCGTCGTCCCGGGCCAGTGCACGCTGGCGGTGTGGAGCCCCGGCCTGGACGCCCGGGGCAACTCGGTGGCGGGCGTGGCGGCGCTGGACCGCTTCACGACGCTGACGGGCCTGTCCGTCTTCTGAGGCGCGGTCCGGGCCGGAGCCCGCTCACGCGCCCCGAAGGGAAAGGGCGTAGCGCCGCCTGGGGTTGCCGCCCGGTGTGGTGAATTTCCCGGCCAGGTCCATCCCGAGCCGTTCCGCCACCGCGATCGAACGGGCATTGGCGCCGTCGATCACGGCCACGACGTGCGGTACCCCGGCCTCACGGACCCGCTCCAGCGTGGCCAGCGCCGCGGCGAACGCGTAGCCGCGGCCCCACGCCGTGCGCGCCAGCCGCCAGCCGATCTCGATCTCGCCGACCGGGCCCCACTCCTTCTCACGGGGCCACGGCTGGGCCCCGGTGAAGCCGATCACCTCGCCCTCCGCGTCCAGCAGGGTCCACAGGCAGTAGCCCAGCTGGGCATCGTGCATCCGCTGGCGCGCGGACAGCTCCTCGTACGCGGACAGCTCCGCGGGACCTCCCAGGAACTCCATGACGTCGGGGTCGGCGAAGAGCGAGTGCCAGGCGTGCGCGTCCTCGTCCGTGGGAACGCGGAGCTGTACGGCGGGAAGCGGCCGGGTCGGCGAGGTGGTCATCGGAGGCACCCTTCGGATCGCGATCTCTCTCGCTGCATAGACTGCACATGTCCGGTGCCGTCTGGCACCCTTTATCGAGCCTTCGGGAGACCCCGCAGTGACCGAGCTCCTCTCCGAACACTCCGCGGACGTGATCGTCGTCGGGGCCGGGCCCGCCGGCTCGACCACCGCCTACTACCTCGCCAAGGCCGGATTGGACGTCCTGCTGCTGGAGAAGACGGCGTTCCCGCGGGAGAAGGTCTGCGGCGACGGCCTGACCCCGCGCGCCACCAAGCAGCTGGTGGCCATGGGCATCGACATCTCCGAAGAGGCCGGCTGGCTGCGGAACAAGGGTCTGCGGATCATCGGCGGCGGGCAGCGGCTCCAGCTGGACTGGCCGGAACTCGCCTCCTACCCGGACTACGGACTCGTCCGCAAGCGTGACGACTTCGACGAGACCCTGGCCCGCCAGGCGCAGAAGGCCGGCGCCCGGCTGTACGAGCGCTGCACCGTCGGCGAGCCCGTGCGCGACGCGCGCACCGGCCACATCACCGGCGTGCAGGCGAAGCTGGGCGAGGAGAAGACCCCGGTCACCTTCCACGCCCCGCTGGTCGTCGCGGCCGACGGCAACTCCTCCCGGCTGTCCCTGGCGATGGGCCTGCACCGGCGCGAGGACCGCCCGATGGGCGTGGCCGTGCGGACGTACTTCACCTCGCCGCGGCACGACGACGACTACCTGGAGTCCTGGCTGGAGCTGTGGGACCGGCGCGGCGCGCAGGACCGGCTGCTGCCCGGCTACGGCTGGATCTTCGGCATGGGCGACGGCACCTCCAACGTCGGCCTCGGCATCCTCAACTCCTCCTCCGCCTTCAAGGAGCTGGACTGGCGAGAGGTACTCAAGGCCTGGTGCGCCTCCATGCCGGAGGACTGGGGCTACACGCCCGAGAACATGACGCAGCCGATCCGCGGCGCGGCCCTGCCGATGGCCTTCAACCGGCAGCCGCACTACACCAAGGGCCTGCTGCTGGTCGGCGACGCGGGCGGGCTCGTCAACCCGTTCAACGGCGAGGGCATCGCGTACGCCATGGAGTCGGGCCAGATCGCGGCCGACGTCATCGTCCAGGCCCAGGCCCGCGCCACCCCGGCGCAGCGCGAACTGGCCCTGCACAACTACCCGAAGGTGCTCAAGGAGACCTACGGCGGCTACTACACGCTGGGCCGCGCCTTCGTGAAGCTGATCGGCAACCCGAAGGTCATGAAGATCGCGGCGCAGCGCGGCCTGACCCACCCGGTGCTGATGAGGTTCACCCTGAAGATGCTGGCCAACCTGACCGACCCGACGGGCGGCGACGCGATGGACCGCATCATCAACGGCCTCTCGAAGGTGGCCCCGAAGGCCTGACGGTCCACCCCGTGCAATGGATGCAGCCGGCCCGCCCGACGCAGACCCGCGGCGGGCGGGCCGGCTACGTCCACGACGTCAGGCGTTCCACCAGGCGTCGGTGCCGCAGCCGACCTCGAAGTGCCACCAGTCCTCCGCCTCGCCGCGCGCCAGGAGGGCCTTGATCCCCACGTGGTCGGCGTCGGCCGGCACGTTGAAGGCCACCATCGGGAAGTCCTCGCTGAACACCTCGCCGCCGAGCCCGAAGGGCGAGAGGCGCTCGTGCACCGCCCGGGCACTGCGGCCCAGCGGCCCGGAAGGGACGGGCAGGACCCGGATCGTGCAGTTGCCGGACGCGCTGACCCGGCCCACGGCCCAGTGCACGCCCTCGGCATCGGTCCGGAACCGCACCACGTCGTCCTCGGCGACGCCGTCCTGCAGAAAGGCGACGTTGCGGATCCGGGCCGTGTCGACGCCGAGCCGGTCGGCCCACAGACCCTCGGTGTCCTGGGGGAGCCAGCCCTCCCGGGGCACGAACCTGAACCAGACCTTGACCTGTTGCCCGGCCGTGCCTTCCTCGACCGACATCATGCGCGGCCCATCCGTTCAGTCGTCCGTCGCGGCCGTCGGGCCCGGCGGTGTGGAGGCGTCCGGGTCGCCGTGGACGGTACGGACGCACCTTGCCAGCAGGTACAGCCCGCACACCAGCAGCGCGCCCGAGGCGGTCCAGCCGAGGCCCAGCGTCAGGGGGTGGCCGGGCTTCTGCCAGGGGCGGGTGGTCGTCAGCAGCCAGCCGCCGACGGCGAGCAGGCCGAGGCCGAGCGCGGCCCGGACCGCGGTGGGGTCGCCGGCGCCGTGGTGTTCGTACGACTTCGGACTCACGCGGACCACCACCTCCAGGGCGGGTCGGGGCGGCTCTGACGGTCAGACGCGCCCTGTCGCTATCTTCGCAGGGCCTCGGCCGGTTCCACACGGGCCGCCCGCCAGGCGGGATGGAGCCCGGCCAGCAGACCGGTGACCAGGCCGGTGAGCGGTGCCGCGACGACGGTGAGCGGATGGATCACCGGGGTCCAGTCCCGGGCCAGGGAGACGACGACCACCGTCAGCTCGCCCAGCGAGGTACCGACCAGGCCGCCCAGGGCACCGAGGGCGGCGGACTCGGTGAGGAACTGGGCCGCTACGTGCCGGCCGCGGGCGCCGAGCGCGCGGCGCAGCCCGATCTCCCCGGTCCGTTCCAGGACGGCGACCAGGGTGGTGTTGGCGATCCCGACCGCGCCGATGACCAGGCAGATCCCGGCGAGCAGCAGGAACAGCGCGCTCAGGTCGGCGGTGACCCCGGAGCGCAGCATCCGCGGGTCGGGCGGCGGGACGGCCTTCAAGTACTCGGGGTGATCGGGGCGCAGCGCGAGCGGGGCGAGGCCCGCGACCTGCCGGGCGGCGCCGAGCTCGGTGGCGATCAGCATGCTCGCGGCCCCGGGCGCGGGCGGCCCCCAGAGCTGTTCGGCGGTGGCGCGCGGGACGAGGACGGACATCAGGTGCTCGGGGCGGCGTTGCAGGTCGGCGACGATGCCTGCGACGGTGAAGGGCTCCTGGCCGATGTAGAGGGCGGGCCGGGTGGCGAGCGTGGTGATGCCGAGGCGGGCGGCGAGCCCGCTGCCGATGACGACGACGCGCTCGCGGCCACGCTCGGCGAAGTCGTCGTAGAGCCGTCCCTGCTGGAGGGTCGGTACGAGGGCGGCGACGGCCCCGGGGGAGGCCGCGACGACGGCCGCGCCGGTGGTGGGGTCGCCGCCCCCGGAGGGCAGCGGGCCGACCGTGGTGCGCGGGTCGAGCCGGACGGTCCACAGCACCCCGGCGTGCTCGATGCCGGCGACGGCGCGCAGCCGCTGCTCGGCGTCGGCGGGGAAGCCGGGCCCGGCGAACTCGTTCTGCCGGGCGGCGACGTCCTCGACGGCGACCTCGGTGGCCGTCAGGACGTTGAACCTGCCGTCGATCTGCGAGGAGATGGTGGCGGTGAGGCCCAGTACGGCCACGAAGCTGCCGACACCGAGGACGGTGCCGAGGGCGGTGAGCACGGCCCGGCCGGGGCGGCGGAGCATGCCGGCGACGGCCTCGGCGAGGGCGTCGCGCACGGACAGCCGGGTCGGTGCGACGGCGCCGCGCTCGGGGGAGACCGGGTTGCCCGGGGCGCTCACGGGTGGAGCCGCCCGTCGCGGATGGTGAGCGTCCGGTGTCCGCGCCGGGCCAACTGCGGATCGTGCGTGATGACGAGGACGGTCATCCCGGCCCCGTGCAGTTCGTCCAGCAGCGTGAGGACGGACGCGGCGTTGACCGAGTCGAGATTGCCGGTCGGCTCGTCGCACAGCAGCAGCGATGGCCGCGCGACCAGAGCGCGGGCGATGGCGACGCGCTGGCGCTCGCCGCCCGACAGCCGCCCCGGCACGGCGCCGGCCCGGTGCCCGAGACCGACCTGGTCCAGGGCCTCGCGGGCGCGTACGAGGCGCTGGGCGCGCGGGGTTCCGGTGTAGAGCATGGCGAGGGTGACGTTCTCCAGGGCGGACCGGTGCGGCAGCAGATGGAAGGACTGGAAGACGAAGCCGATCCGGCGGCCGCGCAGGGCGGTGCGCTCCCGGTCGGGGAGCGCACCGGTGTCGATCCCGTCGAGGAGGTACCGGCCGCTGGTGGGGGAGTCGAGCAGCCCGGCGACGTTGAGGAAGGTGGACTTCCCGGAGCCGGAGGGGCCGACGACGGTGATGAACTCCCCGCGCCGCACGGTCAGGTCGCAGGGGCGCAGGGCCTCGACGGGCGGCGGTCCGGGGTAGGTGAGGCCGGCCCCGCGGAGCTCGATCACAGGGCTGTCGCCGTCACCGCCGTCAGGGCCGGAGGCGGACTGCGGGCGTCGCCGGAACCGTTGTGCCAGGAGCCTCATCCGGTCTTCCCCCGGGCCTCCTGCGGCGCGGTCCCGATCACCACTCTGGTCCCGGCGGCGAGGGCACCGGCCCGGGCCGGTGTGACGGCCACGTAGCCGTCGCCGCTGGTGCCGGTGCGTACCTCGATGCGCCGCTGGGTGCCTTCGGCGGAGACGGCGGTGACGACCGTACGCCCGTCCGCGCCGGCCGAAACGGCGGTGACGGGGACGACGAGGGCCTCGCCGTCGGTGGCGGCGGACTCGACGGTCAGCCGGACGTCCTGCCCGGCGAAGCCGACGGGCAGCGGCTGGTCGGGGCGGACCACCATCCGGTATCCGAGGTCGGCGCCTGTGCCGCCTCCGCCCGAGACGCCGCCCTTGGAGTCCTGTCCGCCCTGGTTCTGCTGCGGGAGCGGTCCGGCGGGCTGCGCCGTGGAGCGTTCGGTGGCGACCAGCGCCACCTTGCCGCGGACATCGGTGCCGGAGACCTCGGAGGAGACCACCACGGTCATCCCCGCGCGCAGCAGTTGCCTCTTGTCGTCCTTGAGGTAGGCCTCGACGACGAGTTCCCCGGTGGAGAGCGTGAGCACCGGCCCGGACACGGGTGATCCCGCCCGGGCGCCGAGGGAGCTGACGCGGGCCGGGAAGGCGCCCAGGAACACGGTCTCGGAGGCGGGCAGCATCGGGCCGTCGGCGGCCTCGGCGGCCAGCAGCGCGGCCCGCGCCTCACCGAGCGCCTGCCGCGCCCGCGCAAGCGCGCGGCCGGAGCCCGAGCCCGCGGTGGGGCCCGGGCCCGAGCCCGCGGCGGGGCTCGGCGGGGCCGCCGCCCCGCCCTTGCCGGATCCGGTCTCCGCGGGCGCGCCCGTGGGCGCCGCAGCCGCCGGGCGGGCGGAGTCGCTCGCGTCCTCCACGGCCCAGGTCGCGGACCGTACGGCCTCCCGCGCCGACTTGAGCGCCGCGCCCCCGTCGGCGACCGCGGGCAGCGGCTCGTACCCGATGGCCCGGTAGCGGGCGGTGAGCGCGGCCTTCGTACCCGCCCCGAAGACGCCCCTCGCGTCGGCGCCGGTGCCGTGCCCGAGCTCGCGCAGCGCCTGCTGCAGCTGCGCGACGTCGTCGCCGGTGGCCCCGGGCCCCAGGTCGCGGTACATCGGCAGCGCGCCGTGCAGGGTGAAGACGGGCCGCCCGGACACCTCGGCGATCAGCTGGCCCGCCGTGACCGGGTCACCGGCCTGCAGCGGCAGCCTGGTCACGAGGGCGGCCCCCGCTCCCGCCCCGGAGCGCACGCCCTGCGGGGACACGGCGACGCTCTGGTCGGCGACGACGGTCCCCCGCATCACCACGGTCTGCGCGAGCACCCGCCGTTCGACCTCCGCGGTCAGCGCCCCCTGCGCGGGCGGGCCGGTCTCCGCGGCCACCTGCGCCGGGGATTTCACCAGCGTGGTGGCCAGCAGTCCGCCGACCGCCATCAACGCGGCCCCGCCGACGACCGCGAGCACCAAGCGCCGGCCGCGCGCGAGCCCGACGCGGTCGTCTTCGGGGTCCGCCGGGGCCTCGCGGCGCTCCAGTACCTGCTCCGGCCCGCTCATTTCTCCGGCCGGCACTTCTTCAACGCGTCGAGGTGGTCACGCTTGAGCGCGCTCCACTGCTCGGGAGTGCCCTTGCGGTCGTCGATCTGGCCGGTGACCGGGTCCGGGTCCGGGTACCAGGAGACGCCTTCGGCCCGCAGGCACGCCGACTCCTTCTGCGCGGCGGCGACCCGGGCGGGCTCCGCCGGCTGGGGCTTCGGCGGGGGCGGCAGCATCGGCGCGCAGACCCTGTGGGCCTCGTCGTTCCAGGGCTTCGACTTGTCCACGCGCGGAGCACCGTAGTCCGTATAGACAATCGCCACGCCCTGCTTCTTCAGGCAGTCGTGGTAGGCGATTTCCTCCGCAGTGGGAGGCGGACTGTCGCTTTCCACAGGTTCTTTGTCGCCTCCGCCGCATCCCGTCAGTGAAATACACAGAAGGAGCAGCGGGGCCAAATGCCTTGCGTGCACGACGGGGTTCCCTTGCGGCGGTAGGAGTGGATTATGCGCATCCGTTCAAGGGTGGGGGAGGGCGCGCGCCAGATAGTAGGTACCGGTGCCCGGCTGCGACAAGTTGCGTATCGGACAACAGAAGTGACTGTCCATCAGCCGAGAATGAGCTTGAACCGGCCCGGGGTTCGCTGTTGAATCCCCGCCGGGCCGAAATGAGTGCACCCCGGTCCGTCCCGAACACCCCGATTTTCACCCGAAGAGTGAGGTAAGCGTGATGGACAACGCAATGCGCAAGCTGACCGCCGGCTGCGTCGCGGCCGTTTCGGCCGGTGCCATTCTGCTGGGAACCGCGGGTCCGGCGGCCGCCTGGGGGCGCGACGGAAATCTGGAGAACCAGGAGTTCGGGCTTTACTACTGGCAGAACCAGTCCGGGTGCGTCTTCGACCTGGTGACGAATGACGTGAACTTCAGCGACGACAAGTACCAGGGCTCCTGCTCGGCCAGCGGGAACTGGATCAACGACACCACCGAGTCCTACCGGAACCGGGACGTCTACGCCTGGAAGGTCGGCACCGACAAGGACCTGGGCGGCAGCGTCGGTGAGATCCCGTCGAACTACGCGGGCAACGCCTCGACCAGCTTCAAGAACAAGATCAGCTCGGCCAAGTACACCCTCCACCCGTAATCCGGATCCGGCAGAAGGAGTTCCACGCGATGCACACATCCCGTCGCCGCCGGCCCGCCGCCCCGGCCGCCGTCCTGCTGGCGGCCGTCCTCCTGGCCGGCTGCGCCGGGACCGGGGACTCCGCGGGCGGTGAACCGGAGCTCGGTCCCGTCGAGGTGAACCCGGCGACGGCCGCCCTGTCCCTGCCGATGGACGCGTACACGGACACCGAGGCCGAACGGATCCGGATGGGCCAGGTCCAGCAGGCCCTGGTCTCCCGGTGCATGGCCCGGTACGGGTTCACCTACGAGGGCGTGCGATCCGCCGAGGCGACCGGCGCCGGGGCCGGCGACCGGCACGCGTACCTCTTCGGCCTGGCCGATCCGGCGTACGCGGCGGCCCACGGTTACGACAAGTCCGCGGGGAGGGGGAGCCCGGCGAAGCCCGCCGCACCGCAGCTGAGCGACAGCGCGAACGTCGTGATGACCGGCGAGCAGCAGGGAGCCCGGGGCGGCGCGGCTCCCGACGCGAACACCGAGGAGGAGGCCGCGCAGGTGGACAGCGGCCTGACGGCGGCCGGGCAGAAGGTGCCGGCCGGCGGATGCGGGCGCGAGGGGTACCGCAAGCTGTACGCCCCGACCAGGGACAGCGTGGACCTGCTCTTCGCGTTCGGGCTGGCCTCGGAGGCGCACGACCGCTCCCGGCAGGACTCCCGGGTCGTCGACGTCCTCGCGAAGTGGTCGTCATGCATGGACAAGTCCGGATACGCCGGGATCGAATCACCGTACGACGTCGTGGAGAAGCTGGGCCTGGAGAGCGACATGGGCGGTCCGAAGGCCGTCACGGCGGCCAAGGCCGACGTCGCGTGCAAGCGCGAGGTGAACCTCGTCGGGATCTGGGGCGCGGTCGAGAAGGCCTATCAGGAGCGCCTCGTCGAGGAGCACGCCGAGACGCTCGCGCTCTACAAGCGGCAGCGGGAGGCCCGCTTCAAGCTGGCGGCCTCCCTGGGCTGAGCGTCGCGCTCAGCGCCGCGAGAACGCGGACAACGGCCCCGGGGCCGGTACTCCACCCCCGAGCGGGGGAGTACCGGCCCTGGGGCCGTGCCGGGTGTGCCGCGAACCGAGCCGTGCTCAGAGGACGCGGACGGCGCCCGTCGGCTTGTCGTAGCTCAGGTTGCGCTCGACGATGCCCGTGCTGGGGTTCTGCGCGCCGACGAACTTGCCGCCGCCGACGTAGATGGCGACGTGGTAGGCGCTGCCCCTGGAGCCCCAGTACAGGATGTCGCCCGGCTGCAGGGCGTTCAGCGACACGGACGTGCCGGCCGAGGACTGCGCCTGGGACATGCGCGGCAGGGAGATGCCGGCCTGGCGGTAGGCGGCCTGGACGAGACCGGAGCAGTCGAACGAGGACGGGCCGGTGCCGCCCATGACGTACGCCTTGCCGACCTGCGCGCGGGCGAAGTTGACGATGGCCGCGGCGGAGCCGGTGGCCGGAGCGGAAACGGTTCCGGTGCCCTGCGGGGCGGCGGAGGCGGAGGCGCTCTTCAGCGTGTTGCGGTCCGTGCTGCGGCTGGAGCGCTCGGCCTCGGCCTTGCGCTCGGCCTCGGCCTTCGCCTTCTTCTCGGCGTCGGCCTTCTTCTGGGCCTCTTCCTTGGCCTTCTTGGCCTCGGCGGCGGCGCCGGTGCGGGCGCTCTCCTCCTGGGCCGTCAGTTCGCCTTCGACGGCCGCGAGACGGGTGTTCTCGGCGGCCGCGGTGACGGCGGAGGAGACGTCGGCGCCCAGGTCCAGGTTGAGGACCGGCATTTCGAGCGTCGTCTCGGCCACGGGCTCGGCGGACGGGGACGCGCTCGCGGTGCCGGCCATGGCCAGGGTGCTGAGGACGCCACCGGCAACTCCGGCGCGGACCGCGAGCTTCGAGGCGCTGCGGCGGGGCTTCCGGTGGCTGGGTATGTGAGCGGTGTGGGACATGAGGACAACCGCTATCAGGGTGCCCGGGTTCCCTTCAAGAAACGTGGGTTGCGCCACAGTTGCGCGCGAAGGGCGCTAACCGGACGCTTCTCGCTCCTTATTGACGCCGTAACGGGCGAAACGGACAGGCCTCCGCAAGGCTGTGATCATGGGGTTTCGGAATTAAGTCCTAATTGATCCCTGACCTACCATCACTCCGCACAGATGGCCAAGCCCCCTTTCGGAACCGCCGATTCAGAGTGGCGCAGGTCACAGTGAGGTCACGTGATGTGGACGCCGTGCCCCTCCCGTGACCTTCCTGTGAACGGGCCGAGAGGTTCGTGAACGGATGCACGCACTCACGTGACCCGGGCGTGATCATCGGCGCGGCCCCCCGCGCGGCCGCCGGCCCCTCCCCGGGACCCGTGCGCGACCCTCGTCCGTCCCGCGTCTGCCCCGCGTCCACCTCCGTACGCACGGCGTCCCCCGACCGGGCGACGCCGATCCCTTTATCACCACCGCACCCCTGTTGCCAATTTGCCTGCACCGAGCATCGTTTGATAGGGCAAGCCCCCTTCTACCTGCGGTAACGGGCTCGGATGTCACCTTTGGTGATCATGTGGATGCTTCGCGTATGAAGATCACCACTCATCGGACTTCATGATCGTTCGTCAGGTGGTGGAGATCACAAACTCGGTGTTGCAACCCGTGTCGCAGATCACAGACGAGCAGGCATAAGATGCGCACCAGTCCGGCTTGTGAACTGCCTCACATGCAAGCGCTTGATCGAAAGCGTGATCTTCGCGAGGCGGGTCACTCGGCGCCGGCAGCGGTCCAACGGTCAAGGACGACTGGAAGGAGCGAGGAGCGTGAATGCGTACGCGCCCATCCTCGTGCTCGGCGCCCTCGGCGCAGGGTTTGCGATCTTCTCCGTGGTCATGGCCACGCTGATCGGCCCAAAACGGTACAACCGGGCGAAGCTTGACGCCTACGAGTGCGGCATCGAACCGACGCCGATGCCGGCCGGCGGTGGCCGCTTCCCGATCAAGTACTACCTGACGGCGATGCTCTTCATCGTCTTCGACATCGAGGTTGTCTTCCTCTACCCCTGGGCCGTCACCTTCGACTCCCTGGGGATCTTCGGGCTCGTCGAGATGCTGCTCTTCGTGCTCACCGTCTTCGTCGCCTACGCCTACGTGTGGCGCCGCGGCGGCCTGGAATGGGACTGAGGGGCTGAATTTTCCATGGGACTGGAAGAGAAGCTGCCGAGCGGCTTCCTGCTGACCACCGTCGAACAGGCCGCGGGATGGGTGCGCAAGTCGTCCGTCTTCCCGGCGACCTTCGGTCTGGCCTGCTGCGCCATCGAGATGATGACCACCGGAGCGGGCCGGTACGACCTCGCCCGCTTCGGCATGGAGGTCTTCCGCGGCTCACCGCGCCAGGCCGATCTGATGATCGTGGCCGGCCGGGTCAGCCAGAAGATGGCGCCGGTGCTGCGGCAGGTGTACGACCAGATGCCCGCTCCCAAATGGGTCATCTCCATGGGGGTTTGTGCATCCTCGGGCGGAATGTTCAACAACTACGCGATTGTCCAGGGCGTCGATCACATCGTCCCCGTGGACATCTATCTCCCCGGCTGCCCGCCGCGCCCCGAGATGCTGATGGACGCGATCCTCAAGCTCCACCAGAAGATCCAGGGCGGAAAGCTCGGCGTGAACCGGGAAGAGGCGGCACGTGAGGCGGAGGAGGCGGCCCTCAAGGCCCTCCCCACCATCGAGATGAAGGGGCTGCTCCGGTGAGCGAGACCCAAGAGCCGGACAACGGCAGCAACGTCCCTGCGCCGCGCGCCCAGGGCCCCGAGGTCATCGGCGTCCGCAAGGGCATGTTCGGTGCCGCGGGCGGCGGGGACACCAGCGGCTACGGCGGCCTGGTACGGACCGTGGCCCTGCCCGGCGCGACGAGCAGGCCGTACGGCTCCTGGTTCGACGAGGTGGCCGACGAGCTCGAAGGCGCCCTGGAGGAGCAGGACCTGGTCCCCGGGAACGCCATCGAGAAGACGGTGGTCGACCGGGGCGAGCTCACCTTCCACATCGCCCGCGAGCACCTCGTCCGGGTCGCGCGCACCCTGCGCGACGACCCGGCCCTGCGCTTCGAGCTCTGCACCGGCGTCTCCGGCGTGCACTTCCCCGGGGACAAGGGCCGCGAGCTGCACGCCGTCTACCACCTGCGCTCGCTCACGCACGGCCGGATCCTGCGGCTTGAGGTGTCCGTCCCGGACAGCGACCCGCACGTCCCCTCGCTCGTCGCCGTCTACCCGACCAACGACTGGCACGAGCGCGAGACGTACGACTTCTTCGGCCTGATCTTCGACGGGCACCCGGCCCTCACCCGGATCATGATGCCGGACGACTGGCAGGGCTTCCCGCAGCGCAAGGACTACCCGCTCGGCGGCATTCCCGTCGAGTACAAGGGCGCCCAGATCCCGGCTCCCGACCAGCGGAGGTCGTACAGCTGATGTCCACGTCAAACCACGCCTCCGCCGATCCCGCCTCCGCGCGCGAGACGACCGAGGGCACCGTCTACACCGTCACCGGCGGCGACTGGGACGAGATCGTCCAGTCCGCGGCCAAGGCCGACGACGAGCGGATCGTCGTCAACATGGGTCCGCAGCACCCGTCCACCCACGGCGTGCTGCGCCTGATCCTGGAGATCGACGGCGAGACGGTCACCGAGGCCCGCTGCGGCATCGGGTACCTGCACACCGGCATCGAGAAGAACCTCGAATTCCGGAACTGGACGCAGGGCACCACCTTCGTGACGCGCATGGACTACCTGACGCCGTTCTTCAACGAGACGGCGTACTGCCTGGGCGTCGAGAAGCTGCTCGGCATCACCGACCAGGTCCCGGACCGCGCCACGGTCATCCGCGTCCTGCTCATGGAGCTCAACCGGCTCTCCTCCCACCTGGTGTGCATCGCCACCGGCGGCATGGAGCTGGGCGCGACCACGATCATGATCTACGGCTTCCGCGACCGCGAGCTGATCCTCGACATCTTCGAGCTGATCACCGGACTGCGCATGAACCACGCGTTCGTCCGCCCCGGCGGCCTCGCCCAGGACCTGCCCCCGGGCACCGTCGACCAGCTGCGCGAGTTCCTCAAGATCATGAAGAAGAACCTGCCGGAGTACGACAAGCTCGCCACCGGCAACCCCATCTTCAAGGCGCGCATGCAGGACGTCGGCTACCTCGACCTCACCGGCTGCATGGCACTCGGCGCCACCGGCCCGATCCTGCGCTCCGCCGGCCTGCCGCACGACCTGCGCAAGTCGGACCCGTACTGCGGCTACGAGAACTACGAGTTCGACGTGCCGACCACCGAGAGCTGCGACTCCTACGGGCGGTTCCTGATCCGCCTGGAGGAGATGCGCCAGTCGCTGCGGATCGTCGAGCAGTGCCTGGAGCGCCTGGAGCCGGGCCCGGTGATGGTCGCCGACAAGAAGATCGCCTGGCCGGCGCAGCTGGCGATGGGCCCGGACGGCCTCGGCAACTCGCTCGACCACATCAGGAACATCATGGGCACCTCCATGGAGGCCCTCATCCACCACTTCAAGCTGGTGACCGAGGGCTTCCGGGTACCGGCGGGCCAGGCGTACGCGGCCGTCGAGTCACCCAAGGGCGAGCTCGGCGTCCACCTGGTCTCCGACGGCGGAACCCGCCCCTACCGGGTCCACTTCCGCGACCCGTCCTTCACCAACCTGCAGGCCATGGCCGCGATGTGCGAGGGCGGCCAGGTCGCCGACGTCATCGTCGCCGTCGCCTCCATCGACCCCGTGATGGGAGGCGTCGACCGATGACCGCCAGTCCTTCGAACCAAGGGGTCTCGCTGGGCATGCCCCAGCTGCCGGCCCCCGACTTCCCGGCGGAGGTACGGACACGCCTCGAAGCCGACGCCAAGGAAGTCATCGCCCGCTACCCCGACAGCCGCTCCGCGCTGCTGCCGCTGCTGCACCTGACCCAGTCCGTCGAGGGCCACGTCTCGCGCACCGGCATCCGCTTCTGTGCCGAGGTACTGGGCCTGACCACCGCCGAGGTCACGGCAGTGGCGACCTTCTACACGATGTACCGGCGCAGGCCCTCCGGGGACTACCAGGTCGGTGTCTGCACGAACACCCTGTGCGCGGTGATGGGCGGCGACGCCATCTTCGACGAGCTCAAGGAGCACCTCGGGGTCGGCAACAACGAGACCACCCCCGACGGCAAGGTCACCCTCGAACACATCGAGTGCAACGCGGCCTGCGACTACGCCCCCGTGGTGATGGTCAACTGGGAGTTCTTCGACAACCAGACCCCCGAATCCGCCAAGGCCATGGTCGACGACCTGCTGGCCGGGCGCGAGGTCTCGCCGACCCGGGGCGCGCCGCTGTGCACGTACAAGGAGACCGCCCGGATCCTGGCCGGCTTTCCCGACGAGCGGGAGGGCGCTGTCGAGGCGACCGGCGGCGCCGGTCCCGCCTCCCTGATCGGGCTGCGCATCGCCCGCGGCGAGTCCGCGCACACCTCGATCGTCCACCCGCGTGGCGAGGCCACCACCGAGGGAGGGGAGTGATGTCCGTGTCTTCCGAACTGAGCAATGGAGGCACCTCCCATCCGGAGGCCGGGGGAGGGACCAGCCCGGAGAAGCTCCTCGCACCGGTGCTGTCCTCCTTCTGGGACGAGCCGCGGTCGTGGACGCTGGAGACCTACCGGCGCCACGAGGGGTACGAGGGCCTGCGCAAGGCGCTCGCGATGACCCCGGACGACCTCATCGCGTACGTGAAGGACTCGGGTCTGCGCGGACGCGGCGGCGCCGGCTTCCCCACCGGAATGAAGTGGCAGTTCATCCCGCAGGGCGACGGAAAGCCGCACTACCTCGTCGTGAACGCGGACGAGTCGGAGCCGGGAACCTGCAAGGACATCCCCCTCCTCTTCGCCAACCCGCACTCCCTCATCGAGGGAATGATCATCGCCTGCTACGCGATCCGCTCGGAGCACGCCTTCATCTACCTGCGCGGGGAGACGGTGCCCGTACTGCGGCGCCTGCACGAGGCCGTGCGCGAGGCGTACGCGGCCGGATACCTCGGCAAGGACATCGACGGCACCGGTCGCAACCTCGACATCACCGTGCACGCGGGCGCGGGCGCCTACATCTGCGGCGAGGAAACGGCGCTGCTCGACTCCCTCGAAGGCCGGCGCGGCCAGCCCCGGCTGCGTCCCCCCTTCCCTGCCGTCGAGGGGCTCTACGCGTGCCCCACTGTCGTCAACAACGTGGAGTCCATCGCCTCGGTTCCCGCGATCCTGAACAGGGGCAAGGACTGGTTCAAGTCGATGGGGACCGAGAAGTCCCCCGGCTTCACGCTGTACTCGCTCTCCGGGCACGTCGTGGGACCCGGCCAGTACGAGGCCCCGCTCGGCATCACCCTGCGCCAGCTCCTCGACATGAGCGGCGGCATGCGCCCCGGGCACCGGCTGAAGTTCTGGACCCCGGGCGGCTCCTCCACCCCGATGTTCACCGACGAGCACCTCGACGTCCCGCTGGACTACGAGGGCGTGGGCGCCGCCGGCTCGATGCTCGGCACCAAGGCCCTCCAGTGCTTCGACGAGACCACCTGCGTGGTGCGGGCCGTGACCCGGTGGACCGAGTTCTACGCCCACGAGTCCTGCGGCAAGTGCACGCCGTGCCGCGAAGGCACCTACTGGCTGGTCCAGCTGCTCCGCGACATCGAGGCCGGCAAGGGCGTCATGTCCGACCTCGACAAGCTGAACGACATCGCCGACAACATCAACGGCAAGTCGTTCTGCGCGCTCGGCGACGGCGCGGCCAGCCCGATCTTCTCCTCGCTCAAGTACTTCCGCGAGGAGTACGAGCAGCACATCACGGGCAAGGGCTGCCCCTTCGACCCCAGGAAGTCGACCCTCTGGGCCGACACGGAGGTGAACGCATGACCGTCACCACTCCAGCGGCCTCCGGTGGCGGAGCGGCGGTTCCACCCGAGAACACCGTCTCGCTGACCATCGACGGGGTCGAGCTGTCGGTGCCCAAGGGCACCCTCGTCATCCGGGCCGCCGAACAGCTCGGCATCGAGATCCCCCGGTTCTGCGACCACCCCCTCCTCTCCCCGGCCGGCGCCTGCCGCCAGTGCATCGTCGAGGTCGAGGGCCAGCGCAAGCCGATGGCCTCCTGCACCATCACCTGCACCGACGGCATGGTCGTCAAGACCCAGCTGACCTCCGAGGTCGCCGACAAGGCCCAGCGCGGTGTGATGGAGCTGCTGCTCATCAACCACCCGCTGGACTGCCCGGTCTGCGACAAGGGCGGCGAGTGCCCGCTGCAGAACCAGGCGATGTCGCACGGCAACGCCGAATCCCGGTTCGAGGGCAAGAAGCGCACCTACGAGAAGCCGGTCCCCATCTCCACCCAGGTGCTGCTGGACCGCGAGCGGTGCGTGCTGTGCGCGCGCTGCACCCGCTTCTCCAACGAGATCGCCGGCGACCCGATGATCGAGCTGCTGGAACGCGGCGCGCTCCAGCAGGTCGGCACCGGCGAGGGCGACCCCTTCGAGTCGTACTTCTCCGGCAACACCATCCAGATCTGCCCGGTCGGCGCCCTCACCTCGGCCGCCTACCGGTTCCGCTCCCGCCCCTTCGACCTCGTCTCCTCCCCGAGCGTGTGCGAGCACTGCGCGGGCGGCTGCGCGACCCGCACCGACCACCGCCGGGGCAAGGTGCTGCGCCGCCTCGCCGCCGAGGACCCCGAGGTCAACGAGGAGTGGATCTGCGACAAGGGCCGCTTCGGGTTCCGCTACGCGCAGCGCCCGGACCGGCTGACGACCCCGCTGGTGCGCAGCGCCGCCGGGGTCCTGGAGCCGGCGAGCTGGCCCGAGGCCCTGGAGGCCGCGGCGAACGGACTCGCCGCCGCGCGCGGCCGGGCCGGAGTGCTCACCGGCGGCAGGCTCACCGTCGAGGACGCCTACGCGTACGCCAAGTTCGCGCGGGTCGTGCTCGACACCAACGACATCGACTTCCGGGCCCGCGTGCACAGCGCCGAGGAGGCCGAGTTCCTGGCCTCGGAGGTCGCCGGATACGGGGTCGACCTCGGAGGGCCGTGGCTCTCGTACACCGCCCTGGAGGCGGCGCCGGCGGTACTGCTCCTCGGCATCGAGGCGGAGGAGGAGGCCCCCGGCGTCTTCCTGCGGCTGCGCAAGGCCCACCGCAAGCACAAGCAGCGGACCTTCTCCGTCGCCCCCTTCGCCACCCGCGGCCTGGCCAAGGCCGGCGGCACCCTGCTCGCCGCCGCCCCCGGCACCGAGCCCGAGTGGCTCGACGCGCTGGCGTCCCGGACCGGCCTGGAGACCGGGGGCGCCGAAGCCGCCGACGCGCTGCGCCTGCCCGGCGCGGTCATCCTCGTCGGGGAGCGCCTCGCCGGGGTGCCGGGCGCGCTGACCGCCGCCGTACGGGCCGCGGGCGTCACCGGGGCCACCCTGGTGTGGATCCCGCGCCGGGCCGGAGAGCGGGCCGCCATCGAGGCGGGAGCGCTGCCGTCCCTGCTGCCGGGCGGCCGTCCGGCCACCGACCCGCGGGCCCGCGACGAGGTCGCCACCGCCTGGGGCCTGGACGAACTCCCGCACCGGTACGGCCGCGACACCGGCCAGATCGTCGAGGCCGCGGCGACCCGGGAGCTCTCGGCCCTGCTGGTCGCGGGCGTCGAGGTCACCGACCTGCCGGACCCGGCCCGCGCGCGGACCGCCCTCCAGGAGGCCTTCGTGGTCTCCCTGGAACTGCGGCCCAGCGAGGTCACCGACCACGCGGACGTGGTCCTCCCGGTCGCCGCGGTGGCCGAGAAGGCGGGCGCGTTCATCAACTGGGAGGGCAGGGTCCGGCCGTTCGAGGCCGCGCTCAAGCCCGACCAGATGACCCGCCGGCTCGCCCCGGCCGACGCCCGCGTGCTGCACATGCTGGCCGACGCCGCCGACCGGCCGATCGCGCTGCCCGACGTACACGCCGTACGCCGGGAGATCGACCGGCTCGGCCCGTGGGCCGGGGAGCGGGCCGCCGCGCAGAGCGCGGACACCGCGGTGCTGCCCCGGCCGGGCACCGGTGAGGCGGTCCTCGCGGGCCACCGGCTCCTCCTGGACCTCGGCCGGCTGCAGGAGGGCGACGACGCGCTGGCCGGCACCCGCCACGAGGCGAGCGCCCGGCTGTCGGCCGCCACGGCCGCCGAGACCGGCGTCAAGGACGGCGACGTCCTCGCGGTCACCGGCCCGGCCGGCTCCGTGGAACTCCCGCTCCGGATCACCGAGATGCCCGACCGCGTGGTCTGGCTCCCGCTGAACTCCACCGGCTCCGGCGTCCTCGCCGACGCCGGCGCCCGCCCGGGCACCCTCGTACGCATCGGCCCGGCGACCCCGGCCGGCGCAGGCGACACCACTGCGGAGGTGGGCGCGTGAACACCGTTCAACTCGCTGCCGAGGACCTGTCACTGTTCGGCAAGGACGTCTGGTGGCTCGTCCTCCTCAAGGCGGTGTTCTGCTTCGCGTTCCTGATGGTGACGGTGCTCTTCTCCATCGTGTGGGAGCGCAAGGTCGTCGCCTGGATGCAGCTGCGCATCGGCCCGAACCGGCACGGCCCCTGGGGCATGCTCCAGTCGCTCGCCGACGGCGTGAAGCTGATGCTCAAGGAAGACCTGATCGTCAAGCGGGCCGACAAGGTGGTCTACGTCCTGGCCCCGATCATCGCGGCGATCCCGGCCTTCATGGCCATCGCGGTGATCCCGTTCGGGCCGGCCGGCAACGAGGTCTCCATCTTCGGCCAGCGCACCACGATGCAGCTGACCGACCTGCCCATCGCGATGCTCTACATCCTCGCGGTGGCCTCGGTCGGCATCTACGGCATCGTGCTGGCGGGCTGGTCCTCCGGCTCCACCTATCCGCTCCTCGGCGGCCTGCGCTCCTGCGCGCAGATGATCTCCTACGAGATCGCGATGGGCGCGGCCTTCGCCTCGGTCTTCCTCTACTCCGGGTCGATGTCGACCTCGGCGATCGTCGAGGCCCAGGCGGACCGCTGGTTCATCGTCCTGCTGCCGGTGTCCTTCATCATCTACGTCATCACGATGGTCGGCGAGACGAACCGCGCCCCCTTCGACATGCCGGAGTCCGAGGGCGACCTGGTCGGCGGCTTCAACACCGAGTACTCGTCCATCAAGTTCGCGCTGTTCATGCTGGCGGAGTACGTCAACATGGTCACCGTCTCGGCGGTCTCGGTCACCCTCTTCCTCGGCGGCTGGCGGGCCCCGTACCCGATCAGCACCTTCTGGGAGGGCGCGAACCACGGCTGGTGGCCGATGCTCTGGTTCGTCCTCAAGGTGCAGCTGCTGCTGTTCTTCTTCATCTGGCTGCGCGGCACGCTGCCACGCGTGCGCTACGACCAGCTGATGAAGCTCGGCTGGAAGGTCCTGATCCCGGTCTCGGTGGTCTGGCTGATGCTGGTGGCCACCGTCCGGGCGCTGCGCAACGAGGCGTACGACTTCAGCGAGATCGTCCTGTACGTCGGCGGCGCCGTCGTGGCGATCCTGCTCCTCTCCTTCGTCGCGGACGTCTTCCGCGACAAGCGGGAGAAGGCGGCGGCCGCGGAGGCCGTGCACGATGCCGAGCCCTTCGACCCGCTGGCGGGCGGATTCCCCGTACCGCCCAAGCCCGGCCAGCACCTGGCACCCGTACCGCGCAGGCGGTCCCGCAGCGAGCGGGAGCTGATTGTCAGTGGCGGGACGAATACTGACAGTGACCGAGAGGAGGCTTGAGAGATGTCCGACGAGAAGTGGCAGAACCCGGTGGCGGGCTTCGGCGTGACCTTCAAGGCCATGTTCAAGAAGCGCCTCACCGAGCAGTACCCGGAGCAGCAGAAGACGACCGCACCGCGCTTCCACGGACGGCATCAGCTCAACCGGCACCCCGACGGTCTGGAGAAGTGCATCGGGTGCGAGCTGTGTGCCTGGGCCTGTCCCGCCGACGCGATCTACGTGGAGGGCGCGGACAACACCGAGGAGGAGCGCTACTCCCCGGGTGAGCGGTACGGCCGCGTCTACCAGATCAACTACGCCCGCTGCATCCTGTGCGGGCTGTGCGTCGAGGCGTGCCCGACGAGGGCGCTGACCATGACGAACGAGTTCGAACTGGCCGACTCCAGCCGCGAATCGCTCATCTACACCAAGGAGCAGCTGCTGTCCGGCCTGACCGAGGGCATGGTCGAGGCACCGCACTCGATCTTCCCCGGCATGGACGACACCGACTACTACCGCGGACTGGTGACCGGGGCCGCCCCGGGCACGGTCCGGCAAGTGGCCGTCTCGAAGGGCGAAGTCGCCCCGGAGAAGGCCGCGGAGGAAGCCGCCCCCGAGAACGGGCAGTCCGAGGAGGTGGACGCATGAGCGTCGTCGCCGCCTCCATGACCTCCACGGGCGAGGCCGTCCAGTTCTGGATCCTCGGCTCGGTCGCCGTCATCGGCGCCCTGGCCACGATCCTGATGAAGAAGGCCGTGCACAGCGCCCTCAGCCTGGCCGGGACCATGATCATCCTGGCCGTCTTCTACCTCGCCAACGGGGCGTACTTCCTGGGCGTCGTCCAGGTCATCGTCTACACCGGCGCGATCATGATGCTCTTCCTCTTCGTGGTCATGCTCGTCGGCGTCACCGCCGCCGACTCCCTGAAGGAGACCATCAAGGGACAGCGCTGGATGGCCCTCCTGTGCGGGCTCGGCTTCGGCACCCTGCTGATCGCCGGCATCGCCAACGCCGGGCTCACCCACTTCAACGGGCTCGGCCGGGTCAATTCCGGCGGGCACGTCGAGGGCCTGGCGCAGCTGATCTTCACCAAGTACGTCTTCGCCTTCGAGATCACCGGCGCGCTGCTGATCACCGCGGCCGTCGGCGCGATGGTGCTCACCCACCGCGAGCGCACCGAACGGGCCGCCACCCAGCGCGAGCTCGCCGAGAAGCGGGTCCGCGAGGGCGTCCAGCTCCCGCCGCTCCCCGCGCCCGGCGTCTACGCCCGGCACAACGCGGTGGACGTCGCCGGTCTGCTGCCGGACGGCACCCCGTCCGAGCTGACCGTCAACAGGACGCTGCGCGCCCGGGGCCAGATCCGGGACGTCTCCAGCGAGGCGCTCGACGACCTCAAGGCGCTGGAGCAGGCCTCCTCGGAGCGCCTCGGCCGTGAGGAGGCCTCGAAGTGAATCCGGTCAACTACCTGTACCTGGCGGCCCTGCTGTTCACCATCGGGGCCACCGGGGTCCTGATCCGCAAGAACGCGATCGTGCTGTTCATGTGCGTCGAGCTGATGCTCAACGCCTGCAACCTCGCCTTCGTCGCGTTCTCCCGGATGCACGGCAACCTCGACGGCCAGATCATCGCGTTCTTCACGATGGTCGTCGCCGCCGCGGAGGTCGTGGTGGGCCTGGCGATCATCGTGTCGCTGTTCCGTACCCGCCACTCGGCCTCGGTCGACGACGCCAGCCTGATGAAGCTGTAAGGGGTCGCTGTGGAGAACCTGATTGCGCTGCTGGTGGCAGCGCCCCTGCTCGGAGCGGTGGTGCTGCTGTGCGGCGGCCGGCGCCTCGACAAAGCCGGTCACTGGATCGGCACCCTGCTCGCGGCCGTCTCCTTCGGGATCGGCGTCGCACTGTTCGCCGACATGCTGGGGCGCACGGCCGACGACCGGACCCTGACCCAGAACCTGTACACCTGGATCCCCGTCGAGGGCTTCCAGGCGGACATGGCCTTCCAGCTGGACCAGCTGTCGATGACCTTCGTCCTGCTGATCTCCGGGGTGGGCACGCTCATCCACGTGTACTCGATCGGGTACATGGAGCACGACGAGCGCCGCCGCCGCTTCTTCGGCTACCTGAACCTGTTCGTCGCGGCGATGCTGCTGCTGGTCATCGCCGACAACTACCTGCTGCTCTACTTCGGCTGGGAGGGCGTCGGCCTCGCCTCGTACCTCCTGATCGGCTTCTGGCAGCACAAGCCCAGCGCGGCCACGGCCGCGAAGAAGGCCTTCCTGGTCAACCGCGTCGGCGACATCGGCCTGTCGATCGCGATCATGCTGATGTTCACGACCTTCGGGACCTTCGCCTTCGAGCCGGTGCTGGCCTCCGTCGGCGAGACCTCGGAGGGCACGCTGACGGCGATCGGCCTGATGCTGCTGCTGGCCGCCTGCGGCAAGTCGGCGCAGGTCCCGCTGCAGTCCTGGCTCGGGGACGCGATGGAGGGCCCGACCCCGGTCTCGGCCCTGATCCACGCGGCCACCATGGTGACGGCCGGTGTGTATCTGATCGTCCGCTCGGCCGCCATCTTCAACGGGGCGCCGGACGCACAACTGGTGGTCACCGTCGTGGGCGCGGTCACGCTCCTCTTCGGTGCGATCGTCGGTTGCGCGAAGGACGACATCAAGAAGGCCCTGGCGGGCTCGACGATGTCGCAGATCGGCTACATGATCCTCGCCGCGGGCCTCGGCCCCATCGGCTACGTCTTCGCGATCATGCACCTGGTGACGCACGGTTTCTTCAAGGCAGGCCTCTTCCTCGGCGCGGGTTCCGTGATGCACGGG
The DNA here is from genome assembly GCF_035989885.1 of Streptomyces sp. NBC_01232. Classification (GTDB taxonomy): domain Bacteria; phylum Actinomycetota; class Actinomycetes; order Streptomycetales; family Streptomycetaceae; genus Streptomyces. Next base: position 4,895,002 of record NZ_CP108518.1, read on the forward strand.
ATGAACGACGAGGTCGACATGCGCAAGTACGGCGCCCTGCGGAAGTACATGCCGGTCACCTTCGTCACCTTCGGCCTCGGGTACCTGGCCATCATCGGCTTCCCGGGCCTGTCGGGCTTCTTCTCCAAGGACATGATCATCGAGGCGGCCTTCGCGAAGGGCGGCACCGAGGGCTGGATCCTCGGCGGGGTGACCCTGCTGGGCGCCGGCATCACCGCCTTCTACATGACCCGCGTCATGCTCCTCACCTTCTTCGGCGAGAAGCGCTGGCAGCCGACGGTGTCCGACAGCGGCTCCGCCGCGGGCGAGGGCCACATGCCGCACCCGCACGAGTCCCCGAAGTCCATGACGATCCCGATGGTCATCCTGGCCTTCGGCTCGGTCTTCGCCGGCGGCTTCTTCGAGATCGGCGACCGCTTCCTGAAGTGGCTGGAGCCCGTCACCGGTTACGAACACGGCCACCCGCCGGTCAGCGCCATGACGATCACCGCGGCCACCATGGTCGTCCTCCTCATCGGCGTCGCCATCGCCTGGGCGATGTACGGCAGGAAGCCCGTCCCGGTCGTCGCCCCGCGCGGCTCGATCCTCACCCGGGCGGCCCGCAAGGACCTCTACCAGGACGACTTCAACCACGTCGTGCTGGTGCGCGGCGGGGAGCACCTGACCCGCTCGCTCGTGTACCTCGACCACAGCGTGGTCGACGGGGTGGTCAACGGGACGGCCGCCTCGGTCGGCGGACTCTCGGGCCGCCTGCGCAAGCTGCAGAACGGCTACGCCCGCAGCTACGCGGTCTCGATGTTCGGGGGCACGGTGGTCCTGATCGCCGCGACCCTGCTGATGAGGGCGGTGTGAGATGAATTTCCCGCTTCTGACGGTGACGGCCGCGGTCCCCGCGGTCGGTGCGATCCTGACGGCGGCCGTCCCGGCCGCCCGCAGGACCGCCGCCAAGTGGCTCGCGCTGCTGTTCTCGCTGGCGACACTGGCCCTGGCCGTGCTCGTCGCGGTCCGCTTCGACCCCAGCGGCGACCGCTACCAGCTCACCGAATCCCGCTCCTGGATCGCCGACTTCGGCGTCCGCTACGAGCTGGGCGTCGACGGGATCGGGGTGGTGCTCATCGGGCTCACCGCGCTGCTGATCCCCTTCGTCATCGCGGCCGGCTGGCACGACGCGGACCCGCTGGAGACCAAGAGCTCCCGGTGGCGGCCGACGCAGGGCTTCTTCGCCCTGATCCTGATGGTCGAGGCGATGGTGATCATCTCCTTCGAGGCCACCGACGTCTTCCTCTTCTACATCTTCTTCGAAGCCATGCTCATCCCGATGTACTTCCTCATCGGCGGCTTCGGGGACCGGGCCCACGGCGGCTCCGACGAGAACGCGGCCACGCAGCGCTCCTACGCGGCGGTCAAGTTCCTCCTCTACAACCTGGTCGGCGGCCTGATCATGCTGGCGGCCGTCATCGGTCTCTACGTGGTCGCCGGGAACTTCTCGCTCCAGGAGATCACCGCCGCTCGGGCCGCGGGCACGCTCGACATGTCGACCAACACCGAGCGGCTGCTGTTCCTCGGCTTCTTCTTCGCCTTCGCGGTGAAGGCCCCGCTATGGCCGCTGCACACCTGGCTGCCGAACGCGATGGGCGAGTCCACCGCCCCGGTCGCCGTACTGATCACCGCGGTCGTCGACAAGGTCGGCACCTTCGCGATGCTCCGCTTCTGCCTCGGGCTCTTCCCCGACGCCAGCAAGTGGGCCACGCCCGTGATCCTGGTCCTGGCCCTGATCAGCATCATCTACGGCGCGCTGGTCGCGGTCGGCCAGCGGGACATCAAGCGGCTGGTCGCCTACGCCTCGATCTCGCACTTCGGCTTCATCATCCTTGGCATCTTCGCGATGACCTCCCAGGGCCAGTCCGGCGCCACCCTCTACATGGTCAACCACGGCCTGTCGACGGCGGCGCTGATGCTGGTGGCCGGCTTCCTGATCTCGCGGCGCGGCTCGCGGCTCATCGCCGACTACGGAGGCGTCCAGAAGGTGGCCCCGGTCCTCGCCGGCACCTTCCTGATCGGCGGCCTCGCCACCCTCTCGCTGCCGGGCCTCGCGCCCTTCGTCAGTGAATTCCTGGTCCTGGTCGGCACGTTCGCCCGGTACCCGGTCGTCGGCATCATCGCCACCGTCGGCATCGTGCTGGCCGCGCTCTACACGCTGGTGCTCTACCAGCGCACGATGACCGGCCCCGTGAAGGAGGAGGTCCGCACCATGCCGGACCTGCGCCTGCGGGAGGTGCTGGTGGTCGCCCCGCTGATCGCGCTGCTGATCGGGCTGGGCGTATACCCGAAGGTGCTCACCGACATCGTCAATCCGGCGGTGGAGCACACCATGTCGGACGTGAAGCAGACCGACCCGAAGCCCGAGGTCGACGTCGAAGCCAAGAACGGGGAGGCGGCGAAGTGAGCACACTGACTTCCGCCCACAGCCTGTGGACACTGGCGGCCGAGGTACCGGCCGACCGGATCCCGGCACCGACCATCGAGTACGCACAGCTCGCGCCCACGCTGATCGTGGTGGGCGCGGCGGTCCTCGGGATCCTGGTCGAGGCCTTCGTGCCCCGCAAGTCCCGTTACTACGTGCAGATCTTCCTCACCGTCGCCGCGCTGGCCTCGGCCTTCGCCGCGGTCGTCGGCCTCGCGGCCGGCGGGTACGGGTCCACCAAGGCCCACATCGCCGCGATGGGCGCCATCGCGGTGGACGGGCCGGCGCTTTTCCTGCAGGGCACCATCCTGCTGGCCTCGGTCGTGGCGGTCTTCACCTTCGCCGAGCGGCGCCTGGACCCCGCGGCGCACGGCAACCGGGTGGACTCCTTCGCCGCCCAGGCGGCGTCCGTACCGGGCAGCGACAGCGAGAAGGCCGCCGTCAAGGCGGGCTTCACCACCACCGAGGTCTTCCCGCTGGCCCTGTTCGCGATCGCCGGCATGCTGATCTTCCCGGCGGCCAACGACCTGCTGACGCTGTTCATCGCCCTCGAGGTGTTCTCCCTCCCGCTGTACCTGCTCTGCGCCCTCGCCCGCCGCCAGCGGCTGATGTCGCAGGAGGCCGCGGTGAAGTACTTCCTGCTGGGCGCCTTCTCCTCCGCCTTCCTCCTCTTCGGCATCGCGCTGCTCTACGGGTACGCGGGCTCGGTCTCGTACGCGACGATCGCCGACGTGGTCGACGGCACGGTCGGGAAGATCGACCCGGCGCTGGCCTCCACCATGGGCAACGACGCACTGCTGCTGATCGGCGGAGCGCTGATCCTGATGGGCCTGCTCTTCAAGGTCGGCGCGGTCCCCTTCCACATGTGGACCCCGGACGTCTACCAGGGCGCCCCGACCCCGATCACCGGATTCATGGCGGCGGCGACGAAGGTGGCCGCCTTCGGCGCCCTCCTGCGGCTCCTCTACGTGGTCCTGCCGGGACTGCGCTGGGACTGGCGTCCGGTGATGTGGGCGGTGGCCATCGTCACGATGCTGGCGGGCGCGGTGATCGCCGTGACCCAGACGGACGTCAAGCGACTGCTGGCGTACTCCTCCATCGCGCACGCGGGCTTCATCCTGGCCGGTGTGATCGCGACCTCGGCGGAAGGGGTCCAGTCGGTCCTCTTCTACCTGGGCGCCTACTCCTTCGTGACGATCGGCGCCTTCGCGGTGGTCACGCTGGTGCGGGACGCGGGAGGCGAGGCGACACACCTGTCCAAGTGGGCGGGTCTCGGCCGGCGTTCACCGCTGACGGCGGCCGTCTTCGCGGTGTTCCTGCTCGCTTTCGCGGGCATCCCGCTGACCTCGGGCTTCACCGGCAAGTTCGCCGTGTTCAAGGCGGCGGCGGAGAGCGGCGCCGGGGTGCTGGTCGTGATCGGTGTCATCTCGTCCGCGATCGCCGCGTTCTTCTACATCCGGGTGATCGTCCTGATGTTCTTCAGCGAGCCGAAGGCCGACGGCCCGACGGTGGCCGTCCCCTCGCCGCTGACGATGACCACCATCGCGGTGGGCGTCGCGGTCACCCTGGTGCTGGGCCTGGCGCCGCAGTACTTCCTGGACCTGGCGGGGCAGGCGAGCACCTTCGTCCGCTGACCGGTTCGTGCAACGGCCAAGGGCCCGGCCCCCTTCGGGGGACCCGGGCCCGTGGCCGTGTGCGGGTCTACTCCTGTAGCCCCTTCGGTTTGATCGCGGTGATCGTCCTTATGGGTGAGTCATATGCGCGAGGCACTTGACTGCACTGGGTGGGGCGGACTAGGCCGTCTCTTTCGGATCTTGCCGGGCCCGCGTTGCCCGGCACCGCACCTCGCTGTGTTGTCGGGGCTCCCGAGTACGTCCAGTACGCGGGGAGCTCCTCCGCCTTGCGATGCACGGCACCGGGCAACGCGGGCTCGGCCGACAAGATCCGAAAGAGACGGCCTAGTGGCCGTGCCCGTGGTCGGCGGTGGGCTTGCCCGGGGTGGGGGCCTTCTTCGGGCAGGTCAGGGCCGGGTTCCAGTTGTGGAAGCGGCCGGCCGGGTTCTTCTTGTACGCCCACATGTGCAGGTCGTAGTGCTTGGGCATGCCCGCCCAGTGGCCCGGCATGGGGCCGTCGAAGGGCAGGCCGAACATGCTCGGCCGGTCGTCGGACGTCTTCAGGTCCTGGTCCCGGTCGGTGGACATCCACTCCACGGTCTCCAGCCTGCGGCGGCCATTGCGGTCCTTGTCCTTGCTGTAGAGGAGAGCGGTGGGCCTCGCGGGGTCCTTCGAACCCCAGTTGGCCTGCTTGACGTAGTGGTAGTTCATGGCGCCCACCCCGAACGGGTTGGTCATGCACTCCTCACCGTGCGGGACGTACCCGTCCTTGATGGCCTCCCGCTCGTCCGCGTACTTGGCCGTCGCCGCGATCGCCGTCGCCATGTCCCGCATGGCCTGCTTGTTCCGGGGGTCGGGCGCAGGTCCCTCCACCCCTTGTGCCGGCGCCACGGCGGTCAGGCCCAGCGACACGGCGGCGGTGAAAACGAGTGCGGCCTTGCGGACACGGACACGGGGGGACATGGGGACTCCTGCCGCCGACGGGCTTTCGTCCACCATCCCGGCGCCCCGCGAGCCCTGCACGCCGCGGACCCCCAAACGGGGTGCCGACACCACCGCCTGACATCGCGTGAGGGCCAGAAGGCTCGGCGGGGTGGCGGAAAGGTCCGCCACCCCGCCGACTGTGTTTGCCGCCGGCGCCGGACTAGCGCGATCCCACGATGCGGCCGATGACCTCGCCGAGGCCGACGCGCGTGCCGTCCGGGCCGGGGGCCCAGGCGGTGAGGGTGACGGTGTCCCCGTCCTCCAGGAAGGTGCGCTTGCCGCCGGTGAGTTCGATGGCGTCGCGGCCGTTCCAGGTGAGCTCCAGCAGCGAGCCGCGCTGGCCGACCTCGGGACCGCTGACGGTTCCGGAGCCGTAGACGTCGCCGGTGCGCAGGGAGGCGCCGTTGACGGTCATGTGGGCGAGCTGCTGGGCGGCCGTCCAGTACATGGAGGCGAAGGGCGGCTGCGCCACCTCCTGCCCGTTGATGGAGACGGTGATGTGCAGGTCGAAGCCGCCGGGGCGGTCGAGCGCGGCGTCGTCCAGGTAGGGCAGGAGCGGGAAGTCCCGGGCGGGCGGGGCGACGCGGGCAGCGTCCAGGGCCTCCAGCGGGGTGACCCAGGCGGAGACGGAGGTGGCGAAGGACTTGCCGAGGAACGGGCCGAGCGGCACGTACTCCCAGGCCTGGATGTCCCGGGCCGACCAGTCGTTGAGCAGAAACAGCCCGAAGACGTGGTCCTCGAACGCGCCCAGCGGCACCGGGGTGCCCAGCTCGGAGGGGGCGCCGACGACGAAGCCGACCTCGGCCTCGATGTCGAGCTTGACGGACGGGCCGAAGACGGGCGCCGGGTCGGTGGGCGCCTTGCGCTGCCCGGAGGGGCGGACGACGTCGGTGCCGGAGACGACGATGGTGCCCGAGCGGCCGTGGTAGCCGATGGGGAGGTGCTTCCAGTTGGGCGTCAGCGCGTCGCCGTCGGGGCGGAACATCTTGCCGACGTTGGTGGCGTGGTGCTCGCTCGCGTAGAAGTCGACGTAGTCGGCGACCTCGTACGGCAGGTGCAGGGTGACCTCGTCGAGCGGCAGCAGGTGCGGCTCGACCGTGGGGCGGTGGCCGGGGTCGGTGACCCAGGCGGTCAGCGCGCGGCGGACATCGCGCCAGGCGGTGCGGCCGGCGGCCAGCAGCGGGTTGAGGGAGGGCTGCCCGAGCAGCCCGGCGTACGGGGAACCGAGCGCGACCGCAGCCGCCCCCGCGTCGAGGACGTACCCGCCGATGCGCACGCCGATCCGGCGGCGGCCTTCCGCGGCGGTCGAGAAGACGCCGTAGGGGAGGTTGTGCGGCCCGAACGGGTCGCCCTCGGGGACATCGAGGGGGCTCTGCTGGGGCATGGGGTACTGCCTCGCTTTCGACGCGGTCCGGGGGTGTCCCGGTAGACACGGTGCGGGACACGCTACTCAGGATCGCGCGGGAAAGCGCGACTGCCCTGGCGGATATGAAACACACCGCGGAACGACGTCCGTGGTCAGGTATCCACAGTTCCGGTCATATCTGATCTTTTGGTACGTGCTGTTGATCGAGGGCCCTACGGTCGGGGTTGTGCACTTCCCTGCCCCGTCCCTGTCCCGCTCGACGCGGGAGCGCGTCAAGTGACGGATGGGGCGTGCGTGAGGCCAGATCCGGGTTCTATTTGTAGGACTTGTCCAAAGGGGTCCGTATCCTTGGCGCCGTGACTTCCGCCCCGCCTCCGGCCCTTCCCTATGCCTTGATCGCCACCGACCTGGACGGGACTCTGCTGCAAGCCGGGGACACCATCTCCATGCGCTCGTACGCGGCACTCGCCACGGCGCGCGCGGCCGGCGCCCAGCACATCGTCGTCACCGGCCGCCCGGTCCCGCAGGTCCGGCACGTCCTGGACGGGCTCGGCTACACGGGTCTCGCGGTGTGCGGGCAGGGCGCGCAGGTGTACGACGCGGCGCGCGGGCTCCTGCTGCACTCCGTGTCCATGGACCGGGAGCTCGCCGACGTGGCCCTGGGCAAGATCGAGGCGGAGATCGGCGAGGTCTACGCGGCGGTCAACCAGGAGGGGCTGGACGCGGAGATGCTGATAGGGCCCGGCTACCGGATGTGGCACCCGCACCTGCCCACGGTCCGCGTCCCGCGCCGGTCGGACCTGTGGTCGGCGCCGATCAACAAGGTGCTGCTGCAGCACCCGGAACTGGACGACGACGAGCTGACGCGGGTCGCGCGGTCGGTGGTCGGGCACCTGGTGAACGTCACGATGGCGGGCGAGCACACGGTGGAACTCCAGCCGCCGGGCATCGACAAGGCCAGCGGGCTGGCGAGGGCGGCGGACGTGCTGGGCGTGTCCGCCGCCGAGACGATCGCCTTCGGCGACATGCCGAACGACATCCCGATGTTCGCGTGGTCGGCGCACGGGGTGGCCATGGCCAACTCCCACCGCGAGCTGGTGGCCGTCGCCGACGAGATCACCCTTTCGAACGAGGACGACGGCATCGCGGTGGTACTGGAACGACTCTTCGGCTGACCGGCGGTCAGGGGGGGCTCCGCCCGCGGGATCCGGGGCGGAGCCCCGGGGCCGCCCGCCAGGGCGGTTCCGCTCAGCCCGCCGCCCGCGGCAGCCGCCGCTCCCACGTGCGGTGGAAGACCACCTCGTCCCCGTCCCGGCACACCACCTCGTTCGACGTCAGGAAACCGCCCTCGTCGCACCGGATCTCCGACCGCGTCTCCACGCGCGCGTCCCAGCCGCGTTCCGGCCGGTGGAGCCGGATCCGCCATCGCGACACCGCCCGCGCCGAGAGCGCGTCCGCGTCCTGGATCTCGTACACCTCCTCCGCGTCCTCGCTGAACTCCAGGCCGTCCGGGTACACCCGGGTGCCCCCGTAGCGCGGGTCCACCTCCAGCCGCCACGTGCCGCGCGCGACGTCCCGTACGACCAGCCGCTCCGGGCGCGGTTCGTCCAGCGTCGCCGGGAAGACGACCCCCAGCGGGGCCGACTGCTCCGGGGGATCGAAGACGATCCCCCCGTCCGCCGCCGACCCCGCCCGCACCGGGAGCGTCAGCGCACTGCCGGCCGGGTCCAGCGTCCAGCCGGCCTCCGACCCGGCCCGCGGCCAGATCCACGGCCAGTACGCGGACGACACGGCGAGGCGGATCCGGTGCCCCGGCGCGAAGGCGTGCCCGATGCCGTTCAGCTCGAAGGTGACGTCCTCGTACGAGCCGACCGGCCAGGGCAGCGCCCGGTCCCGGCCGCGGCGGGCGGAGAGGTTCAGCGCGCCCCGCGTGACCAGCGTCGAGGAGCCGTCCGGGGCGACGTCGCACAGCCGGGCCACGACCTGCCCGTACGGCACGTCGAGCCGCAGCCGCAGCGTCACCGACGGCCGTCCCAGGATCTCCACCGGCTCCTCGGGCCCCACCGGGAACTCGAAGCAGGCCGATTTCGCGTCCTCCTCCCGCTGGTCGGGCGGCAGGTCGGCGTCGTTGCCGAAGGGGAAGAAGCGGCCCGCGTCCAGCCCCGTGTGCTGCGGGGAGGCGACGTCCACCGGCGCGCCCTGGAACACGTACGGGACGGGGATGACGGACGCCGAGGGCCAGGCCCTCTCGCCGACCCAGCGCCCCGGGAGCTCGTCGTAGACCGTCGCGGGCGGGTGCGAGTCGCTGATCCAGGTGCGCAGCAGCGGCTCCTCCATCACCCCGTTGTCCGCTCCCTTCAGCCAGTGGTCCCACCAGCGCAGGGTCTCCTGCAGGAAGCCGATGGCCGGCCCGGGCGGCAGCCCGCGGTCCGGGTACTGGTGGGACCAGGGCCCGATCAGGCCCCGTACCCGGGCCGACGGCAGGTGTTCGACCAGCCGCAGCACCGTGTCGCGGTAGGGGTCGTGCCAGCCGCCGACCGCGAGCACAGCCGCGCCGATGGCCGAGTAGTCCTCGCAGACGCTCCCGTGGCGCCAGTAGTCGTCGCGGGTCTGGTGCGAGAGCCAGGTGTGGATGAGCGGCTCCACCGCCTCCAGCCGCTCCAGCCACTGGCGGCGCCAGCCGTCCCCGACGAACTGCGGGTCCGGCGGCCGGGAGGCGAAGGCCAGCATGGTCGCCGCCCACGCGTGCATGTCCACGGCGAGCACCGAGCCGCCCATGTAGTGCACGTCGTTGTCGAAGCGGTCGTCCGTGGAGCAGACGGTGACGACGGCCTTCAGGGGTTCGGGGGCCAGCGCCGCGATCTGCAGGGAGTTGAAGCCGCCCCAGGAGATCCCGAACATCCCCACCGCCCCCGTGCACCACTCCTGGGCCGCCAGCCACTGGACCACCGCGACCCCGTCGGCCAGCTCGCGGGCGTCGTACTCGTCCCCGGGCCGGCCGCCGCTGCAGCCGTGGCCGCGCACGTCCACCCGTACGGAGGCGTAGCCGTGCCCCGCGTACCAGGGGTGGCGCTGCCAGTCGCGCGGCGCGGTCCAGTCGGTGAGCCGGTACGGGAGGTACTCCAGCAGGGCCGGAACCGGCTCGTCCGTCACGGGGCGCCAGATCCGGGCGTACAGCTCGACGCCGTCGGGAAGCGGGATCCGGACATCCTCGTGGGTGGTCCCGTACGGGAAGTCGGTACGGATGATCATCTGGTCTCAGCCGCCAATCGCCTCGGACGTTCGCCTGACGTTCGCCTCGGACCCGGCCTCAGTGGACGGGGTGCATCGTGCGCCGCAGCCACGGCGCCATCGCCATCACGATCAGGCCCACCGCCACCGCCACGGCGCCGTTGAGGCCGAAGTACACGGGGTTCGACACCTGGCCGTAGGCCTTGACCACCTGCGCCTGGATGCCGTTGGCCAGAGCCAGCGAGAGGAACCAGAGCGCCATCGTCTGGCTGCCGAAGGCCTTCGGCGCGAGCTTGCTGGTGGCCGACATGCCCGAGGTCTCCAGCAGGACGTCGCCGAGGCCGAGCAGCAGGTACGAGCCGACGATCCACCAGGCGGCCATCCTGTACGTGTCCCCGCTGTGCCCCGAGGTCGGGATCACCATCAGCAGGAAGGACAGGCCGCCCAGGATCACGCCGATGGCGATCTTGTTGGAGGCGTGCGGCTGGCGGTGGCCCATCCGGGCCCACACCGCCGCGACGACCGGGGCCAGCGCCACCTCGAACGCGCCGAGCGCGGAGGCGTACCAGCTCGACGGGAAGTCGAAGCCCAGGATCGTGCTCTCGGCGTTGGTGGAGGCCAGCAGCATCATCGTCGAGTAGGCCTGGAAGAGGATGAAGTTGAAGGCGACCGAGGCCAGGAAGAGGACCACGTACGGGCGAAGCCGCCCGCGCTCCTCGCGCGTCACCCTCGGGCTGCGGAACATCACCGCGAAGTAGACGACCGGGGCGATCACCGAGACCAGGGTGAGCAGGTCGACGAAGCGGTCCATGGTCAACAGGCCGGTGCCCGCCAGAAGGGTGGCCAGCGCGGCGAGGGCGAGGCAGCCGCCGGTGATCCGCCACACGGCGCGGCGCATCGCGTCCGGGGCGAGGGCGTACTCGGCGGAGTGCTTTCGTCCGGCCAGATGGCGGCGCCCCAGGACGTACTGGACCAGGCCCGCGGTCATGCCGATGGCGGCGGCGGAGAAGCCCCAGTGCCAGCCCTCGTGCTCGCCGAGCCAGCCGGTGATCAGCGGTCCGGCGAACGCGCCGATGTTGATGGCCATGTAGTAGAGGGCGAAGCCCGCGTCGCGCCGGTCGTCGTCCGTCCGGTAGAGCTTGCCGACCATGCTGGCCACGTTCGGCTTGAGCAGCCCGGTGCCCGCGCTGATCAGGCCGAGACCGGCCCAGGTCATGGCGGCCGTCGGCACGGCCATGGCGTAGTGGCCGCAGGCGATCAGGATGCCGCCCCAGAGCACGGCCCGGTACGAACCGAGGATGCGGTCGGCGAGCCACCCGCCGGCGACGGAGACGAGGTAGACCATGGTCCCGTAGGCCGCCGAGACGGAGGCGGCGGTGCCCGGGTCCATGCCCAGGCCGCCGTTCGCCACCGTGTCCGCGAAATAGAGGACGAGAATGGCCTGCATGCCCAGGAACGAGAAGCGCTCCCAGACCTCCAGTCCGGAGAGCGTGGCCAGTCCCCGGGGGTGGCCCAGGAAGGCACGGTCGTCACCGGGTGGCGGCCGGTCGGCCTCCGGATCCGCGGGCTCGTCCATATCGGTCGCAGTTCTGGGCAAAACGCATTCTCCGGTCGCTTCGTCTCCTTCAGAACATACCGGTGTACATCGGGCAGTGCGCGGGTGATGGCCGGGAAGGCGCTCTCGGTGATCGAAAACAGACCCGATACGCTGGCTTGAGTGATGGCAGCGACACATCGACAATCCATGTGATCGTCAGCGTGATCGTCAGCAGACAGGAGTACCCCTCGTGACCGTCGTCGGGCCGTTCGGACTGAGCGTGCGGGACCAGGCTCTTGAGACCGATGTCCAGGCCGGACTGGCCGCCGTCGAGGCGGGTCTGCTGGAAGCCACCAAGAGCGAAGTCCCGTTCATCACCGAGGCCGCACAGCACCTGGTCCGGGCCGGAGGCAAGCGGTTCCGGCCGCTGCTGGTGATGCTCGCCTCCCGGTTCGGTGACCCGTACGCGCCCGGCATCGTGCCGTCCGCCGTCGTGGTCGAGCTCACGCACCTCGCGACGCTCTACCACGACGACGTCATGGACGAGGCGGACGTGCGCCGCGGGGTGGAGAGCGCCAACGCCCGCTGGGGCAACTCGGTGGCCGTCCTCACGGGTGACTTCCTGTTCGCCCGTGCCTCGCACATCCTGGCCGACCTCGGGCCGGAGGCCGTACGCATCCAGGCCGAAGCCTTCGAAAGGCTGGTGACGGGCCAGATCCTGGAGACGGCCGGCCCGCGCGACGGCCGCGACCCCGTCGCCCACTACCTCGACGTCATCGCCGGCAAGACCGGCTCGCTGATCGCGGTCTCCGGCCGCTTCGGTGCGCTGATGTCCGGCGCCGACGAGTCGGTCGTCGACATCCTCACCCAGTACGGCGAGCGGCTCGGCACCGCCTTCCAGCTCGCCGACGACGTCCTCGACATCTCCTCCGACGCCCACGAGTCCGGCAAGACCCCGGGCACCGACCTGCGCGAGGGCATCCCGACGCTGCCCGTACTGCGGCTGCGCGAGATGGCGGCCCAGGGCGGCGACCCGGCCGACCTGGAGCTCGTGGAGCTCCTGGACGGGGACCTGACGGACGACGCCCGACACGCCGAGGTGCTCACCCGGCTGCGGGCGCACCCCGCCCTGGAGCGGGCCCGCCGCGACACCATCCAGTACGCCGAGGACGCGCGCGCCATGCTCGCCCCGCTGCCGGAGTGCTTCGCCAAGTCGGCGCTCGAAGAGCTCTGCGACGCCGTGGTCCACCGCGCCGGATAGCGGCCGCTGTATCGGAACGGGCCCTTCCGCCCCGGCGACCCCTACGGGTCGGGGGAGGGGGGCCCTTTTCATGTCATCCCACGGGCGTACACCGAGTTGCGTCCGGGGACTGACGCCCCGGGGCCGCCGATTTGGTCAGATGGAGTCATCAAACCCCACCAGATCGGGTGAGCGCGGCGACACGGTGGTCACCGCAGTCGACACAGAGGGCAGGGCACTGACATGGCACCGAACACCAAGACTTCTCGCAAGGCCGCCCGGTACGCCGTACCGGTAGCGGTGGCGGGTGTGGCCGCGGCGACCGTTGCGATGGTCCCGGCCTTCGCCAACGCCGGCGGGCCCGACCTGCCGAAGGTGACGGCGCAGCAGCTCATCGAGAAGGTCGCCGCATCGGACGTTCAGCAGCTGTCCGGTACCGCCCGGATCACCACCGACCTCGGTCTGCCGAAGATCGCCAGCGGGCTGCTCGGCGGCGGTGGCGTGGCGGGCGGCTCCGCCAACCCGGAGGACAAGGTCGCGCAGCTGGCGAACGGCAGCCACACCCTGCGCGTCGCGGCCGACGGCCCGGACCGCCAGCGGCTGACCTTCCTCGACGGCAAGGACGAGTACAGCCTCATCCACAACGGCGACGACGTGTGGGGCTACGACTCCAAGTCGAACGAGGTCTTCCACGAGAAGAACGCCGAGGCGGGCAAGGGCAAGGACGGCGGCAAGGACCACAAGACCGGCGACCGCCTCGCCGCCTCGCCGCAGAAGCTGGCCGAGGAGATCCTGGCGGCCGCCGGCCCCACCACGGACGTCAGTGTGGGCGGGACCGCGCAGGTGGCCGGGCGCGACGCCTACCAGCTGGTGCTCAAGCCCAAGCAGAGCGGCTCCACCGTCGGCTCGGTCCAGATCGCGGTGGACGCCAAGAACGGCGTGCCGCTGCGCGTGCAGCTGCTCTCCGCGCAGGGCGGCAAGCCGATCGTGGACGCCGGCTTCACCAAGGTGGACTTCGCCAAGCCGGCCGCGGACACCTTCGCCTTCACCGTGCCCAAGGGCGCCAAGGTGGCCGAGGGCGTGGACGGGGCGGACAAGGGCAAGGGCGGCGCGGACGGGCACTGGAAGGCGCTGGAGTCCTTCCCGGGCCTCGGTGACCTGGCCGGCGGCGCGGGCGGCAAGGGCGACGTGAAGGTGCTCGGCGAGGGCTGGTCGACCATCGCGCGCATCGACTCGGGCGAGGGCCGCAGCCTGAAGGACCTGGAGAACGACAAGAACGCCCCGAAGGAGGCCAAGCAGTTCCTCGACTCCCTCGGGGACAAGGTCAACGGGAAGTTCGGCGAGGGCCGTGTCCTGTCGACCCGCCTGGTCAACGCCCTGATCACGGACGACGGCAAGGTCTACGTCGGTGCGGTCACCAAGGACGCGCTGGTGAAGGCGGCCGACGCCAACAAGTAGCCGCCCGGGTGGTCGTACGGGGGGCGCACGACGCGCAGGCGCCGCAAGGGTGGGCCGGGACTGTGTCCCTGCCCACCCTTGCGGCATTCCCGCACCCCGTACAGCACACCCGCTGTACGGTGTTGGACATGTCGAGACACGTCACCATCCGCCTGGACGAAGAGTTCCACGAACGCCTGAAGGCACGTGCGGCGGCGCTGGGGACGACGGTCACCGCGCTGATCACCGAGGTCACCGAACGAGAACTCGACGAGGACCGGAAGAACTTCCTCTCCGGCATAGAGGAGTTCGCCGACCACTGGAGTTACTTCCAGGAGCGGTTCGGCAATTGAAGATCACCATGGAGTGGGCCTGGACCGCTCTGGCCCACCATCTCCCGTCCGATCCCGCCGTGTGGGATCCCTCCGGGGTGGCCGCCGCCGTCGCCCGGCACCAGAACGACCTCGTTCTGGTGCCCGAACAGCCCGCCCCGGACACCGCGTGGCGGGCCGCCGCGTTTTTGCACACCCTCGCGGTGTGCCCCGCCCTGGAATCCCCGATGAACGAGTTCTACGCGGCCGCCGCGACCCGCTCGTACCTGCGCGTGGCCGGGGCCAGGCAGCTCCCCTCGCCGGAGGAGCTGGGGGATCTGGTGGAGGCGGCGAAGCTGGGCCGCGCGGACATCGCGGCCGTGGCCGAGGAGCTGCGCGCCCGGATCCAGGAGCCGCTCCGGGCATCGTCACGGGCCCGCGCCGAGGACGCCTGAGCTCCGGCACGGTCCGGTGGGATCGTGCCGGAGCTCCTGGAGGTCCGGGCAGTCGGCGGGGTACCGCTAGAAGGTGATCTTCCAGCTGTTGATGTAGCCGACGTCCTGCGCCGCCCCGTCCTTGACCCGGAGCTTCCAGACCCCGTTGGCCACCTCGCTGGAGGCGTTGACGGTGTACGTCTGGACGAGGTTGTCGGCGCTGCCGCCGCTGCGGTTGTGCAGGTTGTAGACGGTGCCGTCGGGGGCGAGCAGGTCGACCACCAGGTCACCGCGGTAGGTGTGGACGATGTTCACGTCGACCTTGGTGGTCGCGGGCGCGTTGCCCGTCACACCGGAGGCCGTGATCGACGAGGTCACCGCGGCCGCGGGGGAGTCCGGGATGCTCACGTCCGCCGTGTTCTCGAAGGACGGGCCGGGCGGGACCGGGGTGGCCGCCCCGAGCGTCCAGATCGCGTAGGCGACGGCGTCGGAGTTGCGGTCCAGGGCGGTGTCGTTGATGTTCGTCGTGCTGTCGCAGGAGGAGTGGTAGCAGCGGTCGAAGGCCTGACCGGAGGTGCCGCCCCACTTCTGCGCCTGGGCGGCGGACTTGGTGTTGCTGGCGCCGGTGAACAGGCCGCCGACGGGGATGCCCACGTTCTTGAAGGAGGCGTGGTCGGAGCGGCCGTCGCCCTCGGTCTCGATCTCGGTCGGGACGCCGAGGCCCGCGTAGTAGTTCTTGAAGGTCTGCTCGATCGTCGGGTCGTCGTCGTAGACGAAGTAGCCCGGGTTCGGCGAACCGATCATGTCGAAGTTCAGGTACCCGGCGAACTTGGCGCGCTCGGCGGTCGGCAGGTTGTTGACGTAGTACTTCGAGCCGACCAGGCCCAGCTCCTCCGCCCCCCACCAGCCGAAGCGCAGGTGCTTGGTGGGCTGCAGGCCGGCCCGGGACACGGCGAGGGCCGTCTCCAGGACGGCGGCGCTGCCGGAGCCGTTGTCGTTGATGCCCGCGCCCGAGGTCACCGAGTCCAGGTGTGCGCCGGCCATCAGGACCGAGTTCGGGTCGCCGCCCGGCCAGTCGGCGATCAGGTTGTAGCCGGTGGCGCCGCTGGAGGTGAAGGTCTGCAGGGTGGTGGTGAAGCCGGCCGCGTCGAGCTTGGCCTTCACGTAGTCGATCGAGGCCTTGTAGCCGGCCCGGCCGTGGGCGCGGTTCCCGCCGTTGTTGGCGGCGATCGTCGAGAGCTGCGACAGGTGGGCCTTGACGTTGGCCAGCGGTATGTCGGGCGGAGTCGGCGCCGCGTTGACCGCCGTGGGGGCGGCGAGTGCGGCGGGGGCGGTGGAGGCGAACAGGCCGGCGACCGCGAACGCGGTCACGGCAGCAAGGCGCCGGGAGACGGACAGGCTCATGTGGGGGCTCCGGGATTCCGCGGGGACATGACGGAACGAGTGGGGATAGAGCAAGTGAGCGTTAGTGCGTCAGTGCGAGCCTGATGTTCAGCGAGAGTATGACTGTCCGTCAAGACTGCAATCCGGTCATGGTCGTTCGGAAAACGGACGATCCCCGGTACGGGTGGCCCGTACCGGGGATCGAGGGTGCGAAGGGTTTGCTGGTGCGTGCCCGCCGGCACGCACCCGTTACGCGGGTTCGCGGGCCGGTGCCGCCACGACGGACGGCGCCGCCTCCAGCCTGATCCGGGAGCGCCGCGCCGTACGCAGCGCGTCCCAGGTGAGGATCGCGAGCGCGGCCCACACCAGGGAGAAGCCCGCCCAGCGCTCGGGCGGCATGGCCTCGTGGAAGTACAGGACGCCGAGCCCGAACTGGAACACCGGAGCCATGTACTGCAGCAGCCCCAGCGTGGACAGCGGGACCCGGATCGCGGCCATCCCGAAGAACACCAGCGGGACAGCCGTGACCAGCCCCGTCGCGGCCAGCAGCAGCGAGTGGCCGACGCCGTGCGAGGCGAAGGTGGACTGGCCCTGCACGCCGAGCCACAGGACGTATCCGAGGGCGGGCAGGAACAGGACGGCGGTCTCGGCGGCCAGCGACTCCAGGCCGCCCATGTTGAGCTTCTTCTTGATCAGCCCGTACGTGGCGAAGGAGAAGGCCAGGATCAGCGAGATCCACGGAGGCCGCCCGTAGCCGATGGCGAGCACCAGTACGGCGGCGAAGCTCAGGCCGACCGCCACCCACTGCGCGCGGCGCAGCCGCTCACCGAGCACCAGGACGCCGATCGCGATGCTGACCAGCGGATTGATGAAGTAGCCCAGGCTGGCCTCGACCACGTGCCCGTTGTTCACGGCCCAGATGTACAGGCCCCAGTTCACGGTGATGACCGAAGCGGCCAGGGTGGTCAGGCCGAGCTTGCGGGGCTGGCGCAGCAGCTCCCGTATCCAGCCCCAGCGGCGCAGCGCGAGCAGCGCCAGACCGACCACGGCCAGGGACCACACCATGCGGTGGGCGAGGATCTCGACGGCGCCGGAGGGCTTCAGGAGCGGCCAGAAGAGGGGCACCAGCCCCCACATCCCGTACGCGCCGAATCCGTAGAGCAAACCCGTGCGCTGCTCGTTCTCTGCCTTCACGGGGGGCCTCCTGTGCGCTTTCCAGCCAACTTTCACGAAGGTAACGCCGTACGGCCCAGATGTCATGCCCGTAACCGGGAGATACTCATGACATCTTTCTGGGCGGGCGGGCCGGAGGGGCGCTGCGGGGGTATGCGGGTGCCATCCATCCGGGGGCCGTGCGGGGGCCGGGCCCGTGTCCCGCACCTCGCCGAAAACGAGACGGAGCCCGGATCCCTGGGCGGGATCCGGGCTCCGTGGTGTGCGGGAGGTGCGTCCTAGCCGACGACCGTCCAGGTGTCGTTGCCGGTCAGCAGAGCCCCGAGGTCGCCCTTGCCGCTGCGGTCGATCGCCGCGTCGAGCTGGTCGGCCATGAGGGTGTCGTAGACGGGCCGCTCGGCGCTGCGGAACACCCCGATCGGGGTGTGGTGCAGCGTGTCCGGGTCGGCCAGGCGGGAGAGCGCGAACGCGGTGGTGGCGCTGGCGTTCTTCGCGTCGTGGACCAGGATCTGCGCCTCATTGGCCGCGGTCACCTCGACGACCCGCAGGTCGCCGGTGGCGGGGTCGCGTACGACGCCCTTCGAGTCGTCCGCGCCGAAGCGGATCGGCCGGCCGTGCTCCAGCCGGATCACGGCCTCCAGGGCCTGGTCCCTGTCCTTGAGCACCTCGAAGGCGCCGTCGTTGAAGATGTTGCAGTTCTGGTAGATCTCCACCAGCGCCGTGCCCTGGTGGTCGGCGGCCTGGCGCAGGACCTCGGTGAGGTGCTTGCGGTCGGAGTCGACGGTGCGGGCGATGAAGGAGGCCTCGGCGCCGATCGCCAGCGACACCGGGTTGAAGGGCGCGTCCAGCGAGCCCATCGGCGTCGACTTGGTGATCTTGCCGATCTCGGACGTGGGGGAGTACTGGCCCTTGGTCAGCCCGTAGATCCGGTTGTTGAAGAGGAGGATTTTGAGGTTGACGTTGCGGCGCAGCGCGTGGATGAGGTGGTTGCCGCCGATGGACAGCGCGTCGCCGTCGCCCGTGACGACCCAGACGGACAGGTCGCGGCGGGAGGTGGCGAGGCCGGTGGCGATGGACGGGGCACGGCCGTGGATGGAGTGCATCCCGTACGTGTTCATGTAGTACGGGAAGCGGGAGGAGCAGCCGATGCCCGAGACGAAGACGATGTTCTCCTTCGCGAGGCCCAGTTCGGGCATGAAGCCCTGAACGGCGGCCAGCACCGCGTAGTCACCGCAACCGGGGCACCAGCGGACCTCCTGGTCCGACTTGAAGTCCTTCATCGACTGCTTGCTCTCGGCCTTCGGTACCAGCGAGAGCAGGGTCCGCTCCCCTTCGGTCACCTCAGTCATCGATGGCCTCCTTGAGAACCGTGGCGAGCTGCTCGGCCTTGAACGGCATTCCGTTGACCTGGTTGTACGACTGGGCGTCGACCAGGTATTTCGCCCGGATCAGGGTGGCGAGCTGCCCGAGGTTCATTTCCGGCACCACTACCTTCTCGTAACGCTCCAGGACCTCGCCGAGATTCCTGGGGAAGGGGTTGAGATGGCGCAGGTGGGCCTGGGCGATGGGGAGTCCGCCGTTGCGCAGCCGGCGGACCGCCGCGGTGATGGGGCCGTAGGTGGACCCCCAGCCCAGGACCAGGGTGGTGGCCCCGTCCGGGTCGTCGACGTCGAGGTCGGGCACCCGGATGCCGTCCACCTTGGCCTGGCGGGTGCGGACCATGAGGTCGTGGTTGGCGGGGTCGTAGGAGATGTTGCCGCTGCCGTCCTGCTTCTCGATGCCGCCGATGCGGTGTTCGAGGCCGGGGGTGCCCGGGATGGCCCAGGGCCGGGCGAGGGTTTCCGGGTCCCGCTTGTAGGGCCAGAACACCTCGGTGCCGTCGGCGAGGGTGTGGTTCGCGCCGGTGGCGAACTTGACCTTCAGGTCGGGCAGGTCGGCGACCTCCGGGATCCGCCAGGGCTCGGAGCCGTTGGCGAGGTATCCGTCGGACAGCAGGAAGACCGGGGTCCGGTAGGTGAGTGCGATCCGGGCCGCGTCGAGGGCGGCGTCGAAGCAGTCCGCGGGGGTCCGGGGGGCCACGATCGGGACGGGGGCCTCGCCGTTGCGACCGTACATGGCCTGGAGGAGGTCGGCCTGCTCCGTCTTGGTCGGCAGTCCGGTGGAGGGGCCGCCGCGCTGGATGTCCACGATCAGCAGCGGAAGCTCCAGCGACACCGCGAGGCCGATCGCCTCCGACTTCAGCGCCACACCGGGTCCGGAGGTGGTGGTCACCCCGAGGGCACCGCCGAAGGCGGCGCCGAGCGCGGCGCCGATGCCGGCGATCTCGTCCTCGGCCTGGAAGGTCCGCACGCCGAAGTTCTTGTGCTTCGACAGCTCGTGCAGGATGTCCGAGGCCGGGGTGATCGGGTAGGAGCCCAGGTAGAGGGGCAGATCGGCCTGCTGGCTCGCGGCCACGAGACCGTAGGAGAGCGCCAGGTTCCCGGAGATGTTGCGGTAGGTGCCCGTGGGGAACGCGCGGGTGGCGGGGGCGACCTCGTAGGAGACCGCGAAGTCCTCGGTGGTCTCCCCGAAGTTCCAGCCGGCCCGGAAGGCGACGATGTTCGCCTCGGCGATCTCGGGCTTCTTAGCGAACTTCTGCCGCAGGAACTTCTCGGTGCCCTCGGTGGGCCGGTGGTACATCCACGACAGCAGGCCCAGCGCGAACATGTTCTTGCTGCGCTCCGCCTCCTTGCGGGAGAGGCCGAAGTCCTTCAGCGCCTCGACCGTCAGGGTGGTCAGCGGTACCGGGTGCAGGTTGTAGGCGTCGAGGGAGCCGTCCTCGAGCGGCGAGGTCGCGTAGCCGACCTTGGCCATCGGGCGCTTGGTGAATTCATCCGTGTTGATGATGATCTCGGCGCCG
Organism: Streptomyces sp. NBC_01232; assembly: GCF_035989885.1. GTDB lineage: Bacteria > Actinomycetota > Actinomycetes > Streptomycetales > Streptomycetaceae > Streptomyces. The sequence continues at coordinate 4,915,074 of NZ_CP108518.1, forward strand.
CGCGGTACGTCCGCGATGTTGGCCTTGAGGGCCGCCGGATTCATCGCGACCAGCACGTTCGGGGCGTCGCCCGGGGTGAGGATGTCGTGGTCGGCGAAGTGGAGCTGGAAGGAGGAGACGCCCGGCAGGGTTCCGGCGGGGGCGCGGATCTCGGCGGGGAAGTTCGGCAGCGTCGACAGGTCGTTCCCGAACGACGCGGTCTCCGAGGTGAACCGGTCACCGGTGAGCTGCATACCGTCACCGGAGTCACCCGCGAATCGGATGATCACACGATCGAGGCGGCGTACTTCCTTGCCGCCCGGGCTCTCCGGGGTGCGTTGTCCACCGACGACCGCACCCCCGGCCCCGTCGGCCTGTTCGGCTGGGCTGCTGACCTGGCTGGTCACTGAACTGGACCTCCTTCGAGGCGTGAGCACCCCCGGAACCAACCCTACGTCGGTAGGGATCGGTCCCCCAGGGGCGACCACATTCTGGACCGTAGGACCGCCCCTTGAGACGGCCCTGCCGGTATGCCGTATCTGACAGAGTGTCAGTCGATCAAGATTTCAGGTAGGTGAGAACGGCCAGAACTCGCCGGTGATCCCCGTCACTCGGCGAGAGGCCCAGCTTCATGAAGATGTTGCTGACGTGCTTCTCCACCGCTCCGTCGCTCACCACCAGCTGTTTCGCCACGGCGGAGTTCGTCCGGCCCTCGGCCATCAGCCCGAGCACCTCGCGCTCGCGCGGCGTCAGGCCCGCCAGCACGTCCTGCTTCCGGCTCCGGCCGAGCAGCTGGGCGACGACCTCGGGGTCCAGGGCCGTACCGCCCCGGGCCACCCGCACCACCGCGTCCAGGAACTCCCGCACCTCGGCCACCCGGTCCTTGAGCAGGTACCCCACTCCGGTACTGGATCCGGCCAGCAGCTCGGTGGCGTACTGCTCCTCCACGTACTGCGACAGCACCAGCACGCCTATCCCGGGGTGATCGCGGCGCAGCCGTACGGCGGCCCGCACGCCCTCGTCGGTATGGGTCGGCGGCATCCGCACGTCCGCCACCACCACGTCCGGCAGCGCGTCCTCGGCCGCCAGCTCCGCCACCGTCTTGATCAGGGCTTCCGCGTCCCCGACGCCCGCCACGACGTCATGCCCCCGGTCGGTCAGCAACCGGGTCAGGCCCTCGCGCAGCAGCACTGAATCCTCGGCGATGACCACCCGCACCCTGTCTTCCACGATTCTGCAGCTCCCGCGTCCACTCGTCCCGCACTACCCGACTCAGCCAAGCATCCCAGCCTGAGGTCCTGGTGAAGGCAGAGCCGGGACAACACGTCGTCGTACGGGGGGAGTTTTCGCGTACTGGACGGTCGCATACCGCAAACGGAGGCCACGAGCGCCGGGAGTTGCGAAGGGCGGGGAGGGCGGGGGAGGGCGCAAGGCCGGGTACGCGAAGGGCCGGGCCACCCGGCCCGGCCCTTCCGCCGGCAGCGGTTCGCTGCCTGTGCTGCTGCGCTGCCTGTGCTGCTGTGCTGCCTGCGGGTCCCTACGGGCGCCAGGGCAGCTCGGCCGTGACCGTCGTCCCGCCACCGGCGGGGGAGTCGACGACCAGCACCCCGTCCACGGCGTCCAGCCGATCGGTCAGCCCCGCCAGCCCCGTCCCCTCCCGCGGCCCGGCCCCGCCCCGGCCGTCATCGGCGACCTGGATCAGCAGCCGCTCCCCGGACTTCCACACGTCCACCGAGGCCGACCGGGCGCGTGCGTGCTTGCTGACGTTCTGCAGCAGCTCCGAGACCGTGAAGTACGCGATCCCCTCGATCGCCGCCGCGGGCCGGGCCGGCAGGTCCACGGCCACCCGCACCGGCACCGCGCACCGCGAGGCCACCGAGGACAGCGCCGCGTCCAGCCCGCGGTCGGTCAGCACGGCCGGGTGGATCCCGCGGGCCAGGTCCCGCAGCTCCTGGAGGGCGATCTTCACCTCGCCGTGCGCCTCGTCCACCATGCGGGCGGCGGCCTGCGGGTTCTCGGTCAGCTTCTCCTTCGCCAGCCCCAGGTCCATCGCCAGGGCCACCAGCCGGGCCTGCGCCCCGTCGTGCAGGTCCCGCTCGATGCGCCGCAGGTCGGCGGCGGCGGTGTCCACGACCACCCCGCGGTCGGACTCCAGCTCGCTGACGCGGGTGGCCAGGCTGGACGGCCCGAGCAGCCCGCCGACCATGACCCGGTCGACGGTCGTCAGCGCCCGGATCACCCAGGGGGTGGCGAGGGTGACGGCCAGCCCGATGAGGCAGGTGAGGGCGATCTCCACGGGTGAGTCGAGGTAGAAGGAGTAGTCGTCGTTCTGGAAGAGCTGCAGACCGGGCTGGTCGGTGTAGGCCGGGAAGACCCAGAACCAGAGCGGGTACAGCAGGTAGCCCCAGCCTGCCGCCCACAGCGTCAGCGCCAGGCAGAACGAGAACACCGCCCACGGAAAGTGGATCACCGAGTAGAACGCGTGCCGCCAGGCGCTCCCGCTCTTGAGCAGCGCGCCCATGGCGGCCAGCGGTCCGGCCTTCCGGGCCCGGATCGGCGCGGGCTCGGCGATGTCCGCCCCGAGCAGCGCGCGCACCCGGGCCCGCTCCAGCCGGCCGAACCCGCGGCACATGGCGAGCATCCCGGCGAGCACCGGAACCCCGAGGAAGGTGACGAGCAGTCCGGCGCCCAGGCTCACTCCGGTGATGGCGAGCGAGAAGTACAGCGTGCTCAGCGGCAGCCCGATCAGCAGGTAACCGAACTCCCGCCAGGTCCGCCCCGACACCGGAGCCCGCAGCGCCGCGCCGACCCCGCCCTTGCCGTTGTCCATGATCCCGACCCGCCCTTCCGGTCCTCCGTTACCCCTCCCACCCTGCCGCCCCCCACCCCGCCGAACCATGCGGCGGGTCGGCCTCTCCACCGGGGGGTTATCCCCACCCCGAGCCCGCCGCCGAATCCGGCCCGGTCGGCTCCCGCGGCAGGGGCCGCGCCGAATCCGGCCTGGCCGGCGTTCGAGGCGCCCATTCACCCCCATCCCGAAGGCAGGGGCCGCGCCAAAGCCAGCCCCGCCGGCGTTTGAGGCGCGGGGTCCGGGGCGGAGCCCTGGGAGGCGGCGGCGCGCCGGACACGCGGACGGGACCCCCGCTCGCGTCGCGCCGAATCCAGCCCCGCCGGCGTTTGAGGCGCGGGGTCCGGGGCGGAGCCCTGGGAGGCGGCGGCGCGCCGGACACGCGGACGGGACCCCCGCCCACCCCGGACGGGAGTCCCGCTCACCCACAGAACACGGGCCCGGGGCCGGGGCCCGGGGGCCTACCCCCGGTCACGCCACGGCAGCTCGGCCGTGACCACGGTCCCCGCACCCACCGGCGAGTCCACCACCAGCACCCCGTCCACCGCGCCCAGCCGCTCCGCGAGCCCCGCCAGCCCACTCCCCCCGGAGGGACTGGCTCCGCCCCGGCCGTCGTCCGACACCCGGATCATCAGCCTGGCCCCCGACCGCCACACCTCCACCGTCGCGCCCCGCGCCTCCACCCCCGCGTGCTTGCTCACGTTCTGCAGCAGCTCGGACACCACGAAGTACGCGATCCCCTCGATCGCCTCCGCCGGCCGCTCCGGCGGAAGATCCACCGCCACCTTCACCGGCACCACGCACCGCGCCGCCACCGACGACAGCGCCGCGTCCAGGCCCCGGTCCGTCAGCACCGCCGGATGGATCCCCCGCGCGAGGTCCCGCAGCTCCTGGAGGGCCAGCTTCACCTCCCCGTGCGCCTCGTCGACCATCGCCGCCGCGCCCTCCGGGTCCTCCAGCAGCTTCTCCTTCGCCAGGCCGAGCCCCATCGCCAGCGCCACCAGCCGGGCCTGCGCCCCGTCGTGCAGGTCCCGCTCGATGCGCCGCAGGTCGGCCGCCGCGGTGTCGACCACCACGCCCCGGTCCGATTCCAGCTCGGCGATCCGCCGCTCCAGGTCGTCGGAGGGCGACAGCAGCCCCCGTACCATCGCGCGGTCCACGTTCGCCATCAGCCGCACCAGGTACGGCAGCACCGGCCACAGCACGAACAGGCCGGTCAGCGCTACCGTGAAGGTGAGTACTCCCCACGGCAGCCGGATCAGCTGGTACAGCACCGTCCGCCATCCGACGGGGTCCTTGATGCTCGTCCACAGCCAGGGGAAGAATCCGCCGGACCGCTTCGGCCCGGGGATCGGGGTCGGCTCGTCCACCCGTACGCCCAGCAGTCCGCGTGCGCGTGCCCGGTCCAGCCGTCCCAATTGCCGAGACAGATACAGACCGCACGCCAGCAGCGGAATTCCGACCGCGGTCACGGAAAGACCGCCCGCGGTGGAAACCATGACAACCGCGTAAACAAATCCGACGATCGCCAGCGGCAGGTTGCTCAGCAGATAGGCGATCTCCTTCCACGTCACGGCGCTGAAGACGGCGCGTACCGGGGGAGGGCGATCGTTGTCGGGAATGGCATGGCTCGTGGTCATGCGCCACAGCCTGTCAAGTGCGACCCGCTGATGCCATGGGGTGGCCGGGGTGCTGTGAACGGGGGATAACCCCACCCTGTGTGAGGCAGGCCCTAGACTCCCGTCCGTACCAGATCGTCGACAGTGACCGAGGAGCGAGGAACGGACGTGCCCGAACCAACGGTAGCGACCGTAACCGTGCTCGCGGCGGACTACTTCCGGAGTTATTCGGTCGTCGGTCTCCTGGCCGCCCTCGGTGTGCTCTTCGTGGCCGTCGCCTTCGGCGCGGGCCGCCTGCTGCGGCCCGTCGTCCCGACCCCTGAGAAGCTGCTGACCTACGAATGCGGCGTGGACCCGGTCGGCGAGGGCTGGGCGCACACCCAGGTCCGCTACTACGTCTACGCCTTCCTCTACGTCATCTTCGCCGTCGACTCGATCTTCCTGTTCCCGTGGGCGACGGTGTTCGCCGCCGCCGGTTACGGCGCCACGACGCTGGTGGAGATGTTCATCTTCCTGGGCTTCCTGGCCGTCGGCCTGCTCTATGCGTACAAGAAGGGCGTCCTCGAATGGACGTGACACCGGCTGTGACGCCGACCGAGGGCGTGCTGCTCCCGGAGCCCAAGCGCCTCGGAGTTCTCTCCCGCCTGGCCCCGGAACCGATGAAGGTGGTCCTGAACTGGGGCCGCCGGTACAGCCTGTGGGTCTTCAACTTCGGCCTTGCCTGCTGCGCGATCGAGTTCATCGCAGCGTCCATGGCCCGGCACGACTTCATCCGGCTCGGCGTGATCCCGTTCGCGCCCGGCCCCCGCCAGGCGGACCTCATGATCGTCTCGGGCACCGTCACGGACAAGATGGCCCCGGCGGTGAAGCGGCTCTACGAGCAGATGCCGGAGCCGAAGTACGTCATCTCCTTCGGCGCCTGTTCCAACTGCGGCGGCCCCTACTGGGACTCGTACTCGGTGACGAAGGGCGTCGACCAGATCATCCCGGTCGACGTCTACGTACCGGGCTGCCCGCCGCGTCCCGAAGCCCTCCTGCAGGGCATCCTCAAGCTCCAGGAGAAGATCGCCCGCGAGTCGCTGGCCGAGCGTTACGCGGCCGGGCCGTCGGTCTCCCAGCTGACGAGCGGCCTGGTCACGCCGCCGCCCGCACCCGCGCAGGGGGACGGCGCATGAACCTCTACGACTCCCTCCCCGACGCGGCGCCGACGGTCTTCGGAGCCGAGGCCGTCGGCGAGTTCTCGTACGACGTCCTCACGGTGGACGTGCCCGTCGGCAGCTGGATCTCCGCCCTCGAAATCGCCCGGGACAAGCTGGGCTGCACGTACTTCGACTGGCTGAGCGCGGTGGACGAGCCCGGCACCGGCTTCCGGATCTGCGCGCACGTCGCGTCGCTGGAGAACCACCGGGTGCGCCGGCTGCTGCTGCGCACGACGGTCCCGCACAGCGCGGCCTCCCTGCCGTCCGCCGTCGCCGTCTACGCGGGGGCGGAATGGCACGAGCGCGAGACGTTCGAGATGTTCGGGGTGACCTTCACCGACCACCCGAACCTCGTCCCGCTCCTCCTCCCGGAGAACTTCGAGGGACACCCGCTGCGCAAGGACTTTGTCCTCGCCGCGCGCGTCGCCAAGGCCTGGCCCGGAGCAAAGGAGCCGGGCGAGGCGCACGACCCGGACGCGCCCAAGCGCCGCCAGATGCTTCCGCCGGGCGTCCCGGACCCCAATGACTGGGGCCCGCTGAAGGGGCAGCTCCCGCCGGCCCCCGCCCGTCCGGCCCGCACCCCGCGCGCCGCCGGAGCCGCCGGCGCCGCCGCGCGCACTCCCCGCGAGGGCGCCCCGGTCCGCCGTACCCGCTCGGTCGCCGAAGGCTCGGCCACCCAGCCCCCGGCCGACGCGACCACCGACGCGACCACGGAAACCGCGCCGCGCCCGCCGCGCCGCACCCGCTCGGTGTCGGAGGGCTCGGCCAGCCAGGCCGCCGATCCCGCGACCCCGGACGCACCGGCCGCCGAAACCGCGCCGCGCCCCCCGCGCCGCACCCGCTCGGTGTCGGAGGGCTCGGCCAGCCAGGCCGCGGCAGCCGCCGCCCCGGACGCGGAGCCCACTGCCACCCCGGACGCACCCGCTCCGGAAACCGCGGGGCGCCCGCCGCGTCGTACGCGCTCGGTCGCCGACGGCTCGGCGAGCCAGACCCCGGCCCCGGACGCCCCGGCCGACGCGGAGGCTCCGGCTGCTCCGCCGCGCCGCCCCGCGCCCCGCAGCTCGGACGCCCCCTGGCACGACCCGAAGCCCGCCTTCGAGGAGCCGGCTGCTCGGCCCGCGCCGACCGCCGGGCCCGACGGGCCTCCCGCGGCCGCGCCGAAGGCCGACCCGGCAGCCGGACCCGAGCCGGAAGCCGAACACGAAGCCGAAGCCGAGCCCGGGCGCCCGGCCACCCCCAAGACCGACCCCACCCCCGACAACGGAGGCGACGCGTGAACGACGTCCTCGACGTCGCCCTGCGGCTGATCGTCGTCTTCGCCGTCTTCCTCGTGCTCCCGCTCGTCGTCGGGCAGACCGAGCACAAGGTGATGGCCCACATGCAGGGCCGCCTCGGCCCCATGTACGCCGGCGGCTTCCACGGCTGGGCCCAGCTCGTCGCCGACGGCGTGAAGTTCGCGCAGAAGGAAGACATCGTCCCGGCGAACGCCGACCGCCGGATCTTCCAGCTCGCGCCCGCCGTCGCCCTGCTGCCGTACCTCCTCGTCCTCCTCGCCATCCCGATCGGTCCGGGCGAGGGCGCCGTCGGCCAGGTCATCGACGCGGGCCTGTTCTTCGTGCTCGCCGTCATGGGCGTAGGAGTCCTCGGCTCGCTGATGGCCGGCTGGGCCTCCGCGAACAAGTTCTCCCTGCTCGGCGGCCTGCGCACGGCCGCCCAGCTGCTCGCCTACGAACTCCCGATGCTGCTCACCGCCGCCTCCGTCGCCATGGCCGCCGGTACGGTCTCCCTCCCCGGCATCGTTGAGGCCTTCGAGTGGTGGTGGCTGCCCTGGCAGATCGTCGGCGCACTCGTCTTCTTCACCGCCGGCCTCGCCGAACTGCAGCGCCCCCCCTTCGACATGCCCGTCGCCGACTCCGAGATCATCTTCGGCGCGTACACCGAGTACACCGGCCTGCGCTTCGCGCTGTTCCTGCTCGCCGAGTACGCCGGCATCGTCGTCCTCTGCTTCCTCACCACCGTCCTCTTCCTCGGCGGCTGGCACGGCCCCTTCGGCGGCGACGACCTCGGCTGGGTCTGGACCCTGCTCAAGACCGCGGTCCTCGCCTTCGTCGTGATCTGGCTCCGCGTGAGCTACCCGCGTCTGCGCGAGGACCAGCTCCAGAAGCTCGCCTGGACCACACTCATCCCGCTCGCGCTCGCTCAGATCGCGCTCACCGGCATCGTGAAGGTGGCGATCCAGTAATGCCCATCCCCGGATCCGGCCTGGCCAAGGGCCTGGCCGTCACGCTGCGCACGATGACGAAGCGCTCACACACGGCCCAGTACCCCGAGGTCCAGCCCGAACTCCCGCCCCGCTCCCGCGGGGTCATCGGCCTGTTCGAGGAGAACTGCACGGTCTGCATGCTCTGCGCCCGTGAATGCCCCGACTGGTGCATCTACATCGACTCCCACAAGGAGACGGTTCCGGCGTCCACCCCCGGTGGCCGCGAGCGCAGCCGCAACGTCCTCGACCGCTTCGCCATCGACTTCTCCCTCTGCATGTACTGCGGTATCTGCATCGAGGTCTGCCCCTTCGACGCCCTCTTCTGGTCGCCGGAGTTCGAGTACGCGGAGACCGACATCCACGAGCTGACCCACGAGCGCGACAAGCTGCGCGAGTGGATGTGGACCGTCCCGGCGCCGCCCGCGCTGGACCCGGCCGCCGAGGAGCCCAAGGAGATCGCCGCCGCCCGCAAGGCGGTGGAGAAGTCCGAAGCCGCAGCGGCGGCGGCAGCCGCCGCCGAAGCCGCAGCCGCGGCCCAGGCGGCCGAGAACGAACCGCCGACCACCCCCACCCCGGAGACTGACGCGTGAGCCCCGCCGCCACCCTGGCCGCAGCCGCCGGCACCACCGGGCCCGGCTTCCTCTCCCCGACCGGCGTCGAGATCGCCTTCGTCCTCGTCGGACTCGCCACCCTCGGCGCGGCCCTCGTCACGGTCACCACCAAGCAGCTGGTGCACGCCGCCCTGTGGCTGGTCGTCGCGCTCGGCGGCATCGCCGTCGAGTACCTGCTGCTGACCGCCGAGTTCATCGCCTGGGTCCAGGTCCTCATCTACCTCGGTTCCGTGGTCGTCCTCCTCCTCTTCGGGCTGATGCTCACCAAGGCCCCCATCGGCCGCTCCCCGGACGCGGACTCCGGGAACCGCTGGATCGCGCTCGGCGTCGCCGCCGTCGCGGCCGTGTCGCTGGTCTGGGTGGTCGTCGACGCCTTCCGCACCACCTGGATCGACCTCGACGGACCGGTCCAGGGCTCCACGAAGGTCTCCGGCGAGATCCTCTTCCAGCACTGGGTGCTGCCCTTCGAGGCGCTCTCCGTCCTCCTCCTCGCCGCCCTGATCGGGGCCATCGTGCTGTCCCGCAGGAACGACCCCGCCGAAGAAGCCGACGCCGCCACCCCGGCCGGCCCCGGCGACAAGAAGGGCCGGCGCTGATGCACCTCGCCTACCCCGCCGTGCTCGCGGCGCTCCTCTTCTGCACGGGCCTGTACGGAGTACTGGCCCGCCGCAACGCCATCCTGGTCCTGATGTCCGTCGAGCTGATGCTCAACGCCGTCAACCTCAACCTGGTGGCCTTCGACGTCTGGCTGCGCGACACCCTGCACGCCGGCCAGGCCCTCACCCTCTTCACCATCGCGATCGCCGCCGCCGAGATCGGCATCGGCCTCGCGATCGTGCTGATGGTGTACCGCAACCGGGGCACCTCCGACGTCGACCGGCTGCGCGACACCGCCGAGGGCCACGAGCCCGCCCAGACCGACCAGAGCGAGGTCACCGCGTGAGCACCACGACCCTCGCCGTCCTCGTCCCGCTGCTGCCCTTCCTGGGCGCGGTGGCGGGACTGCTCCTCGGCCGCCGCGCCCCCGGATTCGTCCGGCCGCTCGCGATCCTGCCGACGCTCGGCGCCGCCGTACTGGCCGTACTCGTCGCCGTCCGCCAGGGCGGCGGCAAGACGATCGACACCGCGACCGAGCTGACCCCGACCGGCTCGGTGCCGATCGACCTGTCGCTCTACATCGACGGCTTCGCCGCACTCGTCGCAGTCCTGGTCGGGGTCGTCGCCACCTGCGTACAGATCTACTCGACGGCGTACCTCCGTGAGGACCCGCGCTACCCGTCGTATGCCGCTCTCGTCTCACTGTTCACCTCCGCCATGCTGCTCGTCGTCTACTCCGGCGACCTGATGGTGCTGCTGGTCGGCTGGGAAGTCATGGGCATCTGCTCCTACTTCCTGGTCGGCCACTACTGGGAGACCGAAGCGGCCCGCTCCGCCTCCCTGAAGGCCTTCCTCGTCACCAAGCTCGGCGACGTCCCCTTCCTGATCGGCCTGTTCGCGCTCGCCACCGACGCCGGCTCCTTCCGGATCCCGAAGATCCTGGACACCGTCGCCGAGGGCGGACTCGACCACCCGACCCTGATCGCGCTGCTCCTGCTCGCCGGGGTCGCGGGCAAGTCCGCGCAGTTCCCGCTGCACACCTGGCTCCCCGACGCCATGGCCGGCCCGACGCCGGTCTCGGCGCTGATCCACGCGGCGACGATGGTCGCCGCCGGCATCTACTTCGTCGCCCGCCTCCTGCCCGTCTTCGCGGCCTCCGGCGCCGCACTGGTGGTCATGGCCGTGATGGCGGCCGTGACGATGGTCGGCTCCGGCCTGGCCGCCCTCGCCCAGGACGACATCAAGCGGGTGCTCGCCTACTCCACGATCGGCCAGCTCGGTTACATGACCGGCGCCCTGGCCGTCGGCGACCGCGGCGCCGCCGTCTTCCACCTCCTGTCCCACGGCGCCTTCAAGGCGCTCCTCTTCCTCGGCGCCGGCGTGATCATCCACGCCGCCGGTACGAACTCCCTGGGCGTCATGTCCCGGATGGACGGCCTGGCCAAGCGCATCCCCGACGCCTTCTGGACGATGACGATCGCGCTGCTCGCGCTCGCCGCGATCCCGCCCTTCGCCGGCTTCTTCTCCAAGGAAGCCGTCCTCGTCGCCGCCGAGCACACCGCGACCGGCCACTCCGCGTTCGCCCCCAGCGCCGCCGGCTGGCTGGTGCTGACAGCCGGTCTGCTGACCGCCCTGCTCACCGCCGCCTACGCCACCCGGCTGTGGCTGATGGCCTTCCGCGGCCGGGGCGCTGCCGCCCCCGACCACGGCAAGGAGCCCCTCGCCATGACCGGCGTGCTGTGGCTGCTGGCGATCCCGTCGGTCGGCTTCGGCCTCGCGGCGGGCCCCATCGCCGACTGGTTCGACGACGGGGAACTCACCCCGACCCTGGTCACCTCCGTCCTCGGCACGGGCGCCGCGGCCATCGGCGCGATGCTCACCTACGCCCTCTGGCAGCGCGCCTCCGCGAAGGCCGCCCTCGCGACGGCGGACGGCATCGGAGCCGGATCGGGAGCCGGTGCCAGGGCCGGCGCCGGGGCCGGTGCCGAAGTGCCCGCCTCCGTCGCCGCCGCCGAATCCGCCGCGGAAACCCCCGAGGTGGCCGAGGTCACCCACGATCACCCCGCCGTCCCGGCCGGCCCCGCCGCCGACCCCGGCAAGGCGCTCCTCGGCCCCCTGCACCGCCACGCGGCCGACGGCTTCCACCTCGACGCCGTCTACGACCGGCTCTTCGTGCGGCCCGTCCGGGCCGCGGCGAGCCTCGTCCGCTTCCTCGACCGCGAGGTCGTGGACACATACGTCCGCGGGGCGGGCACCGGCACCCGGCTGCTCGGCAGCCTCGTACGCCGCGCCCAGACCGGCAACGTGCAGAGCTACCTGAGCGCCCTGCTCGCCGGCGCCGTGGTCCTGGCGATCGCCACCGCCGTCCTCGCCAACGTCAACGCCGGATCGTGAGCCGTGAGTCAGCCGTGATTGATATCAGCCCGTCCGTGATGCAGTTCCTTCTGGCGTTCGTCGTGGCCGCACCGCTCCTCGGCTCCGCCGCGGCGCTCCTGCCCGCCCCGCCCGGCCTCAAGGGCAAGAGCCCCGAACAGGCCGTGCTCCGCCACGGCGTCACCGTGACCGGAGTGATCCTCGCCGCGGCCATCGCCCTCGCCCTGGGCTTCGACCACGACGCCCCGTCCCGCTTCCAGGCGACGACGGACATCAGCTGGATCCAGGCGCTGAACGTCCGGATCCACCTCGGCATCGACGGCATCTCGCTCCCCCTCCTCCTGATGACCGCGCTGCTGTTCTTCCTCTGCGCGCTCTACAGCTACTTCAAGCTCCCCGAAGGACCCTCCCCGAAGGCCTTCGTCGCCCTGCTCCTGGTCCTGGAGTCCGGCACCCTCGCGACCTTCGCCGTACTCGACCTGCTGCTCTTCTTCCTCGCCTTCGAGATGGTCCTCATCCCGATGTACTTCCTCATCGCCCGCTGGGGCGGTGCTCAGCGGCAGGCCGCCGCCTGGAAGTTCATCCTCTACACGCTCCTCGGCTCCGTCGTCATGCTGCTCGGACTCCTCCTCATCGGTGTGACGGCGGGCACATTCGACATGGTGGCACTCGCCTCTGACAACGGCCGCGAACTGTCCAGCACCACCCAGCTCCTGGCCGTGGCCTCCATCGGAATCGGCCTCGCCGTGAAGACCCCGATGTGGCCCCTGCACAGCTGGCTGCCGGACGCCCACACCGCCGCGCCCACCGTCGGATCCGTCCTGCTGGCCGGCGTCCTGCTCAAGATGGGCACGTACGGGTTCGTCCGCATCCTGCTCCCCGTCACCCCCGACGGCATGGCCACCTTCGCCCCTTACCTGGGCGCCTTCGCCGTCGTCGGCATCGTCTACGGATCGCTCGCCTGCCTCGCGCTGGCCCGCAAGGGGAACAAGGGCGACCTCAAGCGCCTCATCGCCTACTCCTCCGTCGGCCACATGGGCTTCGTGCTCCTCGGCATCGCGAGCATGACCCCCACCGGCGTCAACGGCGCGCTCTTCGCGAACATCGCCCACGGCCTGATCACCGGCCTCCTCTTCTTCCTGGTCGGCGCCCTCAAGGACCGCTACGGCACCGCCGACCTCGACACCCTCGCCGGAGCCACCGGCGCAGCCCTCTACGGCCGCGCCCCCCGCCTCGGCGCGTTCCTCGCCTTCGCCGCCGTCGCCTCCCTGGGCCTCCCGGGCCTGGCCGGCTTCTGGGGCGAGATGCTGGCCCTCTTCGGCGCCTTCGACCCCGCCGAGGGCCTCTCCCGCCCCGCGTTCCTCACCTACACGGCCATCGGCGCGTTCGGCACCCTGCTCACCGCGGCCTACCTGCTGATCGTCGTACGGCGCGTCTGCATGGGAGACCCCAAAGCCGGTCCCGAGCTCGCCGTCGCGGACATCCAGCACTACGAGTTCGCCGCCTGGACCCCGCTCGTCGCCCTCACCGTCCTCGCCGGCCTGTGGCCCGCGGTCCTCCTCGGCCTCACCGATCCGGCCGTCCAGAAGCTCCTCGCAGGAGGCAACTCATGACGGCCATGACGGCCCTGACGGTCCTCTCCGCCGAGGCCCCTAGCCTGGTCCAGTCCGTCGACTGGCTCGCCATCGCACCCGTGGTGATCACCGCCGCCGTCGGCCTGCTCGTCCTCGTCGCCGACCTCTTCATCCCCGAGCGCCACAAGCCGGTCCTCGGCTGGATCTCGGTGGCCGGCCTGGCGGCCGCGACGGCCTTGCTGCTGCCCCTGCGCGCCGGTGACCGCACCACCTTCTGCCTCACCGGCGACCCGGAGGCCTGCAGCTACGTCGCCGACCACTTCACGCTCGTCGTGCAGTTCCTCGTGCTGGCCGGCGCCCTGGTCACCGCCCTGGTATCGGTCACCGCCGTCCGAGACACCCGCATGCCGGCCGGCGAGTACTGGTTCCTGCTGCTGTCCTCGGCCGCCGGCGCCGCCCTGCTGCCCGCCTCCCGCGACCTCGCCACCCTGATCGTCGCGCTCGAAGTCGCCTCGCTGCCCGCCTTCGCCCTCGTCGGCATGCGCCGCGGCGACCGGCTCTCCTCCGAGGCCGCCCTGAAGTTCTTCCTGTCCTCCGTCACCGCCACCGCCGTGTCGCTGATGGGTGTCAGCTTCGTCTACGCCGTCACCGGATCCCTGCACCTCACCCAGGTCGCCGACCGCCTCGAAGACGTCCCCGGGCAGCTCGGCACCCTCGCCATGGCCGGTGTCGCGCTCACCCTCGTCGGCTTCGCCTTCAAGACCGCGGCCGTCCCCTTCCACTTCTGGGTCCCCGACACCTACGTCGGCGCCCCGCTGCCCATCGCCGGCTACCTCTCGGTGATCGGCAAGGCCGTCGGCTTCACCGGCCTCATCCTCGTCACGGTGATCGCCTTCCCGGCGTACTCCGACATCTGGGGCCCGGCCCTCGCCGTCCTCGCCGCGCTCACCATGACCCTGGGCAACGCCGCCGCGGTGCGCCAGTCCGCGGACCGCCCGAACAGTGCCGTCAGGCTCCTCGCCTGGTCCTCGGTCGGCCAGGCCGGTTACCTGCTGGTCCCGATCGCCGCCGCCGCGTACTCCGAGCGCGACCAGATCGGCTCCACCCTCGCCTACGCCCTCATGTACGCCGCCGTGAACCTCGGCGCCTTCGCCGTGGCCGCCCTGGTCGCCCGTACGAAGCCGCTCAACCGGCTCAGCGACTACCGCGGCCTGTACGCGGAGCGCCCGGCGGCCGCCCTCTCGCTGGCCTTCTTCCTGCTCTGCCTGGCCGGCCTGCCGCCGGGCATCATCGGGCTCTTCGCCAAGGTCACCGTCTTCCGGTCCGCGGTCGACGCAGGGCTCGGCTGGCTGGCCGTGGTCATGGCGATCAACGTCGTCATCGCCCTGTACTACTACCTGCGCTGGACGGCCCTGCTCTTCCGCACCCCCGAGGGCGCGCAGACCCGTACGCGGGCCCCCTGGCCGGTGACGGCGGCCATCGTCCTCACCGCGATCACGGCGGTCGTCCTATCGGGCGCCCCGGAGCTCATCCTGCGCGTCACGTCGGGCAGCCTCTTCGCGCAGTAGCAGGAGCCCCGTCACCCGTACGGAGCAGCGCACCCCGCGGCCCCGCCGCCCCTCCCGCAGGGGCGGCGGCGGGCGGCCGCCGCTCCACCGTGCCCTGGGAACCTGACGCCCTCACCTCGCGTTGACCAGGGAGGGAGGGTCCACTGGACCGTAGACCCTCACATCCATGACGGGCTTCCCTGCCGCACCACCTGGAGGGCGTACCGTGCACCGCCGGCACAACGGGCTGAAGACCGCCGTACTCCTCGGCGGGCTGTCCGCACTCATCATCCTCATCGGCAGCTTCTTCGGACGGGGCGGCCTGATCATCGCCGTCCTCGTCGCCCTCGGGACGAACGCCTACGCGTACTGGAACAGCGACAAGCTGGCTCTACGCGCGATGCGCGCCCGCCCCGTGAGCGAATTCGAGGCTCCGCAGCTCTACCGCATGGTGCGGGAACTCTCCACATCCGCCCGCCAGCCCATGCCACGCCTCTACATCTCGCCCACCGAGGCACCCAACGCCTTCGCCACCGGCCGCAACCCGCGCAACGCGGCCGTCTGCTGCACCGAGGGCATCCTGCGCATCCTCGACGAGCGCGAGCTGCGCGGCGTCATCGGCCACGAGCTCAGCCACGTCTACAACCGCGACATCCTGATCTCCTCGGTCGCCGGCGCACTCGCCTCGGTGATCATGTTCCTGGTCAATTTCGCCTGGCTCATCCCGATCGGTCGGTCGAACGACGACGAGGGCCCCGGCCTGCTGGGCATGCTGCTCATCATGATCCTGGGCCCCCTGGCCGCCTCCGTGATCCAGCTGGCCATCAGCCGCTCGCGCGAGTACGAGGCCGACGCCTCCGGCGCCCAGCTCACCGGGGACCCGCTCGCCCTGGCCAGCGCCCTGCGCAAGCTCGACGCGGGCACCAAGCAGCTTCCGCTGCCGCCGGAGCCCCGCCTGGAAACGGCGAGTCATATGATGATCGCCAACCCGTTCCGGCCAGGTGCGGGCCTTACCAAGATGTTCTCCACCCACCCTCCGATGGCCGAGCGCATCGCCCGGCTCGAACAGATGGCAGGCCGCCGCCAGTGAAGACAATCCTCAACATCATTTGGCTCATCCTCAGCGGCATCTGGCTGTTCCTGGGCTACGTCCTCGCGGGTGCGATCCTCTGCATCACGATCATCGGCATCCCCTTCGGCATCGCCGCCTTCCGCATCGCCGTCTACGCCCTCTGGCCCTTCGGCTACACCACCGTCGAGCGCCACGACGCGGGCGCGGGCTCCGCCATCGGCAACGTCCTGTGGCTGGTCCTGGCGGGCTGGTGGCTGGCCCTGGGCCACATCTTCACGGGCATCGCGCTGTGCGTGACGCTCATCGGCATCCCCTTCGGCATCGCCAACTTCAAGATGGTCCCGCTCGCCCTGCTCCCGCTGGGCCGCGAGATCGTCCCGACGGACGCCCCGTTCGCCTCTCGGTGACACAGTCCGTCCGGACCCCCCTGCGGGCGTCGTGCGAGGCGGCGGAGACCTTTCTCCGCCACCGCGCCGGCGCCCGCAGGCGTCCGGCGCCGAGGTTGTCCACAGGCCGGGCGGGTTGTCGGTGGTGTGCGTCACCATGAACGCATGAACGAGACCGAGCAGTTGCTGGAGCAAGTCGCAGAGCGCGTACGCAACTCCGCGCAGGGGCACGAAAAGCCCCTGCCGGGGCCGCTGGCCTCCGGTGAGGCCGCCCGGGCCGAGGGCATAGTCGGCTTCGCCCTGCCCCCGCTGCTCACCCGTCTCTACACCCACGTCGGCGACGGCGGCTTCGGCCCCGAACACGGCCTGCTGCCCCTGCGCCAGGCCGTCGCCGCCTACGAGGCGCAGCGCGTCTCCGGATGGCGCTGGCCCGAGGGAGTCCTGCCCGTGGCCGACCTCGGTTGCGCCATGTACGCCTGCGTGGACTGCCGCTCCGACACCGCCCAGGTCCTGCTGTTCGACCCGAATCCGGGGGAGCCGGACCTGGCCTGGTCCCTCGACAGCCCGAGCCTGGCGGGCTGGCTGCGCGGCTGGCTCGACGGCACCGCCTGGTTCTGCGAGGAATCCGGCCTGGGGGAGGAGTGCGACCTGGAGCTGGCGCCCTGGGCCGAGTTCAGATCCCGGATCTGAGCCGCCCCCGCAGCCCGTAGGCCAGTGCGCCCACCGCCAGCACCGCCGCCCCCGTGACCGCCGAATCCGGGGGCAGCGCACAGGCCAGCACCACACAGCCGGACAGCCCGACCGCTGCCACGGCCCGACCCTTGACAGCTGAATCGAGAGTCCACGCAGAGGCGTTCGCGATCGCGTAGTAGACGAGCACTCCGAAGGAGGAGAAACCGATCGCGCCCCGCAGATCGGCGGAGGCCGCCAGCACCGCCACGACCGCACCCACCGCGAGCTCCGCATGGTGCGGCACCCGGTGCCGGGGGTGTACGGCAGCCAGCGCGCGCGGGAGATGCCCGTCCCGCGCCATCGCCAGCACGGTCCGCGACACCCCGAGCACGAGCGCCAGCAACGAGCCCAGCGCGGCCAGGGCCGCGCCCACCCGGACGACCGGGGCCAGTTCCGGCGCGCCCGCCGCCCGGACCGCGTCGGCCAGCGGAGCCGCCGACCGGGCCAGCCCCTCGACGCCGAGCACCGACAGCGCCGCCACCGCCACCGCGGCGTACACCAGCAGTGCGATCCCCAGCGCGACCGGCACCGCCCGCGGGATCGTCCGTTCCGGGTCCCGCACCTCCTCGCCCAGGGTGGTGATCCGGGCGTAGCCCGCGAAGGCGAAGAACAGCAGGCCGGCGCCCTGCAACAGCCCGAAAGGGGTCCAGTGCGCCCCGGCGAGCCGCTCCGGTCCTGCCGGATCCGAGGACAGGCACACCACGACCACCCCTGCCAGCACCGCCAGGACCGCCGCCACGATCAGCCGGGCGATCCGGGCGGACTTCTGGACACCGCCGTAGCTCGCCGCGGTGATCGCCACCACCCCCGCCACGGCCACGGCGTGCTCGCGCCCCGGCCACACGTAGGCACCCACCGTCAGTGCCATCGCCGCACAGGACGCGGTCTTGCCGATCACGAAGCCCCAGCCGGCCAGATACCCCCAGAAGGGTCCGAGCCGCTCGCGCCCGTAGACGTACGTGCCGCCGGAAGCCGGATACCGGGCAGCAAGCCGAGCCGAGGAGTGCGCGTTGCAGTAGGCCACCAGGGCCGCCAGGGCGAGAGCGGCCAGCAGCGCGCCGCCCGCCGCCCGCGCCGCGGGCGCGAGAGCGGCGAAAATACCGGCGCCCACCATCGCGCCGAGCCCGATGACGACGGCGTCGAACACCCCGAGGGTGCGCTTCAGTTCGGCTTCCACGGGCGGAGGGTAACCCCGCTAGATGACGCCCTCCCGGCCGGGGAGCGGCGCCCGGGTGCGTTCCCAGCCCTCCAGGGCGGTCAGACAGGCGTGATCCAGGTGGCGCAGCCCGCTCAGGTCCAGCCGCACCGGCTGCCCGTGCGGCAGCGCGTCCAGGGCGTCGAGCAGCTTGGGCAGCCTCAGGAAGCTGGCGTTCCCCACGACCCGCACGCACAGCTCCTCGTCCTCCCACACCTCCTCGATGTGCACGTGGGAGGTCTCCCAGGCCGCCTTCGCGACGGCCAGGCCCAGCCCGATCAGCACCCCCTCGAAGAGATTGGTGACCAGGATCGCCGAGGCCGTCACCACGAGCACCACCGCCTCGCCCCGGTGCGTCCGCCACAGCGCCGCCACCGCCCTGGCCGGCAGCAGCTTCCAGCCCGCGTGCAGCAGCACCCCGGCCAGCGCGGCCAGCGGCACGCTCTCCAGAACCCGGGGGAACGCCACGGCGAAGAGCAGCAGCCAGCCGCCGTGCATCACCCGGGCCGCGCGGGTGCGCGCCCCGGCCTCCACATTGGCGGCGCTGCGCACGATGACCGCGGTCATCGGCAGTGCGCCGAGCAGCCCGCACACGCTGTTGCCCACACCCTGGGCGATGAGTTCCTTGTCGTACTCCGTCCTGGGCCCGTCGTGCATGCGGTCCACGGCGGCTGCGCTGAACAGCGTCTCGGCGGAGGCGATCAGCGCCAGCGCGACCACGGTCCCGGCCGCGCCGACCGAGGCCAGCACCTCGAAGTCGCCCCAGGCGGGCGGGGACACGGCCGCCAGTGCGCCGGTCACCCGTACCTTCTCGACGGGCAGCCGCAGCAAGGCGGCCGCGGCGGTCGCGGCGGCCACGCCGACGAGCGCCCCGGGCACGATCCGCAGCCTGGCGGGCATCCGGCGCCAGGCGACCATGAGGGCGATCGTCCCGACCCCCAGCAGGACGGCGGCCAAGTCGGCCTGCGCGCCGAGCTCGTGGACCCCGGCCAGCTTCGCGAGGGTCTGCCCCGGAGCCGGCACACCGCCCAGGGCGTACAACTGCCCGGAGATCAGGACCAGCCCGATCCCGGCCAGCATCCCGTGCACGACGGCGACGGAGATCGCCCGGAACCACCGCCCGAGCCGCAGCACCCCCATGCCCAGCTGCACCACCCCGGCGGCCAGCACCAGTACTCCGAGCGCGGGGAGGCCGTAGGCCTGCACCGCCTCGTAGACGAGCACGGTGAGCCCGGCGGCGGGCCCGCTCACCTGCAGGGAGCTCCCGCGGAACCAGCCGGTGACCAGCCCGCCGATCACCCCGGTGACGATCCCCAGCTCGGCCGGCACCCCGGAGGCGACCGCCACCCCCACGCACAGGGGTAATGCGACCAGCGCGACGACGACGGACGCCCCGAAGTCATCACGAAACGAGCCGGCCCCAGGCATGCGAGAACCCCCTGCCACGCGGTGATGTGATGCCACCCAGCGTGCTGGGCGCACTCATCACCGCCCAAGTGCCCACAGGAGTCCGCGGTGGCGCGTGCGCCGCACACGCCCCGCTCACACCCCCCGCGCAACCGCCGCGGCCCGGCGGTCGGTGAGGACCGCCGGGCCGGCGTGGGGCAGAACCGCGCAAACGGGTCAGCGGTAGTTCACGTACTTACTGCTCGCGCCTCTGACCTGCACCCGACCCTTGAAAGGGGGTCTGACGTGCAGGAACTACTGCCAGTACTTGCCATCGTTTCTCAGCGTTATCCGTCACGTTGTGCCCCCGATGTGCCCTCTCGGGCCCGCGGGCCACCGAGGCTACCGCCCTCCACAGCTGTGGACACAGCGGCGCCGCCCGGTGGTTGCACACCGAACGGCGCCTTGATCCGAACTTCCTTCGCATCAAGGAGTCCAGACCCATGTCAGAAGCTACACGCAGGCCCGACGCGGACACCCGCGCCCTGCTCCAGCAGATCGCCGCACGCCTCACCGCCGAGCGGCCCCAGCACCCCATGCGCGACAGCCTCGTCGGCGCGCTCGCCCTCACCTTCGCCACACGCCGCCACGGCCACGGCACCGCCCGCGCCGCGGCCGCCGAGGAGAGGCTCCTCGCCCACGCGCCCGCCGTCGAGAAGGGCTGGACCCGCTCCCGGTACGCCGAGGCCCTCCGCGAGGCTGCGGGCGGTGCCCGATGACCAGCAGCCTGCTGCGTGACCCGGCACACGAGCTCCCCCCGGGCACACTCTCGCCCGACATCGCTCTCCAGCTCGCCCGCGAGGCGCTCGCCAAGCACGAGAACGCCAGCATCCGCGACCAGGTCGCCATGTACTTCGCGGCCAGCGACCTCCAGTACGCGCTGCGCAGCCTCATCGTCGCCCTCGACGCCGAGGCCAGCCGATGACCGGGGCCCGCACGGTCACCGTGCCCACCCTCGACCACGGCCCGATCACCATCCCCGAACCCGACTGGTGCCTCGGCCACGACGGGCCGCCGGACGTCCTCGCCGACGTCCACCACGCAGGGCCCGAGCACCTCGTCCGGTACGGCGGCGGGATCGCCCTGCGCGCCGAGTTGGTCGCCTTCCCGTACGGCGAGATCCCGGTACCGGTCAGCGTCCACCTCGAATTGGAGGTACCGGACGTCACCCTCGACCCGCCCGGCCTCGAGGGCCTGGCCGAGGTCCTCGTCGAGCAGGCGGCCGAGCTCCGTCGGCTGGCGCTGCGCCTGGCCGTGCTCCGCGCGGGAGGTGCGTGGTGACGACTCCTACGGCTGTCGCAGAGCGGCGCGTCAGGGTGCGCCGGCTGGCGCAGGGTGGCGCATCCTCCCGCGAAATCGCGGAGCAAGTTGGCTGCTCGAAGGACACCGTGCTCCGCGACCTCGCCCAGCCCGACCCCACCGTCGCGTCACGCGCCGCACTGCGGGCGGAGAAGCTGGCGCACGCCGAGGAAGCTGTGCGCCAGGCCGTTTCGGCAGCTCAGGCGGTGGTTGGCGCACGGCCGTCGCATCAGATCACCGACGATGCGACAGCGCGCCGCTGGTGTGGCGCACTCCGGGCGGCGGCCGACGCACTCGCGGCGCAGGCCGACGCATTCGCTGAGTACTGGCCCTGCGCCACCGGCTGACTGGCGCACGCGCCGTGCTCCTCGCCGTCTTCTTCGCCACGGCGACAGCGGCCAGTGCCGCGGGGCTCGTCCTCGCGGCACCGGCCCGCGCGCGTGGCCTCTACGCCGTCCCGGTGCTCGGCACCGCCGCGTTCATCCTTCTCCTCGCCGCGCTCGGCGCGGCCCTTGTCCGATAGAGGACCCCGTGAACCTGCCTACCTACTCCGTCGTCTCCCTCGGCGGCGTCACCGTCGGCCTGTCTCTCCTCGGCTGGACCCTCGCCCGCTGGTGGGTCAGCCACAAGAAGAAGAACCTGAAGGCCGCACTGGCCCTGCTCCCCTTCACCCTCTGCGCCCTGTACGGAATGCTGCTGATCCTGTCCGCCGGCGGCCTGCTCGGCGGCGGCGCCGACTGGTCGCTGTGGGGCACCAGCGCGATCGGGAACGCGGCCCTCGCGTACGGGGTCGGCGGCGGCACCCCGGACGTGTCCCGCACCTCGCACCTCGTGCTCACCGACGGCGGCCACGCGGTCGTCATCATCGCCACCGTGGTCCTCGTCGCGGTCTGGACGGTCCGGCGCGGCTTCCGCTGGGACCTGTTCGGCGCGGTGATGTGCGGGATCAGCCTCGGCCTGTCCTCGGGTGTTGCCGGGCTCGCCGGATGGGTCCTGTCCCCGGTCGTGTCGACGCTTGGCGATGCCGTGGTCGGCCTGCTGTGAAGGGCCGGACAGCTGCCGCCGGCGCACGACTGGCACGCGGTACAGGGCTGCTGCTGGAGTCGCCCGCCGGATGGTTCGACGTCCCGACCGCAGGCGCGCTCCTCGTCCGCCTGGCCGTGCCCGTGGCCGGCCTGGCGTTGGCCGGGCGGGTGTTGGAGCGGGCGCCGCACCTGATCTTCGCGGTGCCCGTCCTGTGGCTGTGGGCCGCATGGTCGATGTCCGATACGTCCGCCACTCCCCCACCGCTCCCCGAAACCCCTTCCGGCGATGTTTATGCAGGTGAGGTGCTGCGCGTGGATCGCGTCGTGAGGGGTCCGGAAGGGGTTATGTGCACGATCCATGTAGTGCGCGAGGAGGTGAAGGGAGCATGATCCGGAGCCTGTTGACCTACCTCCGCGCGGAGTGCTGCGAGGCCTGCGGCTGGTGGATGAAGCCCTTCTGCGGGCACTGAGCGACGGGTTCTGCAACTGGTTGCACAAAGGGCCCCCGACGCGCACGAATCGCGTCGGGGGCCCAGTGCTGCCCGTCCGTGTTCCGCCGTGACCACGGACGGGCCAGGAGTTCAGCGGTCGGGGTCTACACGGGCGGGCGGCCGGGGGTCGGGGTGGGCGCCGGAGAGGGCAGCGGTGGGCCGGGGTCCGGCGGCAACTTGGGGCTTCCAGAGCCGTGCTTGCCCATCTTCAACTTCCTTCCGTTGAGTCCGTAGACACCGAGCGGGGGGAACAGGTCGACTCGGGCCGGGTAGCCCGCCTCGGCGCAGGGGATGCACAGCAGGTCCCTGCCGTGGCTGTGCTGGCTGGTGCGGGCCACTTCCACCAGATCCGTCCAGCAGGCCTCGCAGACAACGACGTCGGTCGGGGACGTCGCGAACTCGGTGGTGATCGTCACCACAGGTCCGGGGTGATGTCGTACCCGGCGGCTTCGATCGCGGCCGTGGTGCGGTCCAGCCAGCCGGACGCGGGAGCCACAGCCCCGGTGACCTCGGGCTGGTGGTGCACGATGGCGCCGAGCCGCGCGCACAGCTCGGCGTAGATCGCGGTGCAGGAGATCAGGGCATGCCAGCCGGCATCGACCGGGCCGGAGGGGACGAGGTCGGCGGTGCTGGTGGCTGCCGTGGCGACGAACTTCAAGGCCTCGACTACCCGCTGCTCTGCGGCGACCCAGCCCAGCTCGGGGTGTCGGCGGGCGAGGGTGGCCGTGACGATCGTGAAGTCGTCGGCCGAGAGAAGGTCACGGACCCCGGGCCGGGAGGGCGCGATGAGGGTGGCGCCGACGGCAGGCGTCGGGGTCTCTCCCTTGCCGGTGCTGCACGGCGGTACGGGCGGAGTGGACATGGCGTCTCCTTCGATGAGGGAGTGCACGGTCAGCGGGTGCCGATGACGATGGCGGCCAGGAGCGCGACGAGGATGACCACGTAGAGGGCCTGGCGCTGGAGCTCGGTCACCGCTCGGCCAGCACGCGGCGGAAGGACCTCACGGTGCGCGCCAGAGCCCTTGCGTGGTTCCAGTTGCCCACGGGGCTGTCGGTCGGCCCTTCGGCCGTAAGGCGGTGCCAGTCGCCCAGTGCGGCCGCGGCTTCCTGGCGCCCGGCGACGTGCACGAGGAGCGAATCCCCGTGGCGCAGCAGGTCGTCGACGAGCAGAGCGATCGCGCGCTCGTCGGGCTTCTGGTTGTACGGGACGAGGGCTCTCGCTACGAGGGCGCTGCCCGTGTCCGACCCGGTCTGCATGCCGGTGCTCCTACCGTCGTCAGCGGATGGTGCATCAGAGCGTGACGAGGGCGGCAGCACGGCCGCCACGAATGTGCACCAATGTTCACCACGTGACCCGATTCGGACGACCTGCCCCACACCCCCTTGACCGCCCAACCTGCGGCCATGACTGTGGTGTTCATCCGTGCACAACCCGAGCGACGGAGGACACCATGGCGCTACGTTTCGTAGGCATCGACCCGAACAGCAGCGACGGCGAGAGCCCCACCGTGTGGGTCGACGAGGAGCACCAGGAGCTCGTACTCCAGGGGTGGAAGCCCAGCCCTGAGCTGGAGGCCGAGTGCGCGGCCCTGGAGCTCCCCGGGCACGGCGCCGGCATCCCGGAAGGCGAGGCCGTGGTGCGGATCCCCGCGCGCATGGTGCACATGATCAGGGAGGCCTGCGATGCCCTTGAACGTCCCTAGCTGGCCCGACCTCCTCGGCTCCGCTGAGCACTCAGTCGTCCACCTGGAGACTCGCGACGCGTACGCGGTCGACTACGAGACCGGCCCGTTCGCGGACTGGCGCGCCGGCCACCGCCACGACCCAGCCGACCCGGCGGCGTGGTGGCGGCCCTGGCTCGACCTCATCTCGGCCACCGTCGCCCGAGGTGTCACCGTGCGACGGGCCCGTATCGTCTCGGAGCCTGTCAGCGAGTACACCCGGTTCCTGTACGACGGGACGTTCACGAACGTCTCCGCTGGTGAAGACGTGCGCTGGCTACCTCGGCGGCGAGCCAGTGACATCGCCGTGCCCGGCAATGACTTCTGGCTCATCGACGGGCGCCTCATCCGTTGGAACCACTTCACCGGGGACGGGGCGTCAGCCGGCGGCGAGATGAGCGAGGACCCGACGGCGGCCAAGCTGTGCACGGACGCCTTCGAAGCCGTCTGGGCACGGGCGGTCCCGCACGACAGCTACGAGATCAGGTAGGCGGAGCCCAGCTCATGCCCGTATCCCCGTCATCCGCGGCGCAGGCCGCCCGCCGCAGCGTGGCTCACCGCCTGCGTGAGCTGCGCGCGGAGGCGGGTCTCAGCGGCAGCGAGCTGGGCACCCGCTGCGGCTGGACGCACTCCAAGTCCTCCCGCATCGAGAACGCCCGCACGCCGCCGACCCCGGACGACATCCGCCGGTGGTGCGAGGCCTGCGGCGCCGACGGCCAGGCCCGCGACATCATCGCCCAGTCGCAGAACGCCGAGTCGCTCTACACGGAGTGGCGGCGCCGGGCCCGCAGCGGCCTCAAGCAGTTGCAGCACAGCTACGTCCCGCTGTTCCGGTCCACCCGCCTGTTCCGTGTCTACTCCGCGACGCTGCTGCCGCACTTCGTCCAGACGGAGGGCTACGCCGCCGGCCTGCTTACGGCGATCAGCGAGTTCCGGGAAATCCCCAACGACGTCGCCGAGGCGGTCGCTGCCAGGATGGAGCGGAACCGGATCCTGCGCGAGCCGGGCCGCCGATACGTCCTCCTTGTCGAGGAGACCGCACTCCGTCATCAGCTGGCGGACGCCGAGGCCATGGCGGCCCAGCTCGGCTACCTGATGACCGTGGGCGCGATGCCCACGGTCAGCCTCGGCATCATCCCCATGGGCACCCCGCAGCGCGCCCAGTGGCCGCTGGAGACGTTCCACATGTACGACGACACCCTCGTGTCCGTCGAGCTCCTGTCGGCCCGCGTCACGGTCACGCAGCCGAGCGAGATCGCCCTCTACGAGAAGGCGTTCGCGGCGCTCCAGCAGACGGCGGTGTACGGAGCCGAGGCCCGAGCGCTGGTCATGGAAGCCGTTGCCGTGCTCCGGTGAGCGCACAACGGTTCCATCCCCGCAGGGGTCCGGTAGCACGCTACGGCTTCGGCGGCACCCTCAACCGCACCGGATCGTCAAGGCCATCCCATGTGAACTCAAGGTGGGCAGGAATTAGCGATGAGATCGACCCGAAGAGCACAAAGGGGTGCACGGCTCCGAGCCCCAGGGAGAGGCCCTCAGGGAACTCTGGAGGGCGGAAATCGAAGGCAGTCAGCAGGCGCACGTTGAGTGCGGGGGCCGTTCCTATATTGATCAGGTGCCACGTATTCCCGCGATGGTGTTGCAGGTCGAGCACCACCCGCGGACGGCGAGCCTCTTCCTCCGCGGCCCGCCTGGCGGACGCGTCGTCTCGCTGCAAGGCCAGAGCTTCCTCAGCCGCACTGGCTGAACGAACAGCACCGTCCGCCGACTTTCGAGCCTCCGTAACAGAAGCCTCCGCCGCATCGGCCGCCCGCACTGTAGCTGCGGCTGACCGCCGGCTGTCGCCGCGGGCCTTCAAGCTCACGACGAAGGCGCCTCCGGCCAACGCGAACGCGGCCCATGAAGCCACGTCTCCCCACTCTGTTCCGCTCATGGCGTGACGATAGGGCAGCGGCGCAAGATACGGCAGTGGCGACGGCAGAACAGGACGCCCCCCGCGTCCTATACAGCTGGGGGAAGATCCTCAGGGAGGACGTAGTTACCGAAGCCGTGCACCTGCCAATACCCGCTCGCAGGCCGCCACTGGAGCGTGATGGCGTGACCGCCCATGACGACAGAACCATCGACGCGGACCGTCTGGTCCGGATCCGGCATCGTCACCACCTTTGCGTAGCGGACGCCCGGCTCGCCTGTCACCGGCGGATCTGCTCGCGTGGCCAGTCCGTGGTCTCCGATCATCTCGCGCACTTCGGAGAAGTCTCCCCAAGCACCCCAAGATTCAGGCGTGCAGACCAACTTCAGTGTAGGCAAATCCGGCCCGCCCTCGGCGAGCACAGCGTTGTAGAAAACGACGGCCGAGGACATGGGATTTCGCGGATCCGTGAGGTCTCCAGCGTCCGCGCCCGCTGCAGCAGCATCATCCGCAGGGACCACGCCGCTACCGCTGGGCCGGTCTTCTTCTGGTAGTTCCCTCATGGCGTGACGATATGGGCAAACCCACTTAGCGGAATAGGCCTACGGCAAAAAATGCCCGGCCCATCGTGCGACAGGCCGGGCAGGTGAAACGGAACGGCGGAACTACGCAGCGCGCCGCAGCAGCAGCTCTACCTGACGCTGGTAGCCGGTGGCCGCGGTCCTGCGGCGCAGCATCACAGCCGCCTGCCGGCCGGTCATCCGCTTCGCGCCCGGCGCTCCCTGCCGCTCCTGGTAGCGGCGCACGGCCACCTCCAGGTTTCCGGCCTCGGCCAGCTCCCGAACCTCCTCCAGGTCCATGCCCGCGCCTGCGGCCAGCGACTTGAAGGGTGTGCCCATCTCAACGCTCATCGTTCGCTCCTCTGGGGGTGTGTTCGGCGGCGGCTTCACCGGCGCCTGGCTGGTAGGGGCCGCCTCGGCGTTCGCCGCTCGCCGCTCGCCTCGGCACGCCTGGCACATGCGCTCGCCCGGGGGCAGCGACTTCGTTGCGGTCCACAGCAGGCGCCCGCAGGTACCTGCACACGGGACATCGGGGTAGTTCGGCATCGGGCCTCCTAGATCAAGCGGGATGGTGTGGCTTCGGGCGCTCACTCGGGCTCCGCCAAGTGCCTCATCCACTCCTCCTGGTCGCCATCGAGCAGCACCTCCATCAGCTCCCGCAGCGCGCGCACCGCAGCCACGCCAGCCGTGCCACCGGCCTCCGCCGTGCGCGCCAGGTTCAGCGCCATCTCCCGCTCGACGTCCGAATTACCGATGTCCGCATACGCCGCGCGGACCACCCCGACGAGCGGCCCGTCCGCCACCGGGCCAGCCCCGTCGAGGTAGGCGCGGATCGCCGCGACCGCCAGCCCGGACATCGATGTCCGGTGTTCGGCCGCCACGTGCTCCAACTGGTCGCGCAGCTCGGGCGGGACCCGGAGAGAAAGCGTCATCGTGGCCGCCATCGCGGGCCTCCAATCGGTCGTGTGACATCTAGATTCGCCGGAGACGGAACTGAAAAAGCTGGGCGCGGGGCTTTGGCGATGATCTTGCAAAAGAAATCGGACGTCTCGCTGACCTGCGGTGATGATTTATTTGGGGAGATCGATCGGGCGACCCCGCGCCCAATCCCCCGCGTCTCTCCCCGTGAAATCTCACGGCCACTGGGCGAGGCCTTCCTTGCGGAGGTCTGCGGCGGCGGCCGGGTCGACGAGGGCGAGCGCGTCGGCGAAGAGGACGGGCCACCAGGTCGGGCCGCCGGGGGTGGTGAGGACGAACACGTCCTCGCGTTGGGCGCCTTCGGGCTGGCGGTCGATCGCCGCCATCACGTCGCGCCGGGGAACGGTCTTGGCGACGACGATGACCGCGGCCACGTCGAGGATGCGGCCGGCGAGGCGGACGGCGCCGGGGCGTTCGGTGCGGAGGACGGTGGGGCTGCCGTTGTCGACGTAGGCCATCCAGCTGGGGATGTCCTCCAAGTTCTGCATCAGCCGGCCGAGGGTGTCGGGCGGGCTGGTGATCAGGTAGTGGTCCTGCGCGTCGAGGTGCGCTGCGATGCGCTCCAGCGCGTTGGGGCGGGGGATGAGTTCGTGGGTGCTGGTGAAGTTCATGTGGCGCTCCAGACGGGGTTTGTCTCGGCTCTCGTCTCACGTCTCACCCTTAAGGGGGGTGAGACGAGACGAGACTTCTCGCGAGTGGTTGAGACGGCGTGAGACGCGTGAGACTTTCGGGCCTAGGGCGACTCCCTCGCCGCTGCGGGAAGTGCGTAGATCGGCCGCTTCTCGGTGCCGATATTGCGGAGCGATCCCCTGTTGACCAGGGAGTTCAGTGCGCGGTACACCGAGGCCTTCGGGACGTCGGTCACGGCCATGAGGTTCGTCGCGGTCGCGCTGGTTGTCTCAAACGAGTCCCGCATGGCGGCGAGGATGATCTCTTCGTTCTTGGTCATCTCGTCGCCGCTGGGCATCATGCTGCGGGCGGTGAGAACGACGGACTGCCCGACCGGCGTGAGGCGCAGCCACACCGTCTCGAAGGCGTCCTCGTCCTTCTGCTTGTCGCTGTGCACCTCGACGTACTCGCCGTCCTTGGTGACCTTGACGATGCTGGTGGCGGCGCCCTCGAAGGCGCTGGCGCCGCGCATGTCGAGGCCGTTCTTCCCGGAGTGGTGGACCATCAGCACGCAGGCGCCGCAGGCCTGCCGGATCTGATCCGCGGCGTCCACGACCTTGGACATCTCGCCGTTGCTGTTCTCGTCCGCGCCCACGGTCACCCGAGCCTGCGTGTCGATGATGACCAGGGCCGGGGCCATCTCCTTGATGAGGGCGACGAGGGCCTGGCGGTCGATGCCGTTGAGCAGCTGCACGGCCATCGGCAGGAAGGTGACGTTCTTCATGGGCAGCCGGAAGGCTTCCTCCCATGCCCGGACGCGCTTCCTGATGCCCGAGGCGCCCTCGGCGACGAGGTAGAGCACGGGGCCCGTCGAGACGCCCCGGAACTGCCACGGCAGGCCGCTGCCGATGCACCCGGCCCAGTCGAGGGCGACGAACGACTTTGCGGAGCCGGGCTTGCCGTACAGCCAGGCGAGGGAGTCCATGTACAGCACGCCGTCGATGAGCGGTACGGGGTCGGCGATGCCGTCGAGGCCGGCCGAGTCGACGAGTACGGCCCGCAGCTCGGCCAGGCGGGCCTGCACGGGGTTCGCGCTCGGCTGCTCGTCCTGCTGCGGGCCCTCGGCTGGGTTGGTGGGGGCGGCCGTCTCTGCGCGGGGCTCGGGCACGAGCAGCCCGGTGAAGTCGTTGCGGGTGTCCGCGCGGGCCACCGGCGGCCACGGGTTTCGGGGCTGTGCCATGCCGGCGCGGAGCCCGGATTCGATGGTGGCGAGCGCGCGGCCCTCGGGGTGGTTGCCCGCGCGGGCCGCGGCGAGGAGGTCCTCGCGCGCCTCGCCCTCGGTGAGCGCTCCGGCGCCGACGAGGGTGCCGAGGCTGAACGCGGCCGTGTTGATGGCGTTGTTCTGCTCGCCGTTGACGGCGCGGGTGATCGCGTCGCACTCCGCCTGCACGACCCTGCGGGTGTACGCGTCGTGCCGGTCGCTCGGGATGACGATGTCCTTCGCGGGCCCGGCCGGGGCAGAGACGCGCGCCTGGAGCGCTTCGAGGAGCCAGGCTGGCGCCATGACGGGCGGCTGCTCGTAGTCCTCCAGCGTGTAGACGACGCCGGTCGCGTGGACGGAGCCGAGGGCGATGACGTACGCGTTCCCGGCGCGCACGTCCCCGTCGAACTTGCCCTTCAAGGCGCCGAGCCCGTTGCCGAGCTTGGCCTCGGCCGGGGCCCAGTAGTAGTCGTGGTGACCTTTCGCGGTGTGCACGCGCATGGTGGGCGCGTGCGGGTGGCCGAGCGCGGCGGCGGTGTCCTCCAGGGCGCCGGGCCGGTCGCTGTCCATGACGAGGAGCTGCTCGCCGTTGGGGCCGAGGCAGCCGCCCACGTAGACGCCGACGTTGCGCGGCGCCCCGCTGAACAGTTGCCGCACCTGCTGCTCGTCGCGGCGCGTGGCCCGGGTGAACGGCTCCGCGGGGTGCTTGCCGCGGTCGATGCAGGTATCCGGGTCGTGGCCGTGGCCGATGCCCGCGCAGCGCTCCGCGCCCGGGTGGTCCGCGGCGAACACCACGAACTCCCGCTCGGCGAGCCACAGCGCTCCGGCGAGGGGGGTCTCTACCGGGGTGCGCTGCTCGGTGGCGTGCATGGTCAACGTGCTGTCTCCGTCTTGTCCGTCGCGACGTGCTCGGCGAGAGCGAGGACGTCGGCGACCCAGCGGCGGGCGGCGGCGCGGGCGCTGGTGGCGCTCGGCTGCTCTTCGAGGCTGGCTCTGATCGATCCGAGGGTGAGCTCCCGGCGGGCCCGCTCGCGGCGGGCCTGGACGAGGAGCTCCTCGGTGTAGGGGCACCGGGGCCATTCGCCTCCGGGGATCCCGGGAGACCCCGGCGCCAGGACGGCGCCGGGGGTCCGGGTGGAGGTGCGGGAGGTCACCGACCGGCCTCGGCGTCGATGGCCTTGATGCGGGCGTCGATCGCGGCCATGTAGGCGGCCTTGGCCTCCTCGTCGGCGGGGAAGTCGTCCCGGGAGACGATGGCGAGCTGGTCCCGGAGCGCCCGCAGCTGCGGGAGGAAGGCCTCCATGGCCGCGATGAATCGGTCGGCACCCGCGACGTCCAGTTCGAGGCTGTCGTGCCCGTAGTCGAGCCAGATCTGCGACTCGATGCCGAAGACGGCGGCCTCCGCCCTCGTCTGGGTGACGCGGGCCTCGAAGAGGCTGTCGGGGGCCTCGTCGGGGAGGGCGTTGACGCCCGGGACGGGGGCGATGGCCTTGACGATGGAGCCCTGGTGCCATCCGGGCTGGCCGTCGGCGCCGGCGTGGTCGAGGGTGCACCACGGGGTGCAGTCGTAGAGGGCGATCCAGTCGCCGCCGCGCTCGGCAGCGGTGATGGGTCCGGCGGCCGGGGGCGCGACCGGCGCGAGGTCGACGAGGAGGGGATGCACCCTCCCGGTCGGCGCGGTGGCCGCGGCGAGCGCACTAGCGATGTTGGTGGCGGTCGTGGCAGTCTTCATCTGAAGCTCCTCGACGGCCGCGCATATGGGATTGCGACTCCCGCGCGGCCGTTCGGCTGTTCTGGATTGGGACGGCGGTGCTTCAGGCCCCCGGCGACAGGTGTTGACGCACCTGCTGGGGGCCGTTTTCATGCGGCGATCGTCTGGGTGTCGAGCCAGGCCTCTACGTCCGCCCAACGGGCGCGGAGGTGCCTGCCGACCTTGATGAACTTCGGGCCGCTACCGCGGCTGGACCACTGGTAGACGGTGGCGAGCGGGACGCCGCAGTACTCGGCGACGTCCTGCGCCGTAGCCAGCGGGCGGCGGGACGAGGGTGCGATGGGACGGGTGTTGGGCTTCACACGACGCTCCTGGTCGTAGATTCGACGAACGGGCTCGCCTTATCGACGCATGCCACAGCTTGCCGCGCCTACTTGCCACTCGTCAAGACGCCGCGTACATTCGTCGTTATGACGAGTCCAACGACTGTGAGCGACGTCGTCGCCGAGCGCGTGAAAGAAGTCCGCAAGAGGCGCGGACTAACCGCCGTTCAGCTCGCCGAGCGCTGCGCTGCGATCGGCGTTCCGGAATTGACGCCGCAATCCGTCTCGAACATCGAGACCGGACGCCGCGACAAGGCCGGCACCCGGCGGCGGTACGTGACCGTGGACGAGCTCGTCGCCCTGGCGGTGGCGCTCGAGGTGGCTCCCGTGCACCTGCTGGTTCCGCCGCACCCGTCCCCACGCTGGGACGGGGGGCAGAACGATCCCAACGACGAGGCTGCGTACCGGCTTACGCCCACGCGGACCGAGCCGTCGTTCATGGTCCGCCGTTTCGTCAGAGGCGAGACGCCGTTGCCGGGCATGGACGAGAGGGCGTTCTACTCCGAGATTCCTCCTCAGGAGTTCGCCCCCCTGCTCGGGAAGGACGGCCCTCGTGGCGCAGGTCTATGACCGGTGGCATCTCTCCCGCCCCCGCCACGGCGCGGACCCGTGCGCCGAGCACTCCAGTAAGACCCGCGTGCTCGTGGCCAGCAAGGACCACGGCAAGGGGAAGCGGTGGCAGGTCCGTTGGCGGGACGCGGCCGGCGAGCAGCAGAAGGAGAACTTCACCAAGCGCAGCCAGGCCGACACCCGCGCCGCGACCATCGAGGCCGACCTCGCCCGCGGGTTGTACGTCGACCCGGCGGCCGGCAAGGAAGGCTTTCAGGCGGTCGGTGAGCGCTGGCGTACCGGCGCGGTTCACCGGGACAGCACGGCGGAGCGCGTAGACCGGGCCCTGAGGCTGCACGTCTACCCGCTGCTCGGGAACAAGCCGATCGTGTCGATCCGGCCCTCGGAGATTCAGTCCTGGATCAAGAACCGCTCGCAGGTCCTCGCGCCGAGCACGCTGAAGGTGACCTACGCGTACGTCGTGACGATCTTCCACACGGCGGTGCGTGACCGGATCATCGCGATCAACCCCTGCGACGGGGTGCGCGTCCCCGACGTGCGCCGGCCGGAGGTGGTGCCGCTCCACCCGGACGCCGTGAAAGCTCTCGTGGCGGCGGTGCCCGCGTGGTACCAGGCGCTCACGCTGCTCGCCGCCGGCGCCGGTCCCCGCCAGGGCGAGGCCTTCGGGCTGGAGGTCGAGCACATCGACTTCCTGCGGCGCGAGATGAAGATCTGTCAGCAGCTCGTAGGGCCGGACAAGGGGGAGCCGTACCTCGGACCGCCGAAGACGCACGAGTCGTATCGGACCGTGCCGCTCGCGCGCGCGGTCGTGGACGGCCTGGCCGCCCACCTTGCGCGGTTTCCGGCCCGTGAGGTTGAGATCTGGGACCGGACCGACCCGCGCAAGCCGCGCACGCGCAAGGCCAAGCTGCTGTTCGTCAACGAGCAGCGCGAGGCGATCCGCCGCGGCGGCTGGTCGCACATCTGGGACGTGGCCACGCGCAACGCGAACGCGGCTCTCGCCGCTCAGCACGCGGCGGCCTCCGCGGCGTGGGTGGCCGCCGGCCGCCCGGAGGACAAGGAGCCTTCACCAGTCGAGGTCCCGGCCGGGACGACGATGCACGACCTGCGTCACTTCTACGCGTCGCTGCTGATCAAGCACCGCGAGAGCGTGAAGACGGTTCAGCGTCGGCTCGGCCACTCCAAGCCTTCGATCACACTCGACATCTACACCCATCTGTGGCCCGACGAGGAGGACACAACGCGCGCCGCTGTCGAGGCGGTCCTCGGCGATGTGCCCGCGTTGTGCCCTCCAGCGCAGGCTAAGTGAGATAGCAGCAGGTCAGCGGCGCATATCAGCGGTAGTTCACGAACTGGATCGCGAAGTCCAGGTCCTTGCCCTTGAGCAGCGCCTGGACCTCCTGGAGGTCGTCACGGCTCTTCGAGCTGACGCGCAGCTCCTCGCCCTGGACCTGGGCCTTGACGCCCTTGGGACCCTCGTCCCGGATGATCTTCGCGACCTTCTTGGCGTTCTCCTGGGAGATGCCCTCCTCGATGGTGGCGAAGATCTTGTACTCCTTGCCGGACAGCTGCGGCTCCCCGGCGTCCAGCGCCTTCAGCGAGATCCCGCGCTTGACCAGCTTGGTCTCGAAGACGTCGAGGACGGCCTTCACGCGCTCCTCGGAGTTCGCCTCCATCAGGATCTTCTCGCCGGACCAGGCGATCGTGGCGCCGGTGCCCTTGAAGTCGTAGCGCTGCGAGAGCTCCTTGGCGGACTGGTTGAGGGCGTTGTCGACCTCCTGCCGCTCGACCTTCGAGACGATGTCGAAACTGGAGTCGGCCATGTGCTGTGGCTCCTTGAAGTCGGTTGCGATCACCCCGGAGGGTGCGGCCGGACATGCCCGGACCGCTCGGCAAAGCCTAGCCACCGCGCCCACCCGCAGCGCTGATCAATCCGGTGGCGAAGCACCCCCGGTCATCGGGTATCGTTTACGTCGTTGCCAGGGAGCGCCGCCGCAAGGCGGAAAAAATGGCAGCGTCTCTTGGCGGTGTGCCCGAGTGGCCAAAGGGAGCAGACTGTAAATCTGCCGGCTCAGCCTACCCAGGTTCGAACCCTGGCGCCGCCACGCGAGTGGAACCCCCGTTCATCTGTGGAATCACAGTGAGCGGGGGTTCTTCAGTTATCGGCCTTCCGGAGAACAAAAGGGTTGGGCGAGGACGGTGCGACTGCGGCATCCTGGTCCGGTGATCAGCATCAGCAGCCGAAAGGCCCATGCCGCGTAAGGCACCTTCGCAGGTCAGGACGGACCTGCCCGCCCGCACGCCCGCACTCCCCGAGCGCGGGGTCGTCCCAGGGGTCTCCGCCGCCACCCTCGCCGCGATCGCCCGCGTCGAGCACCGCCGGTTCCGGCGCGGGGACACGTACCGGTCCCTGAGGCACTGGCACAGGACCGTGTACCAGCGGGGACCGTGGATCATCTACCCGGCGGCCGACGACGACCACGGCTGCTGCGACTCGGTGGGCTGGTGCCGCGGGACCCTGGAGAGCATCTGCCACCTCCTCCCGCCCCGGGCCCGGCGCCAGTTGCGCGCCGTCATCGACCCGCTCGACGAGCGCTTCCTCGCCCGCACCCTGAACGATCCGTACGCCGCCCCCGACGAACCCTGGTGGCGGCGGCGCCTGACCTACTGACCACGGCCGCAACGTCGGCGGCTCCGGTTCGTTCTCCGGGGGTGAAATGGACATCTGACACGCGCGGGAAGGTCGGCGGCGGGGTGCTCATGGCCCTGCTCGGAGCAGGGATTCCGGCTCTGGTGGGAGCAGCGCTCCACACGGACGTGGGAGCGCCCTACCAGGAGACCCGGCTGTACTTCGGAACCCAACGGACCGACGGAACGAATCCGGTCGAGGAACGCGAGTTCATGCGGTTCCTGGACCGGGAGATCACCCCCGCCTTCCCCGAGGGGCTGACCCTCCACGACGGGTACG
Organism: Streptomyces sp. NBC_01232; assembly: GCF_035989885.1. Lineage (GTDB taxonomy): Bacteria > Actinomycetota > Actinomycetes > Streptomycetales > Streptomycetaceae > Streptomyces. Next base: position 4,950,002 of record NZ_CP108518.1, read on the forward strand.
GCCAGTGGCGCGGGCAGGACGGCAAGATCGTCCGGGAGACCTCGTACGAGGTGGTCCTGCTGTACCCGGAGAAGGAGGCGGGCGAGCGAAGCACACGCATCGAGCGGATCCGGCAGGCCTACGAGGACCGGTACCAGCAGGACTCGGTCGGCCGGTCCGACGACAAGGTGAACGCCGGCTTCTGAACCGCCGGACGGGCGACGCTGCGGACTCAGTTGCCCGCCACGTCCTTCACGGCCACCTGGACCGGAGTCGAACCGGAGACCAGCTCCAGGGTCAGACCCGCCGTCGCCGGGGTCTCGACCAACTCCGCCAGGACCGCCGCCACGTCGTCGCGCGGGACGGCTCCCCGGCCCGTCTGCACCTCCAGACGGACCAGGCCCGTCCCGGCGTCGTCGATCAGTGAACCGGGGCGCAGGACGGTCCACTCCAGGCCCAGCCGGGTCCGTACGTGGTCATCGGCCTCGCCCTTGGCCCGCAGGTACGCGTCGAAGACCTCGTCGCCCCCGTGGTGCGCGTCCGCGCCCATCGAAGAGACCATCAGGAAGCGCCCTACGCCGGCCCGTTCGGCGGCGTCGGCGAACAGCACGGCCGCGCCACGGTCCACTGTGTCCTTCCGCCCAATCCCGCTGCCGGGGCCCGCACCGGCAGCGAACACCGCCACGTCCGCGCCCTGCAGAATCCCCGCCACATGCTCCACCGAGGCCGATTCCAGATCGCAGAGCACCGGCTCGGCGCCGGCCTGCCTCAGGTCGTCGCCCTGCGCCGGATCGCGGACGATGCCCGCGACCTCGTACCCGCGCGCGGCGAGCAGGCGCTCCAGCCGCAGCGCGATCTGACCGTGTCCACCCGCGATGACGATGCGCATGACCCGACCGTACGACGAGCCGGGCGCCCACGCCCGCGAACGGACGGCGAACTTCAGGGGCCGGGCTCCGTACGGCCCTGCCGGGGCAGGTCCAGGGCCACCGCGACGGCGGAGTCGCAGTACTCGCGTACGGCACTCGTACGGGCTACGACGCGCCCGCGGTGGATGACGATCCGGCTGTAGGCGAGGGACAGCACACCCGCGATCCGGTCCCCGCGCACGGCGAGCAGCTCCGCCGGGAAACCGGCCTCCACCCGGACCTCCGGCAGGCCCATGGCCTCGCGGGCGCAGGCGCTGACGGAGTCGTAGGCCTCGCCCGCCCGGAGGCCGCCCTGGGAGGCCAGCAGGTACGCGGCCTCCAGCGGGTCCCCGCGGCCGACGGGGTTCCCGGCGTCCCGCAGCGCTCCGCTGCCGGCCGCGACGCGCACCCCGGAGGCCCGCAGCAGCCGTACGGGCGCGGTGCGCAGGCCGCGGCGCTCCAGGGCCGCGCAGTCGCCCTGGGGCAGGCAGGTCACCCGTACGCCGGCTGCGGCCAGCTGGTCGGCGGCGCGGGCCGCCGCGTCGAGCGGGAGCCGGGACAGGCCGCCGCAGGGGCCGATGGTCACCCCGGGGCGCAGCCCGCCGGCCATCGCCGCGAGGCGGGAGAGGCGGGCCGGGTCGTCACCGTCCGTGTGCAGATCGACGGGGCAGCCGTGCTCGGCGGCGAGTTCCAGAACGGCTTCGAGGAAGCCTGTCGGATCCGGGTCCAGGTCCGGGCAGCCGCCGATCACGGAGGCGCCCATCTTGACCGCGTCCCGCAGCATGGCGAGCCCGTCCGCGCCCGCCACCCCGGTCAGCAGCCGGGGGACGGCCACGGCGGTGAGGTCGGCGAGCCCGCGCAGGGAGCGGCGGGCCTGGAGGACGGCCTCCATGGGGCCGAGGCCGTGCACGTCGCCGATGCGGACGTGGGAGCGGACCGCGGTGGCGCCGTGGCCGAGCTGGAGCAGGGCGGATTCGGTGGCCCGGCGCTGGACCTCGTCGGGCGTGTAGGAGACGGGCCCCTCGCCGTCGGCGGTCAGTGCGGTGTCCCCGTGGGCGTGCGGCTCGGCGGGGGCGGGCAGCAACAGGTAGCCGGTCAGGTCCACCCGGGACAGCGCGGGGGAGGTGAGGCTGCCCGCGGTGCCGACGGCCTGGATCCGACCGCCGCCGAGGCGCACGTCGACGGTGCGGCCGTCGGTGAGGCGGGCCCCGGCGAGCAGCAGGGTGGTGGCCTCGGCTGCGGCCGCGTTGCCATGGCCGCCACCGCTGCGGGGCGACTGGAACGGCTGCTGCGGCTGGCTGTCGGACATCGCGCTCCTGCGGTGGCTCGGGCGGTTCCTGGAGCCGTGGCCGTGGCCGTCCCTGCAGCCCGCGGCCCGCAGCCCAAGATCACGCAGCGTGCTCAGAGCCTAGGGCGCAGCGCCCGCCGCTTCGCGGAAGAGCGCAATAGTCGTACCGGTGTGGTGCCCGCGCGCCGAGCGCCCGCGCGTGCGCCCCACCGGCCGGCGCGGCTCCGTTCGGCGGGCGCCGGAGTGTGACCCCGCCCACAATCCGACCGAAAAGTGGGTCGGGAGTGATCCGTGGGCTGATCGGGAAGAGCCGGCGAACCCCCTCGGAGCCCTGTCCCCGCAAAGGATTTGGGCGATCGGCAGGCAACCGTGTAATGTCTTCATCGCTCGCCCCAATAGCTCAGTCGGTAGAGCGTCTCCATGGTAAGGAGAAGGTCTGCGGTTCGATTCCGCATTGGGGCTCTGGTGAGAGAGGTTCCCCACCCTCGGGTGGGGAGCTGATCACATCAAAGCGGCGTAGCTCAGTCGGTAGAGCAAGCGGCTCATAATCGCTGTGTCACCGGTTCAAGTCCGGTCGCCGCTACACACAGTAGCCGATTGCGGGGTCGGTCTCCCGGTCGGCTACTCTTGTATGCGTTCATCCGTCCCAATTTCCGTCAAGGAGCACTCACGTGGCTGCCACCGACGTCCGCCCGAAGATCACGCTGGCCTGCGTGGAGTGCAAGGAGCGGAACTACATCACCAAGAAGAACCGGCGTAACAACCCGGACCGTCTTGAGATGAAGAAGCACTGCCCGCGCTGCAACTCGCACACCGCGCACCGCGAGACCCGCTGACCCCAGCGAAGTCTCGAATAACAGGCACCGTCATGAGGTCGTCCCCTTCATTGGGGGGCGGCCTCGTGTCGTTTCCGTGCTCGTTCCTGTCTTTGTTCTTGTGTCATTCGTGTCCCTTCATCAGGAGGTAGTGAGTCATGGCTCTCGACCAGTCCTTCGTGGGGCGGAGCTACCCGCCCACCGATCCGTACGAGGTCGGCCGGGAGAAGATCCGCGAATTCGCGGTTGCGGTGGGTGACACCAATCCCGTCTACATCGATCCCGAAGCCGCGAAGTCGTACGGCTACCCCGATGTGATCGCTCCGCCGACTTTTGTGTTTGCGATCACTTTCAAGGCGGCCGGTCAGGTCGTCGAGGACCCGCAGCTGGGACTGGACTACAGCCGCGTCGTGCACGGTGACCAGAAGTTCGCCTACTCCCGCCCGGTGCGGGCCGGCGACCGGCTGTCGGTGGTCTCCACCATCGAGTCCGTGAAGTCGCTCGCGGGCAATGACGTCATCGACATCCGCGGCGAGGTCCACGACGAGAGCGGCGAACACGTGGTGACGGCGTGGACGAAGCTCGTCTCCCGCGCCCCCGAGGAGGCCTGACATGGCTGCACAGATCCAGTACGCCGACGTCGAGGTCGGCACCGAGCTGCCGGCGGCGTCCTTCCCCGTGACGCGCGCCACGCTCGTCCAGTACGCGGGCGCCTCGGGCGACTTCAACCCGATCCACTGGAACGAGAAGTTCGCCAAGGAGGTCGGACTGCCGGACGTCATCGCGCACGGCATGTTCACCATGGCCGAGGCGATCCGCGTGGTGACCGACTGGGTCGGCGACGCGGGTGCGGTGGTCGAGTACGGCGTGCGCTTCACCAAGCCGGTCGTGGTCCCGAACGACGACCGGGGCGGCCTGATCGAGGTCACCGCGAAGGTCGCCGCGAAGATGGACGACAACCGCGTCCGGGTCGACCTGACGGCCATGAGCGCGGGCCAGAAGGTCCTGGGCATGTCCCGCGCGGTGGTCGAACTCGCCTGAGATCGGATGACGGGTTGACGGGTTGAGAGGTTGTAGGGGCGGGGGCGGCCGGGTGGCGCCTCCGCCCTTTTGTGTGGGTGGGGCCGGCCCGACACGGAGAGACGATGAGACTGACGGGAAACCCCCATACACGTCACTGACTCCCGAGCGCTCGGCTCCCGCCATCCCCCAGCCACCCCGCGCCCCTCAGGCCCCCGCCCCACCACCTCCGCCCCACCCCACCCCTTGACGTAGTTAGTGATTGCGCACTAACTTTGTCTCATGGTCAGGATGAGCGCAGATGAGCGACGTGAGAGCGTCATTCGGGCGGCGATGCACGAGTTTGCCCGGGGTGGCTACTACGGCACCTCCACCGAGGCGATCGCCAAGCGGGTGGGTGTCTCGCAGCCGTATCTGTTCCGCCTCTTCCCCAACAAGCAGGCGATCTTCCTGGCCGCCTCCGAGCGCTGCCTGAGTGACACGCGGGACGTCTTCATCGCCGCCGCCGAAGGATTGAGCGGCGAAGAGGCCCTGCAGGCCATGGCCAACGCGTACACCCGGCTGATCGCCGAGGACCCGGACAAGCTGCAGATGCAGCTCCAGGTGTACGTCACGGTGGCCGCGGCCGAGGCGGCCGGTGATCACGTCTTCGGTGAGACCGTCCGGGCCGGCTGGATGGACCTCTGGGACGCCGTCCACCTGCCGCTGGGGGGTGATGCACACGAGACCACGACCTTCATGGCTCTCGGGATGCTGATCAACACCCTCGCCGCCATGGGCTTCCCGCCCGAGCACCGGGTCTGGGAGGGGCTCTACCCGTCGGCGCGCGCCACGGGTCGCCTGGAGGCGTGAGTGTGCGCGCGATCCGCTCGCGCGCATTTTCATGACCAAGAAAGTTAGTCAGCAATAACTAACAAACCGCAGGGGGAAGCGTGCACACGCAAGAGTCGGACACCAAGCTCCGCGGGCCCGCCGTCTGGGCCCTCATCCTCACCGGCGTGGCCAGCTTCATGGCCGCACTCGACAACCTGGTCGTCACCACCGCCCTCCCCGCCATCCGCGAGGACCTCGGCGGCAAACTGGAGGACCTGGAGTGGACGGTGAACGCGTACACGCTCACCTTCGCGGTCCTCCTCATGTTCGGCGCCGCCCTCGGGGACCGTTTCGGCCGCCGCCGGCTGTTCATCGTCGGCCTCGGCGTCTTCACCGCCGCCTCCGCCGCGGCCGCCCTCTCGCCCGGCATCGACTCGCTCATCGCCGCCCGCGCCGTGCAGGGCGTCGGCGCCGCGATCATGATGCCGCTCACCCTCACCCTGCTCACCGCCGCCGTTCCCGCCGCCCGCCGCGGCATGGCCCTCGGCATCTACGGAGCCGTCACCGGCCTCGCCGTCGCCAGCGGTCCCCTCATCGGCGGCAGCCTCACCGAGCACATCTCCTGGCAGTGGATCTTCTGGATCAACGTGCCGATAGGCCTCGCACTGATCCCGCTCGCCCGCCTGCGCCTCGCCGAGTCCACCGCCCCCGGCGCGCGCCTCGACATCCCGGGCACCCTGCTCATCAGCGGCGGCCTCTTCGGCATCGTCTACGCCCTGGTCAACGCCAACGCCGAGGGCTGGACCAGCGCCCCCGTCCTGACCGGCCTGCTCGTCGGCTCCGCGCTCGTCGGCGGGTTCATCCACCACGGCTTCAACAACGCGAACCCCATGCTCCCCATGCGGCTCTTCCGTGACCGCGGCTTCCTCGGCATCAACCTCGCCAGCCTGCTGATGTTCCTCGGCATGTTCGGCTCGATCTTCCTGCTCAGCCAGTTCCTCCAGGGCGTCGTCGGCTACTCGCCCACCGAGGCGGGCCTGCGCATGCTCCCCTGGACCGGTATGCCGATGATCGTCGCCCCGCTGGCCGGGATCCTCTCCGACCGCATCGGCGGCCGCCCGGTCGTCGCCGCCGGGCTCGCGTTCCAGGCCCTCGGCCTCGGCTGGTTCGCCGCGATCCTGAGCGCGGACGTCTCGTACGCCGCCCAGCTCCCGCCGCTGATCCTCAGCGGGATCGGCATGGCCCTCTACTTCGCCCCCGCCGCCAACGTCCTGATGTCCACCGTCGCCCCGGCCGACCAGGGCAAGGCCTCCGGCACCAACAACGCCCTGCGCGAGGTCGGCGGCGCCCTCGGTGTGGCGGTCCTCGCCTCCGTCTTCTCCGCCCAGGGCGGCTACGAGTCCCCGCAGACCTTCGTCGACGGCACCGTCCCCGCCCTGTGGATCGGCGCCGCCGCGGTCGCCCTCGCCGCCGCGCTGGCCCTGCTGGTGCCCCGTAAGGCCAAGGCCGCGGCCCAGGTCCCCGCGGACCGGAGCGCCACCGTCCCCGAGAAGGTCCCGGCCGCGGGCTGACCCGCCGGCACCACCGCCCCGTACACCCCGCCCGACAGCCGAGGAGCGCTCGCCATGCCCGACATTCCCTGGTCCACGCCCCACCGGGCCGCCCCCGACGCCGAGGTCTACGTCATGGCCTCGCGCTTCGAGACCGCCACCCTCGCCGGCGCCGTCAGGTTCTTCCTCAAGGCGCCCGGCATCATCCAGCAGATCCGCAAGGCCCCCGGCGCCCACGGCGTCGCCCTGCGCGCCCGGGTCCTCGGCCGCACCTTCCTGACCCTCTCCGCATGGGAGGACCGGGACGCCCTCTACCGCTTCGCCCGCAGCGAGCCCCACCGCTCCAGTTCCCGGGCCGCCTCCGCCTACATGAAGGAATCGGCCTTCACCTTCTGGACCGTGCCGGCCCGCGAGCTCCCCCTCGACTGGGCCGAGGCCGAGCGCCGCCTGGCCGAGCAGAAGACGGGCCACTGACCCCGCCGGTACGGGGGACGAGCGAGTACGGTCCGTGGCCCCGCAGGGATGCGAGGGGCACGGACCGTACTCTTGTCCACGTGCAGGAACTCCACGATGCCCCCCTCGCCCCGCTGACCACCTTCCGTCTCGGTGGTCCCGCCGCCCGCCTGGTCACCGCGACCACCGACGCCGAGGTCGTCGCCACCGTGCGCGCCGCGGACGAGAGCGGCACCCCACTCCTGGTCATCGGCGGCGGCAGCAATCTGGTCATCGGCGACGGCGGCTTCGACGGCACCGCCCTGCGCATCGCGACCACCGGCTTCACCCTGGACGGCACCACCCTGGAGCTCGCCGCGGGCGAGAACTGGAGCGATGCCGTCGCCCGCACCGTCGAGGCAGGCCTCGCCGGTGTCGAGTGCCTCGCCGGAATCCCCGGCTCGGCCGGCGCCACCCCGATCCAGAACGTCGGGGCGTACGGCCAGGAGGTCTGCGACACCATCACCGAGGTCGTGGCCTACGACCGCACCACCGGTGAGACGGTCACCCTCAGCGCCGCCGAGTGCGCCTTCCGGTACCGCAACAGCACCTTCAAGGACCAGCCCGACCGCTACGTCGTCCTGCGCGTGCGCTTCGCCCTGGAGGACGCCGGCGGTCTGTCGGCGCCGATCAAGTACCCCGAGACCGCCCGCGCCCTCGGCGTCGAGGCCGGCGACCGGGTCCCCGCCGCCACCGCCCGCGAGACCGTGCTGCGGCTGCGCGCCGGCAAGGGCATGGTCCTCGACCCCGCAGACCACGACACCTGGTCGGCCGGCTCCTTCTTCCACAACCCGATCCTGACCGACGAGGCCTACGCCGCCTTCCTCGCCCGCGTCCAGGACCGCCTCGGCCCCGACACCGCACCGCCCGCCTACCCCGCGGGCGACGGCCGTACGAAGACCAGCGCGGCCTGGCTGATCGACAGGGCCGGATTCACCAAGGGCTACGGCACCGGCCCCGCCCGCATCTCCACCAAGCACACCCTCGCCCTCACCAACCGCGGCGAGGCCACCACCGAGGACCTCCTCACCCTGGCCCGCGAGGTCGTCGCGGGCGTCCACGCGGCCTTCGGCGTCACCCTGGTCAACGAGCCGGTGACGGTCGGCGTCAGCATCTGAGGAGCCCCGGCCGCCCATGCTCTGTCCCCTTCACGGGGCCGGTACGGACCCCACCCGTCTCGTGGGGCGCACGCTCAGCCGAGTCGTCGCGTCCTGGCACGTCAGCGACGGCGAACGCTCCGAGGCGCCCCTCGACGTCTGGCTGATCGACAGCATCGGCGACACCATCCGGATCACCACCGGATCCGACCAGTGCCTCATCGTCGAGTCCGCCACGCCGCACGCCCCCTACGACATGGGGGAGTGGGGCCGCATCGAGGTCGGCGAGGACCTCGGCGACCACCCCTTCCTGCGGCACGTCGGCGAGACCGTCGCCTCGGTCGCCGAGTTCGCGCTGCCCGAGCAGGGCCGCACCCACCTGGAGATCGGCTTTCTGGACGGCGGCCGGGTGCGCGCCGACTGCTATGAGGGGGACCTGCGGCTCACCCGGTGAGCCAGTGGTCGATCCCCGCCAGCAGCTTGGCCTGTACGTCGTCGGGCGCCGCGCTCCCGCGCACGGACTGGCGGGCCAGCTCGGCGAGCTCCGCGTCCGTGAAGGCGTGGTGGCGGCGGGCGATCTCGTACTGGGCCGCGAGCCGGGACCCGAAGAGCAGCGGGTCGTCGGCGCCCAGCGCCATGGGGACCCCGGCCTCGAAGAGGGTGCGCAGCGGGACGTCCTCGGGCCGCTCGTAGACCCCGAGGGCGACGTTCGAGGCCGGGCACACCTCGCAGGTGATCTGCCGGTCGGCGAGCCGCTTGAGCAGCCGGGGATCCTCGGCGGCGCGGACTCCGTGCCCGATCCGGGAGGCGTGCAGGTCGTCGAGGCAGTCGCGGACGGAGGACGGGCCGGTGAGCTCGCCGCCGTGCGGGGCGGCGAGGAGCCCGCCCTCGCGGGCGATGGCGAAGGCGCGGTCGAAGTCGCGGGCCATGCCGCGGCGTTCGTCGTTGGAGAGGCCGAAGCCCACGATGCCGCGGTCGGCGTACCGGACGGCGAGGCGGGCGAGGGTGCGGGCGTCGAGGGGGTGCTTCATGCGGTTGGCGGCGATGAGGACCCGCATGCCGAGGCCGGTCTCGCGGGAGGCGGAGTCGACGGCGTCGAGGATGATCTCGACGGCCGGGATCATGCCGCCGAGGAGGGGGGCGTAGGAGGTGGGATCCACCTGGATCTCCAGCCAGCCGCTGCCGTCCCGTACGTCCTCCTCCGCGGCCTCGCGGACCAGGCGCCGGATGTCGTCGGGCTCGCGCAGGCAGGAGCGGGCGGCGTCGTAGAGCCGCTGGAAGCGGAACCAGCCGCGCTCGTCAGTGGCGCGGAGCTTGGGCGGCTCGCCGGCGGTGAGGGCGTCGGGCAGGCGCACGCCGTACTTGTCGGCGAGCTCCAGCAGGGTCGATGGCCTCATCGACCCGGTGAAGTGCAGGTGGAGGTGGGCCTTGGGCAGAAGCGTGAGATCGCGTGCGTGCTCCATCTGGTGATCCTGCCGTACCGCTGCGCTCGGCGGGAGGGGGTTTTACCGATCGGGGGCTTGCGCGAACGGGTGAACGGGGTGCGGATCCGCTGCGCGGGGGCCTTCCGGGCGCCGCCCGGACCCGCGCCTCAATCGCCGGCGAGGCTGAAAAGATCGGGGCTCCGCCCCGGACCCCGCGCCTCAAACGCCGGCGGGGCTGGAAGTGGCCCGGCGGGGCTGGAAGTGGCCCGGCGGGGCCGAAACGCCTGGGCGGCGGCACCCTCAGGGGTGCCGCCGCCCAGGTCGTGCCGCCGGCCGCGTCAGGCCTAGGCCTTGGCCTCGGCCAGGAGCTTCTGGACGCGGGACACGCCCTCCACCAGGTCCTCGTCGCCCAGGGCGTAGGACAGGCGCAGGTAGCCGGGGGTGCCGAAGGCCTCGCCCGGGACGACCGCGACCTCGACCTCGTCCAGGATCAGGGCGGCGAGCTCGACGGAGGTCTGCGGGCGCTTGCCGCGGATCTCCTTGCCGAGCAGCTCCTTGACCGACGGGTACGCGTAGAACGCGCCCTCGGGGGTGGGGCAGAAGACGCCGTCGATCTCGTTCAGCATCTTGACCATGGTCTGGCGGCGGCGGTCGAAGGCCTTCCGCATCTCCGCGACCGCGTCCAGGTTGCCGGAGACGGCGGCCAGTGCCGCGACCTGTGCCACGTTGGAGACGTTGGAGGTGGCGTGCGACTGGAGGTTGGTCGCGGCCTTGATGACGTCCTGCGGGGCGATGATCCAGCCCACGCGCCAGCCGGTCATGGCGTACGTCTTGGCGACGCCGTTGACGACGATGCACTTGTCGCGCAGGGCGGGGACGAGGACGGGCAGCGAGGTGAACTTCGCGTCGCCGTAGACCAGGTGCTCGTAGATCTCGTCGGTCATCACCCACAGGCCGTGCTCGGCGGCCCACTCGCCGATCGCGCGGGCGTCGGCCTCGCTGTAGACGGCGCCGGTCGGGTTGGACGGGGAGACGAACAGGACGACCTTGGTGCGCTCGGTGCGCGCGGCCTCCAGCTGCTCGACGGAGACCCGGTAGCCGGTGGTCTCGTCGGCGACGACCTCGACCGGGACACCGCCGGCGAGACGGATCGACTCCGGGTAGGTGGTCCAGTACGGAGCCGGGACGATGACCTCGTCACCCGGGTCCAGGATGGCCGCGAAGGCCTCGTAGATGGCCTGCTTGCCGCCGTTGGTCACCAGGATCTGCGAGGCCTCGACCTCGTAGCCGGAGTCGCGCAGCGTCTTGGCGGCGATCGCGGCCTTGAGCTCGGGCAGACCGCCGGCCGGGGTGTAGCGGTGGTACTTGGGGTTGCGGCAGGCCTCGACCGCGGCCTCGACGATGTAGTCCGGGGTCGGGAAGTCGGGCTCGCCGGCACCGAAGCCGATCACCGGGCGCCCGGCGGCCTTGAGGGCCTTGGCCTTGGCGTCCACGGCGAGGGTGGCGGACTCGGAAATGGCGCCGATACGGGCGGACACCCGGCGCTCGGAGGAAGGCGTTGCAGAGGTCATACGAGCAATCGTCCCAGACGGCAAAGAAGCCCCGCACACCGTTTCAGTCAACGGACGGCCGTATGTCAGGAAGGGCGCTGTTCGACGTCAGGGCCCGGTTCACGTACACTCACCTGTCGTTGGACCTCAGCAGCCGCTGCAGAGCGCGAGCACTCCGTGCACTCGCTCGGATGCGGTAGGTTGGGGGACGCAAAGGGTCGTAGCTCAATTGGTAGAGCACTGGTCTCCAAAACCAGCGGTTGGGGGTTCGAGTCCCTCCGGCCCTGCTCCACACTCCATCTCGGACGTGTGTGCGCAGGTACGTACTTAGATGCAACGCCGTGCGGCGCAACCGGGCGCGGTACGGCCACGACCCGGATTCAGGTGAGAGACGTGACGGACGCCCTGGGCTCCATCGACATGCCTGACGCCGAGGACGAGACGCGCGAGAAGAAGGCCCGCAAGGGCGGCAAGCGCGGCAAGAAGGGTCCTCTGGGCCGGCTCGCGCTTTTCTACCGCCAGATTGTCGCGGAACTCCGCAAGGTTGTCTGGCCGACTCGCAACCAGCTCACGACGTACACCACCGTGGTGATTGTCTTCGTGGTCATCATGATCGGTCTGGTGACCGTGATTGACTTTGGGTTCGAAAAAGCCATCAAGTTCGTCTTCGGCTGATCCCGCGGGGGGCGGCGCCTTGATGGTGTCGCCCGTTTTCGCATGTTCCACCACCTTTTGTATCCAGGAAGAAGCAGCCACCGTGTCTGACCCGAACCTGAACGCGAGCCCCGACTCCGTCGAGTCCGTCGAGGACGCGCTCGACATCGTCGAGGCGGCGGACGCGGACCGCGACGAAGTCGAGCTCGCCGACGAAGCCGAGGCGGGTGTCGCCGCCGAAGAGGCCGCGCTGCACGTCGAGTCCGACGAGGACGAGGCTGACGCCGAGATCGAGGACGACGCAGAGGTCGAAGAGGCTGCTGACGACGCCGAGGCCGACGAGGAAGAGGCCGAAGAGGCCGCCCCGGCCGAGCCCGTCGACCCCATCCAGGCCCTGCGCGAGGAGCTGCGCCTCCTCCCCGGCGAGTGGTACGTGATCCACACCTACGCCGGCTACGAGAAGCGCGTGAAGGCGAACCTGGAGCAGCGTGCCGTCTCGCTGAACGTCGAGGAGTTCATCTACCAGGCCGAGGTGCCCGAGGAAGAGATCGTCCAGATCAAGAACGGCGAGCGCAAGAACGTCCGGCAGAACAAGCTGCCCGGTTACGTTCTCGTCCGCATGGATCTGACGAACGAGTCCTGGGGCGTCGTCCGCAACACGCCCGGCGTCACCGGCTTCGTCGGCAACGCGTACGACCCGTACCCGCTGACCCTGGACGAGATCGTCAAGATGCTCGCCCCGGAGGCGCAGGAGAAGGCCGCCAAGGCCGCCGCGGAAGAGGCCGGTCTGCCCGCGCCCGCCGTCAAGCGCACCATCGAGGTCCTGGACTTCGAGGTCGGCGACTCGGTCACCGTCACCGACGGCCCGTTCGCGACGCTGCAGGCGACCATCAACGAGATCAACCCCGACTCGAAGAAGGTCAAGGGCCTCGTCGAGATCTTCGGCCGCGAGACCCCGGTCGAGCTCAGCTTCGACCAGATCCAGAAGAACTGAATCTTCTGAGCGACAGCTTCCGGACAGGTCAGATCGCCCAGTGAAGGGCGGTCTGACCTGCTCGGTTTTTGGCCCCGCACCGATACCCGTTATCGTGGTGCGGTATGCCTCCATCCGGATGACCGGATCGGCGGCTGAAAACTCTCACTAGGACCCGGAGAGAGCAATGCCTCCCAAGAAGAAGAAGATCACGGGGCTTATCAAGCTCCAGATCAAGGCCGGTGCGGCCAACCCGGCTCCGCCGGTCGGCCCCGCGCTCGGTCAGCACGGCGTCAACATCATGGAGTTCTGCAAGGCCTACAACGCCGCGACCGAGTCGCAGCGTGGCATGGTCGTGCCGGTGGAGATCACGGTCTACGACGACCGTTCCTTCACCTTCATCACCAAGACTCCGCCGGCCGCGCGCCTCATCCTGAAGCACGCGGGCATCGAGAAGGGCTCCGGCGAGCCCCACAAGACCAAGGTCGCCAAGCTCACGGCTGCCCAGGTCAAGGAGATCGCCGAGCTGAAGATGCCCGACCTGAACGCCAACGACATCGACGCCGCCGTCAAGATCATTGCCGGCACCGCGCGTTCGATGGGCGTCACCGTCGAAGGCTGATCCAGCCACCCCCAGCACCATCAGTGGTAGGACCAAGCGCTGGTCCGCACCACGACTCCATGCCTGAAGCCAAAACACAGGAGCAGAAGTGAAGCGCAGCAAGACTCTCCGCGCTGCGGACGCCAAGGTCGACCGGGAGAAGCTGTACGCCCCGCTCGAGGCCGTCCGTCTCGCCAAGGAGACCTCCACGACCAAGTTCGACAGCACCGTCGAGATCGCCTTCCGCCTGGGTGTCGACCCGCGCAAGGCCGACCAGATGGTCCGCGGCACCGTGAACCTCCCGCACGGCACCGGCAAGACCGCCCGGGTCCTGGTCTTCGCGACCGGTGACCGTGCTGCGGCCGCGGAAGCCGCCGGCGCCGACATCGTCGGCGATGACGAGCTGATCAACGAGATCGCCAAGGGCAACCGCCTGAACGAGTTCGACGCCGTTGTGGCCACCCCGGACCTCATGGGCAAGGTCGGCCGCCTCGGCCGCGTGCTCGGTCCCCGTGGCCTCATGCCGAACCCGAAGACCGGCACCGTCACGATGGACGTCGCGAAGGCTGTCACCGAGATCAAGGGTGGCAAGATCGAGTTCCGCGTCGACAAGCACTCGAACCTGCACTTCATCATCGGCAAGGTCTCCTTCTCCGATGAGCAGCTGGTCGAGAACTACGGCGCGGCGCTGGACGAGATCCTTCGTCTGAAGCCGTCCGCCGCGAAGGGCCGCTACATCAAGAAGGCCGCCCTGAGCACCACGATGGGCCCCGGCATCCAGCTGGACTCCAACCGCACCCGGAACCTCCTCGTCGAGGAAGACCCGGCTGCTGTCTGATCGGGGTGAGCCCGACGGCTCACTGATCGGCTGAACGGGCCCCTCGCCCCCTTCACAGGGTGGCGGGGGGCCCGTTTCCGTGTCGAGGGCCACATATCCCTTGACCGGGGCGATAAGGGCGCGCGTCGCGGCCGGTGGGGAACGTAGGGTCGCCCCTGGACCAAGTGATCTATCAAGGGGTGGGGATGCGCGTGTCCGCGTACCGGAGGAAGACCATCGGCGCCGCGCTGGCCGCCGTACTGCTCGTGGGCGGAGCCACGGCGTGCGAGAACGGCGGGAAGGACGGCGGGGGCAAGGCCGCGGCCCCGGGGGCGTCCGCGCAGCCGGAGCGGCCCGTGGCGGGCGGATCCGCCGCCGAGGCGCTCACGGCCGCGTACAAGAAGACCTCCGCGGCCAAGTCGGCCAAGATCCGCATGACCATGTCGATGCCTGCATCGGCGGGCGCCGGCGGAACCATGGAGATGACCGGCACCCAGGGCTGGAACCCGCAGGTCATGGACATCACCGTGAAGGGCGCGCCGACCCTGGGGGCCGGCAGCGAGTCCATGCGCATGATCATGTCGAACAACGTCATGTTCATGGAGGTGCCGAAGGACTCCCCGATGGCCGACGGCCTGGACGGCAAGCGCTGGATGAAGCTCGACATCACCGCCGCGGCGCAGGCTTCCGGCGACGCCGAGGCGATGAAGAAGCTCAGCGGCATGAACGCCATGGACGGCAACCAGGACCCGGCCAAGCAGCTCGCCCTGCTGCTCAGCTCGCCGAACGTGAAGCACCTCGGGGCCGAGAAGGTCGAGGGCACGGACGCCGAGCACTACAAGGGCACCTTGTCCTTCGAGGAGATGCTCGCTGCGAACGAGCCCTCCAAGGTGCTCTCGGAGGCCGAGCGCGCCGCGCTCGTGGAGGCCACGAAGAAGGCCGGCATCAAGGGCTACGACATGGACGTCTGGGTCAACAAGGACGGCTACCCGGTCCGGATGAAGGTCGCCATCGGGACGCCCCAGGGGACCATGAACATGGACGCCCACTACTCGGACTACGGCTCCGCGGCCACCGTCGCGACCCCGCCGGAGAACGAGACCTTCGACCTCTTCGCGATGCTCAAGGAGCTGGGCAAGACCGGCGCGGGGGCCTGACCGTCCCGCGCGCCCGGAGGAGCCGTACGCAGTGCGGCACCCGCACGTCAGCAACACAGATCCACCCATGGGGGAGAACCGGATGCACAACGCTGTCCTGACCCGAGCCGGTATCGCGGCGGCGGGCACCGCACTGCTCGTGGGGGGCCTGACGGCCTGCGGCGGCGACAAGGCAGGCGAGGGCGCCGCACAGGCCGAGGGGGGCAGGACCGCGGACGCGGAGGCGCATTCCCCCGTGGAGGCGGTGAAGGCGTCCTACCTGAAGACGGTGGCCGCCAAGTTCGCCAAGGCGGAGCTGTCCATCGTCGGGTCCGACGGCAGGACCAAGGGCCAGTCCGGCTCGAAGGGCTGGTACCCGGCCGGCCACGACCTGACCCTCAAGAGCGAGAAGCCCGACACCCGCTCGGTCATGATCGGCGACGTGATCTACAGCCAGCTGCGCGAGCCGGTCGAGGGCAAGAGCTGGATGAGCATGGACCTGGCCAAGGACGGCAAGCCGGGGGTCCGGCTCAACGACGACCCTGCCGAGTACCTCGCCATGCTGCTGGGCCAGGAGAAGCTCACGCACGTCGGCCCGGAGAAGACCGCCGACGGCATCGACGCCGAGCACTACAGGGGCAGCCTCACCAACGAGGACCTGATCAAGGCGGACGAGTCCACCAAGGCCATGTCGGAGGCGAACCGCCAGTACCTCCGCGAGGCCGTGAAGCACATCACGGCCTTCGAGGTGGACCTGTGGATCGGCAAGGACGGCTACCCCGTGCGCGCGGACACCGTGAGCACGGACGCCAAGGGCACGACGAGGACCACGGCGAAGTTCTCCGACTTCGGCGCGGTGGCCCCGGTCCAGGCCCCGCCGGCCGATCAGGTCATCTCCTTCGACGACCTGATGAAGGAGACCGACCGGAAGCTCAAGGAGGCCGACAAGACGCTCCGGGACGCCGGACTGGGCGGCCTGGACCTCGACTCCTGAGGCGATTTGCCTCGGCTGCACCCCTTCACGTAGTCTTCCCCAGAAGCCAAAGACCGCTGGTCGTTGCCGTGCCTGCAAGGGTGCGGTGGCCGAAGGATCCGCTGAATGCGGACGACCCGCGTAGGTGACTGTGGAAGGTTCCCGGAATTCGTTCCGGTTGAGCCACGCCCTGGCGCCTGCGCCGGGGCGTTTCTTATTTCAGCCCCTTCTGAGCGGTCCTCATCACCCGGAAGGAGGCGAACGCACCATGCCGACGCCCAACAAGGCTGCATCGGTAGCCGAGCTCAAGGACGCGTTCCAGAGCTCGAACGCCGCCGTGCTGACCGAGTACCGGGGTCTCACCGTCGCGCAGCTCAAGACGCTGCGTCGCTCCCTTGGTGAGAACGCCCAGTACGCCGTGGTGAAGAACACGCTGACCAAGATTGCGGCCAACCAGGCCGGGATCACCGCGCTGGACGAGCACTTCGCTGGTCCGACCGCGGTCGCCTTCATCACCGGTGACCCGGTGGAGTCGGCGAAGAGCCTGCGTGACTTCGCCAAGGAAAACCCCAACCTCATCATCAAGGCGGGTGTCCTTGATGGTAAGGCGCTCACCGCCGATGAGATCAAGAAGCTTGCGGACCTCGAGTCCCGCGAGGTTCTGCTCAGCAAGCTGGCCGGCGCGTTCAAGGGCAAGCAGTCTCAGGCTGCCTCGCTCTTCCAGGCGCTGCCGTCGAAGTTCGTCCGCACCGCGGAAGCGCTTCGCGTCAAGCTCGCCGAGCAGGGCGGTGCCGAGTAATTCGGCTCGCGCACTGATCCACGCCGCCTAGTGCGTGGGTCGTAGCGGGCCGTTACGCCCGCCTCTATATACATCCGGCACCTGCCGAATTAGTGGAAGGATCGCCCATCATGGCGAAGCTCTCTCAGGACGACCTCCTCGCCCAGTTCGAGGAGATGACCCTCATCGAGCTCTCCGAGTTCGTTAAGGCCTTCGAGGAGAAGTTCGACGTCACCGCCGCCGCGGCCGTCGCCGTTGCCGGCCCCGCCGCCGGTGGCGCTGCCCCCGAGGCCGCCGAGGAGCAGGACGAGTTCGACGTCATCCTCACCGGTGCCGGCGACAAGAAGATCCAGGTCATCAAGGTCGTGCGTGAGCTGACCTCCCTGGGCCTGAAGGAGGCCAAGGACCTCGTGGACGGCGCTCCGAAGCCGGTCCTCGAGAAGGTCGCCAAGGAGGCCGCCGAGAAGGCTGCCGAGTCCCTCAAGGCTGCCGGCGCGGCTGTCGAGGTCAAGTAACACCTCTGGGGCCTCTCTGAGGCCCCTTCCAAGGGCGATCACCCGTAAGGGTGGTCGCCCTTTGGCGTACCCGCAGTGCCTGACTTGCCCTGGTCTCGTTGGGGAGTAGGGTGATCATCGTTGCTCCGAAGCAGGGTCCCAAGATGATCCGCTCGGAGCAGGGGGCCTTGACGAACGGCACGCGGCGCGCAATTCTCAGACCCGTCGGGAGCTCGACCGCCTCGATCCGAGATCTGAGGCATGGATCGACTACGAAGAGGGCAGTACTGATACGCGCTCTGTGTACGAGGGCCGCAGCGTTGGACGCAGTGTTGAACGACATGGGGAAGGCCTGTTGCCGGTTTCCGGAGACCTGGTCTGGACATCAGTGAGCCGAGTGGCTACACTGACCCTTTGCGCTGCCTGTTAGCTGTCCCCTGCCCGTCGCCAGGGACATGCCCACGCTTGAGCACACTTGATTGATCCACCCTGACCTGGCCTTTTCGGTTGGATTTGGGGGGCTTGTCTTCTGTGTCTGCTGGGACCGGTACGCGCGTAGTGAGTCCGAGCCCTCGGAAGGACCCCCTCTTGGCCGCCTCGCGCAACGCCTCGACCAATACGAACAACGGTGCCAGCACCGCCCCGCTGCGCATCTCCTTTGCAAAGATCAAGGAGCCCCTCGAGGTTCCGAACCTCCTGGCGCTGCAGACCGAGAGCTTTGACTGGCTTCTCGGCAATGCCGCCTGGAAGTCTCGCGTCGAGTCGGCGCTTGAGAGTGGACAGGACGTCCCCACCAAGTCCGGTCTGGAAGAGATCTTCGAGGAGATCTCGCCGATCGAGGACTTCTCCGGGTCGATGTCGCTGACCTTCCGCGACCACCGTTTCGAGCCGGCGAAGAACTCTGTCGACGAGTGCAAGGAGCGCGACTTCACGTACGCGGCTCCGCTGTTCGTTACCGCCGAGTTCACGAACAACGAGACCGGAGAGATCAAGTCTCAGACGGTCTTCATGGGCGACTTCCCGCTCATGACCAACAAGGGCACCTTCGTCATCAACGGCACCGAGCGTGTCGTCGTGTCGCAGCTTGTCCGTTCCCCCGGTGTCTACTTCGACTCCTCCATCGACAAGACGTCCGACAAGGACATCTTCTCCGCCAAGATCATCCCTTCCCGGGGTGCCTGGCTGGAGATGGAGATCGACAAGCGCGACATGGTCGGCGTTCGCATCGACCGCAAGCGCAAGCAGTCCGTCACCGTCCTCCTGAAGGCTCTCGGCTGGACCACCGAGCAGATCCTCGAGGAGTTCGGCGAGTACGAGTCCATGCGCGCCACCCTGGAGAAGGACCACACCCAGGGCCAGGACGACGCGCTGCTCGACATCTACCGCAAGCTGCGCCCGGGCGAGCCGCCGACCCGCGAGGCCGCTCAGACGCTGCTCGAGAACCTCTACTTCAACCCGAAGCGCTACGACCTCGCCAAGGTCGGCCGCTACAAGGTGAACAAGAAGCTCGGCGCCGATGAGCCGCTCGACGCCGGTGTGCTCACCACCGACGACGTGATCGCGACCATCAAGTACCTGGTCAAGCTGCACGCCGGCGAGACCGAGACCACCGGTGAGTCCGGCCGTTCGATCGTCGTCGAGACCGACGACATCGACCACTTCGGCAACCGTCGTCTGCGCAACGTCGGCGAGCTCATCCAGAACCAGGTCCGCACCGGTCTGGCTCGTATGGAGCGCGTCGTCCGCGAGCGCATGACGACTCAGGACGTCGAGGCCATCACGCCGCAGACCCTGATCAACATCCGGCCGGTCGTCGCCTCCATCAAGGAGTTCTTCGGCACCAGCCAGCTGTCGCAGTTCATGGACCAGAACAACCCGCTCTCGGGCCTGACCCACAAGCGCCGCCTGTCGGCGCTGGGCCCCGGCGGTCTGTCCCGTGAGCGGGCCGGCTTCGAGGTCCGTGACGTTCACCCGTCGCACTACGGCCGCATGTGCCCGATCGAGACCCCTGAAGGCCCGAACATCGGTCTGATCGGCTCGCTCGCGTCCTACGGCCGCGTCAACGCGTTCGGTTTCGTCGAGACCCCGTACCGCAAGGTCATCGACGGTGTCGTCACCGACGAGGTCGACTACCTCACGGCCGACGAGGAAGACCGCTTCGTCATCGCCCAGGCCAACGCCGGCCTGTCCGACGACATGCGCTTCACCGAGAACCGCGTGCTGGTGCGCCGTCGTGGCGGCGAGATCGACTACATCGCCGGCGACGACGTCGACTACATGGACGTCTCCCCGCGCCAGATGGTGTCCGTCGCGACCGCGATGATCCCCTTCCTGGAGCACGACGACGCCAACCGTGCCCTCATGGGCGCGAACATGATGCGCCAGGCCGTTCCGCTCATCAAGGCGGAGGCCCCGCTGGTGGGCACCGGCATGGAGTACCGCTGTGCGGTCGACGCCGGTGACTCGATCCGTGCGGAGAAGGACGGTGTCGTCCAGGAGGTCTCGGCCGACTACATCACCGTCGCCAACGACGACGGCACGTACACCACGTACCGCGTCGCCAAGTTCTCCCGCTCGAACCAGGGCACCTCGGTCAACCAGAAGGTCATCGTCAACGAGGGTGACCGGATCATCGAGGCCCAGGTCCTCGCCGACGGTCCCGCGACCGAAGAGGGCGAAATGGCCCTCGGCAAGAACCTGCTCGTGGCGTTCATGCCCTGGGAAGGTCACAACTACGAGGACGCGATCATCCTGTCGCAGCGCCTCGTGCAGGACGACGTCCTCTCCTCGATCCACATCGAGGAGCACGAGGTCGACGCCCGTGACACCAAGCTGGGCCCCGAGGAGATCACCCGGGACATCCCGAACGTCTCCGAGGAGGTCCTGGCGGACCTCGACGAGCGCGGCATCATCCGCATCGGTGCGGACGTCGTCGCCGGCGACATCCTGGTCGGCAAGGTCACGCCCAAGGGTGAGACCGAGCTGACCCCGGAGGAGCGCCTGCTCCGCGCGATCTTCGGTGAGAAGGCCCGCGAGGTGCGTGACACCTCGCTCAAGGTCCCTCACGGTGAGATCGGCAAGGTCATCGGTGTCCGCGTCTTCGACCGCGAGGAGGGCGACGAGCTTCCTCCGGGCGTGAACCAGCTGGTCCGCGTCTACGTCGCCCAGAAGCGCAAGATCACCGACGGCGACAAGCTCGCCGGCCGCCACGGCAACAAGGGCGTCATCTCCAAGATCCTTCCGATCGAGGACATGCCCTTCCTGGAAGACGGCACGCCGGTCGACATCATCCTCAACCCGCTGGGTGTCCCGTCCCGAATGAACCCGGGACAGGTCCTGGAGATCCACCTCGGCTGGCTCGCCAGCCGCGGCTGGGACGTCTCCGGGCTCGGCGAGGAGTGGGCCGAGCGTCTGAAGGTCATCGGGGCCGACCGTGTCGAGCCCGGTACCAACGTCGCCACCCCCGTGTTCGACGGTGCCCGCGAGGATGAGCTCGCAGGCCTCTTCGAGCACACCATCCCGAACCGCGACGGTGACCGCCTGGTCCTCCCGTCCGGCAAGGCGCGTCTGTTCGACGGCCGCTCCGGCGAGCCGTTCCCGGACCCGATCTCGATCGGGTACATGTACATCCTCAAGCTCCACCACCTGGTCGACGACAAGCTCCACGCTCGGTCGACCGGTCCGTACTCGATGATCACGCAGCAGCCGCTGGGTGGTAAGGCGCAGTTCGGTGGCCAGCGCTTCGGTGAGATGGAGGTGTGGGCGCTCGAGGCTTATGGCGCCGCTTACGCCCTCCAGGAGCTGCTGACCATCAAGTCCGACGACGTCACCGGCCGCGTGAAGGTCTACGAGGCCATCGTCAAGGGCGAGAACATCCCCGAGCCGGGCATTCCCGAGTCCTTCAAGGTGCTCATCAAGGAAATGCAGTCGCTCTGCCTCAACGTGGAGGTGCTGTCCTCGGACGGCATGTCCATCGAGATGCGCGACACCGACGAGGACGTCTTCCGCGCGGCGGAGGAGCTCGGTATCGACCTGTCCCGGCGCGAGCCGAGCAGCGTCGAAGAGGTCTGACGGGCCTGACGGGGGGCTCGCTCAAGAGCCCCCCGTCATCCCCGGGACCGTTCAGACCATGATTGAGACTCGACCCCGAAAGAGGGATTGACGCACAGTGCTCGACGTCAACTTCTTCGACGAGCTGCGGATCGGCCTTGCCACCGCGGACGACATCCGAACCTGGTCGCACGGCGAGGTCAAGAAGCCGGAGACCATCAACTACCGCACCCTCAAGCCCGAGAAGGACGGACTCTTCTGCGAGAAGATCTTCGGTCCTACCCGGGACTGGGAGTGCTACTGCGGTAAGTACAAGCGTGTCCGCTTCAAGGGCATCATCTGTGAGCGTTGTGGCGTCGAGGTCACGCGCGCCAAGGTGCGCCGTGAGCGGATGGGCCACATCGAGCTTGCCGCTCCCGTCACCCACATCTGGTACTTCAAGGGCGTCCCGTCGCGCCTCGGATACCTGCTGGACCTCGCGCCGAAGGACCTCGAGAAGGTCATCTACTTCGCCGCGTACATGATCACGTTCGTCGACGACGAGCGCCGCACCCGCGACCTCCCGTCGCTGGAGGCGCACGTCTCCGTCGAGCGCCAGCAGATCGAGAACCGCCGTGACGCGGACCTCGAAGGCCGTGCCAAGAAGCTCGAGACCGACCTGGGCGAGCTCGAGGCCGAGGGCGCGAAGGCCGACGTACGCCGCAAGGTGCGCGAAGGTGCCGAGCGCGAGATGAAGCAGCTCCGTGACCGCGCCCAGCGCGAGATCGACCGCCTCGACGAGGTGTGGGCCCGCTTCAAGAACCTCAAGGTCCAGGACCTGGAGGGCGACGAGCTCCTGTACCGCGAGCTGCGTGACCGCTTCGGCACGTACTTCGACGGCTGCATGGGCGCCGCCGCGCTGCAGAAGCGCCTGGAGTCCTTCGACCTCGAGGAGGAGGCCGAGCGCCTCCGCGAGATCATCCGTACCGGCAAGGGCCAGAAGAAGACCCGTGCGCTCAAGCGCCTCAAGGTCGTCTCCGCGTTCCTGCAGACCAGCAACAAGCCCAAGGGCATGGTTCTGGACTGCGTGCCGGTGATCCCGCCGGACCTGCGTCCGATGGTGCAGCTGGACGGTGGCCGCTTCGCGACCTCCGACCTGAACGACCTGTACCGCCGCGTGATCAACCGCAACAACCGTCTGAAGCGTCTCCTCGACCTCGGTGCCCCCGAGATCATCGTGAACAACGAGAAGCGCATGCTTCAGGAGGCCGTGGACGCCCTCTTCGACAACGGTCGTCGTGGTCGTCCGGTGACCGGTCCCGGCAACCGTCCCCTGAAGTCCCTCAGCGACATGCTGAAGGGCAAGCAGGGTCGATTCCGCCAGAACCTTCTCGGTAAGCGTGTGGACTACTCCGCGCGTTCCGTGATCGTCGTCGGTCCGCAGCTGAAGCTGCACCAGTGCGGCCTGCCCAAGGCCATGGCGCTGGAGCTCTTCAAGCCGTTCGTGATGAAGCGCCTGGTCGACCTGAACCACGCGCAGAACATCAAGAGCGCCAAGCGGATGGTCGAGCGCGGCCGCACGGTCGTCTACGACGTCCTCGAAGAGGTCATCGCCGAGCACCCGGTTCTGCTGAACCGTGCGCCCACGCTGCACCGCCTCGGCATCCAGGCCTTCGAGCCCCAGCTGGTCGAAGGCAAGGCCATCCAGATCCACCCGCTCGTCTGCACCGCGTTCAACGCGGACTTCGACGGTGACCAGATGGCCGTGCACCTGCCGCTCTCCGCGGAGGCGCAGGCCGAGGCCCGCATCCTGATGCTGTCCTCGAACAACATCCTCAAGCCGGCCGACGGCCGTCCGGTCACGATGCCGACCCAGGACATGGTCCTCGGTCTGTTCTTCCTGACCACCGACGGTGAGCTCCGTGACACCAAGGGCGAGGGCCGCGCGTTCGGCTCCACGGCCGAGGCGACCATGGCGTTCGACAACGGCGAGCTCGCGCTGCAGTCGTCCGTCGACATCCGCTTCCCGGTGGGCACCATCCCGCCGCGCGGCTGGGTGCCGCCGGTCGCCGAAGAGGGCGAGCAGGAGTTCCAGCCGGGCGACAGCTTCCGTCTGAAGACGACCCTGGGTCGCGCGCTCTTCAACGAGCTGCTGCCCGAGGACTACCCGTTCGTCGACTACTCGGTGGGCAAGAAGCAGCTCTCCGAGATCGTCAACGACCTGGCGGAGCGCTACCCCAAGGTCATCGTGGCGGCGACGCTCGACAACCTGAAGGCGGCCGGCTTCCACTGGGCGACCCGTTCGGGCGTCACCGTGGCCATCTCCGACGTCGTCGTGCCCGAGGCCAAGAAGGCCATCGTCGCGGGCTACGAGGCGATGGACGAGAAGGTCCAGAAGCAGTACGAGCGCGGTCTGATCACCAAGGACGAGCGCACGCAGGAGCTCATCGCGATCTGGACCAAGGCGACCAACGAGGTTGCCGAGGCGATGAACGCGAACTTCCCCAAGACGAACCCCATCTTCATGATGGTTGACTCGGGTGCCCGAGGAAACATGATGCAGATGCGACAGATCGCCGGTATGCGTGGTCTGGTGTCGAACGCGAAGAACGAGACCATCCCGCGTCCGATCAAGGCGTCCTTCCGTGAGGGCCTCACCGTTCTGGAGTACTTCATCTCCACGCACGGTGCCCGTAAGGGTCTGGCGGACACCGCCCTGCGTACCGCCGACTCGGGTTACCTGACCCGTCGTCTGGTGGACGTCTCGCAGGACGTGATCATCCGCGAGGAGGACTGTGGCACCGAGCGCGGTCTGAAGCTGAAGATCGCCGTTCGCGGCGAGGACGGCGTGCTGCGCAAGGCCGACGACGTCGAGACCTCGATCTACGCCCGCATGCTGGCCGAGGACGTCGTCATCGACGGCAAGGTCATCGCGCCGGCCAACGTCGACCTCGGTGACGTGCTCATCGACGCCCTGGTCGCCAACGGCGTCGAGGAGGTCAAGACCCGTTCGGTCCTGACCTGTGAGTCCGCGGTCGGCACCTGTGCCTTCTGCTACGGACGCTCGCTCGCCACCGGCAAGCTGGTCGACATCGGTGAGGCGGTCGGCATCATCGCCGCCCAGTCCATCGGTGAGCCCGGTACCCAGCTGACGATGCGTACCTTCCACACCGGTGGTGTGGCCGGTGACGACATCACGCAGGGTCTGCCGCGTGTCGTCGAGCTCTTCGAGGCCCGTACCCCGAAGGGTGTCGCCCCGATCTCCGAGGCCGCCGGCCGCGTGCGGATCGAGGAGACCGAGAAGACGAAGAAGATCGTCATCACGCCCGACGACGGCAGCGACGAGACGGCGTTCCCGATCTCGAAGCGCGCCAAGGTCATCGTGCACGAGGGCGACCACGTCGAGGTGGGCCAGAAGCTCACCATGGGTGCCACCAACCCGCACGACGTGCTGCGCATCCTCGGTCAGCGTGCCGTCCAGGTCCACCTGGTCGGCGAAGTCCAGAAGGTCTACAACTCGCAGGGCGTGTCGATCCACGACAAGCACATCGAGATCATCATCCGGCAGATGCTGCGCCGCGTGACGATCATCGAGTCCGGCGACGCGGAGCTCCTGCCGGGCGAGCTGGTCGAGCGGTCGAAGTTCGAGACCGAGAACCGTCGTGTGGTCACCGAGGGCGGTCACCCCGCCTCCGGCCGTCCGCAGCTGATGGGTATCACCAAGGCCTCGCTGGCGACGGAATCCTGGCTGTCGGCCGCCTCCTTCCAGGAGACGACCCGAGTCCTGACGGATGCGGCGATCAACGCCAAGTCCGACAGCCTCATCGGCCTCAAGGAGAACGTCATCATCGGTAAGCTCATCCCGGCCGGTACGGGCCTCGCCCGCTACCGCAACATCCGGGTGGAGCCCACCGAGGAAGCCAAGGCAGCGATGTACTCGGCCGTCGGTTACGACGACATCGACTACTCGCCCTTCGGCTCCGGCTCCGGCCAGGCGGTCCCGCTGGAGGACTACGACTACGGCCCGTACAACGGCTAAGAGCTCGTAAGAAGAAGCCCCCCGCTGCTCCGAGAGGAGCGGCGGGGGGCTTCTTCGTTCCTGCGGGGTCGCGGCGGGGGTTCAGACGCGGTGGCGGCGGCGGAGGGTTGTGGATTTGACGCCGATCAGGAGCATCAGGGCCAGGGTGGCGCCCGCGAGGCCCGGGGTGAGGCCCTTCGGGGTGAAGGTGCAGGAGAAGGCGTCCGTGCCCGCGGGGAGGTCCACGGCCAGGAGGCCGTGGAAGGGCTTCAGGGGCGCCGAGCAGTGCCAGCCCGGGATGGCGGTGGTCGCGATGACGGCCGTCCCGCCGGCGGGCGTGGGGAGGGTGGCTCCGATCGTGTGGTTGCCCGGGCGGACCGAGGTGGCGCCGGTGGTGGTGAGGTGGCGGACGACGGTGTCGAGCGCCGGGCGGTCCAGGCAGCCGAGCGGGTGCTCGCCCGCGTACGCGTCCTTCGTACGGGTCTGCACGGTGACGTCGACCCGGCCCGAGGCGGGGACCGGGCCCAGCGGGGTCACGCCGGTCGTCCGGGACTGCACCGGCTCCCGCGTACCGCCGGCGCGGACCGTGCCGTAGAGGGCGGGGGAGTACCAGTAGGCCTCGGAGCCGGGGGTGCACCGGGCGGCGTACGTCGCCCGGGTGGCGGTGCCGCCGCGGGTGACCGGCGGGACCTGGTAGACGGTGGCGCCCAGGAGGTTCTCCTGGCGGGCGTAGACGCTGTCCGCCGGGTTGGGGGAGGTGTACGGGCCGGTGCGGACGGTGACCAGCGGGGGCGCGGGGAACTTCGAGGCCGTCCAGCTGCCCGGGGCGGTCCCGGGGCGGACCCGGGCGCCGATGGAGAAGATCGCGTCCAGTACCGGGTTGGCGGCGCCGAAGAAGGTCCGGCCGTCGTTCTTGAAGCCGTATCCGAGGGGCTCCAGGGCCCGGTAGGTGGCCTCGGGGAGGTAGCTGCTGTAGTACTGCGGGCCCTCCGCCCGCAGCGCCAGGGCGTCGTTGTGAGAGCTCTGGGGGGCGCCCGAGTCGGTCCGGTAGGCGGGCCAGCCCGCCACCTTGCGGACGGCCTCGACGTGGTTGCCGATCGACCGGCTGGAGGTGGTGACGGGCTTGGCCCAGCGCTCGCGGGCCCGGCGGGCGTCCGCGCCCGCCGCGGCGACCGTGGACTCGGCGAACACGACGCCGATCATCAGGGTGGCGGCCACCGGGATCAGGAACCGGCGCTTCTCGCCGAGCCGCAGCAGGACCAGGGCCAGCAGGGAGACCGAGCCGCCGCCGAGCACGGCCGGCCAGGTCCAGCCGCCGAAGTCGTCGGTGCGCCTCAGTACGCAGGTGGCCGCCACCAGCAGGGCCAGGGCCAGGGCCAGGTGCCGCGGGCGCGGCCGGTTGGCCAGCGCCAGCCAGGCCACGATCACCACCATCGCGCTGAAGACGAAGGTCTCGCGGTACGGGTTTCCGTTCGGCACCGCCAGCCCGTGCCAGACGAACTGCGTGGGCGGGAACTGGAACGAGGCGGCCACGAGCACGATCGCGGCCGCCCACACCAGTCGGGTCCGCCTCGCCACGCCGGTGTTGAGCACGAAGGCGCCGGCCAGGATCAGCCCCAGCGAGGCGACGTAGAGCCGCGGGCGGCCGCCCCACAGGTGCGTGGCCGGGAGCATGCCGGAGAGGAAGACCTCGATCCGTACGGGGTCGAAGGCGGCGGCCCTCGTCGGCTGCGCGGCCCCGCTGGACAGGAACGACGGCAGGAGGAGGGGCAGGGTGAGCAGGATCCCGGTGGCGGCGCCCGTCGCGGCACGCCACAGCGCGCGCAGCTTTCCCCGGACTCCGTCCGGGGGGACCCCCAGCCGGCCCGTCATGTCGCGGGTGATCATGCGGATGGCCAGCAGGATGCAGGCGGCCATCGTGGCCATCATTGCGGTGTAGAAGTTCCCGAGCCAGGCGAGCGCGACCAGCAGGGCCACGCCCGGCCAGCGGCGCTCCTGCAGGCACCACTCGACGGCGATGCCGAGCATCGGCAGCGCCACCAGGCCCCACAGCCACATGGGGACGTACGAGGCGTCGCTGAGCGCCCACCCGCACAGGCCGTACGTCGCTCCGAGCACGCCCCGCTGCCACCACGGGCCGGGATTCAGCATTCCGAGGTACACGGTCATCACGGCGGCGGCGGTGCCCATGGTGACCGGGGTGATCGCGAACACGGCGAGGTCCACGTGCTCGCGCGGGACGAGGACGGCCGTCCAGGAGAAGGGATTGCCGAGGTAGGTGTGGTAGTCGGACAGGAACTGCTGGCCGAAGCCGCCCCGCCAGGTGAAGAGCAGGTCCCCGGCGGCCCGCCCGTGGACGAGGTCCCACAGCGCCCGGTGGAAGGGCACGTACTGGTTGGCCTGGTCGTTCAGGGCCCGGCCGGTGTCGCCGAAGGGGTAGGTGCCACGTGCCACCCAGGCCGCGCACAAGGCGCCCGAGGTGAGAAGGAAGGCCAGCAGGGGACCGCGGGAACGGGCGGCCCGGCGGGTGGCCGGGCGGCGCGGGACCGGCCGGCCGGGGGCCGGAGGGCGGGCGTCGACTGTGGTCGGCTCGGGTGCCACGGTCCCCAATGTCCTGCTCCCTGCTGATCGACTGGCGAGCGTCCCGCGAGCGGGCAATGTGTCAGCTTAGGGCGCCGGGCCTGGGGGGACGGGCGATCGGGCCGCTCCCCACTTGCGCGCGGCGGGTTTTCGTGCTGGGCATTTGTTTTGACCTACCTCTGTGAGGTAGGTACGCTCTGACCTTGTGCCTGGGGTGTGCCCTGGGCTCCCGCGTGTGCGTAAGACCCCGCGGAGAGCCGAGAAGACCACACCGCAATCTGCGCCTGCCTCACTTCGGTGAGAGCGTTGCAGTGTTCGACACACCCGACCGCGTGGGTCGGGGAAGTTCCAGGTTAGTTTCACTACACGGCACACAGAAACCGGAGAAGTAGTGCCTACGATCCAGCAGCTGGTCCGTAAGGGCCGGCAGGACAAGGTCGAGAAGACAAAGACCCCCGCGCTCGAGGCTTCGCCCCAGCGTCGCGGCGTCTGCACGCGTGTGTTCACGACCACCCCGAAGAAGCCGAACTCGGCGCTCCGTAAGGTCGCGCGTGTGCGTCTGACCTCCGGCATCGAGGTCACCGCTTACATTCCGGGTGAGGGACACAACCTGCAGGAGCACTCGATCGTGCTCGTGCGTGGTGGCCGTGTGAAGGACCTGCCGGGTGTTCGTTACAAGATCATCCGCGGTGCGCTTGACACCCAGGCTGTCAAGAACCGCAAGCAGGCCCGCAGCCGCTACGGCGCCAAGAAGGAGAAGTAAGAATGCCTCGTAAGGGCCCCGCCCCGAAGCGCCCGGTCATCATCGACCCGGTCTACGCATCTCCTCTGGTGACGTCGCTCATCAACAAGATCCTCCTGAACGGCAAGCGCTCCACCGCCGAGCGCATCGTTTACGGCGCCATGGAAGGCCTCCGCGAGAAGACCGGCAACGACCCGGTCATCACGCTGAAGCGCGCGCTGGAGAACGTCAAGCCGTCCCTCGAGGTCAAGTCCCGCCGTGTCGGTGGCGCGACCTACCAGGTCCCCGTCGAGGTCAAGCCGGGTCGCCAGTCGACCCTGGCCCTCCGCTGGCTCGTGGGTTACTCCCGCGCCCGTCGTGAGAAGACCATGACCGAGCGCCTCATGAACGAGCTGCTCGACGCCTCCAACGGTCTTGGCGCTGCCGTCAAGAAGCGCGAGGACACGCACAAGATGGCCGAGTCCAACAAGGCCTTCGCGCACTACCGCTGGTAGTCCCACCCCACATCGAGACCGAGAGAAGACCGAAGCCTTATGGCTACCACTTCGCTTGACCTGGCCAAGGTCCGCAACATCGGGATCATGGCCCACATCGACGCGGGCAAGACGACCACCACCGAGCGCATCCTGTTCTACACCGGTGTGTCGTACAAGATCGGTGAGGTCCACGACGGCGCCGCCACGATGGACTGGATGGAGCAGGAGCAGGAGCGTGGTATCACCATCACGTCTGCCGCGACGACCTGCCACTGGCCCCTCGAAGACGTTGACCACACGATCAACATCATCGACACCCCGGGTCACGTCGACTTCACCGTCGAGGTGGAGCGTTCGCTCCGCGTCCTCGACGGCGCCGTCACCGTCTTCGACGGTGTCGCCGGCGTCGAGCCGCAGTCCGAGACCGTTTGGCGTCAGGCGGACCGCTACGGCGTGCCGCGCATCTGCTTCGTCAACAAGCTCGACCGCACCGGCGCCGAGTTCCACCGCTGCGTCGACATGATCAAGGACCGCCTCGGTGCGGTTCCGATCGTCATGCAGCTCCCCATCGGTGCCGAGGCCGACTTCCAGGGTGTCGTCGACCTCGTCACGATGAAGGCGTTCGTCTGGTCCGCCGAGGCGACCAAGGGCGAGATGTACGACATCGTCGACATCCCGGCCACGCACGCCGAGGCCGCTGAAGAGTGGCGCGGCAAGCTGGTCGAGACCGTCGCCGAGAACGACGACGAGGTCATGGAGCTCTTCCTGAACGGCGACGAGCCGTCCGTGGAGCAGCTGCACGCCGCCGTCCGTCGCATCATCCTCGGCTCCGGCAAGGGCAAGGGCGAGCCCACGATCACCGCGGTGTTCTGTGGCACGGCGTTCAAGAACAAGGGCGTTCAGCCCCTGCTCGACGCTGTCGTCCGCTACCTGCCGTCGCCGCTGGACATCGAGGCCATCGAGGGCCACGACGTCCGCGACGCCGAGACGGTCGTGAAGCGCAAGCCGTCCGACGAGGAGCCCCTCGCCGCGCTCGCGTTCAAGATCATGCGCGACCCGCACCTCGGCAAGCTCACCTTCGTCCGGGTTTACTCGGGCCGCCTGGAGGCCGGCACTGCGGTGCTGAACTCCGTCAAGGGCAAGAAGGAGCGCATCGGCAAGATCTACCGCATGCACGCGAACAAGCGTGAGGAGATCGCCGCGGTGGGCGCCGGTGACATCGTCGCCGTCATGGGCCTGAAGCAGACCACCACCGGTGAGACGCTGTGTGACGACAAGGCGCCCGTGATCCTGGAGTCCATGGACTTCCCGGCTCCGGTCATCCAGGTCGCCATCGAGCCCAAGTCCAAGGGTGACCAGGAGAAGCTGGGTGTCGCCATCCAGTCTCTCGCGGAGGAGGACCCCTCCTTCCACGTTCACTCGGACGAGGAGACCGGCCAGACCATCCTCGGCGGTATGGGCGAGCTGCACCTCGAGGTGCTGGTCGACCGTATGAAGCGCGAGTTCAAGGTCGAGGCCAACGTCGGCAAGCCGCAGGTCGCGTACCGCGAGACGATCCGCAAGACCGTCGAGCGTCACGACTACACCCACAAGAAGCAGACCGGTGGTACCGGTCAGTTCGCCAAGGTGCAGATCGCGATCGAGCCGATCACCGAGTCGGACGGCCCGGCGTACGAGTTCGTGAACAAGGTCACCGGTGGCCGCATCCCGAGGGAGTACATCCCCTCGGTCGACGCCGGTGCGCAGGAAGCCATGCAGTTCGGCATCCTGGCCGGCTACGAGATGACCGGCGTCCGCGTCATTCTTCTCGACGGTGGCTACCACGAGGTCGACTCCTCGGAGCTCGCCTTCAAGATCGCCGGTTCGCAGGCCTTCAAGGAGGCCGCGCGCAAGGCTTCCCCCGTACTGCTCGAGCCGATGATGTCCGTTGAGGTCACCACGCCCGAGGAGTCCATGGGCGACGTCATCGGTGACATCAACTCCCGCCGTGGCCAGATCCAGGCCATGGAGGAGCGTCACGGCGCGCGTCTCGTGAAGGGCCTCGTGCCGCTTTCGGAGATGTTCGGCTACGTCGGAGACCTCCGCAGCAAGACCTCGGGTCGCGCCAGCTACTCGATGCAGTTCGACTCCTACGCCGAGGTTCCCCGGAACGTCGCCGAGGAGATCATCGCGAAGGCCAAGGGCGAGTAACTCTTCCGAGTACACGCTTTAGGCTTGTCACCGGAGCCTCTGGGGCAACAGGAGCAACCCTCCGTTGCCCCGGGGGAACCGGCTTTCCAGCAAAGATCACCTGGCGCCGATGAGTAAGGCGTACAGAACCACTCTCCAGGAGGACCCCGTGGCGAAGGCGAAGTTCGAGCGGACTAAGCCGCACGTCAACATCGGCACCATCGGTCACATTGACCACGGTAAGACGACCCTCACGGCCGCCATTACCAAGGTGCTGCACGACGCGTACCCGGACCTGAACGAGGCCTCGGCCTTCGACCAGATCGACAAGGCTCCTGAGGAGCGCCAGCGCGGTATCACCATCTCGATCGCGCACGTCGAGTACCAGACCGAGGCGCGTCACTACGCCCACGTCGACTGCCCGGGTCACGCCGACTACATCAAGAACATGATCACCGGTGCCGCGCAGATGGACGGCGCGATCCTCGTGGTCGCCGCCACCGACGGCCCGATGCCGCAGACCAAGGAGCACGTGCTCCTGGCCCGCCAGGTCGGCGTCCCCTACATCGTTGTCGCCCTGAACAAGGCCGACATGGTGGACGACGAGGAGATCCTGGAGCTCGTCGAGCTCGAGGTCCGTGAGCTGCTCTCCGAGTACGAGTTCCCGGGCGACGACCTTCCGGTCGTCCGCGTCTCCGCGCTGAAGGCGCTCGAGGGCGACAAGGAGTGGGGCGAGAAGCTTCTCGGCCTCATGTCCGCCGTCGACGAGGCCATCCCGACCCCGCCGCGTGACACCGAGATGCCGTTCCTCATGCCCGTCGAGGACGTCTTCACGATCACCGGTCGCGGTACCGTCGTCACCGGCCGTATCGAGCGTGGTGTCCTGAAGGTCAACGAGACCGTCGACATCATCGGTATCAAGGAGACCAAGACCACCACCACGGTCACCGGTATCGAGATGTTCCGCAAGCTCCTCGACGAGGGCCAGGCGGGCGAGAACGTCGGTCTGCTCCTCCGTGGCATCAAGCGCGAGGACGTCGAGCGCGGCCAGGTCATCATCAAGCCCGGTTCGGTCACCCCGCACACCGAGTTCGAGGCCCAGGCCTACATCCTGTCGAAGGACGAGGGTGGCCGTCACACCCCGTTCTTCAACAACTACCGTCCGCAGTTCTACTTCCGTACCACGGACGTCACGGGTGTCGTCACCCTGCCGGCCGGCACGGAGATGGTCATGCCGGGCGACAACACCGAGATGACGGTCGCGCTGATCCAGCCGGTCGCCATGGAGGAGGGCCTGAAGTTCGCCATCCGTGAGGGTGGTCGTACCGTGGGCGCCGGCCAGGTCACCAAGATCACGAAGTAATTTCGTGCTCTGACCTGGTAGCTCGTTCTGCGAGCACCAAGTTGCACTGAAGGGCCCCGGCCCATCGCCTCGGCGGTGGGACGGGGCCCTTCGGCTTGTCCGGGCCGAATGTCGGAGCCGCATGTCCGGGCCATCCGTACGTCCGTACCGGCGGGGGCGCGGGAACGCGTGAGGGCCGCACCCCGGACGGGGTGCGGCCCTCACGCGTGTCAGGCGGTGGGTCAGTTCACGCGCAGGGACTCGGTGAACTCCACGCACGCGGCGTGGTCGGGCAGCAGACCGGTCGCGAGGGCGTCGGCCAGCGAAGGGGCGGCCTCGTCGCGGGCGGACAGCAGCGGGATGTCGGCCGGCCACTCGATGCCCAGGTCGGGGTCGAGCGGGTGCACCGAGTGCTCACCCGTCGGGTTGTACGTCTCCGAGCAGAGGTACGACAGCGTCGCGTCGTCGCTCAGGGCGCAGAAGCCGTGGCCGAGGCCCTCGGGGATGTAGACCGCGCGGCGGTCCACGTCGTCGAGGCGGACACCTTCCCACTGGCCGAAGGTGGGGGAGCCGACCCGAAGGTCGACGATGACGTCGAGCACGGCGCCGCGTACGCAGGTCACGTACTTGGCCTGGCCGCGCGGTACGTCGGCGAAGTGGATGCCGCGGACCACGCCCGCGGAGGAGACCGAGAGGTTCGCCTGCGCCAGGTTCAGCGGGTGGCCGACGACCTCGGCGAGGCGGTCGAAGCGGTACCACTCGGTGAACAGGCCGCGCGGGTCACCGTGGAGCTGCGGGGTGACCTCGAAGGCGCCGGATATGGAGAGCTCGCGGAACTTCATCGCGCGTCCTCCTCGGCGAGCAGCATCAGCAGGTAGTCGCCGTAGCCGCTCTTGGTCAGCGGCTCCGCGAGCGCGCGCAGCTGGGCGGAGTCGATCAGGCCGGCCCGCCAGGCCGCCTCCTCGATGCACCCGATCTTGAAGCCCTGGCGCTCCTCGATCACGCGGACGAACTCGGAGGCCTGCACCATCGACACGAAGGTGCCGGTGTCCAGCCATGCGGTACCGCGGTCGAGGATGGTGACATTGAGCTCACCGGCCTGCAGGTACGCGTCGTTGACGGCCGTGATCT
Organism: Streptomyces sp. NBC_01232; assembly: GCF_035989885.1. Lineage (GTDB taxonomy): Bacteria > Actinomycetota > Actinomycetes > Streptomycetales > Streptomycetaceae > Streptomyces. The sequence continues at coordinate 4,983,851 of NZ_CP108518.1, forward strand.
CCAGCTCGCCGCGGGCGCTGGGCTTCAGGCCGCGGGCTATCTCCACGACCTGGTTGTCGTAGAAGTACAGACCCGGCACCGCGTAGCGGGACTTGGGCTTCTCCGGCTTCTCCTCGATGGAGATGGCCTGGCCGTTCTCGTCGAACTCGACCACGCCGTACGCGGTGGGGTCCGCCACCGGGTACGCGAACACGCGGCCGCCCTTGGCGTCCGTGTGCTGGGCGAGGCGGGTGCCGAGGCCACTGCCGTGGAAGATGTTGTCGCCGAGGATCAGGGCGACGGACTCGTCACCGATGAAGTCGGCGCCGAGGACGAACGCCTGGGCGATGCCCTCGGGGCGCTCCTGGACGGCGTACTCCAGCCGCAGGCCGAACTGCGAACCGTCGCCGAGCAGCCGCTCGAACTGTTCGCGGTCGTCCGGGGTGGTGATGATCAGGATCTCGCTGATACCCGCCATCACGAGGGTGGAGAGGGGGTAGTAGATCATCGGCTTGTCGAAGACGGGCAGCAGCTGCTTCGAGACTGCCCGGGTCAGCGGCCAGAGTCGAGATCCGGTGCCACCGGCCAAGAGGATTCCACGCATGGGGAGAACCCTATGCGAGAGGGCGTGGGGGAGCCGAGCTCAGCGCATGTGACGTTCGGCGGACCGCTAGACTCTTCGTATTATGCGCATCCTCGTGACCGGCGGCGCCGGCTTCATCGGTTCAGAATTCGTCCGCCAGCAGCTCGGTGCAGATGCCACGGCGCAGATCACTGTCTTCGACAAGCTGACCTACTCGGGCGTCGAGGCCAACCTCGCTCCGGTCGCGGACCACCCCGGATACACCTTCGTCAAGGGCGACATCTGCGACGCAGAGGCCGTCGACCAGGTCATGCCCGGCCACGATGTCGTCGTGCACTTCGCGGCCGAGTCCCACGTGGACCGCTCGATCGCCGGCGCGGGCCCGTTCGTGATGACGAACGTCGTCGGCACCCAGGTGCTGCTCGACTCCGCCCGCAAGCACGGTGTCGGCCGCTTCGTCCACATCTCCACCGACGAGGTCTACGGCTCGATCAGCGAGGGCTCCTGGACCGAGGAGTGGCCGCTGGTGCCGAACTCCCCGTACTCCGCCTCCAAGGCGTCGTCCGACCTGCTGGCGCTGGCCTACCACCGCACCCACGGCATGGACGTGGTGGTCACCCGCTGCTCCAACAACTACGGGCACTACCAGTTCCCGGAGAAGGTCATCCCGCTGTTCGTCTCGAACCTGATGGACGGCCGGAAGGTCCCGCTCTACGGCAACGGCGGCAACGTCCGCGACTGGCTGCACGTCTCCGACCACTGCCGCGGCATCGACCTGGCCATGCGCAAGGGCCGGGCCGGCGAGGTCTACAACATCGGCGGCGGCACCGAGCTCACCAACAAGGAGCTCACCGGCGTCCTCCTGGAGGCCGCCGGCCTCGGCTGGGAGATGGTCGAGCAGGTCGAGGACCGCAAGGGCCACGACCTCCGTTACTCCATCGACATCAGCAAGATCGGTGCCGAGCTGGGCTACGCCCCGCAGATCACCTTCGAGGACGGCATCAAGGCCACCATCGACTGGTACCGCGAGAACCGCGCCTGGTGGGAGCCGCTGAAGGCGAAGGCGGCCCTGCAGAAGTGAGCGCGAACCCGCGAGCCGGACGCTGGCTCGTCACCGGTGCCGCCGGAATGCTCGGCCAGGACGTCCTGGCCGTGCTGAAGGACGCCGGCATCGAGGCCGCGGGCCTGCGCCGCGCCGACCTCGACATCACCGACCCGGCCGCGGTCCGGGCCGCCGTCGAGGGTGTCGCCGTCGTCGTCAACTGCGCCGCCTGGACCGACGTGGACGGCGCCGAGACCGCCGAGGAGGCCGCCACCGCCGTCAACGGCACCGGCGTCCGCGTCCTCGCCGCGGCCTGCGCCGACTCCGGTGCGCGCCTGCTCCAGATCTCCACCGACTACGTGCTGCCCGGCAACGCCACGCAGCCGTACCGCGAGGACGCCGAGACCGGCCCGGTCAACGCCTACGGCCGCTCCAAGCTGGCCGGCGAACGGGCCGTCGCCGAACTGCTGCCGCAGGACGGCTACATCGTGCGGACCGCCTGGCTGTACGGCGAGCACGGGGCGAACTTCGTCGCCACCATGCTGAAGCTGGCCGCCCAGCGGGACACCCTCGACGTGGTCGACGACCAGCACGGCCAGCCCACTTGGTCCTACGCGCTGGCCCGCCACCTCGTCGACCTGGGCCTCGCCGCCCTGGCGGGCACGGCCCCGGCCGGCGTCTACCACGGCACCGCGAGCGGCCGGACCACCTGGATGGGACTGGCCCGCGAGGCCTACCGGCTGAGCGGACTCGACCCCGAGCGGATCAGGCCGACCACCTCCGAGGCCTTCGTACGCCCCGCCGTGCGCCCCGCATACAGTGTCCTTGCTCACGACGGCTGGTCGGCCGCCGGGCTGCGGCCGCTGCCCGACTGGCAGGTCCAGCTCGCCGAGGCGATCACCCGCCCGGCCTTCGCTGATCTGCTGCGACTCCCCTCCACGAGGTGAGCCGCACAGGCTGATCGCCTTCACGCGCACGACGCCGACGGGGCCCGGTATGCAACCTTCCGGGCCCCCTTGGCGTCATGTGCCGTGCCATATGCTTCTCCTATAAAGATGTTGGCCCCTTCGCGCGAAAGGCGCCGTCCGCTGTGCGACTCTCCGTTCTGACCTCCATCACCGGTCTTCTGGTGCTGGGGTACATCCTCGAGCTGCTGCGCCGCCAGCAACTGCGGGAGAAGTACGCGGCGATATGGCTCGCGATCGGATTGCTGGTCGCCCCGCTCGGGTTCGTACCCGACCTGCTGGACCCGGTGGCCCGGAGCCTCGGCGTGGCATCCGGTGTGAGCCTGGTGCTCTTCGTCGGCTTCGTACTGGTCCTGCTGGTGAGCCTGCACCTCAGCTGGGAGACCAGCCGGCTGGAGGCGGAGACCCGCACCCTGGCGGAGGACGTCGCGCTGATCCGCGCGCATCTCGTCCAGCAGGGCGGTTACCCCAGTACGTCGCCGCGCACGGAGGATTCCGGCGCCATCGAGGCACAGGTGAAGTCGTGAACGACGGTCGTCGCGTTCTGATCATTCTTCCCGCCTGGAACGAGCAGGACGGCCTGCCCTCGGTCCTGCGCGAGATCCAGCAGCAACTGCCCCACGTCGACACCCTCGTGGTCGACGACGGTTCGGCGGACAACACCGCCGAGGTGGCCCGGGCGGCCGGTTCGGCCGTCGCGCAGCTGCCCTTCAACCTCGGTGTCGGCGGCGCGATGCGGCTGGGCTACCGGTACGCGCAGCAGCACGGCTACGACGTGGCGATCCAGGTGGACGCCGACGGCCAGCACGACCCGGCGTACGTGCCGGCGCTGCTCGAGCGCCTCGCCGTCGGCGACGCGGACCTCGTCATAGGCGCCCGGTTCGCCGGCGACGGCGACTACACGGTCCGCGGTCCCCGCAAGTGGGCGATGTCCCTGCTGTCCGTGGTGCTGTCGCGGATCACCCGGACCAAGCTCACCGACACCACCTCGGGCTTCCGCGCCTGCAACCGCCCGCTCATAGAGTTCTTCGCCCGCTGGTACCCGGTGGAGTACCTCGGCGACACCATCGAGTCCATGGTGGGCGCCGCCCGCTCCGGCTTCACGGTGCGCCAGATCCCCGTGGCGATGCGCGAGCGGACCACCGGCCGCCCGAGCGCCTCGCCGCTCAAGGCGATGGTCTACCTCACCCGGGCCGGCCTCGTGCTGCTGCTCGCGATGATCCGCCGCATGCCCAAGGAACTGAAGACCTTCACGCCCGGCACCCCGGCGTACGCCGCTTCCCAGCAGCGCACCGCCGAGCTGGTCCGCCGCGAGCTGACCAAGGCCTAGGCGGAGAACATGTCGCGTTTCGAGATCCTCCTGCCGTACTACGGCGACGTCGCGCTGATGCAGGACGCCGTCCGCAGCGTCCTGGCCCAGGACGGCGACGACTGGCGGCTCACCGTGGTCGACGACGGCCGCGAGCCGGGCGTCCCCGAGTGGTTCGAGCAGCTCGCGGACCCCCGCGTCCGCTACCTGCGCAACGACCGCAACCTCGGCGTGACCGGCAACTTCAACCGCTGCGTCGAGCTCGCCGAGTACGAGTACCTCGTACTCATGGGCTGCGACGACCTCATGCACCCGAACTACCTCCAGGTCGTCCGGGCGGCGGCCGACCGCGAGCCGGCCGCGGCGATGATCCAGCCCGGCGTCCAGGTCATCGGCACCGACGGCCTGCCCTTCGACACCCTCGGCGACCGGACCAAGCGCAAGCTCTACGCGCCCAAGGGCCCGGGCCGGGCCCTGCTCGGCGGCGAGGAGCTGGCCACCAGCCTGCTGCGCGGCAACTGGCTGTACTTCCCGTCGATCTGCTGGCGCACCGAAGCGGTCAAGCGCTTCGGCTTCCGCACCGACCTGGGCGTGATCCAGGATCTCGCGCTGGTCGTGGACCTGCTGGTGGCGGGGGAGACCCTGGCCACGACGCCGGAGGTCTGCTTCAGCTACCGCCGGCACGCCGAGTCCGAGTCCTCGGCCAAGGCCTACACCGGCCACCGCTTCGAGGAGGCCAAGCGCTTCTTCGTGGAGACCGCCGACCGCCTGGACCGGCACGGCTGGCCGCGCGCCGCCAAGGTCTCCCGGCTGCACCTCTCCTCCCGGCTGCACGCACTCACCCTGCTGCCCGGCGCCGCCAGGAAGGCCGGCCGGCCCGGTGTCAGCGCCATGCTCCGCCACGCCACGCGCTGAGCGTGCGGCCGATGAAAGCTCCTGGATGAACCCGATAGCGAAACTGCTCAAGGCCCTGCCCCCCGGGACCGCCATGGTCGCGGGGGGCACCGCTGTGCTCGGCGCCGCCTCCTACATCCACCTCGCGGTGGCCGGCCACAGCCTCACCAAGGCCGACATGGCCGGGGTCTCGGTGCTGTGGACGCTGGTGATGTCCGTCGGGATCGGCCTGTTCTTCCCGATCGAGCAGGAGCTCACCCGGATCGTCGCCGCCCGCGTGGTGCGCGGTGAGGGCGCCGCCCCGGTGCTCCGCAGGGCGGGGCTGCTGACCGCTGGCATCCTCGCCGTCGTACTCGGCGCGCTCGCCCTCTTCGCCGGGCCGATCGCGGACCGGCTGTTCCGGGGGGACCGCGAGCTGGTCGCCGTACTCGGCGCCGCCTTCGCCGGAATGGCCCTGTGCTACCTCACCCGGGGCATCCTGGCCGGCACCGGCCGCTTCACCGCCTTCGGCACCCAGCTCGCCGTCGACGGCGGCCTGCGGATCGTCCTGGCCTTCGCCTGCGCCGCCGCAGGGCTGCACTCGGCGCTCGCCTTCAGCCTGATCCTCGTCGTGGCTCCGTTCATCGCCCTGCTCGTCACGCTGGCCCCGACCCGGGCCGCGGCGCGCCCCGGCGGTCCGATCGCCACCCGGGACCTGGTCCGCGGCCTCGGCCCGTTGACCGCCTCCACCCTGCTCGCCCAGGTGGTCGTCAACGCGGCCGTCATGAGCACCCAGCTGCTGGAGCCGACCCGCACCGAACTGATCGCCGGCCTGCTCAGCGCCCTGGTGCTGGCCCGTGTGCCGCTCTTCGTCTTCGGCTCGCTGCAGGCCTCGCTGCTCTCCGGACTCTCCACCGTGGTGGCCGGCGGGGACCACCAGGGCTTCGCCCGGATGCTCCGCAAGGCCTGCCTGGTGGTCGCCGGCCTCGGCGTCGTCGGCGGTGTCCCCGCCGTGCTGCTCGGACCCTGGCTGATCGAGGTCCTCTTCGGTGCCGAGCCCGGGCAGCTCGGCCGCGTCGACTTCCTGTGGTTCGCCGTCGGAACGACCTGCTACATGCTGGCGATGGTGCTCGGCCAGGCGCAGATGGTGCTGCACAAGCACCGCGCCCAGCTCGCCTGCTGGGTGTTCGGCACCGCGGTGCTGCTCGGCATCACGCTGATGCCCGGTGACATCGCGCTGCGCGTGGGACTCGCGTACGCGGTCGGCTCGCTGGCCACCGCCGCCGCGATGCTGCTGAGCCTGCGCGGCGCCGTGCCGCGCCGCACCACCACACCGGTACTCAACGGACATCTCACGGAAGTCTGACCTGTCATGACGCGACTGGCGCCCCTCTCTCCCGCCGACCCGGAGAGCGACCGGACCGCCGGGGACTCCCCGGCGGACAGCCGTACCCCGGCGGGCTGGTGGCACGCCCGATGGGTGGTGCCGTCGGCGCTGGCCCTCGGCTACGTGCTCAACGTGCTGTTCCGGCTGTCGCTGGTCACCAGGCAGAACTACCCGGTGGTCAGCCCGGACGAGTCGATGTACCTGGTGATGGCCAGGATCCTGGCGGGCCGGCCGACCACCGAGATCCCCGGCGACCAGGTCATCCCCGCCGGCTACTCGTTCCTCATCTCGCCCGCCCTGCGCATCACCGAGGACGCGGTGTACGGCTACCACCTGATCATGGGAATCAACGCCCTGATCAGCTGCCTGGTGCTGCCGATGGCGTACTGGGGTCTGCGCCGGCTGAACGTCTCCAAGGCGGTGTCGTACATCGCGGCCACCGTCGCGGTGCTGGTCCCGCCGGTCGTCTTCTACTCCCAGTTCGCGATGGCGGACACCCCGCTGCCCGTCCTGGTGCTGGCCTGGCTGATCGGCATGCACGGCCTCTTCTCGGAGGGCACGAAGAAGAGCCGGATCCGGTTCGGCCTGCTGGGCGCCTTCGCCGCCGGCTACTGCCTGCTCACCCACGACCGCGGCGGCGTGATCATCGCGCTGACCGGTCTGGTGCTGCTCGTGGGCCTGGTCTTCAAGTGGGCACCGCGGATCGCCACCGCGTCGGCGCTGGGCGTGCTCGCCGTGATGTTCGTCGGCAAGCAGCTGATGACCACCTGGATGATCTCCCGGATCGACGGCGCAGCCCCGAGCGAGGTCGGCAACGCCGTCTTCCAGACGCTCGAGAACACCCGCCTGATGCGCCGCACCATCATGCGGATGATCGGCCACCTCTGGTACTTCATGACCTCCACCTGGGGCCTGGGCGCCCTGGCCCTGGTGGTCTGCGTGTGCGCGGTCCTCAGCTCGCGCTTCACCCTGGCCAACCGTGTCGTGGCCTTCCTGATGGTCGCGCTGCTGGGCGGCATCGCCCTGGCGGCGGCCGCCGGTCTGCCCAACGACCACCGGATCGACACCATCGTCTACGCCCGCTACCTGTCCCTGCTGGTCCCGGTGTACCTGCTCGTCGCGGTGGCGACGCTGTACCACGTCCGCGGCTGGAAGAAGATCGTCGCACTCGGTGCGGCGGCGAGCGTGGTGACGCTGGGGCTCACGGCGGCCCTGCTCCACATGGCCAGCCAGCAGTGGAGCAAGTCCTGGTTCATCCTGTGGGGCCTGCCCGACAGCACCTTCCTCTCCAGCCTGTCCGGGGAGAACTGGGCGAGCTTCCACGCGACGCGCACCACCGCCGTCGCCCTGATCGCACTCGCCGTCGTCCTGCTGCTGCGCCTGCTCGGCGGCAGCCGCCGCGCCGGGCTCGCCACCGGGGCCGTCGGGGTCGCACTGGCGGTGTTCGCCGGCTGCGCCACCGTCGCGATCACCGAGAACGTCACCGAGCCCTACGCGAACGAGCGCGTGAGCGACGGCACCGGCTTCATCGAGAAGGCCGGCATCCGGCCCGGGGACCAGCTGGTGATGGACAAGGACGTCCGCTGGGAGGTCCGCATGACGATGGCCTACCAGGTGCTCGACGGCCGGGTCTGGACCCGCTCCCTGATCAAGAACGACGCCCCTCCGGCCGAGGCCAACGTCGCCGTGGTCGCCCTCTTCGCGGAGAACGCCGCGGCCACCGAGAGCTGGCGCAACGCCCCGGCCGGCTGGCACGTCGACCGGCACGTGCGCGAGGACAAGTACGTGATCTGGCGCCGGGGCTGATCCAGGCGACCGGGAGGGTGTGAGGGGCGGACCGCACGGTCCCGGTTCCCCTCGCCGCCCGCAGGAGACGAAGAAACGGGTGGACCCCGGCCTGATCGGCCGGGGTCCACCCGTTCTCGGTTCCGGTCCGGCGGACTACTTGGTGAAGTAGCCGGTGATGTCGGCGATGAGGTCGACGGTGCCGGAGTGGTTGTAGAAGCTGACCTTGCCGTCGACCACGGGGACGATCACCAGGTTGGGGATCGTCTGGCCGGCGGTGAAGTTCAGGTTGGACGCGCTGGAGCGGGTGGTGCCGCTGGGGTAGACCGACACGAAGCTGGACTGCGTCGGGTTGGTCGCGGTCACGTTGAGGACGACCGCCTTGACGCCGGTGGCCGGGATTCCCTCGATGCCCGCGACGGGGAGGGTGACGGAGGTGCCGCCGGCGACCTTGGCCTGCGGTACTCCGAGTCCCTCACGGGTGTCCATCAGCCGCGTCGGGCCGATGTTGGTGTGCGTGGCACCCGAGGTGCTGTCCGAAAAATAGCCGGTGATGTCGGCGATGAGGTCGACGGTGCCGGAGTGGTTGTAGAAGCTGACCTTGCCGTCGACCACGGGGACGATCACCAGGTTGGGGATCGTCTGGCCGGCGGTGAAGTTCAGGTTGGAGGCGCTGGAGCGGGTGGTGCCGCTGGGGTAGACCGACACGAAGCTGGACTGCGTCGGGTTGGTCGCGGTCACGTTGAGGACGACCGCCTTGACGCCGGTGGCCGGGATTCCCTCGACGCCCGCGACGGGGAGGGTGACGGAGGTACCGCCGGCGACCTTGGCCTGCGGTACGCCGAGTCCCTCACGGGTGTCCATCAGCCGCGTCGGGCCGATGTTGGTGTGCGTGGCACCCTCGCCGCTCCAGGTGAAGTACCCGGTGATGTCGGCTATGAGGTGGACCGCTCCCGAGTGGTTGTAGAAGCTGACCTTGCCGTCGACCACGGGGACGACCACCAGGTTGGGGATCGTCTGGCCGGCGGTGAAGTTCAGGTTCGACGCGCTGGAGCGGGCCGTTCCGTTCGGGTAGACCGACACGAAGCTGGACTGGGTGGGCTCCGTCGCCGTCACGTTCAGGACGGCCGCGGTGACACCGCTCGCCGGGATGCCGGTGGAGCCGCCCGCGACCTGCAGGGTGACGGAGGTGCCGCCGGCCACCTTGGCCTGCGGTACGCCCAGGCCCTCACGGGTGTCCATCAGCCGCTTGGGAGCGACCGGGACGAACTTGATGTCCTTGACCTCGGCGAGGACGGTGACCGGGAGGCTGGTGGCCACCTTGCCGTTCGTCGTGGTCGCCCGGACCTGGACCTGGTGGCTGCCCAGCGCCAGCGAGGCCGACGCCGAACGGGCGGTGCCCGCGACGGTGGCGACCGGCTTGTCGTCGACCAGCAGCTCGAACTTGCTCACCTGGGCGCTCGCCGTGCTGGTGTCGAAGCCGACGGAGACGGGACCGGGGGTCTGGAACGAGGAGCCCGGCTGGGCCGCTTCCCCGTTCACGGAGGTGACCTTCAGCCTGGCCGCGGGACCGGAGGTGCGGAGCGCGTCCAGCTGGGGGTAGAGCGCGTGGCCCGGGCATTGGGTGTTGAAGCCGTCCCGGTGTCCCGAGAGCGTCTTGAACTCGTACGACTGCCCCGCGGTGTAGCTCTTGCCGAAGTAGTTCTTCTGGTCGGCGCCCGCGGTCAGCATCGTCGTGCCGCTCATGTCGCCGTCGTACTGGCCGAGCTTGTAGGCCGCGACCTTGGAGATGGCGTCGAGCGCGGCCTGCGAGGCCCCGGCCTGCGTGTAGTCGCCGAGGACGGAGACGCTCGTCGACTCGGAGTTCCAGCCGTAGGCGTGCGCGCCCTGCACGGGCTGGTCGACACCGCCCTGGCGGCCCTCGAAGATCGTGCCGCACTTGTCGACGAGGAAGTTGTAGCCGAGGTCACGCCACTTGTTCTCGTTCACGTGGTACACGTGCAGGCCGCGGACGATGGCCGCGGACTCGGAGCACTCGTACGGCGCGGAGGCCGCGGTGTGGTGGACGAAGGCCGCCTTGATCTTCGCTCCGGGGAGGTAGACCGGGCCCTCGTTGTTCAGGCTCTCGTCCGCTCCCCACTGGACGCGCGAGACGATCTCGGGCTTCGGCGCCGTGGAGGCGGGGCCCGGAGTGGTCGGCGGCTGTGCGGGCGTCGGCGGAACGGGGTCCTCCGCCGGGGCGGCGAACGCCGCCGGCTCGGCCTTCAGGTCTCCGGACTTCTTGGCGGCAGCGGTGGAACCCGGGTCGACGAGCGCCAGCTCCAGTCCGGCGGGCAGCGCGGCAGTGCCCGCGTCCGCGCCCACGCGGACCTCGGCGCCGTCCGACAGACCGACCCAGACGGGCTCCGTGGAGCCGCGCATCCCGGGGCGCTTGCCGTCGAGGTTCGCCTGCGCCTTCTCCAGGGTGATCCACTTCGACCACTCACCGGTCTTCGCATTGCGCGTGCGCGCCTCGATCGGGCCCTTCACCTCGGCCGCGGGGTCCGACCACGTGACGCCCAGGAGGCCGAAGGGCTTCGTGTCCTGCTGTGCGAGGACGGCCTTGCCGGTCCCCTTGTTCTTCAGGCGGAGCTTGTGGACCTTGCCCTCCACCGGCCCCCGTGCCTTGCCGGGGGCGCTGTAGCGCGGCAGTCCCTCATCGTCCAGGGAGTCGGTGCCGAAGCCGTTGGCCGCCCCCTGGAAACCGAGTACCGCTACGACACCGAGCGCGGCGGCCAGAGCCGTACCGCGCGCACGACCTAGTCTCAAGTTGTTTCCCCAACCCCTTTTGTGAACCGGCCATGTGACAGGCCCGGTTGGCCGGATGCTACTGGCACGCAGTTGCCGCAGGACCGGCGGGGTCGGGCCGGACGGAGGGGAATGAGAGGCTCCTGGGGCAAGCACGCAGAACGTCTCGGGGCGGGTTCATGAGGAACACCAACAACACCAACAACAACGACAACGACGGCAGACCGGGCTTCCCGGACGAGCCGCCGGGATGGCGCACCGGGCCCGCCTGGCAGGAGCAGCGCAGCCGCCCGGGGCCGCTGAAGGCCACCCTCACCGTGGCGCTCATCGCCGGGCTCGCGCTGGTCGCCCTGCGGCCCGAGCTGGTGATCGACAGGCTCACCGGCAAGGCCGGGGCCCGGCAGGACGCCCGGAGCGCGGCGCCGCTGGCGGCGGAGTCCGTACGCCCCACCGCGCCGCCGCCCGCGCTGCCGCCCGATCAGCCGACGCTGCAGGAACCCTTCCGCGGCTCCCCGGCCCTCCAGTGGGCCGACGGCGCCGCCGGGATCGAGGTCCCCGAGGCCACCGCCCTGGGCGGGATGTCGAAGGAGAAGGTCGCCGACGCACTGCAGAAGACGAAGCAGTTCCTCGTCGCGGCGAACCTGGACCCGGCGACCCTGCGCGGGGAGCGGCCCGACGGCGCCCTGGCGATCCTGGACCCGCGGCAGCCGGAGATCCCGCAGCTGCTGGAGCGGTACCTGACGAAGCCCACGGCGCAGGACACCCCGGTGACGGTCTTCACCCGCTTCGACCCGGCCGAGGCGGGGCCGGTCGGCGACGTCGTCAAGGTGCGCGGCAGCATGCGCGTGGAGAAGGGGGACCCGGGGGAGGTCCTCGTGGTGACGGACTACACCTTCGTCCACCCGCTGACCAAGGCGAAGGGCGGCACGAGCGTGCAGCGCACGATCGTGCGCCGGCAGATCACCCTCGCCCTGCTCGACCCGGCGCGCTGGGAGACCACGCGGGGCCGGCTGCAGCTGCGCGAGTACCAGGCGGAGTGGTCGAACGTGGAGTGCGAGGCGGCCGACGGCTTCCTGCACCCGCAGTTCCCGCTGGACGCGCCGACCGGGCCTGCGGCCACCGGGCCCGCCGAGGATCCGTACGACCGCAGTACGGACATCCAGGGCGAAGGGTGCAGGACCATCACCCGCTCCTGACCGGGGGAGGAGCCCCGCCGGGTGCGGCGCGTGGTGCGGTTTGACCACTCAGCGTGGCGGGGTATTCTCTTCCGCCCGATTGGCCAGGTACGTGCCTCGTATGGCAGACTACTCAAGTTGCTCGGCTGAGTGCCGATGCTGCGCGCCTCCCGCCGGGAGGACCGGAAGCGAGTCCCACAGTACTCGTCGTCCTTAATCTGCCTCTCGGGGCAGCAATGGGGACGGACGTACGGGAATCTTCTGGGAAGTGTCAGCACGGTGCACACCAGGCACTCGGTGGGTGTTTCTCCCCCGAATCGCGGTCACAGGGACCGCACCCCCTTGGACGAGGGAATTTCCGTATGGGAATTTTCTGTAGAGGGAGTGCGACACGCCCGACCGCGTGGGTCGGAGGAGAGGCAGTGGGATCCGTCCCGCAGCCGACCGGGAGCCAGAGCGTTTCCACATACAGACAGGACTACGGAGTAGCCATGGCGGGACAGAAGATCCGCATCCGGCTCAAGGCCTACGACCACGAGGTCATCGATTCCTCGGCGAAGAAGATCGTCGAGACGGTGACGCGCACTGGTGCGTCGGTCGCGGGCCCGGTGCCGCTGCCCACTGAGAAGAACGTGTACTGCGTCATCAAGTCGCCGCACAAGTACAAGGACTCGCGCGAGCACTTCGAGATGCGCACGCACAAGCGCCTGATCGACATCCTCGACCCGACCCCCAAGACCGTTGACTCGCTGATGCGCCTGGACCTTCCGGCCGGCGTTGACATCGAGATCAAGCTCTGAGAGGCGTCGAGAAGATGGCAAAGCAGATCAAGGGCGTCCTGGGCGAGAAGCTCGGCATGACCCAGGTCTGGGACGAGAACAACCGTGTCGTCCCGGTGACCGTGGTCAAGGCCGGACCCTGCGTCGTTACCCAGGTCCGTACGAACGACATCGACGGCTACGAGTCGGTCCAGATCGCCTTCGGCGAGATCGACCCGCGCAAGGTGAACAAGCCCCTCAAGGGCCACTTCGCCAAGGCCGACGTGACCCCCCGCCGCCACCTGGTGGAGCTCCGCACCTCCGACGCCAGCGAGTACACGCTCGGCCAGGAGATCACTGCTGAGGTGTTCGAGTCCGGCGTCAAGGTTGACGTCACGGGCAACAGCAAGGGCAAGGGCTTCGCCGGTGTCATGAAGCGGCACAACTTCCGGGGCCTCGGCGCCGGTCACGGTGTGCAGCGCAAGCACCGCTCCCCCGGTTCGATCGGTGGCTGTGCCACCCCTGGGCGTGTCTTCAAGGGCATGCGCATGGCCGGTCGCATGGGTAACGAGCGTGTCACCACCCAGAACCTGACCATCCACGCGGTTGACGCGGAGAAGGGTCTGCTCCTCATCAAGGGCGCAGTCCCCGGTCCGAACGGCGGCCTCGTCCTGGTCCGTACCGCGGCCAAGGGGGCTTGAGGTAATGAGCACCATTGACATCCTTTCGCCGGCAGGCGACAAGGCCGGTACCGTCGAGCTCCCCTCGGAGATCTTCGACGCGAAGACCAGCGTTCCGCTGATCCACCAGGTCGTTGTCGCTCAGCTGGCAGCTGCCCGTCAGGGCACGCACAAGACCAAGCGTCGCGGCGAAGTCCGTGGTGGTGGCCGCAAGCCGTACCGCCAGAAGGGCACCGGCCGCGCGCGCCAGGGTTCGACCCGTGCGCCGCAGTTCGTCGGCGGTGGCGTCGTCCACGGCCCGCAGCCGCGTGACTACTCCCAGCGGACCCCGAAGAAGATGAAGGCCGCCGCCCTCCGCGGTGCCCTCTCGGACCGTGCGCGTCACTCCCGCATCCACGTCGTCACCGGCGTGGTCGAGGGTGCTGCCTCCACGAAGGCCGCCAAGACGCTGTTCGGCAAGATCTCGGAGCGCAAGAACCTGCTCCTGGTCGTCGAGCGCGCCGACGAGGCCGCGTGGCTGTCCGCCCGCAACCTGCCCCAGGTTCACATCCTGGAGCCGGGCCAGCTGAACACGTACGACGTGATCGTCTCTGACGACGTGGTCTTCACTCAGGCCGCTTTCGAGTCCTTCGTGTCTGGCCCCAAGGCCGATGAGACCGAAGGGAGCGACGCGTAATGTCTGACGCGACCGTTACCAGCAAGACCTTCACTGACCCGCGCGACCTGCTGATCAAGCCGGTTGTCTCGGAGAAGAGCTACGCGCTGCTCGACGAGAACAAGTACACGTTCATCGTCGCGCCCGGCTCGAACAAGACCCAGATCAAGCAGGCTGTGGAAGCGGTCTTCTCGGTCAAGGTCACCGGGGTCAACACGATCAACCGTCAGGGTAAGCGCAAGCGCACCAAGACCGGTTTCGGCAAGCGCGCTGACACGAAGCGCGCCATCGTGACCCTCGCTGAGGGCGACCGAATCGACATCTTCGGCGGCCAGGCCTCCTAACGGAGGTCTAGTCGTCCGGAATCGGACGAGGACTGAGAAATGGGTATCCGCAAGTACAAGCCGACGACCCCGGGCCGTCGTGGCTCCAGCGTCGCCGACTTTGTCGAGATCACGCGGTCCACGCCGGAGAAGTCGCTGGTTCGCCCCCTGCACAGCAAGGGCGGCCGTAACAACACCGGTCGGATCACCGTTCGCCACCAGGGTGGTGGACACAAGCGCGCCTACCGCGTGATCGACTTCCGTCGTCACGACAAGGACGGCGTGCCGGCGAAGGTCGCGCACATCGAGTACGACCCCAACCGCACCGCGCGCATCGCGCTCCTGCACTACGCGGACGGCGAGAAGCGCTACATCATCGCGCCGAAGGCTCTGAAGCAGGGCGACCGGATTGAGAACGGCCCCACGGCCGACATCAAGCCCGGTAACAACCTCGCGCTCCGCAACATCCCGGTCGGTACCACGATCCACGCGATCGAGCTCCGTCCCGGTGGTGGCGCCAAGTTCGCCCGCTCCGCGGGTGCCTCCGTGCAGCTGCTGGCGAAGGAGGGCACGATGGCCCACCTTCGTATGCCTTCCGGTGAGATCCGCCTGGTCGACGCGCGCTGCCGCGCCACCGTCGGCGAGGTCGGCAACGCCGAGCAGTCGAACATCAACTGGGGCAAGGCCGGCCGTATGCGCTGGAAGGGCGTTCGCCCGTCCGTCCGCGGTGTCGCGATGAACCCGGTTGACCACCCGCACGGTGGTGGTGAGGGCAAGACCAGTGGTGGTCGCCACCCGGTCTCCCCGTGGGGTCAGAAGGAGGGTCGTACTCGCTCGCCGAAGAAGGCTTCGAGCAAGTACATCGTCCGCCGCCGCAAGACGAACAAGAAGCGCTAGGAGCGGGTTTAGATGCCGCGCAGTCTCAAGAAGGGGCCCTTCGTCGACGACCACCTCGTAAAGAAGGTGGACGTCCAGAACGAAGCCGGCACCAAGAACGTCATCAAGACCTGGTCCCGTCGCTCGATGATCATCCCCAGCATGCTGGGTCACACCATCGCGGTGCACAACGGCAAGACCCACGTCCCGGTGTTCGTCACCGAGTCGATGGTCGGCCACAAGCTCGGCGAGTTCTCGCCGACTCGCACCTTCCGCGGCCACGTCAAGGACGACCGGAAGTCGAAGCGCCGCTAAAGGCGGGGTGGTTACGACTATGACTTACACCGAAGGGACAACCATGGAAGCCAGGGCCCAGGCGCGGTACATCCGCGTCACGCCCATGAAGGCCCGCCGAGTGGTGGACCTTATCCGTGGCATGGATGCCACGGAGGCTCAGGCGGTCCTGCGTTTCGCCCCGCAGGCCGCGAGCGTGCCGGTTGGCAAGGTGCTTGACAGCGCCATTGCCAATGCCGCACACAACTACAACCACCCGGACGCCTCCACGCTGGTCATCAGCGAGGCGTTCGTGGACGAGGGCCCGACCCTGAAGCGGTTCCGTCCGCGTGCGCAGGGCCGTGCCTACCGGATCCGCAAGCGGACCAGCCACATCACCGTGGTCGTCAGCAGCAAGGAAGGTTCCCGGTAATGGGCCAGAAGGTAAACCCGCACGGGTTCCGGCTCGGCATCACCACCGACTTCAAGTCGCGTTGGTACGCCGACAAGCTGTACAAGGACTACGTCAAGGAAGACGTCGCCATCCGTCGGATGATGACGTCCGGCATGGAGCGCGCCGGCATCTCGAAGGTTGAGATCGAGCGCACCCGTGACCGCGTGCGTGTGGACATCCACACCGCTCGTCCGGGCATCGTCATCGGCCGCCGTGGCGCCGAGGCCGACCGCATCCGCGGTGACCTCGAGAAGCTCACGGGCAAGCAGGTCCAGCTGAACATCCTCGAGGTCAAGAACCCCGAGCTCGATGCCCAGCTGGTTGCCCAGGCCGTTGCCGAGCAGCTCTCCTCCCGCGTCTCCTTCCGTCGCGCCATGCGTAAGAGCATGCAGGGCACGATGAAGGCCGGCGCCAAGGGCATCAAGATCCAGTGTGGCGGCCGTCTCGGCGGCGCCGAGATGTCCCGCTCCGAGTTCTACCGCGAAGGCCGTGTGCCGCTGCACACCCTGCGCGCGAACGTGGACTACGGCTTCTTCGAGGCCAAGACCACCTTCGGCCGTATCGGTGTGAAGGTCTGGATCTACAAGGGCGATGTCAAGAACATCGCCGAGGTTCGCGCCGAGAACGCTGCGGCCCGTGCGGGTAACCGCCCGGCCCGTGGCGCGCAGGGCGCTGGCGACCGTCCCGCCGGCCGTGGTGGCCGTGGTGGCGAGCGCGGCGGCCGTGGTGGCCGCAAGCCGCAGCAGGCTGCTGGTGCCGAGGCCCCCAAGGCCGACGCTCCCGCCGCCGCTCCGGCCGAGAGCACCGGAACGGAGGCCTGACCGACATGCTGATCCCTCGTAGGGTCAAGCACCGCAAGCAGCACCACCCGAAGCGCAGCGGTATGGCCAAGGGCGGTACTGAGGTCTCGTTCGGCGAGTACGGCATCCAGGCGCTGACCCCGGCGTACGTGACGAACCGCCAGATCGAGGCGGCTCGTATTGCGATGACCCGCCACATCAAGCGTGGCGGCAAGGTCTGGATCAACATCTACCCGGACCGCCCGCTGACGAAGAAGCCGGCCGAAACCCGCATGGGTTCCGGTAAGGGTTCTCCCGAGTGGTGGATCGCCAACGTGCACCCGGGCCGGGTCATGTTCGAGCTGTCCTACCCGAACGAGAAGATTGCTCGTGAGGCGCTCACCCGCGCTGCTCACAAGCTTCCGATGAAGTGCCGGATTGTTCGGCGCGAGGCAGGTGAGTCGTGATGGCGACGGGAACCAAGGCGTCCGAGCTGCGTGAGCTCGGCAACGAGGAGCTCGTTGGCAAGCTGCGCGAGGCCAAGGAGGAGCTGTTCAAGCTCCGCTTCCAGGCGGCCACGGGTCAGCTGGAGAACAACGGCCGGCTCAAGTCCGTCCGTAAGGACATCGCTCGCATCTACACCCTGATGCACGAGCGTGAGCTCGGTATCGAGACGGTGGAGAGCGCCTGATGAGCGAGAACAACGTGACTGAGAAGACCGAGCGCGGTTTCCGCAAGACCCGTGAGGGTCTGGTCGTCAGCGACAAGATGGACAAGACCGTCGTCGTCGCCGTCGAGGACCGCGTGAAGCACGCCCTGTACGGCAAGGTCATCCGCCGTACGAACAAGCTCAAGGCTCACGACGAGCAGAACGCTGCCGGCGTCGGCGACCGCGTCCTCATCATGGAGACGCGTCCGCTGTCGGCGAGCAAGCGCTGGCGCATCGTCGAGATCCTCGAGAAGGCCAAGTAAGCACCTGAGGGGTTTCCCTTAGGTTCGTTCCGCCAGGCTCGGTGGGGGCGACGCTCTCCGGAGTGAAGCCCCCGCCGGGAACCGGCAGACAAACAGGAGATACACGTGATCCAGCAGGAGTCGCGACTGCGTATCGCCGACAACACTGGTGCCAAGGAAATCCTTTGCATCCGTGTTCTCGGTGGTTCCGGTCGCCGCTACGCGGGCATCGGAGACGTCATCGTCGCCACCGTCAAGGACGCGATCCCCGGTGGCAACGTGAAGAAGGGTGACGTCGTCAAGGCGGTCATCGTTCGCACCGTCAAGGAGCGTCGCCGCCAGGACGGCTCGTACATCCGCTTTGACGAGAACGCCGCCGTCATTCTGAAGAACGACGGCGACCCTCGCGGCACCCGTATCTTCGGCCCGGTGGGCCGTGAGCTGCGCGAGAAGAAGTTCATGAAGATCATCTCGCTCGCGCCGGAGGTGCTGTAAGCATGAAGATCAAGAAGGGCGACCTGGTCCAGGTCATCACCGGTAAGGACAAGGGCAAGCAGGGCAAGGTCATCGTTGCCTTCCCCGCCGACAACCGTGTCCTCGTCGAGGGTGTCAACCGGGTCAAGAAGCACACCAAGGCTGCGCAGAACCAGGCCGGTGGCATTGTGATCACCGAGGCCCCGGTCCACGTCAGCAACGTTCAGCTGGTTGTGGAGAAGGACGGCAAGAAGGTCGTCACCCGCGTCGGCTACCGCTTCGACGACGAGGGCAACAAGATCCGCGTTGCCAAGCGGACGGGTGAGGACATCTGATGGCTACCACTCCGCGTCTCAAGACGAAGTACCGCGAGGACATCGCGGGCAAGCTGCGTGAGGAGTTCTCCTACGAGAACGTCATGCAGATTCCCGGCCTCGTGAAGATCGTGGTCAACATGGGTGTGGGCGACGCCGCCCGCGACTCCAAGCTGATCGACGGCGCCATCAAGGACCTGACGACGATCACCGGTCAGAAGCCGGCCGTCACGAAGGCCCGCAAGTCCATCGCGCAGTTCAAGCTGCGCGAGGGTCAGCCGATCGGCTGCCACGTCACCCTCCGTGGTGACCGCATGTGGGAGTTCCTGGACCGTACGCTGTCGCTCGCGCTTCCGCGTATCCGTGACTTCCGTGGTCTGTCGCCGAAGCAGTTCGACGGCCGTGGCAACTACACCTTCGGTCTCACGGAGCAGGTCATGTTCCACGAGATCGACCAGGACAAGATCGACCGTACCCGGGGTATGGACATCACCGTGGTCACCACGGCGACCAACGACGACGAGGGCCGTGCCCTCCTTCGTCACCTCGGCTTCCCCTTCAAGGAGGCGTAAGCGAGATGGCGAAGAAGGCTCTCATCGCGAAGGCTGCCCGTAAGCCCAAGTTCGGTGTGCGTGCGTACACCCGCTGCCAGCGCTGCGGTCGCCCCCACTCCGTGTACCGCAAGTTCGGCCTGTGCCGCGTGTGCCTTCGTGAGATGGCTCACCGTGGCGAGCTGCCGGGCGTGACCAAGAGCTCCTGGTAAATCACCCTCGTCCGTAAGGACTTGGGGAGTACCAGGCACTCTCGGTAAGCATCTGGACGGTGGGTGCCCAGCCGCGCATGCCTTAGGCTTGTGTGGTTGGGCGTCCGCCGCCCATAACGACTTACTACGCCGTAGGTCCCCGCACCGCACCCGTCCCGCCACTGAGTGGGGAGAGGGATGGCGCATACAGGAAACCCCGGCGAGAGAGGCCGAAGGCCACTTCATGACCATGACTGACCCGATCGCAGACATGCTCACGCGTCTGCGTAACGCTAACTCGGCGTACCACGACACCGTCGTGATGCCGCACAGCAAGATCAAGTCGCACATCGCAGAGATCCTCAAGCAGGAGGGTTTCATCACCGGCTGGAAGGTCGAGGACGCCGAGGTCGGCAAGAACCTCGTCCTCGAGCTGAAGTTCGGGCCGAACCGCGAGCGCTCCATTGCGGGCATCAAGCGGATCTCGAAGCCCGGTCTGCGCGTGTACGCGAAGTCCACCAACCTGCCGAAGGTGCTCGGCGGCCTGGGCGTGGCGATCATCTCCACGTCGCACGGTCTGCTCACCGGCCAGCAGGCAGGCAAGAAGGGCGTAGGTGGGGAAGTCCTCGCCTACGTCTGGTAGTCGGGAACGGAGGAAAAGCAATGTCGCGAATCGGCAAGCTCCCCATCCAGGTTCCCGCCGGTGTGGACGTCACCATCGATGGCAGCACGGTTGCGGTTAAGGGCCCCAAGGGTTCCCTCACCCACACCGTCAAGGCTCCCATCGCCGTCGTGAAGGGCGAGGACGGCGTTCTGAACGTCACCCGTCCGAACGACGAGCGTCAGAACAAGGCCCTGCACGGCCTGTCCCGCACGCTGGTGGCGAACATGATCACCGGTGTGACCACGGGATACGTCAAGGCTCTCGAGATCAGCGGTGTCGGTTACCGTGTCCTGGCGAAGGGCTCCAACCTGGAGTTCCAGCTGGGTTACAGCCACCCGATCCTGGTGGAGGCGCCCGAGGGCATCTCCTTCAAGGTCGAGTCGCCGACCAAGTTCTCGGTCGAGGGCATCGACAAGCAGAAGGTCGGCGAGGTCGCCGCCAACATCCGCAAGCTGCGGAAGCCCGACCCGTACAAGGCCAAGGGTGTCAAGTACGCCGGCGAAGTCATCCGCCGCAAGGTCGGAAAGGCTGGTAAGTAGCCATGGCATACGGTGTGAAGATCGCCAAGGGCGACGCGTACAAGCGCGCTGCCAAGGCTCGCCGCCACATCCGCATTCGCAAGAACGTGTCGGGTACGGCGGAGCGTCCGCGCCTCGTCGTGACGCGTTCGAACCGCAACATCGTTGCTCAGGTCATCGACGACCTCCAGGGTCACACCCTGGCGTCCGCGTCGACCCTGGACACCTCGATCCGCGGTGGCGAAGGCGACAAGAGCGCCCAGGCCCAGGCCGTCGGCGCGCTCGTCGCCGAGCGTGCGAAGGCTGCGGGAGTCGAGACCGTCGTGTTCGACCGCGGTGGCAACCGATACGCCGGGCGCATTGCCGCTCTGGCTGACGCCGCCCGCGAAGCCGGGCTGAAGTTCTAAGCCCCGGTTCCGGGACTCACGGACGTAACAGAGAGAGGTAATCCAATGGCTGGACCCCAGCGCCGCGGAAGCGGTGCCGGTGGCGGCGAGCGGCGGGACCGGAAGGGTCGCGACGGTGGCCCTGCCGCCGAGAAGACCGCTTACGTTGAGCGCGTTGTCGCGATCAACCGCGTCGCCAAGGTTGTCAAGGGTGGTCGCCGCTTCAGCTTCACCGCGCTGGTCGTGGTGGGCGACGGTGACGGCACTGTAGGTGTCGGTTACGGCAAGGCCAAGGAAGTTCCCGCGGCCATCGCCAAGGGTGTCGAGGAAGCGAAGAAGAACTTCTTCAAGGTTCCGCGCATCCAGGGCACCATCCCTCACCCGATCCAGGGCGAGAAGGCTGCGGGCGTCGTCCTGCTGAAGCCTGCTTCCCCCGGTACCGGTGTTATCGCCGGTGGCCCGGTGCGCGCCGTTCTGGAGTGCGCCGGCGTTCACGACATCCTGTCGAAGTCCCTGGGCTCCGACAACGCGATCAACATCGTGCACGCGACCGTGGCGGCCCTCCAGGGCCTGCAGCGTCCCGAGGAGATCGCGGCTCGCCGTGGTCTGCCCCTCGAGGACGTCGCCCCCGCGGCTCTGCTTCGTGCACGTGCCGGGGCGGGTGCGTAATGGCTCGCCTCAAGATCACGCAGACGAAGTCGTACATCGGCAGCAAGCAGAACCACCGCGACACGCTGCGTTCGCTCGGGCTCAAGCGCCTGAACGACGTCGTCGTCAAGGAGGACCGCCCCGAGTTCCGCGGAATGGTGCAGACCGTCCGCCACCTCGTGACGGTTGAGGAGGTTGACTAATCATGGCTGAGAACAGCCCGCTGAAGGCCCACAACCTCCGTCCCGCCCCCGGCGCCAAGACCGCGAAGACCCGTGTCGGTCGTGGTGAGGCGTCGAAGGGTAAGACGGCCGGTCGTGGTACGAAGGGCCAGAAGGCCCGTTACCAGATCCCGCAGCGCTTCGAGGGTGGGCAGATGCCCCTCCACATGCGCCTGCCGAAGCTCAAGGGCTTCAAGAACCCGTTCCGCACCGAGTTCCAGGTTGTCAACCTGGACAAGCTCGGCGCTCTCTACCCCGAGGGTGGAGAAGTCACGGTGGCCGACCTGGTCGCCAAGGGCGCGGTTCGCAAGAACAGCCTCGTCAAGGTCCTGGGCCAGGGCGAGATCTCCGTGGCGCTGCAGGTTTCGGTTGACGCCGTTTCCGCCTCCGCCAAGGAGAAGATTGCCGCTGCCGGCGGCACCGTCACCGAGCTCGTCTAAGACGATTTCAGTGGCTGAATAGCTCGAAACCCGACCGGGGATGCCTCACATATGGGGCATCCCCGGTCGGTCGTTCCACGGAAGGCACACTCGCCGGTAAGGTGGCGTGCACCTTTGCTTTGTCGTATACGTCGATCCCTCAGACCGTCACCTCTGACGCAGTAGCGCGGGGGTCGCAGGAGGCACCGTGCTCACCGCGTTCGCCCGGGCGTTCAAGACGCCCGACCTGCGCAAGAAGCTGCTCTTCACGCTCGGCATCATCGTGCTGTTCCGGCTCGGGTCCCATATCCCGGTACCCGGCGTGAGCTACAAGAACGTTCAGATCTGTGTCGAACAGGCAGGCAGCAGCAATGGGCTGTTCGGTCTGGTCAACATGTTCAGCGGCGGTGCGCTGCTGCAGATCACGATCTTTGCGCTCGGCATCATGCCCTACATCACGGCGAGCATCATTCTGCAGCTGCTGACCGTGGTCATCCCGAAGCTGGAGACCCTCAAAAAAGAGGGACAGTCCGGCACGGCGAAGATCACTCAGTACACGCGCTATCTGACGGTCGCGCTCGCGATCCTGCAGGGCACGGGCCTCGTCGCCACGGCCCGCACCGGTGCCCTGTTCCAGGGCTGCCAGGTCGCCAGCCAGATCGTCCCCGACCGGTCGATCTTCACCACGGTCGTCATGGTGGTCACCATGACCGCCGGTACCTGCGTCGTCATGTGGCTCGGTGAGCTCATCACCGACCGCGGCATCGGCAACGGCATGTCGATCCTCATGTTCATCTCGATCGCCGCCGGCTTCATCGGCGCCCTGTGGGCCATCAAGGAGCAGGGCAAGATCGCCGACGGCTGGGTCGAGTTCGGCGTGGTCATGCTCGTCGGTCTCGCGATGGTCGGCCTCGTCGTCTTCGTCGAGCAGGCGCAGCGCCGGATCCCGGTCCAGTACGCGAAGCGCATGATCGGCCGCCGTGCCTACGGTGGTACCTCGACCTACATCCCGCTCAAGGTGAACCAGGCGGGCATCATCCCCGTTATCTTCGCCTCGTCGCTGCTCTACATCCCGGCACTGGTCGTGCAGTTCAGCGGGTCCACCGCGGGCTGGGCCACCTGGATCCAGAAGCACTTCGTCAAGGGCGACCACCCGTACTACATCGCGGTGTACTTCCTCCTGATCGTTTTCTTCGCGTTCTTCTACGTGGCGATCTCGTTCAACCCCGAGGAAGTTGCAGACAACATGAAGAAGTATGGTGGGTTCATCCCGGGCATCCGCGCCGGTCGGCCCACCGCCGAGTACCTGAGCTACGTACTCAACCGGATCACCTGGCCGGGGTCGCTGTACCTGGGTCTCATCGCTCTTGTGCCGACGATGGCGTTGGCCGGCTTCGGAGCGAACCAGAACTTCCCGTTCGGCGGGACGAGCATCCTCATCATCGTGGGTGTGGGTCTGGAAACCGTGAAGCAGATCGAGAGCCAGCTCCAGCAGCGTAATTACGAAGGGTTCCTCCGCTGATGCGAATCGTCCTCGTTGGACCGCCCGGTGCGGGCAAGGGAACGCAGGCTGCGTTCCTTGCCAAGAACCTGTCGATTCCGCACATCTCCACGGGCGACCTGTTCCGGGCCAACATCAGCCAGGGCACTGAGCTGGGCAAGCAGGCGAAGGCGTACATGGACGCCGGCGACCTGGTCCCCGACGAGGTGACCATCGGCATGGCGAAGGACCGTATGGAGCAGCCGGACGCCGTGAACGGCTTCCTGCTCGACGGATTCCCGCGCAACGTCTCGCAGGCCGAGGCGCTCGACGTGATGCTCCAGGCGGCGGGCATGAAGCTCGACGCCGTCCTCGACCTGGAGGTCGAGGAGGACGAGGTCGTCAAGCGGATCGCCGGCCGGCGCATCTGCCGCAACGACTCCTCGCACGTCTTCCACGTGACGTACGCCCAGCCCAAGGCCGAGGGTGTCTGCGACACCTGCGGCGGCGAGCTGTACCAGCGCGGCGACGACTCCGAGGCGACGGTGCGCAACCGGCTCGAGGTCTACCACACGCAGACCGAGCCGATCATCGACTACTACAAGGCCCAGGGCCTGCTGGTGACCATCCCGGCCCTCGGTGAGGTCGCGGACGTCACGAAGCGCGCGATGGACGCCCTCAAGAAGTAGTAACTCTTTGTGTGCAGGTACGGCCGCGGTGTCCCCAGGACATCGCGGCCGTACTGTTGAGAAGACCTGTACAGCGCAGATCCGAAGGTGGAAGGCATTTCCCATGGTCCAGATCAAGACCCCCGAGCAGATCGCGAAGATGCGCGAGGCAGGGCTGGTCGTCGCCGCGATCCACGCTGCGACCCGTGAGGCGGCCGTGCCGGGCGCCACGACGCGGGATCTGGACATGGTGGCCCGCAAGGTCATCGCGGACGCCGGTGCCAAGTCGAACTTCCTCGGTTACGGCGGCTTCCCCGCGACCATCTGCACCTCGGTGAACGAGGTCGTCGTCCACGGCATCCCGGACGACAAGACCGTCCTCAAGGACGGCGACATCATCTCGATCGACGCCGGCGCGATCGTGGACGGCTGGCACGGCGACGCCGCGTACACCGCCTTCGTGGGCACGGGGCACGCCCCTGAGCTCGTGGAGCTCTCCCGGGTGACCGAGGAGTCCATGTGGGCCGGTATCGCCGCCATGAAGCTGGGCAACCGCCTCGTGGACATCTCGAAGGCGATCGAGACGTACATCAGGCGCCAGCCCCGCCCGTCCACCGGTGACCACAGCCTCGGCAAGTTCGGGATCATCGAGGACTACGGCGGCCACGGCATCGGGTCCGAGATGCACATGGACCCGCACCTGCTGAACTACGTCTCGCGCAAGCGGGGCAAGGGGATCAAGCTCGTCCCGGGCCTGTGCCTTGCGATCGAGCCGATGGTCTCCCTGGGTACCGCCCAGACGGAGGTCCTTTCGGACGACTGGACGGTCATCACGACGGACGGCACCTGGTCCTCGCACTGGGAGCACTCCATCGCGCTGACGGAGGCGGGACCCATCGTCCTGACCAGCCCGGACTGCGGCAAGGCGAAGCTGGCGGAGTACGGAGTCACCACGGCTCCGGACCCCCTCGGTTAATGATCTAGACTCTGGGGCAAACTTTCCGGATTCGTCTTTCGGGGTGCCCTGACGTAGACTGACTCGTCGGCTCTCGTGCACTCCCATGCCTGCATGGCGCACCGAGCCGATCAAGGTAGCCGATTCGAAAGGCGAAGCGTGGCCAAGAAGCAAGGTGCCATCGAAATCGAGGGCACCGTGATCGAGTCCCTCCCGAACGCGATGTTCAAGGTGGAACTCCAGAACGGTCACAAGGTCCTCGCGCACATCAGCGGCAAGATGCGTATGCACTACATCCGCATCCTCCCGGATGACCGGGTCGTTGTGGAGCTCTCTCCGTACGACCTGACGCGTGGCCGGATCGTCTACCGATACAAGTAGATCTTGCTCTCACTCCTGCCTGGGCATCCGTCCCGGTGCGGGTGGTGGCACTGACCCGGAGAACCTCACCAACATGAAGGTCAAGCCGAGCGTCAAGAAGATCTGCGACAAGTGCAAGGTGATCCGCCGTCACGGCCGGGTCATGGTCATCTGCGACAACCTGCGCCACAAGCAGCGCCAGGGCTGACGCACGCCGACCGACCTGCCTTCCGCAGTTCTTCGCGCGACGTAAGAAAACGTAATTACGCAGAACCCGCCCAGCCCTTCACGGGGCCGGCGGTACCTCCGGCGGGGGCCGGGGACCCGGACGTACCATCACCCACTTCAGGGTGGTCGGCGGTCGGGGTCGGTTCTGCTGAAGACCCCCGAACACACAGGAGCCATTGAATGGCACGCGTTTCCGGTGTTGACATCCCGCGCGAAAAGCGCGTGGAGATCGCACTCACCTACGTCTTCGGTGTCGGTCGCACCCGGTCCAAGGAGATCCTTGCGGCCACCGGTGTGAACCCGAACACCCGCGTTCGTGACCTGGCCGAAGAGGACCTGGTCAAGATCCGCGAGTACGTGGACGCCAACCTCCGCACCGAGGGTGACCTCCGCCGCGAGATCCAGGGCGACATCCGCCGCAAGATCGAGATCCAGTGCTACCAGGGCATCCGCCACCGTCGTGGCCTGCCGGTGCACGGTCAGCGCACCAGCACCAACGCGCGTACCCGCAAGGGCCCGCGTCGCGCGATCGCCGGTAAGAAGAAGCCGGGCAAGAAGTAGTCCTGTTCAGCGGTCTTGCGCTGTAGGACCGACCACCTCCCGTAGGAGATTTAGATGCCCCCCAAGGGTCGTCAGGGCGCTGCCAAGAAGGTGCGCCGCAAGGAAAAGAAGAACGTCGCTCACGGGCACGCCCACATCAAGAGCACGTTCAACAACACCATCGTTTCGATCACCGACCCCTCGGGCAACGTGATCTCCTGGGCCTCCGCCGGCCACGTCGGCTTCAAGGGCTCGCGCAAGTCCACCCCCTTCGCCGCGCAGATGGCTGCCGAGTCGGCCGCCCGTCGCGCGCAGGAGCACGGCATGCGCAAGGTTGACGTCTTCGTGAAGGGTCCGGGCTCCGGCCGCGAGACCGCGATCCGCTCCCTCCAGGCCACCGGCCTCGAGGTCGGCTCGATCCAGGACGTCACCCCCACCCCGCACAACGGCTGCCGCCCGCCGAAGCGCCGCCGCGTCTGACGCAGCGGACGCACCCGTGCGTTCTTGAGTGTCCGGGCGGTACGACCCCTTCTGGGGACGTACCGCCCGTACCCTTGCAGTAGCCGTACTTCTGGTACGGCATCCCGTCGGGCGTCAAATAGTGGGCGTCCACGAATGAAGGAACACAGACATGCTTATCGCTCAGCGTCCTTCGCTGACCGAAGAGGTCGTCGACGAGTACCGCTCGCGGTTCGTGATCGAGCCGCTGGAGCCGGGCTTCGGTTACACCCTCGGCAACTCCCTGCGCCGTACCCTCCTGTCCTCCATCCCGGGTGCCGCTGTCACCAGCATCCGCGTGGACGGCGTCCTGCACGAGTTCACCACCGTGCCGGGCGTCAAGGAAGACGTCACCGACATCATCCTCAACATCAAGCAGCTGGTCGTCTCCTCGGAGCACGACGAGCCGGTCGTGATGTACCTGCGCAAGCAGGGTCCCGGCCTGGTCACCGCTGCCGACATCGCGCCCCCGGCCGGTGTCGAGGTGCACAACCCGGACCTCGTCCTCGCCACGCTCAACGGCAAGGGCAAGCTGGAGATGGAGCTGACCGTCGAGCGCGGTCGCGGCTACGTCTCCGCCGTCCAGAACAAGCAGCTGGGCCAGGAGATCGGTCGCATCCCGATCGACTCCATCTACAGCCCGGTCCTCAAGGTCACCTACAAGGTCGAGGCGACCCGAGTCGAGCAGCGCACCGACTTCGACAAGCTGATCGTCGACGTCGAGACCAAGCAGGCCATGCGCCCGCGCGACGCCATGGCGTCCGCCGGTAAGACCCTGGTCGAGCTGTTCGGTCTGGCGCGCGAGCTCAACATCGACGCCGAGGGCATCGACATGGGCCCCTCGCCGACGGACGCGGCCCTGGCCGCCGACCTGGCGCTGCCGATCGAGGAGCTCGAGCTCACGGTCCGCTCGTACAACTGCCTCAAGCGCGAGGGCATCCACTCCGTGGGTGAGCTCGTCGCCCGCTCCGAGGCCGACCTGCTCGACATCCGCAACTTCGGTGCGAAGTCGATCGACGAGGTCAAGGCGAAGCTGGCCGGCATGGGCCTGGCCCTCAAGGACAGCCCGCCCGGATTCGACCCGACCGCCGCCGCCGACGCCTTCGGCGCCGACGACGACGCGGACGCCGGTTTCGTCGAGACCGAGCAGTACTGATCCACCCCGCCGCCGGCGGCCGGGGCCCACGGGCCCGGGCCGCCGGCCGGGTCTGGAACCCAAGAGACTTTCCCGCGGCATCCGCCTCGGGGGAACTGACACCGGTACCTGACACGGCCGGTGCAGATATGAAGGAGTAACACCATGCCGCGTCCCGCAAAGGGTGCCCGTCTGGGCGGCAGCGCCGCGCACGAGAAGCACCTCCTCGCGAACCTCGCGAAGTCGCTCTTCGAGCACGGCCGCATCACCACCACCGAGGCCAAGGCCCGTCGCCTGCGTCCCTACGCCGAGCGTCTGGTCACCAAGGCCAAGAAGGGCGACATCCACAACCGTCGCCTGGTGCTGCAGACGATCACGGACAAGAGCATCGTGCACACGCTCTTCACCGAGATCGCCCCGCGCTACGAGAACCGCCCCGGTGGTTACACGCGCATCACCAAGATCGGCAACCGTCGTGGCGACAACGCCCCGATGGCCGTGATCGAGCTGGTCGAGGCCCTTACGGTCGCCCAGCAGGCCACCGGTGAGGCCGAGGCCGCCACCAAGCGCGCGGTCAAGGAGGCGGAGGCCGTCGAGACCCCCGCCGAGGAGACCAAGGAGGCCTGATCCTCCGGGATCACGCTTGCTTGAACGGCTCTGAACGGGCCCGCCCCCTTCCGGGGCGGGCCCGTTCTGCTGTGCCTGGCGGAATCGGCTTTCTGAGAGGATCGGTCACGTGAGTGACGAGGTGGAGCCCGGGCACGTCCGGGTGCGGCTGGACCTGAGCTACGACGGCAAGGACTTCTCCGGCTGGGCGAAGCAGCGCGTGCTGCGGACCGTCCAGGGCGAGCTGGAGTCGGCCCTGCAGACCGTGATGCGGCTGTCCGGGCCGGTCGAGCTGACGGTGGCCGGACGGACCGACGCGGGGGTGCACGCCCGCGGACAGGTCGCCCAGTTCGACCTCGCCGAGGAGGTGTGGGCCGAGCACCACGACAAGCTGCTGCGCCGCCTCGCGGGCCGGCTGCCGCACGACGTACGGGTGTGGAAGGTCGCCGAGGCCCCGGAGGGCTTCAACGCGCGCTTCTCGGCCATCTGGCGGCGCTACGCGTACCGGGTGGGCGACCACCAGGGCGGCGTCGACCCGCTGCGCCGGGGGCACGTGCTGTGGCACCAGTGGCCGCTCGACGTGGACGCCATGAACGAGGCCGCCGCCGCGCTGCTCGGCGAGCACGACTTCGCCGCGTACTGCAAGAAGCGCGAGGGCGCCACGACCATCCGTACGCTCCAGCAGCTCAGCTGGGAGCGCGCCGAGGACGGGATCGTCACCGCGACCGTCCGCGCCGACGCCTTCTGCCACAACATGGTCCGCTCGCTGGTGGGCGCCATGCTGCACGTCGGGGACGGGCACCGGCCCACCGACTGGCCCGGCAAGGTGCTGGCGGCCGGCGTACGGGACTCCTCGGTGCACGTGGTCAAGCCGCACGGGCTGACCCTGGAGGAGGTCGGCTACCCGGCGGACGAGCTGCTGGCCGCCCGCAGCAAGGAAGCGCGCAACATGCGGACCCTGCCGGGCGCGGGCTGCTGCTAATCCGTTTGGGCGGATCGGCGCCGGACCTGGACAATGCCCGGCATGGGACATCTCGAAGCCAGCCACCTGGAGTACTACCTTCCCGACGGGCGGGTACTGCTCCCTGACGTCTCCTTCCGCGTGGGGGAGGGGTCGGTCGTCGCCCTCGTCGGGGCGAACGGGGCGGGCAAGACCACCCTGCTGAAGATGATCTCCGGCGAGCTCCAGCCGCACGGCGGCGGGATCACCGTCTCCGGCGGCCTCGGCGTGATGTCGCAGTTCGTGGGCTCCGTGCGGGACGAGACGACCGTACGGGACCTGCTGGTCTCGGTGGCCCAGCCGCGCATCCGGGAGGCCGCGAAGGCGGTGGACCGGGCCGAGGAGCTGATCCTCACCGTCGACGACGAGGCCGCGCAGATGGCCTACGCGCAGGCGCTGAGCGACTGGGCGGACGTCCAGGGGTACGAGGCGGAGACCCTCTGGGACGTCTGCACCATGGCCGCGCTGGCCATCCCGTACGACAGCGCGCAGTTCCGCGAGGTGCGCACGCTCTCGGGCGGTGAGCAGAAGCGGCTCGTGCTGGAGGCGCTGCTGCGCGGCCCCGACGAGGTGCTGCTGCTCGACGAGCCGGACAACTACCTCGACGTCCCGGGCAAGCGCTGGCTGGAGGACCAGCTGAAGGCCACCCGCAAGACGGTGCTCTTCGTCTCGCACGACCGGGAGCTCCTGACCCAGGCGGCCGAGAAGATCATCAGCCTGGAGGCGAGCCCGACGGGCTCCGACGTCTGGGTGCACGGCTCGGGCTTCGACACCTACCACGAGGCCCGCAAGGAGCGCTTCGCGCGCTTCGAGGAGCTCAAGCGGCGCTGGGACGAGGAGCACGCACGGCTGAAGGCCCTGGTGCTGCGGCTGCGCAATCAGGCCGCGAGCAGCCCCGACATGGCCTCGCGCTACCGGGCGATGCAGACCCGCTTCCAGAAGTTCGAGGAGGCCGGCCCGCCGCCGGAGCCGCCGCGGGAGCAGGACATCAAGATGCGGCTCAAGGGCGGGCGCACCGGCGTGCGCGCGCTGACCGTGGAGAACCTGGAGCTGACGGGCCTGATGAAGCCCTTCTCCCTGGAGGTCTTCTACGGGGAGCGGGTCGCGGTCCTCGGCTCCAACGGCTCGGGCAAGTCGCACTTCCTGCGGCTGCTGGCCGGCGAGGACGTCAAGCACACCGGCACCTGGAAGCTGGGCGCGAGGGTGGTTCCCGGCCATTTCGCGCAGACCCACGCGCACCCGGAGCTGTTCGGCCGGACCCTCGTCGACATCCTGTGGACCGAGGCGGCCAAGCCCCTGGGCCAGGCGATGGGCGCCCTGCGCCGCTACGAGCTGGAGCGGCAGGGCGACCAGCCCTTCGAGAAGCTCTCCGGCGGTCAGCAGGCACGTTTCCAGATCCTGCTGCTGGAGCTGGCGGGCACCACGGCGCTGCTGCTGGACGAGCCGACGGACAACCTGGACCTGGAGTCCGCGGAGGCCCTCCAGGAGGGTCTGGAGGCGTACGAGGGCACTGTGCTGTGCGTCACGCACGACCGGTGGTTCGCGCGCACATTTGACCGTTACCTGGTCTTCGGTTCGGACGGTGTTGTGCGGGAGACTCAGGAACCCGTCTGGGACGAACGTAGAGTCGAACGCAAGCGCTAGGGGGAGACCGTCACCCCCTCGGTGGAGTGAGGGGCAGGCGTCGTGGGGCTGCGGCCTAGCATCTGGCTGATGAAGTGGGAGAACCAGAGCGCCAGGAACCAGGGCGCGGGGGACCGGGGGGCCGGGGACCGGACCCCGGGGAGCCGGCTGGTCGACCGGCTGCTGCAGCCCGCCTCCCGGACCTGGCAGCTGGTCTCCCTCGCGGTGGTCCTCGGCATCGCCGTCTCCACGAGCCTGCGGGCGAACTGGGGCTCCGACAACGCCTTCGTGGTCAAGGCCGCGGAGACGCTGCTGGCGGGCGGGTCCCCGTACGAGGACAAGCGCTTCCTCTACCTTCCCAGTGCCGTGATCATGGCGGTGCCGGAGGCGCTGCTGCCGCGCGAGGTGCTGCGGTGGCTGCTGCCGGTCGGGATGTCCGGGTTGCTGGGCGTGGGCTGGCTGGCCGCGCTGCGGCTGTTCTCGGTGCCGCTGCGCTCGCGCTTCGCGGTCGGCGGGTTCGCGCTGTTCGCCCTCGCCTACAAGCCGTACGCGAACCTCGTGCTTATCGGGAACTGGACCGCCATCTCGGCGGCCGCACTGCCGGTGGCGCTGCTGCTCGCGCACCGGCGCTCGTGGGGTTCGGCCGGGCTGGTGGTGGGGCTCGCGATCGCGTGCAAGCCGATGCTGGTGCCGCTCGGACTGCTGTTCCTGGTGGCCCGGCGGTGGCGGGGGCTGGCCGCGGCGGTGCTGGTGCCGCTGCTGTTCTCGCTGGCCGGTGCGCTGATGATGCCGAGCCCGTCGCTGTTCTTCACCAAGACCCTGCCGTTCCTGCTCAAGGGGCAGGACGCGTACGCGCTGCCCTGGGACGCCTCGCCGATCGCGGTGCTGCCGCGGCTGGGGGTGCCGGAGCCGCTGGCGGTGCTGGTCGCGTTCGCGGGTGCCGGTGCGGCCCTGTGGGCGGCCTGGGTGCGGTGGCGGCGGGACGACGCCGACCGGGGCGAGCTGCGCCTGGCGGAGACGGCCTGCATGGTGATGCTCGCCGCATTCCTGGTGTCGCGGCCGTCCTTCGACCACTACCTGCTGGTGGTCCTGCCGCTGCTGATCGCCTCGGCGGTCCGGCCGGGCTCGGTGGCGCGTTCCCCCTGGTTCTGGGT
The DNA here is from genome assembly GCF_035989885.1 of Streptomyces sp. NBC_01232. Lineage (GTDB taxonomy): Bacteria > Actinomycetota > Actinomycetes > Streptomycetales > Streptomycetaceae > Streptomyces. Next base: position 5,016,118 of record NZ_CP108518.1, read on the forward strand.
GGCTCTGGGGCCCCAGGTGGCGGGCATCCCGTGGCCGTCCGAGCTGGAGGCCAAGCGGCGGGCTTTCAAGGACTGCGCCACGCTGTGCGGGCTCACGATCCTGCTGGCGCGTCGTGCGCTGCGCTCCGGGCGGGTTACTCTTGCACCTGTAACAACTGCGGGGTCCCTACCCAGGACCGAACCGGAGTGCGCCGCGACGCCAGCAGAATCGGCATCGCGGACCGCGTTTTGACCCGAATGGGTCCTCTTGGGTACTCTGCTGGTTTGTTATGCGTATTGGCTTTCTCATTCTCACGTGAAAGGGCCTTGCGCCGGTCCACCGGACCGATGACCAGCAGTTCACGCGGGTTGCGTCCCCGTTGTGAACGAGGGCTGTCGTGATCGTCCGTGGTGACCCTGTCAGGACCTTCCCGTGGGGCTTGCGCCCTTGGGATACCACCACTGAAGAAGCGAAGGCATACGCGTGCGTACGTTCAGCCCCAAGCCCGGCGACATCTCGCGCCAGTGGCTCGTCATCGACGCCCAGGACGTTGTCCTCGGCCGTCTGGCGACCCAGGCCGCTGCCCTCCTGCGGGGTAAGCACAAGCCGACCTACGCCCCCCACATGGACATGGGCGACTTCGTCATCATCGTCAACGCCGACAAGGTTCACCTGTCCGGCAACAAGGCGACCCAGAAGATGGCGTACCGCCACTCGGGTTACCCGGGTGGTCTCCGCTCGGTCCGTTACGACGACCTCCTGGCGAACAACCCGGAGAAGGCCGTCGAGAAGGCCATCAAGGGCATGCTCCCCAAGAACACCCTGGGCCGTCAGATGCTCTCGAAGCTGAAGGTCTACTCGGGCGACCAGCACCCCCACGCTGCCCAGCAGCCGGTGCCGTTCGAGATCACCCAGGTCGCGCAGTAGTTCCGGCCACCCCCTAAGACGTAGAAAATTCTGAGGAGCATCGTGGCCGAGACCACCGCCGAGACGACCCCCGTCGACGAGTTCGAGGGCAACGTCGAGGAGTACACCACCGAGACCGCGGACGTCGTCGAGGGCGACTACACGTCCGAGTCCCTTGCCGGTCGCTTCGGCGACCCCCAGCCGGCTGCCGGCCTGGGCCGTCGCAAGAACGCCATTGCCCGCGTCCGGATCGTTCCGGGCACCGGCAAGTGGAAGATCAACGGTCGCACCCTTGAGGACTACTTCCCCAACAAGGTGCACCAGCAGGAAGTCAACGAGCCCTTCAAGCTCCTCGAGCTCGACGGCCGTTACGACGTCATCGCCCGCATCTCGGGTGGCGGCGTCTCCGGTCAGGCCGGCGCCCTGCGCCTCGGCGTGGCCCGTGCGCTGAACGAGGCGGATGTCGACAACAACCGTCCGGCGCTGAAGAAGGCCGGCTTCCTCTCCCGCGACGACCGTGCGGTCGAGCGCAAGAAGGCCGGTCTCAAGAAGGCCCGTAAGGCTCCGCAGTACAGCAAGCGTTAATCTGCGCCTGCTGTTCTGCAACGTAACCGCCCCGGCAGCACTCTCTGTGCTGTCGGGGCGGTTCGTTTACCGCCACAAGCGGCAAATACCTGTCACAAGCGGTCATACGCGAAGCGGAAACTCGGGAGGACAACAGTGGGACGACTCTTCGGGACGGACGGTGTACGCGGCGTTGCCAACGCGGATCTGACGGCGGAGCTCGCGCTCGGCCTCTCCGTGGCGGCTGCCCACGTACTGGCCGAGGCGGGCACCTTCGAAGGCCACCGGGCGACCGCCGTGGTCGGCCGGGATCCCCGCGCCTCCGGCGAATTCCTTGAGGCGGCGGTCGTGGCCGGCCTCGCGAGCGCGGGCGTGGACGTCCTGCGCGTCGGTGTGCTGCCCACCCCGGCGGTGGCGTATCTCACCGGTGCGCTGGGCGCCGACCTCGGCGTGATGCTCTCCGCCAGCCACAACGCCATGCCCGACAACGGCATCAAGTTCTTCGCGCGCGGCGGCCACAAGCTCGCCGACGAGCTGGAGGACCGCATCGAGTCGACCTACGAGCAGCACCGCACCGGCGCGCCCTGGGACCGGCCCACCGGCTCCGGCGTCGGCCGCGTCTCGGACTACACCGAGGGCTTCGACAAGTACGTCGCCCACCTCATCGGGGTCCTCCCGAACCGCCTCGAAGGCCTGAAGGTCGTCCTGGACGAAGCGCACGGCGCGGCCGCGTACGTCTCGCCCGAGGCCTTCGCGCGGGCCGGCGCGGAGATCATCACGATCGGTGCCGAGCCCAACGGCCTCAACATCAACGAGGGCTGCGGCTCCACCCACCTCGGCCTGCTCAAGGCTGCCGTGGTCGAGCACGGCGCCGACTTCGGCATCGCGCACGACGGCGACGCGGACCGCTGCCTGGCCGTGGACGGCTCCGGCGCGGAGGTCGACGGGGACCAGATCCTCGCGGTGCTGGCGCTGGCCATGCGCGAGGCCGGCCAGCTGCGCGAGAACACCGTGGTCGGCACCGTCATGTCCAACCTGGGCTTCAAGCTGGCCATGGAGGGCGAGGGCATCCAGGTCGTGCAGACCGGTGTCGGCGACCGGTACGTGCTGGAGTCGATGAAGGAGCACGGCTACGCGCTCGGCGGCGAGCAGTCCGGCCACGTGATCATCCTCGACCACGCGACCACCGGGGACGGCACGCTGACCGGCCTGCTGCTGGCGGCGCGCGTCGCGGCCACCGGCAAGTCCCTCGCCGAGCTGGCGGGCGTCATGCAGCGGCTGCCGCAGGTGCTGATCAACGTTCCCGACGTGGACAAGTCCCGCGTCACCACCTCCGCCGAGCTGGCCGCGGCCGTCGGCGATGCCGAGCGCGAGCTGGGCACCACCGGGCGGGTGCTGCTGCGTCCGTCCGGCACGGAGCCGCTCGTACGGGTGATGGTCGAGGCCGCCGACATCGAGCAGGCCCGCTCGGTCGCCGGCCGGCTCGCGGACGTCGTGAAGTCCGCGCTCGGCTAGAACGCCCTCGTTCAGACGCTGCCCGGCCCGTGTGGCGCACCCGGTTTCCGGATCATCCGGCCCTCCTGGGTGCGCCACAGCAGTTTCCAGCAGATCAGCGTGAGCGTCCCGGCCAGGATGATGCCGCCGAGGTTCAGCGCCAGCTGCACGGCCGAGCCCCACATCTGGGAGAAGTCGCCGTAGCTGAGGGCCACCGCGGCGTTCGCGCCCGCCGGCACGGTGGTGACGGAGATCGCCACGCCCACCAGCGCACCGGCCTTCGCCGAGGTCAGCGACAGCATGCCGGCCACACCGGCGAGCAGCGCGACGACGAAGGAGAACGGGTCCGGCTGCCAGATGAAGCTGGTGTTCGGCCGGGGGTTCTCCAGCATCCCCTCGTGGAACAGCCCGAGCGCGTTCATCCCCAGACTGAAGACCGTCGTCGCCACGATCGCCGCGGTGAAGCCGACGAACAGAGCGAAGAGCGAGCGGCCGGCCAGCTTGTGACGGCGCTGCACCAGGCCGGTGCAGATACCGGCGAGCGGGCCGAATTCCGGGCCGACCGCCATGGCGCCCACGATCAGGATCGCGTTGTCCAGGACCACGCCGCAGGCCGCGATCATCGTCGCCACGATCATGAAGGCGGCGTAGGTGATCGTGAGGGTGGACTCCTCGTGCGTCGACTCGGCGAGCTGCTCCCAGACCACCGCGTCGGCGGCCTCGCCCGGCGCTTCCTCCTCGGCGTCGTCGGCGCGCCTGGAGATCGACAGGTCGATGTTCTCCACGGCGATCGAACCGGTCTCGTCGATGCCGAGGTGGCGCATCGCCTGCAGGAGCTCGTCCGCCGCCTCGCGGGCGACGTCGCACAGCACGAGATCGCCCTCGGGGTCGCGGGCGGCGCCGGTCAGGACGACCAGGTGCGTGGTTCCGACCGTCCGGTCGATCAGCGCCACGACCTGCTCGGTGAGGTGGTGCGGGGTGATCATCCGCAGATGCAGCATTTCCGCACCCTAGCGACTGAGGGCTAGAGCTTGCGGAGGCTCAGCTTCTGGACCTTGTGGTCGGGTCCCTTGCGGACGACGAGGGTGGCCCGGCCGCGGGTGGGCGCCACGTTCTCCAGCAGGTTGGGCCGGTTGATGGTCCGCCACATCGTCTGCGCGTACTCCATGGCCTCCTCCTCGGAGACCTGGGTGTACTTGCGGAAGTACGAGAAGGGGTTCTGGAAGGCGGTCGCCCGCAGCTTCCGGAAGCGGCCCAGGTACCAGCGCTCGATGTCCTCGGGGCGCGCGTCCACGTACACGCTGAAGTCGAAGTAGTCGGCGAGGGCCACGCGGGTGCGGCCGTCCGTGCCGGGAAGGGCCGGCTGGAGCACGTTGAGGCCCTCGACGATGAGGATGTCCGGGCGGCGGACGACGAGCTCCTCGCCGGGCACGATGTCGTAGATCAGGTGCGAGTAGACCGGGGCCCGCACCTCGTCCTTGCCGGCCTTGATGTCGGCGACGAAACGGGTGAGCGCGCGGCGGTCGTAGGACTCCGGGAAACCCTTGCGCGAGGTGAGGCCGCGCCGCTGGAGCTCCTTCATCGGGTACAGGAACCCGTCGGTGGTGACCAGCTCCACGCGCGGGTGCTCGGGCCAGCGGGCGAGCAGGGCCTGGAGCAGGCGGGCCACGGTGGACTTGCCGACGGCGACCGAACCGGCGACCCCTATGACGAAGGGGGTGCCCTGCTGGGCGCCGTGCCCGTTGCCCGCGTCACCGAGGAAGGTGTTGAGGGTGCCGCGGAGGTTGCTGGTGGCGCCCACGTAGAGGTTGAGGAGCCGGGAGAGCGGCAGGTAGACGTCGCGGACCTCGTCGAGGTCGATGACGTCACCGAGGCCGCGCAGCCGCTCCACCTCGTCGGCGGTCAGCGGCAGCGGGGTCCGCTCGCGCAGGGCGCTCCACTCGGCGCGCGTGAGGTCGAGGTACGGCGAGGCCTCGGGGCCCCGGCGGTGCGCGGGGCGCGTCGGGTGCCCGTCGCGGCCGGTGCGCGCCGTTGCGTCGTCCGGCGTGTTGCTTCGTGGCGGCGAAGTGATCACACCGCCATTGTCGGGGCTCCGGGGCCGTTGTGGGTGGTGTGGTCGGTCACGTGTGCAACGGGGGTGCGGGGGCGGGTACCGGAGCCCGGTGAGGGCGAGTACCGGACAGGGCGGGCCGGATGGGGCGTGGTTGTACGCCGGGTGGTTTCGGTTGGAAATGCTTGGGGTCTCGTCCGGGTCACGATTGTCCGCGATCGTCGCCCCGGGGCACGGGGTGATCGACGGCCCCGTACATTGTTGATCACCGCAGTCATGCCCACGCCCCGCTTCGGGGGCGTCGCTTCGGGCTGCCCTGTCGCTGTCGTAACTCCATGGGGGAGATCTTTCGTGCGTAACGCTCTTGTCCGTCGTACCGTCCTTGCCGCTTCCGCGGTGTCCCTGGTCCTGCTGGCCACCGCCTGCGGCGGCGAGAAGGCCGACACCAAGGCCGACTCCAAGCCGTCCGGGGCGGCGGCGACGTCGGCCGCCCCGGCCGCCAAGGCGAAGACGACCGCCGAGCTGACCGCTGCGCTCGTGGTCCAGGCCGACCTGCCGAACCACGTGGTCAAGCCGGCCACCCCGGCCGAGATCGCCGCCGCGGGCGCTGCCAAGAGCGACAAGGCGGAGTGCCAGCCGCTGGTCTCCGCGCAGTCGATGAACGCGGTCGGCACCGCCGCGGGCACGGCCGGCACCAAGGCCGTCGCCAAGGGCAAGGAGCCCGCCGCCGACGCCAGCCCGGAGGAGAAGCTCAAGGCCGGTCTGGACGCCCTGAGCGGCACCGCCACCTCGGTCTCCCTCCACTCGTACGAGGGCAAGGGCGCCGCGGAGGCCTTCGCCTCCCTCAAGACGGCGGGCACGGCCTGCGCCGGCGGCTACACGGGTACCCAGGCGGGCGACTCGCTCAAGATCACGAAGGTGGCCCCGGGTGCCGCCGTGACCGCGGGCGACGAGGCCCTCGCCTACACCGTGACGGGTGACGCCGACGGCTCGCCGGTGAGCATGGAGCTCGTGGTCGTGCGCAAGGGCAGCACCCTGGCGACCTTCTCGGCCCTGAGCCTGGCCGGCGTCGCCGAGCAGCCGAAGGACGTCGTCGACGCCCAGGTCAAGAAGCTCGGCTGACCCCTTCCCCACCACTGAGCGTCAACCCCGTTCCGGCACGTTCGCCGGAGCGGGGTTTTCGTCTTGTTCGGCTACGGGGCAGCGGGCCAACTACGGCGTACGCTGCGGCCTATGTGCGGAATTGTGGGTTACGTGGGAGCGCAGTCGGCGCTCGATGTGGTCATCGCCGGACTCAAGCGGCTGGAGTACCGCGGCTACGACTCGGCCGGGGTCGCCGTGCTCGCGGACGGCAGCCTGGCGGCCGTCAAGAAGGCGGGCAAACTCGTCAATCTGGAGAAGGAGCTGGTCGGGCACCCGCTGCCGTCCGGCTCCACGGGGCTCGGGCACACCCGGTGGGCGACCCACGGCGGGCCCACCGACGCGAACGCCCACCCGCACCTCGACAATTCGGGGCGCGTGGCCGTCGTGCACAACGGCATCATCGAGAACTTCGCCGCGCTGCGGGCCGAGCTGGCCGAGCGCGGACACCGGCTGGAGTCCGAGACCGACACCGAGGTCGTCGCGCACCTGCTGGCGGAGCAGTTCTCGGCCACCGGCGATCTCGCGGAGGCGATGCGGCAGGTGTGCCGGCGGCTGGAGGGCGCGTTCACCCTGGTCGCCGTGCACGCGGACGAGCCCGACGTGGTGGTCGGCGCGCGCCGGAACTCCCCCCTGGTGGTGGGCGTTGGAGAGGGTGAGAACTTCCTCGCCTCGGACGTGGCCGCGTTCATCGCCCACACGCGGTCCGCGATCGAGCTGGGGCAGGACCAGGTCGTCGAGCTCCGCCGCGAGGGCGTCTCGGTGACCGACTTCGACGGCTCGCCCGCGACCGTGCGGGCCTACCACGTGGACTGGGACGCCTCGGCGGCCGAGAAGGGGGGTTATGACTACTTCATGCTCAAGGAGATCGCCGAGCAGCCGAAGGCCGTCGCCGACACCCTCCTGGGCAGGATCGACGCGAGCGGCTCGCTGACCCTGGACGAGGTGCGCATCCCCGTCTCGGTGCTCAGGGAGGTCGACAAGGTCGTGATCGTGGCGTGCGGTACGGCGTACCACGCGGGCATGATCGCGAAGCTGGCCATCGAGCACTGGACCCGCATCCCGTGCGAGACGGAGCTGGCGAGCGAGTTCCGCTACCGCGACCCGATCCTGGACCAGCGCACGCTCGTGGTCGCGATCTCGCAGTCCGGCGAGACCATGGACACCCTGATGGCGCTGCGCCACGCGCGCGAGCAGGGCGCCAAGGTGCTGGCCATCTGCAACACGAACGGGTCGACGATCCCGCGCGAATCGGATGCGGTGCTCTACACGCACGCGGGTCCCGAGGTGGCCGTCGCCTCGACCAAGGCCTTCCTGACGCAGCTGGTCGCCTGCTACCTCGTCGCGCTGTACCTCGGGCAGGTCCGGGGCACGAAGTGGGGCGACGAGATCGAGGCCGTCATCCGGGAGCTGTCGGACATCGCCGCGGCGGTGGACACCGTACTGGAGACCATGGAGCCGGTACGGGAGCTCGCGCGCTCCCTCGCCGACAAGAACACCGTGCTGTTCCTCGGGCGGCACGTCGGCTACCCGGTGGCCCTGGAGGGCGCGCTCAAGCTCAAGGAGCTGGCCTACATGCACGCCGAGGGATTCGCGGCGGGCGAGCTCAAGCACGGGCCGATCGCCCTGATCGAGAAGGACCTGCCGGTGGTGGTGGTCGTCCCGTCGCCGCGCGGCCGGTCGGTGCTCCACGACAAGATCGTGTCGAACATCCAGGAGATCCGGGCACGCGGGGCGCGGACCATCGTGATCGCCGAGGAGGGCGACGAGGCGGTCGTCCCGTACGCCGACCACCTGATCCGGATCCCGGCGACGCCGACCCTGCTCCAGCCGCTGGTGGCGACGGTGCCGCTGCAGGTCTTCGCGTGCGAGCTGGCCACGGCGCGCGGCAACGAGGTGGACCAGCCGCGTAACCTCGCCAAGTCGGTGACCGTGGAGTAGTAGTCGGCCAGTGGAGTTGTCGTTGTGATTATCGGCGTCGGGATCGACGTAGCGGAGATCGAGCGGTTCGGAGCGGCGCTGGAGCGCACCCCGAACCTGGCCGGGCGGCTCTTCGTCGACGCCGAGTTGACGCTGCCGAGCGGCGAGCGGCGCGGGACCGCCTCGCTCGCCGCACGGTTCGCCGCCAAGGAGGCCCTGGCCAAGGCGCTGGGCGCGCCCGGCGGCCTGCTGTGGACCGACGCCGAGGTGTACGTCGAGGACAGCGGGCAGCCACGGCTGCGCGTGTCCGGGACGGTCGAGGCGCGGGCCTTGGCCATGGGTGTGAAGTCCTGGCACATCTCGCTCAGCCACGACGCGGGAGTCGCCTCCGCCGTGGTGATCGCAGAGGGTTAGGGGGCAGTCCGTGCGAACTGCTTACAGCGTGGAGACCGTACGGGCCGCCGAGCGGGAACTGATGGCCCGGCTGCCCGAGGGCGCCCTGATGCAGCGGGCCGCGGCGGGCCTCGCCGCCGCGTGCGCGGGGCTGCTGCGCAGCGGCCGCGGCGGGGTGTACGGGGCCCGGGTCGTGCTGCTCGTCGGCCCGGGGGACAACGGTGGCGACGCGCTGTACGCGGGCGCCCGGCTGGCGCGGCGCGGGGCCGGGGTGACGGCGGTGCCGATGGACCCCGAGCGGCTGCACGCCGGCGGGCTGGCCGCGCTGCGGGCCGCCGGGGGGAACCTCGCGCGATCCGTCCCGCAGCGGGCGGACCTCGTACTGGACGGACTGCTCGGGATCGGCGGGCGCGGCGGGCTGCGCCCGGCGGCCGCGGCGCTGGTGGAGCGGATCCCGCCGGGGGTCCCCGTGGTCGCGGTGGACCTGCCCAGCGGGGTGGACGCGGACACCGGGGAGGTGGCGGGTCCGGCCGTCACGGCCGATGTGACGGTGACCTTCGGGGCGTACAAGCCCGGCCTGCTGATCGACCCCGGGGCCTCGCGGGCGGGCGCGGTGCACCTGGTGGACATCGGGCTGGAGCTGCCCGCCCCGGAGGTGGAGGCGCTGCAGCACGCGGACGTGGCGGGGCTGCTGCCGGAGCCGACGGCGTCGAGCGACAAGTACCGGCGGGGCGTGGTCGGGATCGCCGCCGGGTCCGCGCAGTACCCGGGCGCGGCGGTGCTGGCCGTGGCGGGCGCGCTTCGGGGCGGTGCGGGGGCGGTGCGGTACGTCGGCCCGGCGGCGGAGGCGGTGCTCGCCCGCTACCCGGAGACGCTGATCGGGCCCGGCCGGGTCCAGGCGTGGGTGGTCGGCCCCGGGATCGGGGAGGGCCGCGCCGGGGAGGTCGCGGAGCTGCTCGCGGGCGACACGGCGGTACTGGTCGATGCGGACGGGCTGCGCGGCCTGGACGCGGGGGCGCTGCGGGCCCGGACGGCCCCGACCCTGCTGACCCCGCACGCGGGGGAGGCGGCGGCGCTGCTGGGGGTGTCGCGGGAGTCGGTCGAGGCGGGACGGCTGGACGCGGTACGGACGCTGGCGCAGCGGTACGGGGCGGCGGTGCTGCTCAAGGGCTCGACGACGCTCGTCGCCTCCGGCGGGGACGCCGTCGTCCGGGTGAACCCGACGGGAACCCCGTGGCTGGCCACCGCCGGCAGCGGGGACGTGCTGTCCGGGCTGGCCGGGTCCCTGCTGGCGGGCGGGCTGTCCGGGGCGGACGCGGGCGCGGTGGGCGCGTACCTCCACGGCCTGGCGGCCCGGCGCGCCGGCGGGCCCCTGCTGGCCCACCAGGTGGCCGAGGCCCTCCCGGGAGCCTGGCGCGACGCCCGCCACCCCTGACCGTGCCGCCGCCCGTCCGGGGCTCCGCCCCCGGGCCCCGGCGGCGCGCGCGGCCGCTCGTAGCGGAAGCTCAGTGGCCAGTTGGGCCAGCCCCCGCAGGGACCGGCGGGGGTTCTGAGAGACTGTGGGCGATGAACGAGACAGCGACGCGCGTGTACGCCGAGATCGATCTTGACGCTGTACGGGAGAACGTGCGCGCCCTGCGCGAGCGGGCGCCCCGGGCCGAGCTGATGGCCGTCGTCAAGGCGAATGCCTACGGGCACGGGGCCCTGGAGTGCGCCAAGGCAGCCCAGGAGGCCGGTGCCACCTGGCTCGGGACGGCCACCCCCGACGAGGCCCTCGCCCTGCGCGCCGCCGGGATCCAGGGACGCCTGATGTGCTGGCTCTGGACCCCGGGCGGGCCCTGGCGGGAGGCCGTCGAGGCCGATATCGACGTCGCCGTCAGCGGAATGTGGGCCCTCGACGAGGTGCGGGAGGCCGCCCGCGCGGCCGGCCGCACCGCGCGCATCCAGCTCAAGGCGGACACCGGCCTCGGCCGCAACGGCTGCCAGCCCGCCGACTGGGAGGCGCTGGTCGGGGCGGCCGTCGCCGCCCAGGCCGAGGGGACCGTCCAGGTCACCGGTGTCTGGTCGCACTTCGCCTGCGCCGACGAGCCCGGGCACCCCTCGATCCAGCTCCAGCTGGCCGCCTTCCGCGAGATGCTCGCGTACGCCGAGAAGGAGGGCGTCGAGCCCGAGGTCCGGCACATCGCGAACTCGCCGGCCACCCTCACCCTGCCCGAGTCCCACTTCGACCTGGTGCGCTGCGGGCTGGCCGTCTACGGGGTCTCGCCCGCGCCCGAGCTCGGCACCCCGGCCCAGCTGGGCCTGCGGCCCGCGATGACCCTCAAGGCCTCCCTCGCCCTGGTCAAGACCGTCCCCGCCGGCCACGGCGTGAGCTACGGCCACCACTACGTCACCGACACCGAGACCAACCTCGCGCTGGTCCCGGCGGGCTACGCCGACGGCATTCCGCGGCAGGCCTCCGGCCTCGGCCCGGTGCTCGTCGGCGGCAGGATCCGCCAGGTCGCCGGGCGCATCGCGATGGACCAGTTCGTGGTCGACTTGGACGGAGACCACGCCCGCGCCGGTGACGAGGCCGTCATCTTCGGGGACGCGGAGCGCGGTGAACCCACCGCCGAGGACTGGGCCCGGGCGGCAGGCACGATCGGGTATGAGATCGTCACCCGTATCGGTGGACGTGTGCCCCGGGTGTACCTGGGCGGCTGAGCGGAGTGAGGACGGCGGCGTGAGCGAGAACTGGCGCAAGGCCGGCTGGGCCGGCGCCGCCATCGGCGTGATAGCCGCGGGCGCGGCGGCCGGTGTCGCGGTCGAACGGATCACCGTCGGGCGCGGCATGCGGATGAAGGCACGCCTCGCACTCGACGCGGCCGGGGACTACGGGTCCCTGCGCGGTGCCGAGGGGATCTGCCGGGCCGAGGACGCCACCGAGCTGTACTACGAGGTCGACGAGCTCCCCGAGGACGGCAAGCGGCGCCGGCTGCGCCGCAAGCCCGAACCCCGGGCCACCGTCGTCTTCTGCCACGGCTACTGCCTCGGCCAGGACTCCTGGCACTTCCAGCGCGCCGCCCTGCGCGGTGTCGTCCGCGCGGTCTACTGGGACCAGCGCAGCCACGGCCGCAGCGCCCGCGGCCTCGCCCAGGCGGACGGCGAACCGCTGAGCATGGACCAGCTCGGCCGGGACCTCAAGGCCGTCATCGACGCCGCCGCCCCCGAGGGGCCGCTGATCCTCGTGGGTCACTCGATGGGCGGAATGACCATCATGGGATTCGCCGAGCAGTACCCCGAGATCGTGCGCGAGCGCGTCGTCGGCGTGGCCCTGGTCGGAACCTCCAGCGGCCGCCTCGGCGAGGTGACGTACGGGCTCCCCGCCGCCGGTATGGGCGCCGTCCGCCGGCTGCTGCCCGGCGTGCTCAAGGCGCTCGGCTCGCAGGTGGAGCTGGTGGAGAAGGGCCGCCGGGCCACCGCGGACCTGTTCGCCGGCATGATCAAGATGTACTCGTTCGGCTCCCGGGACGTGGATCCGGGCGTCGCGCGGTTCGCGGAGCGGCTGATCGAGGCCACGCCCATCGACGTGGTCGCCGAGTTCTACCCGGCCTTCCAGACCCACGACAAGACCGCCGCGCTCCAGCTGTTCGCGGACCTGCCGGTCACCGTCATCGCCGGGGACAAGGACATGATCACCCCGGCCGCGCACAGCGTCGCCATCAAGGAGGCGCTGCCCGGCGCCGACCTCGTGGTCCTGGAGTCCACCGGGCACCTGATGATGCTGGAACGCCCGGAAACCGTGACGCGTCTGCTCACCGAGCTGCTGGCGCGCACCGGGGCGGCCGCGGTCCCCGCAGCGACTAACGTTGGCGGGCATGGAAGAAGTACCGCTGGAAGCACAGCGCAGCCAGGCGCCGGCAGCTGAGGCCGGGGCCGGCTCCGAGACCCGGATCACCATCGATTCCCCGGACGCGATGCAGGAATTGGGCCGCAGGATCGCCGCCCTGCTGCGCCCCGGCGACCTCGTCCTGCTGACCGGCGAGCTGGGGGCGGGCAAGACCACGCTCACCCGCGGCCTCGGCGAGGGCCTGGGCGTGCGCGGGGCCGTGACCTCACCGACCTTCGTGATCGCCCGCGTGCACCCCTCGCTGACCGGTGGGCCGGCGCTGGTGCACGTGGACGCGTACCGGCTGGGCGGCGGGCTGGACGAGATGGAGGACCTGGACCTCGACGTCTCGCTGCCCGAGTCCGTGGTCGTCGTGGAGTGGGGCGACGGCAAGGTGGAGGAGCTCTCCGACGACCGGCTGCACGTGGTGATCGCACGCGCGGTCGGCCACGAGGAGGTCCTGGACGACGTACGGGAGGTCGCGGTGCGCGGGGTCGGGGCGCGCTGGGGCGCCGGTGCCGGGCTGGGTGCCCTGGCGGGCGCTCTCTCGGAGTAAACGTACCGACAACTCGTCGGCAAGATATTGCGCTGTCGGCAGCGCTCGTGGTGACATGGTACCGAGAGTTTCTTAGGTATGCCTAAGTACGGTGTCCCGGGTCCAGGAGGCAGCCATGTCGGCACCAGCAGGAGCACATCGCGAACCCCGCCCGTCCGCCGTCTCCATGTGGACGCTCCTCGCCGCCGGCGCGGCCGCCAGCGCCGTCTCCACGCCACCCGCACGGGAGTACGCCACGGGCACGGGCGGGCCGGTGGACCCCGCACACGAAGAGGCCGCTCCGGAATCCGAAGCGGCCTGAGGGGTGTCTTGCGCTCACCCGGTCGGGTGAAGAGCGGGGGATCCGTCAGGGAGGGCGGGGGCCAGTCAGGGAACGACGACGACCTTCGAGGCGATCGTCGCGAAGGCCCACATCGCGTCGCCGTCGGCGCGGCTCATACGGATGCCGCCGGTCTTCTTGTTCGGGTCGGGCTCCGGCAGCGCGCCGTCCGTGCGGGCGCTGAAACCGACCGCCACGCCCTCCGCGGTGGCGAACCGGACGACGTGCTCGATCGGCACCCCGTCCGAGCCGGTGACCGCACCGGAGCGCGAACCGACCGTGTAGGTGCCCGACTTCGGATGCACCGTGCTCGGCACCACCGTGAACGACTTCGGCGGCTGCGCGGGGTCGCCCACCAGCCACACCCGCTTCTGGCCCACCGAATACACGACGCGCACCCCCGTGCCGGAACCCTCGGGCACGGCAACCGGCTTCGACGGGTCCTGCTTGGCGGCCTGGCTCGCGGCGGGGGCGGGTTCCTGCACGGCCGCCTTCGGGGGCTGCGCGGGCGCCGTGGCGGAGGCCTGGTAGCCGAGGAAGCCGACGACGGCCACTGCCGCGGCCGTGAGCCCGGCCACGATTCCCGAGCTGCTGCGTGCCACCTTGCTCCACCTCTCCGCGCCGACTGGTACCACGTCCGGTACCCCGGTCGAAAGGTAGCAGCCACCCTGCTCCGAGACCGGCCGCAAGGGGTGCGGCCGCCGGAGTCGTAGGCTGTTCGCGTGCTCTTGCTCGCCGTAGATACCGCCACGCCCGCCGTCACCGTCGCCCTGCACGACGGTGAGTCCGTCGTCGCCGAGTCGAACCAGGTCGACGCCCGCCGCCACGGGGAGCTGCTGCTGCCCTCCGTGGACAAGGTCCTCGCCGAGGCCGGGGTCACGCTCGAAGCCGTCACCGGCGTCGTCGTCGGCGTCGGCCCCGGCCCCTACACCGGGCTGCGCGTCGGCCTCGTCACCGCCTCCACCTTCGCCGCGGTGCTGGGCGTGCCCGTGCACGGCCTGTGCACGCTCGACGGCCTCGCCTACGCCGCGGGCGCCGCCGGGATCGAGGGCCCCTTCACCGTCGCCACCGACGCACGGCGCAAGGAGGTCTACTGGGCCCGGTACGAGGACCCGCGCACCCGCGTCGGCGAGCCCGCCGTGGACCGCCCGGCCGACATCGCCGAACAGGTCGCCGGCCTGCCCGCCGTGGGCCAGGGCGCGCACCTCTACCCCGAGGTGTTCCCCGACGCGCGGGCCCCCGAGCACCAGTCGGCCGCCGCGCTGGCCTCCCTGGCCGCGGAACGGCTCGCGGCGGGCCTGGAGTTCCTGCCCCCGACCCCGCTCTACCTGCGCCGGCCCGACGCGCAGGTACCCAAGAACTACAAGGTGGTCACCCCGCAGTGATGCCGGCGACCCCCCACACCGTGCGCGAGATGCGCTGGTGGGACATCGGGCCCGTGCTGGAACTGGAGCACGAGCTGTTCCCCGAGGACGCCTGGTCCGCCGGGATGTTCTGGTCCGAACTCGCCCACGCCCGCGGCCCGCAGGCCACGCGCCGCTACGTCGTCGCCGAGGACGCGGCGGGCCGCCTGGTGGGCTACGCCGGACTGGCCGCCGCCGGCGACCTGGCCGACGTACAGACCATCGCGGCCGCCCGCGACCAGTGGGGGACCGGGCTCGGCGCCCGGCTCCTGACCGACCTGCTGCGCGCCGCCACCGCGTTCGAGTGCGCCGAGGTGCTGCTGGAGGTACGGGTCGACAACACCCGCGCCCAGAAGCTCTACGAGCGCTTCGGCTTCGAGCCCATCGGCTTCCGGCGCGGCTATTACCAGCCCGGCAACGTCGACGCGCTCGTCATGCGACTGACCGACCCCGCACAAGCACGAACTGAGAGCAGTGAGAGCAATGGCTGACGAACCGCTCGTCCTCGGCATCGAGACCTCCTGCGACGAGACCGGCGTCGGCGTCGTCCGCGGCACCACCCTGCTCGCGGACGCGATCGCGTCGAGCGTCGACGAGCACGCCCGATTCGGCGGCGTCGTGCCCGAGGTGGCCTCGCGGGCCCACCTGGAGGCGATGGTCCCCACCATCGAACGCGCCCTGAAGGAGGCCGGGGTCAGCGCCCGCGACCTCGACGGCATCGCGGTCACCGCGGGTCCCGGGCTCGCGGGCGCGCTGCTCGTGGGCGTCTCGGCGGCCAAGGCCTACGCGTACGCGCTCGGCAAGCCGCTGTACGGCGTGAACCACCTGGCCTCCCACATCTGCGTGGACCAGCTGGAGCACGGTCCGCTGCCGGAGCCGACGATGGCCCTGCTGGTCTCCGGCGGGCACTCCTCGCTGCTGCTGGCCCCGGACATCACCTCCGACGTACGGCCGCTCGGCGCGACCATCGACGACGCGGCGGGCGAGGCCTTCGACAAGATCGCGCGCGTGCTTCAGCTGGGCTTCCCCGGCGGTCCGGTCATCGACCGGCTCGCGCGCGAGGGCGACCCGAAGGCGATCAACTTCCCGCGCGGGCTCACCGGCCCGCGCGACGCCGCGTACGACTTCTCCTTCTCCGGGCTGAAGACGGCCGTCGCCCGCTGGATCGAGGCGAAGCGGAAGGCGGGCGAGGAGGTGCCGGTGCGCGATGTGGCGGCGTCCTTCCAGGAGGCCGTGGTGGACGTGCTGACGCGCAAGGCGATCCGCGCCTGCAAGGACGAGGGCGTCGACCACCTGATGATCGGCGGCGGCGTCGCGGCCAACTCCCGGCTGCGCTCGCTGGCGCAGGAGCGGTGCGACGACGCGGGGATCATCCTGCGGGTGCCGCGGCCGAAGCTGTGCACGGACAACGGCGCGATGGTGGCGGCCCTGGGCGCGGAGATGGTCAAGCGGAACCGGCCGGCCTCGGACTGGGACCTGTCGGCGGACTCCTCGCTGCCGGTGACGGACCCGCACGTGCCGGGGACCGCGCACGAGCACGGGAGCGGGAGCGGGCACAGCCACGGCCACGGCCACGATCACGACCACGTGCACGAGCTGAGCAAGGACAACCTGTACTCGTGAGCACCGTCGCGCTGATGTGGGAGGCCCGGGCCGCCGACGGCCGGGGCAACGAGCTGCTGGAGTGGGCCCGCGCCCAGGTCCTCGCCCGGGAGCCGGTGCGCCGCGAGGTGTTCCGGGCACCGCAGGACCGGGTACTCGTGATCACCTGGTGGGAGGCCGCCGAGGGAGTGGCGGCCGACCTCCCCGAACTGCCCGAGCCCGCGGCCGACCTGATCACGCGGGCGGTGCACCGCTGGCGGTTCGAGTCGGTGGAGGTCGACGGGGGCTGACCGACCCCTCCGGTGGCCGCGCGCCGCCGCACGGCGAGCCCCCGGCCCGGGCGCGGCTCGGGGCGGCGGCCCGCACGGGCCGGCCCGTAGTGTCCGGCCCGGCCGGGGTGCTGCCCGCACCCGGCCGCCGTCCGGCAGGTCAGCGGCCGGGCGACGCCGCAGGCGGTACGGCCGGGGAGCCGATCAGCATCGACGGTGCCCCCGCCACCCGGGTCAGGAAGACGGTCGCGGAGTTCGGTCCCTGCGGTTTGACCTTCCTGCGCAGCTCCTCGGGCTCGATCGCCGAGCCGCGCTTCTTCACCGTCAGGATCCCGACCCCGCGCTCGCGCAGCAGCGCCTTGAGCTTCTTCAGGCCGAAGGGCAGCACGTCGGTGATCTCGTACGCCGTCGCGTACGGCGTCGCGCGCAGCTCGTCGGCGGTGATGTAGGCGATGGTCGGGTCGATCAGCCGGCCGTCCAGCTGCCCGGCGACCTCGGCGACCAGATGGGCCCGGATGACCGCGCCGTCGGGCTCGTAGAGCCAGCGGCCGACCGGCCCGGCCTCCGGATCCGGCAGCGGATCGGCGGTGTGCAGCCCGCGCGGCCCGGGGAGCAGGGTCGCGCGCACCGTCCCGGGCGCGGTGCCGAACCAGAGCACGGCCTCCTTGACGTCCCCCTGGTCGGAGATCCACTCGGCCTCGGCCTCCGCGGGCACGGCCTCGTGCGGGATCCCGGGGGCGATCTTGATGGCGGCGCACTTCGCCGCACGGGCCGTCTCCACCGCCCACGACAGCGGCGGCGAGTACGACTCCGGGTCGAAGATCCGGCCGCGCCCCCCGCGCCGCGCCGGGTCGATGAAGACGGCGTCGTAGCCGGAGGTGTCCACCTCCGTCACATCCGCCTCCCGGACCTCGATCAGGTCCGCCAGGCCCAGCGCCTCGGCGTTGGCCCGCGCGACGGCGACCGTCAGCGGGTCGTGGTCCACCGCGAGCACCCGGATGCCGAGCCGCGCCAGTGCGAGCGCGTCCCCGCCGATGCCGCAGCACAGGTCAGCGACGCTCCGTACGCCGAGGGCCGCGAGCCGCTCGGCCCGGTACGAGGCCACGGACGTGCGGGTGGCCATCTCGCCGCCGCCGGGCGTGAAGTACATCCGGAAGGCGTCCTCGGCGCTGAACTTCGCCACCGCGCGCTGCCGCAGCCGGGCCTGCCCGAGTGCGGCGGAGACCAGGGCGGCGGGGTGCTCGCGGCGCAGCCGGGTGGCGACGGCCAGCTCCTGGGCGGGGTCGTAGTCGCGGAGCGAGTCGAGGAGGGCGCGGCCCTCGGGGGCGAGGAGCGCGGCGAAGTCTTCGGGGGTCACGGATCCATTGTCGGCGACGGTCCGGACCCGGACGGTGTGGGCCAGTCGAAGGAAGGTGGGACCGCGTTCGCGGTGTCTTCCGGGCGGCCCGTGTGTCGGGTGCCAGGATGCGCAGCTATGCAGCTAGTAAGACAAAAGGGAAATAAGTCGCAACAGGGTCACCGGTACGCGGCGGGTCCGCGCGGCCGGTTCGGGGTGGCCGTGGCAGCCCTGCTCGTCGCCGCCCTCGGGACGGCGTGCGGCTCCGGGGACCCGGGGCCCTCCAAGGCCGAGAAGGAGAAGGCCGCCAAGGCCGCGGAGGCGGGCGCGGCGGGCGCGCTGAGCGCCGCCGAGAAGGCCAAGGCGGCCCAGCAGGCGCGCATCGCCGCGGCGAAGAAGTGGGGCCTGCGCAAGACCCCGCTCGCCGCCCCGCCGGCGCCGAAGGAGAAGCCCGAGATCACCACGCGCGACGGCTTCGAGGTGGAGGACCAGGAGGAGTACCCCAACGTCTTCACCACCGTCCCCACCGAGGACAAGGTCGTCTTCCTGACGATCGACGACGGGTCGGAGAAGGACCCCGAGTTCCTGAAGATGATGCAGGAGCTGAAGATCCCGTACACGGCCTTCCTCAGCGACTACGTCGTGCGGGACAACTACCCGTACTTCAAGCAGATGCAGGCCGCGGGCGTCACGCTGAACAACCACACGCTCAACCACCGCTACATGCCGGGCCTGTCGTACGAGCAGCAGCGCGAGGAGATCTGCGGCCAGCAGGACACGATCCAGAAGCAGTTCGGCAAGCGGCCGACCCTCTTCCGGCCGCCGTACGGCAACTACAACCAGGACACGCTGCGCGCGGCCAAGTCCTGCGGCATCAAGGCGGTCCCGCTGTGGAACGCGGAGGCGTTCACCAACCGCATGGATTACCGTGAATGGGACCGCGATCTGCATCCCGGTGACATCATCCTCACGCACTTCCGGGGCAAGGAAGACTGGAAGGGCACGATGCCTGACATGATCCGTCATGTCATGAAGACCGTCACGGACAAGGGGTACGCCGTGGCTCGCCTGGAGGACTATCTGTGAAGTTCGCGCGCCGGTTGGTAGCCGGGACGCTGGTCGCCGGCGCGCTCGCGCTGTCCCTGACGGGGTGCGGGGGCAGCGTGGACCCCAGCGAACGACTGGCGCGCAGGACGGCGGAGGCCACACCGGACGCCGGCGGCGCCACGCCGTCGGCGGCCCCGTCCGGGCCCGCGCCGACACCGGCGCCCGGCGGTGCCTCCGACGAGGCGTACAAGAAGTGGGGCCTGACGACCCCCCTCCAGTACGCGCCCAAGCCGGACCGGAAACCGCAGATCCCGAAGCCGGGCCCGGGCAAGGTCCCGGTGATAGACCGAATACCCGTCCCGGCGGACGACAAGGTCGTCTTCCTGACCTTCGACGACGGCGCGGAGAAGGACCCCGAGTTCCTGAAGATGGCGGCCGACCTCAAGCTGCCGATCAGCATGTTCCTCACGGACAGCGTGGCCTCGTCCGACTACGGGTACTTCGAGAAGCTCCGCGACAACGGCTCGGCGAGCACGATAAACAACCACACGCTGACCCACCCGAATCTGCGGACCCTGTCCTTCGAAGCGCAGAAGAAGGAGATATGCGGCCAGCAGGACCGGCTGGAGAAGCGCTTCGGCCAGCGCCCGCCGTTCTTCCGCCCGCCCTTCGGCAACTACAACGACGACACCCTCCGGGCGGCCTCGGAGTGCGGAGTCTCGTCCCTGCTGCTGTGGCGGGCCTCGATGCAGATCAACAACTTCCAGTACGCCGAGGGCTCCGCCCTCAAACCGGGCGACATCATCCTGGCCCACTTCCGCGGCCCCGGTGAGCTCAAGGGCACGACGGAAACCCAGATGACGACGCGCATGCTCCAGCGGATCCAGGAACAGGGTTACCGGATCGGGCGGCTGGAGGACTACCTGTAGGCGGGGGCTTCGGGAGAGGGCGAGGAGCGCGTAGCTCCTCGCCCCTCGGCGTCTGCGGCCCGTCCTGGGCGGGCGCTAGGCGGAGGCGACGACCTCGCCGGCTGTGACCTGGGGCGGGTTGGGCAGGAGGCGGGCCAGGTTGTCGCGCACGAAGAGCTTCGCCCGCTCGATCGAGGCGTCCGCGCCCGCACGGTCGCGGAAGACGCTGGTGGACACCATCACCCCGCCTCCGGCATCCACCCAGAAGTACGCCACGAACCCGGGGACCTGGCGCATGATCGGCACGAACCCCTCGTCGACGATGCGCCCGGCCTCGGCCGGGTCGGTCACACCTTCATACCGCCGGACTGCTGCGTACATGGCTGATCCCCTCAAGGGTGCTCGGTGTCGTCGTTGCGAAGAGGGCGTACCCGGACCGGCACGTACGTGGCTCACGCGGCGCCCAGCAATCACCGGAAGGGACCTCGCCCGCTCGCGCGAACGGGCGCCCCTGCGGACGGAAGAAACGATCACCTAGGGTGCGGCCATGGACGCCGCCGTACTGCACCGCAGGACCAACATGCACCACGAGTGCGTGCCACCGGACCTCGTCGACCGCCTCCTCGCCCTCGGGCACACCGAAGTGGTGCGCGGGCTGGCCGTGGCGGAGGACGGGGACTGGTTCTGCGCGCGGGCCTGGGCGCGTCTGCTGGCCGGCCGGGGCGAGCTGGACGAGGCTCTCCAGGTACTGGCCCCCTACGTCGGCACAGGCTGGTGGACGGCGGCCGCTGAGGCGGCGCGACTGCTGGACGCCGGGGGCCTGGGCGACGAGGCCATCGCCCTCGTCCGCCCCTTCGCACCGGACGGGGACGGGCTCGCCCTGCGGGACCTGGCCCTGCTGCTGGCCCGGCACGGACACGGCGACGAGGCGTACGAGCTGCTCCTGCCACACGTCACCGACCGGATCACCGCCGAGGCACTGGTCGAAGTGGGCGTAGGGCTGGGCCGCGGCGACGAGGTCGCGGAGCTGCTGGAGGCCCGCCTGGCCCCGGGGAACCCGTGCACGCGGTGCGGAAGCCCGGAGTGCGGCAGTCCGTCCACGGTGCCGTTCAACGCGGTGAACCTCCTGGCGTCCGTGCGAGAGAAGCAGGGCCGTACGGACGAGGCGATCGCGGTGCTGCACGCGCACGACCCCGTCGTCGTCGGCAACCGTGACCCGCTCGCCGAACTGCTGGTCCGGCACGACCGGATCGACGAGCTGCGCGCGTACGCGGCCGGCTCGGGTCCGTGGGAAGCCGCCCGGCGGCTGGCGGAGCTGCTGGAGGGGCGCGGCGACGTGGCGGGTGCGGTCGACGCGTACCGCAACCACGCGGGCGAGGGCCTCTGGCACCGGTCGATCCTGCTCGCGGAGCTGCTGGCCCGGCACGGGCGGGGTGCCGAGGCCGTCGAGGTCCTGTGCGCGCTGAACAGCGCCGAGGACTGGATCCTCGACCCGCTGTGCGAGCTGTTCGCCGCCGAGGGCCGTGCCGAGGAGGGCCTCGCCCACCTCGACGCGCTCAAGGCCCGGCGGGGCAGGGAGGAGTGGGAACTCTTCCGGCTGCGGGGGCCGCTCCTGGCCGCCTGCGGCCGGCTCGACGAGGCGGTCGCGGAAGCCGGGGCCCACCCCGAGGGCGGACGCCCGTACGCGCGGGAGAGCCTGGCCCTCCTGCTGGCCGACGAGGGACGCCCGGAAGAGGCCGTCGCCCTCCTGGAGGCGGACCGCCTGGAGCAGCAGTGGGCCCTCGGCCCGCTCCTGGTGGAGCTGGGCCGGGTGGAGGAGGCGGTGACGCTCCTGCGGACGCCCCGCCCCCAGGTCCAGCCGCCGCAGCCGACGGGCTACAGCGACCGTCCCCCCTTCTAGGTCCTGTCGTCAAAGTCCCGCCTGGCCCGCGGCGCCCGTCACCGCTCCCACCGCCGGGGTGATCGTCGTTTCCGGTGGGCCGTGGGTGTCCGCCTCGCGCTGGCGTTCCGCGCTGTCGCTGATGCGCAGGAGCAGCGCGATCATGATCCAGTTGGCCAGGAGGGAGGAGCCGCCCTTCGCCAGGAAGGGCAGGGCCTTGCCCGTCAGGGGGATCAGGCCCGTCACGCCGCCCGCGACCACGAAGACCTGAAGGGCCAGCGCCGCCGCCAGCCCCACCGCGAGCAGCTTGCCGAACGGGTCGCGGGCGCCGAGCGCCATCCGCAGCCCCCGCTGCACGAGGAGCGCGTAGAGGATCAGTACGGCCATCACCCCGGCCAGGCCCAGTTCCTCGCCCACCGTGGTCAGGATGAAGTCGCTGCGCCCGGCGAACGCGATCAGCTCGGGATGTCCCATGCCGAGGCCGGTGCCGGAGATGCCGCCCGTGCCGAAGCTGAAGAGCGCCTGCGCCGACTGGTCCGAGGTGACTCCCGGCGGCCGGGTCTCCCAGTAGTACGACAGCGGGTTGAGCCACGCGGCCACGCGCGCCTTGACGTGCGGCTCCGTCGAGCCGACCACGAAGGCACCCGCCGAGGCCATGATCAGACCGCAGACGATCCAGCCGGTGCGTTCGGTCGCGACGTACAGCATCACCACGAACACGCCGAAGAAGATCAGTGAGGTGCCCAGGTCGCGCTCGAAGACCAGGACCAGCATCGAGACGATCCACACCGTGACGATCGGGCCGAGCTGGCGCATCGGGGGCAGCCGTACGCCCAGGAACCGGCGGCCCGTCAGGGCCAGCGAGTCCCGGTGGATGACCAGGTAACCGGCGAAGAAGATCGCGATCATGATCTTCACGAACTCGCCGGGCTGCAGCGAGAAGCCGAAGAGTTTGATCCAGCGCTTCGCACCGTAGGTGTCCGCGCCGAAGAAGGCGGGCGCGATCAGCAGCACCAGCGCGACGGCCATCGTGATGTAGATGAAGCGCTGCAGCAGCCGGTGGTCGCGCAACAGTGCCAGCACCAGCAGGCACGCGGCGACGCCGACCACCGTCCACATCAGCTGGCCGGGGGCGTTCGCGTCCGAGTTGTAGCGCTCGATGTAGCCCTGGTCGAGGCGGTGCAGCAGCACCAGTCCGAGCCCGGTCAGCAGCATGGCGAGCGGGAGGATCAGCGGGTCCGCGTACGCGGCGAAGCGGCGCACGCCCAGGTGTCCCACCAGGGACAGCAGGGTCATGCTGACGGTGAATCCGGCGAGGTTGGGCGGCAGCTCGTCGTTCATGGCGAGGCCCGCGGCGGCGTGGCCGAAGACGGCGATGGCGATGACGAAGACCAGGAGCAGAGCCTCGGTGCGGCGGCGGGCGACCGCCGAGGTCAGGGGCTTCAGTCCACGCACGGGATGCCGCCGCCGTCCTTGGAGGGGGACGGGGAGGGCGGCGGGGGTGCCGCTTCCGGTGAGGACGGGGGTGAGGACGGGGCGCCGGGGCCGGCGGAGGGCTTGGGTCCGATCTGCTCGGCAATGAGGCGCTTTATCTTCATATCATCTACGACGTTGATGTCCTCCCCATGGTTCCTTCCGAAGCCTTCGACGGGAAGGGTCGTGAAGTGGACCCTGCCGCCCGACAGGTTCTTCGCCTGTTTCAGGAACGCCAACAGATCCCAGCCCTCGTCCGTCACCACGTCCCGTTTCGCGGCGTCGATCAGCTTGATCAGCTTCGCCGGGTCGGTGAAGGTCCCGGCCGAGTTCAGCTTCTTCGTCGCACCCGCGAGGAAGGCCTGCTGCCGCTTCGTCCGGTCCAGGTCACCCATGTCCAGGCCGTGCCGCTGCCGCACGAACGCGAGCGACTGACGGCCGTCGAGCGTCTGGGGGCCCGCCGGGAAGTCGGCGCCCGAGTACCGGTCCTTCACCCCCGCCGCAGGGATTCGGCGAGGCCCTCTTCGTCTTCGACCACGAGGATGCGCACGGACCAAGCGTCACATATCGCCACTGCCCGGCGGCGCCCGTCCCGAGTGCGGCCCGTATCGCACCTCTGCCCTGCGGGCTGCTCGGCCGCCCTTGCCTCGGGCTGCGCCTCAATCGCCGGCGGGGCTGGGGTGTGCGGGTTTGTCGGCTGGGTCGGTTCGTGGTGCCGTGCCGGGGTATCTCCTCGGCTCGCGCCTGCGGCGGGGGTCCAGCTGTACGGCCTGGGTTGCGCGCTCGTCCTGCGGGGACACCCCGCCACGCCCCCCTGCCCTCCGCCGGAGAGGCCCACGGGGGGAACGGCTGGCACTGCCGAAGCTCTGCCGTGGGGTGGGGACACGTAGGAGGGTCCCCGGAGGACGAGCGCGCGACCGCGGCCGCCTGTCCGTGACGGGCCCGCGTGCGCCGAGCCGAGGAGACTCTCGTGCGGGGCACCGCCCCACACCACCGAGCCTCGCCGGCGTTTGAGGCGCGGCCCGAGGCGGAACGCGGCCGCGCCGCACACTGCCGAGCCCGCCGGGAGGGCATCGGCCGAGGAGACTCTCGTGCGGGGCACCGCCCCACATCACCGAGCCTCGCCGGCGTTTGAGGCGCGGCTCGAGGCGGGACGCGGCCGCGCCGCACACCGCCGAGCCCGCCCGCAGGGCACCGGCCCCGCCGGCGTTTGAGGCGCGGCCCGAGGCGGAACGCGGCCGCGCCGCACACCGCCGAGCCCGCCCGCAGGGCAGAGGCCCCCCCGGGCCGGGACAGGCCCGCGCAGACGGGCA
Organism: Streptomyces sp. NBC_01232; assembly: GCF_035989885.1. Taxonomy (GTDB): domain Bacteria; phylum Actinomycetota; class Actinomycetes; order Streptomycetales; family Streptomycetaceae; genus Streptomyces. The sequence continues at coordinate 5,040,538 of NZ_CP108518.1, forward strand.
CCGCCGAGCCGCCCGCAGGGTCAAGGGGTGGGGAGGGGGCCCCATGAGTGGGGGTCGGCTTCGGGGGCCGGCGGGCCGGACCGGCGGCGCCGGCGGTCGGCGGCGTCGCGGGCGGCCGCGGTCAGCGCCCAGGCGGGGAACGCGAAGGCCGTCAGCCCCAGGCCGATGGGCGCGAGCGACGAGGCGAGATCCATCTGCACGGCATGGCCGGCCGACGGCCCGCCGACGCGCGCAGCGACCGGCCCACGCGGCCGGTCGTCGAACACTCCGTCGATCCTGATCCCGGGAAGGGTGAACGATCCGTCGGCGGCGGCGAAGTCCCCCGCGCACGTCATCGTCCGGTCCCCGCGAGAGTCGAACTCCCCCCACGTGCAGCGCTCCGCGCGGAACGTGCCGTCCACCCCCGTCAGTTGGGTGATGAGCCGCGGTACGGCCACGTGGCACATGAAGATCCCGACGGCGACGCCGACGGCGATCGGGACGACGTGGAGCCATCGCACGCCGGAGTTCGTCCTGGTCATACCGGGGACAGTAGTGATGCCGAACGGGCGTTCGCGCGGTTTTTCCGTGGCCGGTACCCGCCCTCGCGCAACGCCCGACCGGCCGGGAATTGGCACTCCGCTTGACCGAGTGCTAATCGCCGGAATAGTCTCGCACCTGGCACTCACCCCTGGTGAGTGCCAACACAGCGACAGGCAGATCCGGCACCCGCGACGACGGATCGACCTGGTCGCCACCTCAGACAGTTAACCCCGGATCTCCGAAGGGGGAGGTCGGATCGTGACGACCACCAGCTCCAAGGTTGCCATCAAGCCGCTTGAGGACCGCATTGTGGTCCAGCCGCTGGACGCCGAGCAGACCACGGCCTCCGGCCTGGTCATCCCGGACACCGCGAAGGAGAAGCCCCAGGAGGGCGTCGTCCTCGCGGTGGGCCCGGGCCGCTTCGAGGACGGCCAGCGTCTCCCGCTGGACGTCACCGTCGGCGACATCGTGCTCTACAGCAAGTACGGCGGCACCGAAGTGAAGTACAGCGGCGAGGAGTACCTCGTCCTCTCGGCTCGCGACGTGCTCGCGATCGTCGAGAAGTAATTCTCTTCATCAGTACTGCTTTGAGCTGCGCCCCTGGTCACCCCGCTGATTGCCGGGCGGCGAGGGGCGCAGCTCGTTAAACCCGAGTTTTCGAGAGGGCTGAACCGCTCCCATGGCGAAGATCCTGAAGTTCGACGAGGACGCCCGTCGCGCCCTCGAGCGCGGCGTCAACAAGCTTGCCGACACGGTCAAGGTGACGATCGGCCCCAAGGGCCGCAACGTCGTCATCGACAAGAAGTTCGGCGCCCCCACCATCACCAACGACGGTGTCACCATCGCTCGCGAGGTCGAGCTGGACGACCCGTACGAGAACCTGGGCGCGCAGCTCGTGAAGGAGGTGGCGACCAAGACCAACGACATCGCGGGTGACGGCACCACCACCGCCACCGTGCTGGCCCAGGCGCTGGTCCGCGAGGGTCTGCGCAACGTCGCCGCGGGTGCTTCCCCGGCCGCCCTGAAGAAGGGCATCGACGCCGCGGTCAAGGCCGTGTCCGAGGAGCTCCTCGCGACCGCCCGCCCGATCGAGGACAAGTCCGACATCGCCGCCGTGGCCGCGCTCTCCGCGCAGGACCAGCAGGTCGGCGAGCTCATCGCCGAGGCGATGGACAAGGTCGGCAAGGACGGTGTCATCACCGTCGAGGAGTCCAACACCTTCGGCCTGGAGCTGGAATTCACCGAGGGCATGGCCTTCGACAAGGGCTACCTCTCGCCGTACATGGTCTCCGACCAGGAGCGTATGGAGGCCGTCCTCGACGACCCGTACATCCTGATCAACCAGGGCAAGATCTCCTCGATCCAGGACCTCCTGCCGCTGCTCGAGAAGGTCATCCAGGCCGGCGCCTCGAAGCCGCTGCTGATCATCGCCGAGGACGTCGAGGGCGAGGCGCTCTCCACCCTCGTCGTCAACAAGATCCGTGGCACCTTCAACGCGGTGGCCGTCAAGGCCCCCGGCTTCGGTGACCGTCGCAAGGCGATGCTCCAGGACATGGCCACCCTCACCGGTGCCACCGTCATCGCCGAGGAGGTCGGCCTCAAGCTCGACCAGGCCGGTCTGGACGTACTGGGCTCCGCCCGCCGCGTGACCATCTCCAAGGACGACACCACCATCGTCGATGGTGGCGGCAGCCACGAAGAGGTCCTCGGCCGCGTCAACCAGATCAAGGCCGAGATCGAGTCCACCGACTCGGACTGGGACCGCGAGAAGCTGCAGGAGCGCCTGGCGAAGCTCGCCGGCGGCGTCTGCGTCATCAAGGTCGGCGCCGCCACCGAGGTGGAGCTCAAGGAGAAGAAGCACCGTCTCGAGGACGCCATCTCGGCGACCCGCGCCGCGGTCGAGGAGGGCATCGTCTCCGGCGGTGGCTCCGCGCTCGTCCACGCCGTCAAGGTCCTCGAGGGCAACCTCGGCCTGTCGGGCGACGAGGCCACCGGTGTCGCGGTCGTGCGCCGCGCCGCCGTCGAGCCGCTGCGCTGGATCGCCGAGAACGCCGGCCTCGAGGGTTACGTCATCACCTCGAAGGTCGCCGAGCTCGACAAGGGCCAGGGCTTCAACGCCGCCACCGGCGAGTACGGCGACCTGGTCAAGGCCGGCGTCATCGACCCGGTGAAGGTCACCCGTTCCGCGCTGGAGAACGCCGCCTCCATCGCCTCCCTGCTGCTCACGACCGAGACCCTGGTCGTCGAGAAGCCGGCGGACGACGAGGGCGACGCCGGTCACGGCCACGGCCACGGTCACAGCCACTGATCGCACGCACCACGCCGAGAAGGCCCCGTTCCGCAGTCGCGGGACGGGGCCTTCCCCGTGGTGGGGCCTCAGGTTCCGTACGGAGAACCGGATGCGCCCATCTGCATCTGCAGGGCTGCGGTGTTGTAGTGCCACCAGCCCTCGATGATCTCTCCGTCCAGGCACCTGAAGGTGGTGCTCCCGGACATCTCGTACGTCTTCCCGGTCGGTGCGACTCCCATGAACGTGCCCTTGTGGGTGCCGCGCCAGTTCCACACCGTCGTGACCATGTCGCCCTCGGCCAGCTGGGCCTGCGGCTCGAAGGTCATGTCGAAGGCGGCGCGCCACGTCTCCATGTCCGACCTCATGGAGTCGCGCCCGATGACGGTGGACTCCGCCTTGCCGGTGTCGTGGTCGATGTAGTTCGTCGCGAAGCACTCGTCGATGACGCTCATGTTCCCGGCCATGGCCGCTTCCGTGAACACCCGGTCGGCGAGCTGCTTGTTGAGGTGTTCGTCGCGGACCACGTCCAGGTTCATGAACTTCGGCATGCCTTCGCAGAGCGCCACCATTTCCTGGAACATCCGGTCCGTCTCGGGGAGCCGGGAGTTCTTCATGGCCTCCTCGTACGAGGCGAACTCCACCATGTCCACGTAGTGGTTCCGGGCCTCGCGGTCCTGGCCGATCATCGTGTGCGTGGCTGTGCGCCTGCCGCTGCTCTGCTCCGCCCAGCGGTCGATGAGGGCGTTCATCTCGTCGAACCGCGTAGTCTCGTAATCGATCACTTGTACGAATGTCATCGCGTCGCCTCCCGCGCTGGATGGGACAGGTCCAGTTTAGGGAGATTTCAGCCGGTTGGCCGCTTGTGCAGGGTTCCTTCGGGGTACCCTCCGGGGCTACTGGGGGCCGTACTTGCGGCCCGTACGCGAGGACACCCCGCCCAGCAGCCCGCGCGGCGCCAGCTTCACCACGCTCATCAGCGCCTTGTACCGCGGGTCCGGGATCGACACCGTCTTCCCCCGCGCCAGGTCGTCCAGGGCCGTGGCCACCAGCTTGTCGGCGTCCAGCCACATCCAGCCGGGGATGTTGTCCGTGCCCATCCCCGCCCGCTGGTGGAACTCCGTACGCACGAAGCCGGGGCACAGGGCCATCAGCCGCACCCCGGACCCCGCCAGGTCGCGCGCCGCGCCCTGGGTGAACTGCACGACCCAGGCCTTGCTCGCCCCGTAGGTGCCGCGCGGCACGAAGGCCGCCACCGAGGCCACGTTGATCACGCCGCCGCGGCCGCGCGAGCGCATCGACGCGGTGGCCGCCGAGGTCAGCCGCAGCACCGCCTCGATGTGCACCTTCAGCATGGTCAGCTCGTCGGCCATGGAGACCTCGAGGTAGCGGCCCTTGTTGCCGAAGCCGGCGTTGTTGACCAGCAGGTCCACCGGGTGCGTGCGGTCGTCGAGTCGCTGCTCGACCGCCGTGATGCCCTCCTCGGTGGAGAGGTCGGCGACCAGTACCTCGGCCTCGATGCCGTGCCGGTCGTGCAGCTCGGTCGCCTGCTCGCCGAGCCGCTTGGTGTCGCGTGCCACCAGTACCAGGTTGTGCCCCTGGGCGGCCAGCCGCCGGGCGAAGGCGGCGCCGATGCCCGCCGTGGATCCCGTAATCAACGCAGTCGTCATAGGCGCAACCTAGCTTCCCCGGCTGACGGTGCTACCCCTCCCCGGTCTCCGCCCCGTACTTCTCCACGTACAGGCGCACCCGCTCGTGGGCCTTCGGCTCCATCGCCGTGCCCGCCGCCAGGGTGAGCGGCAGCAGCGCCCGCTCGGTGGTGAAGGCGCGGAACCAGAGCTGCACCGTCACGTCGTGGTCGGGCCGGTGGATGACCTCGATCGGGTCGCCGGGCGAGACCGACCCCGCCTCGATCACCCGCAGGTACGCGCCCGGCCGGGCCGCCTGTGTGAACCGCTTGACCCAGCCGGCCTCGCCCAGGGCCCCCTGGAAGGTCCGGCACGGGATGCGGGCCGAGGCCACCTCGAGGACGAGGTCCGCGCCGACCCGCCAGCGGTCGCCGAGCCGCGCGGTGTTCAGGTCGATGCCGGAGGTGGTGAAGTTCTCGCCGAAGAGCCCGCCGGGCAGCTCGCGGCCGAGCTCGCGCTCCCACAGGTCCAGGTCCTCGCGGGCGTACGCGTAGACGGCCTGGTGGTCGCCGCCGTGGTGGCGCCGGTCGCAGACGGCGTCGCCGTCCAGGCCGCTGCCGAGGCCGTCGGCCTTCGGGCCCGGGGCGACGACGCGGACGGGTCCGGGCGCGGGGCGCTTGCCGATGCCCGTTCGCCCGCCCTCCGCGTCGGAGTAGTCGACGGCCGTGGCGCGGCCGAGGTTCACGGAGATGAGATGCATGGAGGCCATGGGACCACGCTAACCGACCGCCCCAAAGCGTCGCCGGGATATTGGCGCTGCGGTCAAAGCAGGCCTTATGCTCGAAAGGTGATCGAGGCACGTCATCTCCGGGTTCTGCGCGCTGTCGCCGGGACCGGGTCCTTCTCCGCAGCCGCCCGCGAGCTCGGCTGCACCCAGCCGGCCGTCTCCCAGCAGATGAAGGCGCTGGAGCAGTCGGCCGGCACTCCGCTGCTCATCCGCACCGGACGCGAAATGCGGCTGACCCAGGCGGGTGAGGCCCTGGTGCGCCATGCCGCGGGGATCCTGGCCGGGCTGACGGCCGCCGAGGAGGAGGTCGCGGCCATCGCCGGGCTGCGCGCGGGCCGGGTCCGGCTCGTGTCCTTCCCCAGCGGCAGCTCCACGCTGGTGCCGACCGCGCTCGCGGCGATGCGTTCCGAGCACCCGGGGACCCGCATCTCGCTGGTCGAGGCCGAACCGCCGCGCTCGGTGGAGATGCTGCGCGAGGGCGACTGCGACCTGGCGCTGGCCTTCCGTTACGGCGGGGCCGCCCATTCCGCCGCGGAGTGGGACGACCTCGTGGTGCGGCCGCTGCTGACCGACCGGCTCGTCGGGCTGGTCCCGGAGGGGCACCGGCTGGCCGGTGCGGAGCGCGTGGGCATGGCGGAGCTGGCCGACGAACCGTGGATCGCGGGCTGTCCGCGCTGTCGCCGCCACCTCGTGGAGGTGTGCGAGGGTGCGGGCTTCACCCCGCGCATCGACTTCGCCACCGACGACTACCCGGCGGTGGTCGGCCTGGTCGGCGCGGGGCTGGGCGTCGCGGTGCTGCCGGAGCTCGCGGTGGAGTCCGTACGGGCCAAGGGCGTGAGCACGGTGGCCGTGGAGCCGGCGGTGGAGCGGGAGGTCGTCGCGCTGACCCTGCCCGACCTGGCCCGGGTGCCTGCCGTGGCCGCGACCCTGGCGCAGCTGGAGCGGGCGGCCGCGCGCTGACCCGCGCCCCCGCCCGCCCCCGGCGGCGGCCGGGGGCGGAACATCGGACGGCCCGGTACGGCCGAACGTGTGAAACGCGGGCCGGGCGGCGACACGCCCGGGTGTGCCGGTGATTCGAGGAAACGTTCCTTCGGACGTTCGTCGGGTGGGCTCTCAGCTCGGCGCGATCGGTCCGATCGCACTCGACGCGGGGATCAGGCGATGCCGGGCGCGGCCCATCAGCTCCTCGCGCTCGTCTTCGGTCAGGCCGCCCCACACCCCGTAGGGCTCTCGGACGGCGAGTGCGTGCGCGGCGCATTCCGAACGAACCGGGCATCGCATGCAGACCTCTTTAGCCGAGGCCTCGCGCGCGCTCCTGGCCGCGCCCCGCTCGCCTTCCGGATGGAAGAAGAGGGAGCTGTCGACCCCGCGGCAGGCGGCTAGCAGCTGCCAGTCCCAGAGGTCGGCGTTCGGTCCGGGGAGGCGGGAGAAATCTGCCATTGGTAGTCCCTCTTGGTGCCGGTACTGAGGCGGATACGGTCCATGTCTCCACACCTACTGTCGGAGTAGATGTAAATATGACTCATTGGGAATCTAGCCTCAGACACGTGCCAAACGGAAGGAAAGCCGCCAAATAGGGCATAGCTCCAGATGGAGGACAAGCGGCTCGTGGCTCCTACGCCGTGATCGCTTCCTCACGTAGAGTGCTGAAGGTGTCCGTCCGACCCGTAACTCTTTCGAGTGACCATCGTTGAGAGTGCGAAGGCGGTTGAACCAACAAGTTCTCGGACAGGTGTCCGGGAGCATCGACCGCACAGGTGACGATACGTACCAGCCTGGAGGCTCAAGGTGACGCGCATCAGCAGCTGCGGAGGGCGGTCATGACATCCGTCCTCGTCTGCGACGACTCCCCGCTTGCCCGAGAGGCGCTCCGCCGCGCGGTTGCCACCGTGCCCGGCGTCGAGCGTGTGACGACGGCTGCCAACGGCGAGGAAGTCCTCCGCCGCTGGGGCGCCGACCGCTCCGACCTGATTCTGATGGATGTACGGATGCCCGGGCTGGGCGGTGTGGAGACGGTCCGCCGACTGCTCTCGGCCGACCCCGGCGCCCGCATCATCATGCTGACGGTCGCCGAGGACCTGGACGGCGTGGCCCTCGCGGTCGCCGCCGGCGCCCGTGGCTACCTGCACAAGGACGCCTCGCGCGCCGAACTGCGGGCCACGGTCACCCAGGCCCTCGCCGACCCGACCTGGCGACTGGCCCCGCGCCGGCTCCGCTCGGCCGAGATGGGCGCCGCGCCCACGCTCACCGCGCGCGAGATCCAGGTCCTGGAGGGCATGAGTCACGGCCGGTCCAATGCGGAGATCGGGCGCGAGCTCTTCCTCTCCGAGGACACGGTCAAGACGCACGCCCGTCGGCTGTTCAAGAAGCTCGGTGCCTCGGACCGGGCGCACGCTGTGGCCCTCGGCTTCCGCTGGGGTCTGGTCCGCTGACCTCCCGGTCGTGGCCGGGCCCCGCCCGGTCCGCCGCAGGCCGCGGATCTTCGAGAGCGGTCCCGTCCGCACCCGCGGACGGGGCGGCGCGCCGCCCTCGCCGTCTCTCGAATTCGGGGTAGCCCCGTCCCCCGCCGTACCCGGTGCGCACCCGGGGATTGGCGGGGCACAATCCGGGGGACGTCTCGCTTCGTGCGCGATGCCGCATCCTTGAGGGTGTGGAGTCTCTCGGGGACTATTCGGCCGAGCGGGAGGGGAGGGCGCAGATGATGGGTTCCGGCGCACCTGCTCATAACGCTTCGATGCACAACAAGGGCCACGGCGACGCGGATGCTCCGGCGCCAAGGCACCATGGATTGATGCGCGACGACGAGGCCTTGGGGTCACCCGCGGCCACAGGCCCGACCGGCGCCGCCAGAGGCGGCAGTGCCGGGGGTGTCAGCGCGCTCGTACGCCGGGCGGTGGAGGGCGACGAGCAGGCCACGCACGACCTGCTCGCCTTCGTGCACCCCCTTGCGATCCGCTATTGCCGCACCCGGCTCTCGCGATTGCCGGGTGACGCTCGTCACTTCGTGGAGGACCTGGCGCAGGAGGTCTGCGTCGCCGTCCTGATGGCGCTGCCGCGCTACCGGGACACCGGGCGGCCCTTCGAGGCCTTCGTCTTCGCGATCGCCGCGCACAAGGTCGCCGACCTGCAGCGGGCCGCCATGCGGCACCCGGGCAGCACGGCCGTGCCCTCCGACGAGATGCCGGAACGGCCCGACGACTCGCTGGGCCCCGAGGAGCGCGCGCTGCTCAGCAGCGACGCCGCCTGGGCCAAGAAGCTGCTGGCGAACCTTCCGGAGAACCAGCGAGAGCTCCTCGTGCTGCGGGTGGCCGTCGGGCTGACCGCGGAGGAGACCGGGCAGATGCTCGGAATGTCCCCCGGGGCCGTGCGCGTCGCCCAGCACCGGGCACTCAGCAGGCTGCGGGCGCTCGCCGAGCAGTAGGCGGCCGCGCGCCCGCGCCCTCGTACGGTCCGTGCCGGCTCCCTCGGTGCGGACCCCGGACCGGGGCTTCCGTCACGCGCCGCAATCGTAGGAAACGACGAAACTTCTGCTTGACCTTGGTCGTGGAATGAGACGCGTCGGGATCCCGTTAGCATGGACATCCGCGCTGAGCAAGACCATTTGGGAAGGTGTCATGACCGCCGACGGAGTGCCCGACAAATTCGCCACGCTCGGACTGACCTACGACGACGTGCTGCTGCTGCCGGGCGCGTCGGACATGTCGCCTGATGCGATCGACACCTCTTCCCTCATCTCGCGCAACGTGCGCGTGAACGTCCCGCTGCTGTCCGCCGCCATGGACAAGGTCACCGAGGCCCGCATGGCCATCGCCATGGCCCGTCAGGGCGGCGTCGGCGTGCTGCACCGCAACCTCTCCATCGCGGACCAGGCCAACCAGGTCGACCTGGTCAAGCGCTCCGAGTCCGGCATGGTCACCGACCCGATCACGGTGCACCCGGACGCGACGCTGCGCGAGGCCGACGAGCTCTGCGCGAAGTTCCGCATCTCCGGCGTCCCGGTCACCGACCCCGCCGGCAAGCTCCTCGGCATCGTCACCAACCGCGACATGGCCTTCGAGTCGGACCGCAGCCGCCAGGTGCGCGAGGTCATGACCCCGATGCCGCTGGTCACGGGCAAGGTCGGCATCTCGGGCGTGGACGCCATGGAGCTGCTGCGCCGCCACAAGATCGAGAAGCTTCCGCTGGTCGACGACGCGGGCATCCTCAAGGGCCTCATCACGGTCAAGGACTTCGTCAAGGCCGAGAAGTACCCGAACGCCGCCAAGGACAAGGGCGGCCGGCTGCTCGTCGGTGCGGCCGTCGGTGTCGCCGGCGACGCGTACGAGCGCGCCCAGGCCCTGATCGAGGCGGGCGCCGACTTCATCGTCGTCGACACCGCCCACGGTCACTCCCGCCTGGTCGGCGACATGGTCGCCAAGATCAAGTCGAATTCCGGCGTCGACGTCATCGGCGGCAACGTCGCCACGCGTGACGGCGCGCAGGCGCTGATCGACGCCGGCTGCGACGGCATCAAGGTCGGCGTCGGCCCCGGCTCCATCTGCACCACCCGCGTCGTCGCCGGCATCGGCGTCCCGCAGGTCACCGCGATCTACGAGGCCTCGCTCGCCGCCAAGGCGGCCGGTGTCCCGGTCATCGGCGACGGCGGCCTGCAGTACTCCGGCGACATCGCCAAGGCCCTGGTCGCGGGGGCCGACACGGTGATGCTCGGCTCGCTGCTGGCGGGCTGTGAGGAGTCCCCGGGCGAGCTGCTCTTCATCAACGGCAAGCAGTTCAAGTCGTACCGCGGCATGGGTTCGCTCGGCGCGATGCAGTCCCGCGGCGACCAGCGCTCCTTCTCCAAGGACCGCTACTTCCAGGAGGGCGTGGGCGGCGACGACAAGCTCATCCCCGAGGGCATCGAGGGCCAGGTCCCCTACCGCGGCCCGCTCTCCGCGGTCGTGCACCAGCTCGTCGGCGGCCTGCGCCAGTCGATGTTCTACGTCGGCGGCCGCACGGTCCCCGAGCTGCAGGACCGCGGCCGGTTCGTCCGGATCACCTCGGCGGGCCTCAAGGAGAGCCACCCGCACGACATCCAGATGACGGTCGAGGCGCCGAACTACTCCCGCAAGGGGTAACGGCCGCAGTCAGAGCCAGCGCGAGGAGCGGGTCCGGGGCAACCGGGCCCGCTCCTCGCCGTTGCGGGGGCCCGGCCCGGGGCCCCGCCGCCCGTCGGCGGGCCGCAATGGTGTCCGTACGGCGGTCACCGGAACGCATGCCCCCGGCGTTCGGGGATACTGGACGGGCAGACCCAGAGGAAAGGCCACCACACGTGACTGAGATCGAGATCGGGCGCGGCAAGCGCGGCCGCAGGGCGTACGCGTTCGACGACATCGCCATCGTCCCGAGCCGGCGTACCCGGGACCCGAAGGAGGTCTCGATCGCCTGGCAGATCGACGCGTACCGCTTCGAGCTCCCCTTCCTGGCCGCCCCCATGGACTCGGTCGTCTCCCCGCAGACCGCGATCCGCATCGGCGAGCTCGGCGGCCTCGGCGTGCTGAACCTCGAAGGCCTGTGGACCCGCTACGAGGACCCGCAGCCGCTGCTCGACGAGATCACGGAGCTGGACGAGGAGTCCGCGACCCGTCGTCTCCAGGAGATCTACTCGGCGCCGATCCAGGCGGACCTGATCCGTCAGCGCATCAAGGAGGTGCGCGACTCGGGCGTCGTCACCGCCGCCGCGCTCTCCCCGCAGCGCACGGCCGAGTTCTCCAAGGCCGTCGTCGACGCCGGCGTGGACATCTTCGTGATCCGCGGCACCACGGTGTCGGCCGAGCACGTGTCGGGCGCCGCCGAGCCGCTGAACCTCAAGCAGTTCATCTACGAGCTCGACGTCCCGGTCATCGTCGGCGGCTGCGCCACCTACACGGCGGCCCTGCACCTGATGCGCACCGGCGCGGCCGGTGTCCTCGTCGGCTTCGGCGGCGGCGCCGCGCACACCACGCGCAACGTGCTCGGCATCCAGGTCCCGATGGCCACCGCCGTCGCGGACGTGGCCGCGGCCCGCCGCGACTACATGGACGAGTCCGGCGGCCGCTACGTGCACGTCATCGCCGACGGCGGCGTGGGCTGGTCCGGCGACATCCCGAAGGCCGTCGCCTGCGGCGCGGACGCCGTGATGATGGGCTCCCCGCTGGCCCGTGCCACCGACGCGCCCGGCAAGGGCAACCACTGGGGCATGGAGGCCGTCCACGAGGACGTGCCGCGCGGCAAGAAGGTCGACCTCGGCACTGTGGGCACCACCGAGGAGATCCTCACCGGTCCCTCGCACACCCCGGACGGCTCGATGAACATCTTCGGCGCCCTGCGCCGCTCGATGGCCACCACCGGCTACAGCGAGCTCAAGGAGTTCCAGCGGGTCGAGGTCACCATCGCGGACTCGCAGCACAGCCGCTGACGGTCTCCCGTACGCACGCCGGAGGGCCGGCACCCCACCTGGGGTGCCGGCCCTCCGGCATGTGCGAACGGCGGCCGGTGTCAGTCGCCGAGCTTCTTGGCCGCGCTGAAGGCGGCGAAGCCACCGATGGCGAGGAAGACGTAGGACATGAAGTCCACGCCCTCCTTCCAGATGTCGGTCAGGCCGCCGATGCCGACCTCGCTGAGCACGTCGCCCACGCCGACCTTGCCGTAGTCCGCCAGTGCCAGCGCGATGAAGACGAGCTGGCCGAGGTAGACGGCGCCGAGCGAGAGCACGGCGGCGACCGCGGGCAGGACGGGGCTGCGGCCGCCGACCTTGCCGGCGGCGAGGCCGACGAGCAGGCCGACGCCGATCGCGGCGTAGCCGACCTCGCGGTCGATGGCGTTCATGATCCCGCCGTACGCGCCCGCCGCGACCAGGGCCGCGACGACGGCGGCGACGATGCCGAGGCCGATGTTGCCGGTGCGGGCCGGGGCCGGTGCGGGGGCCGCGGTGAAGGAGTCGGGCGCGGGCGGCTGCGGCTGGATGTTCTGGCTCATGCGGGCGGATCCCCCCAGGGATGCACAGGCACACGTGTCCAGGGGGACGTATGTGCGAGATAAGTGACGCCGCAGGCTAGCAGCAGCCCCGGACATCCGTGGGGGGATTTCCCGGCATTCAGAGCCGGTGGGCCGCGCCCACCGGGCTGGCGCCGCGGGTGTCGAGGAGCAACTGGGCCTTCACCGCAAGTCCTTGCAGGTCATAGGTGCGGTGGTGCTGCAGCAGGATGGTCAGGTCCGCGTTCGCGGCGGCCTCGTACAACGATTCGGCACGGGGGACCGGCTGGTCCCTGACCCGCCAGCCCGTGATGTACGGGTCGTGGTAGCTGATCAGCGCGCCCAGGTCGATGAGGCGGCTGGCGATCTCGCGGGCCGGGGAACCCTCCTGGTCGGCCAGGTCGGGCTTGTAGGTGACGCCGAGGAGCAGGACGCGGGCCCCGCGGGCGGACTTGCCGTGCTCGTTCAGCAGGGTGGCGGAGCGCTGGATGACGTACTGCGGCATCCGGTTGTTGATCTCCTGCGCCAGTCCGACCATGCGCAGGGGGTGGCCCGGGGTGCGCGTGGTGTGGGGGAGGTAGTTCGGGTCGAGGGGGACGCCGTGGCCGCCGACCCCGGGGCCGGGGCGGAAGGCCTGGAATCCGTACGGCTTGGTCTCCGCGCAGCGGATGACGTCCCACAGGTCCACGCCGAGGTCGTGGCAGAGCACCGCCATCTCGTTCATGAGGGCGATGTTGACGTGGCGGTAGTTCGTCTCGAGGAGCTGTACGGTCTCGGCCTCGCGCAGGCCGCGGGCGCGGACCACCTTCTCGGTGAGGCGGGCGTAGAAGGCGTGCGCGGACTCCGTGCAGGCGGGCGTGAGGCCGCCGATCACCTTGGGGGTGTTGGAGATGCCGTGCGTGCGGTTGCCCGGGTCGTGGCGGCTGGGGGAGTAGGCCAGGTGGAAGTCCCGGCCGGCCCGCAGCCCGGAGCCCGCTTCGAGGATCGGGCGGAGGTACTCCTCGGTGACGCCCGGGTGGACGGCCGATTCGAGGATCACGGTGGTGTGGGCGCGCAACCGGGCGGCGAGCGCGTGGCCGGCCTCCCCGACGGCGGAGAGGTCCAGTGCGCGATCGGCGCCGAGCTGGGTGGGGGCGCAGATGACGGCCGTGCGGACCCGGCCGAGCTCGGCCGGGTTGGTGGTGATCCGGAAGCCGGCCGCCGACATGCGGCGGATCTCGGCGGCGGTGAGGGTGGAGTCCGTGACCGGACCGCTGTCGTAGCCGACCGTCTCGATTCCGGCGGCGACGGCCGCCTGGGCGAGCGGGAGGCCGAGATGGCCGAGTCCGATGACGGCGAGATCTGCGGGCATGGGGGTGCCGTCCCTTCCCTGAAATGAGGGGGCTGCCGCGCAAGTTCTCCGGGGGGCAGGGGAGCTGGCGCAATGTCAGACTAGGCGTATATATGACAGATATGTCGCATTCTGGAGTGAACGCCACCGTTGTGTTGTCCACAGGCGGTGGCTGATGTGGGTGCGGGCGGTCAGAATCGTGGAACGGGGCATGTGAGCGGGATCTCATCCGCACCAACGGGAGGCAGCCGTGAGGACAGCGACACTGGGGCCGGCACAGCGGGCCGAAGCCCTCAGCCGGATGGCCGAGCGGGAACTGGACGTGCTGGTGGTGGGCGCGGGCGTGGTGGGCGCCGGCACCGCCCTCGACGCCGTGACGCGCGGCCTGTCGACCGGCCTGGTGGAGGCGCGGGACTGGGCCTCGGGCACCTCCAGCCGCTCCAGCAAGCTGATCCACGGCGGCCTGAGGTATCTGGAGATGCTCGACTTCGCCCTCGTGCGGGAGGCGCTGAAGGAGCGCGGCCTGCTGCTGGAGCGCCTCGCCCCGCACCTGGTGAAGCCGGTGCCGTTCCTGTACCCGCTGCAGCACAAGGGCTGGGAGCGGCTGTACGCCGGATCGGGCGTCGCGCTGTACGACGCGATGTCGGTCTCCAGCGGCCACGGGCGCGGCCTGCCCGTGCACCGGCACCTGTCGCGCAGGCGCGCGCTGCGGGTGGCGCCGGCGCTGCGCAAGGACGCGCTGGTCGGCGCCCTGCAGTACTACGACGCCCAGATGGACGATGCGCGCTACGTCACCACGCTCGTGCGTACGGCCGCGGCGTACGGGGCGCACTGCGCCAATCGGGCGAGGGTCATCGGTTTTCTGCGTGAGGGCGAGCGGGTGGTCGGCGCGCGGGTGCGCGACGTGGAGGGCGGGGGCGAGTACGAGATCCGCGCGAAGCAGGTCGTGAACGCGACCGGGGTGTGGACGGACGACACCCAGGCGCTGATCGGGGAGCGCGGCCAGTTCCACGTGCGGGCGTCGAAGGGCATCCACCTGGTCGTACCGAAGGACCGGATCCATTCGAGCACCGGACTGATCCTGCGGACCGAGAAGTCGGTGCTGTTCGTCATCCCGTGGGGCCGGCACTGGATCGTGGGGACCACGGACACCGACTGGGACCTGGACAAGGCGCACCCGGCGGCTTCGAGCGCGGACATCGACTACCTGCTGGAGCACGTGAACTCGGTGCTGGCGGTGCCGCTCACGCGCGACGACGTCCAGGGCGTGTACGCGGGCCTGCGGCCGCTGCTGGCCGGGGAGTCGGACGCGACGAGCAAGCTGTCGCGCGAGCACACGGTGGCGCACCCGGTGCCGGGGCTGGTGGTGGTCGCCGGGGGCAAGTACACGACGTACCGGGTCATGGCGAAGGACGCCGTGGACGAGGCCGTGCACGGGCTGGACCAGCGGGTGGCCGATTGCGTGACGGAGGACGTGCCGCTGGTGGGGGCGGAGGGATACCGGGCGCTGTGGAACGGTCGGGCGAGGATCGCGGCCCGGACGGGGCTTCACGTGGTGCGGGTGGAGCACCTGTTGAACCGCTTCGGGTCGCTGACGGAGGAGCTGCTGGACCTGATGGCCGCCGACCCGGGGCTGCGGGAGCCGGTGTCCGGGGCGGACGACTACCTGCGGGCCGAGATCGTGTACGCGGCCTCGCACGAGGGGGCCCGGCACCTGGACGACGTACTGACGCGGCGGACCCGGATCTCGATCGAGACCTTCGACCGGGGGACGCGCTCGGCCCGGGAATGCGCGGAGTTGATGGCTCCGGTGCTGGGGTGGGACAAGCAGCAGATCGAGAAGGAAGTGGAGCACTACGAGAAGCGGGTCCAGGCGGAGCGGGAATCGCAGCGTCAGCCGGACGACCAGACGGCGGACGCGGCGCGGCTGGGGGCGCCCGACATCGTTCCGTTGTAACTCCGGGATGCGGAGGGGGGAACCGCAGACCCGGGGCGTCCGTCCGTTGCGGAGTGAGGAACAATGAGGGTTCTGCCGGGGCGGGTTATCACGAGCCCCGGCCGCCGGGTCGCTCAGCCGCCGGGGCAGGCGGAGCAGCGGCAGGATCGCAGAGGGGACGCATGTCGAAGCCGGAGCACACCGAGTCACCTGCGGGGTCGCCTGCGGCGAAGCCTGACAGTGCGAAGTCTTCGGCTGGCCGCGCGCCTTCCGGAACCCGTACGGGGTCGCCTGCGGGGGCGCCTGCGGCGAAGCCTGACAGTGCGAAGCCTGTGGCCGACGCCGTGGTCGCGGCTGCGCCTGCGGCGGAGCCCGCGGACGCGAAGCCGGGGACCGGCCCTGCCGGGTCGCCTGCGGCGAAGCCCGACGCTGAGAAGCCGGCCGGGTCGCCTGCGGCGAAGCCCGGGCGGGAGAAGACTTCGGCCGAGCCCGAGGGGGCTGGGGCGCCTGAGGCGAAGCCTGACGATGCGAAGCCTGCGGCCGTGAAGCCCGGGTTGAGCAAGGCCGAGCCTGCGCCCGCGGCGAAGGCAGGGGCCGGGGACGCGAAGCCGGAACTGGGCAAGGGCGCTCCTGCGCCCGCGGCCAAGGCCGGGCCCGAGGACGCGAAGCCCGGGCTGGGCAAGGGTGCGTCCGAGGGCGAGGGCGCGAAGCCTGTGGTGGAGCCTGACGATGCGAAGCCTGCGGCCGTGAAGCCCGGGTTGAGCAAGGCCGAGCCTGCGCCCGCGGCGAAGGCAGGGGCCGGGGACGCGAAGCCGGAACTGGGCAAGGGCGCTCCTGCGCCCGCGGCCAAGGCTGAGGGTTCGGTGGTGAGGACGGGGGTCAATCCCGTCGTCGAGAAGGCCGATGCCATGGCCGCCGCCGTCAAGGCCGCCGCCGCGAAGGCCGCCGAGGGCGGACAGGACGAGGGGCGGTTGCTGGCCGGGCGGTACCGGCTGAGTGCCGTGCTCGGCAAGGGCGGGATGGGTACCGTCTGGCGCGCCCAGGACGAGACCCTGGGCCGGACCGTCGCCGTCAAGGAGCTCCGCTTCAGCACCGGGGTCGACGAGGACGAGAAGCGACGCCTCATCACCCGTACCCTCCGCGAGGCCAAGGCCATTGCCCGGATCCGCAGCGGTGGCGCCGTCACCGTCTACGACGTCGTCGACGAGGACGGCCGCCCGTGGATCGTCATGGAGCTCATCGAGGGCCCCTCGCTCGCCGAGTTCATACGGGAGAACGGCCCCCTCACCCCGCACCGCGCCGCCGAGGTCGGCCTCGCGGTGCTCGACGTACTGCGCGCCGCGCACGGCCAGGGCATCCTGCACCGCGACGTGAAGCCGTCCAATGTGCTGATCGCCGGCAACGGCCGTGTGGTCCTCACCGACTTCGGCATCGCGCAGGTCGAGGGCGACCCCTCCGTCACCTCCACCGGCATGCTCGTCGGCGCCCCCTCCTACATTTCCCCCGAGCGCGCCCGCGGCCAGAAGCCCGGCCCGCCCGCCGACATGTGGTCGCTCGGCGGCCTGCTGTACGCCTCCGTCGAGGGGGTGCCCCCGTACGACAAGGGGTCCGCGCTCGCGACCCTCACCGCGGTGATGACCGAGCCCGTGGACCCGCCGAAGAACGCCGGTCCGCTGACCGACGTCATCTACGGCCTGCTCGCCAAGGACCCGGCCCACCGCCTCGACGACGGCCGTGCCCGGGCGATGCTGAATGCCGTACTGGCGGCGCCCGAGCCCCGGCCGGCCCCCGTGGTGGCTCCGGCGGCCGAGGAGACCCGGCAGATCTCCCTGGCGGACGCCCAGGATGCCGCGGAGAAGGCCACCGCGGAGAAGGCGGCCGAGAAGGCGGCGAAGAAGGAACGCGAACGGCGCGAGCGCGAGCAGCGCGAACGGGCCCGCGCCGCGCTGAAGGCCGCCCGCAAGGCGGCGACCGCCGCGGCCGCCACCACGGCCGTCTCCGCCGCCGAGTCCCCGAAGTCCAAGCCGTCCCCCGTCCCGGCTCCGCTCACGGACGTCATGCAGCGCCGCACGATCGTGCTGGCGATAGCGGCCGTGGTCGTGGTGCTGGCGGTGGTCGGTTCGCTCATCGCCTACTCCCTGGGCGACGACAAGGACGCCAAGAAGGAGGGCAAGGGCGGCAAGCAGCCCACCCCGGCGGCCTCGGCACCGAAGGACCCGGGCAGTGGCGGGACCGGGGGGACGGCCCCGAAGCCCTCGGGGAACACCGGTGAATCGGCCGGCACCGGCACCGGAAGCGGCACCGCAGGCACCGGCACCGGTGACCAGGCGGGCCAGGGCCAGCAGACCCCGGCCGCGAACCAGGGTCAGGGCGCCACGTCCGGCGGCGCCGGCGGTGCGGTCCCCGCGGGCTTCTTCCTGGAGCGGAACTTCGGATTCCACTTCACGATGGCCATGCCCGAGGGCTTCAAGCAGACGGCCACGGCGGGTGAGAACTCCGGCGCCATATACAGCCGTGACGGCGGATTCCCGCGGATCCAGGTCGACTACACCGACAAGCCGGGCGAGGACGCGCGCCTGGCCTGGGCCAAGGCGGCCCCCGCGGTGGCGCGCGACAGCAACGGCTACCGGCAGATCCGCATCGACACGGTGGACTACCGGGGCTACCCGACCGTCGCGGACTGGGAGTTCGAGCGGGAGCAGAAGGGGATCAAGGTCCGGGTGCTCAACCGCGGCTTCAAGCTCGACGCGACGCACGGCTACGCGATCATGATCAGCTGCGCCGCCGACCAGTGGGACGCCCCCGAGTGCACCCAGTTGCGCAACGTCGCCTTCGAGACCTTCCAGCCGCTCGGCTGACCTCGGGACGCGGGCGGCCCCGGCGACGTATCGTGTCGGAGGGGCCATGGGGAGCCCGCCGCACTCGGGGGAGGCGATGTGGAGGAGTACGCGGGCCGGATCCTGGCCGGCCGCTACCGCCTGCCCCTGCCGCCGTCCGACGCGTACGAACTGATAGAGACCCGCGCCTTTGACACGCGCAGCGGGCAGGAAGTCCTGGTCCGGCAGGTGCCGTTACCGGAGGTCGTGGACGCGGAGCTGCTCGACGGGCCGCGGGCCGTCCCGGCCGCGGCGCGCCGCTCGCCCGGCGATCTGCCGGCCGTGCGCCGGGCCATCGAGGCGGCGCAGGCGGCGGCTTCGATCCCGGACCATCCCCGGCTGGACCAGGTCTTCGACGTGTTCGCCGAGGGCGAGTCGCTGTGGATAGTGAGCGAACTGGTCCCGGCCCGGCCGCTGGCCGCGCTGATAGCCGATGAACCGCTGAGCCCCTACCGGGCGGCCGAGGTGGCCTCCGACGTGCTGACCGCGCTGCGGGTGCTGCACGCGCACGGCTGGACGCACCGGAACATCACCGTCCGGACCGTCCTGGTGTGTGAGGACGGGCGGGTCGTGCTGACCGGCCTGGCGGCCGGCGCGGCGGAGGAGGCCCTGTGCGGGTACGACCCCGTCCCCAGCGCCGAGGACACCGGCGGTGGAACGGGGTGGGGCGCTGGCCCCCCTCCGGCGGCGGTCACCGTCCCGGCTCCGGCCCCGCAGCCCGTTCCCGGCCCGGTTCCCGGCCCGGGTCCGGCCCCGGACCCGATGCCGGGGGCGACGCACGCCGCCGGTCCGGTGGAACTCCGTACGGAGCCTGCCCCCGCCTACGCACCGCTCGTGGCCCCCGGCTACGACACGGGGCCGCGGTACACCGACCACATCACCCCCGGACGTCCGCAGGACGGCCCGGACCTCCAGGCCGCCGCACGGGCCGGGGCCATCGCCGCCTACCGGGCCGGGGCGCGGGCGGCCGCCGCCCGGGTCGTCGAGGAGCGCAGGGCCGGGGCCGGCGCCGAGCCGGAGGCCGGTCCGATGCCGGAGCGGCGGCCCGAGGGGTCGACCCTCCCGCAGGGGTACTCGTACCCGTACGGCGGCCCGGAGACCGGCGACGCCGCGCCCTGGCACGGCGCGACGCCCCGCCGGGCGGAACTCCCGGCAGCCGCCCCGGAGCCGCAGCCGCTTCCGGAGCCGCAGTGGGAGCAGCGGCCGACGCCGGACACCGAACCGCAGCCGGAACCTTCGCCCCAGCCCGGGCAGCGCCCCGCCCTGCCCGCCCAACTCGCCCTGCCCCAGGGCTACCGGCAGGCCGACACCCCGTCCCCGGCCGTCCCCGATCGGCCGCAGCCCGTCGGCGGCGACGGCCGGTCCGGGCCGCGGACCGGCCTGGACGCCGAGCGCGCACGGCAGACCCGCATGGCCGTGGTCGGGGCCGTCACCGAGCGGTGGGCCCCCGAGCAGGCGGGCCCCGTGCACGGGCACTGGCAGCTCGCGGCCCCCGTCGGCCCCGCCACCGACCTCTGGGCGCTCGGCGCGCTGCTCTACCGCGCGGTGCAGGGGCACGCCCCCTATCCGGAGGACAGCGTCGCCGAGCTGGTCGAGATGGTCTGCGCGGAGCCGCCCGCCTTCGCGGAGGAGTGCGGGGCGCTGCGCCCGGTCGTGGAGTCGCTGCTGCGCCAGGACCCCACCGAGCGGCCCGACTTCGAGGAGCTGCGCGGCTGGCTGCGTTCGCTCGTACGGTCCGCGCCCGAGCCGGACGCCGGCTTCGGGATGCTCCCGATGCCGGAGCCGGATCCGGCGCGGCTGCCCGTCGTACGCCGGCGCGGCGAGGTCCACGGCCGGCACCGCAATCCCGCGGCCCCCCGCAAGCCGCGCGCCCTCGGCCGGATGCTGCTCGTCGGGATCCTGGTCCTCCTCGCCGGCGGGGTGGCGTACGCGATGCTGTTCATGCCCCGGGCCGGGGATCCGGAGGCGACGGGCGGATCCAGCGGCGGCGCCACGCAGGCTCCGGCGAAGCCGAGCCCCTCCCAGGTCCCGTCGGGCACGCCCGAGTCCAAGCCCGCTCCGCAGACGACCGCGCCCGCCGAGTCGCAGGCGGCCCCCGCCCCGGCCCCGGCCGGTTACACCACCCAGCAGGACCCGGAGCACTTCGAGATCGCCGTGCCCAACGGCTGGGAGCGCCGCGGAATCAATGAGTCCGGTCAGGTCCGGTACACCGACGGGCAGTTCGTGCTGACCGTCGTCCCGGGCCGCGACAAGGTCCAGGGCAATCCCGATCCCGCGGCCTACCAGAAGGACAAGGAGCCGGAGCTGACCCCGTACCGGACGTCCACCTGGTCGACCGTCGGCGACGTGAAGACCACCAAGGTGGGCCAGCAACTGCGTGCTACCGGCCGGTACACGTGGATCGACGGGACCGGCCGCAACGTCTACGCCCGCAATTACGTCGTCGCTCTGGGCGGCAGCTACCACGTCGTCCTGGTGACCGGTCCGGAGGACGAACAGTCCAAGGTGACCGAAGTCTTCGAAAAGGCCACGGCGAGTTACAAGGCGGGCGGTTGAGCGGATACTGACGACTGATCAGTACGGCGATTGCGTCACAGTGCCGTCTTTCGGCGCCCGGGCGGTTCCGGCAGCCCCTCCGGGATCCGTAATCTGGCCTGAAGTGCAGAGAGCGGCGGGATTTCGTGGAACAGCAGACAGGTGGGGGCGCCGTGTTGGCGGGCCGGTACCGGCTCGTCGAGCCGATCGGCCGGGGCGGCATGGGCAAGGTGTGGCGCGCTCATGACGAGTTGCTCCACAGGACCGTTGCCGTCAAGGAACTGACGGCGGGTCTGTATGTCGCCCAGGCCGACCGGGACGTCATGCACGCCCGGACGCAGAAGGAGGCCCGCGCCGCGGCCCGGATCCAGCATCCGGCGGTCGTCACCGTCCACGACGTGCTGGAGCACGACGACCGGCCCTGGATCGTCATGGAGTACATCGACGGGCCCTCCCTCGCGGAGGCGGCCAAGGCTGCCGGGCGGATCGAGCCCCGCGAGGCGGCCCGGATCGGGCTGCACGTGCTGGGGGCGCTGCGCGCCGCGCACGCGGTCGGCGTACTGCACCGGGACGTGAAGCCGGGGAACGTGCTGCTCGCCAAGGACGGCCGGGTGCTGCTCACGGACTTCGGGATCGCCGCGATCGAGGGCGACTCGTCCATCACGCGCACCGGCGAGATTGTCGGTTCCATCGACTACCTGGCCCCGGAGCGGGTCACGGGCGGGTCCCCGGACCCGTCCTCGGACCTGTGGTCGCTGGGCGCCACCCTCTACACGGCGGTGGAGGCCCGCTCGCCGTTCCGCCGTACGTCGCCCATCTCCAGCCTGCAGGCCGTGGTCAACGACGAACCGCCGGCCCTGAAGCAGGCCGGAGCGCTCGGGCCGGTCATCACCGCGCTGTTGCGCAAGAACCCGGCGGAGCGGCCCTCGGCCGCGGAGGCCGAGCGGATGCTGCTGGAGGCGATGGAGGGCCGGGAGCCGAAGTCGGCGCAGGCGTACGTGCCCACGCGCGCGGTGACCCCGGAGGAACTGGCCCCGGCGCAGGGACCGGCCGAGGCGTCGGCGCCGCCGGCGGACGTCGCGGCGACGGCCACGCTGCCGGAGCCGCCCGCACCCGGGGCGACCGGGGCCACCGCGGTCACCGTGGCCGACCCGGCCCGGGGCTGGGGCGGACGGGCCGTGGTCGTGGCCCTGGTGGCGGCGCTGCTCGGTGGCGGCGGTGTCTTCGGGGTCCTGAAGTACACCACGGACTCGGACCCGGACGGCGGTACGGACAAGGTCGTCACCTCGACGGGCGGACAGTCCGGGGACGACGGGAAACCGCAGGAGGCGGCCCCTCCGGCCGGCTACAACAGGGTCACCGACCCCCTCGCCGGCTTCACCCTGTTCGTCCCGGAGGGCTGGACGCGCAAGGCGAACGGGGACCAGATCGACTACACCCCGGACGACGGCAAGCACTTCATCCGGATCGCCGCCGATTCCACCCCGGACTACCAGGACCCGTACGCGCACCTGCTCGACCTGGAGAAGCAGGTGGCGAAGCGGACCGACTACAAGAAGGTGCGGCTGAACCAGAACACCTTCCGGGACAGCACCCGGTCCGCGCTCTGGGACTTCACCTGGACGGAGAAGCAGAACCACCCCGGTCCGCGCAGGGCCAAGGAACAGATGTACGTGGCGCCGGACGGCACGGAGTACGCCATCTACATGTCGAGCCCGATCTCGAGCTGGGCCACGACAGAGCAGCAGTTCGACATCGTCCTCAGCGGCTGGGAGCCGCCTGCCAAGAAGGGCTGATTCCGGCATCCTGCCAGCGATCACTGGCGGACTTGGCAAAATCCGGTTACCGGCGGGTACCCAAAGACTGTCCGGCGCAATACGCTCACCGGCATGACGGACTCGCAGGCCCCCGACGCCCCCCTCCGCACCGCACCGCAGCCCACCAACCCGGTCGCCCCGGCCCCGGCCGGTGCCCGCACCGCGGCCGATGTGGTGACCCCCGACCTGGTCGCCAGGCTGACCCGCGGAGTGATCGGATCCGGTCGCACCGCCAACCACACCCCCTTCACCGGGGACCGGCTGGCCGAGCTTCCCGAGGCCACCCCCGAGGACGTGGCCGAGGCCTTCGACCGGGCCCGCGCCGCCCAGCCCGCCTGGGCGGCGGTGCCCGTACGCCAACGGGCCGCGGTCCTGCTGCGCTTCCACGACCTGGTCCTCGCCCGGCAGGCCGAGGTCCTCGACCTGATCCAGCTGGAGACCGGCAAGGCCCGTCTGCACGCCCACGAGGAGGTCCAGGCGGTCGCCGTCTCGGCCCGTCACTACGGCCGCAGGGCCCCCGCGTACCTGCGCCCCAAGGGCCACGCGGGCGCCATGCCCACCCTCACCAAGGTCACCGAGCTGCGCCAGCCGCGCGGGGTCGTCGGCCAGATCGCCCCCTGGAACTACCCCCTCGAACTGTCGGTCGGGGACGCCCTGCCCGCCTTCGTCTCCGGCAACGCGCTCGTCATGAAGCCCGACACCGAGACGGCGCTCACCGCCCTGTGGGCCCGTGACCTGCTGATCGAGGCCGGACTGCCCGCCGAGGTCTTCCAGATAGTGCTCGGCGAGGGCCCCGTCGTAGGCCCCGAGGTGGTCCGGCACGCGGACTACGTCTCCTTCACCGGCTCCACCCGGACCGGCCGCGAGGTCGCCCGCGGCGCCGCCGACCGCCTCGTCGGGGTCTCCCTCGAACTCGGCGGCAAGAACGCCATGCTCGTGCTGCACGACGCCGACATCGAGAAGGCCGCCGCCGGCGCCGTCCGGGCCTGCTTCTCCTCCGCCGGCCAGCTCTGCATCTCGATCGAGCGGCTCTACGTCCACGCCTCGATCGCCGACGCGTTCGTCGAGCGGTTCGCCGCCCGTACGAAGGCCATGCGGCTCGGCGCCTCCCTCGCGTACGGCGCGGACATGGGCTCCCTGGTCGGCGAGCGGCAGCTGGAGACCGTACAGCGGCACGTGGACGAAGCCGTGGCCAAGGGCGCCACCCTCGTCGCCGGCGGCACCGCCCGCCCCGACATCGGCCCGCTCTTCTACGAGCCCACCATCCTCGACGGCGTCGAGGCGCCCATGGCGGTGTGCGGTGAGGAGACCTTCGGCCCGGTCGTCTCGATCTACCGCTTCACCGACGAGGACGCCGCGATCGCCGAGGCCAACGCCACCGCCTACGGCCTGAACTCCAGCGTCTGGACCAAGGACTCCCGCCGCGGCCACGCCGTCGCCGCCCGCCTACGCACCGGCACCGTCAACATCAACGAGGGCTACGCCCCCGCCTACGGCAGTGCCCAGGCGCCCATGGGCGGCATGAAGGACTCCGGCCTCGGCCGGCGCCACGGCTCCGAGGGCATCCTCAAGTACACCGAGGCGCAGACCGTCGCCCACCAGCGGCTGCTCCCGATGGCGCCCTCGCTGGGCATGGACGACGAGAAGTACGCGGCGTTCATGAGCCGCAGCCTCAAGGTCATGAAGGTCCTCCGCTTCCGTTGATCTCCGACTCCGTTAAGGGGCAGCACCGTGTCTGAGTCTGAGTCGTACGACTACGACGTCATCGTCATCGGATCGGGCTTCGGCGGATCGGTCTCGGCGCTGCGGCTGACCGAGAAGGGCTACCGGGTCGGCGTCCTGGAGGCAGGGCGCCGGTTCACCCGCGAGGGCCTGCCGAAGAACAGCTGGGACCTGCGCAACTACCTGTGGGCCCCGGCCCTCGGGCTGTACGGCATCCAGCGGATCCACCTGCTCGGCAACGTGATGGTGCTCGCGGGCGCCGGCGTGGGCGGCGGCTCGCTCAACTACGCCAACACCCTGTACGTGCCGCCCACCGCCTTCTTCGAGGACCGGCAGTGGGCCTCCATCACCGACTGGCGCGAGGAGCTGGCCCCCTACTACGAGCAGGCCAAGCGGATGCTCGGGGTGCGTCTCAACCCGACCATGACCCCGTCCGACATCCACCTCAAGGCGGCCGCCGAGAAGATGGGCGTCGGCGACTCCTTCCACATGGCCCCGGTCGGCGTCTTCTTCGGCGACGGCGACGACGCCGGGGGCGCCCGCAGGGTCCGCCCCGGCGAGGAGGTCCCCGACCCGTACTTCGGCGGCGCCGGCCCCGCCCGCAAGGCCTGCACCGAATGCGGCGAGTGCATGACCGGCTGCCGGCACGGTGCGAAGAACACCCTGAACGAGAACTACCTGTACCTCGCCGAGCGCGCGGGCGCCGTCATCCACCCGATGACCACCGTCACCGCACTGTCCGACCATCCCGAGGGCGGCTACCGCATCCGCACCGTGCCCACCGACGGCCGCCGCCGGGGCAGGGCGAAGGTGCTGCGCGCCCGCCACGTCGTCGTCGCGGCGGGCACCTACGGCACGCAGACGCTGCTGCACACGATGAAGGACCGCGGCGAGCTCCCGCGCCTCTCGCAGCGGCTCGGTGAGCTGACGCGGACCAACTCCGAGGGCCTGGTCGGCGCGCAGACCGACGACCGCCGCTACCGCAAGCGGCACGGCGACGAGCGCCGGGCCGACTTCACCCGGGGCGTGGCGATCACCTCCTCGGTGCACCCCAACGCCGACACGCACATCGAGCCCGTCCGCTACGGCAAGGGCTCCAACGCCATGGGGTTCATGACGGTCCTCCAGGTCCCCCACAGCAGGCACCGGGTGCGGGCCTGGCTGGCCCGCAGTGCGAAGCACCCCCTGCAGTTCGCCCGGTCCCTGTCCAACCGGCGCTGGTCGGAGCGGACCATCATCGGCCTGGTCATGCAGTCGCTGGACAACTCCCTGACCACCTACCGCAAGCCCGGCGGGATCGGGAAGGGCCTGCTCACCGCCCGCCAGGGACACGGCGCCCCGAACCCGGTCCAGATCGGGGAGGCCACGCAGGCGGCGACCCTGCTGGCCGAGGAGATCAACGGTTTCCCCGGCAGCAACATCGGCGAGCTGATGGGGACCCCGCTGACGGCGCACTTCCTGGGCGGCTGCCCGATCGGCGCCTCGCCCGAGGAGGGCGTGGTGGACCCGTACCACCGGCTCTACGGGCACCCGGGCATCTCGGTGGTGGACGGTGCGGCCGTCTCCGCGAACCTCGGGGTGAACCCGTCGCTGACGATCACCGCGCAGGCGGAACGGGCGATGTCGTACTGGCCGAACAAGGGGGAGCGGGACCCGCGGCCCGACCAGGGGGCGGACTACGTCCGCCTGGACGCGGTGGAACCGGTCCGTCCGGCCGTCCCGAAGGAGGCTTTCGGCGCGCTGCGGCTGCCGTTCCTCGGGATTCCTGAGATTCCGCCGCGTCAGTCGTGAGCGATCCGGAACCGGCGATCTGACAGCGGTGGGTACCGCGCTCCCCCTCCGAGCGCGGTACCCACCGCGGTACATACGTGACAGATGTTCAGCCTCGAAGGTTGTACCGGAATCCCGCGAGCCGGCCTGTGGTGTCGATCACACAGCGAAGTGTGCAACTGCGACTGACGTTCGACAGTCAACGGCTGCATGAGAAAGCGCATCTCTTTGCTGGCTGCCGGCGGCCTCGTGGCCCTGGGCCTGGCCACCACTCCCGCACACGCCGCGGACCCCGTCTTCACCCTGGCCGGACCGGCCGAGGTGGGCCTGCGCCCGCACCCCGGGCAGAACGGCCAGCCGCAGAAGACCTCGGTCGAGTTCCGGGTCGTCAACGACTCCACGAAGACGTTCGCCCACCAGAGCACCTTCACGATCGACCTGGGCGCGCTCAAGGGCATCGCCGACGTCAAGCTCGCCGGGCAGCAGGGCGCGAACTGCACGCTCACGGCCACGGCCGTGACCTGCAAGCGCTGGGCGCTGTGGGCGGGCGACACCACCGTCGTGGACCTGGACCTCACCGCGGCCAAGGACAGCAAGGTCGGCGCGACCGCGGCCCTGACCGTGACCGGTCAGGCGGAGGGCGCCACCTTCAAGCCCGCCACCACCAAGGTGCGCGTCGGCGGCCCCGACCTGGTGCTGGAGAAGGCCAAGCTCAATGCGGAGCAGAAGCCGGGCGACAAGCAGAACCTGTCGGTCGTCTTCGCCAACGAGGGCACGGACCCCGTCAACGGGGTGGTGCTCGAGGTGCGCACCACGCACGGCATCGGTCTGGTCGAGCAGTACGACAACTGCTCCTACTCCGAGGACAGCAGCGCGGACCAGCCCTGGAACACGGGCTGGAGCACGGTGCAGTGCCTGCTGGAGGGCGAGTACGAGCCGGGCGCCGTCTACGGCCTCGACGGATCGCTGACCCTCAAGGCGGCCCCGCACGCCTTCATCGACGGGCTGACCTACGCGGTGTACGCGGCCGGCGACCAGCCGAAGACCGCGAAGCAGCGCACGCCCGCCGGCGGCAAGAAGCTGTCCCCGGCGAAGCGGGCCGGCAAGGCCTCGGCCCAGGCCGCCCCGCGTACGGGTGACCTCGACCCCTGGGACAACATCCAGGAGTTCGACTTCGCGACGAGGAACACCGCCGACCTGGTCGGCGCGGGCGTGTCCCTCAAGGGCAAGGCCGGCGAGACGGTGAAGGCCGACTTCGGCTTCCGCAACAACGGCCCCGCGTGGGTCGCGTACCTGCGCTCCGGTGAGGACGTCGCCCGGACGGACATCGTGATCCCGGCGGGCGCGCGGGTCACGAAGGTCCCGGCCGGCTGCACGGGCGTCAACGCGGACGGCTCGCAGCGCGAGCAGGCCCTGGGGGCGCCGCGCTACTTCTGCTCCACCGGCCACGTGGTCGGGGAGGCGGAGAAGTTCGCCTACCCGTTCGAGCTGAAGATCGAGAAGGTCGTGGCGGACGCCAGGGGCTCCGTCACGGTCGGCCAGTGGACGCCGGAGGGCACCACGGGCCACCGCTGGGACCCGGACCACGCCAACAACAAGGCGGCCTTCGTGATCAACGCGAAGGACGGCGGCCCGGCCCCGACCCCGACCACCTCGGTCACGCCGACCCCGACCGGCTCCGCGACGCCCACCGCGACCGCGACGGCGACCGCGTCCGCCACGGCGACCTCGGGCACCGGCACCACGGCGAACGGCGGTCTCGCCTCCACCGGTAGCTCCGCCCAGATGATCGCGCTCGGCGGGGCGGTGCTCCTGGCCGTCGGCGGCGGGCTGTTCGTGGCCTTCCGCCGCAAGGCCGGCGGGCACGCGTAACGACGTCACCGCGCAGGCGCGTCCGCGCCACCGCATGACAGCACCACAGCACCACCGCTTGCCCCGCGTGCGCGGGGCAACGCAGAACGGCCGGCCCGGGGCGTCCCCCGGGCCGGCCGTTCTTTACGGGGTGACCGGGCTGCTGTCCCCTGCCGTCCGGTCACGCGAAGGAGCGAGGTCCCACGACGCACGCTCCACGGGGCGTGCGTCTCATCGCTCCAGCGGAGCCACGCGTGGTGTTGCGGTCCCGCGGCTGGCTGACGCGGACATCCTCACCAACGAAGGAGCCCGGGGCCGGTCACGGCGCCGGACGAGTGACGAACAACCGTCACACGCGGCCCCGGCACAGCTCCAGCACCGTCATGGCGAGGGCGGTACCGGGCTTGCCGAGGGCGTCGCTCCAGTGGGAGAGCACCTCCATCTCGCGCGACAGGTGCACCCGGCGCCCGCCGGAGGAGATCCGGGCGTCCTGGATGACGGTCGAGACGGCCATCCGTTCCTGGATCAGGCCGATGATCCGGTCGTCGAGGGCGTCGATGCGCATGCGGCAGTCGGCGATCAGCTGCTCGGGGGTCGTGGCGGTGGTGGTGACGCTCATGGGGTTCTCTCCTGTGGTTCGTGTGGTTCGTGCCGACAGGAGCGGAAACGCGAAAGCGCCCCGGTCCTGTCGGACCGGGGCGCTTCGGGAAGTCAGTGGCTCAAGCGAGCATCACGAGGACCCATGGCGACCGGACCGACCGGTGCCATAGGTAAAGAGGAAGCTCAGCTGCTTGCGCATGGAACGGATTATTACCGTCCATCGCCCTCAGGGCCAAGCCGATTCGGATGGTGAGACGAAGAGGCCCCCCGGGCCCCCGTTAGAATCGACAAAACAGCCACCTCTTCCGCCGGAAGGCCGCCCCGTGCCAGAAGCACCCTCCGCCGCCCACGACAGCGCCCCGGACACGGTTCTCGTCGTCGACTTCGGCGCCCAGTACGCCCAGCTCATCGCCCGCCGCGTCCGCGAAGCACGGGTCTACAGCGAGATCGTGCCGAGCTCGATGCCCGTCGACGAGATGCTGGCCAAGAACCCCAAGGCGATCATCCTCTCCGGCGGTCCGTCCTCCGTGTACGAAGAGGGTGCCCCCCAGCTCGACCGCGCGATCTTCGAGGCCGGCGTCCCCGTCTTCGGCATGTGCTACGGCTTCCAGCTGATGGCGGTCACCCTCGGTGGCCGGGTCGACAACACCGGCGCCCGCGAGTACGGCCGCACCCCGCTGGCCGTCTCCAAGGCCGGCTCCACCCTCTTCGAGGGCACCCCCGACAACCAGTCGGTGTGGATGTCCCACGGCGACGCCTGCTCCGCCGCCCCCGAGGGCTTCACCGTCACCGCGTCGACGAACGTCGTACCCGTGGCGGCCTTCGAGAACGACGAGAAGAAGCTGTACGGCGTGCAGTACCACCCCGAGGTGATGCACTCCACGCACGGCCAGCAGATCCTGGAGCACTTCCTCTACCGCGGCGCGGGCCTCGCCCCCACCTGGACCACCGGCAACATCGTCGAGGAGCAGATCGCGGCCATCCGCGAGCAGGTCGGCGACAAGCGCGCCATCTGCGGCCTCTCCGGCGGCGTGGACTCCGCGGTCGCCGCGGCCCTCGTCCAGAAGGCCATCGGCTCGCAGCTCACCTGCGTCTACGTCGACCACGGTCTGATGCGCAAGGGCGAGACCGAGCAGGTCGAGAAGGACTTCGTCGCCGCGACCGGCGTGCAGCTGAAGGTCGTCGACGCGCAGGAGCGCTTCCTGACCGCGCTGGCGGGCGTCTCCGACCCGGAGACCAAGCGCAAGATCATCGGCCGTGAGTTCATCCGCGTCTTCGAGCAGGCCCAGCTGGAGATCCTCCAGGAGGACGGCCCCGCGGTCGCCTTCCTCGTGCAGGGCACCCTGTACCCGGACGTCGTCGAGTCCGGCGGCGGCACCGGTACCGCCAACATCAAGTCCCACCACAACGTGGGCGGGCTCCCCGACGACATCGAGTTCGAGCTCGTCGAGCCGCTGCGCCAGCTGTTCAAGGACGAGGTCCGGATGGTCGGCCAGGAGCTCGGCCTGCCCGACGAGATCGTCCAGCGCCAGCCCTTCCCGGGCCCCGGCCTCGGCATCCGCATCGTCGGCGAGGTCACCAAGGAGCGCCTGGACCTGCTCCGCGAGGCCGACGCCATCGCCCGCCACGAGCTCACCGCAGCCGGTCTGGACCGCGAGATCTGGCAGTGCCCGGTCGTCCTGCTCGCGGATGTCCGCAGCGTCGGCGTCCAGGGCGACGGCCGCACCTACGGTCACCCGATCGTGCTGCGCCCCGTCTCCTCGGAAGACGCGATGACCGCCGACTGGACGCGCATGCCGTACGAGGTGCTCGCCCGCATCTCGACCCGCATCACCAACGAGGTGCCGGAGGTGAACCGGGTGGTCCTCGACTGCACGAGCAAGCCCCCGGGCACCATCGAGTGGGAGTAGTCCCACCCGGACCGACACGAAGCCGCCGTCCCGTACCTGCGGGCGGCGGCTTCGCCGTTGCTCTGGCCACTTGGCAGGGGCCCGGGTACCTTGCGCGGCGAGCCGAGCCGTTCGAGGGAGCGCCCATGCCGGACCAGCCCGTACCCGTGCCCGTGGAGCGCCTCGGCTTCGAGATGCCGCCCGTGCACGACACCCCCGACGCGGCGCGCGCCCACCGCAAGGAACGGCTCGCCGAAGCGCTGCGGCTGCTGGCCCGGCTCGGGTACGAGGACGGGGTGGCGGGGCAGATCACCGTGCGGGACCCGGAGTTCGAGGACTGCTACTGGGTGAACCCCTTCGGCCGGGCCTTCGCCGCTCTCACCGCCGACGACCTGCTGCTGGTCGACGGGGACGGGCGGGTGGTCCGGGGCGGGCGCCGGGTCAACCAGCTGGCCTTCGCCGTGCACGCGGCGGTCCATCGGCGGCGCCCCGGGGTGGTCGCCGTCGTTCGCGCCCGGGCCCCGTACGGCAGGGCGCTCGCGGCGCTCGGCGAGCTGCTGGCCCCGATCACCGAGGAGGCCTGCGCCTTCTACGAGGACCACGCGCTGCTCGACGAGTACACCGGCGCCGACGAGCCGGACCGCACCGCGCTCGCGCTGGGCCCGTACAAGGCGCTGGTGCTGCGCAACCGCGGGCTGCTGACGGTGGGGGACTCGGTGGACGCCGCCGTCTGGTGGTTCATCGAGGCGGAGCGGGCCGCGCAGGTGCAGCTGATCGCCCGGGCCGCCGGGAAACCGGTGCCCGTCGACCACCGCGCGGCGGCCCTGACCAGGGAGCGGTTCGGGTCCGATCTGGCCGCCTGGGTGAGCTACCAGCCCCTCAGGGAACTGGTGGCGTCAACATCATGAACCGTTAATCACCTGCTCTGACATCGTGCGCAATCCGGAGCACTGCCGCAGTGGTGCACAATTCGCTGGCATTGCACCGTAGTTCAGAGAGGCGGCACGTACGTGGCTGTCCAAGAGATGTCCCGAGGTACCCATACCACCGCCTGCGCCTGCGACGAGTGCGCTCGCGCGGGCCACCGTCGCGCGGTCGCGGCCTTCCTGGAGAAGCGCGACGAGTTCGCCTCCGGGCAGGGCGTGCCGGCCGCCGTGGCCCACTCGCTCGGCGCCTCCCGCCAGTGGGTCTCCGACGAGCTGACCCTGTCGGCCCGCACCGTCGCCGACCGGGGCCGGGAGGCCGGGAACTCCTGGCTCTACCTGTTCTCGCGGCGGGCCGTCCTCGCCGTCTGGATCGCCGCCGGGGTCCTGCTGCTGGTCCAGGTCGCCGCCGCGCTCGGCACCGGCTGGTCCACGGCGCGCACCGCCGGGCTGCTGGCCGCCCTGGTGCTGGCCGGGCTGCTCACGGTCGCCGCCCGCGCCCAGTCGGTGCGCGGCGGGCTGCTGGCCCCGCTGGTCGGCGAGGACAACCGGCTCTCCACGTCGAAGGCGGTGCCCAGCGCCTGGGTGGTGCTGACGGCCTTCGCCACGCTGCTGCTCGCGCTGCGGCTGGCCACCTCGGCGCCCGGGCCCGACCGGCAGGCCCTGTACGCGGGCCTCGCGCTGGACCGGGCGCTGCCGCTGCTGGCGGTGGTCTCGCTGACCTCGGCCGTCGCGGTCCTGGTGCGCCGGGTGGTCTCCGTACGGATCATGGGCCAGCGGTTGCAGAAGCTGCCGGCCGACCGGCCGCGCGGGGTGGACCTGCTGACGGACGACGCGGGCCGCGGGAGCTTCCCCGACGCGCAGTACGTGCTCGTCTCGACGGTGGTGCTCTCCTACGCGGCCGCCTCGCTGGCGCGCTTCCCGGACCGGCTGCCCCAGCTGCCCTGGGCGATGGCCCTGCTGGTGGCCCTGTCGGCCGCGGTCTACCTGGCGGCCAAGTACGCGGAGGGCAGCCGTCCGCTGGTGCTGTCGGTGGTCCGCAGACGGGAGCCCGGGGATCTGGACGCGGCCGTCCGCCCCGGGGACGACATCGAGATCCGGGGCGTGGGCTTCGTGCCGCCCGGGGCGCAGACGCCGGAGATGCTGGCCCGTCTGGTGGTACGGGTCGGATCGGTGCACGTGCACGTGCCGCTGGTCCCGGTGGCGGGCGGATTCACCAATCCCTCCGACGCCGTGCTGACCGTGCCGGTCCCGGCGGAAGTGGAACCGGGGCGCGTCGAGGTCCAGGTGGTCACGGCCGCAGGAGTGGAATCCAACCGCTGCACCATCGATGTTGCCGAGTGATCGGGGTACACATGTCGCGTGAACCGAACCGATGTTCTTGAAGCCGATGCCCCTCGCGACGTGGCGGGGCTCCGTGAGCTCGCCTCCCGGCACGCACTGCTGCCCCTGCGCATCTTCCTCGGTGTGACCTTCGTGTACGCGGGGCTGGACAAACTGACCGACCCGGCGTTCCTCTCCGCCTCCGGCGACGGCTCCATCGGCGACCTGATGCGCGGGGTGCGCGACACCTCCGCGAGCTCGGCCCTGGTGGACCTGGCGCTGAACTCGCCCGTCGGCTTCGCCGTCGCCCTGGCCATCGGGGAGATCCTCGTCGGCCTGGGGACCCTGGCCGGCCTGCTGACCCGCATCGCGGCCTTCGGCGGAGCGCTCATCGCGCTCAGCCTGTGGCTCACGGTGTCGTGGGCGGTGACCCCGTACTACTACGGCAACGACCTGATCTACATGATGGCGTGGACCCCGCTGATCCTGGCCGGGGCGCCCTACCTGTCGCTGGACTCGGTGATCCGGTCGCGCCGGTCCCGGCGTACGGCGTAGGTCACCAGCCCCACCAGCGCGGCGAGCGAGAGCCCGCCCAGGGTGATGGGGATGATCGCGAACCAGGGCAGGTCGGCCTCTCCGGTGTTGTCGAGCAGGTAGAGCACGCCCGCCACCACCAGGACCAGCCCCGCGATCAGCCGTCCCGGCTGGAACTCATGACGCCGCACGGGCCACCTCCACCTGTCCGATACCCGCAGTGAGGTCCAGCTCGATCGTCCCGCCGGCCTCGGTGCCGGCCGCCGGCACGAGGGTCTCCGTACGGTTCTGCTCCCCGACCCGCTCGATCCGGTCAGCGCGGTCCCCGGGCATCTGCACGTCGCCCACGCGCCGGATGGTGACATCGGCCTGCGCGGTGACCTCCCGCGGCAGGACCACCTTGAGCCGGCCCGCCTCGATGGAGGCCTCCACCGCCACGGTGGTGCCCTTCGGCACGTCCAGACGGCTCAGGTCCAGGGTGGCGAACCCGGTGCCCGCCTCGTACACGGGCTTCACATCGGCGACCGCGGCCGGACGCCACTCCACCCGCTGCCAGTCCGTGCCGATCTCCCGCGGCAGCACGGCCGCGCCCGCGAGCAGGCCCGAGGTGAACACGGCCAGCACGATCGTGCCGAATCCGGTGCGGCCCAGCAGGGAGCTGACCGCGAGGCCCAGACCGAAGACGATCAGGGCGGCGGCGAGCCCCGTCTGCAGGGCCTCGCCCAGCGGGCTGTCGTCCCATCCGGCTGCGGTCCCCACGAACCCGGCCAGCAGCGCCAGTACGAAGACCCGGCCGCCGATGCCGCCGCGCGGGCGGGCCGGGGCGGCGGGCGGCTTCACGGACGACGCCCGGGTGCGGTCGGGCGCCACCGCGTCGACGGTGTCGTCGGGCCCCCACAGGTACCCCGTCCCGCCGACCGGGCCGGTTGTACCGTCCTTGACCAGAGGATCCCGCCACCAGGACGGGCCGCCCGGGGCGGGCGGAGCCTGCGTCTCCGGCGGGGCGGGCGAGTGCGCGGTGCGGTTCGCACCGCCGGCCGGGTCGGCCTCCTGCGCCTCGGGCTGGTGGGTGTGCCGCTGCCGCTGCGACCAGTACGAGGCCCCGCCCAGCGCCAGGACGACCAGCACCGAGAAGGCCGCCAGCCCGCCGTTGTCCAGCATCGACAGGAACAGTGCGCAGCCCACCAGCGCCGCGAACACCGCCGCCAGCGTGGCGCCCTCGACCCGGCCGGTCAGCAGCTTCTTCGCCTCGCTGTCCTCCTCCCCCTCCTGGGGGAGCAGCAGCCACGCGAAGCCGTAGAAGATCAGACCCACACCGCCGGTCACCGCGAGGACGCCGAGGACGATGCGGAAGACCACCGGGTCCAGGTCGAAGTACCGGCCGAGGCCGCCGCACACGCCCGCGAGGACCTTGTCGCGTCTGCTGCGGCGCAGCGGCGGCCTGGACTGCGCCCGGGGGGCCCCGGGCCCGGCCGGCGGGGCGTCGTGTACTTCGGTCATGGGTCCATGGTGACGGCCCGCGGAAGCCGTGGGCATCCGGCCCTACCCTGGTGCAACCCTGATATCCCCCCGGCAGAAGTGGGGGGATGCCCTGATGACCGGCCGCGGCCCGGCGTGTGACCCTTGGTGACATGCCCGTAGCCGCCGCTCCCCGCACCCCGAACGCACCGGACGACGACGAGGTCCCGCAGCGCAAGCTCTACCGCAGCGCCGACGGCCGGATGCTCGGCGGTGTCGCGCGCGGTCTCGCCGGGCACCTGGGGCTGCCGGTGGGCTGGGTCCGGCTCGCGTTCCTGCTGCTGTTCATGTGGGGCGACGGCCTGGGCGTGCTGCTGTACGCCGCGTTCTGGGTCTTCGTACCGCTCGGCATCGGCGGCCGGACCGGGCACCGCTCCTTCTTCGAGACCCTCCCCGACGGCACCCGCCGGCTGCGCAAACCCGACCGCGGGCAGATCACCGCGCTGATCGCCCTGTTCATCGGCGTGGGCATCTTCATCTCCAAGGTCCAGCTCGGCGGCGCGTCCGGCCGGTACGTGTGGCCGACGCTGCTGGTCGGGGCCGGGGTGGTGCTCGTATGGCGGCAGGCGGACAACGCCCGCCGCGCGCACTGGTCCTCGGCCGTCGGCCGGCACGGGCGCCTCCTCCAGGTCGCGCGGGCACTCGCCGGAGTCGCCCTGGTCGGTGTGGGCCTGACCGTCTTCATCGTCGTACGGGGCTCCGCCGCACAGCTCGGCAACGTCCTCACCGCCACCCTCGCCGTCCTCGTCGGCGTGGCCCTGCTCGCCGGTCCCTGGCTGATCCGGCTGACGCAGGACCTCTCCGAGGAGCGCCTGATGCGCATCCGGGCCCAGGAGCGCGCCGAGGTCGCCGCCCACGTGCACGACTCGGTGCTGCACACCCTCACCCTGATCCAGCGCAACGCGGAGGACGCCTCCGAGGTGCGCCGCCTCGCACGGGCGCAGGAACGCGAACTGCGGAACTGGCTCTACAGGCCCGAGGGCACCGGCAAGGACGAGGACGAGGAGCCGGCCACCCTCGCGGAGGCCGTGAAGAAGACCGCCGCCGAGGTGGAGGACCACCACGGCGTCCCGATCGAGGTCGTGGTCGTCGGCGACTGCCCGCTCGACGAACGGCTGGCGGCACAGATCCAGGCAGCGCGCGAGGCGATGGTCAACGCCGCCAAGTACGGTGGCGAGGGCGGGCCGGTACAGGTGTACGCGGAGGTGGAGGGGCAGACGGTGTTCGTGTCCGTACGGGACCGGGGACCCGGTTTCGACATCGACGCGGTACCGGGCGACCGCATGGGCGTACGAGAATCGATCATCGGCCGGATGCAGCGCAACGGCGGGACCGCACGGCTGCGGTCCGCACCCGACGGCGGCACGGAAGTCGAGCTGGAGATGGAGAGGGCGGCGAACGCAGCATGACCGAGGCCGGAGAGAACGCAGGCGCGGGGGAGACCAGGCGTGTCCGGGTGGTGCTCGTCGACGACCACCGGATGTTCCGTACGGGAGTGCAGGCCGAGATCGGCGAGACCGAACGCACGGGCGTCGAGGTCGTCGGGGAGGCGGCCGACGTCGACCAGGCCGTCACCGTCATCACCGCGACCCGGCCCGAGGTGGTCCTGCTCGACGTGCACCTGCCCGGCGGCGGCGGCGTCGAGGTGCTGCGGCGCTGCGCCCCGCTGATGGCGGCGGCCGAGAACCCGGTCCGCTTCCTGGCGCTGTCGGTGTCGGACGCGGCCGAGGACGTCATCGGGGTCATCCGGGGCGGTGCGCGCGGGTACGTCACCAAGACCATCACCGGCACCGACCTGGTGGACTCGGTCTTCCGCGTGCAGGACGGGGACGCGGTGTTCTCGCCGCGGCTGGCGGGCTTCGTGCTCGACGCCTTCGCCTCGACGGACGCGCCGCCGGTGGACGAGGACCTGGACCGGCTCACGCAGCGCGAGCGCGAGGTGCTGCGGCTGATCGCGCGCGGGTACGCGTACAAGGAGATCGCCAAGCAGCTGTTCATCTCGGTGAAGACGGTGGAGTCCCACGTCTCGGCCGTCCTGCGCAAGCTCCAGCTCTCCAACCGGCACGAACTGACCCGCTGGGCGACGGCCCGCCGCCTGGTCTGAGTCCGGCGTCAGAGGCCTGACCTGCGGTGTGACCGACGCCGCAGGTCGACCTCGCAACCGGGAGCGCGCGCACCGCCCTCTAGGCTGGCGTGATGAGCTTGACCGGTACACCCTTCTTCGTGACGGTGATCGCCCTGACCGCGATCGCCGTCATCCTTCCGCTCGCCGTCTGGAGCAAGGTGCGCGGCCCTGCCGTCGTACGCACCGCCGTGCGTGCCCTGATGGTGGTGTTCGCCCAGGTCACGGCCATCGCCGTGGTGTTCACCGCGGTCAACCGCGCCGAGCACTTCTATGCCTCGTGGGGCGACCTGCTCGGCACCGGCAAGTACGTCACGGCCGCCCCCGACCTCGGCCCCGACGGGCTCGGCGGCAAGAAGGCGGACGAGGCGCCGAAGGTGCGCCAGCAGTTCCAGCCGGTGGAGGGCCTCGGCGGGCGGGTGCAGAAGACCGATCTCGACGGCAAGGTCTCCGGGGTCAGGGGCGACGTCCTGGTGTGGCTGCCGCCGCAGTACGAC
Source organism: Streptomyces sp. NBC_01232 (assembly GCF_035989885.1). GTDB lineage: Bacteria > Actinomycetota > Actinomycetes > Streptomycetales > Streptomycetaceae > Streptomyces. Next base: position 5,077,995 of record NZ_CP108518.1, read on the forward strand.
GACCCGGCCTACAAGGACAAGAAGTTCCCGGTGGTGGAGCTGATCCCTGGCATACCGGGGACGGGGAAGTCCTGGTTCCAGGGGCTCAAGGTGCACGAGGTGCTGGAGCCGCTGATGAAGAGCGGCAAGGTGCAGCCGTTCATCCTCGTCTCGCCGCGCGCCATGCTGGTCGGCAACGGCGACACCGGCTGCGCCAACCTTCCCGGCAAGGTCAACGCGGACAGCTGGTTCAGCGTCGACGTCCGCAAGATGGTCGTCGACAACTTCCGTGCCTCGGGCGAGGCGCGCACCTGGGGCGTCGCCGGGTACTCGGCCGGCGCCTACTGCGCGGCCAAGCTGGCCATCGCCCACCCCGACCGCTACAGCGCGGCCGTCTCCCTGTCCGGCTACAACGACCCCGGCCAGGAGCCCTCCTCGCTGGTCGCGCAGGACCCGGAACTGCGGCGCACGCACAACCTGAAGCACGTCCTGCAGTCCGCGCCCACCCCGCCGCCGGTGGCGCTGTGGCTGTCGGGGGCCGAGCACGACGGGTACCTGTCCGGCGTGGACCTCAAGTCGATCGCGAAGAGCCCGACCGTGGTGCACGCGGAGAAGGTCGTCGGCGGGCACAACCTCGAAGCGTGGTCCAAGCAGCTGCCGCAGACCTTCGGCTGGCTGAGCGGCCTGGTCAAGGCTCCGTAGGCGGTCCGGGGCGGTCCGGGGCGGTCCGGGGCGGTCCGGGGCGGTCCGTCCGCGGCCTACGCGGGGCGCGAGGCGCCGGCCCAGGGCATCGAGTCGATAGGCGCCGACCGGACCGTCGATCCGGGGCGCGGCGCGTGGATCATCTGGCCGTTGCCGATGTAGAGGCCGACGTGGGTGACCCCGGAGTAGAAGAACACCAGGTCGCCGGGGGCCAGCTGGTCGCGGGACACGCGCCGGCCGGCGTTGATCTGGGTGTAGGTGGTGCGGGGCAGGGAGACCCCGGCCGAGCGCCAGGCCGCCTGGGTCAGTCCGGAGCAGTCGAAGGACCCCGGGCCGGTCGCGCCCCAGATGTACGGCTTTCCGATCGCGCTGTGCGCGAAGGCCACGGCGCGGGCCGCGCGCGATCCGTCGGACGGAGGCGGGGGAGTGCTGCCCGTGGGTCCGGGTGCGGCGGGTGCGGCCCCCGCTCCGCCGGGTGCCTGGGCCTCGTAGGCGGCCCGCTCCTCGGCGGTGAGCCGGGCCAGCAGGTTCTTCGCGGCGGTGAGCTTCTCCTCGATCACGGTCTTGTGCCCGGCGAGTTCGTCCTGCCGGGACCGGAGGTCGGCGAGCCGTCCCGCGGCCCGCTCCCGCAGCTTCCCGACCTCGTCGAGCCGGCGGCGCACGGTGGTGATCCCGGCGGCGTTGCGGTCCCCGGCGCGGGCGATGAAGGAGGCCTGGGAGAGGTACTGCTGCGGGTCGGACGCCAGCGCGAGCTGTACGGCGGTGCCCAGGGAGCCGCTGCGGTACTGGGAGGCGGCGAGCGTTCCGAGGGCGCTGCGGGCGGTGTTGAGCTGGTCGGTCTTGCGGGCGGTCTCCTCGCGCAGTCCGGTCAGCGCGCGTTCGGCCTCGTCCGCCTGTTCCTTCGCCCCGTTGTACCGCTCGGTCGCCGCCTCGGCCTCCTCGTAGAGCCGGTCCACCTCCGACTTGACCTGGGCGGGGGTGGGCCGGGGGGCGGCGTGGGAGACGCCTTCGAAGGCGGTGGCGGTGGCAGCGCCCGCGAGGGCGAGGGTGGCGGCCGTGGCCCGTGCCGGGCCGCCGGCGAGCGGGCGCTGCCTGGGCTTTCGATGACTGGCCACGAGGGCCTCACGTCCTTCCTCCGTCGGTGCTTGGAGGAGGACGCTAGACCCGAAGGTAACGGGCGAATGACGGGATGATCGTAAGTGGTCCGATATGACCGGAGCTGGCCACCCGGGACCGGAACGGATCGCTCCGGTGTGGATCAGTGCCAGAGAACGGCGATGAAGATGTTGATCACGGTCAGCCCGCCGACCGCGCCGAACAGCGCCTTGTCCACCTGCTCCTCGTCGCGCTTGACGTAGACGAGGCAGAGGATCACGAAGAGGATCGCGAGCTTCACGCCCACCTTGACGTTGTTGACGGGGGTCCCGTCCATCTGGTTGAAGCCGACGAGCAGTACGCCGGTGACGAGCATGGTGAGCGAGCCGTGCAGCATGGCGGGCGTGAAGCGGGCGGTGCCCGCGCTCATCGCCTTCATCTGGGTCAGGAACCCACCGAGGAGCGAGGCGATCCCGATGATGTGCAGGCCGACGAAGACATTGATGAGTACGTCCATGGCGTCGAGCGTACGAGGCGCCCCGGTCAGCCGAGGAAGCGGGTCAGCTCGGCCGTGACGACCTCCGGCCGCTCCTCCGGGAGGTAGTGGCCACTGCCGTCCACGCGGACCACCCGGGTGTCGGTACCGAGCGGCGGGACGGCCTCCCGCAGCTGCTCGTAATTGCTGTACTCGCCGCCCAGGGCGAGGAGGGGGACGGTGACCGGGGCGTAGCCGGCGAGGTCGGCGATGTCCTGTGCGAAGGACCGGTACCAGGCGTTGCCGGCCCGGATCGCGTCCGGGGAGTCGTACGCACGGGCGTACACGGCGCGGGAGCGGGCGTCGATGGACGCGGGGTCGGCGGACGCGGCACCGAACAGCCAGTCCAGCAGGAAGTGGTAGCGCCCGGCGAGGAGCTGCTCGGGCAGGCCCTGCACCTGGTTGAAGGCGAACCACCACAGGTGGGGGAGCCCGGGGCGGGGCAGCAGGGGCATCTGCGCCCAGGCCCCGTCGGGGTGCGAGACGTCGAGGAGGGCGATGCGGTCGGTGGCCTCGGGGTGGTTGGCGGCGAAGGCGTAGGCGATCATCGCGCCGATGTCGTGGCCGACGACGTGCGCCCGTTCCAGGCCGAGATGGACGAGGAGGGCGTGGACGTCGGCGGCCATCGTCTTCTTGTCGTAGCCGGTGTCGGGCTTGGCGGAGCCGCCCATGCCGCGCAGGTCGACGGCGATCACCCGGTACCGGCGGGCCAGGGCGGGCAGCATCTTGTTCCATTGCCACCAGGTCTGGGGCCAGCCGCCGAGGAGGACGAGCGGTGCGCCGGAGCCGCCCTCGACGTAGTGCAGCCGGGTGCCGTTGACCTCGGCGTGGTGGCTGGTGAAGCCGCCGTCGAGGGAGGCCGCGAGGGCGGCGTCGGAGAGGGAGGCGTCGTCGAGGTGGGCGTCGTCGAGCGGGGCGTCGTCGAGCGGGGCGGTGGCGGGCATGGGGGTCCTCACTGGGGACGGGTGCGGAGCAGATGACCGTTCGAGAATCTCGAACGGTTTGAACCGTACGAGATCTTCGAATGGTTTGGCAATGTCTGTACGAGAACTGCGTACAGTGGGGTCATGCCTGCTGCCGCCGCCGAGCCGACCCACCCCGCCGCCGACCGCATCGAGCTGGTCGAGGTCCTGGCGGCGCTCGGACACCCCGTCCGGCTGGAGATCGTCCGCAAGCTGGCCTCCGGCGAAGAGGCGTTCTGCGGCGAGGTCGTCCCCGACCTGCCCCGCTCCAGCGTCACGCACCACCTCAAGACGCTGCGCGAGAGCGGGCTCATCTGCCAGCGCCCCCAGGGCCGCAAGCTCTTCCTCGCGCTGCGCCGCGAGGACCTGGAGCTCCGTTTTCCCGGTCTGCTCGAACTCGTGCTGGCCTGTCGGTCCCGCCCCCTAGACTCGGAATGCGATGAGCAGCCTCTTTGACGACAGTTTCCTGGCGGACCTCACCCCCTCCGACGAGGTCCCGCCGCCGCCCGAGGACCACGCCGCCCCGGAAGCGGGCGCGGACGACCTCTTCGGCGGGCACTTCGACGTACCCATGACCGGGGACGCGTACTACCGGGACGGCGCCCCCAAGCCCGTCATCGACCCGGCGACGCTCCTGGACGGGCTCAATGAGCAGCAGCGCGCGGCCGTCGTGCACGCGGGCTCCCCGCTGCTCATCGTGGCCGGCGCCGGCTCCGGCAAGACCCGGGTGCTGACCCACCGCATCGGACACCTGCTGTCCGCGCGGAACGTCCACCCGGGCCAGATCCTGGCGATCACCTTCACCAACAAGGCCGCCGGCGAGATGAAGGAGCGCGTCGAGAGCCTGGTCGGCCCGCGCGCGAACGCCATGTGGGTCTCCACCTTCCACAGCGCGTGCGTGCGCATCCTGCGCCGCGAGTCCAAGCGGCTCGGCTTCACGTCCTCGTTCTCGATCTACGACGCGGCCGACTCGAAGCGCCTGATGGCGCTCGTCTGCCGCGACCTGGACCTGGACCCGAAGAAGTTCCCGCCGAAGGCCTTCAACGCCAAGATCTCGAACCTGAAGAACGAGCTGATAGACGAGGACGCCTTCGCCGGCCAGGCCGCCGACGGTTTCGAGAAGACGCTCGCCCAGGCGTACGCGATGTACCAGGGGCGGCTGCGCGAGGCCAACGCCCTCGACTTCGACGACATCATCATGACCACGGTCCACCTGCTCCAGGCGTTCCCGGACGTCGCCGAGCACTACCGGCGCCGCTTCCGGCACGTCCTGGTCGACGAGTACCAGGACACCAACCACGCGCAGTACACGCTGGTGCGCGAGCTGGTGGGCACCGGCTACCCGGACCTGCCGCCGGCCGAGCTGTGCGTGGTGGGTGACGCCGACCAGTCGATCTACGCCTTCCGCGGCGCGACCATCCGCAACATCCTCCAGTTCGAGGAGGACTACAAGGACGCGACGACGATCCTGCTGGAGCAGAACTACCGCTCCACCCAGACGATCCTCTCCGCGGCCAATGCGGTCATCGAGCGCAACGAGAACCGCCGCGCCAAGAACCTGTGGACCCAGGCCGGCACCGGCGCCGTCATCACCGGCTACGTCGCGGACACCGAGCACGACGAGGCGCAGTTCGTCGCCGACGAGATCGACCGGCTCACCGACGCGGGCGACGCCAAGGCGGGCGACGTCGCGATCTTCTACCGGACCAACGCGCAGTCGCGCGTCTTCGAGGAGATCTTCATCAGGGTCGGACTGCCCTACAAGGTCGTCGGCGGGGTCCGGTTCTACGAGCGCAAGGAGGTCCGCGACGTCCTCGCGTACCTGCGCGTGCTGGCGAACCCCGAGGACAACGTCCCGCTGCGGCGCATCCTGAACGTGCCCAAGCGCGGTATCGGCGAGCGCGCCGAGGCGATGATCGACGCCCTCGCGATGCGCGAGAAGATCACCTTCCCGCAGGCGCTGCGGCGCGTGGACGAGGCCTTCGGCATGGCCGCGCGCTCCACCAACGCGGTGAAGCGGTTCAACGTGCTGATGGAGGAACTGCGCACCATCGTCGACTCGGGCGCCGGCCCGGCGGTGGTGCTGGAGGCGGTCCTGGAGCGTACGGGCTACCTCGCCGAGCTCCAGGCGTCGACCGACCCGCAGGACGAGACCCGCATCGAGAACCTGCAGGAGCTCGCGGCGGTGGCGCTGGAGTTCGAGCAGGCGCGCGAGGCCGCGGCGGCCGAGGCCGCCGAGACCGGGGCCCCGGCCCCCGGGTCCGGCACCCTGGCCGAGTTCCTGGAACAGGTCGCGCTCGTCGCCGACTCCGACCAGATCCCGGACGAGGACACCGAGGGCACGGGCGTCATCACGCTGATGACCCTGCACACCGCCAAGGGCCTGGAATTCCCGGTGGTCTTCCTGACCGGCATGGAGGACGGGGTCTTCCCGCACATGCGGGCGCTCGGCCAGACCAAGGAGCTGGAGGAGGAGCGCCGCCTCGCGTACGTCGGCATCACACGGGCGCGCGAGCGGCTCTACCTGACGCGCTCCAGCATGCGCAGCGCGTGGGGTACGCCCTCGTACAACCCGCCCTCGCGCTTCCTGGAGGAGATCCCGGCCGAGTACCTCCAGTGGAAGCGGACGGGCGCCACGCAGAAGCCGGCGGGGCCGATGCGGAGCTCGGGGTACGGATCGTCCTCGTCCGGTTCGGGGAGGGCGACGTTCGGCACCTCGCCGGAGGCGTTCCTGTCCTCGTCGCGTACGAAGTCGGGCCCGTCGGGATTCGCAACGCGGCGGGCCGCCGACAAGCCGGTCATCGCGCTGGTGGTCGGGGACCGGGTCACGCACGACCAGTTCGGGCTCGGCACCGTCATGGAGGTCAAGGGAGCGGGCGCGGACGCGCAGGCCACCATCGACTTCGGGGACGACAAGCCCAAGCGGCTGCTGCTGCGTTACGCGCCGGTGCAGAAGCTCTGAGCCGGGGCCCATGCGGAAGGCCGCGTGGCCCTCGGGCCACGCGGCCCTCGGCGTGAGCGGTTCGCGGTGAGCGGCCGGTGGTTCGTGGCCGGTGGTTCGTGGCTCCGGTCCTCCGGGTCGCGCGAAGGTCAGCGCGGGTCGAGGCCGTGGCTGCGGAGCCACGCAAGGGGGTCGATCGCAGACCCGCCGCCGGGCCGGACCTCGAAGTGCAGGTGCGGGCCGGTGGAGTTGCCGGAGTTGCCGGAGTAGGCGATGACATCGCCCGCCTTGACCTTGCCGCCGCGGATCTTGGTGGAGCTGAGGTGGCAGTACCAGGTCTCGGTGCCGTCGGGCGCGGTCACTATGGCCATGTTCCCGTAGGCGCTGTTGTACTGGGTGCGCACGGTGCCGTCGGTGGCCGCCATGACCGGGGTTCCGTAGGAGACCGGGAAGTCGATGCCGGTGTGCACCGACATCCACATGCCGCCGGACTGGCCGAAGTTGGCGCTGAGGCCCTGCTGCGAGACGGGGACGGCGAACTTGGGGCGGGCGGCCTCCTTGGCCGCGGCCTCCTCCGCCTTCTTCTTCTTTTCCTCTTCCTGGCGCTCGCGCAGGTCGATGCGCTCCTGCGTGCGGCTCGCGCGGTCCGCGAAGTCGCCCGCGTCGGCGCTGAGCGCGACCAGTTGGGTGTCGAGCTTGGTGTTCGCGGCGACCGGCTTCACCGAGGCCGGGTCGGGCGCGGCCATCGTGGTGGTGTCCTCGGCGGGCCGGTCGGTGCCGGTCAGGCCGCCGACGGAGGCGGCCGCGACGCCCGCGACTCCCATCACGCAGGCGGAGGGCACGGCCACGGTCAGCATGGCGGAACGCTTCGCCGGGTTGCGGCGACGGCTGTTGCCGCCCGCCCTGGCGCCGGTGCCGGCCTTGCCGTTCGCCTTGGTGGCGGTCCGGCGCGCGGTGCGCGGAGCGGCCGCGGTCACCGGCATGGCCTGGGTGGGGAGGTCGTGGACCTCCTGAAGTGCGTGGACCTCGGGCAGCTCGTGCGCCTCGTGCAGGTCGTTGGCCTCAGCCGGGTCGTGGGCCTCGTGCAGCCCGTGGCCTTCGTGCAGTTCTTGGGCCCGGGGCGTCTCGTCGGAGAGCACCTCGAAGACGGCCGTCTCGCTGTAGGTGCCGACCGGGGCCGCCTCGTAGGCGTAGCCGACGGAGGTCGCTTCGTACGTGTACTCCTGCTGCGCGGGCGCGGCGGGCTGGTACTCGTACCCGTAGGCGGGCTCGGGCTGGGCCGGGGCCTCGGCGACGGTGTTCCAGGCGGTGGCGTCGTAGGCGCCGGTCTCGGTGCCGGTGGTGCCGTAGCCGGGCATCGCCCAGTGCCCGGTCTGCTCGCCGGAGGTGTCGTAGCCGAAGGAGGGCTGCTGCTGGTACCCGGCGTAACCGGAGTAGTCCGTGCCCGGCGTGTTCCAGGCGCTCGCGTCCCAGGTCCCGGTGGTGTCCTCGGGGGCGGCCTGGGCCGGGATCGTGGACAGATAAGGGTCCTGCGAGGTCCATGCCGTGGTGTCGTACGCGCCGGTTTCGTAAGAACCGTAGGCGGCGTAATTGACCCCCTGGCCCTGCGTTTCATAGGAAACGTAGGTCGAGTCACCAGCGAAAGCGGTGGTGGAAAGGCCGTCATACCCGGGATCCGGGTACTGGCCCGACGAGGGGCGGTCGTTCACCAACTTCTCTTTCGCCTCGGCAGTGGGGCCTGGGTGGCCGGGAACTCAAGGTTCACCGGAGGAGAGCAGTGGCGTGACTGTACCCGGCGGTTACTCGCAACGACAATCTTCGCCGGGGCTCCAGATCTCCGGAACCGGGCATTCGACCGTCTTTCGGTCGCCGAAAGACGCACCCTTGGCCTTGAGTTCGAAATTAGTTCGACTACTCGTCGCTCGACGGCTAGGCGACGGAAGCGGCGTCCGCCCCTGTGACGGCGGCCAAACCGGGTCCTTCCAGGGCGCGCCGGACTGCCGCGATGACGGCGGGGTGGGTGGGCAGGGCGAGATGTCCGATGCCGGTGACCTGCACATTTTCCACACACAGGTCCGGATGTTCGATCCGTGCGGACCCGACCGGGGTCATCAGCGCGTCGAACTCGCTCCAGAACGCCACGCACCGGGTGGCGCAGCCGGGCGCGGGCTCGGCCAGCTCGGCCAGCACCTCGGAGTCCGGTCGCATCTGCCGCACCAGCGGGTGCGCGTCCATGAAGGGGGCGACCCGCGTGCCGGAGTGTGGGGTGCCGAGGGTGACGAGGGTGCGGACGCGGGCGTCGCCGCCGAGTCGCTGCACGAAGTACCGGCCGACCAGCCCGCCCAGGCTGTGCCCGACCAGATCCACCCGCTCCTGTCCGGTGCGCTCGCACAGCTCCTCGACACGCCGGGCGAGATGGCGGGCCGTGACGCGCAGGTCGAGCGTGAAGGGCGAGTAGTTGTACGCCTCCACGTGCCGGCCCCCCGCCCCGAGGGTGCGGCGGAGCAGGACGAAGACGGACCGGTTGTCGGTGAAACCGTGAAGGAGGAGCACGGGCGGCCGTGTCGCGGGCGGGCGGGCGGCGACCTTCTCCTGGCACACTCCGGTGGGGTACAGCAGAAGGTGCCCGCCGAGCACCATCACCTCGAGCGCGCCGGCCCGCAGCGCGGCGCCGGACAAGGGTATGGACATGGGTATGGACAGCCCCATCGACGGCCTCCCCTGAGCCTTGGGGGGACTCCGGCCGTCGCGCCACCGTGCCGTGCGGCTGTCGGCACGGTGGCGCAATGCCGTCCCACGTGTGATTTCCCCCTCGTGATTGACCGCGAAACGGCGGCGTGCGCGATGCTGTACTTAACGTTCGTTCACTCGGGAGGCAGTGCGATGGGTGTGACCGGTCCGATCCGTGTGGTGGTGGCCAAGCCGGGTCTCGACGGCCACGACCGCGGGGCCAAGGTGATCGCGCGGGCGCTGCGGGACGCGGGTATGGAGGTCATCTACACCGGCCTCCACCAGACCCCCGAGCAGATCGTGGACACCGCCATTCAGGAGGACGCCGACGCGATCGGCCTCTCGATCCTCTCCGGCGCCCACAACACGCTCTTCGCGCGCGTGCTGGAACTCCTCAAGGAGCGCGACGCGGAGGACATCAAGGTCTTCGGCGGCGGCATCATTCCGGAGGACGACATCGCGCCCCTGAAGGAGAAGGGCGTGGCCGAGATCTTCACCCCCGGTGCGACGACGACCGCCATCGTGGAGTGGGTACGCGGCAACGTCCGGCAGTAGCCGCCCCGGCCCGCGGGGTCGGGGCACCGTGCACCGCGTGCCGATCCGGCCCCGCCGGCGATCGGCGATCGGCGGGCGCGGTTCGCGGGGCAGCCCCGGCTCCGGGCTCCCGGCTCCGGGCTCCTGCGGCGCAGGCACTGCCCTGCACCTGCCCTGCCCCAGGACCTAGGCCGGGGTCAGCTCCGCGAGCATCGCCGCGCGGAGCCGGAGGGTGGCCACCAGTCGCTGGAAGGCCTCCGCCCAGTACGCGGCCGCGCCGGGAACCGCGTCCGGCAGGTCCTCCGCGGCCGTGGTCAGGGCCTCCAGCCGGCCCGCTTCCGCGGGGTCGAGGCAGCGCTCCGCCAGACCCATCACCCCGCTGAAGCTCCACGGGTAGCTGCCCGCGTCCCGGGCGGTGTCCAGCGCGTCCACGACCGCCCGGCCCAGTGCGCCCGCCCACGGCACCACGCACACCCCGAGCAGCTGGAACGCCTCCGACAGCCCGTGGGCCGCTATGAACTCCGCGACCCATTGCGCCCGTTCCGCGTCCGGCAGGGTCTCCAGCAGTTTGGCCCGCTCCGCGAGCGAGGCCGTGCCGGGACCCGCCGCGGGCGGTGCGGACGCCGGGCCGAGCAGGGCCCGCGACCACGGAGCGTCGCGCTGGCGCACCGCGGCCCGGCACCATGCCGCGTGCAGCTCCTCCGTCCAGCCGTCGCCCGAGGCCACGGGCAGCGCCACTATCTCCGCCGGGCCGAGCCCCCCGAACCGCTCCCGCCAGCACGACAGCGGGGCCGCCTCCACCAACTGGCCGAGCCACCAGGCCCGTTCCCCGCGTCCGGCCGGCGGCCGCTTGACCACCCCGTCGCGGAGCATCCCTCCGTCGCACTCGGCCGGCGGGGTCACCCCCTCCGGTCCTACGCAGGCCAGCGCACGCTCCGCCATCCTCCCCGCCAGCGCCGAGCTCGGCAGTGCCGACAGCAGCTCGGCGGCCGTGGCGCGGACATTGCGGCTGCGGTCGCCCAGCGCCGCCTCCAGGAAGGGCTCGTCCCCGTCCGACAGACCGGCCCTCAGCGAATCGAGGAACATCAGCCGGTCCTCGGCCCGTTCGGTGGCCCAGGTCGTCATCAGCAGTCGCGGCGCGGCCGCCGCCTCGTGCGCCCGTACGGCCCCGAGCAGGGCGACCCGCTCCGCGAACAGCCCCTCCTGCCACAGTCGTTCCACCCCCGCCCGGTCCGTCACGTCCGGCAGTTCCCCGGCGCCGCCCGCCCCGCCGCGCAGGGCGAACCGCCAGTCGGGATTCATCCGCGCCAGCCACAGCCCCCGCGTCCCGGCCAGGGCCAGTGCCTGCGGCCGCAGGTCCGTACGGGCCCGGGCAGCGTCCAGCAGTGCCGGTACGAGCGCGCTCGGCGAGCGGTAGCCGTACCGCGCGGCCGCGGCCAGCCACTGCGGCAGCAGCTCCGTCAGATCCGGGGCGGTTCCGCGCCGGCCGCCGCCGTTGACCGCGCCGCTGCGGCCGGCCAGCAACTGCGCGAGCCGGTGGCCCGCGGCCTTCGGCGGCGCCGGCCGCGGATCCCGCGGTGCGGGCTCCGGGCGCGTGCCCGCCCCGGCCGGCCGCAGCCCTGCCCGGCGTCGTACGGCGTGCACGGCCGCCGCGTCCAGGAGCGCCTCCGCGGAGCCCGCCGGGCCCCCGCCCCGGCGCCGGTCGGTGCCCAGCAGCGCGGCGGCGACCAGCTCCTCCCACTCCCCGTACCCCTCGTCGGCCTTGTTCATCGGGCCCCTCCCTCGTCGCTCGCCGGTCGTCTTCGTCGCGTCCTGTGCTCCGGTCCCGTCCCCTCCACGGGACCGGAGCCCGCGGTCTTCTCGTCCGCCTGATTCAGCTGGCGTGGTTGTCGTTCATGGCAAGCCCCCCGGCTTCTCGTCGTTGCGTGTACGGCGCCCCCGGCGCCGCACGTCTCCTCGCCGCCCCGGCGGGACGGCACAGGACCCCCCAGGCCCCCTGCGATGTTGTTCTTCAGGCTTCGCTTCCGCGCCCGCTCAGCCCAGGGCGACCGGCTCGGCCGAGTCCGGATGCCAGGCCGTCAGCGGGGTGAAGCCGCGGTGGCCGCACTCGCCGAACACCGTCACCGGAGCCCCGCCCGACAACGCGGCCAGCTGCCACAGCCCCCCGCGGGAGCGGCTGCCGCCCCCGGTGAGGGGCACCGGCAGGGCGGAGTCGCCCTCCGCGTCCGCCAGTTGCCAGCCGAGCTCTCCCGGTATCGGCACCACCGGCCCGAGCACCACAGGCCAGGACTCCAGCCACGGGTCCTCCCGCAGTGCCGTCCCGTACGCCTCGAGCGCCGCCTCCGTGCTCACCCCGGCCGGCACCTCCGCGCACGGCACGGCCGCCGCGAACCTCTCACCGAGGTCCGCCCGCAGCCCCGCCGACCCGGGCCGGAAGCGCATCTCCGCCTCCAGCACCAGCCCCACCGGCATGGCCAGCCCCGGCGGCCGCCCCGGCGGACCGAAGTCCAGGACCAGCGCGGGCCGCCCGCCCGCCAGCCCGCGCAGCCATATCCGGCGGGTGGTGAGCCGGCCGTCCGGCGACACCGTGTCGTACTGGGCGAGCACCAGCCAGCGGTCCCGTACGGCCTCCCCCTCCCCGGAGGCCGGCAGTCCCACGCGGCTGCGCACCGTCGCCGCCAGCTCTTCCGGCAGCCCGGCCACCCCCAGCCACCCCCGGTCGAGCAGGTGCAGCAGCGCCGCCTCCTCCAGCATCCGGGCGGGCCAGCCGGGGCCGCAACTGGGTATCGTCCCCAACTCCCTTACCCGGGCGGCCAGTCCGGGCGCCTGCGCATCGACCATGCGGGCCGCCGTCTCCTCCCATCCCGCGTATCCCGCCTGCTCCTGGCCCGCGAGGCCGCCGCGGAGCAGATCGGCCAGCCGCTGTTCCAGCTCGGTGACGCCCGCGCCGATCCGCGCCGCCCGCCGCTCGGCACGCTTGCGGGCCGCCTCCTCGTCGACCGGTGCGCCCCTCCCGGCAACGGGCCGCGCTGCCTTGGCCGCCCGGTCCGCCAGCCATTGCGCGGCCCACTCCGGCGCCTCTCCCGGCTCGCCGACCCCCTCCGCCGACCAGAGCAGCAACAGCCCCAGCGCGTGCTTGCAGGGGAACTTCCGGCTCGGACAGGAGCACTTGTAGGCCGGGCCCGTCAGGTCCACGACCGTGCGGTACGGATTGCTCCCGCTGCCCTTGCACAACCCCCATACCGAACCGGAAGCGGAACCTCCGATCTGCAACCACGGCCCTGCCCCGCCGAGTCTGCCCCCCGCCTTGCGCGAGGCATCGTCAGGAGCCAGATCCAGTACCTGTTCCGCTGTCCAGCGGTCCCCCTGATCAGTCATGTGAACCACCGTAGAGACCGCCACTGACAATCACTCTGACCTGCAACAACGCTATGAGAAAGGTCCGTTGTCAGTGGCGTGGTGCACCTTGGATGCAGCAGTCGGAAGCGGCTGCCGAGCTTTGGAGGGGGACCATGACCATGCACGGGAACGAACAGCCGGCAGAGGCACTGCGACCGCACGCCGAGGACGCCTTCGCGGACGAACTGAAAGCCCTGGCGGCCGCCGACGACCGGCCCCGCCCGACCCGCTGGAAGCTCTCGCCCTGGGCCGTCGCCACGTACCTGCTCGGCGGCACGCTCGACGACGGCACGGTGATCACACCCAAGTACGTCGGGCCGCGCCGCATCGTCGAGGTCGCCGTCACCACCCTGGCGACCGACCGCGCCCTGCTCCTGCTCGGTGTCCCCGGCACCGCCAAGACCTGGGTGTCCGAACACCTCGCCGCCGCCGTCAGCGGAGACTCCACCCTCCTCGTCCAGGGCACCGCGGGCACCCCCGAGGAAGCCATCCGGTACGGCTGGAACTACGCCCGGCTGCTCGCCCACGGCCCCAGCCGCGAGGCGCTCGTCCCCAGCCCCGTCATGCGCGCCATGGCCGACGGCATGACCGCCCGCGTCGAGGAGCTCACCCGCATCCCCGCCGACGTCCAGGACACCCTCATCACCGTCCTGTCCGAGAAGACCCTCCCGATACCGGAGCTCGGCGAAGAGGTGCAGGCCGTGCGCGGCTTCAACCTCATCGCCACCGCCAACGACCGCGACCGCGGGGTCAACGAGCTCTCCAGCGCGCTGCGCCGCCGCTTCAACACCGTGGTGCTGCCACTGCCCGCCACCGCCGACGCCGAGGTCGACATCGTCGCCCGCCGCGTCGACCAGATGGGCCGCGCCCTCGACCTGCCGGCCGCGCCCGAAGGCCTGGAGGAGATCCGCCGGGTCGTCACCGTCTTCCGCGAGCTGCGCGACGGCGTCACCGGCGACGGCCGTACGAAGGTGAAGTCCCCCAGCGGCACGCTCTCCACCGCCGAGGCCATCTCCGTCGTCACCGGCGGCCTGGCCCTGGCCGCCCACTTCGGGGACGGCGTGCTGCGCTCCTCCGACGTGGCCGCCGGGATCCTCGGCGCCGTGGTCCGCGACCCGGCCGCCGACAAGGTGGTCTGGCAGGAGTACCTGGAGACCGTCGTCCGCGAGCGCGACGGCTGGAAGGACTTCTACCGGGCCTGCCGGGAGGTGACCGTATGAGCCCGGCCGCCGCACGCGCCCGGGGACCGCTGCTCCTGGGCGTACGGCACCACGGGCCAGGCTCGGCCCGTGCCGTCCGGGCGGCCCTGGAGGAGGCCCGGCCCGAGGCGGTGCTGATCGAGGGCCCGCCCGAGGGGGACGCACTGCTTCCGCTCGCCGCGGACCAGGGGATGCGGCCGCCCGTCGCGCTCCTCGCGCACGCGGCGGACGACCCCGGGCGGGCCGCCTTCTGGCCGCTGGCCGGGTTCTCGCCCGAGTGGGCGGCCATCCGCTGGGCCCAGGAGCACGACGTCCCGGTCCGGTTCATCGACCTCCCGGCGGCGCACTCGCTCGCCGACGGAGCGGACCGGCCGGAGGGCGAGGAGCCGGACGCCGTCCGCCTGGACCCCCTGGCCGTGCTGGCCGAGACCGCCGGGTACGACGATCCCGAGCGCTGGTGGGAGGACGTGGTCGAGCACCGCGGCACCGGGGGCGGACGGGAGGACGTGCTCGGCGCCTTCGAGGCGCTCGGGGAGGCCATGGGAGCCCTGCGCGAGGCGTACGGCGACGGCGGCCACCACCGCGACCTGGTCCGCGAGGCATACATGCGGCAGCGGATGCGGGCCGCCCGCCGGGAGTTCGGCGAGGCCTACGCCGTGGTCTGCGGGGCCTGGCACGTCCCGGCGCTGCGCGCCAGGACCACCGTGGCCGCCGACAAGGCGCTGCTGACCGGCCTGCCCAAGGTCAAGGTGGAGACCACCTGGGTGCCCTGGACGCACCGCAGGCTCGCCCGGGCCGGCGGGTACGGCGCGGGCATCACCTCGCCCGGCTGGTACGCCCACCTCTTCACCGCGCCGGACCGGCCCGTGGAGCGGTGGCTGACCAAGGTCGCCGGACTGCTGCGCGAGGAGGACCGGCAGGTCTCCTCGGCGCACGTCATCGAGGCGGTCCGGCTGGCCGAGACCCTGGCCGCGATGCGCGGCAGGCCGCTGCCCGGCCTGACGGAGACCCTGGAAGCGGTCCGGGCGGTCATGTGCGACGGCTCCGACATACCGCTCGCACTGATCGAGGACCGGCTCGTCGTCGGCGACGTGCTCGGCGAGGTCCCGGACGGGGCCCCCGTCGTACCCCTGCAGCGGGACCTGACCCGGCAGCAGCGCACGCTGCGGCTCAAGGCCGAGGCGCAGGACCGCGAGCTGGAACTCGACCTGCGCAAGGACACCGACACGGCGAAGTCCCTGCTGCTGCACCGGCTCCGCCTCCTCGGCATCGGCTGGGGCACCCCGGTGGCCTCCCGGGCCGGCACCGGAACCTTCCGGGAGACCTGGCGGCTGCGGTGGGAACCGGAGCTGTCGGTGCGGATCGCCGAGGCCGGGATATGGGGAACGACCGTCCTGGCGGCGGCCACCGCCAAGGCCGAGGCCGACGCAGCCGGGGCCGGTGAGCTCGGCGAGGTGACGGCCCTGGCCGAACAGTGCCTGCTGGCCGGGCTCACGCAGGCACTGCCCGCCGTACTGCGGGCCCTCGCGGACCGGGCCGCGCTCGACACCGACGTGGCGCGGCTCGCCAAGGCCCTGCCGGCGCTCGCCCGCTCCCTGCGGTACGGGGACGTGCGCGGCACCGACGCGACGGCCCTCGCGGTCGTGGCGGCCGGGCTCGCCGAGCGGATATGCGTGGCCCTGCCCTCGGCCTGCACGGCCGGACTGGACGCCGACGCGGCCGCGGAGATGCGCGGTCACGTGGACGGGGTGCACGGGGCGGTCGGCCTGCTCGCGGATGCCGACGAAGGGCTGCGGGAGCGCTGGTCCGCGGTGCTCGCAACGCTGGCCGACCGGGACACCGTGCCGGGCCTGATCCGCGGCCGGGCGGCCCGGCTGCTCCTCGACGACGGGCGGCTGCCGCCCGAGGAGACGGCCCGGCTGATGGGGCTCGCCCTGTCCCCGGCGGCCTCCCCGGCGGACGCGGCCGGCTGGATCGAGGGCTTCGCGGGCGGGAGTTCGGGCGGGGGGACGCTGCTGGTCCACGACGACCGGCTGCTGGGGCTCATCGACACCTGGCTGGTGGGGGTGCCGGAGCGGGCGTTCACCGACGTACTCCCGCTGCTGCGGAGGACGTTCGGGGCGTACGAGCCGGGCGTGAAGCGGACCCTGGGAGAGCTGGTGCGACGTGGCCCGGGCGGCTTCGCCGCCGCGACCTTGGGGGCCGCGGCACCCGAGGGCTTCGCTCCGGAGCTGGACCCGGTCCGGGCGGACGCGGTGGTGGGGCTGGTGCGGATGCTGCTCGCCGGGTGAGGTGCGGCGCCGTTGCGGGGGCGCTGCCCCCGGACCCCCGCGCCTCACACGTCGGCGGGGCTGAAAGAGCGCCTCACACGCCGGCGGGGCTGATTTCGGCCGGGCGGATGGATGTGTCGACACGACAAAGTGCAGGGGGACAGGAACATGAACGGTACGGACGTGAGTTCGGGGGAGCGGTACACCGCCGATCCCGCCGGAGGCGAGCGGTTGCGGCGGTGGCGGATGGTGCTCGGCGGGGGAGAGGCCGACGGGACCGGCTGCGCGCTGACCGGGCGGGACGCGGCGATGGACGCCGCGCTCGGCGCGCTGTACGGCGGGGGCGGTGAGGCGGGCTCGCGCCGGACCTCGGGGGCGCGGTCGGCCGGGCTCGGCGGCTCCGCGCCGAATGTGGCCCGCTGGCTCGGGGACATCCGTACGTACTTCCCGAGCTCCGTGGTCCAGGTCATGCAGCGCGACGCCATCGAGCGGCTCGGCCTGTCCACCCTGTTGCTGGAGCCGGAGATGCTGGAGGCCGTCGAGCCCGACGTGCACCTGGTCGGCACCCTGCTCTCCCTGAACAAGGCGATGCCCGAGACGACGAGGGAGACGGCGCGGGCCGTGGTCCGCAAGGTGGTCGAACAGCTGGAGAAGCGGCTGGCGACCCGTACCCGGGCCACCCTCACCGGCGCCCTCGACCGCTCCGCGCGGATCAGTCGTCCCCGTCACCACGACATCGACTGGAACCGCACCATCCGGGCCAACCTCAAGAACTACCTGCCCGAGTACCGCACCGTCGTACCCGAGCGGCTGATCGGTTACGGCCGGGCGGCGCAATCCGTGAAGAAGGAGGTGATCCTCTGCATCGACCAGTCGGGCTCGATGGCGGCCTCCGTCGTCTACGCCTCCGTATTCGGCGCGGTCCTCGCCTCCATGCGCTCGATCGCCACCCGTCTGGTCGTCTTCGACACGGCGGTCGTCGACCTGACCGACCAGCTCGACGACCCGGTCGACGTCCTCTTCGGCACCCAATTGGGCGGTGGCACCGACATCAACCGCGCCCTCGCCTACTGCCAGTCGAAGATCACCCGGCCCGCGGACACCGTCGTCGTCCTGATCAGCGACCTCTACGAGGGCGGCATACGCAACGAGATGCTGAAGAGGGTCGCCGCGATGAAGGGGGCGGGCGTCGAGTTCGTGACCCTGCTGGCGCTGTCCGACGAGGGCGCCCCGGCCTACGACCGCGAGCACGCCGCAGCCCTTGCGGCGCTCGGGGCTCCGGCCTTCGCCTGTACTCCCGACCTCTTCCCGGAGGTGATGGCCGCGGCCCTGGAGAAGCGCCCTCTGCCGACCCCTTGACGGCCCCGTCCCGTCCCGTCCCGTGAATGGGTGAATCACACGAACTTCCAGTTCAACCGTGAGGCGATCTGTGACAGGTATCACCGCTCAGGTGTGATCTGCGATTTAGGGACCAACGGCCCTCGGGGATAACCTGCGGGACGGACATGCCGCGTCCACGGTCACCGTGTGCGCCTTCCTTGTGACAGCGCCGTCACGTTGCCCTCCGCGGCACGCCCACGCAGATAGCAGACAACCGCGAATCACTGCGAATCTTTAAAAAGACAAGGGACGGACGCGCGTGGACCTGTTCGAGTACCAGGCGAGGGACCTCTTCGCCAAGCACGGTGTACCGGTGCTGGCCGGTGAAGTCATCGACACGCCTGAGGCGGCTCGCGAGGCCACCGAGCGGCTGGGCGGCAAGTCGGTCGTCAAGGCGCAGGTGAAGGTCGGCGGCCGCGGCAAGGCCGGCGGCGTGAAGCTGGCCGCCACCCCGGACGAGGCCGTCGCCCGGGCGACGGACATCCTCGGCATGGACATCAAGGGCCACACGGTCCACAAGGTGATGATCGCCGAGACGGCCCCCGAGATCCTCGAGGAGTACTACGTCTCGTACCTCCTCGACCGGACCAACCGCACCTTCCTCGCCATGGCGTCCGTCGCGGGCGGCATGGACATCGAGCAGGTCGCCGAGGAGACCCCGGAGAAGCTCGCCAAGGTCCCGGTGAACGCCAACGAGGGCGTGACCATCGAGAAGGCCCGCGAGATCGTCGCCCTGGCGCAGTTCCCGGCCGAGGTCGCCGAGAAGGTCGCCGAGGTCCTCGTCACCCTGTGGGCGACCTTCATCGCCGAGGATGCGCTCCTCGTCGAGGTCAACCCGCTCGCGAAGGTCGCCAACGGCGACGTCATCGCGCTCGACGGCAAGGTCTCGCTCGACGAGAACGCCGAGTTCCGCCAGCCGGGTCACGAGGAGTTCGTGGACCACGCGGCCGCGAACCCGCTCGAGGCCGCCGCCAAGGCGAAGAACCTCAACTACGTCAAGCTCGACGGTGAGGTCGGCATCATCGGCAACGGCGCGGGTCTCGTCATGAGCACCCTCGACGTCGTCGCCTACGCCGGCGAGAACCACGGTGGCGTCAAGCCCGCCAACTTCCTGGACATCGGCGGTGGCGCCTCCGCCGCCGTCATGGCCAACGGTCTCGAGATCATCCTCGGCGACCCGGACGTCAAGTCCGTCTTCGTCAACGTCTTCGGCGGCATCACCGCGTGCGACGAGGTCGCCAACGGCATCGTCCAGGCGCTGCAGCTGCTCGCGGACAAGGGCGAGGCGGTCACCAAGCCGCTGGTCGTCCGTCTCGACGGCAACAACGCCGAGCTGGGTCGCAAGATCCTCTCGGACGCCAACCACCCGCTGGTCCAGCGCGTGGACACCATGGACGGCGCGGCCGACAAGGCCGCCGAGCTCGCGGCTGCGAAGTAAGGGCAGAGGTCAAAGACTCACATGGCTATCTTCCTCAACAAGGACAGCAAGGTCATCGTCCAGGGCATGACCGGTGCCACGGGCATGAAGCACACCAAGCTGATGCTGGCTGACGGCACCAACATCGTCGGCGGCGTGAACCCGCGCAAGGCCGGCACGACCGTCGACTTCGACGGCACCGAGGTCCCGGTCTTCGGCTCCGTCGCCGAGGCGATGGAGAAGACGGGCGCCAACGTCTCCGTCCTCTTCGTCCCGCCGGCCTTCGCCAAGGCCGCCGTGGTCGAGGCGATCGACGCCGAGATCCCGCTCGCCGTCGTCATCACCGAGGGCATCGCGGTGCACGACTCCGCCGCCTTCTGGGCGTACGCGACCGCCAAGGGCAACAAGACCCGGATCATCGGCCCGAACTGCCCGGGTCTGATCACCCCCGGCCAGTCCAACGCCGGCATCATCCCGGGCGACATCACCAAGCCCGGCAAGATCGGTCTCGTGTCCAAGTCGGGCACGCTGACCTACCAGATGATGTACGAGCTCCGTGACATCGGCTTCACCTCCGCCGTCGGCATCGGTGGCGACCCGGTCATCGGCACCACGCACATCGACGCCCTGGAGGCCTTCGAGGCCGACCCGGACACCGAGCTGATCGTCATGATCGGTGAGATCGGCGGCGACGCCGAGGAGCGTGCGGCGGACTTCATCGCGAAGAACGTCACCAAGCCGGTCGTCGGCTACGTCGCGGGCTTCACCGCCCCCGAGGGCAAGACCATGGGCCACGCCGGCGCCATCGTCTCCGGCTCCTCCGGCACCGCGCAGGCCAAGAAGGAGGCCCTCGAGGCCGCCGGTGTGAAGGTCGGCAAGACGCCGACCGAGACCGCCAAGCTGGCGCGCGAGATCCTCGCCGCCAAGTAAGCGGTCGCCGTACGGATCCACGTACGGACGCACACGTGCACGGGCGTGGCCCGCACCCCTCGGGGGTGCGGGCCACGCCCGTTTCTCATTCGATCCGCGGGGCGATCCGCGCCGGTCCGGCCTCCGGGTCGGCGAGCAGCTTGTCGCGGAGCTGTCTGCTCCGCTCGGTGGGCTGCTGGGGGCCGCTGAGCGGGGGCACGCCGGAGACGCTCTCACCGGGTGCCAGCGGGGGCTCGTACTGGGTGGGCGCGGTCATGAGCGTGTAGGTGGTCGAGACGGCGATCATCGCCGTGAGGCTGAGGGTGGCCCGGGTCCACATCCGGGTGCGCCGCTCGCCACCGCCGCGGACGGCCGCCGCCGGGCGCGGGTCGAGCTCGACCGCCGGTTGCAGGGCGGTGAGCAGGTCGCGCAGCAGCGCGGACTGCTTCTCCGGCGGTACGTCGGCCAGTTCGGGGATCCGGTCGGCGAGGTCGGCGTGCGCGCGCACGAGCCGGTTGCCGGCGGTGGGGGTGGTGGCCTCGGTCTCGGCGGCGGTGTCGGGGAGGTCGAGGCCGACGCCGTCGTAGAGCAGGACGGTACGGCGGTGCACGGCGGGCAGCGAGAGCAGGGCGTCGAGCAGGATCCGGTCGGCGGGCTCGGCGGGGGGCTGGTCGGGGTGGCGGTGGGCGCGCCGGAACCGGTGCCAGGGGGAGAGTGCGTACTCGTACACGATCGTGCGCACCCAGCCGACCGGATCCGGGTCGGCGGTGACCTCGGGCCAGCGTCCCCAGGCCTGGGTGAAGGCCTTCTCGACGACCTCCAGGGCGAGCGCCCGGCGGCCGGTGAGCAGGTAGGCCTGCCGGGCGAGGTCGCGGGCGGCGTGGGCGTAGAGGGCGTCGAAGGCGTCGGCCGGTCCCTCGACGGCGTCGGCGACGGCGAGCGCGACCGGTACGGGTGCGGGTACGGGCACGGGTGCGGGGTGCTCGGCGGTTCCGGGAGGTCCGGGGGGCTCCGCCGGCGGGTCCGCGGGTGGGTCCGCCGGGGGTGCCTTCGCCGCGCCCGCCCTCGCTTTCGCCCCCGCGCCCGCCCCCGCTTCCGCTTCCGCCTCCGCCTCGCCGGGCCCGCTGGACTCGGCGGGCTCCGGCCGCACCGCGAGGTCGGCCAGGAAGCGCGTGTACGTCTCGCGCTTGCGCCCGCGGGGGGCCGTACGGCCCGATTCCCAGGAGCGGATCGTCGCCGCGGTGACGCCCACGGCCGCGGCGACCTCGTCGTGAGTCAGTTCCGCCGCCTCGCGCAGTCTGCGGCGCTCCTTCGGCGCGGGCAGGCTCAGCTCCGAGTCCTCTGAGGAGGTCGTCTCGACGCTTCGTGTCATGCCACACTCCCCGCGAACCGATAGCCCTGGGCGAAAAAGTACATAAACGTATATTGGGCGACACCACGGGCATTCGCCTGTTACCCGCCCATAGCGCGTGTCGTTGGCACCATGGCGGGGTGACCCAAGTGACCGAACGCGGGACCCCGTTGTCAGCGGCCCCGCGAGCCGGCGTGCGGCGCCGTTCGCCGGCCGCCGCCGCATGCGTCGTGGGCGGCGCCGTGGCGGCCGGACTCGGGCTCGGCTTCCTCGCCGTGCTCGTCATCGTGCTGTGGATCAGCTCCCCCTACCCCGACAGCGGCCCCGGCGGGGCCCTGCACCTGGCCGCCGGGCTGTGGCTGCTCGCCCACGGGACCGAGCTGGTCCGGTACGACACCCTGTCCGGCGTGCCCGCGCCCGTCGGGGTGACGCCCCTGCTCCTCGTCGCCCTGCCCGTGCTGCTCATCCGTCGGGCCGCCCGGCTCGGGAGCGCCGCCGAGGAGGAGGACGAGGAGGTGCTGCCCGCCGGAGCGGTGTTCTCGGCCGTGCTCTGCGGATACCTCGCCGTCGGCGCCCTCGCCACGGCGTACGCCGCGGGCGGCCCCATGTCGGCCGACCCCATCAGCGCGGCCTGGCACGTCCCGCTGGTCGCCGTACTCGCGGCCGCCGGCGGGGTGTGGGCGGCCCGGGGGCGTCCGCTCGGTCCGCTGCCGTCCTGGGTGCCAGGGGGCGTACGGAGGGCCATTGTGCGCCCCCGCTACGCGCTGGCGCTCCGGGCGGGCGCGGGCGGGGCCCTGGTGCTCCTGGGCGGTGGTGCGCTGGTCGTGGGCGCCTCGCTCGCGTGGCACGGCGCCGAGGTCCAGGCCTCGTTCCTGTCGTTGACCGGCGTGTGGTCAGGCCGCTTCGCCGTCCTGCTGCTCGCCCTCACGCTGATCCCGAACGCCATGATCTGGGGCGCGGCCTATGCGCTCGGGCCCGGCTTCGCCCTCGGCTCCGACACGACGGCCACCCCGCTCGGCTTCCCTGGCGCGCCCGGGCTGCCCCGTTTCCCGTTGCTGG
The DNA here is from genome assembly GCF_035989885.1 of Streptomyces sp. NBC_01232. Classification (GTDB taxonomy): domain Bacteria; phylum Actinomycetota; class Actinomycetes; order Streptomycetales; family Streptomycetaceae; genus Streptomyces. The sequence continues at coordinate 5,100,457 of NZ_CP108518.1, forward strand.
CCGCGCTCCCGTCCGAGGGGCCCGGGACTCCGCTGACCTGGGCGGTCGCCGTGGTGCCGGTGGTCGCGGGGCTCGCCGTGGGCTGGTTCGCGGTACGCCGGGCACGCGAGGTCTCGTACGGGGAGACCGCACTCACCGCGGCCCTGGGCGCGGTCGTGTGCGGGCTGGTGACGGCCGGACTCGCCGCGGCCGCGGCGGGGCCGATGGGATCGGGGCGGCTGGCCGTGTTCGGGCCGGTGTGGTGGGCCACCGGCGCGGCGGCCTTCGCCTGGACGGGGGCGCTGGCCGTGCCGGTTGCGGTGGCGGTGCACGCGTGGCGGACCCGCCCGGCGATGGGGCCGGCGGCCCCGGACGGCGAGGATCCGGTGGACGACGGCTGGCACGACAGCGGGGTGCGGGAGGTCCGGTGGGCGGCGATGCGGAAGGCGGCGGGGACGCTGATCCCGGACATCGCGGTGGCGCCTGCCGTTGCGTCTGCCGTTGCGCCTGCCGTCGCGCCTGCGGCGGAGCCCGCGGTGGTGCCGGTGGCGGTGCCTGTGCCTGTGAATGTGCCTGCGCCTGCGCCGGTGGCGGGGCGGGTGCGGCGGGCGGTGACCGTGGTGTCGGGGCTGGATCTGGATCCCGGCCTGCTCCCCGCGAAGCCGGCCGGGCCGGTGTCAGCGCCGTTGGCTCCGCCTGTGGTGGGGGCGCGGGTGCTGGCCCGGCGGAAACCGCCACCGGAGTAGGCCGTCCGAGTGAGGCGCGGCGGCGTTCCCGGGGCTCCGCCCCGGACCCCGCGCCTCAAACGCCGGCGGGGCTGGAAATGCGGGGCCGGGAGCGCGGGGCGCCTCAAACGCTGGCGGGGCTGGAAATGCGGGGCCGGGAGCGCGGGGCCGAAGTTTCGGCAAGGGCGACCGAAGTCAGTACCTGGTCGAGCGCATGTCCGATCGCGGTGGCCCGGGACGGCGGAGATCTTAGGATCGGCGGCATGGCAACGCGACTTGTGCAGATCAATATGAAGGCTCAGGACGACTCGGCACTCGGCCGGTTCTGGGCGGAGGCACTCGGCTGGGGGGTCGACAGCGAGGGTCCCGGCGTGACCAACCTCGAACCCGCGGGCTTTGCCTACCCCGACCCCGTGGCCGTTTGCATCGACATCATCGCCCGCCCGGAGATCAAAACGGTCAAGAACCGTGTGCACCTCGATCTGGCCACCACCTCGACCGCCCATCAGGCGGAGTTGGTCGCGCGCTTGACGGATCTCGGCGCGACGCTCGCCGACGTGGGGCAGGGCGACGTCCCCTGGACGGTCATGGCCGACCCGGAAGGCAACGAGTTCTGCGTCCTGGAGCCCCGGCCGGTCTACCGGGACACCGGGCCGATCGCCGCGGTGGTGGTCGACTGCGCCGACCCGCGGGGGATGGCCCGGTTCTGGGGCCAGGCGATGGACTGGACGCTGCACGAGGTCGCCGACGACCACGCGACCATGCGCTCCGCCAAGGGTGTCGGCCCCTACCTGGAGTTCCTCCGCACTCCCGACATCAAGAGCGGGTGGAACCGCGTCCACCTCGACGTCCGCCCCTACGCCGGTGACGATCCGGCCGCAGAGGCGGCCCGGCTGCGCGCCCTGGGCGCCACCGACCCCGACTTCGATCGGTCCGCCATCTCCTGGACGATTCTGGCGGATCCGGAAGGCAACGAGTTCTGCCTCCTGGCGCCTCGCTGAATCCTGAGCAACCCCTGGCCGGCCCCTCTTGGGGCCGGCCGACATCCGGGGCCCGCGTTCGGTGGCGCGGGTGCGAACAGGCTTCGCCGATGCAACGGCACGGGCCTCAGGAGCCTCAAGGGCCCCCGGGCTTCGGTCTACTGGCGGACCTTCAGGACGCTGCCCACCAGGTTGTCCGGGAGGAGGGTGTTGCACTGCAGCTGCGCCGTCTGGGTGAGGGCGTCGTCGCGGCAGACGTAGAAGTCCTTGTAGGCGATCTGCACGGCGTACGAGCTCATCGCCAGCAGGATCGCCAGTGAGGCCATGACCAGGCCGATCACCGCCGCCGTGCGCTGGGGGCGGGCGGCGGCGCCCATGGCGTCCAGGCCGCCCGTTGCGGCGGGGGCACCGGTGGCGGTCGCCGGGGCGGGCTTGCCGCGCAGTGCGGTGATCCCCCAGTAGAGGGCGAGCGCCCCGAGCAGCAGCCCGACCGACGGGATCTCGAAGATCCCGAAGAAGAAGCCCCACATGCCGGCCAGCAGCGCGTAACGGGCGCGGCGCTGGATCGGGTCCGTCGGGTCCCAGCGCGCCGGGCCGCGCTGCCCGTCCGAGTCCTTCGGGCCGTCGCCGTTCCCGCCGTCTCCACCGCTGCGCGGCTGCCACGGCTGGTCGGGCCGGCCTTCCGGCGGAGCCGCGAAGGGGTTGTCGTCGGTGGGGGAGTCGGGCTGACGGCGGTCCGGCATCGGGTGTGTTTCTTCCCCTGTGTCATGGGCATCGCGAGGACGCCGTGGCGAGGTGAGGCCTGTTCGCGGCCTGTACGCCTGACGCTACCGCCCGGTCGTCCCCCCGTCCCTCGGGGGCTGTCCGGTGTACCGGTATCGTTGCAGGCGGTCGGTGGCTTCGTACGGTTCCCCATATATCGGTACCCCGAAGTTTCGTATGACCATACAAAGACGAACACCGCAATTCCGCGAGAAAGGGCCTCCCATGGCCGCCTCCCGCCTGGTCGTGCTGGTCTCCGGTTCCGGCACCAACCTCCAGGCCCTGCTCGATGCCATCGACGCCCACCCCGGCGGATCCGAGGGCTTCGGTGCCGAAGTCGTCGCCGTGGGGGCCGACCGCGAGAACATCGCAGGCCTGGAGCGGGCGCAGAAGGCCGGGATTCCGACCTTCGTCCGCCCGGTCAAGGACTACGGGACCCGTGCGGAGTGGGACGTCGCCCTCACCGAGGCGACCGACGCGTTCGCGCCGGACCTGGTGGTGTCCGCCGGGTTCATGAAGATCGTGGGCAAGGTGTTCATCGACCGCTTCGGCGGCCGGTTCATCAACACCCACCCCGCCCTCCTCCCCGCCTTCCCGGGCGCGCACGGCGTCAGGGACGCCCTCGCGTACGGCGCGAAGGTCACCGGCTGCACGGTCCACTTCGTGGACAGTGGCGTGGACACCGGTCCGATCATCGCCCAGGGTGTGGTCGAGGTCCGGGACGAGGACGACGAAGCCGCTCTCCATGAGCGCATCAAGGAAGTCGAGCGCCAGTTGCTCGTCGATGTCGTGGGGCGCCTGGCCCGGCACGGCTACCGCATTGAGGGACGAAAGGTAACAATCCAGTGACCGCCGCAGACACCGCAGCGAGCAACGACCCGACCACGAACCAGCGGCCGATCCGGCGTGCGCTCATCAGCGTCTACGACAAGACGGGACTGGAAGAGCTGGCCCGCGGGCTGCACGAGGCGGGCGTCGCGCTCGTCTCCACCGGTTCCACCGCGTCGAGGATCGCCGCCACCGGGGTGCCCGTCACCAAGGTGGAGGAGCTGACCGGCTTCCCCGAGTGCCTGGACGGCCGGGTCAAGACCCTGCACCCGCGCGTGCACGCCGGCATCCTCGCCGACCTGCGCCTGGAGGACCACCGCAACCAGCTCGCCGAGCTGGGCGTCGAGCCCTTCGACCTGGTGATCGTCAACCTCTACCCCTTCCTGGCGACCGTCCAGTCGGGTGCCACCCCGGACGAGTGTGTGGAGCAGATCGACATCGGCGGCCCGTCGATGGTCCGCGCCGCCGCCAAGAACCACCCCTCCGTCGCGGTCGTCACCAGCCCGGCCCGCTACGCCGACGTCATCGCGGCGGCCCAGGGCGGCGGCTTCGACCTCACCGCCCGCAAGCGGCTCGCGGCCGAGGCCTTCCAGCACACCGCCGCCTACGACGTGGCCGTGGCCTCCTGGTTCACGAACGCGTACGCCCCGGAAGCCTCCGAGGACGACGCCGCGGCGCTGCCCGAGTTCCTGGCCGGCGCCTGGGAGCGCAAGTCGACCCTGCGCTACGGCGAGAACCCGCACCAGGCCGCCGCCCTCTACACGGACGGGCAGCCGGGCGGGCTCGCGAACGCGGAGCAGCTGCACGGCAAGGAGATGTCCTTCAACAACTACGTGGACACCGAGGCCGCGCGCCGCGCCGCCTACGACCACGAAGAGCCCTGCGTCGCGATCATCAAGCACGCCAACCCGTGCGGCATCGCGGTCGGCGCGGACGTCGCCGCCGCCCACCGCAAGGCGCACGCCTGCGACCCGCTGTCGGCCTTCGGCGGCGTCATCGCCGTCAACCGCCCGGTGACCGTCGAGCTCGCCGAGCAGGTCGCGGAGATCTTCACCGAGGTCATCGCCGCCCCCGCCTACGAGGACGGCGCGGTCGAGGTCCTGGCGAAGAAGAAGAACATCCGCGTCCTGAAGGTGGACGGCACCCCGCACCAGCCGGGCGACCTCAAGCCCGTTTCGGGCGGCGTCCTGCTCCAGCAGAGTGACGTCTTCCAGGCCGAGGGCGACGACCCGAAGAACTGGACGCTCGCCACCGGCGACGCCCTGTCCCCGGCGGAGCTCGCCGAGCTGGCGTTCGCGTGGAAGGCCTGCCGGGCCGTCAAGTCCAACGCGATCCTGCTCGCCAAGGACGGCGCCTCGGTCGGCGTCGGCATGGGCCAGGTCAACCGCGTGGACTCGGCGAAGCTCGCGGTCGAGCGGGCGGGCGCCGAGCGCGCGCAGGGCTCGTACGCCGCTTCCGACGCCTTCTTCCCGTTCCCGGACGGGCTGGAGATCCTGACGGCCGCGGGCATCAAGGCCGTGGTCCAGCCGGGTGGTTCGGTCCGTGACGAGCTGGTCGTCGAGGCCGCGCAGAAGGCGGGCGTGACCATGTACTTCACCGGCACCCGGCACTTCTTCCACTGAGCCGCGGCTCCCCGACACGGCGAAGGCCGCGATCCGCACCAGCGGGTCGCGGCCTTCGCCGTGTGCTGCGGACGGCGGCGGGTCAGTACTGGGGGCGCTTGAAGTAGTCCCCAGCCTTCGCGAGGCCGATGAGGATCGTGAGGCCGAGGGCGAGGGAGATCACGGACGGCAGCAGGACGATGGCGGTGGGTCCGCCCGAGGACTGCTCGCTCGCGCCGAGGGCCGCCACGTTGACGAGCAGGCCGAGGCCGGCGAAGAGGGTCTGCAGCGAGCCGTAGACGATGCCGGACACGCGCACGCCGTTGCGGCCCTTGCCCATCTTGACCGCCGTCAGGAACGGCCACAGGGCCAGTCCGATCACGAAGAGGCCGCCGATGACGAAGCCGATGCTGGCGGCCGCTCCCACCTCCTGCGCCGAGGAGCTGGAGGACTCGGAGAAGATGGCGCCGAAGAAGGCGCCGATGACGATGATGACCAGACCCGCCAGACCCTGCAGGCCGCCCAGGATGAAGAGGATGACCCTGGCCGCCTTCGCGCCGCCGGGCATCTCCATGTGGGGGCCGGGGTATCCGCCGGGACCGCCCGGGTAGCCGGCGGGTGCGCCGGGGTAGGCCTGCGGTGCCTGCTGCGGGTACGCGTACCCGCCCTGCGGCGGGACGCCCTGCGGGGCCTGCTGGGGGTAGCCGTAGCCGGGCTGGCCCTGCGGCTGCTGTCCGTACGGATTGTGCGGGTCGCCGAAACTCATCTGGGGTGTTCCTCCGTGGAAATGCGGGGACGCACGGCAATGAGCGCGGAGGTATCCTGCACGGTGCGGTCCGCCCCCCGGCACTGCCCGCGGTACATCAGTCGTTTCATCGTCGTCCGACCGATGATGCCTTGTCCAGCCGGTTGACATATGACCGGTCACTTGTTGTGCAAGTGCAATGAACCCTGTGGTCCTGCGAGCACCTTGACTGGAACCAGGGCCACCTCATCCGGGAGGATGGGGTCATGACTGCCCAGATTCTCGATGGCAAGGCCACCGCCGCCGCGATCAAGTCCGAACTGACCGCCCGTGTGGCGGCCCTGAAGGCCCGGGGCATCACCCCCGGCCTCGGCACCCTGCTGGTCGGTGACGATCCGGGCAGCCGCTGGTACGTCAACGGCAAGCACAAGGACTGCGCCGAGGTCGGCATCGCCTCCATCCAGCGCGAACTGCCCGGTACGGCCTCCCAGGAGGACATCGAGGCGGTCGTGCGGGAGCTCAACGCCGACCCGCACTGCACCGGCTACATCGTCCAACTCCCGCTCCCCAAGGGCATCGACACCAACCGGGTCCTGGAGCTGATGGATCCGCTGAAGGACGCCGACGGCCTGCACCCCATGTCGCTGGGCCGGCTGGTCCTGAACGAGCCGGGCCCGCTGCCCTGCACCCCGTACGGGATCGTCGAACTGCTGCGCCACCACGACGTCGCCATCAACGGCGCGCACGTCGTGGTCCTCGGACGCGGGATCACCGTCGGGCGCTCCATCGGCCTGCTGCTGACCCGCAAGTCCGAGAACGCCACCGTGACGCTCTGCCACACCGGTACGCGCGACCTCTCCGGGCTGCTGCGCCAGGCGGACATCATCGTCGCGGCGGCCGGTGTCCCGCACCTGGTCAAGCCGGAGGACGTGAAGCCGGGCGCGGCCGTGCTCGACGTGGGCGTCAGCCGCGACGGGGACGGGAAGATCGTCGGTGACGTGCACCCCGGCGTGGCCGAGGTGGCCGCGTGGATCTCGCCGAACCCGGGCGGGGTCGGCCCGATGACCCGGGCCCAGCTGCTCGTCAATGTCGTCGAGGCGGCGGAACGGACGACCAGTGCAGGCTGAACCGGACGCGGAGAACGCCGCGGGCGGCGGCGCGCCCCGGACGAACGGCACCCCCGTCGTTCCGGTCGCACCCGTCACGCCCGTGGTACCCGCCACGCCCGTCGTGCCCCCCGCGCAGGCCGGTCCCGATGCGCAGGCCGGTCCCGACGCCGCCGGTCCTGCCGGTCTCGGGGCGGAGGCGGCCAGGTCCCGGCGCTTCCCGTCGGTCACCCGGGACACCGCCCGGCCCGAGGGCAGCGGCCGTGCCGTCCCCGGCGCCGTGTCCACGCCGGCCCGTCAGTGGCCGATGCTCAGCGTGCTCGCCGCGACCGCGGTCGGGCTGCTGATCACGGCGTTCGGGCAGCCGCGGGTCGGCTGCCTGTTCATCGGCGTGGCCCTGATCGCGGCTTCGGTGATGCGGCGCGTGCTGCCCTCGGTGGGGATGCTCGCTGTCCGCTCCCGCTTCACGGACTTGATCACGTACGGGCTGCTGGGCGTGGCGATCACCCTGCTCGCGCTGGTGATGGAGCCCTATCCGTGGCTGGAGATCCCGTTCCTGGAGAGCGCGGTCCGCTTCACCGTGAGGTGACGGCGGTGAGCGCGGCCAGCGTGGCCGCGACGGCCGGCCGGGTCTCCGTGCCCGCCCGCACCAGTGCGTCCAGCGTCCGCCCCGGGCCCGGCAGCTCCCGTACGGCGACGCCGGGCGGCGGGGCGTCGCACAGCAGTCTCGGCAGGATCGACACGGCATACCCGGTGGACACGAGCCACAGCCCGGACCGCAGGTCCGCGCACTCGTGCGCGATGTGCGGGGTGAACCCGGCGTTCCGGCAGGCGTGCAGCAGCATCTCGCGGCAGCTGCCCGGAGCCGGGGCCGAGACCCAGGCGCTGTCCCTCAGCGCGGCGAGTCCGTCGCGCTCGTAGGCCGGCAGCAGTGCCTCGGGCAGTGCCAGACACAGCGGGTCCGCGAAGAGCGGCACCGCGGTGGTCCCGGCCGCGGGCGGGGCGCCGAGCAGCGGGTAGGCGTAGGTCACGGCCAGGTCCAGGCGGCGCCGGCGCAGCTGCGGCAGGGCCTCCTCCGGGTCGGCCTGCACGATGCGCGGGCGCAGCCGGGGGTGGCGCAGGGCCAGCTCGGAGAGGAGCGGGGCGGCCACCGTGGCCACTGCGCTCGGGGCGCAGCCGATGGCCAGCTCCCCGCTCAGCTCGGTGTCGAGGGCGCGCACCGCGCCCTCGGCCCGCTCCAGGGCGGCGAGCACCGGTTCGCACGCGGCGGCCAGTGCCGCGCCGGCGGGGGTGAGCCGCAGTCCGCGCCCGTCCCGCTCGACGAGGGCGGCGCCCGCCTCGGCCTCCAGGGCGCGCAGTTGCTGGGAGACGGCGGAGGGGGTCACCCCGTGCAGGTCGGCGACGGCGGTCACCCGGGTGTGCTCCGCCAGGTCCCGCAGGATGACCATGCGCTTCACATCAAGCATGAGTTCATCTTAATGATTGCTGTAGGAGAGGTAGCTGGACTTCACGATGGCGGGAGGGCGATGCTCGTGCCATGAACGCGAACGTGAACGTGAACGCGCAGCCGACGACGAAGACGAAAAGGGTCGTACTGATCGGCGCGCACGGAACTCTGGGCCGGGCGGTCCGCACGGCCCTGTCCGAGCGCGGACACCAGGTCGTCACCGCCTCCCGCACGGGCGCCGACGTCCACGTCGACATCACCGACCCGGAGTCCATCCGCGCCATGTACGGGCAAGTGGCGCAGCAGGTGGGTGAGATCGACGCGGTGGCGAGCGCGGCCGGCAGCGTGCCGTGGCGCCCGCTCGGCGAACTGACCACGGACGACATCCGCGACGGCCTCGAAGGCAAGGCCGTCAGCCAGATCGAGCTGGTCCGCCAGGGCATCGCGCACCTGCCCCCGCACGCCTCGTACACGCTGGTCACGGGCATCCTGGCGCGCGAGCCGCTGCTCACCGGCGCGGTGGCCTCCCTCGTCAACGGCGCGGTCGAGGCCTTCGTGCGCGCCGCCGCGATCGAACTGCCCGGCCGCCAGCGCATCAACGCCGTCAGTCCCACCGTCTTCGAGGAGTCCCTCGATGCGTACGGGGACACGTTCGCGGGATTCGACGCCGTGCCGGTCGCCCGCGCCGCGAACGCCTACGTCAAGTCGATCGAGGGGCACCGGACGGGCCAGATCTTCCTGGTCGAATAGCGGTCCGGGGGCCGTTCGCACCTTCGAACCGCGTGCTCCGTGTGCCATGCACCACAGGGACCCGGGGATTAGCCCGGTCCCGGGTCGGATAGCCTGACCGCGGATGTCTCTTCACGTCAAGATTTACTGGGGAGCGGCGTCCTCCAGCACATGGGGCAGGGACGCCCCACCGCCAGCTGTCTAACGGAGAAGGCCATGACCCGCACTCCCGTGAATGTCACCGTCACCGGCGCCGCCGGCCAGATCGGCTACGCGCTGCTCTTCCGCATCGCATCCGGTCACCTGCTCGGCGCGGACGTGCCGGTCAAGCTCCGACTTCTGGAGATCCCCCAGGGCATGAAGGCCGCTGAGGGCACCGCCATGGAGCTCGACGACTGCGCCTTCCCGCTGCTCGCCGGCATCGACATCTTCGACGACCCGAACCAGGGCTTCGACGGTGCGAACGTCGCGCTGCTCGTGGGCGCCCGCCCGCGCACCAAGGGCATGGAGCGCGGCGACCTGCTCGCCGCCAACGGCGGCATCTTCAAGCCGCAGGGCCAGGCCATCAACGCGCACGCCGCGGACGACATCAAGGTCCTCGTCGTCGGCAACCCGGCCAACACCAACGCGCTCATCGCGCAGGCCGCGGCCCCGGACGTACCGGCCGAGCGCTTCACCGCGATGACCCGCCTCGACCACAACCGCGCGATCTCGCAGCTGGCCGCCAAGACCGGCAGCGCCGTCTCCGACATCAAGCGCCTGACCATCTGGGGCAACCACTCGGCGACCCAGTACCCGGACATCTTCCACGCGGAGATCGCCGGCAAGAACGCCGCCGAGGTTGTCAACGACGAGCTGTGGCTGGCCGACACCTTCATCCCGACCGTCGCCAAGCGCGGCGCCGCGATCATCGAGGCCCGTGGCGCGTCCTCGGCCGCCTCGGCCGCCAACGCCGCCATCGACCACGTCCACACGTGGGTCAACGGCACCGCCGAGGGCGACTGGACCTCGATGGGCATCCCGTCGGACGGCTCCTACGGCGTCCCGGCCGGTCTGATCTCCTCCTTCCCCGTCACCTGCAAGGACGGCAAGTACGAGATCGTCCAGGGCCTGGACATCAACGAGTTCTCCCGCACCCGCATCGACGCCTCCGTGCAGGAGCTGTCGGAGGAGCGCGACGCGGTCCGTGAGCTCGGCCTGATCTGATCCGGTCGCCCGACCCGATCCGTTCTTCCTCAAGGCCCCGGCGCATTGCGCCGGGGCTTTTTGGCGCGAACGAGCCTGTCATGTGCCTGATCACCGTCTTATGGTTTCCCTCCGCACACCGAAAGGGGGATTCGGTGACAGGCACTGCGGACGACAGAACTCCTGTGCACCCTTCGCTCAGCGAAGCCGGGCGGCTGCTGTGCGCCGGGACCTATCTCGACGCCGCGTACCGCGACCGGGTGGTCCAGGAGCTCCATGTCCACGAGGAGCGCTTCGTCGCGCCCTCCTACGGCTTCGACGCCGCCCGCGTCCTCGCACACGCCCTCCAGGCCCGCCGCGCCGAAGTCGCCTGGGCCTCGGGCGTCCTGGCGGTCTGGGGCCTCGGATTCCTGCTGGCCCAGCCGCTGCTGCTCTTCCTGCTCCTCCCGACCGCCTTCCTGAGCGGGGCCGGGAGGATCGCGCGACGCCGCGCCGCGACGGCGCGCGGCAGCCGCTTCCTCGAACTGCTCCTGCGCGGCTGCGGCTACGTGCTGCTCATCGGCGTCGGACTGGGCGTGCTGCAGGGCGCACTCCAGGGCCGGACGAACGTCGGGGACTCCGACGACTCGCTCGTGGTCTACGAGTACACGCTGCGCGGGATCGAGCGGGAGCCGTTCAGCGTGATCACCACGCTGCCCGAACTCGGCTACGACATCGCAGCCCAGTACGCCTGGACCGCCCTGATCGTCTTCGCCCTGCTGACCCTGGTCGTCGGCCTCCAGCGGGGCCACTTCGCCCGCGTCATCAGCACGTCGCTCAGCCGGGCCCGGTACGCCGACCCGAACGCCGACCCCGCCTCCGGCAGGCGGTTCGCCAAGGCCCGGGACCGGATCCTGCGGACCCAGCACAGCAGGCTGGTCATCTACAACGTCGACGATCCGTTCTGCGGCGCCGGCGCGGCGTACCGGCCCTGGCACCTGTCGGTCGAGCTGCGCCCCCGCACGGACGGGACCGAGCCCGAACCGCTGGACAACGAGCGGATCGTGGCCCGGATCCGGCCGCGCCTGGAGGCCCTGCGCGTCCCGTCGCCGCACGGCTCGCCGGAGGCGGAACAGGCCGTACTGGACCGGCTGCGGGAACTGGTCATCGACGAGTGCGTGTTCCTGCCGGCCTCCGGGCTGCCCGCCGGCCGCGAGCCGGACCTCTCGGACGACGCGTTCGACGCGCACCGGGCGCAGGCCGTGGAGGAGGGCGGAGAACGACGTCGCCACTTCCTGCGGGTACGGGTCGGCGGCTGGGACGAGAACCTCGTCATCACCGTCTTCGTACGCGTCCACACCCAGGGCGGGATGCTGATGCTGGAGGTGGCGCCGCACGTGCTGCTGCCCGTACGGCCCCAGTTCCAGGAGGCCGACGACATCGCCCGGCGGTACCTGCGGAACAACCCCTTCGCCAAGGCGGTCTGGGCGTTCCGGCACGCCCCGCGCTCGCTCGCCAAGGCGCTCAGCACCCTGTCCGGCGGCAGCCGCGGCCCGTGGCAGATCGCCACGGAGGGCCACGGCGGCGCGCTCCCGGCCGGGCCGGCCGTCTCCGTACGCGAGCTCGCGGCGCAGGAGGACGCCTCCCTGTTCCAGCTGATGGACCTGGACCGGTACCTCAAGACCATCCAGGACCGGATCGTCGGCGGCGTGACCCTCGCCCTGCACGAAGCGGGCTGGCACACCGAGGAGTTCGCGCAGCGGGCGGTCACCGTGGCGGAGGGCGGGGTGTTCATCCAGTCGGTGAGCCACAGTGCGTTCAGCGTCGGCGGCAGCGGACACAACAACCGGACGGGCCACCACACGGATGGGGGAGACGGGCAGTGACACAGGACGGGGAGAACGTGGGGACCGGTGAGGTGCGGATCAACCGGATCGAGGGCAGCGCCTTCAGCATCGGCGGCACGAACATCACCAACACCACCGTCAACCACGACGGCACGGGCGAGGGCGCCCCGGGCCCGGCAGAACTGCTGGAGGCCGTACGGGAGCTGCGCGCCGCGCTCGTCCGCCTGCCCCGCAGCACCGACCGGTCGGCGCTCGACGCCGAACTGGACGAGGCCGCGGGCGAGCTGGAGGAGGCCGGCGAGATCCGGCCCGGCCTGCCCGCCCGGCTGCGCGGCGCGCTCCAGCGGTGGGCCCCGCTGGTGGAATCGGTGAACGCGGCCGCCGCCCTGGGCGGGCTGCTCGCCGCGCTGGGGAGCTGACCGGTGGCCACCGGCGGCGCCCACTGGAACCCGCAGTCGCAGCGCTGGGAATGGGCGGACCAGCCGGCCCCGCCACCCCCGCCGCCGGGCGGCGACCGGCCGTGGAAGGTACCGCTGCTGGTGGCCCTCGGCGCCGCGGTGGTGGGCGGCTGCGCCGTGGCGGGGTGGCTGATCCTGCGCGACGAGGAGCCGAAGCCACCCGCCGCGGCCCCGTCGGCCTCGGCCACCCCCGACCTGTCGCCCGGCACGGGACCGGACGGGGCACCGACCACTGCCTCCGCCTCCGCTTCCCCCTCCCTGTCCGCCTCCCCTTCGGTCCCGCCGGCCTACACGGTGGTCCGCGACGACGCGGGCTTCTCGGTGGCCGTCCCCACGGGCTGGGAGCGCAGCCACGACGAGAACGGCAGCGGTTCCTTCTACCGCCGGCCCGGGGACCGCAGCGCGCTGGTCCAGATCTTCCGCGTGACCGAGCCGGACAGCGTTGGAGCGTGCGAGCTGCTGCGGGTCTCCTCCCGGGCCCTCGGCGCCAATCCCGGCTACCGGGAGGTCTCCGTCGAAGCTGTGTCCGGGGAGTCCTGCGAGCTGGTCTACGAGTACGACAGCCAGGAGGCGGGCGGGCGCCGCCACGGGATCGAGCGGATCACCATCGCCCCGGACGGCGGACGCTGGGCGCTGCTGGCGGCAGGGCCGGCCTCGGACGGTACGGTGGTGCGCGCGAACCTGACGGCGGCCGTGGAGTCGTTCAGGCCGCAGTGACCGGTCCCCGGCCGCCCCTACTTGTACATGCCCGGGGTGTAGTGGCCCGGCACCATGCGGGTGGTGACGCCGAAGCGGTTCCAGACGTTGATGGTCGCGATGACGGCGATCAGCTGGGCCAGCTCGCGCTCCTCGAACTGCCCGGCGGCCTTCTCGTAGACCTCGTCGGGCACGAAGCCGTCCGTCAGGACGGTGACGGCCTCGGTGAACTCGATCGCCGCGAGTTCCTTCTCGGTGTAGAAGTGCCGCGACTCCTCCCAGGCGCCCAGCTGGACGATGCGCTCGACGCTCTCACCGGCGGCGATCGCGTCCTTGGTGTGCATGTCGAGGCAGAAGGCGCAGTGGTTGAGCTGGGAGGCCCGGATCTTGACGAGCTCGACCAGGGCCGGCTCCAGACCCTTCCTGGAGGCGATCTCCAGGGCCAGTACGGCCTTGTAGACCTCGGGGGCGAGCTTCGCCATGTGCATGCGCGGGGTGTGCTCGGGGGCGTGTGCGTGGGTGGTCGTCATGTGATCCACCGTAGGCGGCAGGCGGCCCGCCGATATGGTCCATATCCATGACGGATCCTTGGGCCACTTTCGGCGCCGACCTGCATCTGGACCTCACCGCCGGACGCGGTCTGCGGGCCGGGCTCACCGAGGCCCTGCGCGAGGCCGCGCGCAGCGGGCGGCTCGCTGCCGGCACCCGGCTGCCGTCCTCGAGGACCCTCGCCGCCGACCTGGGCATCGCCCGGAACACGGTCGCCGAGGCGTACGCCGAGCTCGTCGCGGAGGGCTGGCTGACGGCCCGCCGGGGCTCCGGCACCCGCGTCGCGGAGCGGGCCCGCCCGCGCCGGTCCTCGACGGCGGCCGCTCCCGTACGGCGCCCCGCACGCACCGGGCCCGCGTACAGCCTGATCCCCGGCTCCCCGGACCTGGGCGGCTTCCCGCGCGCGGCCTGGCTGTCCGCGGCCCGCCGGGCCCTGACCGACGCGCCGAACGAGGCCTTCGGGTACGCGTCCGACCCGCGCGGCCGCGTCGAGCTGCGGCAGGCGCTCGCCGGCTACTTGGCGCGGGCGCGCGGGGTGTACGCGGACCCCGAACGCATCGTGCTCTGCGCGGGCTTCCTGCACGGGCTGGCGCTGCTGGCGGGCGTACTGCGGGCGCGGCGGGTGCGGGAGGTGGCGGTGGAGGAGTACGGCCTGGACTTCCACCGGGACCTGCTGGTGGGGGCGGGACTGCGGACGCGCCCGCTGGGCCTGGACGGGGAAGGGGCCCGGACGGGGGAGCTGACCGCGACGTCGGGCGCGGTGCTGCTGACCCCGGCGCACCAGTTCCCGACGGGCGTCGCCCTGACCCCGGCGCGGCGGGCGGCCGCGGTCGACTGGGCCCGGACCTCGGGCGGGCTGATCCTGGAGGACGACTACGACGGGGAGTTCCGCTACGACCGCCAGCCGGTCGGGGCGCTCCAGGGCCTGGACCCCGACCGGGTGGTGTACCTCGGCACTGCCAGCAAGTCCCTGGCCCCCGGGCTGCGGATGGGCTGGATGGTGGTCCCGCCGGGGCTGCTGGAGGAGGTCCTGGCCGCCAAGGGACCCACGGAGTGGGCGAGCGGCGCGCCGGACCAGCTCACGCTGGCGGAGTTCATCACCTCGGGGGCCTACGACCGCCACGTGCGCGGCATGCGGCTGCGGTACCGGCGGCGCCGGGACGAGCTGGTGGCGGCCGTGGGGGACCGGGTGGCGGTCTCGGGGATCGCGGCGGGGCTGCACGCGGTGCTGGACCTGCCCGGGGGGACGGAGCGGTCGGTGCTGCAGGCCGCGGCCTGGCAGGACCTGGCCCTGCACGGGCTGGGTCGCTTCCGGCACCCGGAGGCCGGTGCGCTGCCGCGGGACGCGGTGGTGGTCGGGTACGGGACGCCGTCGGACAGTGCGTGGTCGCCGACGCTGGCGGCCCTGGCGGCGGCCCTGCCGTGACCTGCGGCGCCGTTGCCGGGGCGCCGCCCCGGACCCCGCGCCTCAAACGCCGGCGGGGCTGAGTGGGTGGCGGGGCTGAGTGGGTGGCGGGGCGGGGCGGAATTCCGGCATGCGCGGCCGCGGTCATTGCTCCGTCGGGGCCGACGGTTCGCCGAAGCGGGCCAGGGCCAGGGAGCCGGCGACCGCCACCGCGAAACCCGTCACCGCCAGCCAGGCCAGGCCCTCGCGGGTGCTGTCGCCGAGCCAGGCCACGCCCACCACCGCCGGGCCGACCGTCTCGCCGAGCACCATGCCCGCCGTGGCCACCGTCACCGAGCCGCGCGCGAGTGCCGAGGTGAGGAGCAGGAAGGCCGCACCGCCGCCCAGCAGGAGGGCGTACAGGGCCGGGTTGCGCAGGTCCCAGGGGGAGTCGATGAGCCGCACCGAGACCTCCACCACCCCGAAGCCCGTGCCCGCCGCAAGACCCAGGACCAGCGCCCGCGGCCCGTCCGGCAGCCGCCCCGCGAACACCCCGACCAGCAGCACCAGCCCCGCCACCGCCAGCAGTCCCAGCTTCAGCGCCAGCGACCCGGTCCCGGTGCCCTCCTCCCCGGCGGACAGCCCCAGCATCAGCAGCCCCGCGCACACCACCGCCACCGCGGCCCACTCGGTCCGGGACAGCCGCACCCGCAGCAGCCGCGCCGCGACCACCGCCGTCACCGCCAGGCTGGCCGCCAGCGCCGCCCCCACCGCGTAGATCGGGATGTGCCGCAGCGCGATGATCTGGAGCACGAAGCCGGCTCCGTCCAGGCCGAGACCCGCCAGGTACCGCCACTGCCGCACCGCCCGCAGGAACAGCGCCGTGTCCACCCCGGACCCCGTGCCCGGCTCCGCCGACCGCGCCGCGACCGCCTGCAGGACCGACGCCGTACCGAAGCAGACCGCCGCACCGAGCGCGCAAATCATCCCAATGAGCACGAACTGACTCTAGGTCACGGATCTCACGACGGCCGGATTCCATCGGCCGGGGACCCCGCTCTACTCTGTCGGCAGTACGCGAGGCCTCAGGGGGAACAGCAGACATGGACAGCAGCAGCACCAATCAGCGCCGTATGCGCTCCGGCGCGGTCGCCCTCGGCGGCATGGGCCTGCTCGCGGCCACGCTCGTGGCCTGCGGCAGCAGCGACGAACCGGACAAGCGCTGTGCCTCCCGCTCCACGTTGCAGCACCTGAACAACAAGGAGTGCAAGAGCGGCGGCACCGGCGCCTACTACTACGGCGGCCACGTCGCCGCCGGCAAGGTCTCCGGCGGCAGCTTCGACAAGTCCGCCGTCACCCGCGGCGGCATCGGCGGCCACAAGAGCTCCGGCTCCAGCGGCGGCTGACCGGCACCATGCAGCGGCACACCATCGAACCCCGTCCCGGCTGGCAGAAGACCGTCGAGGAGCAGGGGGTGATCTACCCCCTCACCCGCTACCCCGACGACTCGCTGCGCCCCTACTGGGACGAGAGCGCGTACTACTCCTTCTCGCTCCCCGAGGTCGAGGCCCTGGAGAACGTCGTCGAGGAGCTGCACGCCATGTGCCTGGCCGCGGCCGCGCACATCGTCGAGCACGACCGCTTCGCCGACCTCGGCATCACCGACCCGAAGCTGGCGGCGCTGATCGCCGAGTCGTGGCGGCGCCGCGCCGAGCAGCCCTCCCTCTACGGGCGCTTCGACCTGCGCTACGACGGCACCGGCAGCCCGGCCAAGATGCTGGAGTACAACGCCGACACCCCCACCTCCCTGGTGGAGGCGGCGAGCCCGCAGTGGTTCTGGATGGAGGAGCGCTTCCCCGGCGCCGACCAGTGGAACTCCCTCCACGAGCGCCTCGTCGACGCCTGGCGGCGCCAGGCCGAGCTGCTCCCGCCCGGCCCGCTGCACTTCGCGCACTCCGAGACCGACGAGCTCGGTGAGGACCTGATGACGGTCGCCTACCTCCAGGAGACCGCCGAGCAGGCCGGCCTGGACACCCAGGCGCTGTCCGTCGAGCAGATCGGCTGGGACAGCCTCTCCGGCCGGTTCGTGGACGAGAAGCTCCGCTTCATCCGCTCCTGCTTCAAGCTCTACCCGTGGGAGTGGCTGGCGACGGACGAGTTCGGCCCGCAGGTCCTCGGTACGTACGACCACGGCGGCGGCTCCGGCACCACCTGCTGGATCGAACCCCTTTGGAAGATGCTGCTGTCCAACAAGGCGCTGCTCGCGATCCTGTGGGAGCTCTTCCCGGACCACCCCAACCTGCTGCCCGCCTACCTCGACGGCCCGCGCGAACTGGCCGCCCCCGGGTCCGCCGGGTACGTGACCAAGCCCCTCCTCGGCCGTGAGGGCGCGGGGGTCACCCTCCACGAGGCGGGCGAGGACGGCGTGCCCTTCGCACCGGAGGAGGGGGAGCGGTACTGCTTCCAGGGCCTGGCCCCGCTGCCCGACTTCGACGGCAACCGGGTGGTGCTCGGCGCGTGGGTCGTCGAGGACGAGGCGGCGGGGCTCGGCATCCGGGAATCGGCGGGGCCGGTCACGGACGAGTACGCCCGCTTCCTGCCCCACGTCATCCTCTGACCCGCACGGACGGGGCCTACGCGCCCAGCACCGACCGGAGCTGGTCCAGGCCCCAGTCCAGGTCCTCCTTGCTGATCACCAGCGGCGGGGCGATCCGGATCGTCGACCCGTGCGTGTCCTTCACGAGCACCCCGAGCTCCATCAGCTTCTCGGAGATCTCCCGGCCGGTGCCGCGCGAGGGGTCGATGTCCACGCCCGCCCACAGCCCGCGCCCGCGCACGGCGGTCACCGCGCCGCCGCCGATCAGCAGGTTCAGTTCCCGGTGCAGGTGCTCGCCCAGCTCGGTGGCGCGGCCCTGGAACTCGCCGGTCCGCAGCATCGCGATCACCTCCAGGGCGACCGCGCACGCGAGCGGGTTCCCGCCGAAGGTGGACCCGTGCTCCCCGGGGCGGAACACCCCGAGCACGTCCCGGTCGGCGACGACGGCGGACACCGGCACCACGCCGCCGCCGAGCGCCTTGCCGAGGATGTAGACGTCCGGGACGACCCCCTCGTGCTCGCACGCGAAGGTCCGCCCGGTGCGCCCCAGACCCGACTGGATCTCGTCCGCCATGAACAGGACGTTCCGCTCGCGGGTCAGCTCCCGCACGCCGCTCAGGTACCCGGCCGGCGGCACCAGCACCCCCGCCTCGCCCTGGATCGGCTCCAGCAGCACGGCCACGGTGTTCTCGGTGACGGCGTGGGCCAGCGCGGTGAGGTCCCCGTACGGAACGATCTCGAAGCCCGGCGTGTACGGGCCGAAGTGGTCGCGGGCCTCGTGGTCCGTGGAGAAGGACACGATCGTCGTGGTCCGGCCGTGGAAGTTGTCGGCGGCGACCACGATCTTGGCGTGCCCGTCCGGGACGCCCTTGACCTCGTAGCCCCACTTGCGGGCGGTCTTCACCGCCGTCTCCACGGCCTCCGCGCCCGTGTTCATGGGGAGCACCATGTCCTTGCCGCACAGCGCGGCGAGCTCGGTACAGAAGTCGGCGAAGCGGTCGTGGTGGAAGGCGCGTGAGGTGAGCGTGACCCGTTCCAGCTGGGCCCGGGCGGCATCGATCAGCCGGCGGTTGCCGTGACCGAAGTTGAGGGCCGAGTAACCGGCGAGCATGTCGAGGTATCTGCGGCCCTCGACATCGGTCATCCACGCGCCTTCCGCGGAGGCGACGACCAAGGGCAGCGGATGGTAGTTGTGCGCGCTGTGCGCGTCTGCGGAGCGGATGGCATCAGCTGTTGTCGACACGGGGTCTCCGATCGTCCGTCTGGCCGGGTGTAGCGCCGGGTGAAGCGGTGACGAGGGTGGCGTCACCTTCTTATCGTCGCTCGTATCCCGGACGCAGAAACATCGTTCGCGGCGCGCCCGCTAAGGTGTGCGGTACGCACGGCGACTGGCGTACGGAGAACCAACTCCGGGGGAGTCGTGCGCGCTCGACCGCATTCAGGGCCGCTCGCCTGGGCCTCGCGGGGTACCGATCACATCGACCCCGGAGGAGCCCGCCATGTCCGCGAGCCGCCATCCCGCCCTTCTCGCCGCCGACCCCGAGCTGGCGTCCTTCGTCGCGGCGGAGGAAGTACTGCAGGCGCAGACCCTGCGCCTGATCCCCAGTGAGAACTACGTGTCCGCGGCCGTCCTCGAGGCCTCTGGCACCGTGCTGCAGAACAAGTACAGCGAGGGCTATCCCGGCCGCCGCTACTACGAGGGCCAGCAGAACATCGACCGCGTCGAGGCGCTGGCCGTGGAGCGGGCCAAGGGCCTGTTCGGCGTGGACCACGCGAACGTGCAGCCGTACTCCGGCTCGCCGGCGAACCTGGCCGTGTACCTGGCCTTCGCGAAGCCGGGCGACACCGTGATGGGCATGGCCCTGCCGATGGGCGGGCACCTCACCCACGGCTGGGGCGTCTCGGCGACGGGCTCCTGGTTCCGGGGCGTCCAGTACGGCGTCCGCCAGGACACCGGGCTGATCGACTACGACGCGGTGCGCGAGCTGGCCCTGGCCGAGCGGCCCAAGCTGATCTTCTGCGGCGGTACCGCCCTGCCGAGGACCATCGACTTCGCCGCCTTCGCCGAGATCGCCAAGGAGGCGGGCTCGATCCTGGTCGCGGACGTGGCCCACATCGCGGGCCTGATCGCGGGCGGCGCGCACCCGTCCCCGGCGGACCACGTCGACGTCGTCTCCACCACCACGCACAAGACCCTGCGCGGTCCGCGGGGCGCGATGCTGATGTGCCGGGAGGAGCACGCGAAGGCGATCGACAAGGCGGTCTTCCCGGGCCTCCAGGGCGGCCCGCACAACCAGACGACGGCCGGTATCGCGGTGGCGCTGCACGAGGCGGCCCAGCCGTCCTTCACGGCGTACGCGCACCAGGTCGTCGCCAATGCCAAGGCGCTTGCCGCGGAGCTGCTCCAGAAGGGCTTCGACCTGGTCTCGGGCGGTACGGACAACCACCTGATCCTGATCGACCTGACCGGCAAGGACGTGCCGGGCAAGATCGCGGCCAAGGCCCTGGACCGGGCGGGCATCGTCGTGAACTACAACACGGTGCCGTTCGACCCCCGCAAGCCGTTCGACCCGTCGGGCATCCGGATCGGCACTCCCTCGCTGACCTCGCGGGGCCTGTCCGCCGCGCACATGCCGGTCGTGGCCGACTGGATCTCGCGCGCGGTCGACGCCGCCGCCAAGGGCGACGAGCAGGCCCTCGCCGCGATCCGCGCGGAGGTCACGGATCTGATGGCGGCCTTCCCCGCCCCAGGCCTGCCGCTCGCCTGACCTGCGGCCCGGCGTCCGGGGCTCGGGCCCCGGACGCCGGCGGAGCCGGACGATCCGGCCCGCCCGGCGCTCGGGGCGAAGGTGCGACGGGGGCATCGGGCGGGCACGGGCCCGCCCCCGCACCTGAGAGAATGGGGGCATGGCTTCTGATCGTCCTCGCGCGCTCTCCGGCATCCAGCCCACCTCCGGCTCGTTCCACCTCGGGAACTACCTCGGAGCCATCCGCCAGTACGTCGCCCTGCAGGAGACGCACGACGCCTTCTACATGGTGGTCGACCTGCACGCGATCACCGTGCCGCAGGATCCGAAGGAACTGCGCGCGAACACCCGCCTCTCCGCCGCCCAGCTGCTGGCCGCCGGCCTGGACCCCGAGCGCTGCACGCTCTTCGTCCAGAGCCACGTGCCCGAGCACGCCCAGCTCGGCTGGGTCATGAACTGCATCACCGGTTTCGGCGAGGCCAGCCGGATGACCCAGTTCAAGGACAAGTCCGCCAAGGGCGGCGTCAACAACGCCACTGTCGGCCTGTTCACGTACCCGATCCTGCAGGTCGCCGACATCCTGCTGTACCAGGCGAACGCGGTCCCCGTCGGCGAGGACCAGCGCCAGCACATCGAGCTGACCCGCGACCTGGCGGAGCGCTTCAACCAGCGCTACGGCCGGACCTTCACCCTCCCCGCCGCGCACATCGTCAAGGAGGTCGCGAAGATCTACGACCTCCAGGACCCGGCGATCAAGATGTCGAAGTCCGCCTCGTCCCCCAAGGGCCTGATCAACCTCCTCGACGAGCCCAAGGTCACCGAGAAGAAGATCAAGAGCGCGGTCACGGACACCGAGGCGGAGGTCCGCTTCGACTCCGAGAAGAAGCCCGGCGTCAGCAACCTGCTCACGATCTACTCCACCCTCACGGGCGAGACGATCTCCGAGCTGGAGGCGAAGTACGAGGGCAAGGGCTACGGCGCGCTGAAGACCGACCTGGCCGGCGTGATGGTCGATTTCGTCACACCGTTCAAGAAGCGCACCCAGGAATACCTGGACGACCCCGAGACGCTGGACTCCATCCTGGCCAAGGGCGCGGAGAAGGCCCGAGCGGTCGCCGCCGAGACGCTCGCGCAGGCCTACGACAGCCTCGGTCTGCTGCCCGCCAAGCACTGACGAACGCAACTACGGACAGAGAGACCTGGCACGAACGGGGGTGCTGCCGCCACACTGGGGCGGCAGCAGTCCACAGCGACAAGCGGAGGAGAGATACGTGGGGACCGTAACGCTCGGCGTTTCGATCGCGGTCCCGGAGCCGTACGGCAGCCAGCTCCAGGAGCTGCGCGCGGGCTTCGGGGACGCGGCCGCGCACGGCATCCCCACGCATGTCACCCTCGTCCCGCCCACCGAGGTGGAGGCGGACCGGCTCCCCGCGATCAGGGCCCACCTGGTCGAGGTCGCGGCCGCCTTCCGGTCCTTCCGGATGCGGCTGGCCGGCACCGGAACCTTCCGCCCCCTCTCGCCCGTCGTCTTCGTCAGGATCGCCGAAGGGGCCGAGGGCTGCACCCGCCTGCAGAGCGAGGTCCGCGACCCCCACGGGCCGCTCGACCGCGAGCTGGCGTTCCCGTACCACCCGCACGTCACGGTCGCCCACGGGATCTCCGAGGAGGCGATGGACCTCGCGTTCACGACCCTCGCCGAGTACGGCGCCGAGTGGCTGTGCGAGGGCTTCGCGCTCTACGAGCAGGGCTCGGACGGGGTCTGGCGCAAGCTGCGCGAGTACCCGTTCGGGAACGGACCGGCCTGCGTCCCGGCGCAGGCGGGCTCACCCGGTGACCAGGCCGGAGAGGCGGCCGGGGCCGCAGGGGCAGCCGAGGCCGCGGGGGCGACCGTCCCGCCGTCCTGACGGAGCGGGCGCAGACCCAGGGGCAGGGGAAGCCGGGCGATGCGCCGGGCACGGAATCTCAGCCTTCGCAGGACCAGGGTGTGGAACGGGCGACCCGTAGGGCGCGTTTCGGGAAAAGTCACAATCGACGACCGTAGCCGCCGGAAGCGGCAATCCCGGCTATTTCCGGCGGCTGAATTACGGTGACCCCATGGACTGGCTGACGAAACTCCCGGTGATCGGGCCGCTCGCGGTCCGTCTGATGCGGACGCACGCGTGGCATTCGTACGAACGCCTCGACCGCGTGCACTGGACCCGCCTCGCCGCAGCCATCACCTTCATCAGCTTCCTCGCGCTCTTTCCGCTGATCACCGTGGCCGCCGCGATCGGCGCGGCGCTGCTCAGCCCGGAGCAGCTGGACCGGCTGGAGAAGAACCTCGCCGAACAGGTCCCGGGCATCTCCGACCAGCTCAACATCGGGGGACTCGTCGACAACGCCGGCACGGTCGGTCTCGTCGCCGGCGCCCTCCTGCTCGTCACCGGTGTCAGCTGGGTGGGCTCCATGCGGGACTGCCTGCGCGCGGTCTGGGACAAGGACGACGAGGACGACGGGAACCCGATCGTCCGCAAGGGCAAGGACGGGCTCGTCCTCCTCGGCCTCGGCGGAGTGGGCCTGGCCTCCGCCGCCGCCTCCATCCTCGGATCCAGCGCGGTCGGGAAGACCGCCGAATGGCTGGACATCCCGCGCGAGGGCGCGGGCGGCGCGCTGCTCCGCTCCTTCGCCTTCCTCGTCGGCGTCGTGGCCGCGTTCCTGCTGCTCCTCTACGTCCTGACCCTGCTCCCGGGCGTCGAACCGCCCCGCGGCCGCCTGATCCAGGCGGCCCTCATCGGCGCGGCCGGCTTCGAACTGCTGAAACTGCTGCTCAGCGGCTATATGCGGGAGGTCGCCGCGAAGAGCATGTACGGGGCCTTCGGCGTGCCGATCGCCCTGCTGCTCTGGATCAACTTCATGGCGAAACTGCTGCTGTTCGTCTCCTCCTGGACGGCGACCCGCGACGACGCGGACGGCGACGGGACGGAAGACCCGCCGGCCGCCCCTCCCGCCGCCCCTCCGGCCGTCGCACCGGAGGCCTCCGGCAGCCGCTGAAGCGACGGCCGGCCGCGCCGGTGGCGCACCGGTGTGGGGCCCGGTGCGCCACTGGATCCCGGGTGACGGGACGCCCTACCAGGTGCCGTTGCCGCAGCCGTACACCCAGCGGTGCGAGGCGGAGTTGTCGTGGACCTTCTCGCCCAGACCGCGGTTGTCCCCGTTGCGGGTCCAGCTGTACTTCTGCGCGTTGCCGCGCAGGTTCCACTCCGTGCCGTAGCCGATGCAGGCGTAGGCGCCGGTGTGGTTGTCACCCCAGTAGATGTTGACGTGGTGGCGGCCGGAAGGGATGCCGGAGTTGCGGACCCAGTCGGCCTTGTTCTTGACCTGGCCCGGCCACGAGGACGAGTTGCCGCCCTCCTGGTAGAGGTAGTTGGCGTCGTCCGAGTAGGCACAGAAGTTGCCGCTGCCGCAGCCGCCGTCGGCCTGCGCCGCGGTCGGAACGGCCACGACCGCCGCACCGGCGATCGCGATCCCCGCGAGGAGCGTCCTGAGCTTGTTCATGGTGTTCCCTCCCAGTCGTGCTGTGCGTGGTTCACCGCCGGTCGGCGGTACGCGATGTCAGGTCCCGGACAGCCGGGCGACCACATCGCGAGCTGTGGGCAGGGCCGCCACCTGCATCCGACGCATGGCGTCGAAGGCGGCCCGGTTGTCGGAGCGGATCTTGTCCGAAAGACGCCGGTGCAGGTCCTGCGCGGTGTCGGCAAGCCCGCTCGAGCGGGCGCACTCGGCCTGGGCGGCCGCCATCGGCACGTCCTGCGCCTCGGCCTCCGGGCCGGTCCGCGCCAGCTGTTCCTCGCGCTGGCGCACCGGGTGCCCGGCCGGATGACCACGGCGGCCGACGCACTCGCTCCAGGCGGCGAGCGACGTGCGGAAGGCGGGGTCCTGGTTGACCCGGCCGGTGCGCACCGCGGCGAGCTGGTTCACCGTCTCGCTGGAGCGGTACCACAGACGCACGTCCCCGTAGAGCTGCCGCCAGGACTCGGTGACACAGCCGCGGTCGCTGTGGCCGAGGGTGCCGCCGAGCGGACTCTCGACCTCCAGCCCCCGCGCATCCGGACCCAGCAGGGCGGCGCCCCTGGCATCCCGCTGCCCGGCGGAGAGGCCGCGTTCGTACTGCCCGGCCGGGCCCGACACCGCCTCCTCGTCCAGCAGGCGCTCGATCCCGCGCCCGAAGCCGTGGCTGCGGGCCCAGTCCACGTCGTCCACGCCGTACGGGAAGTCCCGCAGGTCCGGGTGCGGCACGCGCGGCACCGGCCAGTACGAGAACCCCTGCGCCCGCATGCAGTCCCGTACGAGCAGTTCTCCCGCGGTGTGCAGCAGGTCCAGCTCGGCGGCGTCCACCGCGCGCACCGGGGCCCGCTGCGCGGCGCCGTCCGCCGGGAGGGCGGTCCAGGCCGCCACTGCGAGCAGTGCGACGCCGGCCGCGAGGGAGACGGAGATCCAGTTCCGCCGGGCGGTGTTCAGCACGGAGCGCTCGCCGGCGTCGACCCGACCCCCGTGCGGACGACGTCGCCGTGCTCGGCGGGATTCCCCGCCGGGACCGTGCCGTCGGCCGTGACGACGGCCAGCCATCTCCTCCGCATGGGAGGACCCCCTTCCCGTGGGCGCCTTGCCGACAGGAGTGAGCCAACCGTGCCGAAGTCCTCCGGTGAACCTGTGAGTTGATAGGTGGTGCGGGCCCGGGAAGCCGGTTAGGGGACGGTCCCCCGGGCCGGCCGCGGCGGACGAGGGCATACGAACGCCCCCCGGCCGGTGGCGCTGCCGGGGGGCGGTGGGTACGGCGGGAAGGGGGCGGGCCGGCCGGGTGACCTCAGACCAGTTCTTCGCCCCGGCCGCGGCGGCCGCGGGGCCAGCGGCGGTTGATCACGAAGGCGCCGCCCGCCAGTACGGCCAGTGCACCGCCCGCGACGCCCAGCGCGGTGCCCGCACCGCCGCCGGAGCCCTTGCCGGCCGACGGGTTGTTCTCGTGCGACTGGGCCGGGGAGCCGTGCGAGGAGGTGTCCGCGCTCTTCGGCGGGACGAGCTCACCCACCGGCTTGACCTTCCCGGCGGCCGCGAAACCCCAGTCGAAGAGCGCTGCGGTCTCCTCGTAGACCGAGTTCGCGCCGCCCGCGTTCGGGTTCATCACCGTGACCAGCAGCTTCCTCTCGCCCTGCTGCGCGGCGCCGGTGAAGGTGGAACCGGCCATGGTGGTGTTGCCGTTCTTGACCCCGGCGATGCCCTTGTAGGGGGTGATGCCGCCCGCACCGGTCATCAGCCGGTTGGTGTTCTGGATCTCGAAGTGGTCCCGCGGCTTCCCGGCCTCCTGCAGCCCGGGGAACTTCGCGCTCACGGTGCCGCAGTACTCCCTGAAGTCGTGCTTCTGCAGTCCGGAGCGGGCGATCAGCGTCAGGTCGTACGCGCTCGACACCTGCTCGGGGGCGTCGTACCCGTCGGGGGACACCACGTGCGTGTCGAGGGCCTGCAGCTCCTCGGCGTGGGCCTGCATGTCCTTGACGGTCTTCTCGACGCCGCCGTTCATGGCCGAAAGCACATGCACGGCGTCGTTCCCCGACCGCAGGAACACCCCGAGCCACAGGTCGTGGACGGAGTACTCGAGGTCCTCCTTGACCCCGACCAGGCTGCTGCCCGAGCCCACGCCCTCCATGTCCTTGTCGGTGACCTTGTGGACCTGCTCCTTGGGCAGGTTCGGCAGCACGGTGTCCGCGAAGAGCATCTTCATGGTCGAGGCCGGGGGCAGCCGCCAGTGCGCGTTGTGCGCGGCCAGCACCTCGCCGGACTCGGCGTCCGCCACGATCCACGACCGCCCGGTGAGGTTCGCCGGCAGGGCGGGCGCGCCGGGCAGCAGGTTCACCTGGGTCCCGGGCTGTCCGAGCAGGGAGCCGCCGACCGTGGACATCGAGACGGGCGGCGCGGGCGCCGGGGCCTTGGGCGGCTGGGCCTTTCCGTCGGCCGGCGGGGTCGGCGCGGCATGTGCGGGGGCCGCCAGCAGGGCGGGGACCAGCAACGCGGCGGAAAGGACCGACAGCGCGGTCTTCTTGGCAGACACGCAGGTGAAAGTACATGCCGATGAGCTGGACAGCGTCGCTGACCGGCCAATCGGCGGCAACCACCCCCGGGACAGCCCACCCCGGCGCGTCCGTCCTGGGGACGAATCCGATACTGAAGACATGAGACTCAGCCGTACCGCCTCCTGGTTCCTGCTCGCGTTCGGAGTGTGGAGCTGGTTCATCTGGGTGTCTTTCGTCCGGAACCTGTGGAGGAACGGCAGTGGTCTTGCCTTCGATGCGGCGGGCGGTCCCACTTCCTACTTCTGGGTGCACCTGACGCTTGCGGTGTCGTCCTTTCTCCTGGGGACGGCGGTCGGACTGATCGGGTTGCGTGCCGTCCTCGCCCTGCGGCGTGAATCACGTGCGGAGCGTGCGGACGGCACGGACCGTACGAACCGAGCGGATTCGGACACACAGGCATGAGAATTCTGATCTTCGCCCTCGTCGCACTGGCGGTCTGCGCCCTGCTGGTCGTGGTCCACCGCTGGCTCTGGGTCCGGCTCGTCCGCGACACCACGACCCCCGGCGGCCTCCCCCGGCGCATCGGCACGGCCTCGGCCATCGCCCTGCCCCTCCTCTCCGTGGCCGCGCTGACCGCGGGACGCGCGGGCGCCCCCTTCTGGCTCGAGCAGACGGTGGCCTGGCCCGGGTACCTCTGGCTCGCGGTACTCCTGTACCTGACCCTGACGATGCTGGTCGCGGAGCCGGTCCGCGCGCTGTTGCTCCGCCGTCCGGCCCACCGCGATTCCTCCGGGGCGGTGACCGGCCGGCCCGAGCCCGTGGAGGTCCCCGCCGCGGCCGCACCCGCGGCCGCCACGGTCACCGCCGAGCGGCCCGCCACGGGCGACGGGCTGAGCCGCCGGCGCTTCGTGTCGCGCACGGTCGGAGGGACGGCCGCCGCCGTCGCCCTCGGGACTGTCGGGGCCGGGACGTACGGAGTCATGCGCGGTCCGCGGGTGAAGCGGGTGCAGGTCCCCCTCGCCAAACTGCCGCGCGCGGCCCACGGTTTCCGGATCGCCGTCGTCAGCGACGTCCACCTCGGACCGGTGCTCGGCCGCGCCCACGCCCAGCGCATCGTCGACACCGTCAACCGCACCCAGCCCGACCTCATCGCCATCGTCGGCGACCTCGTCGACGGCAGCGTCCCCGACCTCGGGCCCTCCGCGGAGCCGCTGCGCCGGCTCACCGCACGCCACGGCTCGTTCTTCGTCACCGGGAACCACGAGTACTTCTCAGGCGCCGAGCAGTGGATCGAGCACGTCCGCGAACTGGGCCTGACCCCGCTGGAGAACGCCCGCCAGGAGATGCCGCACTTCGACCTCGCCGGCGTCAACGACATCCAGGGGGAACTGGAGGGCAGCGGCCCCGACTTCCAGGCCGCCCTCGGTGACCGCGACCGGTCGCGGGCCGCCGTACTCCTCGCGCACCAGCCCGTCGTCATCCACGACGCAATCCGCCACGGGGTCGACCTCCAGCTGTCCGGCCACACCCACGGCGGCCAGCTCTGGCCGGGCAATTACCTCGCCGAGCTCGCCAACCCCACCGTGGCCGGTCTGGAGCGCTACGGCGACACCCAGCTCTACGTCTCCCGCGGGGCCGGAGCCTGGGGACCGCCGGTCCGTGTGGGAGCGCCGTCCGACATCACCGTCGTCGAACTCGCCTCATATCAGGCCTGACCCGCCTCAAACGCCGGAGCACCCTCACAAACCGGCCTTCCGGCGGCTGATATTCCGTGATGGGATGACCGTTAATCGGACAGCGCGACGCTGTCAGCGGTCAAGGGGTGGGGTTCAGGGGATGCGGTCTGTCCGCTCGAAGATAATCGCGGCCGGGCTGGTCCTCGGCGTGGCCGGCGTCGGAGCCTGGCAGTTGCTGCCCGAGGACGGCAACGGCCGCGGTGCGGTCCGGGTCGGAACGAGTGACGTGGTCTCCTCCCTCGACCCGGCCGGGGCGTACGACGCCGGCTCCTGGGCCCTGTTCAGCAACATCTACCAGTCGCTGCTGACCATCAAGCCCGGCTCCGACGCCCCCGTGCCGGACGCCGCCGCCTCCTGCAACTTCGTCGGCCAGAAGCTCACCACCTACCAGTGCGAGCTCCGCCCCGACGTGAAGTTCGCCGGCGGGCGCACCATCACCGCCGAGGACGTCAAGCACTCCTTCGACCGCATCAAGGCGATCAACTCCGACCAGGGCCCGGCCCCGCTCTTCAACACGCTGGAGTCGGTCAAGGCCGAGGGGCGCACGGTCACCTTCAACCTCTCCGCCCGCGACGCCACCTTCCCCTTCAAGATCGCGACGGGCGCCGCCGCGATCGTCGACAAGGACAAGTACCCGGCGAAGTCCTTGCGCGAGGACGGCAAGGCCGACGGCTCCGGCCCGTACACGCTGGGCGCGTACCGGACCGGCACGAGCGTCGAGCTCAAGCCCAACGCCTCGTACAAGGGCCAGGGCAAGCCCGCCCGCGGACCCGTCAACGTCAAGTACTTCAAGGACTCGCAGCAGCTCGACCAGGCCTGGAAGGCCCACCAGATCGACGTCGCCCACCGGGACATGCCGCCCGCCGTGCTCGCCGACCTCAACCCGGGCATGAAGGACACCCGCTACCAGGCCTCCGGCGGCAGCGAGATCCGCTCCATCGTCTTCAACGTCCGCCCCGGCTCCACCGCGGCCCCGCTCGCCGTCCGCCAGGCCGTCGCCGCCGTGCTCGACCGCTCCAAGGTGGCCGGCGACGTCCACCTCGGCACCGTCACCCCGCTGTACTCCCTGGTCCCGGCCGGCATCGGCGGCCACAGCACGCCGTTCTTCGACGCCTACCCGACGCCCAACGGGGCCACCGCCAAGAAGCTCCTCAAGGAGGCCGGGGTCACCGCCCCCGTGCACCTCAAGCTCGGTGTGAACGTACGCGGCGCGAACCTGCCCGAGGCCGAGGAGCTCAAGCGCCAGCTGGAGTCCACCGGCCTCTTCCAGCTGACGATCAAGCCGGTCGAGCAGTGGAGCGACTTCCAGAAGGGCTACGCGGCGGGCGAGTTCGACGCCTACACCATCGGCTGGATCGCCGACTTCCCGGACGCGGACAACTTCCTCGCCCCGCTCGTCGGCGCCGACTCGTCCATGAACAACGGCTTCTCCGACAAGCAGGTCGACGAGCTGATCACCCGCACCCAGTCCCACTCGGAGCGCGGCAACGCCGCCGCGGAATTCCGCGACCTCCAGAAGCTGGTCGCCCAGCAGGCCCCGATGGTGCCGATCTGGCAGAAGAAGGACTACGTGATGTCCCGCGAGGACGTCACCGGAGCCCAGAACCTGTCCGACGGCACCGGCGTCTGGCGCCTGTGGGAACTCGACTGGCTGTAGGGGAGCCGGGGGAGTCCGACGGCTACGCGGGGTCCTTGTCCGGGTACGGGTCCGAGGCCCTGCGCCGGGCCCCCGCCGTCGCCGTCTGGGCCATGCCCGGCAGGAAGTCCGCGAACAGCTCGTGCACTTCCCGCACCAGCGGCCGCAGCACCCGGAACCGGGCCAGCACGATGCCCCGCGTCGTCAGCTGCGCGCCGCGCTCGGCGAGCCGGTGCGTCTTCTCGCTGTTCGGGGAGCGGTCGAAGACCCAGTACAGGACCAGGCCCATCTGCGAGAGCCACATCAGCTCCGGCAGGACGTCGGCCAGCTCGGCCGGCACCTTGGTCTTCGCCCCCGCCAGCACCTCGCGGTGGATGTCGATCGCGGCCTGGCGGGCCGGCTCCGATTCCGGCGAGAACGGGCTGAGCGGGCTCTCGGGGTCCGCCGCGTTCTTGAAGAACTGCGAGGCGAACTCGTGGTACGGGGCGGCGATGTCCATCCAGCTCGTCAGCACGCCCGCGAGCCGCTTCTGCAGATCGGTCTCGTTGTCCAGGATGGGCCGGACCGCCGCCTGGTGGGCGGCGCCGATCCGGTCGTAGAACCCCTGGACCAGGTGTTCCTTCGATTCGAAGTAGTAGTAGGCGTTGCCGACCGAGACGCCGGCCTCCTTCGCGATACCCCGCATCGTCGTCTTGTCGAACCCGCGCTCCTGGAAGAGACGGAGCGCGGTTTCGAGGATGAGCGTGCGGGTCTGCTCGCTCTTGGGAGCCTTCTGATCAGTCACGGTGCACGAGCCTATCCGGGGACGGGGCAGTGGTCGTCACAGGCCGGTCCTTCCGCCCCCTCGGGGTCGCCCTCGCTGCGCACGGCCTGCCGCCAGGCGGAGGCCGTGTACATGGCCGCCCGGGCGAAGGGCCGGCCGGCCGCGGTGGCGAGCCAGTTCGCCTTCGGCCGGTGTTCGGCCAGTGCCCACAGGCACACGATGAAGGCGTCCGTCCCGGTCCACACCTGCCCCGAGTCACCGACGACGGTGATCTCCTTGAGCGTCGACGCGTGGTCGAGGCGGGGGAAGCGCCGGTGCGCCTCCCAGGACGCGGCGGGGACCAGGGCGAGCGGGACCAGCCACCGCTGTGCGAGCAGCCAGTGCCGGATGTGTACGCAGAGCGGGCATCCGGCGTCGTAGAGGACGGTCAGGCGCTGTACGGGAGCGGTGGCGGTCGGCATGGCTCAGGCCCCGACCGGCGCGGTCCACCCCTGCGGGGCGACGGGCGGGGTCTGCTGGCGCTCCATGATTCCGCGGCGGCGCATCTTGTTCAGGACCCACACGTTCCCGAGGTGCATGACACCGAGGACCAGCAGGACGACGCCGAGCTTGACCGAGAGCGCCTCGAAGAGGCCGCGGGCGTCGGTGATCTCGTCCTTCGACCGGAGGTAGAGGGTCACGAAGCCGATGTTCACGAGGTAGAAGCCGACGACGAGGAGCTGATTGACGGCGTCCGCGAGCTTCTCGTTGCCGTGCAGGACGTCACCGATGAAGACGCGGCCGTTACGGCTGAGCGTGCGGGCCACCCAGACGGTGAGGCTGATGCTGATGAGCAGGTAGATGACATACGTGATGACGGTGAGGTCCATTGTCCCCAGCCCCTTTGAACGTGTTCAACTGCTGACGGGGATGACTGTAGGCCTCTTTTTGAACAAGTTCAAGCGACCTGTCGACGGCAGCACGAAGCCCCCGGGAATCCGCATGCGGATTGCCGGGGGCTTCGCCTCGAGGGTGGGGCGGTGCGTCAGGCGCGGGGCAGGAACTCCAGCATCAGACGGGTGGTCTCCGCCGGACGCTCCAGCGAGGGCAGGTGCCCCGCCCACGGCAGCTCGACGTGCTCGGCGCCCGGGACCAGGCCGGGGAGCTCGGCGGCGATGCCGCGGAAGTCCGGGTGGTCGTGCGCACCACCGACGACCAGGGTCGGGGCGGCGACCGCGGCCAGGTCGACCGGGGACTCCGGGAGCTCGTGGCTCTCGGTGACGGCCAGGGCGATCTCGAAGTTCCGGAGCTGCATGGCCCGCACGAGCGCGTGGGCACCGGCGTCGGCGTCCGGGCCGAGCCAGGTCTGCGCGTTGAACCCGGCGGCGCCGGCCAGGTCGCCCGCGTCCAGGAAGACGTCCTCCGCGGCCCCGAACTTCCGCAGCTCCGCACTCGGCACGTGGCCCGGCCGTCCCGGGCAGAGCAGGAGCAGCGAGGCCACCCGCTCCGGATGCAGCGCGGCGACCTGCAGGGCGATCCGGCCGCCGTACGAACTCCCCACCAGGGACGCCCGGTGCGCGCCGAGGTGGTCCAGGAGGTCCCGTACGTCACCGGCGTCGCTGTACGGGGCCTGGCCGGCGGGGGATTCCCCGCAGGTCCGGAAGTCCATCCGGACCACCCGGAACCCGGCCTCTATCAGAGGCTGCCACTGCGGTTCCCACATCCGCCGGTCGCATACGGAGGAGTGCAGCAGAACGACGACGGGCCCCTCGACGGGTCCGTCCACATCATGAGAAACGATCATCCGCTGATCCTCGCCGGGCGCGGGCGGCCTGTCACTGTGATTCGGGGCGGGGGGCCGAGAGGCGCGGGGTGGCGGGGGGATGGCGGGGGCGGACGCGGAGGCGGAGGCGGGGACGGGGGCGGCGAGGTTCGGTCGGGCGGGGGCCTGAGAGGCACGGGGTGGCTTCGGGGGTGGCGGGAGCCGCTCGGTCGGCATCGGAGATGCGTATGGGGGTTTCCCGTCAGTCTCATCGTCTCTCCGTGTCGAGCCGGCCCCTCAAGGGCGCTCCCTACGGTCGCGTCGCTGCGCGATGGCCTGCGGCCACCCTTGACCGACCGTCCCGCCCCGGACATACGAAGACTGCCGGGAAGCCCCCAAAGGAACGGGCCGGGGGACAGGAGGCAGGAACGGGGCGGCCGGAGAAGCCCTGCCCTGTCGGGGGCGGCACGTCCCCGAGACGGGGCCCATCCAGACCCAGGGCCCGGGTCGGGGGAAGCGCGTCCAATCGCTACGCGCTCCTCATGTCTCAGCGTCTCCAGCCGGTCTTGGGCCGGACATAGGCCGCCCACGGTCCCGGTGCGACTGTGTCGCCATGCGACCGACGGCCGGCAGGGGCTGATGGGGGCCGACGAGAGGGGCTGACGGCTGTTTCCCCTGCTATTCCGTCGTGGATCCGGGTCGGTGCGCAAGTGACACCACAAACCCGCCCCCAAACAGGGGCAATTGGGGCAAGCGGTCGGCGATTCGAGCGGTCCGCTCTCGCTGACCCGGCTCCACGACGAAATAGCCGCTGTCAGGCGTTTTTCCACCCCGGACAGCCCTCAGACGCCCTCCATGAGGGGCACTGGGGCGTCTTGGCGGCTTATGACCGGCCACAGGCGGTCGTCGGACGCATCTGGTGAGACGAACCCAGGCCGTGGGCGGCCTATGTCTGAGGTTGTTCCTGTTTGGCGGACAGGTGTGATGTGTTGGTCAGGCTGCGGTGGTTTCGTACTGGGCTGGGCTTTGGTAGCCGAGGCTGCTGTGGAGTCGGCGGGTGTTGTACCAGCCTTCGATGTACTCGAAGATCGCGGTTCTGGCGGCGGCCCGCGTGTGCCAGTTGTGTCGGCTGACGAGCTCGTTCTTCAGGGTGGCGAAGAAGGCCTCGGCGAGGGCGTTGTCCCAGCAGACGCCGGTGCGGCCGACCGAGAGCCGAATGTCCAGGTCGGCTGCGAGGCGGGCGAAGGCGTGGCTGGTGTACTGGGTGCCGCGGTCGGTGTGGAAGACGACCGGGCCCTTCGGCCGACGCTGGTGGCAGGCGGCTTCGAGGGCCTCCGTGGCCAGGGAGGTGCCCAGGTGGTCGGCGGTGGCCCAGCCGACCACGCGGCGGGAGGCGATGTCGATGACGGTGGCCAGGTAGAGCCAGCCCTCGCCAGTGGGGATGTAGGTGATGTCGCCGCACCAGCGGGTGTCGGTCGAGGCCGGGTCGGTCCGGAAGTCGCGTCCGACCAGGTCAGGGCGAGCGCCGGCGGCCGGGTCGGGGACGGTGGTGCGGCGGCCTCGTCGGCGGTGCCGGCCGATGATGCCGGCTTCTCGCATCAGTCGGGCAACCCGGCGCCGTCCGCAGGCCAGGCCGTCACGCAGCAGGGCGGCGTGGATCCTGGGGGCGCCATAGGTGCCGCGTGACTGGTTGTGGACCTCACTGATCCGGGCTGTCAGTTCTTCATCTCGCAGGGCCCGCGGCCCGCGGGTTTCCTGGCGGCGCTTGTAGTAGGCGGACCGGGAGACCTTCATGAGCTCACAAGCGCGTTTGACGCTGTGACCTGCTTGCTTCTCCGCCTCGATGAACGGGTGCACCGTCACCGGGTCCCCCTCGCGAAGAAAGCCGTGGCCCGCTTGAGGATCTCGATGTCCTCCCGCAGACGGCAGTTCTCCCGCCGCAGAGCCGCCAGTTCCTCCCGGTCGTCGCGGTCCAGGTCCTTGGGCTGGTGGCTGTCGTCGGACTGAGCGAGCCACAGCCTGACCGCGGACTCGGTCAGGTCGAAGTCCTTGCACACGTCGGGCACCGACCGGTCCCCGCGCAGGCACAGCTCCACGATCTCGGCCTTGAAATCGGCCGTGAACTGCCGCCGCTGCCGCGGCTTCTTCTTCGGCATGTTCTCCATCATGGACATCCCTCCCCGGGCACAAGCCCGGATCCCGGATGTCCGCCAAAACGAAGCAACCCCAGTCCGGCCCCGGACGGTCGTCGGACGCTGAGAGATGAGGAGCGCGTAGCGATTTGATGCGCCCACCGACCCGGCCGGTGTGTGGCATGGGCCCCGCCTCGGGAAGAGGCCTCACCCCCGACCGGGCAGGGCTTCTCCGACCACCCCGTCCCTGTCTTGATAGCCCGGCTCGTTCTTTTGGGGGCTTCCCGACAGTCTTCGTATGTCCGGGGCGGGACGGGCGGTCAAGGGTGGAGCGCAGCGACATCGCGCAGCGACGCGACGACGAAGGAGGAGCGCCCTTGAGGGGCCGGCCCGACACGGAGAGACGATGAGACTGACGGGAAACCCCCATACACGTCCCTGACCGCCGCCCGAGCGGCTCCCGCCCCCCGGCCACCCCGCGCCTCTCGGGCCCCCGCCCGACCGAACCTCGCCATCCCCGCCTCCGCCTCCGCCCCCGCCCTCACATGCTCAGCGACCGCGCGTAGTTCAGCTGGGACATCACCCACTGGTAGGTGTGCGGGCCTGCCGCCGGGATCATCGTGGAGTGGTGGCGGCCGCCGCTGGTGACCGTGACCTGGACGTAGCCCGTGGTGGTCTTCTCCTTCATGAGGAGGAAGAGCAGGCCGAGCAGGCAGAAGATGAAGAAGATGATGGCGAGCACGATCGCGTGCGGCGGGATCTTCTCCTCGGTGCGCGAGAAGTCGGTCGCGTTCCACATCGCGCCCCTGAGCGGCATCGGGCCCGACGGGGTCATGATCTGGTCCCCGACCACGGTGATGTCGCCGAGGGAGAAGCCCGATCCTGCGCCGGCCGGGGCGGCCATGGGGTAGGCGGGGGTCGGCATGCCGGCGCCGCCGATGGTCGGCTGGTAGGCCGGGGCCGCCGGGTAGGGCTGCGGGTAGCCGTAACTGGCCTCGCCGGGGCCCCACCTGTAGTCGCCCTCGCCGGGTGTGGCGGGCGTGCCGGGCTGACCGCCCTGGCCGGCGGGGTCGCTTGTGTACGGATTCGGCTGCTGCTCGCTCATACAGCCGATCCTTCCACAGGGACTCGTGCCCTGTACCCCCGGTCCGGCAACCCAGGTCAGAGCGCCGCGCTGACCAGAGCGGTGAGGTGCTTGCGCATCAACTCGCGCTCCCTGCTTGCCGGAAGGAGCGAATACACGACCGTGCGGCGTCCGGCCTCGGTGGCGAACACCCCGCTCGTGGACGGGCCCATGGAGCCTGTCTTGCCCCAGACGACGGTGCCGTCGATCTCGTTGCGCAGCAGCCCGCCCATGCTGAAGCGGTCCCCGGCGCCCACGGAGAGCGCGGGCATGACGAACAACTGCCGCTGCTGGGCGGGCTTCAGCAGGCGGCCGCGCAGCAGGTTCGTCATGAAGCGTTCCAGATCGGGGGCGTTGGAGATCATGCCCCCCTCGGCCCAGGCCCACGGCTCGATCTCGCCGGACTCGGTGAGTGCCGGGCCGGGGACGGTGCGGTCCCCGGGCCCCGGGACGTACGTGTGGCGCAGCCCGAGCGGGCGGGCGATGCGGCGCTGGACCTCGTCGGCGTAGGAGCGGCCGGTGGTCTTCTCGACGACCATGCCGAGGAGGAAGTAGTTGGCGCCGTTGTACTGCTGTGCGAGCACGGGGTACTGGGGCGCCGCGCACTTCGGGTCGGTCCAGTGGGAGACGACCTGCTCCGGGGTCGGCGTCTCGCCCTGCCCGAAGTCCACGCAGGGCTTCTGGAGGCCGCTGGTGTGGCTCAGGAGCTGCCCTACGGTGATCGGCTCCCAGTGCGCCGGGAGGGTCCCCGGGAGCAGCTCCTGGACGGGGGTGTCCAGGGTGAAGCGGCCCTCGCCGACGAGCTGGAGGACCAGGGCGGAGGTGAACAGCTTGGTGATGCTGCCGATACGGAAGTTCGCGGCCGGGTCCTGCGACAGCGGGCCCGTGGCCCGGGTCCGTGCGTGGCCTGTCCCACCGACCCGGACCATGGTGCCGCTCGCCATCGGGCCGGGCTCCATCAGCGTGGTCAGGGCGGCGGTGTCGACCGTCTGATGCCCCCGGACGGTGCCGTTCACCCGTGCGCGCTGCGGCTCGGCGGCCGAGGCCGGCAGGACGGCGCCGACCGTGACGGACACGAGGGCCGCGCCGGTGAGGGCCAGGGTGGCCCAGCGGGCCGGGCGGGTGGTGGCGGGCGCGGCGTACGGGGTCTTCGTCATGTCCACGAGTCTGTTGCGGGGAAGATCCACGGGCCATCGGGGAAGCCCCCCACCGGCCCCTGACGGCCCCCTGACCGGTGTGGGGGTCCGGACGGCCCGTTGTCAGTGCTCACCCCTACTGTCGGCCGTATGGGAATGGTGACCTTCGTCGACGAGACGACCTCCGGAAGCCGGGGCGACGGCTGGGCGTTCGAGATCGCCGAGGAGCGGCTCGCGCTGCGCGAGGTGATCCGGCGCAGGGTGTTCCAGGAGGTTGCGGAGTACCACGCGAAGCGGCCGGAGGTCTTCCAGGGGCTGGTCCGGCCGGAGGGGGCCGAACGCACCCTGAACGGGTACGCGCTGCGGACGCCGCGCCGTATCGACCCGGAGAGGCAGACCGAGCTGGCGCTGCGGGCCTTCGAGCGGAACGGCTTCCTGGTACTGGTGGGGGACCGGCAGATCCTCGGTCTGGACGAGGAGATCGCCCTGCCGTTCGGCGTCGAGGTCACCTTCCTGAGGCTCGTCGCGCTGGTGGGTGGCTGATGACGCGCGATGCCGCGGCGGAGGTCGCCCTGCTCGTCCGCAAGGCCGTGCACTCCATGTCCCACCACCAGGCCTTCCAGTCGCAGCTCGACGGAATGCTGGAGCTTCCCGAGGAGGACCGGCGCGGGCTGCTGGAGGCTCTCGCCGACCGCTACCGGCGCAAGGTCGACACCGACCCGGTGCGCGTGAAGCTGCTGACTCTGATCGCTCTCGTCGGCCGGGGCCTGGGCGGCCTTCCGCTGGAGGAGGAGCGGGCCGCCCGGCTGGAGGTCGCAGCCCGCTGCCACTCCTTCTGGTACGCCGACCGGTACGAGGCCCTGGCCATGGCGGAGATCACCGCCGGGAGGCCCCTCGCGCCAGCGGTCGTCGCCACCGTCCGGCGCAGCGCCGTCAACGGCTACGGCGACGGGGATCTCGTCGCGTTCGCGGGGCAGCTCACCGAGCCCGTGCTCAACGTCGGCGAGGAGTGGGCGGAGCGGGCCATGGCGGACGGGCCGCGGCGCGAGCTGCTCGCGTACGCGCTGACCGCCACCGCCGCCAAGCCCTCCGCCAGGTGGGAGAAGGGCGGCCGGGCCCTCATCGCGTCACTCGGCGCCGATGCGGTGCGCGAGGCCGTGCTGTCGTGGCTCGCGCTCGTCGGGCGGCCGCGCACTCTGGAACTGGACCGGGCCGCGCACGAGCCGGACGTCAACCAGGCCTTCGACCCGTACAACGCCAAAGCCCTGCGCGGACTCGCCCAGCTGCTGTCCTTCCTCCCGCCGCACCCCGGCACGGTCCGCGCGCTCGGCGCTCTGGTGGAGAGCGCGCTGCGCAAGGCCGCCGGGATGGGGCCGCGCAACCCCAAGGTGGCCAACGCGGCCGTCAACTCCCTGGCCCGCCTGGAGGGTGAGGCGGCCCTCGCCGAACTGGCGCGTCTGGGAACCAAGGTGATGTACAAGGGCACGGCCAAGCTCATCGACGCGGCGCTGGAGGCGCGTGCCGCCGAACTCGGCATGAGCCGCGAGGAGGTCGAGGAACTGGCCGTCCCCGCGCACGGGTTGACGGAGGTCGGCCGGGCCGAGTTCGCTCTGGGAGAGGCCACCGCACTGCTGGAGGTGCGCGGGAGCAAGGCCGTCGTCGGCTGGCGCAATGCCGCGGGCAAGCAGGTCAAGAGCGTGCCCGCCCCCGTCCGGCGGGACTGCGCCGAGGAGCTCAAGGAGCTCAAGGCCGCGGTCAAGGACATCGACAAGTCGCTGTCCGCGCAGGCGGAGCGGCTCGACGGGCAGTTCCTGGCCCGGCGCCGGTGGGCGTACGGGCAGTGGCGCGAGCGGTACCTGGACCACCCGCTGGTCGGGACGCTGGCCCGGCGGCTGATCTGGACCGTGGACGGCACGGCGGTCGGCTTCGCGGACGGCCGGCTGCGCACCCTCACGGGCGAGCCCCTGGCCCCGGACGCCGGGCAGGATGCCACCGTCGAGCTGTGGCATCCCGTCGGGAGGGAGCCCGCCGAGGTGGTCGCCTGGCGACGGTGGCTGGAGCGGTACGGCGTGACGCAGCCCTTCAAGCAGGCCCACCGCGAGGTGTACCTGCTGACCGAGGCCGAGCGGAACACGGGGAGCTACTCCAACCGCTTCGCTGCGCACGTGCTGCGTCAGCACCAGTTCAACTCGCTCGCCGCGGCCCGGGGCTGGCGCAACACGCTCCGCCTCTGCGTGGACGACTTCGCTCCGCCGGCCACCCGCGAGCTGCCGCACTGGGGGCTGCGCGCCGAGTACTGGATCGAGGGCGAGGGGCACGAGGACGGCGTCGACACCACCGAGTCGGGGAGCTACCTGCGGCTGCGGACCGACCAGGTGCGCTTCTACCCGATCGACGCCCCGCACAACGAGGCCAGTACGTACGGCGGCGAATACACGATGCGGCTGCCGGGCGGCCGGGACCCCGTCGACCCGCTGCCGCTCACCGCGATTCCGGCGCTGGTGCTGAGCGAGGTGCTGCGGGACGTGGACCTCTTCGTCGGCGTGGCCAGTGTCGGCAACGATCCGACCTGGTCCGACGGCGGGCCCGAGGGCCGCTTCCGCGCGTACTGGAACGCGTACGGCTTCGGCGAGCTGAATCAGAGCGCCGAGACCCGGCGGGCGCTGCTGGAGCGGCTGGTGCCGCGGCTGGCCATCGCCGACCGCTGCACCTTCGAGGGCCGCTTCCTGCACGTGCGCGGCGAGCTGCGCACCTATCGGATCCACCTGGGCTCGGGGAACATCCTGATGACGCCCAACGACCAGTACCTGTGCATCGTGCCGGGCGGATCGGCGGGCACGGCGGGTGCCGATTCAGGCTATCTGCCCTTCGAGGGGGACCGTACCCTCGCGATCGTCCTCTCCAAGGCCGTGCTTCTCGCGAAGGACAGCGAGATCACCGACCCGACGATCACCGGCCAGATCCGCCGCTGACGGGCCCCGGGGGAACGGCGAGGGCCCCGCCCCCGGACGAACCGGGGACGGGGCCCTCGCACACGCGGACCGGAAGGTCAGAAACGGCGCGTGATCAGCGCACGCTTGACTTCCTGGATCGCCTTCGTGACCTCGATGCCACGCGGGCACGCGTCGGTGCAGTTGAAGGTCGTGCGGCAGCGCCACACGCCGTCCTTGTCGTTCAGGATCTCCAGCCGCTGCTCGCCGGCCTCGTCACGCGAGTCGAAGATGAAGCGGTGCGCGTTGACGATCGCCGCCGGGCCGAAGTACTGGCCGTCGTTCCAGAACACCGGGCACGAGGACGTGCACGCGGCGCACAGGATGCACTTGGTGGTGTCGTCGAAGCGCTCGCGGTCCTCGGCGGACTGCAGGCGCTCGCGCGTCGGCTCGTTGCCCTTGGTGACCAGGAACGGCATGACGTCGCGGTACGCCTGGAAGAAGGGCTCCATGTCGACGACAAGGTCCTTCATCACGGTGAGGCCCTTGATGGCCTCGACGGTGATCGGCTTCTCCGGGTTGATGTCCTTGATCAGCGTCTTGCAGGCGAGCCTGTTCTTGCCGTTGATCCGCATCGCGTCGGAGCCGCAGATGCCGTGCGCGCACGAGCGACGGAACGTCAGCGTGCCGTCGAGGTCCCACTTGATCTTGTGGAGACCGTCGAGCACGCGCTCCTTCGGGTCGATCTCGACCTGGAAGTCCTGCCAGACCGACTCGTCCGAGATCTCCGGGTTGAAGCGGCGGATCCGGAAGGTGACCGTGATGAACGGCGAGGCGGCGGCCGCCGCCTCCATCTTGTCCAGGGTGGGGGTGGCCATCAGTACTTACGCTCCATCGGCTGGTAGCGGGTGACGACGACGGGCTTGTAGTCCAGCCGGACGGAGTCCTTGCCGTCGTCGCCGACCTCGCGGTACGCCATGGTGTGGCGCATGAAGTTGACGTCGTCGCGGTTCGGGTAGTCCTCGCGGTAGTGACCGCCGCGGGACTCCTTGCGCGCCAGCGCGGACACGGCCATGACCTCGGCCAGGTCGAGCAGGTTGCCCAGCTCGATGGCTTCCAGCAGGTCCGTGTTGAAGCGCTTGCCCTTGTCCTGGACGGACACGTTCTTGTAGCGCTCGCGCAGTTCCGCGATCTTCTCGACCGCGGTCTTGATGGTCTGCTCCGTACGGAACACCATCACGCACGCGTCCATCGTCTCCTGGAGCTCCAGGCGCAGTTCGGCGACCCGCTCGTTGCCCGTGGAGTTGCGCAGGTGCTCGACGAGGTCGATGACCTGCTGCGCCGGGTTCTCCGGGAGCTCGACGTAGTCGTTCTCCTGCGAGTAACGGGCCGCGGCGATACCCGAGCGCTTGCCGAAGACGTTGATGTCCAGCAGCGAGTTGGTGCCCAGGCGGTTCGCGCCGTGCACCGACACGCACGCGACCTCGCCGGCCGCGTACAGGCCCGGGACGACGGTGGTGTTGTCCGACAGGACCTCACCCTCGACGTTGGTCGGGATGCCGCCCATGGCGTAGTGCGCGGTGGGCTGGATCGGGATCGGGTCCGTGTACGGCTCGATGCCCAGGTAGGTGCGCGCGAACTCGGTGATGTCCGGGAGCTTCGCGTCGAGCTGCTCCGGCGGGAGGTGCGTCAGGTCCAGGTACACGTGGTCACCGGCCGGACCGCAGCCGCGGCCCTCACGGATCTCGGTGTAGATGGAGCGCGAGACGACGTCACGGGACGCGAGGTCCTTCATGACCGGCGCGTACTTCTCCATGAAGCGCTCGCCGTCCTTGTTGCGGAGGATGCCGCCCTCACCGCGGGCGCCCTCCGTCAGCAGGATGCCCATGCGCCAGATGCCCGTCGGGTGGAACTGGAAGAACTCCATGTCCTCCAGCGGCAGACCGCGGCGGTAGCAGGCCGCCTGGCCGTCACCCGTGAGGGTGTGCGCGTTGGAGGTCACCTTGAAGAACTTGCCGGTGCCGCCGGAGGCGTAGATGACGGCCTTGGCCTGGAACACGTGGATCTCGCCGGTGGCGAGCTCGTACGCGACCACACCGGCCGACTTCTTG
Organism: Streptomyces sp. NBC_01232; assembly: GCF_035989885.1. Taxonomy (GTDB): domain Bacteria; phylum Actinomycetota; class Actinomycetes; order Streptomycetales; family Streptomycetaceae; genus Streptomyces. The sequence goes on from NZ_CP108518.1 coordinate 5,142,152, forward strand.
ACGCCGTCCTCCTCGACCAGGAGCTGGTCCAGGACGTAGAACTCGTTGAAGAACTCCACGCCCTCCTTGACACAGTTCTGGTAGAGCGTCTGGAGGATCATGTGACCCGTGCGGTCCGCGGCGTAGCAGGACCGGCGGACCGGGGCCTCGCCGTGGTTGCGCGAGTGGCCGCCGAAGCGGCGCTGGTCGATGGTGCCGTCCGGGGTGCGGTTGAACGGCAGGCCCATCTTCTCCAGGTCGAGGACCGCGTCGATCGCCTCCTTCGCCAGGATCTCGGCGGCGTCCTGGTCGACCAGGTAGTCACCGCCCTTGACCGTGTCGAAGGTGTGCCACTCCCAGTTGTCCTCTTCCACGTTGGCCAGCGCGGCAGCCATGCCGCCCTGCGCGGCGCCCGTGTGGGAGCGGGTGGGGTAGAGCTTCGTCAGTACCGCGGTGCGGCTGCGCTTCGTCGACTCGATGGCGGCGCGCATGCCGGCGCCACCTGCGCCGACGATGACGGTGTCGTACTTGTGGATCTTCATTGGTTTCGCCTCAGCCCCGTTGCCTAGCGGATGTTCGGGTCGAAGGTGAAGATCACCAGCGTGCCCAGAAGGATGGTGAACACCGTGGCGGTGTAGAGCAGGCCCTTCAGCCACAGCCGCGTGTTGGCGCGCTCCGCGTAGTCGTTGATGACGGTACGCAGACCGTTGGCGCCGTGCAGCATGGCCAGCCACAGCATCAGCAGGTCCCAGACCTGCCAGAACGGGGAAGCCCATCGGCCGGCCACGAAGGCGAAGCCGATCTTGGAGACGCCGCCGTCGAGCACCAGCTGGATCAGCAGGTGGCCGATGACCAGGACGACGAGCACGATGCCCGAGAGGCGCATGAAGAGCCACGCGACCATCTCGAAGTTGCCGCGGGTCGAGCGCGGGGTCTTGCCCGTGCGCTTGCGCGGGGCCTCGATGTAGGGCGCCGGGTTGTCGGTGTCGTAGAGGGAAACGCCCTCCACGCCCTTGGTCATGTCGACGGAAGAAGTGTCAGAAGACATGCGTGTCACTTCCCGAACAGTTCAAGGTAGGCGTGGCCCAGGACGGGGTACAGGGCCCCGACCATCAGCACGATCCAGATGCCCACGACGGTCCAGAGCATCTGCTTCTGGTAGCGCGGGCCCTTGGACCAGAAATCCACGGCGATGACACGGAGACCGTTGAGCGCGTGGAACAGGATGGCGGCGACGAGGCCGTATTCCAGCAGCGCGACGATCGGAGTCTTGTAGGTAGCCACGACATCGTCGTACGCCTCGGGGGAGACGCGGACGAGAGCGGTGTCGAGGACGTGTACGAACAGGAAGAAGAAGATGAGGACGCCGGTGACTCGATGAGCCACCCAGGACCACATTCCTTCCCGGCCGCGGTACAACGTTCCAGCCGGCACGGAAAACCCTCCGGAAGCGGGGCGGGGGCCAGCCGGCTTCTTTGTCGGTCGGGCCCGGCCGGGTACGGTCCTCCGGCCCCGGACATCGTAGCGACGCTTTGTCGGTTCCCTTGCGCGGGGGCCATCGGTGTGATCAAACAGGCACGTACGGACTATCCCACAGGGGCGAATAGCCCGATTTCCGTGGCAGTCGGCCCATCGGTAGAGGTCAGCCAGCGTGTCAGATCCCGCAGCCGGGACTGGGCGACGCGTCGCAGCTCGTCGGCGGAGAGCGAGCGCTCCTCGTCCACCTCGTGGCCCATCCTGCGGCGGATCGCGCCCAGCAGCTGGTCGGCCTGTTCCTCCGGCGGGTGTCTGTCGAGGCAGATCACGAAGGCGTGCCCGAACTTTCGTTCGTACTCCGCATGGGCCGCGTCGAGGGCCAGCAGGGCGGCGTACGGGGCCCCGTGCTCCAGCTCCGCCGAGGACTCCGCGGCCAGCGCCTCGCTCAGGTCGCGCTGCGAGAGGTCGTACGAGGCCTCGTCGGCGGCGGCGAACAGGGCGTCGGGATCCGGGTAGGGGCGGTGCGCCGCCACCCGGTGCGCCCAGCGCGGGCTTCCGCAGCAGTGCAGCAGGACGGCCCGGGCGGTTTCGGGGGACAGGGCGTTGAACCGAGCCAGCCCGGAGCCGTGAGAAGGGTGGGAGGTTGCCCCGGATGCGGTGCGGGAAATGCCCCCTGGGGCCTGTGCCGGAAGGTGGCTGGACAGCAGGGGGCTCCTCGGGGCGCGGCGGGGGTGTACCGCCACGCTATCGACGCAGGGCAGGGTGTGTCGTACCGATTCGGGGATTTCACCCGGAAGTGAGCCGAAAGGATGACGTGAGCGCCACGGGCAGGCATGGTGAAGGCCCCGGGAAGGGGAGGGCGACCGAGGCCGCCACCCCCCACAGGAGAGGCCCCGGCCGCCATCCGTCACGGGCTCGTGCGACAAGCCCGTATCCCTGTCAGCGCCTCGGGTGCGTTTTGTGTCACACCTCGCTCCGCACAGGGTTGGTTGCACGTTGTATCACTCGTGGACGCGAGGTACTTGAAAGCCGTAACGTGCTGATTTGCGCCACACGTACAGGACAGTGAACGGGTTGGGGACTTTGCTGGGGGACGACGCGGAGCTGACCACCGCGGTGCTCGCGGCACAGGACGGCGACGAGAACGCGTTCCGTGCTGTGTACCGCGCGGTGCACCCACGCCTGCTCGGTTACGTACGCACGCTCGTCGGGGACGGCGACGCGGAGGACGTGACCTCGGAGGCCTGGCTGCAGATAGCCCGCGACCTCGACTCCTTCACAGGCGACGCCGACCGCTTCCGCGGCTGGGCCGCCCGCATCGCCCGCAACCGGGCCCTCGACCACATCCGCATGCGCGGCCGTCGTCCGGCCATCGGCGGCGACGACACCGAGCTGACCGGCTGGGCCGCCGAGTGCGACACCGCCGGCGCGGCGATGGAGTCCCTCTCCACCGGGCGGACCATGGCTCTCATCGCGCAGCTTCCGCAGGACCAGGCCGAGGCCGTCGTCCTGCGGGTCGTGGTCGGACTCGATGCCAAGAGCGCGGCCGAGACCCTCGGCAAGCGGCCCGGTGCCGTACGGACGGCCGCCCACCGGGGCCTGAAGAAGCTGGCCGAGCTGCTCGGCGCGGAGGGTGGGTTCGAGCCGGACCCGGACACCGGCTCCGACCCGCGCGCGACGGTCGGTCATAATGCCCGTGGCCAGGTGTGGGACGGCGGGGGCGGGAGGGATCTCGACGCCGTACCCGCACAGCGTGGCCGGGGCGGGGGCTTCGTAGAGCAAACCGGTGTGACGGATTCACGTTGGCGGACGCAGAAGGACATGTGATGGCCGACGAGCGCAACAGGTGGCTGGACAAAGCCGCAGCGGAAAAACTGCTGCGCGGTGAACCGGTGGAACCTGTGGGGCCGGCCGCCGGTCAGCGGGCCCGGACCGAGGCCGCGCGGCTGCGTGCCGCCCTGGACGCCCTGGGCGGCGTGACCGGGCCGCCGCCCGGAGAACTTCGCGGCGAGGCCGCGGCCATGGCCGCCTTCCGTACCGCCCGTGGCGCCGCGGAGGCCTCCGCCGTGTCCGCCGAACCCGTGGTCGACCTCGGCCGCATCGTTCCCGTGCCCGCTCCCCGGCGCAGCCGGACCGTGAGCTTCGGCCTGGCGGCCGCGCTGGCCAGTGTCGCCGTCGGCGGACTCGCCGCGGCGGCGGGCGCCGGGCTGCTGGAGCGGCCCCGTTACGACAGCGCCGGCCCCGGTCCGGCGATGTCCGTGAGCGCCGGCGAGGACCCCGTTCCGGGCACCGGCAGCGGAGCGCCGACCGCGAAGCCGACGCCGGCGCCCACCCGGCTTCCGGAGGGCGCGAACGCGACGGTCACGGCGGGCACCCCGCAGCCGCCGGGCTCGGACGGTCCTGCGACACCCGGGACCGGTGCGAGCACCGGCACCTCCTCGGGCACGGCGACGGGCGGCACCGGCAAGGACGTCCAGGGCGGCCAGAGCGGCACGGGCGGCAAGGACGGCGACCGGGACACCTTGGGCGGCGGGGACGCGAGCGAGGACCGCGAGCGCAACCGGGAGACCCTGATCAAGGCGATGGACCTGTGCGAGGCGTTCAAGTCGGGCCGGCTCGACGACGCCCGCCGCGAGCGGCTCTCGCGCCTCGCCAACGGCCTCACCCGGATCCCGGCCTACTGCAAGTCGCTGCTGGACGAAGAGGGCTCCGGAGGCGGCAAGCGCAGCGACGCCCCGCTGGGCGGGACGCTCCGGGCGCCGAGCCTGGAACCGGCGGTCCCGCAGGGTTCGGCCGGCCTGCGCAGCGACCGCTGAACATGTGCTGACCTGCCTGTAACACTTTTCGAACCGGTGGCGCAGTACATATCGAGCCGACTGGTCATCGGCCGCGCATGAGCCGGGGTTCCCCCCGTACCCCTGGGCTCTGCGCAACCGGCGCGGGCGGGGCACGTTCCCCCGGCCCTGCCCGCGCCCTTTACGTCAGACCAGAAGCCCGAGGCATCGCCTCGGGCTTCTTGTTTTCCGTGTGCGGGAAAGCTCGCGGGGCCGGTCACCGGCCCCGGTCCCAGCCCTCGGCATCACCAGTAGACGACGACCTTGTCGCCGACCTTGACCTGGTCGAACAGTGCCGACAGCTTGCCCTTGTCCCGGACGTTCACGCAGCCGTGCGAGGCTCCGTTGTAGCCGCGGGCCGCGAAGTCGGCCGAGTAGTGCACGGCCTGGCCGCCGCTGAAGAACATCGCGTACGGCATCGGCGTGTGGTAGATCGTCGACGTCCATTCCTTGGCCTTCCAGCCCACGTTGAACACGCCCTCACGGGTCGGGGTGTTCTCGGAGCCGAAGCGGACGTCCATCGTCGAGACGACCTTGCCGTCGATCATCCAGGCGAGGGTGCGGCTCTCCTTGCTGATGCACATGACGCGGCCCTCCATGCAGCGAGGGTCCGGCGCGTCGACCTCGTTGACGGTCGGCGGGCGCAGCTCGTCGGCGGAGGGCTTCTTGCTGGAGCTCTGGATCTTCTTCCAGGTGGCGTCGTCGACCGAACCGGTGGCGTTCAGCCCGTTCTTCGACTGGAAGGACTTGACCGCGGCCGTCGTCTTCGAGCCGTAGAAGCCGGTCGGGGCCACCGACATCAGCTTGAGCTGCTTGAGCCGGGCCTGGAGCTCGCGCACCTGCTCGCTCTCGTCGCCGTTGGCCATGATCTGCTTCACCGACGGCGAAGGAGAGGCCGACGCGGAGGCCGACGCGGACGCGGACGGCGAGGGCGAGCCCGAGGGCTTGTCGTCGGTGGACGGGGAGGCTTCGGGGGAGGCGCCCGCCGTGGGCGAGGAAGCGGCCGAGGAGGCGGAGGCAACGGGCTCCGTCTTCTGCGGTCCGCAGGCGGTCGCGGCGAGCGCGACGGCGGTTGCCACCCCGATCGTGCGGATTATGAATCTCTGGCGCTGCATTGCAGTCCCCCGGTTTCTACGTCGTGTATCTAGGTGATGCTCCGCATGCGCGGACAGTTGCACACGGCTCCGGGATGTTGCGCCATTGTGACCGGCAGTCGTCCGCAGCCTTACGAAGCGATACGCGCCGGGGCGTCCCGGCGGTGGCTCGGGGAGGTTTTATCAGTCCTGGGCCCGCTTGCTCTACGGAGGACTACGTCACATGGCACGCACCGAGAGCGGACTGCCCATCGAACCGGTCTACGGGCCGGGCGACCTGACGGGATGGGACCCGTCCGCCGCGCTCGGCCATCCGGGCGACTTCCCCTACACTCGGGGGATTTATCCGAACATGTACACCGGTCGGCCGTGGACCATGCGGCAGTACGCCGGCTTCGGCACGGCCGCCGAGTCCAACGCCCGTTACCGGCAGCTCATCCAGGGCGGCGGCACCGGGCTGTCCGTCGCCTTCGACCTGCCCACGCAGATGGGACACGACTCCGACGCCCCCCTCGCGCAGGGCGAGGTGGGCAAGGTCGGCGTCGCCGTCGACTCGCTCGACGACATGCGGACGCTGTTCGACGGGATCCCCCTCGACCGGGTCTCCACCTCGATGACGATCAACGCACCCGCCGCACTGCTCCTGCTGCTCTACCAGCTGGTTGCGGAGGAACAGGGCATCTCGGGCACGGAACTGACGGGAACGGTCCAGAACGACGTGCTCAAGGAGTACATCGCCCGCGGGACGTACATCTTCCCGCCCGGCCCCTCGCTGCGGCTGACGGCCGACACCTTCCGCTACTGCCGGGCCGAGATCCCCCGCTGGAACACCATCTCCATCTCCGGCTACCACATGGCCGAAGCCGGCGCCTCGCCCGCGCAGGAGGTGGCCTTCACCCTCGCCGACGGCATCGCCTACGTCCGTACGGCCCTGGCGGCGGGGATGGTGGTCGACGAGTTCGCACCCCGGCTCTCCTTCTTCTTCGTCGCCCGCACCACCCTTCTGGAGGAGGTCGCGAAGTTCCGCGCGGCCCGGCGGATCTGGGCCCGCGTCATGCGGGAGGAGTTCGGGGCGCGCGATCCGAAGTCGCTGATGCTGCGCTTCCACACCCAGACGGCCGGGGTCCAGCTGACCGCGCAGCAGCCCGAGCTGAACCTCGTACGGGTGGCCGTGCAGGCCCTGGCCGCCGTGTTCGGCGGCACGCAGTCCCTGCACACCAACTCCTTCGACGAGGCGATCGCCCTGCCGACCGAGAAGTCCGCCCGCCTCGCGCTGCGCACCCAGCAGGTCCTCGCGCACGAGACGGACGTGCCGCACACCGTGGACCCCTTCGCCGGTTCGTACGCGGTGGAGCGGATGACGGACGAGCTGGAGGAGGCGGCGCTCGCGCTGATGCGCAGGGTCGAGGAGCAGGGCGGGGCGGTGGCGGCGATCGAGGCCGGGTTCCAGAAGGCCGAGATCGAGCGGAACGCCTACCGCATCGCGCAGGAGACCGAGAGCGGCGAGCGGGTGGTCGTCGGGGTCAACCGGTTCGCACTGGAGCGCGAGGACGCGTACGAGCCGCTGCGCGTGGACCCGGCGATCGAGGCACGGCAGTGCGCGGCGCTGGCGAGGCTGCGCGCGGAGCGGAACGGCGCGACCGTCACGGCGGCGCTCGCGTCCCTGAAGGAGGCGGCGGCGGGAACGGCGAACGTGCTCTACCCGATGAAGGAGGCGCTGCGCGCCCGGGCCACGGTGGGCGAGGTGTGCGGCGCGCTGAGGGAGGTCTGGGGGACCTACGAGCCGTCCGGTTCCACCTGGTGAAACACACTGGCGCGACAGGTGCAACCGTATGGGACACTCCTGCGCATGCTGGGTGTGACCGATCTTCCGACTTATCTCGCCGGCCTGGTGCTGATCATTCTGCTGCCGGGCCCGAACTCGCTCTACGTGCTCTCCGCGGCCGCCCGCCGCGGGGTGCGCACCGGGTACAAGGCCGCCGCCGGGGTGTTCACCGGCGACGCCGTGCTCATGCTGCTCACCGCCGTGGGCGCCGGAGCGCTGCTACGGGCGAGCCCGCTGGTGTTCACCGTGGTGAAGGTCCTCGGAGCCGGCTACCTGGCGTGGCTGGCCGTGGGGATGCTGCGCGGCGCGTGGGCGCTGTGGCGCACGCGCGCCGAGCGGGCCGAGGCCGAGGACACCGCCCCCGCCGACCCGGCCGAGAACGAACGGCCCTACCGGCGGGCGCTGCTGATCAGCCTCCTGAACCCGAAGGCCATCCTCTTCCTGATGTCCTTCTTCGTGCAGTTCGTGGACCCGTCCTACGCCTACCCGGCCCTGTCCTTCCTGCTGCTGGGCGGACTGCTGCAGACGGGCAGCTTCCTCTACCTGACGCTGCTGATCTTCGGCGGGACCCGTCTCTCGGCGGCGTTCCGGCGTCGCAAGCGGCTGTCGGCCGGGGCCACCTCGGCGGCGGGCGTGCTCTTCCTCGGCTTCGCGGCCAAGCTCGCCGTCAGCTGAGACCTCTCAGTCGACCACGCGGCGCAGCCACCCCATCCGCCGCACGGCCCGGCGCACCGCCCGGCTGCGCGGCAGGAACGAGAGCTGCGCCGGGATGCCCCCCGGCAGGCCCAGGGCCGTAAGCCGGCGGCGGGTGAAGCAGCGCCGGGTATGCGGGTTCAGATGCCCGGCCAGGTAGGCCTCGGCCGCCGGCCGGCGCGCGGCCAGGATCTGCGGCTGCATCGTGAACCCGACGGCGGTCAGCAGCGCGGCCGGTTCCGCCCGGACCTCCTCGGGGGTCGGGGGCGTCCAGGCGCGGACCGCCGCGGCGTCGGCGAGGTCCGGGAGCAGGGCGTCCACCAGCGCGAGCGGGACGCGGTTGCTGTTCGGGTACGGGGTCAGCGCGTCCAGGACCGCGCCGGTTCCGGTCCGGGCCACCGGGAGCCCGTACAGCGTGGCGGCGGTCAGCAGCCCGGTGGAGAAGCAGCCGACGACCAGCGCGGGGCGCAGCCGCTGGTAGAGGGTCTCGGCCAGGACCGGGGCGGCGGCGACGGTCAGCCGGACGCCGAGCCGCCCGGCCTCCTCCTCGGCCCGGCGCCAGTAAGCGGCCGGGGCGCCGGGGTGCGGTTTGAAGACCAGCTCCCGGTGGCCCAGGGCGTGGGCGCCCCGGACCATCGACACGTGCAGTTCCTCCTCCTCGGCCGGGGTCATCAGGTCGAGGGCGGAGAGGTACTGGCCCAGGAGGAGGGCCGGGGGCCCGGCCGGCCCGTCCGTGCCGGTTTTCGTTTCCGCGGTGGTCCCGGTGGTCCCGGTGGTCCCGGTGTCCGCGGTGGCTTCGGCGAGCTCGGCGAGGACCTTGAGGAACGGCTCCGACGGCACCACCTCCGCCCGCACGCCGAACTCCGTCAGCAGCAGCGGCTCCAGACCGGGCACCAGGTCCAGGTGGAGCACCCGCCGCACCCGCATCCCGAGCTGCGGGTCGAGGCGGAAGCGGGTGGGTCCGTAGCTCATGAGCCCGTCGGCGTAGACGTCGACGGCCGCACCCGGGAAGAGCCGGCACAGGGTCTGGGCCGGCGGGACCTGGAGCGACTCCACGATCAGCTCGACACGGTCCTCGCCGAGGTTCCACAGGCCGCGCAGCTGCCGCTCCCAGATCGGGACGTCCTCCGCGCGCGGTGCCCAGGTGCTGGGGTGCTGCGGCTCGATGACGCTGTTCCAGTCCAGGACCTCGTCGAAGCGGGGGCGCAGGGCGGCGAAGCCGGGCATGTCCGCGACCCCCGGGGTGACCTCGGCGGTGACGGCGTGGTTGCTGGTCAGCAGGATGCGCCGGCCGGCGGGCGGGAAGAGGCCCGCGTCGATGCCCGCCGCGAGCGTGGCCGTGCCGTAGAGGGTGGAGGCCAGGAAGATCTGGGTGGGCATCAGGCGTTCGCTCCCGACGGGACGCGGCGGCCGGGACGCAGCCGGCGCAGCACGGTGGAGCGTTCAACGTCCATCGAGTCCAGGACCCGGTCCAGTACGTCCTGCGGCATGCGGCCGAGTGCGGCCGAGCTCATGAGGCGGAGTTTCCTGGCCACGTCCGGTTCGAACCTTTCGATGGATCCGAAATGGTGGGCGATGATTGCACAATATGTTCGGACGGCTTTCGGGAGCAGTCGGCCGGAATCCCGGTCCGTGCGCACGTCCGCGAGTACTTGATCGAATGCGCGGATGAAATCGAGCTGCCGTTCGTCACCCACTTGCGTCAACGAGGTGGAAATGCCGCGACGGTAGAAGATTCCGGGCAGCCCGACCGGGGCGAAGGACGACGCCTCCCGGTGCAGCCGCCAGATCCACGGCCGGTCCTCCGCGGTCCGCAGCCCGTCGGTGAAATGCAGCACCCCGCGGTCCAGCAGTCGCCGGTGGTACATGCCGGCCCAGGCGTACGGATAGTCCACCGAAGTGGCCCGGTCGGCGGGCAGGATCGCGGCGCGCGGATCGGCGACGACGGACTGCGGGCCGAAGGGGACGCGCTGCACGCTCCGCGTCCGGCCCGTGCAGCGCACATGGTCCGTACGGACGAAATCGCAGTTCAGGCTCTCGATGGCGGCCAGCGTCCGGGCCAGGTGGCCGGGCGCCAGCCAGTCGTCCCCGTCCAGGAAGGCCAGGTACTCGCCGCGGGCCGCGTCCAGACCGGTGTTCCGCGCGGCGGCCAGGCCGCCGTTGCGCCCGTGTCTGAGGTGCACCGCCCCCGGCAGCTCGCGCGCCGCCCGCTCCAGCAGGCCGGCGGTCCCGTCCGTCGAGCAGTCGTCGACGAGCAGGAACTCGAAATCGTCCCGGGCGTTGAGTTCGAGACTCTTGAGGGCATCCGGTGCGTATGTCTGTGCGTTGTAGAACGGCACGACAACAGAGAGCTTGGGCACCTGCGAGACCATAGGGCGCCGCCCGGCATTCACCGTGGCCCGGACGCGGATTCCATGTGAACGGCGCCGGGCGGGCGAGTTAACCCGCACGCTTTCGCATTCAGTCGACACTTTGTTAACCCGCTGTTGTGCGCTCGTTGGGCCGATCACCGAAATCGCGGAATAGCTTCTGCCGCGTGCCAGAACGCAAACGCGTCGCCGTCCTCGCCGATTCCGATACGAGATGGAAATGGGGCGCACTCACCGCCCGCCGTCTCGTGCCCGACCATCAGCTCACCGGATTCCTGCTGCGCGGCCGCGCCACTCCCACCGCGCGCCAGCTCGGTGAGGTGGGGGTGCGGGCCAACCGGCTGTCCGAGGTGACCTGCGCCGCGTTCCTCGCCGAGATCGAACGCGAGCGCTACGACGTGGTCGTCCTCGCGCTCGTCGGCGGGGCCGTCCAGGCGGTCCTGCACGGGGCCCGCGCCCTGTGGCCCGCCCCGGCGGGGCGCCCCGTGTTCGTCACCGGCTACGTGGGCGTCGTCTACGAGAAGCTCGCCGACGGGCTCCTGCTGCGGCACGGCGCCGACCTCGTCCTCGCCAACTCCCGCCACGACGCCCAGCGGTTCCGCGCCGTGTACGAGGGCGTCGGCGCGGACGCCTCCGCCGTCACCGAGACCGCGCTGCCTTTCCTGGGCGGGGCGCCGTACGAGCAGGCCGGGAGCCGGGCCCACACGGTGGTCTTCGCCGTCCAGCCCTCCGTGCCCGACAGCCGCGCCGACCGCGCCTACCTGCTGGAACGGGCCGCCGGGCACGCCCGGCTGCACCCCGAGCGCGAGGTGCTGATCAAACTCCGCAGCAAGCCCGGGGAGCACACCACGCACCTGGAGGAGCAGCCGTACCAGCGGCTCGCGGAGCGCCTCCCCGGCGGCCTGCCCACCAACTGCCGCCTGGTGTACGGGAACATGGGCGAGGTCCTGGACGGCACGGACCTGCTCGTCACCGTCTCCTCCACGGCCGCCCTGGAATCCCTGCACCGGTCCGTCCCGACGGCGATCCTGACCGACCTCGGGATCCGCGAGTCCCTCGGCAACCACCACTTCCTGGGCTCGGGCTGCCTGGCCTCCTGGGACCAGATCGACTCCGGGCTCCTCCCGCAGGGGGACCCGGTCTGGCTGGCGGCACAGGGCGTCCTGCCCCCGGCGGGCGCGGACGGACGTGCGGATCGGGGCGTGGACAGGGGTGCGGACGGCCGTGCGGAACGACGTGCGGACGGCCCCGCGGAGAGAGGCACCGACGGGGGCGCCGGCCCCGACGCCTACGCCCTCGCGCGGGCCAAGGTCGCCGGGCTGCTGGCCGCCGCCCGGCTGCCCTCGCCTGCCCCCTACTACACGCTCACGACCGCCCCCGGATACCTCCCCGGGATCCTCGCCCGCCACCACCTCGCGCCCGACGGCACCCCGCTGCCCGGCGCGGTGCGCCCGGCGGCAGGCGAGTCCCGGCTGCGCCGCCGGCTCCGCTCGCATCTGCGCGAAGCCGCCCGCGGGGCCTACCGGCACGGCGTGCAGCGCGTGGCCCCGGTGATCCGAAGGCTGGGGGAGCTGTGAGGGTCCTCGCCGTGATCCCGGCCCGCGGCGGCTCCAAGGGAGTGCCCGGCAAGAACCTCGCCGAGGTCGCCGGCACCCCGCTCGTCGCCCGCGCCGTCCTTGCCTGCCGCTCCGCGCCGACCGTCACCGACGTGGTGGTCTCCACCGACTCCGAGGCCATCGCCGCCGCCGCCCGCGCCGCGGGCGCCGACGTGATCGCGCGCCCCCACGCCATCTCCGGCGACACCGCCAGCAGCGAGGCCGCGGTCCTGCACGCGCTCGCCGCCTTCGAGGAACTGCACTCCCTCGTCGTGGACGTGGTCCTCCTCGTCCAGTGCACCAGCCCCTTCCTCGCCACCTCCGACGTCGAGTCGGTCGCCGTCGCCGTCGCCTCCGGGGCAGCCGACTCGGCCCTGACCGTGGCCCCCTTCCACGGGTTCCTCTGGCGGGACGGGGCCGACGGCTCCGGGACCGGCGTCAACCACGACCGGGCACGACGCCCCCGGCGCCAGGACCGGCCGCAGGACCTGCTGGAGACGGGCGCCGCCTACGCCATGGACGCCGCGGGCTTCCGCAGCGCCCGGCACCGGTTCTTCGGCCGCACCCTCCCCGTCGCCACCGACCCCGCACGGGTCCTGGAGATCGACGACCCGCACGACCTGGCCCGCGCCCGCCTGCTCGCACCCCTGCTCGACCCGCGCCCCGGGGCACACCCCGCACAGCCCGCCCCGGAGCACGACGCGCATCTCGACCCGCAGCCCACACCCCGTACTCCCCGTACATCCCCGCACCGAAGGACGCCCCCTGCCATGACCGCAACGCCCGACTCCCGTCTGCGCACCTTCGGCTCCCGCACCGCGGGCACCGGCCGCCCCGTCTACGTCGTCGGCGAGATCGGCATCAACCACAACGGCGACCTCGGCAACGCCTTCGCCCTCATCGACGCCGCCGCCGAAGCCGGCTGCGACGCCGTGAAGTTCCAGAAGCGCACCCCGGAGATCTGCACCCCGCGCGACCAGTGGGACATCGAACGCGACACCCCCTGGGGCCGGATGACCTACATCGACTACCGCCACAGGGTCGAGTTCGGCGAGGACGAGTACCGCGCCATCGACGACCACTGCGCCAAGCGCGGCATCGACTGGTTCGCCTCCCCGTGGGACACCGAGGCCGTCGCCTTCCTGGAGAAGTTCGACGTCCCCGCACACAAGGTGGCCTCCGCCTCCCTCACCGACGACGAACTGCTGCGCGCCCTGCGCGCCACCGGCCGCACCGTCGTCCTGTCCACCGGCATGTCCACCCCGCACCAGATCCGCCACGCGGTGGAGGTGCTCGGCAGCGCCAACATCCTTCTCTGCCACGCGACTTCCACGTACCCGGCCAAGGCCGAGGAGCTCAACCTGCGCGTGATCAACACCCTGCGCGACGAGTACCCGAACGTCCCGATCGGCTACTCCGGCCACGAGACGGGCCTGCAGACCACCCTCGCCGCCGTCGCCCTCGGCGCCACCTTCGTCGAGCGCCACATCACCCTCGACCGCGCGATGTGGGGCTCCGACCAGGCCGCCTCGGTCGAGCCCGGTGGCCTGGCCCGCCTGGTCCGCGACATCCGCACCATCGAGACCGCCCTCGGCGACGGCATCAAGCGGGTCTACGAGTCCGAGCTCGGCCCGATGAAGAAGCTCCGCCGCGTCCGGGGCGAGCTGGCAGCCGTCTGACCTCCGCTCCGGCGCGTCCGCGTTCCGCCCCCCGAAGGAGTACGTGGTGACCCTGACCCCCTCCGGCACCCCCGCCCCCTCCGCCTCCACCCTGGCGTTCGTCGAGAGTCCGGTCCAGCTCCTGAACGTGCTGGAGTGGGCGTACGCGCACACCGGGGAGCGGCAGCCGCGGCTGGACGGCGTCCCGCGCCAGGGCAGGCGCCGTGGCGACGGCGGGGCGCGGCGGCCCGGACCGGCCGACCGGCCGACGGGCGCCGCCGCGTCACCCCTGAGCATCGTGGTGCTGCCGCCCACCGACCCGATGTCCCGCGGCCAGCTGCGCCGGATGGCCGCGCTGGCGCGGGACGAGGGGCACGAGGTCCGCTGGCAGGAGGCGCGCGGCAGCCGGTTCGCGCCGCTGAAGGCGCTCGCCGCGCTGGCGCGCGACGTGCGCGCCGCGCGCACGGTCGTGGTCGGCGACCCCTTCTCGCGCTACGTGCAGCTGCTGCTGACCCTCGTACGCGCCGAGGAGCTCGTCGTCGTCGACGACGGCACGGCCACCATGGAGTTCATGGCCCAGACCGCCCGCGGCGAACGCCTCGTACGGTGGCACCGGGTCGGCGGCGGCGGACTGCCCGGCCGGATCCGCGAGCTGGCGTACGCACCCGTCTCGGCGGCCGCGCGCCGCCGCTTCGTCCCGGCCGGACGCCGCGGCCACCGCGTCGAGGTGTTCAGCTCGATGCCCGTCACCGCCCACGGCGGGATGACGCTGCGGGTCAACGACTTCGCCTGGACCCGCGCCCGGTTCGGGCCGCCCCGCCCGACCAGGGGCACCGACCTGGTCGGCACCTCGCTCGTGGAGACCGGGGTGGTGGACCCGGACCGCTATCTGGACGCGGTGCGCGCCCTGACCGTGGAGCACGGCGCCACCCGCTACTTCGCCCACCGCCGCGAGTCACCCGAGAAGCTGCGCGCGCTGAGCCGGGCGACCGGTCTGGAGATCGTGCGCCCGGACCTGCCGCTGGAGCTGATCGCCCGGCGCGGCCCGGTCGGCCGGACGATCGTCAGCTTTCCGTCCACCGTCGTCCACACCCTGCCGTACGCCCTGACCGGTACCGGTGTCACGGTGGCCGTATGCGATGTGGACCCCGCATGGCTCACCGGGTCCGCCTCCCCCCGCGCCCGGAGCTTTCTCGCCGGGGTCACGGACACCGCCCGCGATGTGCGCAGACTGCCTGCCCAGGCGGCTCCCACAGCCGGATGAGCGCGCGAGTTTACCCCCGGGTGCATCCGGTCATGCGTCCAGAGGCCGGGTTTCTTTCCCCTAACGGCATGAACTTTTCGTGATCCCCGGCCAGTTGACCCGCAGGTGCGCCTACCCTTCAACGGGTGAACCAGTTGATGTCCCGCGAGTCCCAGACCGCCCAGCCCGCCGCGTCCGACCGGCCCGAGCTGCCCGGCAAGCTTCCGGACCACCTGCGTACCGAACTGATCGCCTTCCGCCGGGACTTGCACATGCACCCGGAGCTCGGACACCAGGAATTCCGCACCACCGCGGCGATCAAGGCCAGGCTGGAGAAAGCCGGCCTGCGACCACGGGTGCTGAAGTCCGGCACGGGCCTGATCTGTGACGTCGGCACCTGGGACGGGGGCCGGCCGATGCTGGCCCTGCGCGCGGACATCGACGCCCTGCCCATTCCGGACGCCAAGACGCACGTCGCGTACCGCTCGACCTTCCCGGACCGCGCCCACGCCTGCGGCCACGACGTGCACACCTCGGTCGTCCTCGGTGCCGGCCTGGTCCTCGCGGAGCTCGACCGGCAGGGGCTGCTGCCCCGCCCCGTACGCCTGCTCTTCCAGCCCGCCGAGGAGGTGCTCCCGGGAGGTGCCACCGACGCGATCGAGTCCGGGGTCCTGGACGGCGTGGGCCGGATCGTCGCCGTGCACTGCGACCCCCGGGTCGACGCGGGGCGCATCGGGCTGCGGGCCGGCCCCATCACCTCGGCCTGCGACCGGCTGGAGGTCAGCCTCTCCGGCCCCGGCGGGCACACCGCGCGGCCGCACCTGACCACCGACCTGGTGACGGCCGCCGCCCGGGTGGCCGTCGACGCCCCCGCCCTGCTTGCCCGCCGGATGGACGCCCGCTCGGGCATGTCGGTCACCTGGGGCCGGATCGAGGCCGGGCACGCCTGCAACGTCATCCCGATGCACGCCGAGCTGTCCGGAACCGTGCGCTGCCTGGACCTGAACGCCTGGCACGAGGCGCCGGACATGATCCACGCGGCGATCGACGAGATCGCGACCATGCACGGGGCCAAGTTCGAGATCAACCACGTGCGCGGGGTGCCCCCGGTGGTCAACGACCCGGTGATCACCGAGCTGCTGCGGGAGGCCATGGGGGCCCGTTGCGGAACGGAGTCGGTCGAGGACACCGAGCAGAGCCTGGGCGGCGAGGACTTCTCCTGGTACCTGGAGCATGTCCCGGGCGCGATGGCCCGGCTGGGGGTCCGTACGCCGGGCGACACCGCCAAGCGTGATCTGCACCGCGGGGACTTCGACGTGGACGAGTCCGCGATCGCGGTCGGCGTGGAGTTCTTCACGGCCGCCGCGCTGCTCGACGGACGTCGCTCCGGCCCCGTCCGGTAGCGGGCCGGACCGAACTCCTTACAACATCCGCGGGACTCCCGGCGGGCGTGTCCAGCCCTTGGTACGCAAGGGCTGGGCGCGTAGGGAGTCACCAATCGGTCACTGTCCGGTTCACGACGATCCGATAACGACTCATGAACGGGCCTTTAACTGACATCTACGCGCGTTACGATCGCCGCGAAACCAGCGCCGGTCGTGGCGCTTCGGTCAGGTTTTGAAGGAGCCTCCCCTTGCGCCGGATCACCAGGATCGCCACCGTGGGCATCGCGTCCGCGGCGCTGGCCCTCTCGGCCACCGCCTGTGGCGGAAAGAAGTCGTCGGACGCCTCGGCCTCCCCCTCGGAGTCGGGTCAGAAGTCCGCAGCCATCGCGTACGACATCGGTGGCCGCGGCGACCAGTCGTTCAACGACGCCGCTTACGCCGGTCTGAAGAAGGCGGAAGCCGATCTGAAGATCAAGGGCGCCGAGGCCGAGCCCACCGACGGTGAGGGCGAGGCCGACAAGGTCCAGCGCCTCACCGAGCTTGCCCGCAAGGGCAACAACCCGGTCATCGGTGTCGGCTTCGCCTACGCCCCGGCCATCAAGAAGGTCGCGCCGAAGTTCCCGAACACCACGTTCGGCATCATCGACGACACCTCGGTGACCGGCCCGAACGTCGCCAACATGGTCTTCAACGAGGAGCAGGGCTCCTACCTGGCCGGCGTCGCCGCCGCCAAGGCGTCGAAGACCGGCACGGTCGGCTTCATCGGCGGTGTCGAGGTTCCGCTGATCAAGAAGTTCGAGGCGGGCTTCGCCCAGGGTGTCAAGGACACCAACCCGAACGCCAAGGTGCTCTCCCAGTACCTGACCCAGCCGCCGAACTTCGACGGTTTCGCCAAGCCCGACCTCGGCAAGGCCGCTGCGCAGGGCCAGCTCGACGCGGGCGCCGACGTGGTCTACGCCGCCGCCGGTCTCGCGGGTTCCGGTGCCATCGAGGCCGCCTCGGCCAAGGGCAAGTGGGCCATCGGTGTCGACTCCGACCAGTACAACCAGGCCGGCCTGGCGAAGTACAAGGACTCCATCCTGACCTCGGTCACGAAGGACGTCTCGGACTCCGTCTTCAACCTGATCAAGTCGGTCGAGGACGGCAAGCCCACCACGGGCGAGATCCGCTACGGCCTGGACAAGGACGGCGTCGGCCTGGCCGACTCCAACCCGAAGTACAAGGAGATGGCTGACGTCATCGCCGCGGTGGAGAAGGCCAAGGCCGACATCATCGCCAAGAAGATCACCGTCAAGACCGCCCCGTAAGGCCGTTCCTGACATGTAGTCCTGGTCTCCGGGGTCCGGGAAGCGGTCGTTATCGCTCCCGGGCCCCGAGCCACGTTCTGTGATCATTAGTCTGTGACCACGTGGCCGCCTGGCCGCAAGTTTTCACTTCCGACAGTGCTACGCGCGTAGAAGCATCGTGGACGCGATACTTTCTCTCCCCGCCCTGTCCCCCCCTGCCTTCCGCTCCTTCCGCGCCAAGGAGAGTGCGTCATCAACGCGTCCAGCCCGCCCCCCGCCGTAGAACTGCACGGCATCACCAAGCGCTTCCCCGGCGTCGTCGCCAACAAGGACATCGCGATCACGGTCCGCAAGGGCACGGTCCATGCCTTGATCGGCGAGAACGGCGCCGGCAAGTCGACCCTGATGAAGATCCTCTACGGCATGCAGAAGCCGGACGAGGGCACCATCGCCATCGACGGGGAGCAGGTCTCCTTCAACAGCCCCGGCGAGGCCATCGTCCGCGGCATCGGCATGGTGCACCAGCACTTCATGCTCGCCGACAACCTCACCGTCCTGGAGAACGTGGTTCTCGGCGGCGAGAAGCTGTACGGCATCGGCGCCAAGGCCCGTAAGAAGATCAAGGAGATCTCGGACGCGTACGGCCTCGGCGTGCGCCCCGACGCCCTGGTCGAGGACCTGGGTGTCGCCGACCGGCAGCGGGTGGAGATCCTCAAGGTCCTCTACCGCGGCGCGAAGATCCTCATCCTCGACGAGCCGACCGCAGTGCTCGTGCCGCAGGAGGTGGACGCACTCTTCGACAACCTGCGCGAGCTCAAGGCCGAGGGCCTGACCGTCATCTTCATTTCGCACAAGCTGGGCGAAGTGCTGAAGGTCGCGGACGACATCACCGTCATCCGGCGCGGCACCACGGTCGGCACCGCCGACCCGAAGACCGCCACCCCCAAGCAGCTCGCCGAGCTGATGGTCGGCGCGGAGCTGCCCTCGCCGGAAACCCGTGAGTCGACGGTGACGAACGTCCCGATGCTCCAGGTGGCGGGCCTTACCGTCGCCGCCGGCGACGCGGTCGTCGCCGAGCCGGAGGTCCTGGTACCCGCACCCGCCGCGGACTCCGCCACCCTGGAGCACATCGGGGCCGGCCGCCTCCTGCTGGACGACATCAGCCTGACCATCCACAAGGGCGAGATCCTCGGTATCGCCGGTGTCGAGGGCAACGGCCAGACGGAGCTGATCGAGGCCCTCATGGGCATGATGGCTCCCGACACGGGCGTCATCACCCTGGACGGCGCCGACATCACCAAGATGTCGGTGCGCAAGCGCCGCGAGGGCGGCATCGGCTACATCCCCGAGGACCGTCACCGCCACGGCCTGCTGCTGGAGTCCCCGCTGTGGGAGAACCGGATCCTCGGTCACGTCACCGAGGCGCCCAACTCCAAGAGGGGCATCCTCGACCCGAAGGCGGCCCGCAAGGACACCGAGCGGATCGTGCGCGAGTACGACGTCCGTACGCCCGGCATCGATGTCACCGCGGCGTCCCTCTCCGGCGGCAACCAGCAGAAGCTGATCGTCGGCCGCGAGATGAGCCACAACCCGAAGTTCCTGATCGCCGCCCACCCCACGCGTGGTGTGGACGTCGGCGCGCAGGCCCAGATCTGGGACGCGATCCGCGAGGCCCGCCGCGAGGGCCTGGCCGTGCTGCTGATCTCCGCCGACCTGGACGAGCTCATCGGCCTGTCCGACACCCTGCGGGTGATCTACCGCGGCCGCCTGGTCGCGGACGCCGACCCGGCGACCGTCACCCCCGAGGAGCTCGGCACCGCCATGACGGGCGCCGCCTCCGGGCGCCTGGAATCAACCGACAACCACTCCGCCGCTGCCGACGGTGACACGACGGAGGACGAGGCCCGATGAAGAAATTCGACAAGGACCGGCTGATCCTCGGCTTCGCCGGGCCCGCGCTCGCGCTGGTCAGCGCCTTTCTGCTGACCATGATCGTGCTGGGGGCCTCGGGCATCGACCCGATCGAGCCGCTGCGCATCATGGTCGAGCACGGTACGTACGAGGACGTCCAGGTCCTCATCGTCAATCAGACGGGCACGTACTACCTGGCAGCCCTGGCCGTCGCCATCGGCTTCCGGATGAACCTCTTCAACATCGGCGTCGACGGCCAGTACCGTCTCGCGGCGATGATCTCCGCCGTGGTCGGCGGCGCCATCGCCCTGCCCGGCCCGCTGCACATCCTGCTGATCGTGCTCGTCGCGATGGCGACCGGTGCCTTCTGGGCCGGTATCGCGGGCCTCCTGAAGGCCAAGCGCGGCGTCAGCGAGGTCGTCTCGACGATCATGCTCAACGCGATCGCGACGAGCCTCATCGCCTGGCTGCTCCTGCCGAAGAACCTCGGCGTCCAGGTGGAGGGCTCCAACGACCTCACCACCGGCGAGATCGCCCAGTCCGGCTGGTTCCCCGCCCTCTCCATGGGCGAGTCGGGCGAGATCTACGGCTTCACCTTCGTGGCCTTCGCTCTCGGCGTCGTCTACTGGTTCGTGCTCAACCGCACCCGCTTCGGCTTCGACCTGCGCGCCAGCGGCGCGAGCGAGTCCGCCGCCGCGGCCTCCGGTGTCGACTCCAAGAAGATGATCATCACTGCGATGCTCATCTCGGGTGCCGTCGCCGGTCTGTCCGGCATGCCGGTGCTGCTCGGCGAGAGCCACACGTACACCCTCGTCTTCCCCGTGGGTGTCGGCTTCACCGGCATCACCATCGCCCTGCTCGGCCGCAACAGCCCCGTGGGCATGCTCTTCGCCGCGCTCCTGATGGCCTTCATCGACAAGGCGTCCGGCGGCCTCGACTCGGCCGGCTACGCCAAGGAGATCGGCACGATCATGAAGGGCCTGATCGTGATCGCGGTCGTCGTCTCCTACGAGCTCGTCCGTCGTTACGGCATCCGGCGCCAGCAGCAGAAGGTCGGCGAGGAGCTGGCCGCGGGCCACGCCATGAAGACCGAGAAGGAGGTCGCGGCGTGAGCGCCAGCACCGTCTCCACGAAGAAAGCGGCACCCGCCACGAGCGGCCGCAAGAAGCTCACCCTGCCCTGGATCATGCTGATCATCGCGGGTGGCCTCGCCCTGATCTCGCTGGTCCGCCTGATCTCCGGGGCCGACGACCTGACCTCCATCGGCCAGGTCTCCGGTGCCCTCTCGCTCGCCGTACCGATCGGCCTCGCCGGACTCGGCGGTCTGTGGGCCGAGCGCGCGGGCGTCGTCAACATCGGCCTCGAGGGCATGATGATCCTCGGCACCTGGTTCGGTGCCTGGGCCGGCTACCAGTGGGGTCCGTGGACCGGCGTGGCCGCCGGCATCATCGGCGGCGCCATCGGCGGCCTGCTGCACGCGATCATCACGATCACCTTCAACGTCAACCACATCGTCTCCGGTGTGGCGGTCAACATCCTGGCGCTGGGCTTCACCCAGTACCTGTCGAACTTCACGTTCGCGGACGCGCCGGGCGGCTCCTCCAAGCAGTCGCCGCAGGTCGAGCCGATCTACAAGATCACAATCCCGGGGTTGTCCGACTGGATGGCCGACCTCCAGGGCAAGCACTGGTTCTTCGTCTCGGACCTCGCCGGTGTCATCGGCGGTCTGATCACCGAGCTGTCGCTGCTGACGGTCGTCGCCCTGCTGCTGATCCCGGCCACCTGGTGGGTGCTGTGGCGGACCACCTTCGGTCTGCGGCTGCGCTCCTGCGGTGAGAACCCCATCGCCGCGGAGTCGCTGGGCGTCAACGTCTACAAGTACAAGTACATCGCCGTGATCGTTTCCGGTGGCCTCGCGGGCCTCGGCGGCGCGTTCCTGTCGATCGTCGCCAGCCCCATCTACCAGGAGGGCCAGACCGGCGGCCGCGGCTACATCGGTCTCGCCGCGATGATCTTCGGTAACTGGATGCCGGGCGGCATGGCGCTGGGCGCGGGCCTGTTCGGCTTCATCGACAGCCTCAAGCTGCGCGGTGGCGCCGAGAACGTCCACGCGATGCTGCTGCTGATCGCGATCCTGCTGGTGCTCGTCTGCGTCTGGCAGCTCTACAAGAAGAAGTACATCCAGGCCGGCATCTCGGCGGCCTTCGCCGCGCTGCTGTTCGTCTGGTACGCGCTGACCGACTCGGTGCCGAGCCAGTTCGTCGACGCGGCCCCGTACCTGACCACGCTGCTCGTGCTCGCCCTGTCGGCGCAGCGCCTGCGGATGCCCAAGGCGGACGGCATGCCGTACCGCAAGGGTCAGGGCAAGTGACCGCGGAGCACGCGGTGGACTGGGAAGTCCTGCGGACGGCCGCCCGGGAAGCGATGACCCGGGCGTACGCCCCGTACTCGGGCTTCCCGGTCGGGGTCGCCGCCAGGGTGGACGACGGCCGCGTCGTGACCGGCTGCAACGTGGAGAACGCCAGCTACGGGCTGGGCCTGTGCGCCGAGTGCGGGCTGGTCTCCTCCCTCCAGGCCACCGGCGGCGGCCGCCTCACGCACTTCACGTGCGTGGACGGCAAGGGCGAGATCCTCGTCCCGTGCGGCCGCTGTCGCCAGCTGCTGTACGAATTCGGCGGCGACGAGCTGCTGGTGGAGACCCCTGACGGGATCCTCCCGCTGGCGGCGATGCTGCCGCAGGCCTTCGGGCCCGACCACCTGAGATAGCCGTGTCGACGGCCCTTCGCCCCTGCCGGGGCGGAGGGCCGTCGTACTTCCGTTCCTGAACCCCTCATCTCCCCCTCTCTATGCGCGTAGAAGGAAGCACCACATGGACGTCATCTCCGTCATCCGGACCAAGCGGGACCGCGGTGAGCTGAGCCCCGAGCAGATCGACTGGGTCATCGACGCCTACACCCGCGGCGTCGTGGCCGACGAGCAGATGTCCGCCCTGGCCATGGCCATCCTGCTCAACGGCATGAACCGGACCGAGATCGCCCGCTGGACCGCGGCGATGATCGCGTCCGGCGAGCGCATGAACTTCGACTCCCTCTCCCGCCCCACCGCCGACAAGCACTCCACCGGCGGCGTCGGCGACAAGATCACCCTCCCGCTGGCCCCGCTCGTCGCCGCGTGCGGCGCGGCCGTGCCGCAGCTCTCGGGCCGCGGCCTCGGCCACACGGGCGGCACCCTCGACAAGCTGGAGTCCATCCCCGGCTGGCGCGCGCTGCTCTCCAACGAGGAGATGCTGCACGTCTTGGACACCACCGGCGCGGTCATCTGCGCGGCGGGCGACGGCCTGGCCCCTGCGGACAAGAAGCTCTACGCGCTGCGCGATGTCACCGGCACGGTCGAGGCCATCCCGCTGATCGCCTCCTCGATCATGTCGAAGAAGATCGCCGAGGGCACCGGCTCGCTCGTCCTGGACGTCAAGGTCGGCACCGGCGCCTTCATGAAGAACCTCGCGGACGCGCAGGAGCTGGCCCACACGATGGTCGGCCTCGGCACGGACAGCGGCGTCAAGACCGTCGCGCTCCTCACCGACATGTCCACCCCGCTCGGCCTGACCGCCGGAAACGCCCTCGAAGTCCGCGAGTCGGTCGAGGTCCTGGCCGGCGGCGGCCCCGCCGACGTGGTCGAGCTGACCATCGCGCTGGCCAAGGAGATGCTGGAAGCGGCGGGCATCAAGGACGCCGACCCGGCGAAGGCCCTTGCCGACGGCTCCGCGATGGACCACTGGCGCCGGATGATCGCGGCCCAGGGCGGCGACCCGGACGCGACCCTGCCGGTGGCCCGCGAGCAGCACGTGGTCACCGCCCCCGAGTCGGGCGTCCTGACCCGCCTGGACGCGTACGGCGTCGGTGTCGCGGCGTGGCGCCTGGGCGCCGGCCGCGCGCGCAAGGAGGACCCGGTGCAGGCGGGCGCGGGCGTCGAGCTCCACGCGAAGCCCGGCGACACGGTGACGGCGGGCCAGCCGCTGATGACCCTGCACACGGACACCCCGGAGAAGTTCGACTACGCCCTCGCCTCCCTGGCGGGCACGTACGACATCGCCCCGGCGGGCACGGCCTTCTCCGCCACGCCGATCGTCCTGGACCGCATCGCCTGACCTGCGGCTTCCCCTTCGAATGGACGGGACCGGTGGACCCCCACCGGTCCCGTTCGCCGTGCTGGGATCGGTGCCGACCGGTTCCTGAGGAGCAGCCCATGAGTGCACCAGCCCCGTACCTGTCCGCGTACGACAGCTGGGAGGGCCTGGTGGCGGCCGCCGAGGAGCACTACGTGCCCGCCCCGTTCGGCATCGACCTCGACACCTCCGACTTCCCGGTCCCCTGACCTCAGAGCACCGGCAGGGCCTGGCCCGGCCCCGGTTCGAAGAGGTGCTCCAGCCAGAACAGGTAGCCCCGCAGGTAGGCCTCCAGGCCGCCGTCGTCGATGTACGCGACGAAGTCCCGGTGGCCCTGGGCGGCCTCCCGGTAGTGCCCGGAGTACGGCGACTCCGGGTCGTAGGCGGCCCACTCGGCCCCGATGGTCACGGCCCACTCCCGCACCCGGCCCCGGTCCGCCCACCAGTCGCGGACCGACTCCACCGTCCAGTGATCGTCGCCGTCGCAGGCGTAGGCGGTGTACAGCTCCAGCCCCGCGCCGTGCACGAAGGCCCCGGTCTCCTCGGCGGTGACGGGCTGGCGGAAGACGAACTCGCGCTCGCCGTCGTAGGCGATGTGGTGCGGGGCCTCCAGGCGGCCCATCATCATGCAGTCGGTGTCCGCCCCGTAGAACGGGCCCGGGACGTTGCGCCAGTTCCGGTCGGCCCACCTGCCCTGGAACACCGGGAACCTCGCATCGGCCGCGGCGAGGGCGCGGGCGGTCGGCAGGGGATCCCAGTAGGCAGGCGGCATCCGGCCATTGTGCGCGTCCGCCGATGAATTCGGGCGGGCGGGGGAGTCACCCCCTCGTGGAGATCATTCGGCTCGTGCTGCCCGGACCCGCCCCGACCGCCCGGGACGCGGCACGGCTGTGCGCCCGGCTGGTCCTGCTGTACGAGGACGGGGCGGCGGCCGTGGAATGCGACGCCGGGGCCGTCACCGCGCCGGGCCTCGGCACCGTCGAGGTGCTGGCCCGGCTGCGGCTGGCCGCCCGGGGGCGGCCGCTGCGGGTGACCGGGGCCGCGCCCGCGCTGCGGGCCCTACTGGACCTCGTAGGCCTCGTCGAGGTGCTCGGGGAGGCCGAACAGCGGGAACCACCGGGCGGTGTCCAGGAAGGCGTTGAGCCCGACGATCTTGCCCTCTGAGACCTCCAGCACCTGCAGGGCCCACGGGGTGTGGCCGGGCGCGCCGTCCTCGCGCGGACGGTACTGGCCGAAGGCGGGCATGCCGTTCGCCGTCGTCGGGATCAGCCGGGATCCCTTGCAGCCGATGCCCTGGTTCAGGTGCCAGGCCGCGATGTCCTCGTGGCCCTGGAGCCACAGGTCGAACGGCGGCATCGAGAGCACCGCGTCCTCGTGCAGGAGCGAGGTGAGCCGCGTGATGTCGTAGGCCTCGAAGGCGGAGAGGTACTGCTCCAGCAGCTTCGCCTGGTCCGCGTCGAGCGGATCCGCCGGGTCGCTGTCGCGCAGCGCCTGTCCGGCGAGGGTGGCCCGCGCCCGCTGGAGGGCGCTGTTCACCGAGGCCGTCGTGGTCTCCAGGAGCTGGGCCACCTCGTCGGCCTTCCAGGCCAGCACCTCGCGCAGGATCAGCACCGCCCGCTGCTTGGCGGGCAGGTGCTGGAGGGCCGCGACGAAGGCCAGCCGGACGGACTCCTTCGCCAGCGCCATCTCCGCCGGGTCGGCGGTCTGCGGCAGCACTCGGCCGTCCGGGACCGGCTCCAGCCAGGTCACCTCGGGGCGCTCGTTGAGTACGGCGGAGGACTGGTGCTGCGGGGCGGTGAGGTCCATCGGGCGGGCCCGCCTGTTCCCGGCGTTCAGCAGGTCCAGGCAGACGTTGGTGGCGATCCGGTACAGCCACGACCGCAGCGAGGAGCGGCCCTCGAACTTGGAGTGGCTCCGCCAGGCGCGGACGTAGGTGTCCTGCACCGCGTCCTCGGCGTCGAAGGAGGAGCCGAGCATCCGGTAGCAGTAACCGGTGAGCTCGACCCGGTACCGGTCCATGGCCGTGTCGAGGTCCATGTCATTGGTCGCGAGATCGCTCATGTCCGTCCGTCCCCCTGGTGGTTCCGCTCCTTCGGAACCTACCGGAGGGGTCCGACAACGGCAGCCGGAACCGTCACGGCGACCCGGTCTGTCGATGTCAAGTTTCTTGACGTCAAGATTAATCTGCGGCAGGCTTCATCCAGGTATCTCGATGTCGAGATACCTGGGACGGTGGACGCGGTCGAAGCGGGGGACTGGGATGCGGCGCGGCAGGAAGATCCGCAGGACGCAGGAGCGCCAGGAGGCCGGACTGCTGGCGCAACTGCGCCGGCCGCCCGGCGGCCGGGACGCGCGGATCATGCTGCTCACCCAGGCGCTGGACCGCGCGGGTACCGGCGTGTGGGCCGCGTCCTCCGTCCTCTACTTCACCTTCGTCGTCGGCCTCGACGCCGGGCAGCTCGGCCTGCTGCTGGGTGCGGCCGGCGTGGCGGGCATCGCCGGATCCCCGCTCGCCGGCCACCTCGCCGACCGCTTCCAGGTGCGCACCCTGCTGATCGGCTGCCACCTCATCCGGCTCGCGGCCCTGGGCGCACTGCTGCTGGTCACCGACTTCCGCCTGCTGCTGCTCCTGTTCGCCGTGACCCACCTGGGAGACCGGGCCGCCAAGACGCTGGAGATGCTCTTCGCCACCCGGGTCGCGGGTGAACGGCGCTCCACCTACCAGGCACTGTCGCGCAGTTCGGCGAACGCCGGCTACGCCCTCGGCGCGGGCCTCGCCGCCATCGGCCTCGCCGTGGGCACCCGGGGCGCCTACCAGGTGCTGATCCTGGCCAACGCGCTGTCGTTCCTCATCGCCGCGGTCCTGGTGTGGCGCACCCGGGAGCCGCGCGGCGGCGGGCTCGTGGTCGCCCGGCCCGGAGCGGAGGCAGGCGCCCCGGCGTCCGGGGCCGGCCCCTGGCGGGACCGCGGCTACCTGCGCTTCGTCCTGCTCGACATCCCGATGAACCTCGACGACTCGATCATCGGCGTCGGCCTGCCGCTGTGGCTGGTCGGCCACACCACGGCCCCGCACGCCCTGATCCCGGCCTTCCTCGTCATCAACACCGTGCTCGTCGTCGCCCTGCAGCTACGGGTGTCGGCGCGGGTCCCGGACGCCCGCCGGGCGGCCGGCGCGGTCGCCGTGTACGGCCTGCTGACCCTGGCCTGCTGCGTCTTCCTGGCCGCCGCTCCCGCGGGCGGGGTCTGGGCCGCCTCGGCCGCCCTCCTCACCGCGGCGGTGCTGGCCACCGCGGCCGAGCTGATGCGTTCGGTGAGCTCCTGGGAGCTCGCGGTCTCCCTCGCGCCCCGGGAGGCGCGAGCCTCCTACCTCGGGGTCGCCGGCATGGCCCAGTCCGTGCAGAAGTCCGCGGGCCCGCTGCTGCTCACCGGCGCGGTGATGGCGGCCGGCCCGGCGGGATGGCTGGCACTCGGCGCGGGCGTGGCGGGACTGTCCCTCGTCCAGCGCCGGGCGAGCCTGCGGCGGCTGGACCGCCTGACCGCCGCACCCGCACCCGCCGTACCCGCCGCGTCCGCGCCGGCCGCGCCCGCACCGGGCGCCGACACGGCCTAGGTACCGGGCTTGCGCCCGTACACGTAGACGTCCTCGCCCTTCCCCAGCAGGTTCCAGTACGCCTTGGCGTCGGCGGACCGCATGTTCACGCAGCCGCCCGAACCGGGCGGGTTCCACATGCTCTTGGTGGTCGAGTGGAAGGCGATGCCCCCGTCGAAGAACTGGGCGTACGGCATCCTGACGTTGTAGAGCGTCGACCAGTGGTCGATGCTCCGGTAGTAGATCTTCTTCAGGCCGGTCCGGGTCTCCGTGCCGTCCTTGCCGGTGCGGACCGGGACGGGCCCGTACGTGAGGGTGGCACCGTCCTGGATCCAGCTGAGCTGCCGCGTCAGGTCGACGCAGGCGATCCGCCCCCGGTTCACCGGGCAGTTGCCCGCCCTGTTCGGGGTGGTGCCGGCCGCCCGCTGGGCCAGCATCGTGCTCATCGTCTGCCAGGTCAGCGGCCCCGCGTATCCCTGGGTCGGGGTGATCCCGTGGCTCGCCTGGAAGGACCGGATCGCCGTGCAGTCGGCCGCCGACTGCTTCCCGTCCACCGGCCGTCCGAGGAACTGCTCGACCTGCCGCTGGTGGGGCCCCGTGGTGAGGTTGCAGGAGGCGGCGGCCTGCGCCGCCCCGCCGCCGGCCACCACCAGCGGCAACGCCAGCGCGGCCGCCCCGCACAGCACCGCCGCCCGCTGCCCCGGGCGCCCGCGTGACGCCCGTGTCCCCGTGTCCGGTCCCGTCCCCATCCGGTCCTCCCCTGCTCGCACCGCAATCGTTCTCCGTGTTCAATGCCCGGAAAACACGCAGGGGTTGCCCCGTCGGGAGCGTAGATTTCGTCAGCGCGCGCCCACGGCCGACACCGGCATCCGGCGCTCCGCGCGCGCGGCGTGCGACCCGTACAGCGTGATCGACACGACGCCGAGCACCGCCAGCAGCGCGATGCCGACCGTGGCCGCCCAGCCGGCCCCGTGGTAGGCGAGGGCGCCCAGGGTGCCGCCGGCGCTGGAGCCGAGGTAGTACGCCGACTGGTAGAGCGCGGAGGCCTGCGCCCGGCCCGTCTTCGCCGTCCGGCTCACCGCGGCGGATGCGACCGCGTGCCCCGCGAAGAAGCCCGCGGTGATCAGGACCAGGCCGAGGACGATCGCCGCCAGGGAGTCGGACAGCGACAGCAGCAGCCCGAGCGCCGTGGTCGTCACGGCCAGGTACAGCGCGCCGCGCCGCCCCGCGCGGGCCACCAGCTTGCCCGCGGCGGCCGAGGAGACCGTGCCGACCAGGTAGATCAGGAAGATCGACCCGATCACGCCCTGCCCGAGCGAGAACGGCTCGTCCACCAGCCGGTAGCCGATCACGGTGTACACCGCGCCGAAGACCGTCATGAACAGCGCGCCGATCCCGTACAGGCGCAGCAGCAGCGGATCGCGCAGGTGACCGGCGACGGTACGGGCCACCGCGCGCGGGTTCAGCGACGCCGGGCGGAAGAACCGCGCCCGGGGCAGCAGTACCAGGAAGGCCACGGCGCACGCCAGCGACATCAGGGCGACGGCCAGCAGGCCCGCCCGCCAGCCCCACAGCTGCGCGGCCCAGCCCGTGACGAGCCGGCCGCTCATCCCGCCGATGGAGTTCCCCGCCACGAACAGGCCGATCGCGGCCACCAGCGCCTTCGGCCTGACCTCCTCCGCCAGGTACGCCATCGCGGAGGCCGGGATCCCGGCGATCGCCGCGCCCTGGACGGCGCGCAGCGCCACCAGCCACTCCACGTTCGGCGCGAAGGGCACCAGCAGGCCCACGCCGACGGCGATCACCATCGAGACGGTCATCATCCGTGTGCGGCCGAAGCGTTCGGACAGTGCGCTCAGCGGGAGGACGAACAGCGCGAGCGCGCCGGTGGCCGCGGACACCGTCCAGCTGGCCTGCCCCGCGGTCACCCCGAGGCCGGCGGAGATCGCGGGCAACAGCGCCTGGGTGGAGTAGAGGAGGGCGAACGTCGCGAGTCCGGCGGCGAAGAGCGCGAGGCTCATCCGGCGGTAGCCGGGGCGGCCGGGGGAGAGGGGCTGCGGTGCGGGGGACGACGGGGTGGAGGCACCCGGGATGACGGGTGCCCCGGTATGAACGGGAGGCATGCTTCGAAGGTAGGCCCGTGTTTTTCATGCGTCCAATGCACAGAATCGCGATAATCGATCCACTGCTGCATCAACCCAGTTCAGGGGCGTGGATGTCGATGAACCGTTACGTAGAAGACATGGCCGTGACAACATTGCTGGCCCCGCGGCTGGCGTATTTCGTCGCCGTCGCCCGCCACGAGCACGTCACCCGCGCCGCCCACGAGCTGGGCGTCCCGCAGTCCACCCTGTCGCGCGCCATGGTCCGGCTCGAACAGGACCTCGGCGTCACGCTGTTCGCCCGCAAGGGCCGTACGGTCGCCCTCACCACGGCGGGCCGTACCTTCCTCGCCTCCGCCGAGCAGGCCCTCACGGAGATCGACCGCGCCGCCGAATCCGTACAGCAGGATGCCGATCCGACGGCCGGCAAGGTGGCGTTCGGCTTCCTGCACACCCTGGGCTCCGAGACCGTACCCGGGCTCATCCGCGCCTTCCGCGCCGACCACCCGCGCATCCGGTTCTCCCTCGTCCAGAACTACGGCGAGGCCATGCTGGAGAAGCTCCGGGCCGGTGAACTCGACCTGTGCCTGACCTCCCCGGTGCCGGACGCCCCCGACCTGGTCGCGCGCCGCCTCGACGAACAGCGGCTGCGGCTGGTGGTCCCGGACGACCACCGCCTCGCCACCCGCAAGCGCATCCGCCTCGCCGAGGCCGCCGAGGAAACCTTCGTCACCCTGGAGCCCGGCTACGGCATGCGCCGCATCACCGACGACCTGTGCGCGGAGGCCGGCTTCACCCCGAAGGTCGCCTTCGAGGGCGAGGAGGCCGAGACCCTGCGGGGCCTGGTCGCCGCCGGCCTCGGCGTGGCCCTCCTGCCGCCCCCGGCCGTGGCCCGACCCGGCGTGGTCGAGCTGACGGTCACCGCCCCGCGCGCCGTCCGCGAGATCGGCGTCGCCTGGCTGGACGGGCACCCCGACACCCCGCCGGTGGCGGAGTTCAAGCGCTTCCTGCTCTCCCGCCGCGGCCGCCTGATCCCCGAACTGGACCCGTCCACCGTGTGACCGGACCCCGGCCGTGGGTCTCATGCGGCCGGGGCGACAGTGCGTCCGGGTGGTCCGGCGTGACGGGGGACGGCCCCGCCGAGAGCAAGTAGCCTGCCTGGAAGCGGGACTTGGCGCCCACCGCGCGCATGATCTCCGCGATGTGGCGCTGGCAGGTGCGCTCCGACATGCCCAGACGGCGCGCGATCACCTTGTCCTCCAGCCCCTCCGACAGCAGCCGGACGATCGTCTGCCGCAGCTCGTCCGAGATCGACCGGGCCGCCTCCGGGCTCACCGATGTGGGGAAGGGCTCCGCGCCCAGCCAGGAGCGCTCGAAGGTCGCCGTCATGAAGTGCACGACGCTCGGCTCCCGCACCACCAGCGCCGCCCCGCTGCGGTCCGGCACCGCCATCAGGCCCGTGTGGTCGTCGAAGATCAGCATGCGCATCAGCCCGTCGCCCAGGGTCCGCACCTGCGCCCCCAGCGCCGTCACCCGCTCGACGTACGCCGCCGTGGGCCGCGAGTAGCGCGCCGTGTGCTGGTAGATCGTCCGCATCCGGACCCCGCGCGACAGCAGCGACTCGTCCCGCCCGATCGACTCCTGCAGCGTCTCCAGCGGGCGGCCGCCACCGGGCTGCGAGGTCAGCAGCTCCCGCTCGCACGCCGCCACCAGCTCCGCGATCAGGCCACGTACCGCGCCGAGGTCCGTGACCAGCTCCAGCCGGCCCGGCCCGCTCAGGTCCCGGTGGACGGTCCCCGCCTCGTACTCCGGCACCAGCGTCTCCAGCCGCCCGCGCAGCCGGTCCATCTCGTCGTGGGTCTCCCGTACGAGCAGGGCCAGCGGGGCCAGGGCCCGGGCGGCCGCCGCCCGGGGTGCCACCGCGCTCCAGCGGTCGGGGCCGCCGCCCGGGGCCCGCTGGAGCAGGTGCGCGGCGGCCAGCTCGGTGATGGCGGCGGCCGCGCGCACGCCCAGCGCCCCGGTGGCCTCGCAGGCGTCAAAGGCGTGCCGCTCGACGGCGTACGCGTACAGGCGCCGGGCGGCGGGGCTCAGCTCTCCGGCCGCTCCGCCGGCCCCGGGTTCCTCGTCAGGCATATGCCTATGCGTCCCGGGTTGTGATGGTTTGTAAACCCCTCGTGTTCCCGCAAGGCGGCAAGACGACGCCTGACCGGCCGCCCTCTGCCTATGCCGAAGAGGCACAGTGGCTGGACGGCGTGAGGGGGAAGCGCGGTGCGGCAGCGGACACCCAGGCGAGAACGGGGGCCCGTGTCCTGCTGAGCCCGCGGCCCGCCGTGGTGGTCGCGCCAGATCCGTCCGGTGCCATCCGACCGTGAGGGGGCGGAGCGGCGGGTACGGACGGACTGGCGTGATCCCGGAGCAGCGGCCGGTCAGCCGGAGGCGGGCTTGGCGAAGTCGCGGTAGCCGGTCCAGTCCAGTACGACGCACTGCTCGTCGCCCAGGACCCAGGCGTCGTGCCCGGGTGCGATCTGGACGAAGTCGCCGGGACCGAGGTCGGCGCTGTCCCCGTCGTCCATGACCACCTTCATCCGGCCGCTCACCACGTACCCGGTGTGGGCGGACTCGCAGCTGTCCGTGCCGGCCAGCGGCTTGATGTGCAGCGACCAGCGCCAGCCCGGCTCGAAGACCGCGCGTCCCACCGCCCCGCTGTCGGTGTTGAACACGTCCAGCCTGCCGGTACCGGCCTCGAAGGGCCGCGTCTCGTCAGGCTTGTCGAAGTTCCTGTGAACCAATCCGCCCATGACCGGTCGCCTCCGGGAGAGGAACGACACCCCGAGTCCACTCCCCACGGTACGCGCGTCCCGCTGCGGGCTCACCTCCTCAGGGACCTTCCGAAGCCCGAGGCCAGCGGCATCCGCAGGCCCAGCGGCGGAGGCGCGGCCAGGGCATCCGTCACCGGCCGCGAATACCGCCCCGAGAACACCGCGCCCAGGACGAAGTCCACGGCCAGCGCCACCACTTCCGGCTGGTGCTCGCGCAGCCCGTGCCCGTCCGAATGCACCTCGAACCGGCACGTCGAGCGGTTCGCCTTCTTCGCCCTCGCCGCCAGCAGGAAGGAGCTCTCCGGGTCGCTGCGCGCGTCGTTGGTGCCGTGGACGATCAACACCTGCCGCCCCGACAGCTGTTTCACCGGTTCCGGGGGGTCCGTACGGCCCTGTGTCCCTAAGCAAGGGGCGATCGCCACCACCGAGTTGACCGCCCCGTGCCCCGCCGCCCGGAGCACGGCCAGCCCTCCCGCGTCATAGCCGGCCAGGCACACCGGCACGTCCCCGTACCGTCGCACCACCTCGTCCGCCGCCCACCGCGCCTGCTCCTCCCGCGAGGAATCCCCGCCGTGCACGACCGTGTGCGTGACCAGCCCCTCCGCCCCGCCCGCCCGGGCCAGCGCCCGCGCGAGCGGACGCATGGGACCGGGGGAGAACCTGGATGCCCCGGGAAGCAGGAGCACCACCCCGTTGACCGAATCTGCCGTCGAACCCGAGCCGATCGCGCCGGCCGCCCGCCCCAGACGGGCCCCGCGCGCCGGCGGCGCATGCTGTGCCATGGCGGAACAGTCTCAGACCTTCAGGTGTACGCCATCCGTCCGCACGGTCTCTGTTACATATCGACGCCTGCCGTCGACACCCCGCTCTACGCGCGTAGGAGCTAGAGTGCGCAGATGACGAGCGAGACCCCCAACCTGCCGACCGCGGACCAGATCCGTCGTTCCCCGAAGGTGCTGCTGCACGATCACCTCGACGGTGGACTGCGCCCCGGGACCATCATCGAGCTGGCCCGCGAGGTCGGCTATGAGAACCTCCCCGAGACCGACGCCGACAAGCTCGGCATCTGGTTCCGCGAGGCCGCCGACTCCGGCTCCCTGCCGCGCTACCTCGAGACCTTCGCGCACACCTGCGCGGTCATGCAGACGAAGGCCGCCCTCTTCCGGGTCGCCGCCGAGTGCGCCGAGGACCTGGCCGAGGACGGCGTCGTGTACGCCGAGATCCGCTACGCGCCCGAGCAGCACCTGGAAGCCGGCCTCACCCTCGAAGAGGTCGTCGAGGCCGTGAACGACGGCTTCCGCGAGGGCGAGCGCCGCGCGAAGGCCAATGGCCACCGCATCCGCGTCGGCGCCCTGCTGACCGCGATGCGCCACGCCGCCCGCGCGCTGGAGATCGCCGAGCTGGCGAACCGCTACCGCGACAACGGCGTGGTCGGCTTCGACATCGCCGGTGCCGAGGCCGGGTTCCCTCCCACCCGTCACCTCGACGCCTTCGAGTACCTCAAGCGCGAGAACAACCACTTCACCATCCACGCGGGCGAGGCCTTCGGTCTGCCGTCGATCTGGCAGGCCCTGCAGTGGTGCGGCGCCGACCGCCTCGGCCACGGCGTGAAGATCATCGATGACATCGAGGTCGCCGAGGACGGTTCCGTGACCCTGGGCCGCCTGGCCTCGTACGTCCGGGACAAGCGCATCCCCCTGGAGATGTGCCCGACCTCGAACCTGCAGACCGCCGCGGCGGCCTCGTACGCCGAGCACCCGATCGGTCTGCTGCGCAAGCTGCACTTCAGGCTCACGGTCAACACGGACAACCGCCTGATGAGCGGCACCAGCATGAGCCGCGAGTTCGAGCACCTGGTCGACACCTTCGGCTACACCCTCGATGACATGCAGTGGTTCACCGTCAATGCGATGAAGTCCGCGTTCATTCCTTTCGATGAACGACTGGCCATGATCAATGAAGTGATCAAGCCCGGTTACGCGGAGCTGAAGTCGGAGTGGCTGTTCCGGCAGACCGCTTCGACCAGCGGTTCTGTCTCGGCCTAGGCCACGGCGTGACGTAACGGAAGCGCCCGGGAAGGAGAATTCCCGGGCGCTTTCTCGTATTTAAGGATGTTTGCGGGCGGGGGTTTGAAGTGACTAGTTTGCGGAGCCGCTCATTTCCCCGTAGCAAGGACAACTTTTCATGAAGAAGTCAGCTGCCAAGACCCTCGGTACCGCCGTTCTCGGTGTCGCCTTCGCCGCGGTTGCCGCCGGTACCGCCTCCGCCGCCGCCCCGGCGATCGGCCTGAACGACGCGCTGGGCACCGCCACCGGCGCGCTCCAGGGCGTCACCAGCCAGCAGCACGTGAGCCCCGAAGGACAGCAGTCGAGCGACCCCACCTCTCAGGTCACCGGAGCCCTGACCCCGCTGACCGGCGCTCTGAACGGCCTCGGCACCTGATACGTGCCGTTGTGACGCGTACACGTGTGCGGTGGGCGGATGCCCCTTCGAGCGGGTATGTGTCCCGCCGCACCGTGTGCCACGATCGCCACCAACTGCCCGCCGACGTCTTGGGTATGAGGTTCACGGTCATGCGCATGAAGCCACGAGCGACGATGGTCGCGCTGGTCCCCGCCCTGCTGTTCGCAGCGGTGGGTTGCAGCAGTACGAACACCCCGGCGACGGGCAAGGCCCCCGATCCGAAGGGCTCCGCGGGCAGCTCCTCCGCCGCGCCCGGAGCCCCGGCGCCGTCCACCGCAGCGACCGGATCGGCCGCGCCGAAGACCGGTGGCAGCAGGCTTGAGCGGTCCGCGCTGGCACAGGGCGACCTCGCCGGATACCAGATCTCCGCCCAGGGCAAGAACCCCAACGCCCCTGACGGTCAGCCACAGGCCGACAAGAAGGCCTGCCAGCCGCTCGCCGACGCCATGGGCGACGCACCGGACCCGTCCGCCCGCGAGACCGTCAGCCGCGGCATCGGCTCCCAGAAGCAGATCGGGCTCGCCGTCTCCGCCTCCGTCAGCACCTACGCGGAGAGCGACGCCAAGGCGTTGATCGCCCGGCTCAAGGCCGCCGTCGCCGCCTGCGGTTCGGGGTTCTCCGCCAAGATCGATAAGCAGACCGGCAGCTACCGCGAGGTGCGGGCCGCCGCCTACCGCACCAGCGGCGACGAGACCGTCAGCTGGACCATGACCGCGGCTGCAGAGGGCGTCTCGGCGCAGGTCCACCTGGTCGTCGTACGCAAGGGCGACACCGTCGTACGGCTGACGGCCCTCAATGTGGCCGCGGCCCAGCAGAAGGCGCAGGTGCCGCAGGAAGTGGCGGACAAGTCGCTGGAGAAGGTCCAGAAGGCCGGCTGACCGGGGCGGCCCGCCGCCGGGCGGACACGGGCGGCCGGCCGGACGGCCGGCACCGGTCTACCAGGCGGCGGAGGCGGACTTCTCGTTCGGCAGCAGCACCCACAGTGCGATGTAGACCAGGAACTGCGGTCCGGGCAGCAGGCACGAGACCACGAATATGGCGCGCATCGCGTTCGCGGAAATTCCGAAACGCCGTGCCAGGCCGGTGCAGACTCCGCCGATCCAGCGGCCGTCACGGGGGCGGACCAGGGCGCTCATGAGGTTCTCCTTCGTCGGGATCGCTTTCTTGCGATGCCTCAATACTCCCGCTGGACCGCCGACAGAACGTCGGTCCAGCGGCCGAGCCCGACCCTGGAAATCTTCGGGGTATCCCCCTGATAAACGGTGTGTGAGCGCCTCAGCCGGGCCCGCAGCGCCGGTACGACGGCCACGTGCGCGAGCACCACACCCAGGGTGTTCAGCAGCACCGAGTCCACGTCGACGACCTGGCCCGGGACGGCGGTCTGGAGCATTTCGATGCACACCGAGACCAGCGCGCCCGCGGCGGCCGTCCGGGCCAGGGAGGACCACGCCGACAGAGCCGACGGCGCCAGCCGTCCGCTGATCAGCGGCACCAGCACCCCGAGCGGGGCCAGCAGCGCGAGCCCCCCGCCGATCCGCCGGGCGGCCTCCAGGGGCCCGAGGGCGAGATGCGCGCTGATCCCCTCCAGCGGGCTGAGATTGGCCGCCGCGGCCCAGGGAACGTCCAGCGGCCGCAGGGTCAGCCAGCCGACGGCCACGAAATGGGCGGCGAGCAGGACCCCGGCCAGGAGGCGGAGACGGAGGTGGATCGCGGTGGCGGTGGCGGCGCTTTCGCCGGCCTCATGACGCTGCACACCTGCGAGGACGCAGCATCCGGCAGCCCCGGTTCCGGCCCGGGGAGGCGTGTGGCGGGGAGCACGCGAACGGGGACGAGACGGGCGTCCCGGGCGGTCAGCGGGTGGCGACCAGAACGATCAGGAGCAGCGCGCCGGCGAGGGCGGGCGCGATGATTTCGTACGACCAGCGCACGCGCACGCTGCCCTGGGCGCCGGGCCGCGAGGCACCGCTCTCGGCCAGCCCCTGCAGCTCGTCGACGATCCGGTCGGCACTGGCGCGCATCGGTTCGGAGGAGCCGGCGCGGGCCTTCGCGGCCGGGCCGCCCGAGGCGCCGGGGTCGCGGCGCTCCTGGGCGCTGCGGCGCATCTGCTGCCGGTTGGCCTTCTTCCGCTCGCGCAGCGAGACCGGCACCGACCACAGCTGGTACTTCGAACCCTCGGCCAGCACTTCGGCCGAGTACCCGGCGCGCACCGCGTCCACCGCCGCCCAGGGCAGCTCGATGATCCGGAAGGGGTTGCGCACGCGCAGGCGGTCGGCGTTGGCGAAGACGGCCGGCCGGATGGTGAACGCGACGATCAGCGGTACGGCGCACAGCGTCACCGCCAGCGCGATCCACCGGGTGCCGTCCGAGCCGCGCAGCAGGGCGTCTCCGCAGAGCCAGGCCGTCAGCGCGAGCAGCAGCACCCCCGCGACGACGCCCATGGAGGAGCGGTAGACCCGGTCTTCGTAGACCGGCTCATCGGTCGGCTGCTGGCTGCTCATGGGGTCGATTCTGCCCCACTGCGCCGCCCGGGTGGATCAGCCCACGAGATCGGCGTACAAGATGATGTTGTCGGGCCGGTGGCCGTCCGTGATGTCGCCGCCGCAGGTGATGACGCGCAGCTCCGGGCGGTCGGTGTTCCCGTACACCTTGGCGGTGGGGAACTCCTTCTTGTCGACCTGCTCGAGCTCCCGGATGCGGAAGACGGCGGTGGTGCCGTCCGCGCGGGAGACGGTGATCTGCTCCCCGGTGCGCACGCGCGCGACGTCCTTGAGGACGGCCGGGCCACGGGCGGTGTCGAAGTGGCCGATCAGCACGGCGGGACCGGTCTCGCCCGGGGTGACGCCCTTGGTGTACCAGCCGATCCTGTCCGCCTCGGCCACGGAGGGCACCTCCACGGTGCCGTCGGCGGCGAGGCCCAGCTTCAAGACGGGGGAGGTGTCCACGCCGGCCGCGGGGATCGTCACGCGTACGGGCTCGGAGGCGGGCATCGGGGCGCTCGTCGCGGCGACGGGCGGAGCGCTGGTGGGTACGACGGAGGGTGGGGCGGCGGAGGGCGGGGCGGGCGCCGGACCCGCCGCGGCGGTGCAGCCGGTCAGGGCGGCGCACAGGAGGGCGGCGGCGAGCAGGACGCGGGCGCGGTGGGCCATGGGGTGCTCCGGGAACGGCTTCCGGCGGGCCACCACGGAGGTGGCCCGCCGGAAGGCAAGGACGGGAGGGCGAGGGGGTTCCGTCAGCGCTGGGCGCGGCGACGGCGGAGCAGTACGGACGCCCCCAGTGCGGCGAAGACCGCGGCGAGACCGGTGCCGGCCAGGACGGTGGTCGAGTTGTCGGTGTCCTCGGCGGCGATCTCGGCCCCTGCGGCGACCCCGCCCTTGGGGACGACGGAGGTCTGTCCGGCGGTCTGCGGCTTGGGGGCCGGGGCCGCAGTGGTGCCCGCAGTGGTGCCCGCAGTGGTGGTCGGGGCCGGCTCGGTCACCTTGTGGTTCAGCTTGCAGCCCTTGGGCAGAGCGGGGAAGGAGGCCCGGCCGAGCGGCATGGGGCCGCCCTGGGTCTTCCACTCGAAGACCGGCTCGGCGCTGCCCGGGTTCACGATCCGGGCGATGATGCCCGCCGACTCGGGCAGCTGGGGGAAGCCGCGGTTCAGGAGCCGCCACGGGGTGGTGTCGTCACCGGAGGTCCACAGGGCGACCCGCGGGCCGTCGGGGGACATGGACAGGTCGGCGCTCATGCCCGCGCCCATGTCCTGCGACGTGACCTCGGAGGAGCAGACCTGGCCGGCCTTGCCCTCGGGCAGCGGGTAGGACTTGGCGACCCCGCCGGTGGTGACGACGAGCACCGGGGCCGTGGTCTGTGCCCCGGTCAGCCTGAAGGAGGCCCCGTACGCCTTGTCGGAGGTCTGCTCGCGGTTCACCAGGGCCACGACGTGGGTCATGTAGTCGTCGCCCGGCTTCCAGTCCGTGCCGACGTAGCGGATCCACGCCTCGGGGCCCTCGGACTTGTTGCGCAGCACCGCGACCATGCCGTTGCCGACGTAGACCGGCCGGCCCTCGTAGCGGCTGTTGTCCGACGGGGCGGGGACTGCCTTGCCCTTCGGCAGCGGGAAGGACCTGGTGGCGCCGTTCGCGGTCACGGTGAGCACCGGCTCGGCCGTGTCCGCCTTGGTGAGGGCGAAGACCGTCCCCTGCTTCGACTCCGTGGTGTGCGCGCGGTTGAGGGACACCAGCGCCTGCGGGTGCGTCGTGCCGTCCTTGTCCACGACGTGGATCGTCACGGAGGGCGCCTCGGTCACGGAGTTGACCATGTGCGCCACCAGGTTGTCGCCGAGGGCCACCTTGGTGGGCTCGGACGCGGCCGCCTTTGCCGTCGCTGCCGCCGGGGCGGGCGCCGCGAACGCGGCACCTGCGGCAGGAACGAGCATCGCGCCCGAGAGGGCGGCGGTGACGATTGCCGTGCGGAGGAGGGCGGTACGCATAACGACTCCTTGGATACATGGTCGAGGAAGTGGAGGAGAGCCGCATGCCGCGTTGCGTCTGGACGGTCCTGTTCAACCGGGTCAGGTGTGGCGGGCTGCTGAGAACAAAATTACGGATCTTGTACACCCGGACGATCCGCCTCCTGTCATCGCCTTGTAACGGAGAGTGGAGGTGTCGATTCCATAGCGGATTCGGGGGCGGGGGTGACAGGTCGCTACGCGCGTAGATATGCTCATCTGGTGACCATGCCCACCACCCTCACCGCATTCGCTGACGTGACGACGTCCGACAGTGCGCTGCGCCGCTTCCTGCACGGGCTGCCCGGCGTCGACGCTGTCGGCCTGGAGGCCCGCGCGGCCTCCCTCGGCACCCGTTCGATCAAGACGACGGCCAAGGCGTACGCCATCGACCTGGCCATCTCGATGATCGACCTGACGACGCTGGAAGGCGCGGACACCCCGGGCAAGGTCCGGGCGCTCTCCGCCAAGGCCGTCCATCCCGATCCGACCGACCGTACGACCCCGATGACGGCCGCCGTCTGTGTCTATCCCGACATGGTGGCCACGGCGAAGGCCGCGCTGAACGGCGCCGACGTCAAGATCGCCTCCGTCGCGACCGCCTTCCCGGCCGGCCGCGCGGCCCTGCCCGTCAAGCTCGCGGACACCCGCGACGCCGTCGCCGCCGGCGCCGACGAGATCGACATGGTCATCGACCGTGGCGCCTTCCTCGCCGGCCGCTACCTGGAGACGTACGAGCTGATCAAGGCGATCAAGGAGGCCTGCGTCCGCGAGGACGGCAGCGCCGCCCGCCTGAAGGTCATCTTCGAGACCGGTGAGCTGTCGACCTACGACAACATCCGCCGCGCCTCCTGGATCGGCATGCTCGCGGGCGCCGACTTCATCAAGACGTCGACCGGCAAGGTCGGGGTCAACGCCACTCCGGCGAACACCCTGCTCATGCTCGAAGCCGTCCGCGACTTCCGCGCGCAGACTGGAATCCAGATCGGCGTGAAGCCGGCCGGCGGCATCCGCACCACCAAGGACGCGATCAAGTTCCTGGTCCTGGTCAACGAGACCGTGGGCGAGGACTGGCTGAGCAACCACTGGTTCCGCTTCGGCGCCTCCAGCCTGCTCAACGACCTGTTGATGCAGCGCCAGAAGCTGAGCACCGGCCGTTACTCCGGTCCCGACTACGTGACGGTGGACTGATCACCATGGCATCTGTATTCGAGTACGCACCGGCTCCCGAGTCCCGCTCGGTCGTCGACATCGCCCCCTCCTACGGGCTCTTCATCGACGGCGAGTTCACCGACGCCGCCGACGGCAAGGTATTCAAGACCGTCTCGCCGAGCAGCGAGGAGGTCCTCGCCGAGATCGCCCAGGCGGGCTCCGCCGATGTGGACCGCGCCGTGAAGGCCGCCCGCCGGGCCTTCGAGAAGTGGTCCGCGCTGCCCGGCTCCGAGCGCGCCAAGTACCTCTTCCGCATCGCCCGGATCATCCAGGAGCGCAGCCGCGAGCTCGCCGTCCTGGAGACCCTGGACAACGGCAAGCCGATCAAGGAGACCCGCGACGCGGACCTCCCGCTGGTCGCCGCGCACTTCTTCTACTACGCGGGCTGGGCCGACAAGCTCGACCACGCGGGCTACGGCCCGAACCCGCGCCCGCTCGGTGTGGCCGGCCAGGTCATCCCGTGGAACTTCCCGCTGCTGATGCTCGCGTGGAAGATCGCCCCGGCGCTCGCCACCGGCAACACCGTCGTGCTGAAGCCCGCCGAGACGACCCCGCTCTCCGCGCTGTTCTTCGCGGACATCTGCCGCCAGGCGGGCCTGCCCAAGGGCGTCGTCAACATCCTCACCGGCTACGGCGACGCGGGCGCGGCCCTCGTCGAGCACCCGGACGTCAACAAGGTCGCCTTCACCGGCTCGACCGCCGTGGGCAAGAAGATCGCCCGCCACGTCGCCGGCACCGACAAGAAGGTCACCCTGGAGCTGGGCGGCAAGGGCGCCAACATCGTCTTCGACGACGCCCCCATCGACCAGGCCGTCGAGGGCATCGTCAACGGCATCTTCTTCAACCAGGGCCAGGTCTGCTGCGCGGGCTCCCGCCTGCTGGTCCAGGAGTCGATCCACGACGAGCTGCTGGACTCCCTCAAGCGCCGCCTGTCCACGCTGCGCCTGGGCGACCCGCTCGACAAGAACACCGACATCGGCGCGATCAACTCCGCCGAGCAGCTCGCCCGGATCACCGCGCTCGCGGAGACCGGCGAGGCCGAGGGCGCCGAGCGCTGGTCCCCGGCGTGCGAGCTGCCGTCCTCCGGCTACTGGTTCGCCCCGACGCTCTTCACGAACGTCACCCAGGCGCACACCGTCGCCCGCGACGAGATCTTCGGCCCGGTGCTGTCCGTGCTGACCTTCCGTACGCCCGACGAGGCCGTCGCCAAGGCCAACAACAGCCAGTACGGCCTCTCCGCCGGCATCTGGACGGAGAAGGGCTCGCGCATCCTCGCGGTCGCGAACCAGCTCCGCGCCGGCGTCGTCTGGGCCAACACGTTCAACAAGTTCGACCCGACCTCGCCCTTCGGCGGCTACAAGGAGTCGGGCTTCGGCCGCGAGGGCGGCCGCCACGGCCTGGAGGGCTACCTCGATGTCTGAGTCGACCCGTCTGAACGTCTTCAAGACCTACAAGCTGTACGTCGGGGGCAAGTTCCCCCGCTCCGAGAGCGGCCGGGTGTACGAAGTGACGGACTCCAAGGGCAAGTGGCTGGCCAACGCGCCCCTGTCCTCCCGCAAGGACGCGCGTGACGCCGTCGTCGCGGCCCGCAAGGCCTTCGGCGGCTGGTCGGGCGCGACCGCGTACAACCGCGGGCAGATCCTCTACCGCATCGCCGAGATGCTGGAGGGCCGCCGCGAGCAGTTCGTCCGCGAGGTCGGCGAGGCCGAGGGCCTGTCCAAGTCGAAGGCCGGCGCGGTCGTCGACGCGGCCATCGACCGCTGGGTCTGGTACGCGGGCTGGACCGACAAGATCGGCCAGATCGTGGGCGGGGCCAACCCGGTCGCGGGCCCGTTCTTCAACCTCTCCACCCCGGAGCCGACCGGTGTGGTCACCGTCGTCGCCCCGCAGGACTCGTCCTTCCTGGGCCTGGTCTCGGTGATCGCCCCGGTGATCGCGACGGGCAACACCGTCGTGGTCATCGCCAGCGAGAAGTCCCCGCTGCCGGCCCTGTCCCTGGGCGAGGTGCTCGCCACCTCCGACCTGCCCGGCGGCGTCGTCAACATCCTGTCCGGCATTGCCGGCGAGATGGGCCCGCACCTGGCCTCCCACCAGGACGTCAACGCGATCGACCTGGCCGGCGCCGATGCGGCGCTCGCCAAGGAGCTGGAGATCGCGGCGGCCGACAACCTCAAGCGCGTCCTGCGTCCACAGCCTGTGGACGACTGGAGCGCCGACCCGGGCACCTCCCGCATGACGGCCTTCCTGGAGACCAAGACCGTCTGGCACCCCACCGGGTCGCTGGGCGCGGGCGGCTCGTCCTACTAGTCCTCCCGGGACAGGCCTCCGTACGAGACCGGCCCCGGCAGCGTCCCCCGCGCTGCCGGGGCCTTCTCGTGCCCGCTGCGCGCTACTTCTTCGGGAGCACCGGCCCGAGCAGCGAGGAGGCGGCCGCGGCGGGCAGCTCACCGACCGAGGGCCCCTGCGTCAGGATGCCGGTGACCATGCCGGTCCCGACGGACGGGAAGTCCGCGACCTTCGTGGCGACGCCGTTGTCCAGCGGGTCCACGCCGGTGTGGGCGAGCGGGTTCACCTTGAGGTTCGCGATCGGGTCGGCGACCCCGGCGAGGGCCGCCGGGACGTCGAGCTCGCCGGCCTGGGCGCCGCCGGCGGCCATCGCCAGGGCCGCACCGGCCAGCGAGACGGTCAGTCCGGCGCTGCGGAGCCGGTTCGGTGGGGAAGGGGCTGCGTGACGTGCCATGGAGATCCCGCCTGAGGTCGTAGTCGCGTGCGCACGCAGCGTAGTTGAGGTGTGTTCCTGGACACCAACCGGCCACCGGGAGGATCCCCTACCCGGGGGAATGGTTCAGACTGGTGTCCCGTGAGCTCCTCCTCTCCTTCGCCGACCCGAGTCGTCCTGCTGACCGGTCCGTCGGGCTCCGGAAAATCCTCGCTGGCCGCCCGCTCCGGGCTGCCCGTGCTGCGCCTCGACGACTTCTACAAGGAGGGCGACGATCCCACCCTCCCTCTCGTCGACGGCAGCTCCGACATCGACTGGGACTCCCCGCTGTCCTGGGACGCGGACGCGGCGGTCGCCGCGATCGCCGACCTGTGCGCGGCGGGGCGGACCGACGTCCCCGTCTACGACATCGCGACCAGCTCGCGCACGGGCGCCGAGAGCCTCGACATCGCCCGGACCCCGCTGTTCATCGCAGAGGGCATCTTCGCCGCCGACATAGCCGCACGCTGCCAGGAGCTCGGTCTCCTCGCGGACGCCATCTGCCTGCGGGGACGTCCCTCGACGACGTTCCGCCGCCGACTGGCCCGTGACCTGCGGGAGGGGCGTAAGTCCGTGCCGTTCCTGCTGCGCAGGGGCCTGCGGCTGATGCGCGCCGAACGGGGCATCGTGGCACGCCACGTCTCCCTGGGCGCGCACGCCTGCGCCGGCGACGAGGCCCTGGGCCGTCTGGCCGCGGCCGCAGCGGGACGCCACCGCACGGCGACCCCGGCGTAGCGGCCGCCGCCGGCCCGCGGCATGCGAAAAGGCGGGATCAGGCGGACCCCCGTCCGCATGATCCCGCCTTTTCCCCCCGCGACCCCCGCCCCACCCCCGTAGGACGGGCCCCCTGGCCCGATGGCTTTTGTGTGTGCCGTTACGCGACGAGCTCCCCGAAGGACTCCGCCTCGTCACGGCCGAAGCTCAGCGCCTCGTCCTCCCGCAGGCGGCGCAGCGAGCGCCAGATGCTCGACTTCACCGTGCCGACGCTGATGCCGAGGATCTCCGCGATCTCCGGGTCCGTGCGGCCCTCGTAGTAGCGGAGCACCAGCATGGTGCGCTGCGGCTCCGGGATGCGGGTCAGTGCCTGCCACAGGACCGCGCGCAGCTCCGTACCGCGCATCGCGTCCGTGTCGGAGGCCGTCTCCGGCAGTTCCTCGGTCGGGTACTCGTTCAGCTTCCGACGACGCCAGGCGCTGATGTGCAGGTTCGTCATCGTGCGGCGCAGGTAGCCGCCGACGGCAGCCTTGTCGCTGATCCGGTCCCAGGCGCGGTACGTGGAGAACAGCGCGCTCTGCAGCAGGTCCTCGGCCTCGTAGCGGTCGCCGGTGAGGTGGAAGGCCGTCGCGTACAGCGCCGCCCGCCGCTCCTGGACGTACGCCGTGAACTCCGCCTCCGAGGTGGAGGAGGGAGTCTGCTCGGCGGCGGGAACCGCCTGGTACTGGTTTGCGTCAATGGCTACGACGTGGGCCGGCCGGGGACGGGCGACCGCCAC
This sequence comes from Streptomyces sp. NBC_01232, assembly GCF_035989885.1. Taxonomy (GTDB): domain Bacteria; phylum Actinomycetota; class Actinomycetes; order Streptomycetales; family Streptomycetaceae; genus Streptomyces. The sequence goes on from NZ_CP108518.1 coordinate 5,186,589, forward strand.
CGTACGGACACCCGCCCGGCGGTTCACATCGTGCAGCCGCGTGACAACCGCGCTGGTGGTGGTGCTGTGCAGCGTGTTCATCTCGCGCCCCCCGTCGTGGAGTGTGTCTGCTTCGGTCCGTTGTGCGTTGATAGAAGATTGCCCCGCCGACTTAACCGGGGTGTCCGTCGACTGTCACAGCCCTGTCACAGCGACTTCTGACAGGACCCCGACAGGATCACGTCGCGCGACGGTCGAACTCCCGACTGCCGATGGGACAGAATGAGCCCGTGCCTTTCCTGTTGCTGATCGAGGACGACGACGCCATCCGCACGGCCCTCGAACTCTCCCTGTCTCGCCAGGGCCACCGTGTGGCCACTGCGGCGACGGGCGAGGACGGCCTGAAACTGCTGCGCGAGCAGCGGCCGGATCTGATCGTGCTGGACGTGATGCTGCCAGGGATCGACGGTTTCGAGGTGTGCCGGCGGATCCGCCGCACCGACCAACTGCCGATCATCCTGCTCACCGCGCGCAGCGATGACATCGATGTGGTCGTCGGCCTGGAGTCGGGCGCCGACGACTACGTCGTCAAGCCCGTGCAGGGCCGCGTCCTCGACGCCCGTATCCGTGCCGTGCTGCGCCGCGGCGAGCGCGAGTCGAGCGATTCGGCGAGCTTCGGCTCCCTGGTCATCGACCGTGCCGCCATGACGGTGACGAAGAACGGCGAGGACCTCCAGCTCACCCCGACCGAGCTGCGGCTGCTGCTCGAACTGAGCCGCCGGCCCGGGCAGGCGCTGTCGCGCCAGCAGTTGCTGCGGCTGGTCTGGGAGCACGACTACCTCGGTGACTCGCGGCTCGTCGACGCCTGTGTGCAGCGGCTGCGGGCCAAGGTCGAGGACGTGCCGTCCTCGCCCACCCTGATCCGTACCGTCCGGGGCGTCGGCTACCGCCTGGACTCCCCGCAGTGATCCGGTCGTTGCTCGCGGGCCGGCGCTGGACCAGCCTGCGGCTGCGGCTCCTCATGGTGTTCGCCCTGGTCGCGCTGACGGCCGCCGTCTCCGCCTCCGGGATCGCCTACTGGCTCAACCGGGAGGCGGTCCTCACCCGCGTCCAGGACGCGGCGCTCGGTGACTTCCGGCAGGAGATGCAGAACCGGGCAGCCGCGCTGCCCGCCGATCCCACCGCGGACGAGCTGCAGCGCACCGCCGAGCTGATGGCGGGCAGCAGCCCCGGATACAGCGTGCTGCTGGTGCAGGTGGGCAAGGACAACCGGCAGATCTTCGGCGCGGCGGGCCCCGACTCCTTCGGGCTGGCCGACGTACCGAAGTCCCTGCAGAACGCGGTGAACGACCGGCAGAAGACGACCGCCGCCAACGACTCCGAGTACCACATGTACTGGCAGCGGACGAAGCCGCGCGGCAAGCCGTACCTGGTCGGCGGGACGCGGATCGTGGGCGGCGGGCCCACCGGTTACATGTACAAGTCGCTCGCGCAGGAGCGGGACGACCTGAACGCGCTGGGCTGGTCGCTGACGATCGCCACCGGGCTCGCGCTGCTCGGCTCGGCGCTGCTGGCGCAGGCCGCGGCCCGTACGGTGCTCAAGCCCGTGCAGCGGCTCGGGGACGCGGCGCGACGGCTCGGCGAGGGCGAGCTGGACCACCGCCTGGACGTGTCGGGCACGGACGAACTCGCCGATCTGTCGCACACCTTCAACAAGACGGCCGAGGCGCTGGAGAAGAAGGTCGCCGACATGAGCGCGCGCGAGGAGGCCAGTCGGCGTTTCGTCGCGGACATGTCGCACGAGCTGCGGACGCCGCTGACCGCGCTGACGGCGGTGGCGGAAGTGCTGGAGGAAGAGGTCGACGACCTCGATCCGATGATCGCACCGGCCGTCGCACTGGTCGTCAGCGAGACGCGCCGCCTCAACATCCTGGTGGAGAACCTGATGGAGGTCACCCGCTTCGACGCGGGTACGGCCAAGCTGGTGCTGGACGACGTGAACGTCGCCGACCAGGTCACCGCCTGCATCGACGCCCGGGCCTGGCTCGACGCGGTCGAACTCGACGCCGAGCGGGGCATCGTGGCCCGGCTCGACCCGCGCCGCCTCGACGTCATCCTCGCCAACCTGATCGGCAACGCGCTCAAGCACGGCGGCTCGCCGGTCCGGGTCTCGGTGACGGTGGACGACGAGTGGCTGGTGATCGCGGTGCAGGACAACGGACCGGGCATTCCCGAGGAGGTCCTGCCGCACGTCTTCGACCGGTTCTACAAGGCGAGCGCGTCACGGCCGAAGTCGGACGGCAGCGGGCTCGGCCTGTCGATCGCCGTGGAGAACGCGCACATCCACGGCGGCGACATCACCGCCGCCAACGTGGCGGGCGGCGGGGCGCTGTTCACGCTGCGGCTGCCGGTGGACGTGGGGAAGGTGATCGAGGGTGACGCGGATGCGTAGGGCTCTGCCGGTGGTACCGGCGGTGCTGGTCCCGTTCGTCGCGGTGGCGCTGCTCGCGACGTCGGCCTGCGGGATCCGGGCGACGACCGTACCGGTGGACGTGGGCGCGGCCCCGTCACGGGTCTCGTGCGACACCCAGGAGCAGCCGGCCGGGGTGCAGGGCTTCCGGGCCACGGTGGAACTCGTCTGCGGATCGCAGCTGGTGGGCGTGTCACGCGTGGTGCCGGTGCCCGAGAAGAAGCCGGTACGGGACCCCATGGCGATGGTGGCGCAGGCGCTGCTGGAGGCACTGGAGCGGACGCCGAGCTCGGAGGAGCGGGACGCCGGCTTCTCCAGCGAGGTACCGGCCGGACTGTCGGCCGGAGCGCCGAGGCCGGGCGATCCGGCGGGCACGGTGCGGCTCAGCCGCAAGCCGGAGGACCTGCCGCCGGTGGCCCTCTCGCAGATCGTGTGCACCCTGGCGGGCAGCGAGGCGCTGAAGGCGGGACCGGGCCCGGTGGTCCTGGGCGGCCCGGACGCGGATCCGCCGCGGGCGTGGGAGTGCACGGACGCGGTCCGCTCGCGGCCGGAGTCGGTGCCGACGCTGGGCGAGATCGCCCGCCCGACGCCGAGCCCCGCCCCCTCCTGACGGCCGGTCGCGCCGCGGGCGCACTGCCCCGGGGCCGGAGAACGCGAAGGCCCGGTCCCGCCGGACGGGGCGGGACCGGGCCGGGCAGGGGGCCGAAGCCCCGGCCGCGCGCCCGACGGACGGAGTCCGGCGCAGCGGCGCGCTGTGACACGAGCCGCTCCGCGGCGTGGCGGAGAGGCCCCTGGAGCCGAGGCGCGCGAGCGCCGCGGGGAGAATCAGATGCCCATGGCCGCGGAGAGGTCCTTCTTGATCGCGTCCAGGACCTCCTGGCCGCGGACGCGGGCCGCCGCCAGGTCGGAGGCCTCGGCCACCGGGACGACGACCTCCAGGTAGCACTTCAGCTTGGGCTCGGTACCCGACGGGCGGGCGATGACCCGGGCCTTGTACGTGCCGTCCAGGTAGTAGCGCAGGCCGTCCGTGGGCGGGAGGGCCTCCGTGCCCTTGGACAGGTCCTCCGCCGAGACCACCCGCAGGCCCGCGAGCGACACCGGCGGCTGCGCGCGCAGCGCCGCCATCGCGTCGGCGATGATCGACAGGTCCGAGACGCGCACCGACAGCTGGTCGGTGGCGTGCAGGCCGTGGGCCATCGCCAGGTCGTCCAGCAGATCGGTCAGGGTGCGGCCCTGCTCCTTGAGCACCGAGGCCAGCTCCGCCACCAGCAGGGCGGCGGTGACGCCGTCCTTGTCGCGGACGCCCTCGGGGTCCACGCAGTAGCCGAGCGCCTCCTCGTAGCCGTAGCGCAGGCCCTCGACCCGGGCGATCCACTTGAAGCCGGTGAGGGTCTCCTCGTAGCCGACGCCCGCCGCCTCCGCGATCCGGCCCAGGAGGCTGGAGGAGACGATCGACTCGGCGAAGACGTTGTCGCGGCCGGAGACGCCCTTGTGGACCAGGTGCGCCGCGAGCAGCGCGCCGACCTCGTCGCCGCGCAGCATCCGCCAGCCGTCCGCCGTGGGCACGGCCACGGCGCAGCGGTCCGCGTCCGGGTCGTTGGCGATCACGATGTCGGGCTGGACCTCGGCGGCCTTCGCGAAGGCCAGGTCCATCGCGCCCGGCTCCTCCGGGTTGGGGAACGCCACCGTCGGGAAGGCCGGGTCGGGCTCGGCCTGCTCGGCGACGAGCACCGGCTCCGGGAAGCCGTGCCGGGCGAAGGCCGCCATCACGACGTCCTTGCCGACGCCGTGCATGGCCGTGTAGACCGTCCGCACGCCCCGGGGGGAGCCGGGGGTCAGGACGGCGTCCGTGCGCGCGAGGTAGGCCTCCAGGACCTCGTCACCGAGTTCCTGCCAGCCGGACTCCGGGCGCGGTACGTCGGCCAGCTTCGCGACCGCCGCGATCTGCGCCGCGATCTCGGTGTCGGCCGGGGAGACGATCTGCGAGCCGTCGCCGAGGTAGACCTTGTAGCCGTTGTCCCGGGGAGGGTTGTGGCTCGCGGTCACCTCGACGCCGGCGACGGCGCCGAGGTGCCTTATCGCGTACGCGAGGACGGGCGTCGGCAGTGGGCGGGGCAGGAGGGCCGCGCGCAGCCCGGCGCCGGTCATGACGGCCGCGGTGTCGCGGGCGAAGTCCGCCGACTTGTAGCGGGCGTCGTAGCCGACGACGACCAGGCCGCCGTCGTGGCCCCGGGCCTTCAGGTAGGCCGCGAGGCCCGCCGCGGCCCGGATGACCACGCCGCGGTTCATCCGCATCGGGCCCGCGCCGATCTCACCGCGCAGTCCGGCGGTGCCGAACTGCAGGGTGCCCGAGAACCGGTCCGCGAGCTCCGCGGTGTCACCCGACTCGATGAGCGCGGCCAGCTCCGCCGCGGTCTCCGGGTCCGGGTCCTCGGCCATCCAGGCCTGCGCCCGGGTGATCAGGTCGTCCTGTGCCTGTGCCTGTTCCTGCACTGCTTCCGCCTTACCTCTCGTACGTCGATCAGATGCGGGCGAGGACCTGCGTCAGCAGCGTGCCCATGCGGGCGGCCGAGTCGCGGCCGGCCTGGAGGACCTCTTCGTGGTTCAGCGGCTCGCCGGACAGGCCCGCCGCCAGGTTGGTGACCAGGGAGATGCCGAGCACCTCGGCGCCGGCCTCACGGGCTGCGATGGCCTCCAGCACGGTGGACATGCCGACCAGGTCGGCGCCCATGACGCGGATCATGTTGATCTCGGCCGGGGTCTCGTAGTGCGGGCCGGGGAACTGGACGTAGACGCCCTCTTCGAGGGTCGCGTCGATCTCCTTGCACATCGCGCGCAGGCGCGGCGAGTACAGGTCGGTGAGGTCGACGAAGTTCGCGCCGACGATCGGCGAGGTGGCCGTCAGGTTGAGGTGGTCGCTGATCAGGACGGGCTGGCCGGGCTTCATGCCCTCGCGCAGACCGCCGCAGCCGTTGGTCAGCACGATGGTCTTGCAACCGGCGGCGACGGCGGTGCGCACGCCGTGGGCGACGGCGGCGACGCCGCGGCCCTCGTAGTAGTGGGTCCGGCCGAGGAAGACCAGGGCGCGCTTGTCGCCGATCTTGTACGAGCGGATCTTGCCGCCGTGGCCCTCGACCGCGGCGGGCGGGAACCCGGGCAGCTCGGTGACGAGGAACTCGGCCTCAGGGGCGCCGAGCGCCTCTGCGGCGGGGGCCCATCCGGAGCCCATCACGAGGGCGACATCGTGGGTGTCCACGCCGGTCAGCTCGCGCAGGCGGGCGGCTGCGGCGTCGGCGGCGGCGAAGGGGTCGGTAACAGATGCGTTCACGCGGACGAGCGTAACTCCTTCGGGCCTACGCGCGTAGATGGCACAGCTCACGGTGTTCGGATCGTTGCCTTGTCGTTTCCGCCGAATCGTCCCCGGGGGCGGCGGGCCAAAGGATCCGGGCTCCGCGCCGGGCCCCGCGCCTCGAACGCCGGCGGGCACGGCCCGGGGCGGCGGCGGTGGCCGAGTGCCCCGCAGGGGGTCAGCAGGGTCGCTTGCGGATTTCCATCACGTAGTCGTGCGGGGCGCCCGCGGACTCGGCGGCATCCGCGATCTCGCCCAGGTAGCGCGCGGAGGGCAGACCGCCCTCGTAGCCGTTGAGGACGTACACCCAGGCCGCCTCCTCGCCGTCCAGGGTGTGCACGCGCACCCGCATGCGGCGGTAGATGTCGAGTCCGACACCCTCCCAGCGGTCCATCGAGTCCTCGTCGAGCGGCGCGATGTCGTACAGCGCCACGAAGACCTGGTGGCGCGGTGCTTCGACGATCGTGGCCAGGGCGCCCTCCCAGCCCATCTGCTCGCCGCCGAAGGTCAGCCGCCAGTCGTTGATCCAGCCCGTGCCGCGCAGCGGCGAATGCGGAGCGCGGCGCGTCATCAGCCGCGGGTCGAGGTTGCCGGCGTACGCGGCGTAGAGCGACATGTCGTCGAGAGTACGGGAGGGGCGCCGGTGCACGCGTGCCCGGATGGCGGGACCGGGCGCGAAGCACCTTGAAGCGTGCGGGACAATGGAGCACGGAATGCATCCCCCGGGGAGACCCCCCGGAACCCCGGCCGGGGCGGCAGCCGGCCGGGTAGACGTGAGGCGGACTTTTCGTGACCCGGATCGTGATCATCGGCGGCGGACCCGGCGGGTATGAGGCAGCCCTGGTGGGGGCCCAGCTCGGCGCGGAGGTGACCGTCGTCGACTGCGACGGTCTGGGCGGGGCCTCGGTCCTGACCGACTGCGTACCTTCCAAGACTCTGATCGCGACCGCCGAGGTGATGACGACCTTCGACTCCTCGTACGAGGAGCTCGGAATCGTCGTCGCGGACGACACCCCGCACATCGAGCAGGCCGCGCGCGTCGTCGGCGTGGACCTCGGCAAGGTGAACCGGCGCGTCAAGCGCCTCGCGCTCGCCCAGTCGCACGACATCACCGCCTCCGTCACCCGGGCCGGCGCCCGCGTGGTGCGCGGCCGCGGCAAGCTCGGCGGGCCCCAGGGCATCGACGGCACCCGGGACGTCATCGTCACCGCGGCCGACGGCTCGGAGACGATCCTGACGGCGGACGCGGTCCTGATCGCGACCGGCGGCACCCCGCGCGAGATCCCCGACGCGATGCCCGACGGCGAGCGGATCCTGAACTGGACCCAGGTCTACGACCTCGACGAGCTCCCCGAGGAGCTCATCGTGGTCGGCTCCGGTGTCACCGGCGCCGAGTTCGCCGGTGCCTACCAGGCTCTCGGATCCCGGGTGACCCTCGTCTCCTCGCGCGACCGCGTGCTGCCCGGTGAGGACCCGGACGCCGCCGCCGTGCTGGAGGACGTCTTCCGGCGCCGCGGCATGAACGTCGTCGGGCGCTCCCGCGCCGAGTCCGCCAAGCGGGTCGGCGACCGGGTCGAGGTCACCCTCTCCGACGGCCGGGTGCTGACCGGGACCCACTGCCTGATGGCGGTCGGCGCGATCCCGAACACCAAGAACATGAACCTGGAGGAGTCCGGGGTCCGGCTCAAGGACTCCGGGCACATCTGGACCGACAAGGTCTCGCGCACCTCCGCGCCCGGCGTGTACGCCGCCGGTGACGTCACGGGCGTCTTCGCGCTCGCGTCGGTCGCGGCCATGCAGGGCCGCATCGCGATGTACCACTTCCTCGGCGACGCGGTGGCCCCGCTGAACCTGAAGACGGTGTCCTCGAACGTCTTCACCGACCCCGAGATCGCCACTGTGGGTTACACCCAGGCGGACGTGGACGCCGGCAAGATCGACGCCCGCGTGGTGAAGCTCCCGCTGCTGCGCAACCCGCGCGCCAAGATGCAGGGCATCCGGGACGGCTTCGTGAAGATGTTCTGCCGTCCGGGCACCGGGATCGTCGTCGGCGGCGTGGTCGTCTCCCCGCGCGCGAGCGAGCTGATCCACCCCATCTCGATCGCGGTCGACAACAATCTGACGGTCGAGCAGATCGCAAACGCGTTCACCGTGTACCCCTCGCTGTCGGGCTCGATCGCCGAGGTGGCCCGCCAGCTGCACACGCGGAAGGCCGCCGGGGAGGCGTGAGCCCCGCTAACCGCCGCACACCGTAAGGGGTTTGGGGCGGGGCGCGATGTCGTGGCCCGATGTTCACGCAACTCTCGGACTGCGTATACCACTAGTCGCCCCGCCTTATGGACAACTTCGGAATTCCGGCGCAAAGAGCTGAAAGCAGACGGTCGTTGGGGTTACTGTCAGTTTCGTGTTCGCTGCAGAACGTCGCCAATTGATCCTCGAAATGGTGCGGGCCAACGGAGCGGTATCGCTCCGGGAGCTCGCCCGCGTCGTCCAGACCTCCGAAGTGACCGTACGGCGGGACGTGCGGGCACTGGAGGCAGAAGGACTCCTCGACCGCCGGCACGGCGGTGCGGTCTTGCCGGGCGGTTTCACGCGGGAGTCCGGCTTTCCGCAAAAGTCCCATCTCGCGACGGCGGAGAAGACCGCCATTGCCGATGTCGCCGCCTCCCTCGTCGAAGAGGGCGAGGCCGTCGTCGTCGGCGCGGGCACCACGACCCAGGAGCTGGCCCGCCGGCTCGCCCGAGTGCCCGGACTGACCGTCGTCACCAACTCCCTGCTCGTCGCCCAGGCCCTGGCCCACGCGAACCGGGTGGAGGTGGTCATGACCGGCGGCACGCTGCGCGGGTCCAACTACGCCCTCGTGGGAAGCGGAGCCGAACAGTCCCTCCAGGGGCTGCGGGTGTCCCGGGCCTTCCTGTCCGGCAGCGGCCTGACCGCCGAGCGCGGGCTGTCCACGTCCAACATGCTGTCCGCCAGCGTGGACCGGGCGCTGGTGCAGGCGGCGGCGGAGGTGGTGGTGCTGGCCGACCACACGAAGCTCGGTACGGACACCATGTTCCAGACCGTGCCGACCGATGTGATGACACGTCTGGTGACGGACGAGCCGCCGCCGCACGACGACCGGGCGGGTACGGAGCTGCAGGCGCTGGCGGACCAGGGCGTGCAGATCACCGTGGCCGGCGGAGCCGTGGCCTCCGGCGGTGTGGACGGTATGCAGGGGCGGCGGCCGCGCCGCGAGTCGCCGCTGCCGGTGCAGAGGCGGGGCGGGCCGACCGCGCAGCTGCGCAGTGCCGCCGGCGGGATGCTGGAGCCGCAGGCGGAGCGGGCCCGCGTGGCCGACATGCGCCGCCGCTAGGTCCTACGGATCGGCTCGCCGGGGGCGCCGCCCCCGTACGTCGAACGCCGGCGGGGCTGGATGTTCCAGCCCCGCCGGCGTTCGACGTACGGGGGACGGGGCTCCCGGGGTGGATGCCCCGGGAGCCCCGTCCAACGGCGTCAGTCCTTGATCTCGCAGATCGCCGCGCCCGACGTGACCGATGCGCCGACCTCGGCCGAGAGGCCGACGACGGTGCCGGAGCGGTGCGCGTTGAGCGGCTGCTCCATCTTCATGGCCTCGAGTACGACGACCAGGTCGCCCTCGTTGACCTGCTGGCCCTCTTCGACCGCGACCTTGACGATCGTGCCCTGCATCGGCGATGCCAGGGTGTCGCCGGAGGCGGCCGGGCCGGACTTCTTGGCCGCGCGGCGCTTCGGCTTCGCGCCACCGGCGGCGGCCGTGCGGGCCAGGGTCATGCCCAGCGAGGACGGGAGCGAGACCTCGAGGCGCTTGCCGCCGACCTCGACGACCACCGTCTCGCGGCCCGGCTCGTCCTCGATGTCGTCCGCGGCCGGGGCCGTGAACGCCGGGATCTCGTTGACGAACTCGGTCTCGATCCACCGGGTGAAGACGGTGAAGGGGCTGCCGTCCGTGGGGGCGAACGCCGGGTCGGCGACGACCGCACGGTGGAAGGGGATGGCGGTGGCCATGCCCTCGACCTCGAACTCGGCGAGCGCGCGGGCCGCGCGCTGGAGGGCCTGCTCGCGGGTGGCGCCGGTGACGATCAGCTTGGCCAGGAGCGAGTCCCAGGCCGGGCCGATCACGGAGCCGGACTCGACGCCCGCGTCGAGGCGGACACCGGGGCCGGTGGGGGCGTTGAACTTGGTGACCGTGCCGGGGGCCGGGAGGAAGCCGCGGCCCGGGTCCTCGCCGTTGATGCGGAACTCGATGGAGTGACCGCGCAGGACCGGGTCGCCGTAGCCGAGCTCCTCGCCGTCGGCGATGCGGAACATCTCGCGGACCAGGTCGATGCCGGCGACCTCTTCGGTGACCGGGTGCTCGACCTGGAGGCGGGTGTTGACCTCGAGGAAGGAGATCAGGCCGTCGGCGGAGACGAGGAACTCGACGGTGCCGGCGCCGACGTAGCCGGCTTCCTTCAGGATGGCCTTGGAGGCGGCGTACAGCTCCGCGTTCTGAGCGTCGGTCAGGAACGGTGCCGGGGCCTCCTCCACGAGCTTCTGGTGGCGGCGCTGCAGGGAGCAGTCACGGGTCGACACCACGACGACGTTGCCGTGCGAGTCGGCCAGGCACTGGGTCTCGACGTGACGCGGCTTGTCGAGGTAGCGCTCGACGAAGCACTCGCCGCGGCCGAAGGCGGCGACGGCCTCGCGGACGGCGGAGTCGTAGAGCTCCGGCACCTCTTCGAGGGTGCGGGCGACCTTCAGGCCGCGACCGCCACCGCCGAAGGCGGCCTTGATCGCGATCGGCAGGCCGTGCTCCTTGGCGAAGGCGACGACCTCGTCGGATCCGGAGACCGGGTCCGGCGTACCGGCGACCAGCGGCGCGCCGGCGCGCTGTGCGATGTGACGGGCGGCCACCTTGTCACCGAGGTCACGGATGGCCTGCGGCGGCGGGCCGATCCAGGTCAGGCCGGCGTCGATCACGGCCTGGGCGAATTCGGCGTTCTCGGAGAGGAAGCCGTATCCGGGATGGATGGCGTCCGCACCGGAGTCGGCTGCGGCCTGGAGGACCTTGGAGATGTCCAGGTAGCTGGCGGCCGGGGTGTCACCGCCCAACGCGAAAGCTTCGTCGGCCGCGCGGACGTGCAGAGCGTCCCGGTCCGGATCGGCGTAGACGGCTACGCTCGCGATCCCGGCGTCCCGGCAGGCCCGAGCAACGCGGACAGCGATTTCGCCACGGTTGGCGATGAGCACCTTGCGCACGATGGCTCCCTCCTTGAAACAAGCTGAGTTTAGGGACAGCCCACACGGCCTTTCGACCCTTCCCCGGTGGTGACCTTGCCCACACAGAGTGTGATGCGAGGGCCGATCCGCCGGAGAACCCTTGTGGCGCCCCAGGTCAGGGGGATCCCCGACTGCACAGTAACCCCGTCGTGTATCCAAGGTCTCTGTCCCACCGGTCAGCGGCCCCGGGTGATTCTTTGTCGAGTCCCTACGAACGGCCCACGGTTTCTTTGCGGTCGTGAGAGGAGTTGTCCCCTTGTTTACTGATTGGTAGCCCCGTTGTCCCGCAGGGCGAACCGGAAGAACACCGTACCCACAGCGATGCGGCCCACAGCGGCCCGGACGGGCGACAGCGCGCCGGGCGTGTACTGCGGATGGTCGACACGGGGCCCGGCGGCCGCGGGGGAAGCGCTCACCGGACGGCCCCGCCGGCGGCCCGTCGCCGGCGCAAACGAAGCCCTCCGCGGCGCGTCCATGATCACGGACGCGGCGGGCCGGCAACCCGGGCGGGGCGAACGGCGTCTTGCAGGCGGCGAGGAAACACCGCGCGGAGCGCGCCCCAGCACGGCGCGGCACGACCGAGACGAGGACGAGGCGATGGCGTCAGTGCCCTTCTTACCCGGGCCCCTTCCCGACCGGTGCGAAGCGACCGGTGGGTTCTTCCGTACGAACGCCCGCTCGGACGGTGCACGCCGCGCGGCGCCGGTTCACGACCGGGAAGCGTGCGAGGGGTGAGCGCCGGGACGAAGACGCCGACGGACCCGGAAGGGCGCCGGGTCCTGTCGGCCGCACTGTTCGCGAGCGCCCCGGCGGAGGTGCTCGACTTCCTGCTCCCCCTGTGGGCGGGGTCGACGCTGCAGGCCGGAGCCTCCGCGGTCGGCGCCCTCGTCGCCTTCGAGGCGGCGCTCTCGCTCCTCGTGCGTCCGCTGGCCGGGGAGCTGGCGGACCGCTTCGACCAGCGGCGGGTGGCCGCGGCCGGTGCGGTGCTGTACGCCCTGTCGTTCGCCGGGTACGCGCTCGCCGACTCGCTGGGGGCGGCCTTCGTCGCGGCGGGCCTGGGCGGCGCGGGCGGAGCCCTGTTCTGGGTCGCGCTGCGGGCCTGGACCGGGCAGCGGTCCAAGGGCAGCACCTCCGCCTACGGGAAGCTGCTGTCCGCGGAGGGGAAGGGCGCCTTGGCCGGCTACCTGGTGGCGTTCTCCCTGCTCGAACGCGGCGGCTACCCGCTGCTGTTCTGGCTGGGCAGCGCCGCCTGCGCGGTGGCCGCGGCCTCGCTGCTGCGCGGGCCCCACCGACGGCCGGCCCGCGCCGGGGGGCCGGACGGGACGGATGGGCCGGACGGGACGGGCGGGACGGGCCGCGCCGGCGTGACGGGCCGCACGGGCCGCACGGGCAGACGGGGAGCCGCGGAGCGCCGACTGCTGCCGCTGATGCTGGTGTCCGCGGTGACGGCCGCGGCCGAGGCGGGGCTGTGGATGCTCCTGCTGCTGCGGCTCCAGGCGGAACTGGAGCTGAGCCCGAACGAGATCGCGCTGGTCCTCGCCCCCGGCTTCCTGGTGTTCGTCCTGCTGCCGGAGCACGCCCACCACCTCACCGGCCGGCTGGGCCGTACGCCGACCATGGTCGCCTCGTTCGCGGCGAGCGCGCTGTTCGCCGCGGGGCTCGCGGTCGTGTCCGGGCCTCTGGCGATCGCCGCCCTCTGGGCCGTGGCCGCCGCCTGCTTCGCCGCGCAGATCCCGGTCGAGCAGGCGACCGTCGCCGCCGCGTCCGGCGGCCGGATCGGCCGGGGCATGGGGCTCTACGAGAGCGCCCGCCTGGCCGGTGTGGTGGCCGGGCCGCTGCTGATGGGCGTGCTCTACGAGGAACTCGGCTGGGCCGCCGCCTGCGCCGCGGCGGCGGCCACCTCGGCACTGGGGGCCGTCGTGGTGCCGTACGCGATCCGCACGCTGCGCCTGCCGGCCGAGAACAGGAACCCCAAGGGGCCCGGGACGTCCGGGCCCCGGACCGCGACCGCGGGAGAGGACGGAGAAGACATGGGCATGGACATGAGCGGGCCGGAACCGGCGCAGCCCTCGGCCGGGGCCGTCACCGGGCCCCGGGACCACGCACGCAAGGAGCGGCGGGACTGGTACGTCCACACGGCCGCGTTCGCCCTGGGCCAGCTGATCCTGTGGGCCCTGGACTCCAGCTGGCTCGTGTGGCAGATCGCGGACGGCGGCGTGCCGGACGATCGGCGCGGACCGCTGGTCTGGTTCGGCCGGATCTGGCTCACCGTCTGGGTCATCGACACGATCTGGTCGTGGTCGTACACCGTCTGGCCGAGGGAGAAGAAGGCGAAGGCGTAGCCCCGCCGTACGGCGGCGCGCGCGGGGCGGTGCCCGGGAACCGGGCGGTGCGCACGTCTTGTCCCGCGCGCTACCCGTTAGTAGCCTCCAGGCGTCGAACAGGCTTGTGACACGTGGGGGGTGGGGCATCGTGCTGCGAAGACTCGTGGCCGGACTGGCTGCGATCGTGCTCGTCGTGGAAGCGGCGGTACTCGTGCTCGTCCACATCGTGCTGGGCCGGACCACGGCGAACCAGTCGATGTCCATCGCGGGCAGCGACCCGGACGTCATGTCCAAGGCGACCTACGGCATGGGCGCGGGCATGGGTGCCTTCCTCGTCCTGTGCGCCGTGATCGCCGCCGTCACCGCGATCCGCGACCGCTCCCCGAACCGGTTCGGCCGCATCGTGCTCATCAGCGCCGCCGTCACCCACGGAGTGCTCGGCACCCTCGTCGTCGGCCTGGTCGGCTGGGCCGCTTTCGCCGTGATGATGCTGATCCTGTGTCTGCTCGTCCTGATCCTGACCCTCTACGCCGCCCGGCGGGGCGGCGAGGGCGACGCCGGCACAGACAACCCGCCGCTGCCGCCCGCGCCGCCGTTCGGGGAGCTCAAGCCCACAAGTCCGTGATGGACAGGTCCAGTTCGCCGAGCAGGGAACGCAGCAGCGGCAGCGACAGGCCGATCACGTTGCCGTGGTCCCCGTCGATCCCGTCGATGAACGGCGCCGACAGCCCGTCCAGGGTGAACGCCCCCGCCACGTGCAGCGGCTCCCCGCTCGCCACGTACGCCGCCACCTCCGCGTCCGTCGGCTCGCCGAACCGGACCGTCGTGGACGCCGTGGCCGAAACCTGACGGCCGTCCGCCGTGTCGATCACGCAGTGCCCGGTGCGCAGGACGCCGGACCGGCCGCGCATCGACTTCCAGCGGGCGGTGGCCTCGTCGGCGTCCGCCGGCTTGCCCAGCGCCTCGCCGTCCAGTTCCAGCACCGAGTCGCAGCCGATCACCAGGGCGCCCGCGGCCTCGTCCAGGCCCGCGACGACGGCCGCCTTCGCCTCCGCCAGCGCCAGCGCCAGGGCGGCCGGTTCGTCGTGGTTCAGCGTGTCCTCGTCGAAGCCGCTGACGATCACGTGCGGGGCGAGCCCGGCCTGCCGCAGCAGGTTCAGCCGGGCGGGGGAGGCGGAGGCGAGGACGAGCTTGCGCCCGGTCGCGGGCTCAGGTGTGGCAGTCATGGAGGCCATCGTAGGCGCGGCCCGCGAGCCCGGGGTGATCGGCAGGACACCCCTAGAAGTGGCCCACGCCCAGGACGTACACCACCACGAGCATGGCGAGGGCGAGCACCACGGTCAGCCGCCGGATCATCGCCTGCGCATCGCGCATGTCCTTGGGCGGCTCGTTCTTCGGGTCGGACCAGAGCATGCCCCGATCCTGGCCCCGCACAGGGGTGTGGCGCCTGAGTACGGGTACTCAGGCGCCACCGTCCGTTCACATCAATTCGGCTACGCGGGCCAGTACGTACGGCCCCAGGCCCGCGGCCCCGGATGCGGCACCCGCCGCCGTGCCACCCGGGCCGGCGCCGACCATGCGTCCGTGACCGGCGGGGCGTCCGGCGTTGCCATGGCCAGCATCGCCGCCCGCGCCTGGACCACTGCCAGTGCGGCGGCCAGCTCCTCCGGGGTCGGGTTGCCCTTGACGACCTTGATCACCACAGAGTCCTCCTGGACGGGCTAGAGCGGGATGTTGCCGTGCTTCTTCGGCGGCAGGGACTCCCGCTTGGTGCGCAGCTGCCGGAGCCCCTTCACCACGTGCGCCCGGGTCTCGGACGGCATGGTCACCGCGTCGATGTACCCGCGCTCGGCCGCCGTGTACGGGTTGAGCAGCGCGTCCTCGTACTCGGTGATGAGCCGTGCCCGGGTCTCCTCCACCTCCTCGGGAGCGGCCTCCGCGATGGTGCGGCGGTGCAGGATGTTCACCGCGCCCTGAGCACCCATGACGGCGATCTGAGCGGTCGGCCAGGCCAGGTTGAGGTCCGCGCCGAGGTGCTTGGAGCCCATGACGTCGTACGCGCCGCCGAAGGCCTTGCGGGTGATGACCGTGATCAGCG
Organism: Streptomyces sp. NBC_01232; assembly: GCF_035989885.1. Taxonomy (GTDB): domain Bacteria; phylum Actinomycetota; class Actinomycetes; order Streptomycetales; family Streptomycetaceae; genus Streptomyces. The sequence continues at coordinate 5,202,089 of NZ_CP108518.1, forward strand.
GAACGGTGGCCTCGGCGTACGCGTAGATCAGCTTCGCGCCGCGCCGGATGATTCCGTTGTACTCCTGGTCGGTGCCCGGAAGGAAGCCCGGGACGTCCACGAAGGTCAGCACCGGGATGTTGAAGGCGTCGCAGGTCCGGACGAACCGCGCCGCCTTCTCGGAGGCGTTGATGTCCAGGCAGCCGGCGAACTGCATCGGCTGGTTGGCGACGATGCCGACCGGGTGGCCCTCGACGCGGCCGAAGCCGGTGAGGATGTTCGGCGCGAAGAGCGACTGCGTCTCCAGGAACTCCGCGTCGTCGAGCACGTGCTCGATCACGGTGTGCATGTCGTACGGCTGGTTCGCGCTGTCCGGGATCAGGACGTCGAGCTCGCGGTCGGTGTCGGAGACCTCCGTGTCCGCCTCCTCCGGGAAGGCCGGCGGCTCGGAGAGGTTGTTCGACGGCAGGTACGCGAGCAGTGACTTCACGTACTCGATGGCGTCCTTCTCGTCGCCCGCCATGTGGTGCGCGACACCGGACGTGCTGTTGTGGGTGCGCGCCCCGCCCAGCTCCTCGAAGCCGACGTCCTCGCCGGTGACCGTCTTGATGACGTCCGGGCCGGTGATGAACATGTGCGAGGTCTGGTCGACCATGACCGTGAAGTCGGTGATGGCCGGGGAGTACACGGCGCCGCCCGCGCAGGGCCCGACGATCAGGCTGATCTGCGGGATCACGCCCGAGGCGTGGACGTTGCGGCGGAAGATCTCGCCGTACATGCCCAGGGCGCTGACGCCCTCCTGGATGCGGGCGCCGCCGGAGTCGTTGATGCCGACGAGCGGGCAGCCGGTCTTCAGCGCGAAGTCCATGACCTTCATGATCTTCTGGCCGTAGGTCTCGCCGAGGGCCCCGCCGAAGACGGTGAAGTCCTGCGAGAACACGGCCACCGGCCGGCCGTCCACCGTGCCGTAGCCGGTGACGACGCCGTCGCCGTAGGGGCGGGTCTTCTCCAGCCCGAAGTTGGTGGAGCGGTGCCGGGCGAACTCGTCCAGCTCGACGAAGGATCCCTCGTCCAGCAGCAGGGCTACCCGCTCACGCGCCGTCAGCTTGCCCTTGGCGTGCTGCTTCTCCACGGCACGCGCGGATCCGGCGTGGGTGGCTTCGTCGATGCGGCGCTGCAGATCCGCGATCTTGCCCGCGGTGGTGTGCATGTCGATCGGCTCTGACGGATGTGACATCGGGGTCGCGGCTCCCTGCGTGGTGTCAACTGCCTGGTCAATTGATTGACTACTGCTGGCTACTGGTGCGTAGCGTATCGGCGGGCATGGCGCTCGGCAGTGCGGCGTTTGACACACCTACATTGGGTTGCATGACGCCATCAGATGCCTCAGCAGGAGCTTCCTCCGGTCGTTGGTCGAGCCTGGACCGGCCGCCGCTCAATGCCGCCGCCCTCACGCGGGCGCTCGTCACCGGGGACGGTCTGTGGACCTCGCTGGAGGTCGTCGCCAGTACCGGGTCCACCAATACCGACCTTGCCACGCGGGCGGCGCAGCTGCCCGAGGGAGCCGTGTTCGTCGCCGAGGAGCAGAGCGCCGGGCGGGGGCGGCTCGACCGGAGCTGGGTCGCTCCCGCGCGCTCGGGGCTGTTCTTCTCCGTCCTGTTCAAGCCGGGCGACGCGGTGCCGCAGGAGCGGTGGGGGTGGCTGACCCTGCTGGCCGGCGTGGCCACCGCGACGGGGCTGTCCCGGGCGGCCGGCGTGGACACCGCCCTCAAGTGGCCCAACGACCTGCTGGTCAGCGTCGAGGGCGAGGAGCGCAAGACCGGCGGGATCCTCGCCGAGCGGGTCGCGGACGGCGTGGTCATCGGCATCGGGCTCAACGTCACGCTGACGGAGGACGAGCTGCCGGTACCGACCGCGGGGTCGCTGGCGCTGGCCAAGGCCTCCGTGACCGACCGGGACCCGCTGCTGCGGGCCGTCCTGCGGTCCCTGGAGGAGTGGTACGGGAGGTGGCGCGCGGCCGCCGGCGACCCCGCGGCCAGCGGTCTCCAGGAGACCTACGCGGCGGGCTGCGCGACTCTGGGCCGGCACGTCCGCGCGGAGCTGCCCGGCGGGCGCATCCTCACCGGAACGGCCGAAGCGGTGGACACCGATGGCCGCCTCGTGATCCGTACGGCCGAGGGACAGCACGAGGCGGTGGGCGCGGGCGACGTCGTCCACCTGCGTTCCGTGCACTGACGCGGGAGCGGGCGCCGCACCCGGCACCCGGGTGCGGCGCCGCCCGGGGCCCGGCCGCGGGCCGCGCGCCGCGGTCGCGGGCGGGCCGGAAGCGGGGAGGGGGAGTGAGCTACGGCACACCTGCCGTATGGTTTAGGCGATCCCGGTGCTCGTGGTGATCAACCGGTTCGCAGGGCAGTGCGCACGGAATGGACAGGAGGCGGCCCTTGACCGTCGACGACCCTACGTCCAGCGCGTCCGCGGCCCCCGGCGGCGGCTCCGCCTCCGGCCCGGGTACCCCGATCGGCCGCGACCAGCACACTCCGCACCACGAGGTCGATCACACGGCCCAGCCGACGGCGGATCCGCTCGCCATCCGGCTGGAGCAGCTGATCCTCGGTGCCGAGCGCCGCTACACCCCGTTCCAGGCGGCCCGGAGCGCGGGCGTGTCCATGGAGCTGGCCTCGCGCTTCTGGCGGGCCATGGGCTTCGCCGACATCGGGCAGGCCCGGGCGCTGACCGAGGCCGACGTGCTGGCCCTGCGCCGGCTGGCCGGTCTGGTGGAGGCCGGGCTGCTGTCCGAGCCGATGGCCGTACAGGTGGCGCGGTCCACCGGGCAGACGACCGCCCGGCTGGCCGAATGGCAGATCGACTCGTTCCTGGAGGGGCTGACGGAGCCGCCGGAGCCGGGCATGACCCGTACGGAGGTCACGTACCCGCTGGTGGAGCTGCTGCTGCCCGAGCTGGAGGAGTTCCTCGTCTACGTGTGGCGGCGCCAGCTGGCGGCCGCGACCGGGCGCGTGGTGCAGGTGGCCGACGACGACGAGATGGTCGACCGGCGGCTCGCGGTGGGCTTCGCCGACCTGGTGGGCTTCACGCGCCTGACGCGGCGGCTGGAGGAGGAGGAGCTCGGCGAGCTGGTCGAGTCCTTCGAGACGACCGCGGCGGACCTGGTGGCCGCGCACGGCGGCCGGCTGATCAAGACCCTCGGTGACGAGGTGCTGTACTGCGCCGACGACGCGGCCACGGCGGCGGAGATCGCGCTGCGGCTCATCGAGACCATGGAGCTCGACGCGCAGATGCCCGAGCTGCGGGTCGGGATCGCCTTCGGCACGGTGACCACCCGGATGGGCGATGTCTTCGGCACCACGGTGAACCTGGCCAGCCGGCTGACGTCGATAGCCCCCAAGGACGCGGTCCTGGTGGACGGGGCGATGGCCGAGGAGCTCTCCCGGACCGGGGCGGCCCCGGTGTCGGAGAAGGAGGCGGAGACGTCGCCCGACGAGGGTGCGTCCTACCGCTTCGCGCTGCAGCCGATGTGGCAGCGGCCGGTGCGCGGGCTCGGCGTCGTGGAGCCCTGGTCGCTGACGCGGCGGAAGCGGGCGGGCGCGGGGTAGGGCGGGCCGGGCGTGGTGAGACCGCAGGCCCTGCCCGTTTCGGCCGGGAGCCCCTAGGATCCCCGGGTAACGTTCGTTAACCGGGAGGGTTCCTATGGCGTCCGAGGCCGTGTCCGAGTCGGAGTTCGTGGCGGTACGCCGCCACGAGGGCGGGGTCGCCGAGCTGGTCCTGGACCGCCCCAAGGCGATGAACGCCGTGTCGACCGCGATGGCCCGCGCCATCGGGGCGGCCTGTGCGGAGCTCGCCGCCGACCGGTCCGTACACGTGGTCGTGCTCTCCTCCGCGGCGGAGCGGGCCTTCTGCGTCGGGGCGGACCTGAAGGAGCGGAACTCGCTCTCGGACGCCGAGCTGGTGCGGCAGCGGCCGACCACGCGCGGGGCGTACGGGGGCGTGCTGGAGCTGCCGATGCCCACGATCGCGGCCGTGCACGGGTTCGCGCTGGGCGGCGGCTTCGAGCTGGCCCTGGCCTGCGATGTGATCGTCGCCGACGAGACCGCGGTGGTGGGTCTGCCCGAGGTGTCGGTGGGCGTGATCCCCGGCGGCGGAGGTACGCAGCTGCTGCCGCGCCGGGTGGGTGCGGCGCGGGCCGCCGAGCTGATCTTCACCGCGCGCCGGGTGGAGGCCGCCGAGGCGCTGTCCCTGGGGCTGGTGGACTCGGTGGTCGCGGCCGGGCAGGACACGGCCGAGGCCCTCGCCCTGGCGTCCCGGATGGCGGCTAACTCCCCGGTGGGTCTGCGAGCCGCCAAGCGGGCGCTGCGGCTGGGCCACGGGATGGACCTGGCGGCCGGTCTGGAGATCGAGGACGCGGCCTGGCGGACGGTGGCCTTCTCCGGCGACCGGGCGGAGGGCGTGGCGGCGTTCAACGAGAAGCGCAGGCCGAACTGGCCGGGGGAGTAGCCACCCGGCTGCGGGGCGCCGGACGGGCCCGGCTCACGGGCGAGGGCCCGGCTCACGCGCGGGGCCCGGCTCGCGCGCAGCCCCCGTCGATCACCCCTGGTGATCTTGGAAGCACCCAAAGTCGTGCCAATTGTCTCCAAATCTGACAAAAGTCCCTAGCCTGGGGTGATGGGAGTTGACGGGCGGCTACGGGCCGTGGTGGGACTCGCTCAGGCGATGGCCGCGGCGTGCGCGCCGCGGGACAGCGTGCGGGCGGCCGCGCGGGGGGCCCGCGTGGCGCTGGACGGCTCGTTCGCCGCGATCTCCGCGTGGGAGCGGGAGCGGGGGCGCCTGCGGGTCCTGGTGAACGAGGGGGAGCGGCGGGCCGGCGAGGAGGAGTTCCCCGAGGACGAGTCGTACCCCGTGCACGACTTTCCCGAGATCACCGAGTTCCTGCACGAGCGGTGGGTGGGCGGCGGCGGCCCGCACGCCTGGGTGGAGAGCGCCGTCGGTGACCGGCCGGGGCGGCGCGGGGAGGCCCTGCGCCGCCGGGGCCGCGGGACCTGCGTGGTGGCGCCCGTCGTGCTCAGCGGGCGGGCCTGGGGTGAGCTGTACGTCGCCCGGGACGAGGGGCTGCCCGACTTCGACGAGGACGACGCCGAGTTCGCCACCGTGCTCGCCGCCGTGGTCGCGGCCGGTCTCGCGCAGAACGAGCGGCTGGAGGAGGCCCGGCGGCTCGCCTTCACCGACCCGCTGACCGGGCTCGCGAACCGGCGGGCGGTCGACATGCGCCTCGACGAGGCCCTGGAGGAGCACCGGCGGACCGGGGTGGTCGTCAGCCTCGTCGTGTGCGACCTGAACGGCCTGAAGAAGGTCAACGACACCCTCGGCCACGCCATGGGCGACCGGCTGCTGGAGCGGTTCGGGTCGGTCCTGAGCCTGTGCGGGGCCATGCTGCCCGGATCGCTGGTGGCCCGCCTCGGCGGCGACGAGTTCTGCCTGGTCGGGGTCGGTCCGACGGCGGACGAGATGGTCCGCGTCACCGAGGAGGTGTGCACCCGGGCCGCCGAGCTGGAACTGGGCGAGGGGGTGGCCTGCGGGGTGGCCTCCACCGGGGATCCGATCGGGCCGGTGAAGTCCTCCCGGAGGCTCTTCAGGCTCGCGGACGCCGCCCAGTACAAGGCGAAGGCCGCGCGCTCGCCCAAGCCGGTGGTGGCGGGGCGGGACACCGCGGTGGTCCGGCTCGCGGACGCCGCCGCCCAGGAGGCTCCCGGGGAGCGGCGCCGCTTCCGGGGCCGCCAGTGACCGGCCGCCCGCGGCCCCGGCCCGTAAGGGGTCCAGCCGCCGCGCGATCGTGACAGGTTCAGCTAGTGACATGAAGCGATTCAATCCGTAGGGTGCTGAATATGGATATGCACACTGTCGTGGTGGGGACGTCCGGGACCACTGCCGAGGACGTCATCGCCGTAGCGCGCGGCAACGCGCGGGTCGAGCTCTCCGCCGAGGCGCAGGACGCACTCGCCCGTGCCCGTGAGATCGTCGACGCCCTCGCCGCCAAGCCCGAGCCCGTCTACGGGGTGTCCACCGGGTTCGGTGCGCTCGCCTCCCGGCACATCAGCCCCGAGCTGCGTGCCCAGCTCCAGCGCAACATCGTCCGCTCGCACGCCGCCGGCATGGGCCCGCGCGTCGAGCGCGAGGTCGTCCGTGCGCTGATGTTCCTGCGCCTGAAGACCGTCGCCTCCGGTCACACCGGCGTACGCCCCTCCGTCGCGCAGACCATGGCCGACGTGCTCAACGCCGGGATCACCCCGGTCGTCCACGAGTACGGCTCCCTCGGCTGCTCCGGCGACCTCGCGCCGCTGTCCCACTGTGCGCTCGCCCTCATGGGCGAGGGTGACGCCGAGGGCCCTGACGGCACCGTCCGCCCCGCCGGCGAGCTGCTCGCCGAGGCGGGCATCGAGCCCGTCGTGCTCCGCGAGAAGGAGGGCCTGGCCCTCCTCAACGGCACCGACGGCATGCTCGGCATGCTGGTCATGGCGCTCGCCGACCTCGGCAGGCTCTACACCTCCGCCGACATCACCGCCGCGCTGACGCTGGAGGCGCTGCTCGGCACGGAGAAGGTGCTCCAGCCCGAGCTGCACGCCATCCGCCCGCACCCCGGTCAGGGCGCCTCCGCCGCGAACATGGCCGCCGTCCTGAAGGGCTCCGGGCTCGTCCGCCACTACCAGGAGGAGACCGCCCCGCGCGTGCAGGACGCCTACTCCGTGCGCTGCGCCCCGCAGGTCGCCGGCGCGGGCCGCGACACCATGGCGCACGCCGCCCTGGTCGCCTCCCGCGAGCTGGCCGCCGCCGTCGACAACCCGGTGGTCCTGCCCGACGGCCGCGTGGAGTCCAACGGCAACTTCCACGGGGCCCCGGTCGCCTACGTGCTGGACTTCCTCGCCATCGCGGCCGCCGACCTCGGCTCCATCGCCGAGCGCCGCACCGACCGGCTGCTCGACAAGAACCGCTCGCACGGTCTGCCGCCGTTCCTCGCGGACGACGCCGGCGTGGACTCCGGTCTGATGATCGCCCAGTACACGCAGGCCGCCCTGGTCAGCGAGATGAAGCGGCTCGCGGTGCCGGCCTCGGCCGACTCGATCCCCTCCTCCGCCATGCAGGAGGACCACGTCTCGATGGGGTGGTCGGCCGCGCGCAAGCTCCGTACCGCCGTCGACAACCTGACGCGGATCATCGCCATCGAGCTGTACGCGGCCACCCGCGCCATCGAGCTGCGCCACGGGCTGACCCCCGCCCCGGCCAGCCAGGCCGCGATCGCGGCCGCCCGTGCGGCCGGTGTGGAGGGTCCCGGGCCGGATCGTTTCCTCGCCCCCGACCTGGCCGCGGCCGACGCGTTCGTCCGCAGCGGCGGCCTCGTCGCCGCCGTGGAGCCGGTGACGGGTCCGCTCGCCTGACGAAGGCTGCGTACGCGGCGAAGGGCCGCCCCGGGATCCGTCCCGGGGCGGCCCTTCGCCGTGGTCAGGGCGTGTGCGAGCGGCGGACCGAGAAGGCGACGAACCCGGCCCCGACGCCGAGGAAGAGCGTGCCGCCCAGGAGATAGGGGGTGGTGTCGACGGATCCGGTGGCGGCGAGCAGCGGCTGCGCGGCCGGTTCGGCGGAGGTCCCCGTGACCGTTCCGGGGGCGCCGGAGGAGTCGGTGGCGTCGGTGGCCGTTCCCGCGGCGTTCGCGCCCGTGGGCACGCCTGAGCGGGTCTCCGTGGCCCCCGGTGAGGTCGCGCCCGCGGAGGGCACGAACCACAGGGCGGCGAGGAGGGTGGTCGCTCCGAGAGCGGTGAGCAGCGGTCGGCGTGCGGACACGGTGCGATCCCCCTTGTGGCAGCAGCGAATTGGCCGTGTGCGGTGATGCTACGGAAAGGGGCGGGTCGTGGGAAAGTCGGGGCTGCCGCGGGCTTACTCTCCGTCGTATGAACTCTTCTGAGACATCACGATACGTACGGCTTCGGGTGGATTTGGTTCTTGAGGTGCCGGACGTTCAGGCACTCACCGGAGCCGCCCTCGCGCACATCAAGGCCGACGAGTTCATGCCGGACGAGGAGCGCGGCCACGCCGAGTCCGCCGTCCGGGAGGACGAGTCGGAGGCCCTCGCCTACCTTGTCGACCCCACTGACCTGGTCGCGGAGATCCCTGGCGTGGAGCTCGCCCAGGCCTCCTGGAGCAGCGAGCCCGTCGAATACGACCCCGAGTCGATGGAGTGGGACCTGGACGAGGAAGATGGGGACTTCGACGAGGAACCCGACAACGCCTGACCGTGTGGTGGCCCACATCCCAACGGAATGTGGAACCGGCCCGCGCCGTTAACGCGTTGTCAGGACCAGGCAGGGGGTTCGTCCCCCTGCCGGGCCAATCCCGGGACGGCGGCGTTCCGGGTATCCGGCAACGATGGAGTGGCGTGTGAGGACGGACAGTAAGCGGCGGAGAAGGTCCCTGGTGGCCATATCCGCCGTTCTCGGTGGGGTACTGGTGCTCTCGGCGTGCGGCGGCGGGGACGACGACAAGCCGAAGGGCAAGGGCGATTCCGCCAGCGCCCAGGCGGACGTCGACGCGGCGGCGGCCAAGGATGCTTCCAAGGCCAAAATAACCATCACGCCGAAGGACGGCGCCACCAACGTCGGCCTCAACGACGCGGCCAATGTCGCCGTGACCGACGGCACGTTGACCCTGGTCGAGCTCAAGACCAGCGAGGGCGCGGCCGTGGCAGGCAAGATCGCCGCCGACGGCAAGAGCTGGAAGCCCGACGCCGCGCTGAAGCGCTCCACGAAGTACGCGCTGGCGGCGACGGCCAAGGACGCCGACGGCAAGGAGGCGCACGAGAACGCCTCCTTCACCACCGTCTCGCCGGAGAACAGCTTCGTCGGCTCGTTCATACCGGACGACGGCCAGACGGTCGGTGTGGGCATGCCGGTCTCGATCTCCTTCAACAAGCCGATCAAGGACCAGAAGGCCGTCCAGGCGGCGATCACCGTCACCTCCAGCAGCGGTCAGGAAGTCGTCGGCCACTGGTTCGGCGCGCAGCGCCTGGACTTCCGCCCGGAGCAGTACTGGCAGGCGAACTCCACCGTCACGATGAAGCTGGCACTGGAGGGCGTCCAGGGCGCTCCCGGCGTCCAGGGCGTCCAGAACAAGACCGTCACCTTCAAGATCGGCCGCAGCCAGGTCTCCACGGTCGACACGAAGACCAAGAAGATGACGGTCACCCGGGACGGCGCGGTCCTCAAGACCATTCCGATCTCGGCGGGCTCCCCGGAGAACCCGACCTACAACGGCCAGATGGTGATCTCCGAGAAGTTCAAGGAGACCCGGATGGACGGCTCGACCGTGGGCTTCAAGGACAGTGAGGGCAAGGGCGAGTACGACATCAAGGACGTCCCGCACGCCATGCGCCTGTCCCAGTCCGGCACCTTCCTCCACGGCAACTACTGGGGTGCTGACTCGGTCTTCGGCAGCGCGAACACGAGCCACGGCTGTGTCGGCCTGAACGACGTCAAGGGCGCGGGCGACCCGAACCAGCCGGCCGCCTGGTTCTACGACAACTCGCTCATCGGCGACGTGGTCACCGTGGTGAACTCCCCGGACAAGACCATCAAGCCGGACAACGGCCTCAACGGCTGGAACATGAGCTGGGCGGAGTGGAAGGCCGGCGCGGCCGTCTGACACCCCCGGAACGCGACGGACGAACGGCGGGGATCCCTCACGGGGTCCCCGCCGTTCGTCGTGGGAAACCGCCGGATTCCCCGCCGCGAGATCATCTAGGGTCCCCGGTATGACCGTCCGCGCGCTGCCGCTGCCCCCCACCGATGCCGAAGTCGACGCCTGGACCGCCGTCCTCGCCGCCGCCCAGGCCGTCGACCTGCCGCAGGGGCCGCCGCCCGCCCGGACGGAAGTGGCCGGACGGCTGCGCGTCACGCCGGCGCGCGGCCGCGCCGCCCTCTGGACCGCGGACGGGGGAACGGGCGTGGCGGCCCTGCTGCTGTTCACGGACGAGGCCAACGCGCACACCGCCTTCCTCGACGTGCTCGCCGTACGCCCGGACGCCCGCCGCCGGGGCCTGGGCCGGGCCCTGTGGGAGCAGGTCCGGGCCGAGCTGCTCGCGCAGGGCCGGACCTCGGTCTCGACGCTGGTGGACCTGGGCGGGCCCGGGCAGGCGTTCGCGGAGTCCCTCGGATTCGAGAACGTACTGCCCATGGCCTGGTACGAGCAGGACGTGCGGCCGCAGCGGCCCCGGGACGGGGACTTCGCCCCGGACGCCCCTGCTTGCGCCAGCGCCGTAGCCCCCGGGTACGAGCTGCACGCCTGGCACGGCCGCGTGCCGGACGACTGGGCGGGACCGCTCGCCACGGCGCACGGGGCGATGGAGGACGCGCCCATGGGGGACATCGACGAGAAGACCGAGCGCTGGACGCCGCAGCGACTGCACGCCTCGCACCGGCTGATCCTGGACCGGGGCGGCGAGATCACCACGGTCGCCGCGGTGACCGGGGAGGGTGAGGTGGCCGCGTACACGGAACTGGTCCTCCCCGACCCGGCCGGCCCGCGCGCCCTCCAGTACGACACGGTCGTCGCCCCCGCCCACCGGGGCCACGGTCTGGGCGGCGCGGTCAAGCGGCACATGCTGGAGCTGGCCCTCCACCGCTACCCCGGCCTGCGCCGGATCGACACGACGGTGGCCGACGAGAACATCCCGATGCGGGCGGTGAACGAGCGCCTGGGTTACCGCCGGGCCCGCCCCGCGGCCTACTACCAGCTCAGCCTTTAGCCGCCGGGTTCCGCGCCCCGGCCTCCTGCGACGGGGCCGACCACGACGACAGCAGACGCAGGGCGTCCGCCGACGGGGAGCCGGGGACGGCGTGGAAGGTGACCAGGGACTGCGCCGGGTCGTCCGGCAGCGTCAGCGTCTCGAAGGACAGCCGCATCTCACCCACGAGCGGGTGCCGCAGCAGCTTCTCCCCGTGCGTCTTGTCCGCCACCGTGTGCGCCGCCCACAGCCGCCGGAACTCCTCGTTCTTCACCGACAGCTCACCGACCAGGGCCGACAGCCGCTCGTCGTCCGGGTGCTGACCCGCGTACATCCGCAGATTGCTCACCACCTCGCACGCCCGGCACTCCCACTCCCCGTACAGCTCCGCCGTCGCCGGGTCCAGGAACACCAGCCGCACCAGGTTCCGTTCGGCGGCCGGCAGCGCCCCGAAGTCCCCGAAGACCGCGGCTGCCAGCCGGTTCCATCCGATGACGTCCTGCCGGTGCCCGACGAGGTACGCCGGTACGCCGCACATCGCGTCCATCAGCGTCCGCAGCTCCGGACGCACCTCCTGCGGCCGCCGGCTCTGGCGGCGCCGGTGCGCCTTGGGCCGGGCCAGGTCCATCAGGTGCGCCCGCTCGGTCCCGTCCAGCCGCAGGGCCCGCGCGAGCGCGTCCAGCACCTCCACCGACACGTTGTGCCCGTCGCGCTGCTCCAGCCGCGTGTAGTACGCGACCGACACCCCCGCCAGCTGCGCCAGTTCCTCACGGCGCAGCCCGGGCACGCGCCGCCGGCGCCCGTAGTCCCGCAGGCCCACGTCCTCGGGGCGCAGCCGCGCACGGCGGGAGCGGAGGAACTCGCCGAGGCAGGCTCGCTGATCAAGCTGGTCCATCCCGCCAGTATCCCCGGGCGGCGGGTCGCGGAGCAGGCGTGAGCCTGACCCCGTCAGGGGTAGGTTCGCCAGTCGTAGGAAGGACAGGGGGCTGGGCGGATGCCGCACGGACGGGCAGCGTGGGGGCCGTTGCAGACGTAGGCCACCGTTCGAGGAGCACCCCCATGTCCGTCACCCCCACCGCCCAGGCCGCCGCTGCCGCCTCTGCCGCCCCCGCGACCCGGGTCGCCGCGTACGCCGCTCCCGCCGCAGGGGCTCCGCTGGAGCGCACCACCATCGTGCGCCGCCCCGTCGGCGAGCACGACGTCCTCATCGACATCAAGTACTCCGGCATCTGCCACTCCGACATCCACCAGGTGCGCGACGGATGGGGCGAGGGCATCTACCCGATGGTCCCCGGCCACGAGATCGCCGGAGTCGTCTCCGAGGTCGGCGCGGCCGTCACCCGCTTCTCCGTCGGGGACCGGGTGGGCGTCGGCTGCTTCGTCGACTCCTGCCGCCGTTGCGAGTACTGCCTTCGGGGCCAGGAGCAGTACTGCGTCGAGGGCATGACCGGCACCTACAACGCCCTCGACCGCGACGGCGAGCCCACGTACGGCGGTTACTCCACCCACCTCGTCGTCGACGAGAAGTACACCGTCCGCATCCCGGACGGCCTCTCCCTCGACGTCGCCGCCCCGCTGCTGTGCGCCGGCATCACTCTCTACTCCCCGCTCAGGCACTGGCAGGCGGGCCCCGGCAAGAAGGTCGCCGTCGTCGGCCTCGGCGGCCTCGGCCACATCGGCGTGAAGATCGCGCACGCGCTCGGCGCGGAGGTCACCGTCCTGTCGCAGACCCTCCGCAAGAAGGAGGACGCCCTGAAGCTGGGCGCCACCCACTTCCACGCCACCGGCGACGGGGCGGCCTTCGATGAACTGGCCGGCCGGTTCGACCTGGTCCTGTCCACCGTCTCCGCGCCCCTCGGCCTGGACGCCTACCTCGGCCTGCTGAAGGTCGACGGGGCCCTGGTGAACGTCGGCGCTCCGGAGGAGCAGGTCTCGCTCAACCTCTTCTCCGTCATCACCGGCCGCAAGACCCTCGCCGGGTCGATGATCGGCGGGGTCGCCGAGACCCAGGAGATGCTCGACTTCTGCGCCGGGCACGGACTGGGCGCCGAGATCGAGCTGATCCGCGCCGATCAGATCAACGAGGCGTACGAGCGGGTGCTGGCGAGCGACGTGCGCTACCGCTTCGTGATCGACGCGTCGACGATCTGACGTGGGGGCCGCGTCCGGCGAGCGGTGCCCGGCCGCGGCGTCTTCCCTCCCGGCCACGGCCACCCCGACCGGACGCGGACGCCCGCTCCTCCCGCTCCTCCTTCGACCAGACCTCGTGGGCCCGGGCCCAGGTCACGGTCGGGTGAGACGCCCCTGCCCGGCGGGCCACCTGAAGACGTAGCGATTCGCGCCGCGGTCGAAGTGCGCGCGCACCGGATGCGGCGCGAGCCCGAACTCCTCCTCGGCCCACCGCAGGAGCGCCGCGGCCAGCCCCTCCGGCTGGAAGTCGGCCTCGGGGAACAGCACCCGGTCCACCGTGACCAGCGTGTGGGCGCAGGGCCCCCGCGCGGCGAGCGCCGGACCCGCGAGGGCCAGTCCGCGGCGCAGCCACGCCGCCTCCCCGGCGGTGAGCCGCTTGCCCCGCCGGTCCGAAGGCGGATGGGCGAGGACGGGGGAGACGTCCAGCCACACCCCGTCCGCCACCCGCTCACCGGTTACCGGCACTCCGGCGCCCACCGACGCCGAGGCCGTCAGCTCGACCCAGATGCCCCAGGCGCCGAGGCGCAGCCGGTACCGGGTCGTGCGCGGGGACCCCACGAACGGCTGCTCGGGCCCGTGCGCGGGGTCGGCGGGCACCGAGGTCAGGCCCCCGGGGCCTTCGCGACGCCGATCGGGCACGAGACGCCCGTGCCGCCGATGCCGCAGTAGCCGCCCGGGTTCTTGTCCAGGTACTGCTGGTGGTGCGCCTCCGCGGGCCAGAAGGGGCGCTCCGACGCCGGGAGGACCGCCGTGGTGATCGGCCCGTAGCCCGAGGAGGCCAGGACCTGCTGGTAGGCCGTGCGGGAGGCCTCCGCCGTCGCCTGCTGGGCGGGGGAGTGGGTGTAGACCGCCGAGCGGTACTGGGTGCCGACGTCGTTGCCCTGGCGGAAGCCCTGGGTGGGGTCGTGGGACTCCCAGAACAGCTTCAGGAGCGCCGCGTAGGACACCTGGGACGGGTCGAAGACGACACGGACGACCTCGGTGTGGCCGGTCCGGCCCGAGCACACCTCCTCGTAGGTCGGATTCTCGGTGAAGCCGCCCTGGTACCCGGCCAGCGTGGTCCACACGCCGGGGGTCTGCCAGAACTTGCGCTCGGCGCCCCAGAAGCAGCCCAGGCCGAAGTCGGCCACCTCGAGGTGCGCGGGATAGGGGCCGGACAGCGGGTTGCCCAGCACGGTGTGCCGGTCGGGGACTGAGAAGAGCGGCTCCGCGCGGCCCGTGAGGGCTTCCTCGCGGGTGGGGAGCTCGGGCGTACGGCGGTACGAGAACATGGATTCCCTCCTTGTGGGAGTGACAACGTGCGGAGGGCGGGCCGGGATTCCCCGGCCCGCCCTCCGCCCCCGCACCGGTCAGAGGCCCGGAGTGGCCACACCCACCGCCCAGTCACGGGCGTACAGGTACCGGCTCTTCGGCGATCCCGCGTAGGACCACGGCAGGGCGCCGATGTACCCGTCGATGTGGCGGAACTGCTCGACGGCCTGCTCGTCGCGGTCCTGCCAGAACAGCAGGTACGCCAGCATGTGCCGGATGCGCGCCGTCCCCGGGTGGTCGTCACCCGCCGCCGCCAGGTCCAGGAGCGCCGCGTCCACCGCGGCGACGATCTCCGGCTCCTTGAAGAACGTCTCCGCCGCCAGGTCCTCCTCGTGCGTCTCCTGCTCGAAGTACGCGATCAGCGGCAGCAGCGACAGCAGGTCACCGGGAGCGCCGACGGCGGCCGACTCACGGGCGAAGGCGAGCGCCAGCTCGTGCGAACCGCGCCACTTCTGGCACCAGTACTGCAGGCCGCTGACGTGCGACCACAGCACCTTCGGGTCGCGCTCGACGACCTGTGCCCACAGCTCGCGGTACCGCTCGTGCGAGTACCCGAGGCCCTGCCCGATGGGCTGCTCCACGATGTACGGGGTCGGGTCAGCAGGGTCGGCGAGGCGCTGGGCCGCGTGGGCGGCCTCCTGGGCCTTGACCAGCAGCTCGCGGAAGAGCCGGAACTGCTCCTGCGTGGTGCGGCTGCCCGACTGGCCCCCGCGTACGTTCCACGCCACCATGATCGCCGTGTCGGCGTCGACCAGGGCGGCCGTCGGGTCCGAGGGCCGCGCCGCACGCCAGGCCAGCAGCCACGCGTCGTCCTCGGCGGCCGCCTCGGCGAGCGGGCGGACCCGCTCCATGCGCTCCTGCCAGTCCTTCCCGGCCGCCTCGATGTAGGCGGCGCCGGCCTCCCAGTCGCCCGACCGGACCGCGTCCAGGACGGCGGTCCGCTCCGGCGGCACCGGAGCCGGGTTCTCGGTGTCGAGGTCGGCCTCGGCCACGAAGCCCAGCGCGACGACCGCAGCCGCCTTCTCGGCCTTCTGCTCGGCCTTCACCGCATCCGTACCGGCGTTCAGGGTGCCGATCTCGGCCTCCAGGGCCTTGGCCTTGCGGATGTAGTAGACGCCGCGCAGGAACTTGAACGCGCCGAACAGCAGCACGGCGCCCAGGATGTAGAGGCCGATCACGGGGCAAGCACCAGCTTTCGCAGGGGTTCGGTGTCGGGCAGGTCCGCCACGGCCGCGTCCAGGGCCGGGCCCAGCCGGTCCTCGAAGCCGTCGGCCGGGTAGTGCAGGGCGGCCGAGTCGGACCAGGACAGCTGCCAGCGGGCGGCGCCGCGGGCCGTCAGCTCGACGGTGACCAGCTGGTTCAGGGCGCGCCGGACGACCGGGCGGGCGAATTCGCGCGCCGTGCGGCCGGTGGCGGCCTGCGCCTGCTCGGACTTCGGGAAGCGGTCGGCGATGCGCCAGCGCACCGCCGGGTCGGCGTCGAACGCGTCGAGCACGGCGTCCAGCCCGGGGCCGGCGCCCTCGGCGGCGAAGGCCTCGCGGATGTCCTCCGCGCCCTGGCCGACGTACACCGTCATGGACGCGTGGACGAGGTCCTCCCAGTCGACCCGCTCGAGCGCGAGCGCCTCCGGGGTGAGGACGACCTGCTCCAGCGCGGCCAGCGCCGCGTCGGCGTCGGCCAGCAGCTCCAGGGCGGGCCGGGCGGCCTGCCCGGCGCGGCCGTCGTCGGGCAGGGCCTCGATGCGGGCCACGCGCTCGGCGAGCGCGGGGTGGGAGTCGTAGGGGGAGGCGGGCTCGGTCGACAGCTCCCGGCGCAGCTCCTCCAGGTCCTCCGAGCGCGCCTCCAGGAGCCGGCGCAGACCGCCGAAGACCTCACCGGGGCGGGGCAGCAGGCCGGCGCCGACGCCGAGGGTGGCGTACGAGCTCATGTAGAAGTCGTGGGCCGAGCCGAGGGCGTTGAGCTCGCGCAGCGCGGAGGCGGCGGAGTCACGGCCGGCGATCCGGACCGAGGCGAGGTCGGCGGCCAGCTCCTGGCGGCGGGAGGTGGAGAGGGTCGCGCGCATGTAGAAGTTGCCGTACGCGATGTAGATCTTGGCCATGGCGCGGTACATCGCGCCCTCGCCCGCGGTGTCGACGCCCTTGGCCTGCTTGCCCTTGGCGATCCGCTTCTCGTCCCTGCGCTCCTGCTTCGCGCGCTCCTTGGCGACCTTCTTGTCGGCGCGCTCGTGGAAGTGACCGATGGTGCGGATCAGCTGGGCGCGCCCGCGGGCGATCAGCGGGGTGAGGCGCGTGTCGAAGTTGGCGTAGTGGCCCATCTCGTGGGCGAGCACGGCGCGCAGCTGCATCTCGTCCAGGCCCGCCATCAGCGGCAGACCGATGTAGAGCCGGCGGGTGCCGGGCCGCAGGCCCAGCAGCCGGGCATCCTCGGCGACGGCCGCGTTCACCTCGTCGATCAGCACGATCTCGTCGGGGGCACGGGTGCCGACCTGCTGCGCGATGTCGCGCACGATCCGCCACAGCTCCGGCTCCTGCGCCTCGACGACGGTGAGGCCGGCCAGGGGCTCGCCCTTGGGGGTGCGCAGCATGAACAGGCCGCGCACGATCGGGACGGTGAGGACGACGGAGGCGAGGAGCAGTTTCGCGACGATCGGGCCGTGCAGGAAGCTGACGACGGCGAAGTCGATGCCTCCGAGGGCCGCCAGCAGGAACACGCCGAGCAGATAGAAGCCGGCGAGCAGGACGAGAGCGCGCAAGGCGCGCAGTGAAGCGCCCATATGGACAGATCCCCCCACGGGATGAAAGCGGTGCTGAAGTGGGTGGCAGGGCAGACGGCCGCCACCGCCGCATCATGCGGCCTGCGATTACTTACAGCAACTTTATTGGCCAGGGATCTGGCCCCGTCCGGCAGGGGGTGACCTGCAGGGCGGGGCCACCCCGGGACGCCCGCAGGCCGGGCGCACCCACCCCGCACCCGGTCCGCGGCCGTCCCACGGCCGCCGGCCAACGCCCGCAGGCCCCCGACCCGACCCCGCGCCCCGCCGGGAGGGCTACTGCGGCAGGGTCGCCGGCGACCCGCCGTTCGCCTCGTACCCCGCCACCGCCATCGCCCGGTACACCGCGTACACCGCCGCCGGGTCGTCCGCCTCGGACCACGGCAGCGCGCCCACGTAGCCGTCCACGTGCCGCACCTGCTCCATGGCCTCCGCCCACCGCTCCATGCAGACCAGGAACATCAGCAGCAGGTGCCGTACGTGCGCCACCATCGGGTCGTCCTGCCGCGCCGAGTGCACCGCGTACAGCGCGCCCTCCACCGCCCGCGTGACGACCGCGCTCCGGTAGAAGCTCGGGCTCAGCACGATGTCCGGCTGGTTCTCGCGCAGCGCGAACATCGGCAGGGCGGCCAGCAGCGAGCCCTGCGGGGCGCGCGCCGCGGCCGCGTGCGCGAAGGCGTCGGCCTTCTCCCGCGAGCCGTGCCAGGCCGCGCCCCAGTAGTGCAGCGCCGCGAGATGGGCGCCCATGTGCTCCGGGGCCCGGTCGATGACCTTCGCCCACAGCTCGTCGAACTCCGCCTCCGGGTACGCCAGTCCCCGCGCGATCGCCAGCTCCGTGATGTACGGGACCGGGTCCCCCGGCGCCAGCAGCGCGGCCCTGCGGCACGCCTCCCGCGCCTCCTCCAGGATGATCCGGTGGTCGTCGGAGCCGACCCCGCCCGACTGCCGCCACGCCTGCTGCACCAGCAGCTCCGCGTGCACCTGCGCGCCGCCCGGGTCCTTCTCCGCCTCCAGCCGCCACGCCTTCAGCCACTGCGCGCCCACACCGGGCTGCGCCGCCAGCTCAAGGGCCGCCGCACCGCCGAAGGCCTGGACGCGCTGCCAGCGCCGCTCGCCCTCCCGCGGGGTCCCGGCGAGCAGCTGCGAGGCCGCCTGCCACCGGCCCGTCCGCTGCACGTTGTCGAGCGCGTCCATCAGGTCCTGGTCGGGACCGGGGACCCGGATGTCGAGCTCTTCCTGCCGGTCGAATCCGTAGTTCGCCGGGTCGGCGGCGTCAGGGCTGTCCGGCGTGACCAGGCGGATACCGCCGCGCCGGCGCCGGATGTACGGACTGACGATGATCGCGATCATGACCACCGCGAACACGAACCACAGAATCTCCATGCCTCCAGCGAACCAGACGGAGGGGGGAGCGGGCCAATAGGGGGGTGGGCCCGGTGCGGGCATAGCATCGGACCATGAGCGACGACAGCCACGAGCACCAGAGCTTCGAGACCCGTGCGATCCACGCGGGCAACACGGCGGACCCGCAGACCGGCGCGGTCGTGCCCCCGATCTACCAGGTTTCCACGTACAAGCAGGACGGTGTCGGCGGGCTCCGCGGCGGTTACGAATACAGCCGCAGCGCCAACCCGACCCGGACCGCGCTGGAGGAGAACCTCGCGGCGCTGGAGGGCGGCCGCCGCGGTCTCGCCTTCGCGTCCGGCCTGGCCGCCGAGGACTGCCTGCTGCGCACCCTGCTCGCCCCGGGCGACCACGTGGTCATTCCGAACGACGCGTACGGCGGCACCTTCCGCCTCTTCGCGAAGGTCGTCTCCCGCTGGGGCGTGGAGTGGTCGGTGGCCGACACCTCGGACCCCGATTCGGTACGGGCGGCCCTCACCCCGAAGACGAAGGTCATCTGGGTCGAGACCCCCTCCAACCCGCTGCTCGGCATCACCGACATCGCCGTCGTCGCCGACATCGCGCGGACGGCCGGCGCCAAGCTGGTCGTGGACAACACCTTCGCCTCGCCGTACCTGCAGCAGCCGCTGGCGCTGGGCGCGGACGTGGTCGTGCACTCGCTGACCAAGTACATGGGCGGGCACTCCGACGTGGTCGGCGGCGCGCTGGTCGCCGCGGACGCGGCGCTGGGCGAGGAGCTGGCCTACCACCAGAACGCGATGGGCGCGGTGGCCGGTCCGTTCGACTCCTGGATCGTGCTGCGCGGCATCAAGACCCTGGCCGTGCGCATGGACCGGCACGCGGAGAACGCGGGCAAGATCGTCGAGGTGCTCAAGCGCCACCCGAAGGTCACCAACGTGCTCTACCCGGGCCTGCCGGAGCACCCGGGCCACGAGGTCGCCGCCAAGCAGATGCGCAACTTCGGCGGCATGATCTCCTTCCAGGTCGCCGGCGGCGAGGAGGAGGCGGTCGCGGTCTGCGGCCGCACCAAGATCTTCACCCTGGCCGAGTCCCTGGGCGGCGTCGAGTCCCTGATCGAGCACCCGGGCCGGATGACGCACGCTTCGGTGGCCGGCTCGGCGCTGGAGGTTCCGGCGGACCTGATCCGTGTGTCGGTCGGCATCGAGAACGCGGACGACCTCATCACGGACCTCACCCAGGCCCTGGGCTGACCCCACCCCGCCGGGCCCCTCCCCGGGGCCCGGCGCCCCCCCACCCCTCCGGCCGCTTCGGGCTGCGCCGGGCGAATCCCAGCCCCGCCGGCGTTTGAGGCGCGGGGTCTGGGGCGGAGCCCCAGGGAACCCGGCTCCGCCGGGCACCGGGCTCTGCCCGGACCCGCGCCTCAAACGCCGGCGAGGCTGAAGAGCGGGGCACCGGGCTCTGCCGGGGACCCGCGCCTCAAACGCCGGCGAGGCTGAATCGGCCCCGGCGAGGCTGAATCGGCCCGGCGCAGCCGGAGTCGGCACGGCAGAGCCGGAGGGGGTTACCAGCCCTCCAGGGGTGGGGAGATGCCGCTCGGCGGCGCGGCCCAGGGGTGGGTCAGGGAGGCCCACACCGTGAAGGCCACCGCCGCCGCGAAGAGCACCGCCCAGCCGAACCGCCGCAGCGCCCTGCGGCGCCGTACGATCCGGTCGCCCCGGGCTGCCGCGCCCGCCGCCAGCCCCGCCGGCACCGTCGGGTAAGGGCCCTCCAGGAGCCGCCTGACCTGGGCCTCCTTGCGGTCCGGTATCCCGCTCACGCCGCCTCCCGGGACCTCAGCGCGGCCACGGCCCGGTTGCACAGCACCCGGACCCGCTCGACCGGCAGCCCCAACTGCGCCGCCGTGACCTCCTCCGCGACCCCTTCGTAGAGCCGCAGCACGAGGACGAGCCGCTCCGGCGGGCTCAGCCGGGCCAGCAGACCGCTGCCGCCGTGGTGGCGCCAGCCGGTCCGGGCGAAGGCCGTGCACAGTTCCTGGCGGGTGAAGTCGTACGGGTCGTCCCCGCGCAGGCGCCGCCAGTTCGCGTACGTCCGGGCCAGCGCGCCCGCGAGCAGCCGGCGGGCCGATTCCGGCTCCCCTGTCAGCAGTACCGCGACATGCAGGAGCCGCCCTGCCGCGCCGGCGACGAAGGCCTCGAACTCCGCGTAGGAGCCCGCCTGTTGATCAACCACCCGCATAGTCCACATAGTGCGGGCAGCGGGGCGGGCCAGGTCAAGAGGACTGACGGACTCCGCTCAGGAGGCGGGTCCGGCTTCGGCCACGGCCGCCATGAGGTCGGACAGCGACAGGTTGAAGCGCGTCAGCAGCCCCGTGAAGGATTCGCGCTCGCCCTCGCTCCAGTCCTCCGTCACACGGGCCATCAGCTCGCGCCTGGAGGAGCGCACCTCCTCCAGCCTGGCCAGCCCCCGCGGGGACAGTGCGAGCACCACGGCCCGCCCGTCCTCCGGGTGCGAGGTCCGCTTCACCAGACCGCTGTCGACCAGAGGCGCGACCTGCCGGGTCACGGTGGAGGAGTCGATGCCCATGCCGCCGGCGAGCGCCTTGACGCCCATCGGGCCCTCCAGGTCGAGCCGGTTCAGCAGCAGGTAGGCGGCGCGGTCCATCGAGTTGCGGGCCTGGCCCACACCGCCCAGACGGGTCTGCTCGGCACGGCGGGCGAAGACCGCCACCTGGTGCTGGAGCGCGTCGAGGAGACCGGCTCCGGCGGGCGCGTCGGGCGCCGCGGGCAGATCGGAATTGGCCGGGGTGGAGGGCATGGCCGTGGGCTCTCTTCGCGTGGGTCCGACAAGGTTGGGGGACAGAGTACGCGGCCGTGCGGCGGCTCGTACGCTCCGTACGAGAACTGATACGGCCGGTCGGTGCCCCCGTCCCGCGGGTGTACCGGATGGCGAGATTTCGCCCCTGCCGGAGTCCGGCCCGGGGTGCTCCCCGAGGCGCGGCCCGCACGACCTGCGGCAGCCCCTCCGACAGGGCCTTCCTCCGGCCCGCCGCCGCCCGGCAGGCACCCCGGCAGGCAGCCCCCGCAGCCGGCCCCGGGCCGGGCCCTGCCGCGACTGCGAGACTGGCGGCATGAACTACCGCGTGCCCCAGCCCGTCCCGCAGGTCATCCTCGACGACATCCGGGGGGCTCAGAAGATGCTGTCCGGCGTCTCCCGGGTCACCGCGATGGAGGGCAGCCGGCACCTCTCCTCGCTCACCGGCTCCCCGGTCCACCTCAAGTGCGAGAACCTCCAGCGCACCGGCTCGTTCAAGCTCCGCGGCGCCTACGTACGCATCGCGGGCCTGCGCCCCGAGCAGCGGGCCGCCGGTGTCGTCGCCGCCAGTGCCGGCAACCACGCGCAGGGCGTGGCGCTCGCCTCCTCCCTCCTCGGCGTCCGCTCGACCGTGTTCATGCCGGTCGGGGCGCCGCTGCCGAAGGTGGCCGCGACCCAGGAGTACGGCGCCGAGGTGCGCATGCACGGGCAGGTCGTCGACGAGACCCTCGCGGCCGCCCAGGAGTACGCGGACCGCACCGGCGCGGTGTTCATCCACCCCTTCGACCACCGCGACATCATCGCGGGCCAGGGCACCGTCGGCCTGGAGATCCTGGAGCAGTGCCCGGAGGTGCGGACGATCCTCGTCGGGATCGGCGGCGGCGGTCTCGCGGCCGGTGTCGCGGTCGCCGTCAAGGCGCTGCGGCCGGACGTACGGATCATCGGTGTCCAGGCGGCCGGCGCCGCCGCGTACCCGCCCTCGCTCAAGGTCGGGCACCCCGTATCGATCGACGACCCGAACACGATGGCCGACGGAATCAAGGTCGGCCGCCCCGGCGACGTCCCCTTCAAAATCATCGGCGAGCTCGTCGACGACGTGCGTACGGTCTCCGAGGACGCTCTCTCCAGTGCCCTGCTGCTGTGCCTGGAGCGGGCCAAACTGGTGGTCGAACCGGCCGGGTGCAGCACGGTCGCGGCCCTGCTCAGCGAGCCCGAACTGTACGGCGGCGGCCCGGTGGTGGCCGTCCTGTCCGGCGGGAACGTCGACCCGCTGCTGCTCCAGCGGATCCTGCGCCACGGTATGGCGGCGGCGGGCCGGTACCTGTCCCTGAGGCTGCGCGTGGCGGACCGCCCCGGGGCCCTGGCCGGGCTCCTGGCGGTGTTGTCAGTGGTGGATGCGAACGTGTTGGACGTGAGCCATGTGCGGACGGACCCGCGGCTGGGGCTCACGGAGGTGGAGGTGGAACTGCACCTGGAGACGAAGGGCCCGGAGCACTGCGCCGAAGTCGCGCGTTCCCTGCACGGCGCGGGATACAAGGTGATGAGCTAGGGGCAACGCCCTTGGCTGTGCGCAGCCGCGGAGAAGCCGCACGCGGACATCCCCCGTTCGGCCGAGCAGGACCTGCCGGGCGCCTCTAGGATTTGCGTAGAAATGCCCTGAATATCCTGATTCTACTGGCCTGATTCAACGGGAGAATCCATATGCCAGGCGCTATCTACGCCGAAGGTCTGGTCAAGACCTTCGGCGACGTACGGGCTCTGGACGGCGTGGACCTCGATGTCCCCGAAGGCACCGTCCTGGGTCTGCTCGGCCCGAACGGCGCGGGCAAGACCACGACCGTACGCGTCCTGACCACCCTCCTGCGACCCGACAGCGGCAAGGCCGTCGTCGCCGGCATCGATGTCCTCAAGCACCCCAACGAAGTCCGGCGCGCCATCGGCCTGTCCGGCCAGTTCGCCGCCGTCGACGAATACCTGACGGGCCGCGAGAACCTCCGGATGGTCGGCCAGCTCTACCAGATGAAGGCCAAGGCGGCGAAGGCCCGGGCCGCCGAACTCCTCGAACGCTTCAACCTCGGCGACGCCGCCGACCGCACGGCCAAGACGTACTCCGGCGGCATGCGCAGGCGCCTCGACCTCGCGGCCGCCCTCGTCGTCAGCCCGCCCGTGATGTTCATGGACGAGCCGACCACCGGACTCGACCCCCGCAACCGCCAGCAGCTGTGGGGGATCATCCAGGAACTGGTCGCCGGCGGCACCACCCTGCTCCTCACCACCCAGTACCTGGAGGAGGCCGACCACCTCGCGCACGACATCTGCGTGGTCGACCACGGCAAGGTCATCGCCCGCGGCACCTCCGACCAGCTCAAGGCCCGCACCGGCGGCGAGCGCGTGGAGGTCGTCGTCCACGAGCGGGACCACATCGCCTCCGCACGCGAGGTCCTCGCCGCCTTCGGCAAGGGCGAGACCACGGTCGAGGACCACACCCGCAAGCTGACCGTGCCCGTCTCGGGCGGCGCCAAGCTGCTCGCCGAGGTCATCCGCGAACTGGACGGCCGGGGCATCGAGATCGACGACATCGGCCTGCGCCGCCCCACCCTCGACGACGTGTTCATCTCGCTGACCGGCCACGCGGCCGAACGGGCGGCGGAAGAGAACGCCGACGGGGCGCCCGGCCCCGGCGCCAAGGGCCGCAGCGCGGCCCGGAAGGAGGCGGCGAAGTGAGCGGCATGAGCGACTCCCTGGTGATCGCCCGGCGGAACGTCATCCGCCTCACCCGGATCCCGGAGATGGTCGTGTTCGGCCTGATCCAGCCGATCATGTTCGTGGTGCTGTTCAGCTACGTCTTCGGCGGCTCGATGGTGATCGGAGGCTCGACCAGCGCCAGCGCCTACCGCGAATTCCTGATGGCGGGCATCTTCGCCCAGACCGTCACCTTCGCCACCGCGGGCGCCGGCGCGGGCATCGCCGACGACATGCACAAGGGCCTCATCGACCGCTTCCGCTCGCTCCCCATGGCCCGCGGCGCGGTACTGACCGGCCGCACCCTGGCGGACCTGATGCAGACCGCGCTGACGATGGTGGTGCTGGCGATCGTCGCCCTCCTCGTCGGCTGGCGCATCCACGAGGGCATCCCCAAGGCGCTCGCCGGCTTCGGACTGCTGCTCCTGCTCGGCTACGCCTTCTCGTGGATCGGCGCGCTGATCGGCCTGTCGGTGCGCACCCCGGAGGCGGCCACCTCAGGGGGTCTGATCTGGCTGTTCCCCGTCACGTTCATCTCCAACGCCTTCGTCCCAACCGAGAACATGGCGAGCTGGCTCCAGCCCATCGCCGAGTGGAACCCGTTCAGCGCCACCGTCCAGGCCTGCCGCGAACTCTTCGGCAACCCGGGCGTCTCCCGGTCCGACGCCTGGCCGATGGTCCACCCGATCTGGGCCTCACTGATCTGGTCGGTCCTGATCATCCTGCTCTTCCGCACCCTCGCGGTCCGCAAGTACCGCGGCGCGGACGGCTGACGACCCGTACCGGATCCTCCCGGGAACGCAGATGCCCGGCCGGGGTGAACCCGGCCGGGCATCGTGCACGAGGGTCAGGAAGGAAAACGGTGACCGAGGGTGATCAGCCGGTGAAGGGCTTGACGTCCAGGATCTTGACCGAGGCCTTCTTGCCGTTCGGCAGCTCGTACTCGGCGTCCTCGCCGATCGACTTGCCCAGGACACCGCTGCCCAGCGGGGACTGCGGGGAGTACGTCTCGAAGTCCGAGGACGCGTACTCGCGCGAGGCCAGCAGGAACTCCATCGTGTCGTCCTCGTCGCCGTCGAAGGCGATCTTGACGAGCGTGCCGGGGGCCACCACGCCGTCGGACGCGGGCGCGGTGCCGACCTTGGCGTTCTCCAGGAGCTGCGTGAGCTGGCGGACCCGGAGCTCCTGCTTGCCCTGCTCCTCCTTGGCCGCGTGGTAACCGCCGTTCTCGCGCAGGTCGCCCTCCTCGCGGGCGGCTGCGATCTTCGTTGCGATCTCCGTGCGGGCGGGACCAGAGAGGTAGTCCAGCTCCGCCTTCAGCTGGTCGTACGCCGCCTGGGTCAGCCAGGTGACGCTTTCGCTCGTCTGGGTCACGGGTGCTCCTCGTCGGTACAGGGGACTACTGGCCGCCGTCGGCGGACGAAACCACGAGCCTAACAATTCGGGAAGAAAAGGGGGAGGACCCCAGAGGCTCATTGCCTCCTGGAGCGCGTCTTCAACCCTCTTCGCGCGTCAGTGCGCGGAAGCCGCCGGCGCGCAGCCGACCAGCTCGACCATCGTGGCCCTGCTGGTGGTCTTCAGGGTGACGACCTCGTCCACCCGCGACCGGTCCTGCGCGAAGGTGAAGTCCGCCCGGCCCACCTCGCCGTGCCCCTCGTCCTGGGAGCTCAGGGAGCAGACACCGGTGACCGAGGCCTCCTTGCGGACCTCCAGGTGCACCTTCACCTCGGTGTCCGAAATCACCTGGAACTTGATCACTTCGGCGCTCACGCTCTGCGACGAGATGTAGCGCCAGCCGATCCAGCCGACCACGCCCAGCAGCAGAGCGCCCAGCGCCGATCCGATGATCTTGAGCTTCCGGTCCGTACGCTCGTCCGCCGACCGGCCGTACCGGCCCTCGGGCAGTCCTTCGCGCACCGCGCTCATGATCGATCCTCTCGCCGGGGACGGCTCGGTCACCCCTGGAATTTTCCGTCCCCCAGTTCGGTCACTATAGGAGCTGAGTGTCGCGCCGAATCGCAGAGGATCCTGTTTTGACCGAGCAGCTTCGACTGATGGCCGTCCACGCCCACCCCGACGACGAGTCGAGCAAGGGCGCGGCCACCATGGCCAAGTACGTGTCCGAGGGGATCCCCGTGCTGGTCGTCACCTGCACCGGTGGCGAGCGCGGCTCGATCCTGAACCCCAAGCTCCAGGGCGACAAGTACATCGAGGAGAACATCCACGAGGTCCGCGCCAAGGAGATGGACGAGGCGCGCGACATCCTCGGCGTCGAGCAGGAATGGCTCGGCTACGTGGACTCCGGCCTCCCGGAGGGCGACCCGCTGCCCCCGCTGCCCGAGGGCTGCTTCGCGCTCGCGGACGTCGAGGAGGCCGCCGGCGAGCTGGTGAAGAAGATCCGCGCGTTCAAGCCGCAGGTCATCACCACCTACGACGAGAACGGGGGCTACCCGCACCCCGACCACATCATGACCCACAAGATCTCCATGCTGGCCTTCGAGAGGGCGGCCGACACCGAGAAGTACCCGGAGAGCGAGTACGGCCCGGCCTACCAGCCGCAGAAGCTCTACTACAACCAGGGCTTCAACAAGCCGCGCACCATCGCCCTCCACGAGGCGCTCCTCGCGCGCGGCCTGGAGTCCCCCTACGGGGAGTGGCTGGAGCGGTGGAAGGAGTTCGAGCGCAAGGAGCGGACCCTGACCACCCACGTCCCCTGCGCCGACTTCTTCGAGATCCGTGACAAGGCGCTCATCGCCCACGCCACCCAGATCGACCCGGACGGCGGCTGGTTCCGCGTCCCGATGGACATCCAGAAGGAGGTCTGGCCCACCGAGGAGTACGAGCTGGCGAAGTCGCACGTCGACACTTCCCTCCCCGAGTCCGACCTCTTCGCGGGCATCCGGGAGAATGCCTAGCTATGAGCGCTACGCAGGCAGCACTGACCCAGCTCCTTCCGCTGGCGGGTGACACCTTCGACAAGAACAAGGTGACGCCCGGCCTCCTCGGCTTCATCGTGTTCGCGGCCCTCGCCATCGGCGTGTGGGCCCTGATGAAGTCGATGAACCGGCACATGGGCCGGGTGAACTTCCAGGAGGCCCCGGAGCCGGCGGCCCCGGCCGCTCCCGGCACGGACGGCACCCGGACCCCGTAGGGCCGACCGGGGGCGTACGGGGGCTCTCCCGCCCCCGGCGTGCCTGGGTGCGGCCTTTGCCCGGCCGGACGGCCGCACGGGCCGCGCACAGGCCCCTCCCGCAGGCCCTCCGCGCGCCGCCCCGGCCGGGACGACCGGTCGGGCGGCCGTTGCCCGTGCGCCCCGTACCGCCCTGCGGTTCCCGAGACGCAGCTCGCGCCGGGGATATCGGTGCGGGGCGCCGCGTCAGGCCCGCGGGACCCCCATGACCTCCCGCGCGTGCAGGTTCGGGACGAGGCCGAGCCGCCACGCCTGCCAGCCCTCCGCCGGATCCACCCCCCGGCCCAGGATCACCCCGTACGTCTCCAGGCAGTCCTCCAGCCGCCCGTCACGGGCCGGATGCGGCGCCTGCACCAGCCGTCCCAGCTCCGCCCGCGCCTCCTCCGGCGCCGCCGGAACCGCGTACGGCAGCACCGTGCACCGCAGGAACCGCGCCCAGTCCTCCCCGCGCCGGTCCCCGTACGAGATGAACAGCCGCACCGCCTCCTCGCACAGATCCAGCGCCTGCGACAGACGGCCGTTGCCCGCGTCGATCACCGCCAGCTCCAGACACGTCCACGCCTCGCCGTGCGCCAGCCCGATCCGCCGGAAATCCGCCCGTGCGTCCACCAGCAGCTGACGGGCGAAGCCGGAATTGCGCAGGTTCCCCGTCTGCGCCGCCCGCTGGTCCCGTGTCACCCGGCCCGAGTGGTGGCGGGCGTGCGCCAGCCCGTACACGTCCCGCATCCGGGAGAACATCGTCCGCGCCCGCTCCAGCTCCCGTACCGCCTCGTCGCGCCCGCCGCCCACCTCAAGCGCCTGCCCCAGGTAGTACTGCGTCCACGCCTCGCCGCGCGCGTCCTCCGCCTCCCGGTGCCGGGCCAGCGCCTCCCGCAGCCCCTCCACCGCGGGCCCCGGATCCCCGTCCACCACCCGCGCCCGGCCCAGCTGCGTCAGCGCCCAGGCCTCACCACGGTCGTCGCGGGTACGCCCGTACAGCTCCAGGGCCAGCCGCAGCTCCGCCTCCGCCGGCTCCACGTCCCCGAACCGCAGGTGCACCTGGCCCAGCTGGAAGTGCGCCCACGCCTCACCGTGCACGCTCTCGTTCTCCCGGTGCAGGGCCAGCGAGGTCTCCAGCAGCCGCGTCGCCTCCGCCAGCTGCGCCCGGTCCCGCTCCACCGCCGCCAGCGCGTGCAGCCCCCACGCCCGGTCGCCCGCCAGCTCCGCCGGCTCCTGCAGCACCAGCGCCTCCCGGATGCGGACCGCCGCCTCCGGGAGATTGCCCTGGTGGTGCAGGGTGATGCCGAGCGAGATCAGGGCCATCGCCGCAGCCGCCTCCTGATCGGCCTCCATGTACTGGTCCACCACCGAGGCCAACGTCGTACGGGCCTTGTCCAGCTCGCCCAGCTGGCGCGCCGCGATACCCGTACGCCACTGCACCGACCGCACCAGCCGCCCCTGCTGCCCCTTCAGACCGTTCTGACCCGCCGCCACCGCCTGCGTCAGCTCGTCGATCTCACCCAGCCGGTACAGGTCCCCGCGCAGCAGACAGAAGTCGCACAGCGCACCCAGCAGATCGAGCACCGCCTGCTGATCCACCCCCTCCGAATGCCGCAGCGCCGCCGTGATGAAGCTCGACTCGTCGTCCAGCCAGCGCAGCGCCGCATCCAGCGAGGCGAAACCGTGGACCCCGAACTGATTCGCCCGCGTCGACATCTTCCCGTCGACCATCCGGATCACCGAGTCGGCGAGCTGCGCGTAATTGCGGATCAGCCGCTCGTGCGCCGCCGCGGCCTGCGCCCGGTCCGCGTCCGTCGCCTCCTCCTCCGCCTCCTCCGCCTCCTCCGCCGCTTCCTCCGCCGCCGACCGCGCCGCCGCGTAGGAGCGCACCGCGTCGTGCATCCGGAACCGCTGGCCGCGCACCCGCTCGATCAGCCCGGCCTCCCACAGCTCCTCCAGCGTGCGCAGCGCCGCCGCCTCCGGTACGTCCGCCAGCGCGGCCGCCGCCGCCCCGCCGAGCGACGCCCGACCCGCCAGCGGCAACCGCCGCAGCAACTGCCGGGCGGGCTCCGCCAGGCGCGCGTCCGCCGCGCGCAGCGCCGCCTCCACCGGGTGCGCCGCGGCACCGCCCACGAGGGCCCGGCCGTCGCCCGCCAGCGGAGCCAGCATCCGCAGCGCGAGCGGGAGCCCGCCGCTCAGCTCCACCACCGCGGCCACGTCCTCCTGCGCCACGCCCGCCGCCGGGAGCAGCTCCGCCGCCTCGTCCGCCGCCAGCCGCTCCACCGGCAGCTGGTACACCCACGCCGCCAGATCGGCCGGCAGCTCCAGCGGCTCCCGCGCCGTCACCAGCACCAGGCTCTCGGAACGCTCCGGGACCAGCATCCGCACCTGCGCCGCGTCCACCGCGTCGTCCAGGAGCACCGTCACCGGAAGCCCCTGCAGGTGCTGGTGGTACAGCTCGCCGAGGCGCCGCACCTGCTGCTCCGCCGACGCCCCCTCCCGGAACAGCAACTGCTCGCGCGGCGCACCCAGCCGGTTCATCAGGTGCAGCAACGCCTCGCGCGTCGCCAGCGGGGCCTCCCCGGACGCCTCCCCGGCCGAACCGCCCCGCAGGTCCACCACGCACGCACCCCGGAACTGGTCCCGCAGCCCGTGCGCCGCCCGCAGCGCCAGCGCCGTACGGCCCACCCCCGGCTCCCCGTGCAGCACCACGACCACCGGCCGGGTCTCCGTACTCGCGCGGGCCGCCTGCACCCACTGCGCGATCCGGGTCAGCTCCGCCCGCCGCCCCACGAACACCTCGGCCGGAGCCGGCAACTGCCCGAAGGAATGCTCCAGCGCACTGCGCCGCCGCGCCTCCGCACTGCGGTCCGTACCGCGCAACTGCGGAGCGGGCCGGGGCGCCGTCCGGGCCGCGGGACGCGCCGCCCGGGTCGCCGCGGCCACCGCACGCTGCTGCTCCAGGAACGGGCGTATCCCGCGCACCTCCAGCGCCGACATCCACTGCAGCTTCAACTGCTCGGCCCCGCCGGGCCGGCCCAGCTCCCCGGCCCGCCGGTTCGCGGCCGGCAGGTGCAGCGCCGTCACCTTGGCCACCGTCGCCACCGCCCCGGCGATCCCCACGACCGCCCCCGCGGTCAGCGCCGTACCGGCCGCCACACCGAGCGACAGGTCCGCCCCCACGGCCGTCGCCGCCGCGACCGCCGTCACCAGCAGCGCCGTGGAGGTGTTGCCCCGCCGGAAGGCCTCACCGAGCGACTGGTCCCCGGCCGCAGCCTCGTCCAGAGCCCGCACGTACGCCTCGTACTCCGGCGCCGCACTCGCGGCGAGCGCGTCCAGGGCCTCCTTGCCCCGCGCCAGCAACGTCGCCCGGTCGATACCCGCACCGCCCGCACCGGCTGCGCCCGCCCCCCGCTGCGCCGCCTCGTCCACGGCCCGCTCCAGCAGTCGCTCGGCCTCACCGCGATGGCTGTCCCGCATCGGCATCCCCCTCAAGAGAGCTCCGGCAACGAGCCCCAAGTGTCCTGCGGGACTCCGCCGAGCGCGAGGGAATCTGAGCTACTTCAGAGGGAAGCGCTCACTTCCTCCTGCAGGCGGGTCGAATCCCGTCAACTGGCATGCACGGAGCGAGACATGACGAGCCATCGCTCACACACGACTCCGCCCCGACCCCGGTGCGCGACAACACTGCCCCCGCGCACCGGCCGTGCCCGCCGCTCACGGGGGCCGCCCTGCGACGCGACGGCCCGGCCGACGGTCTGACGGCCCGGTAGCGGGGCGCACGCCGGCCGGTGCGGCAGGATGGGGCCATGCCGAACCGCCTCGCGAACCAGACCTCTCCGTACCTGCTCCAGCACGCCGACAATCCCGTCGACTGGTGGCCGTGGTCGCCCGAGGCCTTCGCGGAGGCACGCGAGCGCGGGGTACCCGTGCACCTCAGCGTCGGCTATTCGAGCTGCCACTGGTGTCATGTGCTCGCCGGCGAGAGTTTCGAAGACGAGCTGACCGCCGCCTACATGAACGAGCACTTCGTCAACATCAAGGTGGACCGTGAGGAGCGGCCCGACATCGACGCCGTCTACATGGAAGCCGTGCAGGCGGCCACCGGTCAGGGCGGCTGGCCCATGACCGTCTTCATGACGGCCGACGCCGAGCCCTTCTACTTCGGGACCTACTTCCCGCCCGAGCCCCGGCAGGGGATGCCCTCCTTCATGCAGGTGCTCGAAGGGGTGCGGACCGCCTGGGCGGGGCGGCCCGAGGAGGTCGCCGAGGTCGCGCAGCGGATCGTACGGGACCTGGCCGGACGGGAGTTGGACTACGGCAAGGCCGGGACGCCCGGACCCGAGGAGCTCGCGAAGGCGTTGCTCGGGCTGACGCGGGAGTACGACGCCACACGAGGCGGATTCGGCGGTGCGCCGAAGTTCCCGCCGTCCATGGTGCTGGAGTTCCTGCTGCGCCACCACGCGCGCACCGGGTCCGAGGGAGCGCTGCAGATGGCCGCCGACACGTGCGAGGCCATGGCGCGCGGCGGGATCTACGACCAGCTCGGCGGCGGCTTCGCGCGCTACTCCGTGGACCGGGAGTGGGTGATCCCGCACTTCGAGAAGATGCTCTATGACAACGCCCTGCTGTGCCGCGTGTACGCGCACCTGTGGCGGGTCACCGGCTCCGATCTCGCGCGCCGGGTCGCGCTGGAGACCGCCGACTTCATGGTCCGGGAGCTGCGCACCGAGCAGGGCGGCTTCGCGTCCGCGCTCGACGCCGACAGTGCGGATCCGCTGACCGGCGAGCACGTGGAGGGGGCGTACTACGCCTGGACGCCCGCCGAGCTGCGGGAGGTGCTGGGGGAGGACGACGGGGATCTGGCCGTCCGGTACTTCGGGGTGACCGAGGAGGGGACCTTCGAGCACGGGAAGTCGGTCCTGCAGCTGCCGCAGGACGGGCCCGCCGTGGAGGCGGGCCGGCTCGCCGGCATCAAGGAGCGGCTGCTGGCCGAGCGGGGGCGGCGGCCCGCGCCCGGGCGGGACGACAAGATCGTCGCCGCGTGGAACGGGCTGGCGATCGCCGCGCTCGCCGAGTGCGGGGCGTACTTCGAGCGGCCGGACCTGGTGGAGCGGGCGACCGAGGCGGCCGATCTGCTGGTGCGCGTGCACATGGACGGCCGGGCCCGGCTGTCGCGCACCAGCAAGGACGGCCAGGTCGGCACCAACGACGGGGTCCTGGAGGACTACGGCGATGTGGCCGACGGCTTCCTCGCCCTGGCGTCCGTGACCGGCGAGGGGGTCTGGCTGGAGTTCGCCGGATTCCTCGTCGACCTGGTCCTGGCGCGGTTCACCGCCGAGGACGGTTCGCTGTACGACACCGCGCACGACGCCGAGAAGCTCATCCGCAGGCCGCAGGATCCCACCGACACGGCCGCCCCGTCGGGGTGGACGGCCGCCGCGGGCGCGCTGCTCTCGTACGCGGCGCACACCGGGTCGGAGCCCCACCGCACGGCGGCGGAGCGGGCGCTCGGGGTGGTGCACGCGCTCGGGCCGCGCGTGCCGCGGTTCATCGGGCACGGGCTGTCGGTGGCCGAGGCGCTCCTCGACGGACCCCGCGAGGTGGCGGTCGTCGGCCATCCGGAGGATCCGGCGCTGGCGCTGCTGCACCGGACGGCGTTGCTGGGGACGGCTCCCGGGGCGGTCGTGGCGGTCGGTCTTCCGCGTGCGGCGGACGGCGGGGGCGGTGAGTTCCCCCTTCTTGCCGAGCGCACACTTGTGCACGACCTTCCGACGGCGTATGTCTGTCGACATTTCGTCTGCGCGCGGCCTACGACGGAACCGGTCGAACTGGCGGAGCAGTTGGGTGTGGTTCGTCCCTGAAGGTGCGGGAGTGCCGTCAATTCCGGTTGCGTGTGTATGAGTTCAGAAACGGGTCTTTAATTTTCGATGCAGCTGAGTGTCATGTTCGCTGCCTAATCTCGTAGCTTCGGGAGTCACCGAGGCCGCGCACTGGGGGGTGCGCGCGAGGGGGAAGCGGGGGCGGCGGGCCGGGGGGCCCGCCGTGAGCCCCCGGGGGTTTTTGATCGCCGCCGGGGGGCGGCGGGTCTGTGGGGGACCTTTTGTACACATCTGTGTTCATCGCTGTCATTTCCCTGGCGCTCTTCTGGATGGCCGCCTTCACGCTCTGGTGGCAGATGCACGCGTGGCGGACCCCCGAGGTGCTCGCCTCCACGCGCTTCGACCGCCCGGACGGGGAAGGCCGCCTCGCCTTCTCTCTGCTGCTGCCGGCCCGTCACGAGCAGGCGGTCCTGGAGCACACCATCGACCGGCTCCTGGAATCGAGCCACACCGACTACGAGATCATCGTGATCGTCGGACACGACGACCCCGGGACGGCAGCCGTCGCCGAACGGGCCGCCGCCCGCGCGCCGGCCCGCGTACGGGTCGTCGTCGACCACCACGAGACGAAGAACAAGCCGAAAGCCCTCAACACGGCCCTCCCGTCCTGCCGCGGCGACGTCGTCGGGGTCTTCGACGCCGAGGACCAGGTCCACCCGGAACTGCTCGCCCACGTCGACCACGCCTTCCGCTCCACGGGCGCCGACGTGGTCCAGGGCGGGGTCCAGCTCATCAACTTCCACTCCAGCTGGTACAGCCTGCGCAACTGCCTGGAGTACTTCTTCTGGTTCCGCTCGAGGCTGCACCTGCACGCCGAGAAGGGCTTCATCCCGCTGGGCGGCAACACCGTCTTCGTCCGCACCGAGGTGCTGCGCGAGGCCGGCGGCTGGGACCAGAACTGCCTCGCCGAGGACTGCGACCTCGGGGTCCGGCTGTCGTCGGCGGGCAAGAAGGTGGTCGTCGCCTACGACTCCGACATGGTCACCCGCGAGGAGACGCCCGGCTCGCTCGTGAGCCTGCTCAAGCAGCGCACCCGCTGGAACCAGGGGTTCCTGCAGGTGTACCGGAAGAAGGACTGGCAGCAGCTGCCCGGGCGCGGCCAGCGCTGGCTGGCCCGCTACACGCTGATGACGCCCTTCATGCAGGCCGCGTCGGGCGTGATCATCCCGCTCAATTTCGCCGTCGCGGTCTTCTTCGACGTGCCGGTCGGCATCGCGATCATCACCTTCCTTCCCATGATCACGGCGATGGTGACGTTCGTGTTCGAGATCGTCGGGCTGCACGACTTCGGCCGCCAGTACGGTCTGCGCGTCCGCTTCGGGCACTACGTCAAGCTCGTCGTCGGCGGCCCGTTCTACCAGGTGATGCTCGCGGGGGCCGCGATCCGTGCGGTCTGGCGCGAGCAGCGCGGCCGCAATGAGTGGGAGCTGACGAGTCACACCGGCGCCCACCTGACGACCGCCGCCGCCCCGGCCGCTGCCGCCCACGCCACCGCCGCCACCGCCCCGGCCGCTGCAGCAATCGCCGCCGCCACCGCGTCCGTGCCCGCCGTGTCATCCTCCTCCGTCTCCCTCGCGATCCGAGAGGACAGCCGCCGGTGACCGCCACCCTGCCCACGGCCACTGATCCCCAGCCCGCGACCCTCACCGTCCCCGGCCCGCGCACGCCCGTCGCCGGGGGGCTCGGCGTCCGCCCGCCGGCGCCCGCCCGGCCGCTCGTGCGCTTCCGCTCCTCCCGCCCCGACCTGCTGCTGTGCGGGGCCCTGCTGCTCGTGATCCTGCTGGTGCAGGGCTGGAACATCACCCACTTCCCGACCCTGAGCGACGACGAGGGCACCTACCTCGCTCAGGCGTGGGCCGTCCAGCAGGGCGACGGCCTCGCCCACTACACGTACTGGTACGACCATCCGCCGCTCGGCTGGATCCAGATCGCGGGCCTGACGTACCTGCCGTCCCTCTTCGTGCCCGACGCGATGACCGTCGCGCCGATGCGGCTGTCGATGCTCGCCGTCTCCGCCGCCTCCGCCGTGCTGATGTACGTCCTCGCGCGCCGGCTGTGGCTGCCGCGCTGGGCGGCCGGGCTCGCGATGGGCCTCTTCGGGCTGTCGCCGCTCTCCGTGGTCCTGCAGCGCGAGATCTTCCTCGACAACCTCGCCGTGATGTGGATGCTGCTGGCCTTCTGCCTCGCCGCGTCCCCGAGCCGTCACCTGTGGCACCACTTCGGGTCCGGGCTGGCGGCGGCCACCGCCGTCCTGACCAAGGAGACGATGCTGGTGGTGCTCCCGGCGCTGCTGGTGACGATGTGGCGCCACAGCCACCGCGACACCCGCAAGTTCGCGGTCACCGGGGCGATCACCGCCTGCGCACTGATCGGGCTGTCGTACCCGCTGTACGCCCTGCTCAACGGCGAGTTGCTGCCGGGCTCCGGGCACGTCTCGCTCATCGACGGCATCACCTACCAGATGGGCCGCGAGGGCTCCGGCTTCATCCTCACCCCCGGCTCCGGCTCGAACGGCGTCCTGCGGTCCTGGCTCTACTACGACACCGTCCTGCCGCTCGGCGGGCTGGCCGGCGCCGTCCTGATGCTGGCCACCGTCCTCCCCCGAGCTCTCGGCTTCGCCCGAGCAGGGGGGACCCCCACGTCCGTGACCGCCCGCGCCCTGGCCGGTCCCGCGCTCGCCGCCGTGATCCTCGCCGTCGTCGCGATGCGGCCCTCCGGCTACCTCCCGGCGATGTACGTGATCCAGGCGCTGCCCTTCCTCGCGCTCGTCCTCGCAGGGGGCGCGGCGAGCGTCACGCACGCCGTACTGCGCCGCCGCCGGGGCCCGGGGGAGGGACGGCCGCGGCTGTGGGCGCGCCGGGCACTGATCGGCGTACTCGCCGCGTCGGCCGCGGTGTACGTGCTGCCGCGCTGGTACGAAGGCAACCGCACCGCGCTCACGGCCGACGCGAACGCCCCGTACCGGCAGGCCGCGGCCTGGCTCGGCAGCGAGGTCGCCGATCCGGCGAGCACCCGGGTGCTGCTGGACGACGCGCTCTGGCTGGACGCGGTGCACCACGGCTTCGAGCCGGGCCTCGGCGCGATCTGGTTCTACAAGGCGGACCTCGACCCGGCCGTCTCCCGGACCCTGCCGCGGGGCTGGCGGGACATCGACTACGTGGTCTCCTCGCCCACCGTGCGCCGTGACGCGGTGAACCTGCCCCATGTGCGGGCGGCGCTGGAGCATTCGGCCGTGGTGGCCGTCTTCGGGTCGGGCGAGGACCGCATCGAGATACGCCGGACCGACCGCGCCGACGACCCCGCCCCCGACCGCGCCCAGCGCCCCGACGACCCCGACCGCCCCGGCGCCGCCGACCGTACGAGTGGGAGCTGAGCCGCCATGAGCGAGGATCTGTGGTCCCTCCATGACCCGGTCGATGCGGATTTCACCGCTCCGCAGGCTCTGACCGGCAGCGTCACCCTCATCATTCCGACCTTCAACGAGTCCGGGAACATCACCGAGCTGCTGCGCCGCCTCGGTGACGCACTGCCCGACCCCGACCACCTGCCCTGCGCGGTGCTGTTCGTGGACGACTCCACGGACGACACCCCCGCCGTCATCGAGAAGGCCGCCGCCGACCACCCCTTCCCGGTGTCCGTCCTGCACCGCCGGACCGCCGAGGGAGGCCTCGGCGGCGCCGTCGTGGAAGGCATCAAGCGCGCGGACACCGACTGGATCGTGGTCATGGACGCCGACCTCCAGCACCCGCCCCACCTGGTGCCCGAACTCGTCGGCGAGGGCGTGCGCACCGGCGCCGATCTCGTCGTCGCCTCCCGCTACATCAGCGGCGGCAGCCGGGCCGGGCTCGCCGGGAGCTACCGCATCGCCGTCTCACGCGCCGCGACCTGGCTGACCAAGGG
This sequence comes from Streptomyces sp. NBC_01232, assembly GCF_035989885.1. Lineage (GTDB taxonomy): Bacteria > Actinomycetota > Actinomycetes > Streptomycetales > Streptomycetaceae > Streptomyces. The sequence goes on from NZ_CP108518.1 coordinate 5,238,988, forward strand.
GCTCTTCCCGCGTGCGCTGCGCGGGATCAGCGACCCGATGAGCGGCTTCTTCGCGATGCGCCGCTCCGTCGTCACCGCGGACACCCTGAAGCCGCTGGGCTACAAGATCCTGCTGGAGCTGGCGGTGCGCTGCCGCCCCGGCAGGGTCGCCGAGGTGCCGTTCGTCTTCCAGGACCGGTACGCGGGGGAGTCCAAGTCCACCGCCCGCGAGGGCATGCGCTTCCTCGCCCACCTCGCCGCGCTGCGCTCGGCGACCCCGCTGGCCCGCATGATCGGCTTCGGGCTGATCGGGCTCTCCGGGTTCGTCCCGAACCTGGCCGCGCTCTGGCTGCTCACCCACGCCGGGATGCACTACCTCCCGGCCGAGATCGTCGCCAACCAGGCGGGGGTCCTGTGGAACTTCCTCCTCATCGAGTCCCTGCTCTTCCGCGACCGGCGCGGGCACCGCCACTGGGCGGACCGGGCCGGCCGCTTCGCGCTGCTGGCCAACGCCGATCTGCTGCTGCGCATCCCGCTGATCGCGCTGTTCGTGGCCCGGTTCGGGATGGAGGTGCTGCCGGCCACCGCCCTGGCGCTGGTGACCACCTTCGTCCTGCGGTTCGCGGCCACCGAGGCCCTCGTCTATCTGCCGCGCCACACCAGGAGCCGAGCCGCACAGAAGGGAACCTTTCCATGCGTCTGACGATCCGGCGGAGGGCCGGGCGGAGGGCCGCCCTGCTCGCCGTCGGGGCGCTGACCGCGGGCCTGTTGCTCACCGCACCGCAGCAGGCCACGGCCGGTCCGCCCAATCTGCTCTCCAACCCCGGTTTCGAAACGGCCGGTTCCGCCGGCTCCGACATGCCGTCCTGCTGGTCCAGGTCCGGCTGGGGCGACAACGACTTCACCTTCGCCACCGTCGCCGACGCGCACAGCGGCACCAAGGCGATGAAGGTCTCGCTCACCCGCCGCGTGGACGGCGACCGCAAGGCGCTGGTCACCGAGAACACCACCTGCGCCCCGGCCGTCACGCCGGGCCGGCAGTACGACCTGTCCGCCTGGTACAAGTCGAACACCCCGGACGTGTCGGTGACCGTGTTCCGCCGGGACACCACGGCGGGCTGGCAGTACTGGACCGACCTGCAGAATCCGCCCGTCACCGCCGCCTGGGCGCGTACCGAGGTCCGTACGCCGGTCGTGCCGCCCAACACCGACAAGATCGCGTGGGGCCTGTCGGTCTACGGGGTGGGCACGCTCACCACCGACGACTACGTGCTGGAGGAGGTGGGCGCCGCCCCGCCGCTGCCGGCCTGTTCGGGCACGGCGGAGGAGTGCGCCAAGGGCAGGTGGCAGGTGATACCGGCCCAGAACCCGGTGCGTTCGATGCACGCGGTCGTGCTGAGGAACAGCAAGGTTCTGCTGATCGCGGGCTCGGGCAACGACATAGCCCAGTTCAACGCGGGCACCTTCACCTCCGCCGTCTACGACCCGGCGAACGGGTCCTTCAGGACGATCCCGACCCCGGTCGACATGTTCTGCGCGGGCCACGTGCAGCTGGCCGACGGCCGGGTGCTGGTGATGAGCGGCAACAAGGGGTACCCGTCGGCGGACGGCTCGATCGGCTACCAGGGGCTGAAGGACTCCTACACCTTCGACCCGGCGACCGAGACGTACACGAGGACGAACGACATGAACGGCGGGCACTGGTACCCGTCGGCGACGATCCTCGGCAACGGTGACGTGATCTCCTTCGGCGGGCTGAAGGAGGACTCCACGGGCAATGTGACCGCGGAGAAGTTCTCGGCGGCACAGAACAAGTGGCTGCCGATGAACGAGGTCAACCAGACCTGGTCCTACTGGGGCCTGTACCCGTCGATGATCCTCATGCAGGACGGACGGCTCTTCTACTCGGGCAGCCACACCTTCGGCAACGGCACCCCGGGCACCGGCGCCTCCATCTACGACTACGACGCCAACACCGTCACCGACGTGCCGGGCCTGCGGAACAAGGACGAGCGGGACGAGTCGGCGAGCGTGCTGCTGCCCCCGGCCCAGGACCAGCGGGTGCTCACCATCGGCGGCGGCAACAACGAGCGCAACCCGGCGGCCAACCGGCTCACCGACATCATCGACCTCAAGCAGCCCAGCCCCGGCTACACGGCCGGCCCGCCGATCCCGCAGGGCCTGGTCGACCAGGGCCAGGGCAAGCGGCCGCAGACCGGTGACGAGGGCAAGATGTTCGTGTCGGCGGTACTGCTGCCGGACGGCAAGGTGCTGGAGACCGGCGGCGGGCTGCACGACCGGGCCGACCCGGTCTTCGAGGCCTCCTTCTTCGACCCGTCGACCAACACCTACCAGGCGGGCCTCGCCACCGACCCGATCCCGCGGACCTACCACTCGGCGTCGTTCCTGATGCCGGACGGCCGGGTCATGTCGGTCGGCGACAACCCGGGCAACGGGACCTACAACCACAACGTGTCGCTCTACAGCCCGCCGTATCTGTTCAAGGGCGCCCGCCCGCAGATCACTTCGGTGATCGACACTCAGTGGGTGTACGGGGACACGCAGCGGATCACCGTGAACCGGCCGATCGCCAAGGCGGAGCTGATCCGTCCGGCTGCGGTCACCCACTCCTCCGACCCGAACCAGCGGTTCGTGGACCTGCCCATGACGGTCGACGGCAACAACATCGACCTGAACGTCACCAGCAACCCCAACCTGGCGCCGCCGGGCTGGTACATGCTCTTCGCGGTCGACGCGAACGGCGTGCCGTCGATCGCGACCTGGGTGCACCTGGGCGGCCCGTCGGCGCTGGCGGCCGCCCAGGAGCGGCCCTCCGCGCACGAGCACGCCTTTGCGGACAGGCCCGGGCCGGCCAGGAAGAACCCGGCGAAGCGGGACTCGGCTCCGGTCGCGCCGGGCGTGGCCGGCTGCGACCGGCACTACGGCACGGTCAACGTGTGCGTGCCGACGCGCTTCCCGGCCGAGGTGAAGGGGACGACGAAGGCCCGCTGCGACTGGCTGGCCGCCCACACCTACCCCAAGCGCCTGAAGGTCAACGGCAGCGATCCGCTGCGCCTGGACCCCGACCGCGACGGCTACGCCTGCTGAACCCATGGGCGAGGGCCCGGCCGCAGGTGCCTGCGGCCGGGCCCTCGGCCCTCGGTCCTCGCGCTTCGGCCCTCGTCAGTGCTGGTACGCGGCGAGCGAGATGCCGATGTAGTGGGCCACGAAGGCCGCGAGGGTCAGCGAGTGGAAGACCTCGTGGAAGCCGAAGAAGCGGGGGGAGGGATTGGGGCGCTTCATGCCGTAGATGACCCCGCCCACGCTGTAGAGGAGGCCGCCGACGATCACCAGGACCAGCACGGCGATCCCGCCGGTGCGCATGAAGTCGGGCAGGAAGAAGACCGCCGCCCAGCCCATGGCGATGTAGCAGGGGGTGTAGAGCCAGCGCGGGGCGCCGACCCAGAAGACGCGGAAGGCGATGCCGGCGGCGGCCGCGATCCAGACCGCCCACAGCAGGGTCCGCCCGGTGGAGGGCGGCAGCAGCAGGACGGTCAGCGGGGTGTAGGTGCCCGCGATGATCAGGAAGATGTTGGCGTGGTCGAGCCGCCGCAGGATGGCCTCGCCCCTGGGCCCCCAGGTGCCGCGGTGGTAGACCGCGCTCACGCCGAAGAGCAGGCAGGCCGTGAGGATGTACACCCCGCAGGCGACCCGGGCCCGGGTGGAGTCGGTGAAGGCCATGAGGACCAGGCCCGCGATGACCACGGCGGGGAACATTCCGGTGTGCAGCCAGCCGCGCATGAGCGGCTTCTCCTCCAGGGCGGTCTCGACCGCCTCAAGGGCCTCGACGGCCGGTGTGGACTCGGCGACCGGGACGGCGGCGGCATCAGAAGTCATGCGCGCCATGCTACCTACGGGTCCGTAGGTTGCCGGCAGTGGTCTTTACGGAAGATTGACGGACGTGGCAATGCTCACGTGAGAGGCCCTCTGGACATATGCGCACATCCACCGGATGATCAGATGAGTGCGGTCGACACCGGATGAGCGGAGCGCGAAGCATCCGGGTCGCAGCCCCCACGGGGCCTACACCAAACAAACCCCTCAACAAGGAGCAATCGTGGCGCGCGACAACGCGGCTCCCACCAGTTCGACTCTTCCCACCAATCACGCAGCGCTGATCTCCTGGGTGGACGAGATCGCAGCCCTCACCCAGCCGGACCGCGTCGTCTGGTGCGACGGCTCCGAGGGCGAGTACGAGCGCCTGTGCGAGGAGCTCGTGGCCAAGGGAACGTTCAAGAAGCTCGACGAGACGAAGCGCCCGAACTCCTACTACGCCGCCTCCGACCCCTCCGACGTCGCGCGCGTCGAGGACCGGACCTTCATCTGCTCCGAGAAGGAGGAGGACGCGGGCCCGACGAACCACTGGAAGGCCCCTTCCGAGATGAAGGAGATCTTCGCGGGGGAGAAGGGCATCTTCCGCGGCTCCATGAAGGGCCGGACGATGTACGTCGTCCCGTTCTGCATGGGCCCCCTCGGCTCCGAGCTCTCCGCGATCGGCGTCGAGATCACCGACTCCGCCTACGTCGCCGTCGCCATGCGCACCATGACCCGCATGGGCAAGGCCGTCCTCGACGAGCTCGGCACCGACGGGTTCTTCGTCAAGGCCGTCCACACCCTCGGTGCTCCGCTCGCCGAGGGCGAGGCCGACGTGCCGTGGCCCTGCAACACCACCAAGTACATCTCGCACTTCCCCGAGACCCGCGAGATCTGGTCCTTCGGATCCGGCTACGGCGGCAACGCCCTCCTCGGCAAGAAGTGCTACGCCCTGCGCATCGCGTCCGTCATGGCCCGCGACGAGGGCTGGCTCGCCGAGCACATGCTGATCCTCAAGCTCACCCCGCCGGCCGGTGAGGGAGAGACGAAGTACGTCGCCGCCGCGTTCCCGTCCGCCTGTGGCAAGACCAACCTGGCCATGCTGGAGCCCACGATCTCCGGCTGGACCGTCGAGACCATCGGCGACGACATCGCCTGGATGCGCTTCGGCGAGGACGGTCGCCTCTACGCGATCAACCCCGAGGCCGGATTCTTCGGCGTCGCCCCCGGCACCGGCGAGCACACCAACGCCAACGCCATGAAGACCATGTACGCCAACACCGTCTTCACCAACGTCGCGCTCACCGACGACGGCGACGTGTGGTGGGAGGGCATGACCGAAGAGGCGCCCGCGCACCTCATCGACTGGAAGGGCAACGACTGGACTCCGGCCTCGGAGACCCCGGCCGCCCACCCCAACGCCCGTTTCGCCGTCCCGGCCGCCCAGTGCCCGACGATCGCCTCCGAGTGGGAGGACCCCAAGGGCGTCCCGATCTCCGCGATCCTCTTCGGCGGCCGCCGCGCCTCCGCCGTGCCGCTGGTCACCGAGTCCTTCGACTGGAACCACGGCGTATTCATCGGCTCGAACATCGCCTCCGAGAAGACCGCCGCCGCCGAGGGCAAGGTCGGCGAGCTGCGCCGCGACCCCTTCGCCATGCTGCCGTTCTGCGGCTACAACATGGGCGACTACATGGGCCACTGGGTCAAGGTCGGCGCCGACAAGGACCAGGCCAAGCTCCCGAAGATCTACTACGTGAACTGGTTCCGCAAGAACGACGCGGGCAAGTTCGTGTGGCCCGGCTTCGGCGAGAACAGCCGCGTCCTGAAGTGGATCGTCGGCCGCCTCGACGGCACCGCCGAAGGCGTCGAGACCCCCATCGGCATCCTGCCGACCAAGGAGTCCCTCGACCTCGACGGCCTGGACCTCCCGGCCGAGGACCTCGACTTCCTCCTCACGGTCGACAAGGAGGTCTGGCGCGAGGAGGCCGCCCTGGTCCCCGAGCACCTCAACACCTACGGCGACCACACTCCCAAGGAGCTGTGGGACCAGTACCACGCACTCGTGGAGCGCCTGGGCTGAGCCAGGACGCGCCCTGAAGAAGGGCCGATGAACGTGGGAGCCCCCGACCAAGCGGCGCCCACCGCTGTGGGAGCCCCCGACCAAGCGGTTCCCACCGCAGCACACGACCGACCTCAGGAGCGTCCGCGCTCCTCGAGGTAGGCCGTGTGCGTCTGCTGACGGCGGGCCTCTGCTTCGCGGAGGTCCGCCGTCACTCTTTCCGCCTCCGCGTACAGCAGGTCCAGCTGACGCTCCAGATGGAGCTCCGGGGACTCCCCGCCCGGAGTCAGCCGGTTCCACCAGCGGGTCCGGTTGTACGTGTCCACGCACTCCGGCACGTCCCGCCGGATCGCCCGGGACAACGCGTGCACCGCCTCCGGCTCCGTGGCCAGGACCTCCGCCACCCACCCCGGCTCCAGCAGTGCCCCGTACAGCTCCAGCAGCCCGGTCCACCGGGCCCCGGCCGTCGCCGGCAGCTCCACCTCGCCCAGGTACTCACCGAGCCGCGCGAAGTCCGCGCGCAGGGCGCCGACCTCCTCGCTCGGGTCGAAGGGCGGCGGCGCCACCCGCTCCGGCGGGGCGATCAGCGCGCCCGCCCCGTACAGCCCGGCGATCACCAGCGGCCAGTACGCCCCCGCCACCCCGGCGAGGGTCAGGCCCAACCCGACCAGGCCGCAGGCGGAGCCCGCCAGGTTCTTGCGCGACTCCAGATACCCCAGCATCCGGCGCGCCCTATTGATAGCCACGGATCTCCTCGAAGGCTCCGGCCAGCGAACCGGTCCCGCCGGTGGCGTCGAAGAGCCGCCCGCCGGTCAGCTCCGTGATGTGGGTGAGCTCCTTGCGGTCCGAGTCGCCGAACAGCACCGCGAAGACCGGCGTCTGCTTCCGGGCCGGCGGCAGGGCCGCGTAGAAGGAGTCGAAGTGCCCCGCCCCGACGCCCTCGGTGTTCTCGCCGTCCGTCATCAGCACGATCGAGGTGAACGCGTCCGTACCGCCCTTGCCGAGGTGCTGGTACGCCGCCTCCAGACTGCCGTAGACCGCCGTACCCCCCTCCGGCTCCAGCGACTTCACGTCCCCCCGGATCGCATCCAGCGCCGGACCCGGATTGCCCGGCTCGACGACGTGCGTCCGCACCTTCTTCACCTTCGACCCGAACGGCAGCAGCGTCACCTCCTCCCGGTCCCGGAACCGCCGCCCGGTCCCCGAACTCCCCGAGCCCGTCAGATCGGTGAGCGCCGACTTCAGCCGCCCGATCCGGTCCTCGTCGCTCATCGACCCCGAGGTGTCCAGGACGTACACCGTCCGCGAGGGCCGGCGCAGCTCGTTCTCGTACGAGGCCAGCAGCCCGTCGGCGACCGCCCGCGAGCCGGGGAACGGCAGCTCGCGCCGCTTCTCGGCGTCCAGCCCCGCGGCCGGCGCCACCCCGGCCGCGACCGGGCGGCGCAACGTCTGCTCGGTGATCGCCCGCTGCGCCTCGGGACCCCGCAGGTACTCCGTGAGCGCCCGCCCCGCATCACGGGCCCCGGCCGGGGCCGAGGTCAGCAGCGTCAGCGGATAGTTCGCGGTGACCACACCGTCGAGCGGCCGGATCACCGTCAGCGGCGCCCCGGCGTCCTTCGCGTCCCGGTTCATCGACATCAGCACCGACTCGTAGTTCACCAGCGCGTCCACGTCCCCGCGCTTGGCGTAGGCGGACACCAGCCAGCCCGAGGAGCCCGAGGTCAGCTTCTGCCCGGCGAAGAACTCCTTCAGCCGGGGCGTGGCCGCCCTCACGTCCGGCTCGCTCAGCGCCGCCTGCGCGCCCGACAGCCCCGAGGCCACCGACACCAGCGCCGAGAAACCGGAGTTGGAGCGCACCGGATCCGTCATCCCGTACGTCAGCCTCCCGGCGGCCACCGCCTCGTGCACCGCCGGCCAGGTCACCTCCCCGGGCTTCCAGCCGAGCCGCGCCAGCGCCTGCGGCTTCACCCCGAGCGCGACCGGCGAGGACATCACCGGGGTCTCGCTGGAGAGCTTCCCGGCGGCCTCCGGCCGCAGCCGCAGGTAGTCGTTGGAGGAGAGCCAGATCGCGTCGTACTTGCCGTCCGCCTCCCCCGACACGACCTGCTCGACGGCGTCCAGCGTCCCGGACCAGGTGAACTCGACACCGATCCCGGTGGCGGCCTTCGCGGCCTTCAGCACGGGCTCCATGTCGCTGAGCTCACTGGAGGCCAGTACCCGCAGGCGGCCCTCCTTGTACGCCGACTCCCCGGGCCCGGCCGGCCCGGCGTCGGTGCAGCCCACTGCGGCCATCAGCCCGGCGACGGCGAAGCCGATCCAGCCCCGCGGCCGCATGCCCCGCTCGCGCGCGCTCACGGCGCGCCGCCTTCCGTGACGCCGGTCCCGCGGGTCCGCGCAAGATGCGCCGAGGCGCTCTGCAGCTCCCCGGTCAGCGACTCCACCGTCGCCGCCATGTTCTGCGTCGCCTGCACCTTGAAGGCGTCGATCGCGTCCAGCGTCCGGTAGATCTGCGCGAACGCCGTCCGCAGGGTCTCCACGCCCACCGCCGGATCGGCCGCGATCCGCTGGATCTCGCCGCTCTGCGTCGACAGCATCTCCGCGTTGCCCCGGATCAGCTCCTCGGTGGTCCCCTTCAGGGCGCTGACCTGCTCGATCACCTTGCGCTGGTTGTCGAGGGCGGAAGCCAGCATCACGGCGATCCGCAGCGCGGACACCGTGGTGGTCGCGGCCCGGTCGACGCCCTTGATCAGCTCGTCGTTGTTGCGCCGGACCACGTCCATCGCCAGATAGCCCTGCGCGCAGACGGCCAGCTGCGTCAGCAGGTCCTGGTGCTTCTGCCGGACCGGGAAGAGCACGTCCGCGCGCAGCGCGTCGGCCGCCCCCGGATCGGTGTGCTCCGCCTCGGCGATCCGCTGCTCGACGGCCCCGTCCAGGGCCTCGCTGAGGACCGCGCACTCCTGGAGCCTGCCCATCGTCTCCCACAGGCGCGAACGCTCGGTGTGCAGGGCCGCGTTGTCGCGGCGCAGTTCGTCCTGGCCGCTGCGCAGCGAGCCCACGATCCTGTTGAGGGTGGCCTGCGAGGAGGCGTACTTCGCCACGTGGTCGCGGAACCTGTTGCCGCCCGGCAGCTTCGCGAGCAGCTTGCGGGCCCCCTTGGCGGGCGTGTCCCGGGGGTCGAGGTCCTCGACGGTGCGCCGCAGTTCGACCAGGGACCCGGCGACGCGGGCCTGGGCGTCACCGCCGCCGTCCGGGCCCAGCGAGCGTACGGCCCGCTCCAGCATGCGGTTGGACTGCTGGGCGGCGGTGCGGATGTCGGCCGAGCCGAGGCCGGCCATCTCGTTGATGCGCCGGGCGAATTCGGGGGAGCGGGCGTCGACCGCGGTGAGCGAGCCGACGTACTCCCGGGCCCGGCGGGCCATCTCCTCGCGGACGCCGTCCTGGAGCGGGACCAGCCCGGCGGCCTGCTCCCTGCGTACGGGGGCGACGGGCTCCGGGGGGCTCAGACGGAAGGACGTGTCCTCGGGCGGTGTCAGTGTCATGGTGTGTCCCCCTGCCCCTTGGCGCGCTGGGACAGCGCCATGAGGATCTTGACGGTGGGTGTGCCGACCTGGCGGATGCCGGTCAGCCCCGTGTTGAGGTAGGCGGTGTGCGGCGCCGTCGCGGCGGTGAACTCGGCCACGCCCTCCTGCGGGCGGAACCCGCGGTGCACGGCCAGCTCGCGCAGCTTCGGATCGGTGGCGAGGAGGGTGCCCAGCTCCTTCGCCCGCTCGGTCAGCGGGACGAAGGTGTGCGCCGAATTGACGGTGGTGTCCGGGTAGAGCACGACCATGTCGCCCGGATCCTGCTTCTGTATCAGGAGCGAGGCCACCTGGGATTCGTACACCAGGATCAGCGGTTCGCCGCTGCCGCTGATGAAGGCCCGGAAGGGGTCGTCGGTGCTGGGCTCCAGGGCGCCCTGGACGGAGATCAGCTTGCGCATCAGCGGCGCGGTGCGGGCGATGCCCGCGTCGTCGGCCACCACGCTGCTGCCGTTGGCGACGTTGGACGTGGCGGCGAGGAACAGGGCGCCGGAGTTCGAGGAGGCCGGGTCGGTGGTCTTGATGAACACCGTGCCGGTCAGTTCGGTGTGGGCCGCGGAGCCGGTCAGCTGCTGCCAGGTGCGGTCCTCGCCGGAGGCCTTGAGGAAGGGGCCCATGAGCAGGGTCCCGGAGTTCTTGCCGGTCATCCTGGCCAGGCCGTTGCCGGCCAGTACCTCGGCCGCGCCGTGGCGGGCGACGACGACGAGCGGGGAGAAGAACGGCTTGGTCTCCTGGGCCCCCTTGAGCCCGGCGGCGGCCGCTACCTCCTTGGCGGGTTCACTGCTGCTGGGGAAGGCGAAGTCGTACTCCTTCAGGGCGAGTTGATCCATCGCCCAGGAGCCGGAGGTCTCCGTCTTCACGGTGTAGCCCTTGGCTGCAAGGGCCTTGACGACATCGGGGTCGCGGAAGAATTCCGACTTCTCCGAGCCGATGACGCCACGCACGGTCTTCGTTGCCGTGGTTTCTGGGTGATCCTGCCCCTGGAAGGCGACGACGTAGAGCACGCCGCCGATCAGGAGGAGGCCCAGGAAGATTCCTAGGATGCGTCTCACGGGTGCAGCGTGCTCGCGGAAACCCACATTCCGCAGTGAGTCGAATGAACGTCAGGTGTCCAGGCGGTCCCACTTCGAAATGCTGTGTGGGCCCGTGGGTGCTGGTGGGCGGGGCGGCGGCCCGGGAGGATCGGGGCATGGGCGTGAGCGCGTTGAAGTGGCAGGGCTGGCTGGTCGGCCTGGTGACGGTGGCCGGGCTGCTGGTGTTCGCCCCGCTGGGCCTGTACGTGTGGGCGAGCGGCGGCGATCCGCCGCAGGCACCGCCGCGGGCGGCGGTCGAGGACGTACGGGTCACCGGGTGCCGAATCGATCCGGCCAGCCGCCGGGTGGTGGCCGCGGTGGAGGCGGCGGGGCGGGCCGAGGGCCCCGGTACGTACGTGGTCACGGTCGAGTTCCGCGACAGCGCCGAGGCGGACCCGGGCAGGCGGGCGGCGCAGGCGCTGGTGAAGATCCCGGGAGTGGCCCCGGGCGCGACCGAGTACGCGGAGGCGGTCGGCCCGGTGTGGCCGGTGGCGACGGTGCCCTGGTGCGGGGTCGCCGGCGCGGAGTTCGCGCGGGCGTCCTAGGCCGCGGTCGGCAGGGGGTCGCCACCGGTCCTCACCGGAGGGCGGTCAGCGGTTCCGGTTCACCTGGATGACGACGGTGCTGCACACCTTGTCGGCGAACGTCTGCTTCTTCTCGTCCCACAGCGGCCACAGGTAGCCGATGTAGCAGGCGGCGCCGTCGAGGAAGTGCGCCAGCTTGCGGACGAACGCCATGCCGAAGCCGAGCGTGGCCCCGTCGAGCTCGCGGTGCACGCTGATGCCGACGATCTTCTTGCCGGTCGACTGGCCGGTGGAGCCTTCCTTGTACAGCTGGAAGAAGGCCATGCCGAGGGTGTAGAGCATGCCGATCATGCTGAGGATGCCGGCGATCGTCTCGGTCGACTCGTCGCTGGCGATGGCCGCGCCGATACCGATCAGCGCGTACATCGGACCCACGATGATCAGCAGGTCGAGCAGGTACGCGCCGACGCGCAGACCCCAGTGGGCCAGCGGCGGCATCCCCGTGCCCGGCATGCCCGGCATGCCCGGCGCGTGCGCGCCCGGCTGCGGGTACGCGCCGTACGGGGGCGGCGGGGTCTGCTGCGGGTAGCCGTACTGCGGAGCGGCGCCCTGCGGCGGCTGCTGGGGGTAGCCGTACTGCGGGGGGACGCCCTGCGGGGCCTGCTGGGGGTGGCCGGGCTGGCCCTGCGGGGGCTGCTGGCCGTAGGGGTTGTTCGGGTCGCCGAAGCTCATGGGCGAGTCTCTCCAGAATGCTCGAACGGGGACGTAGCGGAGTGGAGGAAATCGGCCATGTGGAGCGGCCTCCCCCGTGCTGCCGCGATCTTTCAGCCCTCATCGTGTTCGGAGCACCGGAATCTGTCCAATTCCCGCCCGTGCGGCAGGCCCGCGCGGGAGGAACGTGGCACCCGGTCCGGAGCCTCCGCGGCCCCGGACCGGGGCCGTCTAGAGGGCGCCGGCCAGGTCCAGGGACTTCAGGGCGGCGGCGTGCGCGTCCATGCGCTCGGCGGCGAGGATCGCGACGGTGGTGTCGGCGCGGGACGCGGCGACGAGGAGTGCGCGGGCGGCGAGGTCGTGCGCGCGCTGGTGCAGGGCGGCGGAGTCCTCGGGGGAGTGCCGCTGCGCGCGGGCGGGCTGGGCGCCGCGAAGTCGCGTGACCTGGGCGGCGATCTCGGCCGCGCCCTCGCCGAGCCCGAGCTCGTCGGTGACGGCGAGGAGGGCGGCGAGGTGGCCGGCGAGCTGGATGTCCAGCGCTTCGCCGCGGCTGCTGTGCGGGTACTCGGCCGGGGTGGCGCCCATGCGGTGGACGACCGGCTTCGTGCGGATCGGCTCGTACATGAGATGGCCTCCTGCGTGGTCAGGGGACCATCCTACATTGGATTGGTTCTAAAGTTGAGCTGAATCCTATTGCTGGGGGCGTGTCTCGCCGGCTGGACACCGGCGAGACCGCCCGTGCGCGACTACAGCTGGCTGTAGCCGTCGAGGAAGTTCCCGATCCGCGTCACGGCGTCGGCCAGGTCCTTGGCGTTCGGCAGCGTCACGATGCGGAAGTGGTCGGGCTCGGGCCAGTTGAAGCCCGTACCGTGCACCACCATGATCTTCTCGGCCCGCAGCAGGTCGAGGACCATCTGCCGGTCGTCCTTGATCTTGTAGACGGACGGGTCCAGCCGCGGGAAGGCGTACAGCGCGCCCTTCGGCTTCACGCAGGTGACGCCCGGGATCTGGGTGAGCAGCTCGTACGCGACGTTGCGCTGCTCCAGGATCCGCCCGCCGGGCAGGACCAGGTCCTCGATCGACTGCCGGCCGCCGAGCGCGGTGGCCACGGCGTACTGCGAGGGCATGTTCGCGCACAGGCGCATGTTCGCCAGAACCGTGAGGCCCTCGATGTAGCAGGCGGCGTGCTTCTTGGGGCCGCAGACCGCCATCCAGCCGGCGCGGTAGCCGGCGACGCGGTAGTTCTTCGAGAGGCCGTTGAACGTCAGCGTCAGCAGGTCGGGGGCGATGGCGGCGGTGTTGTGGTGCACGGCGCCGTCGTAGAGGATCCGGTCGTAGATCTCGTCCGAGCAGACGACGAGGTTGTGGCGGCGCGCGATGTCCGTGAGCCCGCGCAGCATCTCTTCGTCGTAGACGGCGCCGGTCGGGTTGTTCGGGTTGATGATGACGATCGCCTTGGTGCGATCGGTGACCTTGCGCTCGATGTCGGCGAGGTCGGGCATCCAGTCGGCCTGCTCGTCGCAGCGGTAGTGCACGGCCGTGCCGCCGGCGAGGGACACGGAGGCGGTCCACAGCGGGTAGTCCGGGGCGGGGACCAGTACCTCGTCGCCGTCGTCGAGCAGCGCCTGCATCGACATCTGGATCAGCTCGGAGACGCCGTTGCCGAGGTAGATGTCCTCGACGTCCAGGTCGATGCCCTTGGTCTGGTAGTGCTGCATGACCGCGCGGCGCGCGGAGAGCAGCCCCTTCGCGTCACCGTAACCGTGGGCGGAGCCCAGGTTGCGGAGCATGTCCTCAAGGATCTCCGGAGGGCAGTCGAAGCCGAAGGCCGCGGGGTTGCCCGTGTTGAGCTTGAGGATGCGATGACCTGCTGCTTCGAGCCGCATCGCCTCTTCGAGCACGGGGCCGCGGATCTCGTAACAGACATTGGCGAGTTTGGTTGACTGGATCACCTGCATGACGGGAGCTTACGGGCCCGGGTGCGAGCTTGACGTGTGTTTTCGAAGAGAGGTCCGGAGGGGGGTTTGTCCCGTTTCGGGTAATGGGTGGGTGGGGGAGTGGTCCCCCCTTGGAATCCGGGGCCGCGCCCGCGTCCGACCTGCGGAATCGGTGGGGCGGGGGGCTGTGCGAGCCGCGCGGTGTTGCGCTCGTCACCCCGGGTGGCCCGAAAGGCCGCGGCGGCCCGGTACGCCGCACGGGTGCGCCGCGGGAGCGAGCCGTATGAGTACGGGGGATGAGTACGCACACTCATGCGGCTGTCGGTGCCGCGGTGGAGGCTGGACGCATGAACCAGGGCGAGTGGAAGCCGGCGGACTACCGCCGGGGCACCGAACGGATCGGCACGGTCATCGTCGCCGTGGCGGGCGCCCTCATGGCAGCAGGGGTGGTCTTCACCGTGTGCCTGCTGCTGGTCCTGCACGGCGGCAACTGAGGGGCGCGAGACAGTGGTTTTCGTAGTCGGTGACATGGAGATCGCCACGGTCGGCACGGATGGCGACGACCGGGCGATCGAGTTCCTGGTCAGGCCGGAGGGCTTCGTGGAGGAGGGTCGCTTCGCGATCTCCCGCGAGCACGACCAGGACTGGGAGGCGGCCCGCCTGACCATCGACCCCGGCTCGGGCAGCGTCCCGCTGGCGGCGGTGGAATGGGCGGTGGAGTTCGCCCGCGAGTACCTCTGAGGGGGCGGGGTCGGGTCGGGGGTGGTGGCGGTGGGTCGGGGTCGGGGTCGGGGGGTGGGGCGGTGGCTTCGGGGGGGCGGGAGCCGCGCGGACGGCATCAGAGACGCGTATGGGGGTTTCCCGTCAGTCCCATCGTCCCTCCGTGTCGAGCCGGTCCCTCAAGGGCGCTCCTTCGTCGCGTCGCTACGCGATGTCGCTGCGCTCCACCCTTGACCGACCGTCCCGACGCGGAGAGACGATGAGGCTGACGGGAAACCCCCATACACATCCCAGACCACCGCCCCAGCGGCTCCCGCCGTCCCCGAAGCCCCCGCCCCCACCCGCTACGGCCCCGCGTGAGCGGCGCGGCCCTGGAGGGCCGGCCATGCCGTCGGACGGATCCTGGGTGCGCGGTGCCTGTGGGCTTCGAAGGCGAGCAGGGCGGCTCCTGCGGCGACCGTCGTGAGGATCGGCAGTGCCAGGGCCAGCTGCCAGGTGGCCCAGGTTCCCAGGGCGGTCACCAGCGTCGCCGACGGAGCGGCGGCGACGGCCAGCAGCAGCGTGATCCTGGCCCAGAGCGGCAGCCTGCGGCTCACCGCGGCGGTCGCCAGGCCCAGGGCCACGCTCGCCGTGAGGGTCACGGCCAGGCCCACGAGGGCGGCGACGAGGGCGAGGGCCAGGGCGAGGAGTATCAGGATCAGGCCCATGTCGTGTCCACCTTCGGTCTCGTGGCAACCCGTCGCGAGGGCAGGCGGATTCGCATTCCCGCTGCTCCGGCAGGTTCACCGGAGGCCATCCTGCCAGACGATTGAACATGTTCAACAGTGCCCCCGGTGTCACCCGTAGGCCCCGGTGTCGGAGGCGGGGTCCGGCGGCGGGGGCGTGGCACGATCGCGGGATGGAGTACCGGTACGCCACCGAGGTCGATGCGCCCGCGATGGCGGAGCTCTTCGCCGCCAACCACCACGACGCGCTGAGTGAACGGCAGCGGGCGGAGCAGGGTTTCGTGCAGGGCGGGTTCGACGTCGGCGCGCTGCGGGCGATGGCCGGTGCGCGGGAGCTGCTGGTCGCGGACTACGGCGGCGGCCGGATCGCCGGTCTGCTCGCGCTGTCCGTGCCCACGGCCCTGGCCGATCCGCCGCCCCCGGTCGCCGGCCTGCTCCGGACCCAGGGGGCCCTGGACTGGCAGGGCCGCCCCCTGGCCGAGGTGCGCTGGCTGCTCTACGGGCCCGTCGTGGTCGCCGCCGCGTACCGGGGGCGCGGTGTGGCCCGGGCGCTGTTCACCATGGCCGTGGCGGCGGCAGCGGAGCGCGCCGAAGCCGTGGTCGCCTTCATCGAGGCCGGGAACGCGCCGTCCTGGAAGGTGCACGTCGACGCCTTCGGCATGGTCCCGCTGGGCGACTACGTCGTGGGCGGACGCACGTACACCGCGGTGGCCGCGCCCACCCTCTAGGGGGCTCCGGCCTCGGCTCAGGCCTCGCGCTCCAGGATCACCAGCGGGATCTCGCGGGGCCGCGCCGCGGCGCGGTCGTCCTCGAACGGGGGCCACAGGGCCGTCATCATCTCCCAGTACGTCTCGCGCTCCACCGGCGTGGCGGTGCGCGCCTGCGCCGTGAAGGCGGCGGCGCCGACCTGGAGGCGGACCTCCGGGTGGCTGCTGAGGTTCCGGTACCAGTGGGGGTGTTCCGGGGCGCCGTACGCGGAGGCCAGGACGATGTACGTGCCCGCGTCCCGGCCGTAGATCAGCGGGGTGCGGACGGTGCGGCCGGTGGCGCGGTCGAGCGTCGTCAGCAGGAGGGTGGGGACCCCGTGCCAGAGGTGCCCGTCGGCTCCCGCGGTGCTCACGTAGGCGCGGACGTGGTCGAGCCGTGGGCCGGGTCGCGGGTCGGTGGGGTGGTCCCAGTCGACATCGAGTGCGTGCATTTTCCAGTCCTTAGCGTCGTGTCCCCCTTGCGGCTAACGAGCATTAACGATTCTGGATGCGCCCGACCCGTAGCGCATGCCCACAGGTCTGGACCAAGCTCGTCGTATGGATCTGGAGCTGAGGCACCTCAAGATCGTCAGGGCCGTCGCCGACGCCGGGAGCCTGACCCGGGCCGCCACCGCGCTCGGTCTCGCGCAGCCCGCGCTCAGTACGCAGCTGAAGCGCATCGAGCGGGTGCTGGGCGGGACGCTGTTCGTGCGCGGGCGCGACGGCGTACGGACCACCGCGCTCGGGGAGCTGGTGCTGGAGCGGGCCAGGGTGCTGCTGCCCGCGGTGTGCGAGCTGCAGGAGGACGCCCGGCGGTTCGCCCTCCAGGGGGCGCACGGCTACCGGCTCGGCGGCACGCACGGGCCGCTGCTCGGCGGCCTCGTGGACCGGCTCGCCCACCGGGAACCCGGCGTGCCCGTGACCACGTACACCTCCTGGTCCGAGAAGGAGGTCGCCGGCGGCGTCGCCGACGGCCGCCTGGACTTCGCGATGGTCGGGGTCTGCGGGGAGAGCGCGCCGCCCGAGCCGGGGCGCCTCGCCTGGATGGAGGTGGCCCGCGACCCCGTGTACGTGATGCTCGCCGAGGACCATCCGCTGGCCCCGGCCCCGCGCACGGAGATCGAGCTGGCCGAGCTGGCCGCCGAGGCGTGGACGGACGTCCCCGGCGACGGCTGCTTCGGCGACTGCTTCGCCGCGGCCTGCGTGCGGGCCGGTTTCACGCCCGCCTGCGTCTACGAGACCGACACCGCCTCCTGCGTGCACCTGGTGCAGGTGGGCCGGGCGGTCGGGCTCTGCCGGGCCACCTTCCCGGTGACCCCGGGCGTGGTCACGAGGCCGCTCGCCGGGACCCCGCTCATGTGGCGGCACCTGCTGGGATGGCATCCCGCGGCGCGCGCGGCGGCCCGGGCCGCGGAGGTACTGGAGCACGCCCGGGCCGCGCACGCGCAGGCACTGGCCCGATCCGCCGGAGCTCACCCACCGGGCCTCCCGCCGGGCCGTACGGACCGCCTCCGGCGCAAAGACGGCTCCGCCCCGGGGGGCGACCCCGGTGCGGAGCTGTCGGCAGCATCCGTATCGCGCTGAGGCCGTGGGCGTCGTACCTACGGCAGATAGCGCTCGATGACCTGCGGGCCCTCCTTCTCCATCAGCTGACGCGCCTTCTCGACCCGCTCCGGAGTCGGGTCGTGGCCGGTCACCATCACGAGGTCCTCGGGGTCGTACGGTCGCTCCCCGCCTGTGAAGAGCCGGTCCGACCGTGTGGGCTGCTCGTCGGGTTCACTGACCATCGCGTACCTCCTACGTTTTTCCCCTGGCCCCATCCTCCGGCCGCCGTCCCATGAACGCACCTCGGCCGCGGGCGGGCGGCCGGGAGGCCGCCCGAAGGCGAGGGGCATAACACCGGGGGAGGGGCCAACCGGCAGCTCCCGCAGGCCGGTTCGGATTTCTACGGTTTCCGCAGACCCCCACCGGAAACCGAGGAGATCCCCCATGCTCAAGCGACACGCCCGCGCGGCGTGTACCGCCCTGGCCGCCGCCGGGCTGCTGCTGGCCGGGACCGGCGGCGCCACCGCCGATTCCGCCCCCGCCGCACCGTCGGCCGCGGCCACCCTGCGCACCGCCGACGCCCCGCCCGAGCTGCTCGCCGCCATGCAGCGCGACCTCGGCCTGACCCCCACGCAGGCCAAGGCGCGACTCGCCCACGAGGCCGAGGCGGGGGCCACCGCCGCCCGGCTGCGGATGCGGCTCGGCGCCTCCTTCGCCGGGGCCTGGGTGGACGGGGCCGATGCCGGCACCCTCACCGTGGCCACCACCCGGGCCGCCGACACCGCCGCGATACGGGCCACCGGGGCCCGCCCGAAGCTCGTCACCCGCACCCTGGCCGGCCTGGACGCCGACCGGGCCGCACTGGACCGGGCAGCCGGCCGCGCGACCCCGGTCCGCTACGTCGACCCGCGCTCGAACACCGTCGTCGTCGAGGAGACCGAGCCGGGCGCGGCCGCCGCGCTGCTGGCCGCCACTGGGACCGACGCCGCCCGCGTCACCGTGGTCCGTACGGCCGAGGCCCCGCGCCCGCTGTACGACCTGCGGGGCGGGGACGCGTACTACATGAACGGCAGCGGCCGCTGCTCCGTGGGCTTCCCCGTCACCAAGGGGTCCACGAACGGCTTCGCCACCGCCGGGCACTGCGGCCGCGCCGGGACCACCACCAGCGGCTTCAACCAGGTCGCCCAGGGCTCGTTCCAGGCATCGGTCTTCCCCGGCAACGACATGGCCTGGGTGGCCGCCAACGCCCAGTGGACCGCGACCCCGTACGTCAAGGGCAGCGGCGGCGCGAACGTGCAGGTCACCGGATCGGTGCTGCAGCCGGTCGGGGCCTCGGTGTGCCGTTCCGGATCGACCACCGGATGGCACTGCGGCACGATCCAGCAGCACGGCACCAGCGTCACCTACCCCGAGGGCACCATCTCCGGCGTGACCCGTACGACGGTCTGTGCCGAGCCGGGCGACTCGGGCGGCTCCTACATCTCCGGGAGCCAGGCCCAGGGCGTCACCTCGGGCGGTTCCGGCAACTGCTCCAGCGGCGGGACCACCTTCTTCCAGCCGCTGAACCCGGTCCTGTCGGCGTACGGTCTGACCCTCAAGGTCAGCGGCAGCGACCCGGGCCCGGGCCCCGGCCCGGGTGAGCCCGAGCCGGGCGGCACCTGGAGGGCGGGCACCGTCTACGCGGTCGGTGCCACCGTCACCCACGGCGGGGCGACCTACCGCTGCATCCAGGGGCACCAGGCGCAGACCGGCTGGGAGCCGCCGAACGTCCCGGCGCTCTGGCAGCGGGTCTGACGGACCCGCGCGAGGCCGGGATGCGGTGCCGTGACTGCCAAGGGGGGAGTCACGGCACCTGCGCGTGCCGGCGGGGCGCTCAGACGAGGACGGCGGCCAGAGTGCCGAGCGCGCCGAAGACGGTCAGCAGGCCGCAGATCGCCAGGTTCACCGTCCGGTGCTCCCAGAAGACCGCGACGAACTCCCGGATGGTGGCGCTCGGCCAGTAGTACTTCGCGGTGGGGGAGCCCAGGACCTGCCCGTTGACCCCGGTCTTGCGCGCCAGCATCGCGGCCCGGAAGGCATGGAAGTTGTTGGTGACCACCACGCAGCGGTAGCCCGGATCGTGCGCCTCCATGATCTCCCGGCTGAAGCGCATGTTCTCCTCGGTCGTGGTGGACCGGTCCTCCAGCACGATGTGCTCGGCGGGGACGCCCTCCGCGATCAGCCAGTCCGCCATCGCCCGGGCTTCGGCGACCTTCTCGTCCGAGCCCTTGCCGCCCGAGACGAGCAGCACCGGCGGCCGGCCGCTCCGGGCGAGCTGGCCCTCGTAGATCTGCTGTCCCTTGCGCAGGCGCGAGGCGAGCAGCGGCGGCACGCGGTCCCCGCCGACCAGTCCGGAGCCCAGCATCACCACGTGGTCGACGTCGCCGCGCACCTTGATCCGCCCGTAGAGGAAGGCGTAGCCGAGGAAGCAGAAGAAGACGAAGGAGACGTAGCCGGCGACCACGGTGAGCGTTCCGGCGATGCCGCCCAGAATCGGGGAGCCGCTCACCCCGACGAGGATCAGCAGCGCGATCAGCGCGAAGATCGCCAGGCCCGCGAGCATCGACAGGAGGTTGGCCGGTCGCATGCCCTCCTTGCGGACCATGATCATGCCGTTGCGGACGAGGAAGACGCCCAGCCCCAGGACGGCGAACGCGGGTGAGGCGAAGGCCAGTACGACGACCGCGACGGCCGCCCAGGTGGGCAGCTTGCCCACCTGGAGGAAGAGGGCGGAGAAGGCGCAGAGGAAGGTCAGCCCCAGGAGCACGGCATTGCTGAAGCGGCGCCGGTCCTGCCGGACGCTTATGCAGAACGCGAGGAAAAGCAGGACGGCGAGGACGAAGGCGACCATGGCGCCCATCGTAGATGCCGGATCTACCGCGGATCGCGTCCGGTTCGGCGCACCGACCGGCCCGCCAGCACCTGGGTGCGCCGCCCGTCGCGCATGACGAAGCGCCCGTCGATCAGGACGTGCGGGATGCCCGTCGGCAGGACGCGGGGCCGCTCATACGTGGACCCGGCCGCGACCGTGCCGGGGTCGAAGAGGACGAGATCGGCGCGGTATCCCGTGCGGACCAGGCCCCGGTCGGGCAGCCGCAGGCGCGCCGCGGGGCGGCCGGCCAGGTGTGCCACGCACTCCTCCAGGGAGAGCAGGCCGAGTTCGCGGACGTAGTGGCCGAGGTAGTGGGGGAAGGTTCCGTAGGCGCGCGGGTGCGGTTTCGCGCCCTGGAGGATGCCGTCGGAGCCGCCGGTGTGGACGCGGTGGCGCATGATCGCCCGGACGTTCTCCTCGTGGCCGACGTGCTGGAGGACCGTCGGCGCGAGCCGGTCCGCCAGCAGCAGCCTGCGCGCGGTCTCCCAGCCGTCCAGGCGCGTGCCGACGTACGGGGCCAGGGCGGGGTCGGCGGTGCCCGAGATCTCGATCGTCGGCCAGTCGACGGGGACCCCGTGGCAGCCGTCGGAGCCCTCGACCTCCAGCGCCCGCCGGATCCGCCCGGCCTGGTCTTCGTCGCGCAGCCGGGCGAGGACCGCCTCCGGGCCGCCCTCGTTGGCCCAGCCGGGCAGGAGGGCGACGAGGGTGGTGCAGCCGGGGGTGTACGGGTAGCTGTCGAGGGTGATGTCGGCGCCGTCGGCCAGGGCGGCGTCGAGCAGGGCGAGCAGCTCGGGGGCCCGGCCGCGGTTCTCGCCGAAGTTCATGGTGGCGTGCGCGAGGTGCAGCGCGCAGCCGGCCTCCCGGGCGAGGGCGACCATCTCGGCGTAGGCGGCCAGCGCGCCGTGGCCGTAACTGCGGTGGTGCGGGCAGTAGTAGCCGCCGTACCGGGCCACGACCCGGCACAGCTCGGTCAGTTCGGCCCCGGAGGCGTACATGCCGGGGGTGTAGGTGAGCCCGGAGGACAGGCCGACGGCGCCCTGGGCCAGGCCGTCCGCGACGAGCCGGCGCATCCGGTCCAGCTCGGCCCCGGTCGCCGGGCGGTCGTCCCAGCCGAGGACATGGGCGCGGACCGTGCCCTGGGGGACCAGGTAGGCGGCGTTGACCGCGATGCCCTCACCGCCGAAGCCGCGGTCGAGGCGGTCGAGGTACTCCCCGACCGTGCGCCAGTCGAAGTCGACGTCGTCGCCGGGGCCGTTCCAGCCGGCGATGGCGGCCCGCACCTCGCCCAGCGTGCGGTCGTCGACCGGCGCGTACGACAGGCCGTCCTGGCCGAGGACCTCGAGGGTCACGCCCTGGGCGGCCTTCGCGCTGTGGTCCGGGTCGCGGAGCAGCGCGAGGTCGCTGTGGGCGTGCATGTCGATGAAGCCCGGGGCGAGGGCGAGGCCGTGCGCGTCGAGGTTCTCGCGACCTGCGGGCAGCCTGCCGATCCCGGCGATCCGGCCCTCGTGGACGCCGACGTCGGCGGTGTACGAGGGCCCGCCCGTGCCGTCGACGACGCGGGCCCCCCGGATGACCAGGTCCACCGGCCGGCGCCTAGAAGAAGGTGCGGACGTAGTCGGTGACGGTGCCGTCGGCCTCCACGACCGGGATCAGCGGCCACTTCTCGAAGATCGTGCAGGGGTGGGACATGCCGAGGGCCACCCAGTCGCCCACGGCCACGTCCCCGGCCGCGTCGGTCTCCAGCCAGGCGTGCTGGTCGGACAGCTTGACCACGCGGACGCCGGTGGCGGGCCGCTCCTCGCCGGTGAGGGCGTCGCGCACCAGCTCGGCCTCGGGCAGGCCCAGGTCGTAGGCGATGTCGCGCTTGCCCGCGTTGACGAAGGCCTGGGTGGGTGAGGGCCGGGAGACGACCTGGGTCCACAGGCGGAAGGCCGGGCGCAGGCCGCCCTCCTCCGGGTGCCGGTTGAAGGGGGTCAGCCGGGTGTACCAGCCGTGGTCGTGGGAGACGTACGCGCCGGAGCGGAGCAGCTTGAGGACCGGGCGGGAGAGCTCCGGGAGCTCGGCGAACACGTCGGCGACCGCGTCGAACCACGCGGAACCGCCGGCGCTGACGACGATCTCCTCGAGGTCGGCGGCGAACCGGCCCGCCTTGTCGAACTCGACGGCCAGCGCGGTCAGCCGGCGCAGGTAGGCGTGGACGGAGGCGGGATCGGCGCCCGGGACCTCGGCCTCGTAGCCGCCCATGCCGACGAGGCGCAGGGTGCCGGCCGCAGCGACGGCGTCGGCCACCGCACGGCAGTCCTCGTCGCTACGGGCCCCGGTGCGGGCCCCCTCGCCGGCGCCGAGCTCGACGACGACGTCGATGCGGGCGGCCGGGGTCCGGCCCTGCAGGGAGCGGTCCATGAGCTCGACCCCGCGCACGGAGTCGACGTAGCAGACGAAGCGGAAGCCGGGGTCGGCGGCGAGCTCGTCGGCGACCCAGCGCAGCGCGGCGGGATCGACGAGCTCGTTCGCGAGGAAGATCCGCTGGATGCCGAAGGCGCGGTAGACGCGGGCCTGGTGGGGGACGGCGGCGGTGATGCCCCACGCGCCGTGGTCCAGCTGGCGGCGGAAGAGCTGCGGGGACATGCAGGTCTTGCCGTGCGGGGCGAAGGCCAGGTCGTGGCGGGCGGCGTAGGCGCCGAGCGCGCGGAGGTTGTGCTCCAGCGCGTCCGCGTCGAGGGTCAGGACGGGGGTGGTGAAGCCGCCGGTGTGCAGGTCCCGCCGCTCGGCGGCGAGCTGCCCGACGGTGAGGCCCTGCGCCTGGGCGTCCGGGGGAAGGCCCTTGAACCGGTGGTCGACCGGCTCGTCGGAGAGGTCCTTGACGGGGTCGCTGTCGCTGGCCATGCGGTGCCTCCGTGTTGCGCTTTGTGCAACGGTCGTTGCGTGTGTCGCTGCATGCTGTCTAACATCCGGCATGACGGTGGGTCAACGTGCGGAAGATCCAGCCTCACCGGCGATCGGACACGGGTCCGGGCGGATTCCGGTGCGCCGACGGAGCCGGTGGTCGTCGTGACCGTAGGGGAGGACGCGGGATGAGCCAGTCGGTCGAAAGGGCACTCGGCATCCTGCCCCTGCTCGCGCGAGGCCCCGCCACCCTCGGCGCGGTCGCCGACGAGCTCGGCGTGCACAAGAGCACCGCCCTGCGCCTCCTGCGCACCCTGCACGAACACGGCTTCGTCTACCGCCAGGCCGACGGCCGCTACCGCCTCGGCGCACAGCTCTTCGCGCTCGCCGCCGAGGCCATCGAGAACCTGGACGTACGGGAGATCGCGCACCCCCACCTGGTGGAGCTGAACAGGGCCACGGGCCACACCGTTCACCTCGCCCTCCACCAGGACGACGAGGTCGTGTACGTCGACAAGGTCGACAGCCGCTACCCGGTCCGCATGTACTCCCGCATCGGCAGACCCGTGCCCCTCACGGTCGCCGCCGTCGCCAAACTGCTCCTCGCCGACCTGCCCGCGGCCGAGCGCCGGGCTCTCGCCGACCGGATCGACTACCCCCGCTACACCGCCCGTTCGACCCCGGACGCGGCCGCCTTCCTGAGCGAGCTGGACCTCGTACGGGAGCAGGGCTGGGCCACCGATCTCGGCGGGCACGAGGAGTCCATCAACTGCCTCGGGGCGCCCGTGCACGGGCCGGACGGGCGGGTCGTCGCCGCGCTGTCGGTGTCGGCGCCCGGGGTGGTCGTCGCCGCCGAGGGGCTGCTCGAACTGCTGCCGCAGGTACTGCGCACCGCCGAAGCCATCAGCCGGGACTATTCAGGAGCACAGGAGAGCACGTGACCGAGAAGACCGCCCTCACGCCCGACACCCACACCGCGCCGCCCGCGAAGTTCTCGCACGGCGTCCGGAAGGGCAACATCCTCCAGGTCGCCGGCCAGGTCGGCTTCCTCCCGCACGTCGACGGGCAGCCGCCCACCCCGGCCGGGCCGACGCTGCGCGAGCAGACCCTCCAGACGCTGGAGAACGTCCGCTCCGTCCTGGAGGCCGGCGGTGCGGGCTGGGACGACGTGATGATGATCCGCGTCTACCTCACCGACACCGGGCACTTCGCCGAGATGAACGGCATCTACAACGCCTATTTCGAGGAGCAGGGCCTGAAGGAGGCGCCCGCCGCCCGCACCACCGTGTACGTGGGCCTGCCGGCCGGGCTGCTCATCGAGATCGACGCCCTCGCCGTCCTGGGCTGAGCCGGGTACGCGGGCGGGGCGCCCCCCTGGCGGTGGGGCGCCCCCTTTCACGCGCATCACACGCAGCACGCGCATCACACGGTCACGGTGCCGCGCAGTACTGGGCCTCCTTGCCGATCGAGCGGTACATGCAGTCCGCGTTCTCCAGCAGCTGGAGCACCGCGTCCTTGTTGCGCGCGGTCTCGCGGTCGATGACCTCGTCCGGCGGGTAGAAGCCGCCGCCGCCGCTCTCCGGGTACATCTCGAAGGTGTAGGAGAAGATCTTCTGGTTGCCCCACAGCCAGTCGTCGATCGTGCCGTCCGTGATGTAGAGGTCGCTCGACTGCTCCGGCGTGTAGCCGTTGCTCGCCGCCATGCTGGTGCCGATCTTCTTGTAGACGGCGAGGTCGTCGGCGGTCAGGCCCGGGGCGGTGTCGTTGTAGGTGTAGCCGAAGGGCCACAGGACGAGCTCGCTGTAGGTGTGGAAGTCGATGGCGGCCTTGATCTGCTGCTTGCCGCCGACCACCCGGCTGCGTACGAAGTCCGAGACGACCTTCACCTCGGGCGCCGACTCGGCGGCCGCGCCCCGGTAGGTCTCGGAGCTCTTGCTGCTGCTGGAGCCGCCGCAGCAGCCCCACTTGTAGTTCCAGTTGCGGTTCTCGTCGGTGCCGACGTAGGAGGAGCCGGCGTTCGGCTGGCGGTTCTTGCGCCAGGAGCGGTAGGAACCGGTGGCGATGTCGTACTCGCCGCCGTCCGGGTTGAGGTCCGGGATGATCCAGATCTCGCGGCCGTTGACCGCGTTCGTGACCCGGGAGTCGCTGCCGTACTTGGAGGCGAACTCCTTGAGCAGGTACAGCGCCATCTCGACGGTCAGGTGCTCGCGCGCGTGCTGGTGGGCGGTGAAGAGCACCTCGGGCTCGGCCTCGTCCGACGCGACGTTGTCGCTGATCTTGATGGCGAAGAGGTCCCGGCCCTGGTACGACTTTCCGATCACCCGCTTGCTCGTGATCGAGGGGTACTGGGCGACGAGCTGATTGATCTCCGCCGTCGCCTCGGCGTAGTTGTGGTACCTCGAGTCCGCCGACGGGAAGTCCATCGGGCTCGCCGCGATACCGGGCAGGGAGCGGTCCGGGGGTCCGGGCAGGGCGGTCGGCCGGTAGCCGAGCCGCTTGAGCTCCTTGGCCTGCATGGTGTCGGCGCTGACCACGACGGTGTGGTCGTCCACCTCGTCGATCGAGACGCCGGTGCGGAGCAGGGCGGTGCGGTCGGCCGCGGTGGAGGGGCCGTGGATCCGGTACTGGACGATCGCCTCGTCCTGGGTGGCGGTCGACGGGGTGGGCGGAGGGGAAGCCGTCGCGCTCATGCCGTAGGCGGGTGCGCCCAGCGCGAGCGCCAGCAGGGCCGCCGTGACGGCGGCCCTTCGGCGGGTATGGAGCCGCATGCAGTCTCCTGGGTGGGGAGTGTGGGGGTAGCCGTGCGGACGCGCACAGCGTGCTCTCGTGGCATGTCCCGGTCAAGGACACGCTGTGCCGGCCGAACCGATTCCGGCCACCCCCACACGTACCGCCTACGGGAGCCCGTGGACCTTGGGACCCACCGAGTTCGACCAAGCACTACCCGCCTTGGCGTCCCAGTTGGTCGACCAGGTCATCGCACCGCGCAGACCCGGGTAGGTCTTCGACGGCTTGAAGGAGCCGCAGTTCGTACCCCTGGTCAGGCAGTCCAGGGCGTTGTTGACGACCGTCGGGGACACGTAGCCGCTGCCCGCGCCGCTCGGGGAGGCGGGGACGCCGATGCCCACCTGGGACGGGTCGAGGCCGCCCTCCAGCTGGATGCAGGCGAGCGCGGTGAGGAAGTCCACCGAGCCCTGGGAGTAGACCTTGCCGTCGCAGCCGTTCATCGAGCCGCTGTTGTAGTACTGCATGTTGACGACGGTGAGGATGTCCTTGATGTTCAGCGCCGTCTTGAAGTAGCCGCCCTGCGTGGACTGCATGTCGATCGTCTGCGGGGCCATGGTGATGACCAGCGAGGAGCCCGCCTTCGACGACAGCGAGCGCAGCGCCTGCGTCATGTAGGTGGGGTTCAGGCCGTTCTCCAGGTCGATGTCGATCCCGGTGAACCCGTACTCCTGCATCAGGGCGTACGCGGAGTTCGCGAGGTTGTTCGCGGAGGCCGTGTCGTTGACCGAGATGGTCCCCTTCTCGCCTCCGATGGAGAGGATGACCGACTTGCCCGCCGCCTTCTTCGCGGCGATGTCGGCCTTGAACTGGGCCACCGTGTAGCCGCCGAGGCCGGCCGAGTCGAGGTTGAAGGTGATCGCGCCGGGCGTGGTGGTGGCGTCGGCGAAGGAGACGGCGATGATGTCGTACTGCGCGGAGACGTCGGAGAGCTTCTGGACCGTCGCGCCGTTGTTGAAGTTCTGCCAGTAGCCGGTCAGCGCGTGCTTGGGGACGGCCGGGCCGGGGCCCGGACCCGGGCCCGTGCCGGTCGTGGTGCCCGTCACGGGAGCGGACCGCGGGCCCTCGCCCGCCGCGTTGTAGGCGCTCACCTGGAAGGAGTACGAGGTCGAGGCCGCGAGCCCGGTGACCTGGGTGGAGGCGGCGCCGCCGGTCACGGTCCGGACGCGGACACCGTCCTGATACACGTAGTAGCCGGTGGCCGAGCCGACCGCGTTCCACGAAAGGGTGAGGGCGCTCGAGCTCTGTCCGGAAACGGCCGTGCCGGCGGGGGCGCCGGGGACGGACGGGCCGGGGTCGGTGCCGCCTCCGCCGTCCGGGCCGAAGACGCTGAACTCGTCCACGGTGTAGGCCGGCTGGCCGTACCAGCCGTGCGTGTAGACGGTGACCTGGGTGGTGGAGGGGCCGGTGGTGAAGGTGGTGGAGAGCTTCTGCCAGCCCGAGCCCGACCCGGGGGTCCAGGTGGAGACGTCCTGGGTGCCGGTCCCGGTCGCGCCGAGGTACACGTAGCTGCCCTGGACCTGTGTGCTCAGCGTGTACGTGGAGTTCGGCTTGACCGTGACGGTCTGACTGCAGCGGGCGTTGTCCTGGCCCGCCGGGGTGGCCTTCAGGGCGCCGGATCCGGCGAAGACGGGCGAGGAGACGGAGGTGCCGGTTCCGCCGGTGCAGGCCCAGTTGGCCAGACCCGACTCGAAGCCGCCGTTGCGGGCGACGTTCACGTCGGCGGCCTGTGCGGTGCCGGCGGCCAGGGCGGAGAGGGCGCCGACGGTCAGGGTGACGGCGATGGGGAGGGCGAGGGAGCGTATCCGGTTCACTTGGGCTCCGGTGGGGGGGAGGAGGAGGGGTGCGGGGAGAGCGGGACCGAGTGGGGTCGGGTCCCGCTCAAGGCGTTGGCTGACAAGTTGGTCCAGACCAATCCTCGTGTCAAGGGTCTTTGCGCTGTGGCTTGAAATAGCCCGCTATGCGATCCCTGTTGTCCGGGTTTCCGCCCTCTGTGACACGTGCCGGCAGCACGGGAATCCTCAAGGCCCTGCCCTGCCAGGGGTGACGCGGATATGGTGCTGAGGCAAGGGGGAGCGGGTCGATCGGATGCGGTCGCGCAGTGCGGGCGCGGACGCGGGAAGTCCGCATCGAGTCCGCGCAGAGCGCGTGCCGGGCAGCCGAACTGCCGGCGGCGCACGGGGCGAACGTGGGGGAACGGGGGAATTCGCGTGCCGACCGCCATCGCTGTCACCAGCGCCGATCTGGTACTTCCGGCCCCTGACCGGCACACGCCCGGGGCGGCCTTACTGCACCCGCCCGAGCAGCTCGACCTGGAGTCCGCGCTCACCGAGACGGGCGCCCTGCTGGAGCGGCACGGCCACCTCGTGGCCCTCGTCCCGCCATGGCTCCCGCGCTCCACCGTCCAGCGGCTGCACACCGTACGGGCCATCCTGGAAACCGACCGGATCGCGCTCCTCGGCATCGATCTCCCGCCGCTGGGAACCGCCCTGCTGGCGCGTCAGCTGCGCCAGCTGAGCGTCTGCGACTTCAGCCCCGGAATCATCGCCTCCGCGGCCCGGCTGCTGTCCCACTACATCTACGCGGGCGCCCTGCTCGGCTCGGTCGCCAAGCTCGACCGCGTCCGGGTCCCGGTCGGACTGGGGGCGCACGCCAGGTCCTGGTCACCGAGCGCGCAGTTCGCCGTCATGGCCCACCCGAAGCCGCACCTGGCGAAGCTGAGCGCGGGCGGCGGCGCCCAGGGCGGCCGCGGCACCCAGGGCGGCCACGGCGCGCACGGCGGCCACGGCGCGCACGGTGCCCGCGCCGGGGCGCTGCCGGCCGGCCCCGCGTTCGCCACGCACCTCACCTTTGCCCGCGGCCAGCTCGCCTCCGACTGGGTGACGGCCGAACTGGCCCCCGCCTGGCAGGTGCAGGGCGTGATGGAGAACCCGCTGCCGGGCGCGTCCCCCGGATGGTGGGGCACCCCGAAGCTCGTCGAGTTCGCCGCCGGGATCCCGGACCTGTCCGTGCTCTACCAACTGGTCGCCTCGGTCCGCCGGGAGGAGTGCCGCTGGTGCGGCCTCGAACTCATCGGAGACCGCTGCGGCTTCTGCGCGGCGCCGCTCACCGCACCGCCGCCGCCCGCGCGTACCGCCCGTTCCAGACCCTGATCACTCGAACGCACGAATGAATGAAGAACGGCGAGGTAGGTAAGGCCCATGAACTCACGCCAGCGCCGCGGCGTCATCCTGCTGCTCCTGTCGGTCCTGTGCGCACTGGGGGCCTTCGCCGGGGTCCTCGTGGTGATCGGCGACGTCAATTCCAAGGTCGGCGCCGAGGTCGTCGCCTACCGGGCCAAGGGCGACATAGCGCCGTACAGCCCGCTGGCGGCCGGGCAGTTCGAGGAGGTCAGGATCCCCAAGCGGTGGCTGTCCGGCACCGCCGTCACCGACCTCGGCGTGCTCAAGGACAAGATCGCCCTCACCACCCTGAAGAAGGGCTCGCTGCTCCAGGCGGACATGTTCGTCGACCGGCCGCAGCTGCAGCCCGGCGAGCAGGAGATCGCCATCATGATCGACGCCGCCACCGGTGTGGCCGGCAAGATCACCTCCGGCGCCAAGGTCAACATCCTCGCCACCTTCAAGGGCGCCAAGGACACCGACCCCTCCCGCTCGGTGATCATCGTCGCCAACGCCCGGGTGCTCGGCGTCGGCAGGCTCACCGCCCTGGACAAGGACAGCGACCGCAAGGGTCCCGCCGAAGCCGTCCCGATCACCTTCGCCCTGAGCACCAAGGACACCCAGCGCGTCGCCTACGCCGAGTCCTTCGCGGAGCACGTACGCCTGGCCCTGGTGGCCCCCGGCACCGATTCGGCGCCCGCCCCGGGCGACCGTACGTACACCCTCGACGGGGACAGGTGAGGCCCGGATGACCACCCGAATCCTCCCCGCGGTCGGCGACCCGGACGCCGCGCGCGCCATCGTGACCCTGCTGAGCCAGCTCCCGGCCGCCGAGCCGGCTGCCCCCGTCCCCGACGCGACCACGCTCCTGGACACCCTCGCCCGCCTGGCCACCGAGTCCATCGACGAACTCCCCGAGGTCGTCCTCGTCCACGAGCGGATCGGCCCGGTGCCCGCCCTGGAGCTCATCCGGGAGGTGGCCCTGCGCTTTCCGGCGGTGGGCGTCGTCCTGGTCTCCTCGGACGCCGGCCCCGGGCTGTTCTCCGCCGCCATGGACTCCGGCGCGCGCGGCCTGATCGGCCTCCCCCTCTCCTACGAGGAACTCGCCGCCCGCGTCCAGGCCGCCGCCCAGTGGTCCGTGGGCGTACGCCGCCACCTCGGCAGGGGCGCCGCCGCCGACGTCTTCACGGGACCGGGCGGCCGGGTGGTCACCGTCACCGGAGCCAAGGGCGGCGTGGGCACCACCTTCGCCGCGGTGCAGTTCGCGCTGGCCGCGGCGGCCTCGGGCCGGCGCACCGCGCTGGTCGACCTGGACCTCCAGGCGGGCGACGTCGGCTCGTACCTGGACGTGCAGTTCCGGCGCTCGGTGGCCGACCTCGCCGGCATCCAGGACATCTCTCCGCGGGTCCTCCAGGACGCCGTCTACGACGACGCCTCGGGCCTGGCCCTGCTGCTCGCCCCGGCGGACGGGGAACGCGGCGAGGAGGTCGACGAACGGGCCGCCCGGCACATCGTCGGAGCCCTGCGCAGCCGCTACGAGCTCGTCGTCATCGACTGCGGGACCCAGGTCACCGGAGCCAACGCGGCGGCCGTCGAGATGGCGGACGTGGCGGTCCTGGTCACCACCCCGGACGTGGTCGCGGTACGGGCCGCGAAGCGGATGGTCCGGATGTGGGAGCGGCTCCAGGTTCGCAAGGCGGAGGACACGGCGATGGTCGTCAACCGCTGGAGCAAGCACACGGAGATCCAGCCCGCGCTGATCGAGAAGATCACCAAGACCCGCGCCACCCGCACCCCGGTCCCGGCCGCCTTCAAGGAACTCCAGGCCGTGGTGGACGCGGGCCGCGTCCAGGACCTCGACAACCGCTCGACGGTCAAGCAGGCCCTGTGGACCCTGGCGGGCGAACTGGGCCTCCTGTCCACCCCGGTGGTGGCCCCGCCCACCACCGCGGCCACCCCGGGCGCCTCCCTGGCGGTCCGCGCGTCGGGCCCGGTGGCCCGCCTGCGCCGCGGCCGGGAGGGCTGACGCATGCCCGCCCGCGGACCGGGGCGCGGGGACCGGGGCCAGGTCGCGATCGAGTTCGTGGGCACGGTGCCGCTGATCCTGCTGCTCGTGGCGGCGGTGTGGGAGTGCGTACTGATCGGGTACGCCTTCTCGCTGGCGGGAAACGCGGCGGACGAGGCGGCGCGGGCGGGGGCGGTGGGCCGGTCGTGCCAGGAGGCGGCGGCGGAGCACGTCGCGGACGTGTGGGGCATGGGGGTGGAGTGCGGCCCTTCGGGCGACATCTACAAGGCGACCGTGACGCTGCGGATCCCCGTCCTGTACCCCGGGCTCAACTTCGGCGCGATCACGGGCACGGGCGGCGCGGCGATGGAGGAGGAGTGACATGAACCGGAAGCGGAAGTGGCGCTCCGACCGAGGCCAAGTGGCCATCGAATACATCGGCTTCGTGCCGATCCTGCTGCTCGTCGCGCTGTGCGGGATCCAGCTGGGCTGGGTCGCGTACGCCGAGGAACAGGCGGGCACGGCGGCTCGTACCGCCGCGCGCGTGGAAGCCCGTAACGGCAAGGGCGGAGAGGCGGCGGGACGGGCCGCCATCAGCGGCGGACTGGCGGAGAGCGCCACATTCGAGTGGGCCACGTCCTCCGACGCGGTCCGTGTCACCGTCACCCTCACCGCCAACTCGATCGTGCCCGGACTCGACGCGCACAAGGCGTCGGCCACCGCCGTCATGCCCAACGACGACCCGAAGGGCCTCCGTCCATGAGCCTGCGTTCCCGGGTCAACACCCCCGACGACCGTCACAGCCCCCGCGAGGACGGCCGGCTGGTCTCCTCCTACCGCGCCAAGCTGCTGGAGGAGATCGACCTCGCCGAGATGTCCGCGCTCGCACCCGCCGAGCGCCGGGCGCGCCTGGAGCGCGTACTCGGACACATCATCAGCCGCGAAGGGCCCGTCCTCTCCACGGTCGAGCGCGCACAGCTGATCCGCCGCGTCGTCGACGAGGCCCTCGGGCTCGGCGTCCTCGAACCGCTCCTCGAGGACGCCTCCATCTCCGAGATCATGGTCAACGGCCCCGACCAGATCTTCGTCGAGCGCGCCGGGCGCGTGGAGCAGCTCCCCCTCCGCTTCGCCTCGCACGAACAGCTGATGCAGACCATCGAGCGCATCGTCTCCACCGTCAACCGGCGCGTGGACGAGGCCAATCCGATGGTCGACGCCCGCCTGCCCAGCGGCGAACGCGTCAACGTCATCATCCCGCCGCTCTCGCTGACCGGCGCCACCCTCACCATCCGCCGCTTCCCGCGCGCCTTCACGCTCCACGAGATGATCGCCCTCGGGTCGCTCGACGAGCAGATGCTGCTCCTGCTGTCGGGACTGGTCACGGCGAAGATGAACGTGATCGTCTCCGGCGCCACCGGCACCGGCAAGACCACCCTCCTCAACGCCCTCTCCGGCCTGATCCCTGAGGGCGAACGCATCATCACCATCGAGGACTCGGCGGAACTCCAGCTCCAGCAGGCCCACGTGATCCGTCTCGAGTCCCGCCCGCCGAACGTGGAGGGCAAGGGGCAGATCACCATCCGCGACCTCGTACGCAACTCCCTGCGCATGCGCCCCGACCGCATCATCGTCGGCGAGGTCCGCGGCGGCGAGACCCTCGACATGCTCCAGGCGATGTCCACCGGCCACGACGGATCGCTGGCCACCGTCCACGCCAACAGCTCCGCGGACGCCCTGATGCGGCTGCAGACCCTCGCCTCGATGTCGGAGGTCGAGATCCCCTTCGAGGCCCTCCAGGACCAGATCAACAGCGCCGTGAACGTCATCGTCCAGCTCACCCGCTTCGGCGACGGCTCCCGCCGCATCACCGAGATCTCCGTCCTCGAATCGCACGGCCGCGAGCCCTTCCGGATCACGACGGTCTGCCGCTTCGCTGCCCGGCCGATGGGGCCCGACGGGCGCGTGCACGGCTACTTCGAGTACTACCCGCTGCCCCGCCGGATCGCGGAACGTCTCTACATGAACAACCAGCCCGTCCCGCAGGCCTTCGGCGTCGCGCCGGAGGATCCCCTCACCGCCCGCATCACCCGGACCGCCCTGTGAACCCACTCATCCTCGCCACCCTCGGCGTCACCCTGCTCGCCTGCGTGCTCGTCGTCGCCGGGCTCCAGGCGTACATGGCCGGCCGCGCCCAGCGCGCCGCGCTGATCGAGCGGCTCTCGGCGTCCGGCCTGCCGGAGCCCCTGGGCCGGCGGCGCCGCTTCCGGACCGTCGACCGGCGGCTGCGCAGGACGGAACTCGGCCGCCGCATCGAGCTGAAACTGGCGACCACCGGCCTGGACCTCACCCCGGGCGAGTTCTTCGTCTACATGCTGGGTTCGATCGTGGGCGTCTGGCTCATCGCGGCATCCCTCCTCGCACCGTTCTTCGGGCCGGTGGCGGGCGTGATCGGCGTCTGGGCGGCGAACGCATTCCTCAACTGGCAGCGGACGCGGCGTACGGAACGGTTCATCAACCAGCTCCCCGACCTGGCCCGCATCCTCGCCAATGCCACCCAGGCCGGGCTGGCCCTGCGTACGGCCATCGGTATCGCGGCGGAGGAGCTGGAGGCTCCGGCGGGTGAGGAACTCGCGCGCGTCGCGGACCGGCTCGCCGTGGGCCACTCCATCGAGGAGTCGCTGGGCGAGCTCACGGACCGCCTGCCGTCCCGGGAACTCGTCGTCCTGGTCTCCACGCTCGTCCTGTCGGCCCGTGCGGGCGGCGCGATCGTGGACAGCCTGCGGAACCTGACGGTGACCCTGGAGCAGCGCAAGGAGACCCGTCGCGAGATCCGCACGCAGCTCTCTCAGGTGACGGTGACGGCCTACCTCGTACCGTCCATCGGACTCGGCTCGCTGCTGCTGGTCGACATGATGATGCCGGGCGCGCTGGACCGGATGACGGGCGCGTTCCTCGGCCAGACGGCCGTCCTCGTCGCCCTCGGCCTCTTCGCCCTGGGCTTCCTCCTCATCCGCCGCCTGTCGAAGATCGACGTGTGAGGGGGCGGACAGGACGATGACCGGACTTCTTCTCGCACTCGCCGTGGCCCTGTCGGTCCTCGGAGCCTTCCACGGCATCCGCCTCTACCGCGCGGACGTGAAACTGCCCTCCGACCTGGCGCTCGCCCTGGAGGTGGGGGCCACGCGCACGACGGCGGTCGGCTCCCTCGTCGACCGCATGGGCATCCGCTGGGCGCCCATGGTGCTGGGCGCGATGGGCCCGGCCAGGGTCGCCCGCAAGCGCCGCCAGATCGACATGGCGGGCAACCCGGCCGGTCTGACGATCGACCGGTACGCGGCCCGGCGGGCGGTGTACGGAGCCCTGGGCGCAGTCGGCGCCTTCGCCATGCTGATCAACGGCCAGCTGGTCGCCGCCCTGCTCATGGTCGCCTTCGGCCTGTTCTGGATCGAGGTCGGCCTGTGGTCGGCCATCCGGATCCGCCGCGACCACATCGAACGGACGCTGCCCGACTTCCTGGACGTCCTTGCCGTGGTGGTGAGCGCGGGGCTTGGCTTCCGGCAGGCGCTGGCCCGGGTGGCGGACAAGTACGAGGGCCCGTGGGCGGACGAGATCCGCATCACCCTCCAGCAGATGGACATGGGTGTCAGCCGCCGCCAGGCCTTCGACGAGCTGCGGCGACGCAACGACAGCGAACAGGTCGCGCAGTTCGTGACGGCCCTGCAGCAGGGCGAGGAGCTCGGCTCCCCGATCGTGGACACCCTGATCGCGATCGCGGAGGACATGCGCCGCACGGACGCCCAGAACGCCCGCAGGCGCGCGGCCCGGGCCGTCCCCAAGGCGACGTTCGCCGTGACCATGTTCATGCTGCCCGGCACGCTCATCCTGCTGGTCTGCGGCTTCGTCTACGGCGCGAACGTCGACTTCGGCGCCCTGTTCGGGGGTGGCTGAGCCGTGGCCCGGCTGAGCGTGCTCATCGCCGACGGCAACCCGGTCATCAGGGCGGGCCTGGCGGCCATCCTGTGCGCGGCCGAGGACCTGGAGGTGGTGGCGCAGGCGGCGGACGGCCGCGAGGCACTGAGCCTGACGCGCCGGCACGCTCCGGACGTGATCCTGCTGGACGTCAGGATGCCGGGGGTGGACGGGATCTCGGCGCTTCCGCACCTGGTGCAGATGGCTCCCGTGCTGATGCTGACGTACAGCAAGGAAGCCGAAATCGTCTGCGAGGCCCTGCTACTGGGCGCGGGCGGCTACCTCGTGCACGGCGAGTTCACGACGGCCGACCTGCTCCGGGCGGTACGCGATGCCCCGCTGGGCCGCCCCCACTTCACCCCGACGGCGGCGAGCGCCCTCCTCGCGGAGGTCCGGTCCTCTTCGCATCCGCAACGAGTTGTGGCACAGTCTTCAGAGCGGGTGCACAACTCTGTTGACTTCGGACTGAGTTCCCGGGAGGTGGAGGTCATGGATCTGATCGCGTCCGGGATGAGCAACCAGCAGATCGCGGCCGCCTGCTTCATCAGCGAGAAGACGGTCAAGAACCACATCAACCGGATCTTCGCGAAGCTCCGGAGCGCGACGCGCAGCGAGGCGATAGCCCGCTGGCTGGGAACCGCCCGTCCAGGGGTGGCTGGTCATGGGTAGACAGAATGCGCAGTGGGCCCGTAATTGGGCCCCGGGACCCTTGGTTACGACTGGTAACTCGCCGTACCGTCCGCAGATCGACAGCGGTACCGGCCCGGGAGGGAACCCCCATGTTGCAGAACACCGTGGCGAGGATGCGCAAGCGGTACGAGGGCAAGGGCGCGAGGGATCGAGGCCAGACGGCATTCGAATACCTGGGGATCATCCTGGTGGTCGTCGTGATCATCGGGGCGATCATCGGTACCGGCATCGGCCAGGCCATTACCACCAAGATCACTGCAGCGGTCGCGAGCATCACGGCAGGAAAGTGACATGGCGTCGCTTCCACGGTGACCGCGGTCAGGCCTTCCCGATTTACGTCGTACTTGTGGCCGGTCTCCTCTTCGCTGCTCTGGCGTATTTCACCATCGGCAAGGCGGCCATCGTCCGCAGCAATGCGCAGGGAGCCGCAGACGCCGCCGCGCTCGCAGCGGCGCGCGAGGCCAGAGACACCCTGGTGCCCGGCCTGGACCTCGCCACCCTCTCACCGGAGGACTGGGAACAGGTACTGCTGGGCAATCGATTCGACGCTTCCGGCGGCGCTTGTGTGGCGGCGCAGGACTTTGCCGCCATGAATGACGCGACGGTGAAGTGCGATGCGTCGGGAACCCGGTTCACCGTCCGGTCGACGACAAACGGGACGGTGGGGGACTCTGTCGTCCCTGGCACGAGTGGCAAGCGCGGTGAAGCGGACGCGACAGCGGAGATTGTTCCCCGCTGCCACGTCAAACCTGGGGGGCCGGGGAGTGATGACGGTTCGGGTCCGACACCGGAGCCGCCCGGGCCGATCCAGTTCTCCTGCGGGAAAGGCGTCGTTGTGGACTACGACTCCGCCCGACCGCGCGCATGGCGCTCGCTGGCTGCGGCTCTGTTCGACATACGCCTGATCGACTGATGACCAAGAGACAAGGAAGCCAAGTACATGAGTGTTCGGCGGCGCGCGGCCCAAGGGAAGGCGGCTGTGGGAACGGTGGCGGTACTGGCCCTTGCCCTGGCCGGGTGTGGGGGCGGGGGCAAATCCGACCAGCCCGCTGCGTCGACGTCGGCGAAGCCGCAGGGCGGTGGTGAGTCTTCCCCGTCCGGAGCGGTGAAGAGCGCGGATGCCCCGCCGGTTCAGACCATCGCCACAGTGAACGGCGAGGCGGGCATGGTGCTGACGATCAACAAGGCTGCCCGGGACGCTGGCGGATTCCTGACCGTCGAAGGGCAGTTGAAGAACACCGGCGGTGCCGCGTATGTGAACACGGCGCCGTGGCGCGGCAACGAACTGAACTCCAGTGGTGTATCCGTGGCCGGAGTGACCCTGGTCGACAAGGTCGGCAAGAAGAGGTACTACGTGCTCCGGGACACGGATGGCCGGTGTCTGTGCACTACTGGACTGAACATCATCGAAGCCGGCCAGACCATGCCGTTCTTCGCACAGTTCCCCGCTCCACCGACCAGTGCCGTTGAGGTGGACCTCAGTCTCCCCACTTTCGCCACGGCGACCGTCAAACTATCTGGGTGACCCCATGACCAAACGCCACCGCGTCCTCGCCGCCACAGCCGTCGTCGGGCTCGTTATTGCCGGCGTTCAATCAGTCGGTGCGACGGTTGCTCACGCCGATGATGTCAAGCCGTCGGCCCCGCCCGGCACCGAGCCATCCGCCTCGGCCCCAGTGCCCATCGACTCCAATGCCCCCGGTTTGAAGATTCCTCAGGGCGGAACCCTCGCTCCGATCAAGGTGCTGGACATCGCCGAAGTCGTCGAAGACCTCGGTGGGGAGCAGCGGCGGCAGGAGACCAATCAGACCGTCATGATGGCGCTCCAGTCCGAGGTGCTGTTCCCCGAGGACAGTGCGGTCTTCACCGCTCAGGCAGCCGCCCGTATCCAGGCCATCGCGCAGGAGATCAACCAGCAGAAGGCCACCCGCATCCGGGTCTTCGGGTTCACCGACGACCAGGGCAGCTACGAGCACGGCAAGGAGCTCTCCAAGAAGCGGGCCGACGCCGTGCAGGCCGAGCTGGCCAAGACCGTCACCGATACGAACGTCGTCTTCGACGTCCGCGGCTACAGCGAGGACTACCCGATCGCCGACAACAGCACCGAGGAGGGCCGTAAGAAGAACCGCCGCGTCGAGATCACCTTCCCCCGCACCACGGGCGGCTGACGGCCATGACTACTCTGCCGGGTATCGCCGCGTCGGCGAAAGGCCCGGCGAAAGGCCCGGTGGACGGCCCGGTGGACGGTCGGCCCCTGCCCGCCTCCTCTGCCCCGGGGCAGACGGACCGAAGGGCTTGGGGGATCGAGTGACCGACCGGACGGCCTCCGTCATCATGCTGAACCGACTCCGTGCGGTGGACTGGGTCGGCGACTGGGACGACGTGCTCTCCCGCGCCAAGTCCAGGCGCATCCTCATGCGTGAGTATCTGAGGCGGGCCGCCCTCTGGTCGCAGGCGTACTCGGTGGAAGGCGCGTGGCCCTTCTTCGACGTCACCGAATGCGTGGACCCGGAATTTCGAATGTCCCCCGAAATGACAGCGGAGCTGGCGGAGTTCCTGAGCCGTGTGCCCGGCTCCGCACTGCAGGACACGTGTGCCGGCGCCGTCCGCCTGGCGGAAATGCGGGCGCAGAACCCGACCGCGCTGCCGGACCTTCCCGACCTCTACGAACCGCTGGTCCTCTTCTACGAGCGCGGCGGGGAGTTCCTGCGGGACAACGTGGGCGGCCTCGACCTGACCGGGGCGTCGTTCCGGCTGGGCACCCCGCAGGGCAAACTCCGCACTCCTGGGTTCGAGACGCTCGGTGGGACTGTGCTCGACGCTCTGGATGCCGAGGGCCGCATCTCGTACTGCACCGCCGCCGGAAACCGAGGTCCCGTCATGCGGCGCCGCGTCGTGCGGGGCGAGATCCATGACGAGGTGTTCGGCCGGGACCTGCGCTGGGAGCCGACGGACCGGCTCCGGGAGACCGAAGCGGGCGCGGAGGACGCGCGGCTGATCCCGCTCGACGAGCTTGCCGCGGCCGAGCTCATCGGTGCGGTGGACCGGGCGTCCCGCTAGCGGGCGACAGGCAGGCGTCAGCAGTCCGGGGACGCGAGCCGCTCCGCGACGCCCCGCGCCCGTCGTGCCGGCTCCGGGCCCGGCTCCAGGGCCGCCACCACCGTCGCACCCTCGACCAGGACCAGGAGCTGGTCGGTGAGTTCCTCGCGGCCGGGTCCGGCCAGTTCGGCCAGCAGGGCCCTCAACTCCGCCTTGTGGCGGCGTACGACGTCCAGCACGGCGGCCGGACCGTCCGCGCCCAGTTCCCCGTACGCGTTCAGGAACGCGCAACCGCGGAAGTCCGGCTCCGAGAACCATCCCGCCAGCCAGTCGAAGACGGCGAGGACCGGGTCCGGGGCTCCCGTCACCGCTGCGCGGAGGTCGGCCGTCCAGCGCCGGTCGCGGCGTTCCAGATAGGCCGTGACCAGAGACTCCTTGGCCGGGAAGACCCGGTAGAGGCGCTTGAGGGGAACTCCCGACTCGCTGCGGATCCGGTCCATGCCGACGGCCTGGATGCCGTGCCGGTAGAACAGCTCCTCCGCCGTGTCCAGGAGCCGGGTGCGGGCCTCTTCGTCGTCCATGAGGGCAGCGTAGTCCAGATTCCCCTTGCGGGGAGAACGCTCGTTCTCTATGGTCGGGGAACGGGCGAGAACGACCGTTCTCGCGATCGAGAGGTGATACGTCATGACCGACACTCCCGCCGTACGTCCGCCCCTGCCGCCCTTCACCGAGGAGTCCGCACGCGCCAAGGTCCAGGCCGCCGAGGACGCCTGGAACAGCCGCGATCCCGAGCGCGTAGCCCTCGCGTACACGCCGGACTCGGTCTGGCGGAACCGCGACCGCTTCCTCACCAGCCGCCCCGAGATCCGCGCGTTCCTCGCCGAGAAGTGGGAGCGCGAGCTCGACTACCGGCTTCGCAAGGAGCTGTGGGCGTTCACCGGCAACCGCATCTCGGTCCGCTTCGAGTACGAGTGGCACGACGCGACCGGCCAGTGGTGGCGCAGTCACGGCAACGAGCAGTGGGAGTTCGCCGACGACGGCCTGATGCGCCGCCGTGAGGCCAGCATCAACGACATTCCGATCGCCGCCGGGGACCGCCGCCTCGCCTGACGCCATCCCGTCGGGCCCGCCCCGGCTCACCGGTCCCGCAGCGCCTCGTGGGCGGGATGGCTCCAGGTCGCCGTCTCGCCGCCTGGTGGTTTGTCATGGTCCCGCAACAACGCGGTTGTTGGTCTTTGCAGACGCGATGTAGGTTGCTAGAACTGGAATACTGACGATCGATCGAGTGTGCGGGGGAGTGGGATGAAGTTCGACATGGGGACGCAGGTTCTGACGAACCTGATGTCGGGGTCGCGGAATTCGAATACGGATCTGGGGTCGCTGGTCAAGCAGCTGGTGGCTGCGGCGCAGCCGCTGGAGGGCAAGTTCCAGGGGCAGGGCAAGGTGGCGTTCGACTCGTTCAAGCTGCGTGCGGATGCCATTGCGAAGGAGCTGAACGCTTCGCTGGCGGCGATCCTGGGTGGCCAGTCGGGCATGGAGCAGGCGTTCGGTTCGGGTGATCAGGAGCAGGGTGAGAACGCCCGTCAGCAGCAGGGTGCGGCGAACTTCGACGCGGCGCGTTTCCGGGGCCGCTGAGCCTGCAGGTTCCGGGCCTTCCGGGCCTTCCGGTTTGTCTGGATTGTTGTCTTCTTCACGGGGAGTGTGGTTGTGATGTCGGGTGGGACGGATCGTCGTGCGTATGACGTGGGTGCCTCGACGGAGGTGCAGGGCGGTATCAAGGCGGTGATCGGTCAGCTGGACACGGTGATCGCGGCGCGTGAGGCGCAGGTGGCTGCTGCGATGTCGGACTTCACGGCGGAGGGTGTGGCGGATGACTACCACGCCAAGGAGCTGCGGTGGAAGAACGCTTCGCAGGAGGTCAAGAACATCATCCAGCTGTTGAACACGACGCTGGCGAAGAATGACGCGACGGCGCAGCAGACATTGCAGCGGGCGCGGACCGCGGTCAACAACATCGGCTGAGCAGGATCGTTTCAGCCGGTCGGTGGGTCGGCAGGTCAGCGGGTCGGTAGGACTGTAGGGGTAACACGGGGGTGGGTCGTCGGTGACGTCATGGGATATCAAGCCGCAGGGTGTGCAGGGCCACTTGAAGACGGTCGGTGGGAATGCGGGTGAGCTCGAGACGGCGTTGAACACGTTGCTGACGGCGATGTCGGAGGCGGCTCAGGCGGCGGGGACGGCTGTTCCGGGTTCGCAGTCGGGGATGACTCCGCAGGGTCCGCTGGCTCCGGGTGCGGGGCCGGCTCCGGGTTCGGCTTTTGTGGCGCCGCAGAAGGCGATGGGGCCGGTGGCGGCTGCGCTGGGTGAGTATCTGACGGCGCGCAAGCCGGAGTTCAAGTCGATGGCGGAGCGCATCGAGGCGTGTATCCGTGGTGCGGTGCTGGCGACGAACGAGTACCTGCAGGGTGATCTGGACCAGGCCAAGGAGGCGCAGGACGCTGCACGGTCGGTGAATCTGGATCTGCTGCGTGAGAAGACCGGGGAGAAGAAGTGAGCGGGGGCGCGCCGGTCGATCCGGCTGAGATACCGGTTTTCACGGGTGATCTGGCGGTGCTGGACGAGAAGGTGAAGCTGATCTCGTCGGGTGGTGCCACCGTTTCCACGAAGGCCTCGGACGTCCACACCAGTTTTGGTGGGTTGCAGGCGTTCTATCAGGCGCCGGAGGCCGATCAGCTGTTCGCGACGACGAAGCCGGTCCAGGACCTGGGCCTGAAGCTCAGTTCCGACATGTGCACGATCGCCGGCGCGCTGGGCACCTACTCGCGTGATGCCGCGCCGATCATCAAGAAGCTGGAGAACCTGAAGGCGGAGGCGGAAGCGTTCCGCGAGAAGACCGACAAGGAAGACAAGTGGGCCGAGGACGGCGGTCTGATCGACGAGAACCTCGAACGCCGTAACAAGATCGCCGAGGTGTGGGCGCAGTTCCAGGACGTGGAGACGGCCGCTCACGCCAAGATCGTCGCGCTGGTGGACGGCACCCCGCTGAAGAAGGACGACGGCTCGCACGGCGCGGGCATGTACGGCTACGACGCCGAGATGCTCAAGGCGTCCAAGTCCCTGCCGTGGGGCGATGCGGTGGAGGAGTCGATCCCCGGGTGGCAGGTCTGGGAACACGTCTGGGAGTTCGGCAAGGGCTTCTTCGTCGACGGCGTGTGGGGGACCCTCAAGGGTCTGGGCGGCCTCGTCGGACTGCAGGGCTGGGACACCTTCAAGCAGTCCTGGACCGGCCTGGCCAAGCTCAGCACCGGCCTTGGGATCGCCATGATCCCGGGTGCGGGCGCGGTGTTCATGGCCCTCCCGGACGACAAGCTGCCCTCGTGGCTGCGTGACTCCCGGACCGCGATGAAGGAGACGGGCAAAGCGCTCCTGGCATGGGATCAGTGGGGCTCCAACCCCGGCCGGGCCGCGGGCGCGGCCACCTTCAACGTGATCACCGCCATTGCCACGCGCGGCGGCAGCGGTGCCGTGGCGGGCGCCGGCAAGGCCAGCCTGGTGGCCAAGACCCTGTCACTGGCGGGCAAGACCGGCAGCATCGTCGACCCCATGACGTACATCATCAAGGGCGCAGGCGCGGGCATCTCGAAGGCGGGCGACATCATGGCCGCCCTGAAGGGCATGGGCAAGGTCGAGGCCCCGGCCATCAACGTGGACGGCGCGTTCGCGCTGCCCGAGGGTGCTGTCAAACTCCCCGACGGGGCGATTCAGCTCCCCAAGGGCACCTCGATGCCGGACGGGGCGATCAAGCTGTCCGACGGGAACATCAAACTCCCGGAGAACACCACGACGTTCCCGCCGAACACGGTCAAACTGCCGAAGCCCGACGGCACCACGCAGTTCATGGACCTCGAGGGCAACATCTACAAGGCCGACGGGACCCTCGACCAGAGCGGAAAGCACTCCCCGAAGGAACCCTCACCGGACACCGACGCCGGCGCGGATCTGCCGCGGGCCGACGCCCCGAAGGCCGACTCCCCCGCCATCGTCAGGGTTCCCGAACACGAACTCGCCGGCGTCGCCGCCCGCGGCGGCGACAACCCCATCCACCTCACCTCCGACCTCTCGAGCCCCGCCCACACCGCCGACCACACTCCGGGTGCCCGCCCAGACACCACCCTCGGCGGCAGTGCCCACGACCTCGGCCAGGGTCCTTCCGCCAGGCACGAGCCCCCGACCGGCGCAGGCGGCCGCGACGGCACTGGTGGCAGCCACGACAACACGCCCACTGGCGGCGGGTCCCACATGGACAGCCCGACAGGTGGCCACGGTGACACTGGCGGGACCGCTGGCCATGGCGACGGCCCCGGTCGACTTGCCGACGGAGGCGACAACGCGCCTTCCGAGGGACTGCCCGGCGGTGACCCAGATGGCCCCGGGACGGAAACTCCTGTCGGGGCTGCAGGTGAGTCAGCGTCCGCTAGAGGTCCTTGGCCGGCGCAGGACGATCTCATCGGTCCGGCCGCGGGCAAGGAGTTGAAAATGCCGAACGCGCGGCACAGCGTGTCGGGGTCGGCCAGTGGAGAGATCAAGGAGAGCAACAGCGTCATCCTGCGAGGCCACCAGGGAGACGTGGCTCGGGACATCGCAGACATCGCCAATGGCAGAGCGACCTACGTCAAGGAGACGGACCGCTACGAGGTGAACGGGCGCTCGTATGGTGTGGAACCCTCTGGAAGGGTCTATCCGGACTCCGGCCCAGGCATCGTGAAACTTGACAGGAACGAGTACGCCGCCCTGCAGCAGGTAGCCAAAGCGAAGGGGGACATCAGTGCAGCGCCACAGCTCACCAGAGCCCCGCGCTTTACCAACAACCCGGGCATCGTAGAGAAAGCCCTTGCCATCTACAACGGGACGCATCCGTGACATATAGCTTCCTTACCTTCGACTCTGTCAGCCCCGAGAGCATGGGACTCGCGCTTGCCGGATGTCTCGGCATTCCGGTCGGTGATGTGGATGTGGCCGACTCCGACGGTGACCCCGACCTGCGGAATTGGGATGCACCTGTGTCGTGTGAGTATCGGGCAGTTTATGGTGACGTGTCCTGGTCGCTAGACATCTATGCCGACGCGAACGTCGCTGATCAGCCACTTGAGTCCGACCTTGCCGCGAGGTTTGCGAAAGCTGCGGCGACGACAGTCCTTTTCCCCGCTTCGGAGTCGCTTCCCAGCGCCTACTGGCTGGTGACGCAAGAGGGTCTCCTCACCCGTGCCCGACTCGAGCTCTCCGATGACGAACCGCCCCTCTACTCGATCACCGCCGTCGAAGCGCGAGTGTCGCAGCTCCCACGGGCGACGGTGACGCGGTTCGCCGAGATCGTGAGGGAGCAGCGGCCGGAAACTCCCGTTGCCAACGGATTCGAGGCTTCGGTACAGCGGATGCGGAAGTCAGCTTCGGAACAGACGCGACTTTCCCTCGATGACAGCACCGGTAGCCCCGTCTGGTCTGCGAAGGACAACCTGGTGGCATGGGAGAGGGGCATCGTGCAGATGGAATCGGATTGGGCGCCGTCTGGGTGGTACCCGGCCGAGCTCTATCGTGAGCGGCTGGAGGCACGCGATGCACTTGCGGACCTTGGGAGGCGCCTGCCTGGCGGCGTGAACGTGTTGTTCAGCGAGGCTCTGGAGCAATTGGACAGCCGTTTTGCCGCGGCCACCGTAGAAGACGTCGCAGGGCTCCTCCGTGGGGAATTGCTGGGCGCCTCCGTCGAACAGACCGTGGCCGGTTGGTGGTGGCACCGCCGCCCGGATCCCGTGCCTTGGGAACAGGCCTGATCTCAAGCGCCAGTACTCTGTTGAGGGGCTCAGCGGTTCACTAATCGGACCGGTGGAGCTCGCGATGCTCCAGGTGTCCAACGTGCACCACCTGGAGAATTCGAGGGGATCGGTATTCCCCGCGTGGGATGCCTGGGCGGATCCAATGCAGGTCGGCTCTGCCGTGTCCGC
The DNA here is from genome assembly GCF_035989885.1 of Streptomyces sp. NBC_01232. Classification (GTDB taxonomy): domain Bacteria; phylum Actinomycetota; class Actinomycetes; order Streptomycetales; family Streptomycetaceae; genus Streptomyces. The sequence goes on from NZ_CP108518.1 coordinate 5,283,902, forward strand.
AGCAGCGACCACGACCGAGCAACAGATGCGGTGCTGGATTGCGCACGAGGCCGGACGCTCGGCGCGATCCGCCCGCAGCACTATGTGTCCCCAGGCGCCTGGCTCACCGCTGTTAACCCTCCCATGTGCGAGGTGCATGTGCGCGTCTGGCGGTCGTCCCGCTGCCTTCCCGCGATGAATGGTCAGTTCATGAGCTACCCGCCGGACAGCGATACGAATAGAATTCCGTAATGGCTTCGCCCCATCGCATCGGTGTCGACGATCCCGATGTCGACATGGATTTGGCTCAACGCCTGCTTTGCCGCGACGAGTTGTTCACCGGAGAGGTCGCTGAATACCAGAACGGTCAACTGGTCTGCCTCGACGACTACGTCAATGGCGTTCGGGACGGTTCGTCCCGCGCCTGGTACCCGGACGGCACCCTGAAGCTCGAGGGGACGGTCCGCAACGGAGTCGCCCTGGGCGAGTTCAAGGAGTGGCACGCCAATGGCGTTCTGAAGTCTCGGCAGATGTTCGACAACTATCTCTACGATCTCCGTGAGGAATCCGTTTGGGACGAGGAAGGGCGCCTCGTTCGCGACTGGCATCGCGAGTAGTCTCCCCGCACGCGCAGTGATAGGCCCACCGGCGTGCACGTGTTCCGGCAGGGTTGTGCGCAGGATGCGAGGGCGGCGGAGGTTCCGTGAGGGAGTGGGCGGAGTAGAGGGAGCAGTCGTCGGCCGACTCGCTGGGCGGGCTGCGGGGCGCCCTCGCTGACCGGGGTCGCGGGGGAGTTCGGCCCACCCCTTCCGGATGCGAGGATCTGGCGGACGAGGGAACGGACTGAGCCGACCCTTGGAGCACCTTTGCCGTACCGGCCGGATGGCAGCGAATGCCGGATCTCCTGCCGAAGGGCTCGGGGCGAAGTCGTACGAGGCGTTCACGCAAGGCCCGGTCCGGTACGTCGAGGTGCGGCGCAGTGGTCGCACGCATTGTCGGTAGCCTCTCCTGCGGCGCCGCAGCCGCCGGCAGGGGATGAGGAGCCCCGAGGTCAAGCCTGGTGGTGGGCCTGGGTGATGAGGTCCGTCGCGACCTCCAGGGCCGCCAGGCGGGTCTCCTCCGGGTCGCCCTCGACGTGCTGGAGGAACATCATTCCGGCGTGCAGGGTGAACAGCGCGCTGACGCAGCGGACCTGGTCCGTGAGCGGGCCGTCCTGGGTGCGGAGCAGTTCCACCAGGGTGAAGAGCCGCTTCTTGACCGTCTCGCCGATGCTGAGCTCGCGCGTTGTTGCCTGGTTCTCCTGCATGAACCGGTACAGCACCGCGCCCGCCGCCATCGCCTCGCTGTAGCGGCGCAGCACCTCGCGCTTGGTCTCCAGGGTGCGCGGCTGCCCCTCCGCCCACGTGATCAGCTCGTCGATGGGCCTCGTCAGGTCCTCGAAGATGCTGATGATGATGTCTTCCTTGGTCTTGAAGTGGTAGTACAGCGCCGCCTTCGTGACCTCCAGCCGCTCCGCGATCTCGCGCAGCGACGTCTTCTCGTACCCCTGCTCGGCGAAGAGCTCCAGTGCGACGTCCTGGATGCGCTGACGCGTGTCGCCACGGCGTCGCTGCGGACTGCTGCTGGACATGGCTCTCCCCAATTACTTACTTGACGCCCGGCTAGTTGCGGGTCTACCGTCCCCATTGTAATGAACTAGCCGGGCGGCAAGTAAGTGCCGGTGCAGGGCGAAGTGCGAGAAGCGAGAAGTAGGGCCAGGGGAGTGGACATGGTGGACACAGTCAAGCCTGCGGGGACCTCGAAGGAGGTGAAGCCGCGCAGCGTACGGGTCGTCCTCATGGCGCTCATGATCGCGATGCTGCTGGCCATGCTCGACAACATGATCATCGGGACCGCGATGCCCACGATCGTCGGCGAGCTCGGCGGTCTGGAGCACCTCTCGTGGGTGGTCACCGCGTACACGCTGGCCACCGCGGCCTCCACCCCCATCTGGGGCAAGCTCGGCGACATGTACGGACGGAAGGGCTCCTTCCTCACCTCGATCGTCATCTTCCTGATCGGCTCCGTGCTCAGCGGCATGGCCCAGGACATGGGTCAGCTGATCGGCTTCCGTGCGATCCAGGGCCTCGGCGCCGGCGGTCTGATGGTCGGCGTCATGGCGATCATCGGCGACCTGATCCCTCCCCGTGAGCGCGGCAAGTACCAGGGCATGATGGCCGGCGTGATGGCCCTCGCCATGATCGGCGGCCCGCTGGTCGGCGGCACCATCACCGACCACTGGGGCTGGCGCTGGTCCTTCTACATCAACCTGCCGCTCGGCGCGGTCGCGCTGGCCATGGTCACCGCAGTGCTGCACCTGCCCAAGAAGCGGTCGCAGGGCAAGATCGACTACCTCGGCGCCGCGCTGCTGACCATCGCCATCACCTCCACCGTCCTCGTGACGACCTGGGGCGGCACCGAGTACGCGTGGGGCTCCGTCGAGATCCTCGGCCTCATCGTCGTCGGCGTCCTGTCGACCGTCGCGTTCCTCTACGCCGAGACCAAGGCCGCCGAGCCGGTCATGCCGCTGCACATCTTCCGCAGCCGCAACTTCACCCTCATGTCGGTGATCGGCTTCCTCGTCGGCTTCGCGATGTTCGGCGGCGTGCTCTACCTCCCGCTGTTCCAGCAGTCGGTGCAGGGTGCCTCCGCGACGAACTCGGGTCTGCTGCTCCTGCCCATGCTGCTCTCGATGATGCTCGTCTCGCTCATCGCGGGCCGCGTCACCACCAGCAGCGGCAAGTACAAGATCTTCCCGATCGCCGGCGGCGCGCTCATGGTCGTCGGGATGTTCCTCCTGGCGACCATGGACACCGGCACCACCCGCCTCGTCTCCGGCCTGTACATGGCCGTCCTCGGCGCCGGTCTCGGCTTCCTGATGCAGATCACCATGCTGGTCGCGCAGAACAGCGTCGAGATGAAGGACATGGGCGTCGCCTCCTCCTCGGCGACCCTCTTCCGTACGCTCGGCGGCTCCTTCGGTGTGGCCCTGATGGGCTCCCTCTTCACCACCCGGGTCACGGACACCATGGCCGAGCGCCTGGGCCCGGAGGCTGCTCAAGCCGCGGGCTCCGCCCAGCTGGACGCCGCGAGCCTGGCCAAGCTGCCCGAAGCGGTACGCGACGCCTACCAGCACGCGGTGGCCGCCGGTACGCACTCCGCGTTCCTGCTCGGCGCGGCCATCGCCCTCCTGGGCTTCGCGGCGGCCTGGTTCGTCAAGGAGGTCCCCCTGCGCGGCGCGGGCCCGACCGGACCGGCGGACGGCGCCACGAACGGCGCGGCAGAGGGTGCCGCGCAAGCCGAAGCCGTGGACGCCAAGGGCACGGCGGCCCCGGCCGCGCAGGAGCCGGTCGCACGCTGACCCGGCGCCAACGCCAGCACCAACAGCAGCCGGAAGGCGGCACCACCGGGACGACCGGGGGCGCCGCCTTCCGGCATGTCCGCGGTCCCGGGGTCCTACTGGGGGTCGTCGGTCTCCCAGGGGTGGACGAAGGCGCCGGGGCGGACGTGCCATGCCGCGAGCACGGTCAGCAGGCCGGCCTCGCCCGTCGCGTCCGCGGACGCGACGAGGACCGCGCCGACGTCGTGGTCGAAGCCGTCGAGACGCTCGTGGTCGTACTCCCAGTGCTGCAGGCGGAAGCTCCGCCCCGCGTCGCCGCGCACCCAGCCCTCGTCCCGCGCCCGGTCGTCGGCCCGGCCCCGGACGGGGGTCACGTCCACGAACGCCCGCCGGTCCGGCCGTGACGCCGGGACTTCCGTCACCAGTCTCCGGCCGAGGCGGAGTGCGGTCAGTTTGTCCGTCGGCCAGTCGGATCCGTCATCCATGGCTCCCCTTCTGGTCCCGGCCCGATCGGCAGGACGCCGCCCGGACTGATCAACCCCCTTACGAGTATGCCGATTTGACGCCCGGGACGGGCGGCGCGCGGGCTTGCCCCGTTTCGGCCGCGTTCGGGTGGGCAGGGATTCAACTCCATGGAGGACTAAAGTCCCATCGGTCCCATGAGTCCCATTACGGGGAATTTTTGGGCTATTTGACTGGAACTCCTCGGCGGCGATGAACGTCCTGATCCACAGAACGCTCACACAGCGGATGGGGAGTGGACCGTTCATGGGTTTCTTCGCGTACACGAACAAGAAGGGCGTCCGGGCCGGAGCCGCCGTCGTGGCCTCGGCCGCCGCCGTGGCAGCGACCGTATGGGGCGTGTCGGCCCTGGTCGGACCGGGCGGAACGGCCGCCTCCCAGCAGAACGTGGCCCGGCCGGGCGCCACCGACAACTCCGGTCCTGGCGACGACGGTCGGCCCGGGCAACAGCCTCAGGGGATACCCGAGGGCATAGCCCATGCCTCCGAGAGCGGCGGCAACGCCGTCAACATCACCATCGACGACGGCCCCGACCCCCGCTGGACCCCGAAGGTGCTCGACGTCCTGCGGCGGCACGACGTCAAGGCGACCTTCTGCATGGTCGGACGGCAGGCCAAGGCCCACCCGGACCTCGTGAAGAAGGTGGTCGCGGCCGGACACCGGCTCTGCGACCACACCATGGACCACGACACGGCCATGGACAAGAAGCCCGTCGCCTACCAGCAAGCGCAGATCCTGGAGGCGAAGAAGCTGATCGAGGAAGCCGCGGGCAGCGGCGCGAAGGTCGAGTACTACCGGGCCCCCGGCGGCGCGTTCACCCCCGACAGCCGGCGCATCGCCGCCGCGCACGGCATGCGGCCGCTCGGCTGGAACGTCGACACCAAGGACTTCGGCAAGCCGGGTACGGCGGCCATCGTCGACGCCGTCAAGCGCGAGATCGGCAACGGCCCGACCGTGCTCTTCCACGACGGCGGCGGCAATCGGGCCCAGACCGTCGACGCCCTCGACCAGGTGCTCACCTGGCTGAAGGAGCAGGGCCGGCCCACCGGCTTCCCCGTCCGCACCGCCCCCGACACCCCCTGACGCGGAACGACCTGGAACGACCCAACCCGGAACCACCTGGAACGACCCAACCCGGAACGGCCCGGGGCGACCTGACACGCCGCCCGCCCGGCGAACGGGTGACGGTCGACGACGCGGAGCCGCCCGCGTTGTTCCCTGGTCGGGCACGGACGAACGTACGCCCGACCAGGAGGCTCCTGTGGCCATCGCCCCCGCCAGACTGTCCGACCCGGTGGTCGGCGCCCTCGTCGCCGCCGTCAACGCGCACGACAAGGACGCCTTCCTCGCGGTCCTGACCGCCGACGCGACCATGTCCGACGACGGCTCCGACCGCGACCTGCACGAGTGGATCGACCGCGAGATCTTCGACTCCGGCGGCCACATGGACGTCCAGTCCGAGTCCGACGGCGGCCGCACCCTGCTCGTCAGCTACCGCAACGACACCTGGGGCGAGATGCGCACCACCTGGCGCTTCGTCATCGCTCCCGGCGGCGGCCGGATCAGCCGCTTCGAGACCGGTCAGGCCTGAGCGGCCTGTCCCGGCGGGCGCTCCCGTACGGGTGAAAGCGCGCCCGGTGTCGTTCCGGCCCGCCGGAGGGTCCCGTTGGGCCGGTCATGAAGCGCACCCGCATCGCCGCTCTCGCCCTCGCCACCGCCTCGGCGGCCCTCGCGCCCCTCCTGGGCCAGGCCGCCGCCGCGGAGCCGGCGGTGTACCTCCAGGACCCGGCGGGCGGTGAGAAGACCATGAAGTCGATGTGGACCAAGGACGAGATGCACAAGGTGGAGGGGCAGCTCCGCTTCCACCCGGGGATCCAGTACAAGACGGTCAAGCGCCCCGGCCCGGCGGCCGCGCCGGACTACGAGCGCCGGGCCGCCGACCCCAGGACGCTGGCGTGGCTGCCCTCGTACGAGTTCGCCTGGTCGGTCTCGGACTCGACGGTGGTGAAGAAGGCGGTGACGGTCAAGGAGGGCGCGCACCCGATCGTCGTGCACGCCGTCCTGCGCAGCGCGGACCGGAAGAAGGTCGGGGAGGTGCGCAGGGAGCTGACCGGGAAGCCGGCGACCGGGCGAGAGAAGATCGCGGGCGGGAAGCGGATCGTGTGCGACACCGGCGAGTACACGGTGGAGTGGTCGGTCACGCGCTCGGGCTACGGAACGCTCGGGGGCACACTGCGCTGGAACTCCAGCTGCGAGCAGTACCGGACGGCGTTCGACCCGAACCACGGTCAGCAGCGCTGAGGTTGAGGACGGAGCCGGGGCCCGGGGTCGCAGAGGGCTCCGGACGAGGTCCCGGGGTGGGCGCCGGCCGCCCCGTGCACCTTGTGGGTGCTCGTCGGGCGACTGGGCCGCGGCCTTGGATCAAGTGCCGTAGTGGCCATGGTGCCGCACGGGATGGGGTGCGGCACGGGTCGAAGGTCCCGTGTCGAGGAACTTCTCAGTGCTTCTTCGAGGCCTGGGTGGCCTGGGCGGCGATGTCCTCCAGGACGCGCCTCGGGTCGCCGGCCGGTTCCACGGCGCGCCCGATGTTGCGCTTGATGGTGTCGCTGACCGACAGCCAGGACGGGTCGTTGACCGGGTAGAGCTGGGCGCCGCGCAGCGCGACCAGGAACTGCGTGTCGTTCTTGTCCAGTCCGCCCCCGGCCGGCGTGCGCGAGGCGGTGACCGTCGACGGCAGCAGGTGGTAGCGGTCGGCGAAGTCCGACAGGTTCTTGTCCTGGTAGATGAAGTCCAGGAACTTGCCGATCTCGGTGCGCTTGCCGTTCTGGTTGAAGGCCATCATCCAGTCGGCCACACCGACGGTGGGCGGGATCTCCCCGGTGCCGAGGTTGTCCGAGACGGGCATGGATGTGGTGGCGACGCCGATGCCCTTGGCGCGGGCCTCGTGGGCGAGCGAGGGGTAGCCGTTGACCATGCCGACCTCACCGCGCAGGAAGGCGGCGAAGGCGTCGGCGCGGTTCAGCTGGGACGGCGAGGTCGGACCGGTGAGCCCGGTCGTGACCAGGTGCTCCTTGACCCAGCCCCAGGTGTCCACGTTCTGGTCGGAGGCCAGGCTGTAGTTGCCGGCGCTGTCGGCGTAGCCGCCGCCGTTGCTCAGCTCCCAGATCAGCGCCTCGGCGTGGGCCTCCTCCGGGCCGAGCGGCAGGGCGTACGGGAACTTCACGCCCTTGCTCTTGAGCGCCTTGGCGGCGGTCTCGAGGTCGGACCAGGTCTTGGGCGCCTCCTTGATGCCTGCCTTGGCGAAGAGCGCCTCGTTGTAGAAGAGGAGGCGGCTGCTCGCCACGAAGGGCAGGCCGTAGAGGGTGTTGTCGACGGAGCCCGCGTCGGCGAGCGGCTGGAGGAAATTCGCCTCGGCGGTGACCGAGAGGAGTTCGTCCGCCGGATAGAGCTTTCCCTGCGCGGCGAAGTCCGAGTACGAGCCCATGAGAGCCACATCCGGGGCCTTGCCGGCCTTGACCATACGGGAGACCTCGCGGTCGATGTCGGCCCACGGCAGGAGCTTGACGTCGAGCTTGATTCCGGGGTTCTCCTTGGCGAAATCGGTCGCCATCTTGTCCCAGTAGGGCTTGGAGCTGGTGGCCGGGCTGTCGCCGTATTCGGCGGCGACCAGGTGCACCGTACCGCTGCCACCTGCGCTGTCGCCGGAGCCACCACATCCGGCCAGAGGTATCAGCAGACCGAGCACGGCCGTGGTGGCGGTCGTGCCGAAAATTCTTCGTCGCACGGGTGTATTCCCCTGATTTTCTTTTGGATCCCGTTATTACTTATGAGTTGCTCCGGGCGGTGGTGTCCCTCGATGGCCCGTTGGCCGGAATTCTCTCCTGAGGGAGGGGTGATTGATTGCATTGGGGCCGCACTTGTGGTCAATGCTCCAAGCGGGGCTTTTCGGAATTGTATTTTCCGATATGCGATCCAAATAGTGGACGCGCGTAGACATGCCGAACAGCCCGCTTCCGGTGCCGGAGCGGGCTGTTCGGGTGTGAGTGTGAGGGTGCGCGCGGGCGCGAGTGCGGGCGCGCCTGCGAGCCGGCCGGTGAGACGCGCCGGCCTAGGTCGTCTCTTTCGGATCTTGTCGGGCCCGCGCTGCCCGGCACCGCACCTCGCTGCGTTGTCGGGGCTCCCGAGTACGTCCAGTACAAGGGAGCTCCTCCGCCTTGCGATGCACGGCACCGGACAACGCGGGCTCGGCCGACAAGATCCGAAAGAGGCGACCTAGTCGGCGAACTCGCCGGCGTACGGGTCGGGCTCGCCCGTCTCCGGGTTGCGGCCCTCCTGCCAGCGCCTCTGGGCCTTGCGCCAGTGCACGAAGCTGAGGTGGCCGCCGTCCCAGAAGGTGATGCTGACGGGGCTCACGTCGAACTCGTCGGAGCAGAGCCGGTAGAGGAATTCCGCCATGCCGTACGGGTACACGGCGAAGGAGTCGGCGGTGTGCCGCCCGCAGACCAGGACCGGCCACTGGTCGGGGTCGGGGTCGGAGGTGAGCCAGCACAGGATGTCCGACCCGCCGGTGACGCCCCAGGCGATGATCGACTCCGGGTCCACGTCGAAGGCCGAGCGGCCGCCCTCCGCCTCCCAGGTCTGCCTGGCGTTGTCGGTCTCCTCGGCCATCCCGGCCGGGTCCCACTGGAGTCCGGGCTTGGCCAGCGGCAGCAGGATGCTCGCCTCGCCGTTGATGGAGCCCGCGCCGAAGCGGCCCATGAAGGCGACGAAATCGGCCGGGAACCGGGTCCCCCAGAGGGCCTCCACGGCCGGCCAGTCGATGTCCTCGTCGGCGCCGTGCGTCGCCGGCATGATCTGCTCCAGCGCCTTGATCCGCGCGTTCTCCGTCATGCCGCTCCCCTGACGCCCCAGCTCAACCGCACCAACCTACTGCCCGCGAGGAGCCTCGCCTAGCTGGGCGTGAGACGCCCGGGTACGTCCACCTTGAGGAGGGTTCCGGCCCGCAGCCCCCAGCCGGCCATGGCGCCCGCCGCAGACTCCAGGACGTGCCGGGAACGCAGCCGGGGCAGCCCGAGGCGGCCCGGTGCCATCGTGACCACGGCGAGCACGCCGAGCTCGCGGTCCAGGTACGCCACGTCGATCGCGAACCGCATCCGGAAGGTGTGCACGCTCGCCGCGGGGGTCAGCAGCATCGCGCCGTCGATCCCGTCCCGCCCGAGCAGCCCGCGGGTCCGTGCCCCGTACGAGGCGGCGATCTCGAGCGGGACACCCGTGGGGTCCGCGCCGACCCGCAGCACCGCGCGGCCGTCATGCCAGTGCGCCATGGCGGCCACCTTAGGGCGTGTCCTACGGTCGCCGGATGATGGGTGCGCTCGTGATCGTTCTCGCCGCCGGGTACGGCGTGGCCGCCGGGCTCCTGCTGCCACGGCCCGCCTACCGCCTCTCCGTGGAGCCGGGGGACCCCTGGCAGGGCCACTGCCCGCAGGGGCACCGGCTCGCGGGACGGCTGGGGGGCTGGCTCGGCCCGGCCCGCTGCCGGCCGCGGACGGAGCCGAGGCCCGCGCCCCCGCACGCGTACGGGCGGCGGGCCGCGCCCCTGGCCGCGCTCACCGCAGGGGTGTGCGCCCTGCTCGCGGCGGCCGTCGGGGCGCGCCCCGAGCTGGTCGCCTACGTGGGCCTCGCGCCGCTGCTCGTGCTGCTCGCCCTCGTCGACCGCACCGTGCACCGGCTGCCCGACGTACTGACCCTGCCGCTCGCTGCTGCTGTCGCCGCGCTGCTCGGGGCGGCCGCCCTCGCGCCGGGCTCCGCCGGGTCCTGGCGGCTCGCGCTGCTGGGCGGCGGCGCGCTCGGAGCGGCGTACCTGCTGCTCCATCTGATCAACCCGGCAGGCATGGGTTTCGGCGACGTCAAGCTGGCGCTCTCGCTGGGGGTCGCTCTTGGGTGGTACGGGTGGGGGGTATGGTCCGCCGGGGCCTTCCTCGGCCTCCTCTACGGGGCCCTCTACGGGCTCCACCTGGTGCTGCGCGGCCCCGAAATGCGCCATCAGGGCTATGCGTTCGGCCCCTTCATGGCCGCCGGAGCACTCACCGGAGTGCTGCTGGGCGGTTTCGGAGCGTAATCATCCTGCGCCAATGCACGCAGCATGCTTTACGAAGGGTTATGGTGGAACCCCCCCCTCGGGCCGGTCCGTATCCCCCCCACGGACCGGCCCGTTTTTTGTTTTCCGGCTTCTCGACCGTGCTGGGCGATAAATGCGCAGCTCAGCCGCGTTGGGCCCAGATGTTGGTGCCGGGGGTGGAGACGGCCAGCGAGTCGATCTCCTTCAACTCGGCCTCGGAGAGCGGCGCGGACGCCAGCGCGGCCACGTTCTCCTCCAGTTGCGGCACGCTCGAAGCGCCGATCAGCGCCGATGTCATCCGGTCGTCCCGGAGCACCCACTTGAGCGCCAGCTGGGCGAGGGACTGTCCGCGGCGGGCCGCGATCTCGTTCAGCCCGGTGAGCCGGCGGAGCACCTCCTCCGAGAGCAGGTCCGGGTTCAGGGACTTGCCCTGGGCGGCGCGCGAGTCCGCCGGGATCCCCTTCAGGTACTTGCCGGTGAGCATGCCCTGCGCGAGCGGCGCGAAGGAGATGCACCCCATGCCGGCGTCCTCCAGGGTGTCCAGCAGCCCGTCCTCCTCCGTCCAGCGGTTGATCATGGAGTACGAGGGCTGGTGGATGAGCGGGCGCACGCCCATCCCGCGCAGGATCCGCACGGCCTCGGCCGTCTGCTCCGCCGTGTAGGAGGAGACGCCCACGTAGAGGGCCTTGCCCTGCTGGACCGCGGACGCGAGGGCGCCCATGGTCTCCTCGAGCGGGGTCTCCGGGTCGAAGCGGTGCGAGTAGAAGATGTCGACGTAGTCCACGCCCATCCGCGCCAGCGAGGCGTCGAGCGAGCTGAGCAGGTACTTGCGGCTGCCCCACTCGCCGTAGGGGCCCGGGTGCATCAAGTAGCCGGCCTTGGTCGAGAGGATCAGCTCGTCGCGGTGGGACGCGAAGTCCTGCGCGAAGATCTTGCCGAAGTTCAGCTCGGCCGAGCCGGGGGGCGGACCGTAGTTGTTCGCCAGGTCGAAGTGGGTGATGCCGAGGTCGAAGGCCCGGCGGAGGATCGCCCGCTGGGACTCCAGCGTTCTGTCGTCGCCGAAGTTGTGCCAGAGGCCGAGGGAGACGGCGGGGAGCTTGAGGCCACTGTGGCCGGTGCGCCGGTACTCCATGGAGTCGTAGCGTGAGGGCTCTGCCCGATAGGGATTGGTATCAGTCACGTTGTCCTCCCTATCACGGAGTTGTGACGCACCGAGTTGGGTACCCCATCCCACCGCGCAGTAATGTGGCGCACTCGGGGGACCGCAATTCGCACGGGGGCATTGCACGGAGGGGCTGGAAGATCGTGAAGCTGCGCGACCTGGTGTACAGGCTTTACGCACGCCGGGTGGAAGGCCGCCTCGACCATGATGCGGCGCCCAAGCACATCGGCGTCATCCTGGACGGCAACCGCCGCTGGGCGAAGGCGTCCGGAGGGACGACGGAGCAGGGCCACCAGGCCGGGGCCGACAAGATCTCCGAGATGCTGGGCTGGTGCACCGAGACGGACGTCGAGGTCGTCACCCTGTGGATGCTCTCCACGGACAACCTGGACCGCCCCGAGGTCGAGCTCCGTCCGCTGCTCAACATCATCGAGAACACGGTGCGGGGCCTCGCCGCGGACGGCCGCTGGCGCGTCCACCACGTCGGCAACCTCGACATCCTGCCCGCCCGGACGCAGACCGTGCTCAAGGAGGCCGAGCAGGCCACCCACGATGCCGGGGGCCCCTCCCGTACCGGAGGCAACGGGCGAGGGATACTCGTCAACGTCGCCGTCGGCTACGGCGGCCGCCAGGAGATCGCCGACGCGGTCCGCTCGCTGCTCCTGGAGCACTCGCGCAAGGGCACCTCGTTCGAGGAGCTCGCCGAGATCCTCGACATCGACCACATCGCCGAGCACCTCTACACGCGCGGCCAGCCCGACCCGGACCTCGTCATCCGCACCAGCGGCGAGCAGCGGCTGTCCGGATTCATGTTGTGGCAGAGCGCGCACAGCGAGTACTACTTCTGCGACGTGTTCTGGCCCGCCTTCCGCAAGGTCGACTTCCTGCGTGCCCTGCGCGACTACGCGGCCCGCCACCGGCGCTACGGCACCTGAGTCCCGTAGGTCCCGGCACCCCCTCCCCTCGAAGCCTTCACCAGGGATTCACCGAGCGTCCGTCATATGCCATGGCATGGCCTGGCCTGTTCGGGGAATATCCCTTTCAGGTCGATGCCCGATCCACGGGTGTCGAGTCTCAGCGGACGGCATGGGGTCGTCCGCCCGGGAGGCCCTTTGCACCAGGACGCACGTGCGGTTCGCACGGACGGAGTGGAGGGCCGGAAATCGGCCCTGGCATGGGTGCCGATGACCGGTCCGGTCTTCATGGCCCGACCTCTTCCGAGGGGGTACGTCCTTCCGTGGTGACCAGCACTAAGAGCCGCCTGCCCGACAGGCGGACCTACGTCCTCGACACCAGCGTCCTGCTGGCAGACCCCAACGCGATCTCCCGCTTCGACGAGCACGAGGTCGTGCTCCCGATCGTGGTGATCACCGAGCTGGAGGCAAAGAGGCACCATCCCGAACTCGGCTACTTCGCGCGCCAGGCCCTGCGCCTGCTCGACGACTTCCGGGTTCGAAACGGTCGCCTGGACGCCCCCATCCCGCTGGGCGATATCGGTGGCACCCTGCGTGTCGAGCTCAACCACTCCGACCCGAGCGTCCTGCCCGCCGGCTTCCGGTTGGGGGACAACGACTCGCGGATCCTCGCGGTCGCCCGCAACCTGCAGGCCGAGGGCTACGACGTCACGGTGGTGTCGAAGGATCTCCCACTGCGCATCAAGGCCTCCTCCGTGGGGCTGATCGCCGAGGAGTACCGCGCCGAGCTCGCGATCACCGATGCCGGCTGGACCGGTATGAGCGAGATCGGCCTCTCCGGGGAGCAGGTGGACCTCCTCTTCTCGGAGGACCGCCTCTACGTGCCGGAGGCCGCGGAACTGCCCGTGCACACCGGACTGGTCCTGCAGTCCGAACGCGGCAAGGCGCTGGGCCGGGTCACGGCGGACGGCAACGTGAAGCTCGTACGCGGTGACCGCGAGGCCTTCGGGCTGCACGGCCGCAGCGCCGAGCAGCGCATCGCGCTGGACCTCCTCCTCGATCCCGAGATCGGGATCATCTCGATGGGCGGCCGGGCCGGCACCGGAAAATCGGCGCTCGCGCTCTGCGCGGGGCTGGAGGCGGTGCTGGAGCGGAGGCAGCATCAGAAGGTGATGGTCTTCCGGCCGCTGTACGCGGTGGGCGGTCAGGACCTCGGCTATCTGCCCGGAGACGCCTCCGAGAAGATGAGCCCCTGGGCGCAGGCGGTCTTCGACACCCTCTCGGCGGTCGCCGGGCGCGAGGTCATCGAGGAGGTGCTGAACCGCGGGATGCTGGAGGTCCTGCCGCTCACGCACATCCGCGGCCGCTCGCTGCACGACGCCTTCGTGATCGTGGACGAGGCGCAGTCGCTGGAGCGCAATGTCCTGCTGACCGTTCTGTCCCGTATCGGGGCCAATTCGCGGGTCGTTCTGACCCACGATGTCGCCCAGCGGGACAATCTGCGGGTCGGCCGGTACGACGGAGTGGTCGCCGTGGTCGAGAAGTTGAAGGGCCACCCGCTCTTCGCCCACATCACGCTGACGCGTTCCGAGCGGTCCCCGATCGCCGCTCTGGTCACCGAGATGCTCGAGAACCTCTGAGGTCGAATCGGTCAAAAACCTCATAGCGGGAAGGTGAGTTGACGCCGCCCGGCAAAGGCCGCAGAGCCTAGCCGGGCGGCGTCCTGCTGCACAGGTGTTTGTTCAAATCAGTGGCGACATGCCAGGTGTGACCTTTCACACGCAACGGAGAATTGCCTTGCGGTGTCGCGTTCCGGCAGAGTCTGGTTTCCGTCAGGCCCCGCATACGGCATATCTGTATCTCTCGTGAGGTACGCGCAGCACCACAACTCCACAGTCGATCGCCGTATGCCGCCCGGAGCTTCACGCGGCAGCCCCCGCAAGGGAGTTGCCCACGGGCCCGCGCCTCCAGTGACCGTAGAACCACGGAGGCCAGTGTCGAGGGCACTATTGCGGCCGCGCGGTCACTGCGGACGCTGCTGGAAGGACACCGTGTGAGCCGGATCTCGGTCCGGGGGTTCGCCGTGGCTTCGGCCACCGCGGTCACCACCGTCGGCGCAGTCGTGGGCGTTGCCACCGGCGACCCCACGAACGATCTCGAGACGACCGCGTCCGGCGCGACTCTCCTTGCCGACATCCCGGTCGGCGACCAGGCACAGGTCCAGAGCGCGTCCCTGACGCAGCAGGCCGAAGCCATCGCCCACTCCGCCGATGCCGACGCCAAGCGTTCCATCGAGGAGGCGGCCCGCGTCCAGGCCGCCGAGGACGCCAAGTCCAAGAAGGCGGAGGCCGAGAAGGAGAAGGCCGAGGCCGACGCCAAGGCGAAGAGGGAACGCGAGGAGAAGGAGCAGGCCGCCAGCCGCTCCGCCCGTGACGCCGGGGACTTCGCGCTCCAGAGCTCCTACACGGTCGCGCAGGTCAAGGCCATCGCTCAGCAGATGGTCCCGGCCGGCCAGTTCCAGTGCTTCTCGAACATCATCAACCAGGAATCCACCTGGAACTACCTGGCCGTGAACAAGTCCTCGGGCGCGTACGGTCTGGTCCAGGCACTCCCCGGTTCGAAGATGGCCTCGGCCGGCGCGGACTGGCGCACCAACCCCGCCACGCAGATCAAGTGGGGCCTGAACTACATGGAAGACCGCTACGGCAGCCCCTGCGCCGCCTGGAGCTTCCACCAGAACAACGGCTGGTACTGACGGACCGCGGCAGCGGGCTGCGCTGCCGTACCGCTGCTCAACCCGGGGGAGCCCCGCACCGTCCTACGGTGCGGGGCTCCTCGCGTGTACGGTCTTCGAGGTGAGCCCGCAGACCGGGGGCGGGGGAAGGAAAGCGACATGGCGAACAGGGAAGGCTGGCTCGGCCGGCTCGGGAACAGGCTGAACCGGATGGAGGCGCGGCTCAACGAGCGGCGCGCCGAGGTCGAGGCCGAGACCAGTGGCGACCTGTCGGGCCGCACCGGGCCTGCGGGAGCACCGGCGGCGACCGAGGCGCCGGCCGCGGTGCTGACCGTCCCCGCGCCGCCCGTCGTACCGCCCGCGATCCCCGCGCCCCACCCCGTCAAGCCGGCCGTGCCCACGCGCCCCGACCCGGCGAGCGTCGTCCCCTGGGGGATGCGCGTCGCCGCCGAGGCCAGCTGGCGGCTGCTGCTGCTCGCCGGGATGCTCTGGGTGCTGATGAAGGTGATCAGCGAAGTCCGCCTGGTGGTCCTCGCCTTCGCCGCCGCCATGCTCGTCACGGCGATGCTCCAGCCCTTCGTGGTCCGGCTGCGCCGGCTGGGCCTGCCGCGCGGTCTGGCCACGGCCGTCACGGCGATCCTCGGCTTCGTCGTCATCGGGCTCGTCGGCTGGTTCGTGGTCTGGCAGGTCATGGAGAACCTCGACGACCTCTCCGACCGGGTCCGCGACGGCATCAACGAACTCAAGCTCTGGGCACTGGACAGTCCGTTCCACGTGACCGAGAAGCAGATCAACGACATCGCGAAGAACCTCAGCGAGACCATCGGCACCAACACCGAGCAGATCACCTCCGCCGGACTGCAGGGCGTGACGGTGCTCGTCGAGGTCCTGACGGGCATTCTGCTCGCGATGTTCTCCACGCTCTTCCTGCTCTACGACGGCAAGCGCATCTGGAACTGGGCGCTGGGCCTGGTCCCGGCCGCCGCCCGGGCGGGTGTCGCCGGCGCCGGTCCGCGCGCCTGGCGCACGCTGACCGCGTACGTGCGCGGCACGGTCATCGTCGCCCTCATCGACGCCATCTTCATCGGCCTCGGCATCTACTTCCTGGACGTGCCGATGGCGGTGCCGCTGGCCGTCTTCATCTTCCTGTTCGCCTTCATCCCGCTGGTCGGCGCCGTGGTGTCGGGAGCCCTCGCGGTGGTCGTGGCACTCGTGACGCAGGGCGTGTTCACCGCCCTGATGGTGCTGCTGGTGGTGCTGGCGGTGCAGCAGATCGAGGGCCACGTGCTCCAGCCCTTCATCCTGGGCAGGGCGGTACGGGTGCACCCGCTCGCGGTGGTGCTCTCGGTGGCCGCCGGCGGGATGATCGCGGGCATCGGCGGCGCCGTCGTCGCCGTACCGCTGGTGGCCGTCACCAACACGGTGGTGGGATATCTGAAGGCGTACTCGCGCGACCAGCACCACCTCGGAGCCGGAATGGTCGGCCCGGCCCCGCACGGCTCGACTGCCCTGAACGCGGTACCCGACCGCGAGGGCACCACCACGTTCTAGCCGGTGCCCTGGGCGCACCTGCCGTGCTGTGGGCAGGTGAGCCCGCACACCCCTCAGCGGAACCGAGTATTCCGTCGATCAGGGCTGCAATGATCGAATGGATGCGCGTCCTGGTGACTGCGCTGCGGAAACAGGGACCACTGGGGGACAGGCATGATCACCGATCCGGAGCTCGACGAGGAGTGGAAGACCGAGTCGTTGGAGCCGGCGCGGTCGGGCCGGCCGGCGGAGCAACCCGCCGCGCGCGAGCGGACGGCGGCAGGCGCGGGCCCGCGTCCGTGGCTGTGGGCGCTGGGCGGCGCCCTGGTCGCATCGGCGGTCTGGGCCGGCGGGCTGTACGCCTCGGGGGACCTGACGGCCGGGCCCGAGATCTCCTACCGGGCGCCTGAGAACCTGTGCGAGGACTTCCGGGCCCAGGCGCTGAGCGGGATCACCGGGGACATGCACAAGCAGAGGCCGGTGAACCACGAGAGCGACCACCCGGCCGTGTACACGGCACGGTGTGTCCTGGAGAACGCCGGGCAGGACGGGGTGGCGACGGACTTCCTCGTGGAGGCACGGGTCGAGCTGCACAAGAAGACCGATCCCTCGGGCGAGTTCGACGTCCCGGTGCCCGGCAACATCGCCTGGGCGGGTGCCGGGCGCACCGCGGCGGTGCCGGACCTCGGGGAGCGCGCAGTGATGACCGTGATGCCGACCGACACCTCGCTGAACCTCAGAGTGCTGGACGGCGGCGTGGTGTTCACCCTGGAAGTGGGCGCCTACACCCTCGGGGAGAAGAACGGCCGACCGGCTACTGACGCCGACGCGGTCCAGGCGGCGATGATCGAGGACATGCGCGCGCTGATCGCAGCGCTCAAGGAGCAGTAGGGGGGGCGGGCGTGATCGGGGAGCCCGAGCTCGACGGGGAGTGGGGGCCGGCGGCCGGCCAGGCCGGTCCCGCACAGGAGGTCGTGGCGAGCGAGCCCGTACCGGCCCGGAGGCGGGCGCGGCCGTGGTGGTGGGTGGCGGGCGCGGTCGTGGTCACCTCCGCGCTGTGGGCGGGCGGGCTGTACGCCTACGGCCACCGCCTGGCCGAACCGGAGGTCCACTACCGGGTGGTGGACGACCTGTGCGCCCCGTTCGCGGCCCCAGTGCTGGGCGAGCTGATGGGCGGCCTCACGGAGACCGCCCCCCAGGCGGGCGGCCGGCATCCGGCGCTCGACTGGGCGGCGTGCAGCCGCAGCAGGGACCGGGCGAACGCTTCTGCCGGGAGCGTCGACGTCAGGGCCATGGTCGAACTGCACAGGAAGACCGATCCGTCGGTCGAGTTCGCACTCGACACCCCCTCCAGCAGATGGTTCGGCCCCGACGGCGAAGGGTGGGAATCGGTGCCCGGCCTCGGGGAGCAGGCCCTCGTCACCCGCGACCAGAGAGGTGACGGACTGCGGCTGCGGGTCCGGGACGGCGGAGCGGTCTTCACCGTCGACGTGATGATCTTCAGGTCTTTCGGCGAGGACGGCCCCGACCCCACGGTGACCCCCCTGCCCCACCCCGACCGGGATGTCCTCGTCGCGGCGGTGGTCGAGGACATGCGCGCGCTGATGACCGCGCTGCGCACGGGCTGAACGCACAGGGCCCCGGGACCGTTTCCGGTCCCGGAGCCCTGTGTCGTCGTACGCGGTGCCGTTACTCGGCGGCGAGGGCGGCCTCGGCGTCGAGGGTGACGGCGACGGCCTGGATCACCGAGGCGATCTTGAAGGCCTCCTGGATCGTCTCGCGGTCGACGCCCGCCTTGCGCAGGACCTGCTCGTGCGAGTCCAGGCACTGGCCGCAGCCGTTGATCGCGGAGACCGCGAGCGACCACAGCTCGAAGTCGACCTTCTCCACGCCCGGGTTGCCGATGACGTTCATCCGCAGGCCCGCGCGCAGCGTGCCGTACTCCGGGTCGGAGAGCAGGTGCCGGGTGCGGTAGAAGACGTTGTTCATCGCCATGACCGCGGCGGCGGACTTGGCGGCGGTGTACGCCTCCGGCGAGAGGTTCGCCTTCGCCTCGGGCTCCAGCTCACGCAGGACACGAGCGGAACGGGCGGCGATCGCGCAGGACAGGACCGTGCCCCACAGCTGCTGCTGCGGGAGGTCGCTGTTGCCGATGACCGAACCGAGGTTCAGCTTCAGGTCCTTGGCGAAGTCCGGTATGGCCGACTTCAGGGAGTCGAGGGACATCCGTCACTCACCGGCCAGCAGCGCGCCGGCGTCGATGGTGCTGTCGCCCTTGTTCCAGTTGCACGGGCACAGCTCGTCGGTCTGCAGGGCGTCGAGGACCCGCAGGACCTCCTTGGGGTTACGGCCCACGGAACCGGCGGTCACCATCGAGAACTGGATCTCGTTGTTCTGGTCCACGATGAAGACGGCGCGCATCGGCAGGCCGTCCTCGCCCAGGATGCCCAGCTCGGCCGACAGCTCGCGCTTGATGTCGGACATCATCGGGAAGGGCAGGTCACGCAGGTCGGCGTGGTCCTTGCGCCAGGCGTGGTGCACGTACTCGGAGTCGAGCGAGAAGCCGAGGACCTGTGCGTCGCGGTCGGCGAACTCCTCGTTCAGCTTGCCGAAGGCGGCGATCTCGGTCGGGCACACGAAGGTGAAGTCCAGCGGCCACGCGAAGATGACCTTCCACTTGCCCTCGTAGGTCTTGTGGTCGATCTGCGCGAACTCGGAACCGGCCTCGAGCGAGACGCAAGCGGTCAGGTCGAAGGCGGGGAACTTGTCACCAACAGTGAGCACGCGCTCTCCTAATGCAGTGGAAAATAACCCTTTTGGGGGTTTTCCGACGGGGTTGGACGTATCTCACATGCTGACACACCTGCATTGATTACAGAAATAGCTACTCTTGTGGCTGGTGATCGGAGGTGCCTATCAGTGGCTGTCGGTAATAGGGGAGCCAAGCAACCCACGCTCGCGCAGCTGCGCGCCTTCGCGGCGGTCGCCGAGCACCTGCACTTCCGGGACGCCGCAGCGGCCATCGGCATGAGCCAGCCGGCGCTCTCCGGATCCGTCTCCGCACTGGAGGAGGCCCTCGGGGTGCAGCTGCTGGAGCGCACCACCCGCAAGGTGCTGCTCTCCCCGGCGGGCGAACGGATCGCGGCGCGGGCTCAGGTGGTGCTCGACGCCATGGGCGGGCTGCTGGAGGAGGCCGAGGCCGTACGGGCGCCCTTCACCGGGGTGCTGCGGCTCGGGGTGATCCCCACGGTGGCGCCCTACCTGCTGCCGACCGTGCTCGGACTGTTCCACCGGCGCTACCCGCGGATGGACCTCCAGGTGCACGAGGAGCAGACCGCCTCGCTGCTGGAGGGGCTCGGTGGCGGACGCCTGGACCTGCTCCTGCTGGCGGTGCCGCTGGGGGTCCCCGGGGTGACCGAACTGCCCGTCTTCGACGAGGACTTCGTCCTGCTCGCACCCCGGGAGCACGCGCTGGCCGGGCGCCGGGACATTCCGCTGGAGGAGCTGCGCGGACTGCAGCTGCTCCTGCTCGACGAAGGGCACTGCCTGCGGGACCAGGCCCTCGACATCTGCCGGGAGGCGGGGCGGACGACCGGGGCGGACGTCACGACGACCGCCGCGGGCCTGTCCACACTCGTACAGCTGGTCGCCGGGGGACTGGGCGTGACGCTGTTGCCGCGGACCGCGCTGCGGCTGGAGACCGCCCGCAACGAGTACCTGTCCACCGGGTACTTCGCCGAGCCCGTGCCCTCCCGGCGGATCGCCCTGGCCATGCGCACCGGGACCGCCCGGCAGGAGGAGTTCAGGGCGATCGCCGCGGCGCTGCGGGAAGCCGTCCGACCGCTCCCGGTGTGGCCGACCGACTAGGGAGCCGTCCGGGAACGGGCGGACTGGGCCCTGCGGCCCGCGCCCCGGAGGGTCACTCCGTACGCAGGCCGTCCGGGCGCATCAGGCGCAGCAGAGCCGGCAGGCTGAGCAGGGTCACTACGGCGACCAGACCCGCGCCGACACCGGTCATCGCCGCGACCGAGGACCAGTCGATCCGGACGGGCCGGTCGGTCATCCGCATCAGCACGGCCCCCAGCCCCACGCCCACCACCACGGCCAGGGCCAGGCCCAGCCCGATCGGCAGGGCCGTCTGCCACAGCACCGACAGGCTCAGGGTGGAGCGCCTGGTGCCGAAGGCGACCAGGGCCGGAAGCAGCCTCTTGCGCTCGCGCAGCTGCTCCAGCTGCGAGACCAGCAGGCTGGTGCCGATCAGGATCAGCACGCCGGTCGCCCCGAAGAACAGTCCGGTGCGGATCGTGGAGTAACCGGCATTCTCCTTCGTGTACTTGAGCGTCAGCGTGCGGCTGAGGGGATTGGCCTTGAAGGCGGCGGTGCGGACGTTGTCCAAAGCGTCCGGCACGGACTCGTCGACCTGGACGAACACCTGTGCGTTCTGGGCCGCGCCCACGTCCCGGGGGGACAGCGAGGGGGTCACCAGGACCCCGTCGCGGACCTCACCGGTCGGGTCCTCCCGGCTGGCGACCGTCCGGGCCCCGGCCGGGAAGGTCCATTCGACGGTCCTGTCGTCGGCCTCGGCGCCGAATATGCGGTCGACGGACAGCTTCTCGCCCGGCTTCGGCGGGGAACCGTAGACGCCGGAATCCTCGGAGGTGGAACCGGTGAGCACGAAGGCATCGCCGTCCGCGCAGGAGTCCAGTGCGGCGACCTCGCGCAGTCCCTCGCAGGTGCCGATGGTGATCCGGGTCCTGCGGTCCCCGTCGAGGCCCGGGCGGTACCCGTAGACGGAGGTCAGCGGTACGGCTGCGACGACGCCCTCGGCAGCGGCGACCCTCGCGGGGAGGTCACCCATGTCCTCGTGGCCCGGGGGCAGGCTGATCGTGAGCGCCGCCCGGCCCGGGTCCTGGCCGGTGGCCGCGATGTAGTCGCTCTGGACGCCGGCGAAGAGCATCTGCAGGGCGATGGCCCCGGCGACGGCGACGGCGACGCCGTTGGCCAGCCGGGCCGTGCCGCCGCCGGTCAGCTGCAGGCGCCGGACGGCCAGCTGCCAGGACAGCGGGCCGCCGGAGAGCCGGGACACGAGCCGCTCCAGCAGCCAGGGCAGCAGCGCGGTGATGGCGACGAGGAGCAGGGACACGCCGGCGCTGACCTGCCAGCGGTTGAAGTCCCCGCCCTCCTTGCCGCGGCCCATCAGCGGGACGAGCAGGCCCAGTCCGCCCAGCGGCAGCAGCAGCCGCCACCAGATGCGTCGTCCGCGCGGTGTGACCGTGCGGACGATGCCCAGCGGCTCGATGATCACGCCGCGCAGGGCGAACAGGGTCACGGCGACCGCAGCCAGGGGCACCACGAGCGCGACCAGGGCGGCCAGCGCCACCGACGGATCCAGGTCGGCGGGGAAGACGCTGCGCTGGCGGAGGGTGAAGCTGCCGGCGAGTTCACGGCCGACGGCGAAGAAGCCGATGCCCAGGACCAGTCCGACCAGGGACCCGGCGAGGGCCTCCCCGGCGGCGATCCGGCGGACCGTCCGGGCGTCGGCGCCGACCAGCCGCAGGGCTGCGAGCCGCAGGTCGCGGCGCTCACCGCCGGAGCGCGCCGCGGCGGCGATGAGCACGGCGACCGGCAGCAGCAGCGCGACGAAGGTCAGCACCACCAGCAGCATGAGCACCGGGTCGAGCTGATCGCGTTCCTTGGCGGGGGCGAAGTCGGTGATCCGCAGGACGGCGTACTGCTCGGGGCCGGTCTTCTGCAGGCGGTCGCTGCCGGAGTAGAAGAGGAGCTCACCGGGGCCCATCAGGCCCGAGTCGCCGATGATCTCGGAGATCCGCCCGCCGAGGCGCTCGCGCAGCCGCTCGCCGTCAGGGGAGTCCAGCAGCTGTTCCAGTGCGGGGGAGACGGCCAGCTCGCCCGCGGCGGGGACCTTCTCCAGGCCGGGCGGCACGGGGGCGTCCGGTCCCTCGGCCCGCAGGAAGGAGCCCAGGATCTCCGAGCCGCGGTACGTCTGGTCGGCGCGCTTGACCAACAGGGTGTCGCGGCCGGGCTGTTCGGCCCTCACGGCTTCGATCGTGGAGCGCGCGTCGCCGCGTTCGTAGCGGGCGGTGAGCGCACTGGGCAGGGCGGTGGAGATCAGCAGCAGGGCCACGCCGAGACCGACGCCGACGCCGGTGAGCACGGTGCGGATCCACCCCTCGCGGCCGCCGCCGAAGGCGAAGCGGGCACCCATGCCGAGGTCGCGGGTCCAGACCCGGAGCCGGCTCATACGATCCGCTCCATGTCGCGGGACTTCCCGTCGCGCACGACGATCTCGCGGTCGGAGTACGCGGCCACGCGCGCCTCGTGGGTGACGAGCACGAGGGCGGAGCTCGCGGACCGGGCGGCCTCGGTGAGCAGCTGCATCACGAGCTCCCCGTTGAGGGAGTCGAGTGCACCGGTGGGCTCGTCCGCGAAGATCACCCGGGGGCGGGTGACCAGGGCGCGGGCGACGGCCACGCGCTGGCCCTGGCCGCCGGATATCTCGCCGGGCCGCTTGGCGCCGAGGTCCTCGACCTGGAGGCGCTCCATCCAGTCCAGGGCGCTGCGTTCGGCCTCCTTGCGCTTGACGCCGGCCAGTCGTAGCGGGAGCGCGACGTTCTCCACGCAGGTCAACTCCGGTACGAGCTGCCCGAACTGGAAGACGAAGCCGAACTCGGTGCGGCGCAGCTCGCTGCGCTCGGCGTCGTTCATGGCGGTGAGCTCGCGCCCGGCGTACGTGATGGAGCCGGAGTCCGGGGTGACGATGCCGGCGAGGCAGTGCAGCAGCGTCGACTTGCCGGAGCCGGAGGGACCCATGACGGCGACGACCTCGCCGGGGTGGATGGAGAACTCGGCGCCGTCCAGTGCGTGGGTGGGACCGTACGCCTTGCGCAGGTCCGTGGCGGCGAGCAGGGTTCCGGCCGGGGTCATCGGCGTACCTCCTGGGCGAGCTGGTCGAGGCGGGCGGCGGTGAGCTCCAGCCAGCGCAGGTCCGCTTCCAGGTGGAAGAGGGCGTGGTCGCAGACGAGCTGGTCGGCGAGGTCGCCCTTGCGCTTTCGGGTGGTCAGGGCGCGCATCAGGCGCAGGTGCTCGGCGCGCTGGGTGTCCAGCAGCTCGTCGGCGCGGCGGCCGGTGAGCAGGGCGAGGACGACCTTGGTGTAGAGGGTCGAGTGGAGGTAGGGCTCGGGCTTCTCGGGCTGCGAGAGCCAGGCCTCGACGTCGGTGATGCCGGCGTCGGTGATGGCGTACCGCTTGCGTTCGGGACCGCCGCCGCTCTCCACGGCGTCGACTTCGACGAGGCCGTTCTTCAGGAGGCGGGACATGGTCGAGTAGACCTGCCCGTACGCGAGGGGCCGGTCGTGGCCGAACTTTTCGTCGAAGGCGCGCTTGAGGTCGTAGCCGTGGCGCGGGCCGGCCTCGAGGAGGCCCAGGAGGGTGTGACCGATGGACATGACGACGACTGTACACGGTGTGTATACGCGGAGTGTATAGACGGGCTGTCGGGGGCTGTCGGGGCCTGCCGGGGCTGTCGGGGCCTGCCGGGGTTCGCGGATCCGGAGAACGCCGCACGCCCGGAGGGGCCGTGGATTGCGGCCCCGCCGGGCGTGCGGGATGCGGGATGCGGGTCAGTCCGTGGGCTTCGGGGGGCGTCCCCGGCGCGGGATGGGGCCGGGGGCCGAGGGGAGGCGGCCGGCCTCGGCGAGGGCCCGGCGGAGCAGGAACTCGATCTGCGCGTTGGCGCTGCGCAGTTCTTCGCCCGCCCAGCGGGCCAGTGCGTCGTACACCTGCGGGTCGAGGCGCAGCAGCACCTGCTTGCGCGCCTGCCGGCCCGCCGGTTTCTCCTCGCCGCCGGGGGTCACTGGTAGAGGGTCCCCGTGTTGACCACCGGCTGGGCGGCGCGGTCGCCGCAGAGCACGACCATCAGGTTCGAGACCATGGCCGCCTTGCGCTCGGGGTCCAGGTCCACGATGTCCTGCTCCGCGAGGCGGGTCAGTGCCAGTTCGACCATGCCCACCGCCCCTTCCACGATCTGCTTGCGGGCCGCCACGACCGCGCCCGCCTGCTGGCGCTGGAGCATCGCGGAGGCGATCTCAGGAGCGTACGCGAGATGCGTGAAGCGGGACTCGATGATCTGCACTCCGGCCGCCTCCACGCGTGCGTGCAGCTCGACCGCGAGCTTCTCGGTGATCTCCTCGGCATTCCCGCGCAGCGACAGGCCGCCCTCGTCGTGGGCGTCGTAGGGGTACTCGATGGCGATGTGCCGGACCGCCGCCTCGGTCTGTGTCTCCACGAACTCCGTGAAGTCCTCGACCTCGAAGATGGCCCGCGCGGTGTCCTCGACCCGCCACACGACGACCGCCGCCAGCTCGATCGGGTTGCCGTAGGCGTCATTGACCTTCAGGACGGCCGTCTCGTGATTGCGCACCCGGGTGGAGATCTTCGCGCGGGAGGTCAGCGGGTTGACCCAGCGCAGCCCGTCGGTGCGGACGGTGCCCTTGTAGCGGCCGAACAGCTGGACGACGCGGGCCTCGCCCGGCGCCACCGTGTTCAGCCCGCACATCGCGATCACGGAGGCGAGGCCCACGAGTACGCCGACCGCTATCAGGGTCACCTTGGCCGCGATGCCGGCCATCGTCGCGCCGGCCGCGATCAGGCCCGCGCCCGCCAGCAGACCCGCCAGTCCGAGCAGCAGCGCCAGGCCGCCGCCGACACTGTGCGCGGTGAACTCCCGTACTCCGTCAGGGGTAGCGTTTTCGTTCGTCATGGTTTGCCCCGTTTCTCGGTTCACGGTCGGTCGAACCTTCTAGCAAAGTGATATCACTTTTTTGCGCTACAGCAACCCTTCCGCTTAGGTGGGCGTCGGTTCCAGTGATGTGGGTGCTGATTCTCACGTCCGAAATGACCGTAATTAGTCGCGGTTGGCCAACTTTTGACACAGCCTGCGGTGTTAGCTTTCTGAGCTGACGTCGGGGGGGTAATCGAGCGGAGCGGGAGCGATGGGCCGAGCAGAAGTGCGTAAGGCGCAGCAGCAGCGCGGTGCGCGGCGTGCGCCGAGCGGACGCGCGAAGGGCACCGAGGAAAGCGGAAGCGGAAGCGGAAGTACCGGTAAACGCACCGGCATACGCCGCTTCTTCACCTGGAAGAAGGTCGTCGGAACGTTCCTCGGCCTGACCCTGCTCTTCATGGCAGCGGCGATCATCCTGTACTTCTCGGTGAACGAGCCCACCGACCCGAACGCCCAGGCCACGCTCCAGAGCAACACCTACCAGTACTCCGACGGTTCGATCATGGCCCGTACCGGCGCGACGAACCGCGAGATCGTGCCGATCGACAAGATCCCGCCGGACGTCCGCACCGCGTTCATCGCCATCGAGAACAAGTCCTTCTACAAGGACGGCGGCGTCGACGTGGTGGGCGTGGCCCGAGGCCTGTTCAACACGCTCCGGGGCAAGGGCACGGCCGGTGGCTCGACCATCACCCAGCAGTACGTCAAGAACTACTACCTGACGCAGGACCAGTCCCCGACGCGCAAGATCCGCGAGATGGTGATCGCGATCAAGGTCGACCAGCGCATGGAGAAGGACGACATCCTCGTCGGCTACCTGAACACCAACTTCTACGGCCGCAACGCGTACGGCATCCAGGCCGCGGCCCAGGCCTACTACGGCGTCGACGCCGACAAGCTGACGCTGGAACAGGGCGCCTACCTCGCCGCCGTCATCCAGGCCCCCAGCCAGTACGACTGGGCGACCGCCGGCCCGAACGGCAAGCGGCTCGTCATGATCCGCTTCAACGCCGTGCTCGACAACATGGTCGAGATGGGCAAGCTGGACGAGGCCAAGCGCAAGACCCTGGCCTTCCAGGAGCCCATCAAGCCCAAGCCTCGCCCGGGCATGGACGGCCAGAAGGGCTACCTCGTCCAGGCCGCCAACGACGAGTTGGACAAGCAGGGCATCAAAGCCGACCAGATCACGGCCGGCGGCTGGAACATCACGCTCAACATCGACAAGGCGAAGCAGGCGGCGCTGGAGAAAGCGGTCCAGGACGAGCTGGAGTCCAAGCTCGACCGCAAGGACACCAAGGGCAGGCCGCAGGACCAGAGCGTCCAGGCCGGCGCGACCTCCGTGGACGCGAAGACCGGCGCGATCGTCGCGATGTACGGCGGCCAGGGCCTGGAGCAGAAGGACCAGAGCAACGCCCTGCGCACCGACTACCAGCCGGGCTCGACCTTCAAGCCGATCGTGCTCGCGTCCGCCCTGGAGAACGGGTCGAAGACCCAGGACGGCAAGCCGATCACCCCGAACACCCTCTACGACGGCACGAGCAAGCGCCAGGTCGTCGGCAGCAAGATCCCGTTCAACCCGCAGAACCAGGACAACAAGAACTTCGGCGATCCGATGATCTCGATCCAGGAAGCGACGAACTACTCGGTCAACTCCGTCTACGCGCAGATGATCGTGGACGTGAAGCCGCCGGCGGTGAAGAAGACGGCCCTGGCCCTCGGCATGCAGGACCGCGACGGCTGGCCCGAGGACAAGCCGGCCATGGCCCTGGGCACCATGAGCGCCAACACCGTGGAGATGGCGGGCGTGTACGCCACCCTCGACAACCACGGCAAGAAGGTCAGGCCGACCATCATCAAGAAGGCCGAGCACAAGGACCTCAAGTTCACCCCCGAACCGGCCGTCGGCAGCCAGGCCATCAGCCGCAAGACCGCCGACACCGTCACCAAGGTCCTCACGGGCGTCGTCAACGACGAGGGCGGCTCCGGCAACAAGGTCCGCAGCGGCAGCTACGAGGCCGCCGGCAAGACCGGTACCACCGAGTCCAACGTGGCGGGCTGGTTCACCGGCTACACGCCGGAGCTGGTCACGGTCGTCGCGATGTTCGGCGAGGACCCCACCACCCACAACCAGGTCACCCTGACCGGCACCGCCGGCCTGGGGCGCGCGGGCGGTTCCAGCTTCCCGGCCTCGATCTGGAAGGCGTACACCCTCGCCGTCCTCAAGGGCGGGGACACCGACACGTTCGACCTGAAGGAAGCGGAGATGGGCGCCGTGCAGACGCCGTCCCGCAGCGCCTCGCCGACGCCCTCGGCGAGCGCGTCGTCCAGCGCCCCGGCGGCCAGCAGCAGCGCGCCGCAGTCCCCGACGACCTCTCCGTCGCCGACCCCGACCAAGTCCGGTACGTCGCCGACCCCGACGACGTCGCCGTCGCCCACCGCGACCAAGACCGGCGTTCCGAAGCCGCCGGACCCGCCGCTGGTGCCCGAGCGCTAGGCACCCGAACGCCAGGCGCGCGAACGCCGGGCACCTGAACGCACCGCCGCCCCCCGGCCTCGAAGGCCGGGGGGCGGCGGCGTTCTCGTGGTCGTGCGGTCAGCGCCGCTCGGCCGTCGTCGGCAGCGACAGCTCGAACCAGACGACCTTTCCGCTGCTGAGCCGCGTCGCGCCCCAGCGGCGGGCCATCCGGTTCACCAGGAACAGGCCGCGGCCGCCCTCGTCGGTGTCCCGCGCGCGGCGCTGGCGGGGCAGCTGCGGGGAGTCGTCGCCGACCTCGCAGCGCAGTACGTCCGTACGCAGCAGGCGTAGCGTGACGGGCCGCTCCGCGTACCGGACGGCATTGGTGACCACCTCGCTCACCAGGAGCTCCAGCGAGTCGCTCAGCTCCTCCAGGCCCCATCGGGTCAGGGCGCGGCGGGCGAACCGGCGGGCCCGGCCCGGGGCGGTCTCCTCCGGGTCCAGGAACCAGTACGCGACATCACTCGGCGCGATCCCGTCGAACCGGGCAGCGAGCAGCGCGATGTCGTCGTCCCGGTCGCCCGGACCGAGCATGTCCAGAACGTCGTCGCAGAGCGCCTCCAGCGGCGGCGGATGGTCCAGGCCGGTCAGCTGGGCGGTGGTGGCGAGACGCTCGCGGAGCTGCTCGATGCCGGTCCACACGTCCCGCAGGCGCGACTCCACCAGGCCGTCGGTGTAGAGCAGCAGGGTGCCCCCGGCGGGCGCGTCCAGCTCCACGGCCTCGAAGTCCACACCGCCGACGCCGATGGGGGCGCCGGGCGGCACGCGCAGCACCTCCGCGCGGCCGCCCAGGTGCAGCAGCACCGGCGGCGGGTGGCCGGCGTTGGCGATGGTGATCCGGTGCGCGACGGGGTCGTAGACGGCGTACAGGCAGGTGGCCATCCGGTCGGAGCCGAGGCGCTGCGCCTGCTCGTCCAGGTGGTGCAGGACCTCGGCGGGCGGCAGGTCCAGCTGCGCCAGGGTCTGCGCGGTCGTGCGCAGCTGGCCCATGATCGCGGCGGAGGTCATGGAGTGGCCCATGACGTCGCCGACGACGAGCGCGACCCGGCTGCCGGGCAGCGGTATGGCGTCGTACCAGTCGCCGCCGACGCGCGCCGTCTCGGCCGCGGGCAGGTAGCGGGAGGCGAGGCGCACCCCGGTGGGCTGCGGCAGGCTGTCCGGCAGCATCGTGCGCTGCAACTCGTCGGCGATGTAGGCCTCGCGGCCGTACAGGACCGCCTTGTCGATGCCGAGCGCGGTGTGGGTGGCCAGCTGGGCGGCGACCAGGAGGTCGTTCTGCTCGAAGGCGGGACGCTCGGGGCTGCGCAGGAAGACGGCGGCGCCGATCACCCGGCGGCGGCCGCGCAGGGGCGCGAGGACGGCCCGGTTGCCGCGCGGCAGCGGGTGGTCCAGGCCGAGCAGCTCGGGCAGCGCGGCCCGGGCGGCGGCGGAGGAACCGAAGACGGGCCGTACGCCGCGCAGCACCTCGGCGAGCGCGCCGCCGGGCCGGATCTCGCACAGCTCGGCCGCGGGCAGGTCACCCTGCGGGCCGACCAGCGGCAACTGGCTGAAGTCGAGCTCGCCGGTGGCCCCCGCGGCCCCGGCGAGGTCCATCCCCGCGCCGATCGTGCTGCTCATGTCCGTCAGGTCGTCGATCGGCCGGAGCCGGTCTGTGCGCCGGAGCCTTAAAACGACCGGGCCGACGGGCCGTTCGTCGCCGACCGGGAGCGGGTCGCGCAGGTAGACGAGGATGGCGTCGGAGAAGGTCGGCACGGTGGCCCGGCACAGGCCCAGCACGATCTCGTCGAGGTCGATGCCGCGGGCGATGCGCCGCGTGGCGGCGCCGACGAAGCGCAGCCGGTCCCCTTCGCGGCGTGCGGCGGTCGCCTCCGGGGTGCTCCCGCCCGGTATTGCGGGCCCGCCGCCCCCGTGGCGGCCGGCCCCACCGGAACCGGAGCCCGCCCCCGCAGGGGCGTCACCGTCCCGCGGGCGGGCGTTGTCGTGTCCCGGACCCGGACCCGGACCCGGGATCTGGCCCTGTACGGGGCTCTGGCCCGGCACCTGGCCCGCTCCGGAGTCCGCGGCGGCCGGCACGTCCGCCGACGCGGCACCACGGGGCCGGGGGAGCCCGCCGCCCGTGCCCGCCGCCGAGCGGGCCGCCCGCGCGTCGGAGGCCGCGGCGGTCATGCCGCCCGGCTCCGCGCCCGTGCCCGGCGCATGCGTGCGTACGGCCTCGGCAGCGGCGATGGGCGCCTTGCCGTGGCCGGCCTCGTCCGTACCTCCGCCGGAGGCGACGGGCTGCGGGCCCTCCTGGGAGGTGGGGTACTCCGTCACGCGTGGATTTCCGTCCGTCTGCGCTCGATGTGCGCTGCACTCAACTCGGTCAGTCGCGGTATACCCGCTCAGCGGCCCGGGCACCATCGCCCCGAGGTTCCTCGCCCAAACTTGTCGCCCGGCCTCCGGCCGGGAGGTGCCCCTGGCGGGCCCTCGCCCCCTCGTCGCCTCTCGTCGTGCGTCGGCCTCCGGTCAAGTCCCGCGTGCGGCACAACACTTGCGCAGTGGCGCACCGACCGCACCGTCCCGCGCGCGTGACCTCGTGGAGGACGATCCTACGTTTGAACCCTGGGGGCGCATCAAGGGTCTCATGAGGTCATGTGCGCCGGGGTGCGGTCCCAGTCCTCCGGCAGGGCCGGAATCCTCCAGGCCGGATCCGGCCGCCAGTCCTCCCAGCCCGCGGAGAACGGGGCTCCCCAGCCCTCGACCACCCCGACCGCGGCGCGGCCCGCCTCCCGTACGCGGAGGGCCTGCTCACGGTCCATCAGGCCGGACCGCTGCGCCTGCGCGAACTCGTCCTCGTCCAGCCACTTCCAACTGCGGTCCGGATAGACGGCGATGTCGAGGAAGTGGTCAACGGAGTCCACCCCGCCGGCCCATCGCGAGCGCGGTTCCTCCAGGTTCACGTACCAGTTCTTGAACTGCCAGCCGGGTCCCCAGAACAGCCACACCGACCACGGGTCCCCGGGACGGGCCAGTTTCAGGACACCACCGCCGAACCAGCGCGACCGTACGGTGGTCCGCGGCGCCGTGTAGCGGGTGGCCAGCGGTTCCTCGTGGACCGGCGTGCCATCGGTGAGGACCGGCTTGACGCATTCGGTGCCGGGCGCCATCCACACGGCCAGCAGCTCGTCCGTGTCCTGGACCACGGTCACCGGGCGGCAGATGTGCACCGGGCCCTTCAGTCCCGGGGCGTGGTCGCGGTAGCGCCACAGGACCTGGTCCCCGGGCGCCCAGCGCGGGCCCTGCGCGGGGCTCCGCGGCGCGCTGCGCGCCGCGTCGCTCCCGGGCTTGAAAGTACCTGTCATGCGCAGATCTTAGGGCGGGGGTCCCTGTGACCGCTGCGGCGCAGGTCACCGGGTGGTTCGGGGACGAGAAACGACCGGATCCGGCCCCCGCCCGGGCGTGCGGCGGGGCCGGTCAGGGGTGCGTCATGCGCAGCACGTCCAGGGCCTCGTCGAGCTGCTCCAGGGTGAGGGCGCCACGCTCCACGTAACCGGCCTCCAGGACCACCTCCCTGATCGTCTTCCGTTCCGCGAGCGACCTCTTGGCGACCTTGGCGGCCTCCTCGTAGCCGATGTAGCGGTTCAGCGGGGTGACGACGGAGGGTGAGGACTCGGCGTATTCCCTGGCCCGCGCCTCGTTGGCGGTGATTCCGTCGACCGTGCGGTCGGCCAGCAGGCGGCTCGCGCCGCCGAGCAGCCGGATCGATTCGAGGAGGTTCCTGGCCATCACGGGGAGCATCACATTGAGCTCGAAGTTGCCGGCCGCGCCCGCCACGGCGACGGTGGCGTCGTTCCCCATGACCTGTGCGGCGATCATCAGGACGGCCTCCGGGACCACCGGGTTGACCTTTCCGGGCATGATCGAGGAGCCCGGTTGCAGATCCGGGAGATTGATTTCGGCCAATCCGGTGCGCGGTCCGGAGGCCATCCAGCGAAGGTCGTTGGAGATTTTGGTGAGTGATACGGCGATCGTGCGGAGCATCCCGGAGGTTTCGACGAGGGCGTCGCGGGCCCCCTGCGCCTCGAAGTGGTTGCGGGCCTCGGTCAGCGGCAGCCCGGTCGCCGAGGCCACCTCGGCGATCACGGCGGCGGAGAACCCGGGCGGGGTGTTGATCCCGGTGCCGACCGCGGTGCCGCCCAGCGGCAGCTCGGCCAGCCGGGGCAGGGCCGAGCGCAGCCGCTCGACGCCGTAGCGGATCTGGGCGGCGTACCCGCCGAATTCCTGGCCGAGGGTGACCGGGGTGGCGTCCATCAGATGGGTGCGGCCGGCCTTGACCACCTGCGCGAACTCGGAGGCCTTGCGCTCCAGGGCCGTGGCCAGGTGCTCCAGCGCCGGGATCAGCTCACCGGTGACGGCGGCGGTGGCGGCGATGTGGATGGACGACGGGAACACGTCGTTGGAGCTCTGCGAGGCGTTGACGTGGTCGTTGGGGTGGACCTCGCGGCCCAGGCGCTCGGTGGCCAGGGTGGCGATCACCTCGTTCGTGTTCATGTTGGACGAGGTTCCCGAGCCGGTCTGGAAGACGTCGACGGGAAAGTGGTCGTCCCAGCGCCCGTCCGCGACCTCGGCGGCGGCGGACCGGATCGCGTCGGCGACGTCCTGGTCCACCACCCCGAGCTTCGCGTTCACCTCGGCGGCGGCGGCCTTGATCCGCGCGAGGGCCTCGATGTGGGCGCGCTCCAGCCGCTGCCCGGAGAGGGGGAAGTTCTCCACCGCGCGCTGGGTCTGGGCGCGCCATTTGGCGTGCAGGGGCACCCGTACGTCGCCCATGGAGTCGTGCTCGGTCCGGAACGCATCGGCCTGCTGGTCGTCTGTCATTTTCCTGGCCTCCTCAAAAAGTTGAGCAATTGTCTTGTTCGAAGTGTTCCCAACTCCCCTACCGGCCAGTAAATACCGGGGGTAACACCCACATCCGGGGAGGCGTTCCATGGCACGTGCCCGTACGAGACCCATGCTCAGATCTACCTTCGCCGTCGTCGCCGTGATCGCGGCCGCCCTGGGGGGTGTCACCGCCGTCACCCCCATGGCCCAGGCGGCGCCCGCCCCCGGGGCCGTCGCACCGCTCCCGCCCGAGCTGGAGGCCGTCCGGGCCGCGGAGGCCACCAGGATCTACGGCGACCCGGCCGTGCGCCCGATGAACGAGCGCAGGACCGGCCTGATCTCGCTGGGCGACAGCGAGATCTCGGGCGAAGGGGTCGGCAACTACGACCCCGCGACCAACACCCCGAACAACCAGTGCCACCGCTCGCCGGACGCGGCGATCCACCGCACCGGCATCCCGGCCGACCTGACCTTCAACGTCGCCTGCTCCGGCGGCTACACGGGCAACATCAGGATCGGCGGCGGCAAGCAGTACGCCGACGAGCTGGTGCAGAGCGACAGCCTGGCCGTCAAGGCGCGCAACACGAAGATCAAGATGGTTCTGCTGGTCGCCGGGGCCAACGACGACCTGCAGTTCGGCCCGGTCATGACCGACTGCGTGACCCGCTGGATCCTCAGCCAGGGCACGTGCGAGCCCAAGTACGGTCCCGGCTGGCAGGCGCGCGTCGACGGCCTGAGGCCCAAGGTGGAGGCCACGGTCGCGGACCTCAGGACCGTCATGCGGGACGCCGGTTACGCCGACTCCGACTACAAGCTGGTCGTGATGGGCTACCCCAGCCCCATCGGGCCCGACTTCTACGACAACCCCAACTTCCCCGGCAAGCTGTCCGGCGGCTGCGCCGGCTACGACTCCGACGCCACCTGGGGCCGCAACTACGCGGTGCCCGCCTTCGAGAAGGGCATGCGTGCGGCGGCCCTGGCCTCCGGCGCCGTCTACCTCGACAACTCGCGGCTCTTCCACGGCCACGAGGTCTGCATGGAGGACACCTGGGCCCGCGGCCTCTACCTGGACCTCGGGGACCACTTCCCCTGGGACGAGAACACCGCCCGCCAGTCCTTCCACCCCAACTACCGGGGCCACGGCGCCTTCGCGTCCTGCCTGACCCAGCTCTACAACTCCGGCCTGCGCGAGGCCTCCTGCGCCGACCCCGCGAGCACCGGGACGCCCGTCCTGCAGGCCGGGGCCTGGGACGACAAGTTCAAGCCCCTGAAGAACGAGGCGACCGGCAACTGCCTCGACTCCTTCGGAGGCTCCAGCGCCAATGAGACCAGGATCGTCGGATGGGACTGCCACGGTGGTCGCAACCAGGGCTGGTGGTACGACAGCGCCCGCAAGTCCGTCCACATCGAACTCACCCAGGACCGCTGCCTCGACGCCCCCGGCGCCAACTACGGCTCCGGCACCGGCCTGATCATCTGGAACTGCCACGGCGGCGCGAACCAGCAGTTCGTCCGCGACGGCGCCACCCTGCGCCCCGCCGCCGCCCCGGGCATGTGCCTGACGGTGGCCGCCGCCCACGAGCCGCTGCGCCTGCAGACCTGCAACGGGTCCGCCAGCCAGCGCTTCGCGTAACCGCCCCCGCACCACCAGACCCCCCACGCCCGGCCGGCGCACCCCGGCCGGGTGTTTCCACGTACGGGCCCCTGCGCGGGACCTCAGCGGGCCGCCTCCAGCTGCGCGCGCACCTCGCGCGGCCGGTTGGTGATCAAGGTGTCCACACCGAGGCGCAGGCACAGCTCCACGTCCTCGGGCTCGTCCACCGTCCACACCCGCACCGCCAGCCCCTTCGCCTTCAGCCGGGCCACCAGGCCCGGGTCCCGCCGTACGAGGTCGATGCCCGGACCCGCGTGCGTCGCGAACGGCGGCCGTACCGGGCGCAGCCGCCGCTCGATCAGGTAGACCGCGGGCAGACCGGGCGCCAGCCGGTGCAGCCGGGTCAGGGCGTTGCGGGAGAAGCTCATCACCTCGACCAGGCCGGCCGAGCCGTCGGCCAGCCCGTGCTCCTTCAGGACCCGGACCAGCTCGGCCTCCAGCCGGCCGCCGGCGCGGGTCGGGTGCTTGGTCTCGACGGCGAGTCCGACCGGCCGGCCGGCGGCCAGCGCCTCCTTGAGCAGGTCCTCGAAGAGCAGCACCTGCGCCCCGCGGTGCTCCCCGCCCTTCCAGCCGCCGAAGTCGAGCGCGGACAGCTCCTCGTACGTCATGGCGGAGACGACCCCGCGCCCGTCGGAGGTCCGCTCCACCCGCCGGTCGTGCACGCAGACCAGCTTGTGGTCGGCGGTGAGCCGTACGTCGCACTCGAGCGCGTCGGCCCCGTCGGCGATGGCCTGGCGGTAGGCGGCGAGGGTGTGCTCGGGGTGCTCGTGCGAGGCCCCGCGGTGGGCGACGACCCGCACGGCCCGGGCGGTGGGGAGCAGCATCTGCGTCATGCCCCGGACGTTATCCGGATGTGCGGGACGCCCCGCAACCGGATCCTGTCCGGATGGCCGAACAGCGGACGGCGGGGTACCGGGCCACCCCCGTTGAGGCCCGGTACCTGCTGTCCACGACGCCGCGACTATGACTTCGGTTGCGGGGCCAGCGGGGCGGGGGTGACCTTGTAGCCGCCCTTGGTGACCTCCGTGAAGGGGGCCGGGGCCATGCAGGTGCCCACGCGGGCCTCGACGGGCGAGCCGTCGGGCTTCGTGTCGAGGTTGGCGATGTCCCACGAGAAGCCGACGCGGTCGGGCTCGCCGCGCACGCCGTCCTGGACGCTGAGGCCGATCCGCCTGCCCTCCCAGCCGGGCACGTTCGAGCTCTTGACCACCGCGGTCACCGTCGCCGTCCGGCCGCCGGTGACCAGGCAGTCCACCTCCGCCTCGGCCACGCCCGTCGAGTTCGCCTCGGGCCGGGCGTGGTAGACCGTCACCCGTCCCCGGGCGTCGGTCGGCAGGCCCCGCTCGGCCCCCGGGAAGGGCCGGCTCCACGGCACCGATTCGGCGTCCACCGTGAAGCGGATGTCGTCCGACGCAGGCACGTACGGGTAGTGCACCGTCCCGCCGCCGTGTACCGAGGCGACCTTCGCCGCGGCCGGCGCGGCCGGGGCCGGAGCCGCAGCGATCAGCGTCGCCACCAGGGCGGCGGCGGTTCCGGCCAGGACAAGGGCGCGCTTGCGGTTCTTCATCGTGAACTCCCGGTGAAAGTGGGCTGCTCGGGTACGGGAACAGCCTCGCCGGGAGCCCGGCGGCCTGCCATCTGCCGATGGGCGGACATGCCTGAGGGCCTCTCCCCCGAACGGGGGAGAGGCCCTCAGGCCATCGCGCTACAGGCCCGAGCCGCGCACCGGGATGTGGGTGAACGTCGGCTCCGGGGCCGGGTTCTGGAAGAAGTCGTTGCCCTTGTCGTCGACCACGATGAAGGCCGGGAAGTCCTCGACCTCGATCTTCCAGACCGCCTCCATGCCGAGCTCCTCGTACTCCAGGACCTCGACCTTCTTGATGCAGTCCTGGGCCAGGCGCGCCGCCGGGCCGCCGATCGAGCCGAGGTAGAAGCCGCCGTGCGCGCCGCACGCGTCCGTCACCTGCTGGGAGCGGTTGCCCTTGGCCAGCATGACCTTGGAGCCGCCCGCCGCCTGGAACTGCTCGACGTAGGAGTCCATCCGGCCCGCCGTGGTCGGACCGAAGGAGCCCGACGCGTAGCCCTCGGGGGTCTTCGCGGGACCGGCGTAGTAGACCGGGTGGTCCTTCAGGTACTGCGGCATCGGCGCACCCGAGTCCAGCAGCTCCTTGATCTTGGCGTGCGCGATGTCGCGCGCCACGACCAGCGGGCCGGTCAGCGACAGGCGGGTCTTGACCGGGTGCTTGGTCAGCGTCGCCAGGATGTCGTCCATCGGCTGGTTCAGGTCGATGGAGACGACGTCCGAGGCCTCGCTCAGGTGCTCGTCCGTGGTGTCCGGCAGGAAGCGCGCCGGGTCCGTCTCCAGCTGCTCCAGGAAGACGCCCTCGGCGGTGATCTTCGCGGTGGCCTGGCGGTCCGCCGAGCAGGACACGGCGATCGCGACCGGCAGGGAGGCACCGTGGCGGGGCAGGCGCACGACGCGGACGTCGTGGCAGAAGTACTTGCCGCCGAACTGCGCGCCGATGCCGATCTTCTGGGTCAGCTCGAAGACCTGCTGCTCCAGGGCCTCGTCGCGGAAGCCGTGGCCCAGCGGGGAGCCTTCGCGGGGCAGCTCGTCCAGGTAGTGCGCCGAGGCGTACTTGGCGGTCTTGAGCGCGTGCTCGGCGGAGGTGCCGCCGACCACGATCGCCAGGTGGTAGGGCGGGCAGGCCGCCGTACCGAGGGAGCGGATCTTCTCCTCCAGGAACTTCATCATGGAGGCCTCGTTGAGGACCGCCTTGGTCTCCTGGTAGAGGAAGGACTTGTTGGCCGAGCCGCCGCCCTTGGCCATGAAGAGGAACTTGTACGCGCCGCCGTCGGTCGCGTACAGCTCGATCTGCGCGGGCAGGTTCGAGCCGGTGTTCTTCTCCTCCCACATGGTGATCGGGGCCATCTGCGAGTAGCGCAGGTTCAGCCGCGTGTAGGCGTCGTAGATGCCGCGCGACAGCGCCGCCTCGTCCCCGCCCTCGGTCAGCACGTTCTGGCCGCGCTTGCCCATGACGATCGCCGTGCCCGTGTCCTGGCACATCGGCAGGACGCCGGCCGCCGCGATGTTCGCGTTCTTCAGCAGGTCCAGGGCCACGAACTTGTCGTTCGAGGAGGCCTCGGGGTCGTCGATGATCCGGCGCAGCTGCGCGAGGTGCGCGGGGCGCAGGAAGTGCTGGATGTCGTGGATGGCCTCTTCGGCGAGCTTGCGCAGCGCCTCCGGCTCCACCTTGAGGAACGTACGGCCGTCCGCCTCGAAGGTGGACACTCCCTCGGCGGTCACCAGCCGGTAGGGGGTGGTGTCCTCGCCCAGGGGCAGCAGGTCGGTGTACGCAAACTCTGGCATGACGGCAGTCATTCCTCACTAGGCGGACGGCGCTGGCGACCAATTGGCAGCGCGGTTAACCAGCGTAGGACCTCCCGCCGGGGACGTGGCTGTGAGGTAAGGCTCACTCAGCAGTATCGCGATCTATCGTGTCTGGCTATGCTGGGCTTCGTGGACCTGGAAAAGCACCCCGCCGCCCCCGCACCCGCCGCCGCACAGCTGCGCGCCTCCGACGCAGACCGGGACCGGATCGCACAGATCCTCGGCGATGCCCTCGCCGAAGGCCGGCTGACGTCCGAGGAGCACTCCGACCGCCTGGACACGCTCTACGCGGTCAAGACCGTCGGCGAGCTGGAAGTGCTCGTACAGGATCTGCCCGCGCCCGGCGGCGTCCATGCCTGGCCGGCGTACGCGGCCCCCGCCGCGGCCCAGGGCGGCCCCGCGGAGACCATAGTGGCCGTCTGCAGCAGCTCCGCCCGCAAGGGCCGCTGGCGGCCGGGAGCGCACACCCGGGCCGTCTCGGTCATGGGCGACATCAGCATCGACCTCACCGAGGCGGTCTTCGAGCAGCAGGTCACGGAGATCAACGTCACCTGCATCCTCGGCAACGTCGAGGTGCTGGTCCCGGAGAACGTCACCCTGCGCGGCTACGGCAGCGGCGTCCTCGGCAACTTCGAGGTGCGCGGCGAGGGACGCGGCCAGAGCGACCCGCAGGCGCCGGTGGTGATCGTCCGGGGCTTCGCCCTGCTCGGCAACATCGAGGCGCGGCCCAGGCTGGGCGCCCGCCTGGTGGATCTGGCCCGCAAGCTGCGCAAGCGCCTGGACGGCTGAAACAGGCCGGGAACCGGCCGGGACACGGCTCGAACCGGCCGGTTCGAGCCCGCGCCCGGAGGGCTCAACACGCCCCCGGCCCAACGAAATTCGGCCGACCGGCCGCTCGGTGTTGTCTAGGGTCCGCACCATGACGACATCCAAGTGGGAATTGCTCGACCAGGCGCACGCGACGCTGCGCGAGGCCGTCGCGGGGGTGCCCGCCGACGGCTGGGACCGCCCGACCCCGTGCGCGCAGTGGAACGTCACCCAGGTCCTCCGGCACGCCGCCGGCGACCAGCTCGCCTACGCCGCCCGCCTGACCGGCGGGCCCGGGCCCGCCGAGGACCCCTTCGCCCCCTCCGGCGCCCTGGCCGACGCCCCCGGAGACCTGCTGGACCCGGCGCTCGCGGCGGCGGCCGAGGCCTTCTCCGCGGTCGCCCCGGGGGACCTCGACGTGGCCGTGCCGTTGCCGCCCTTCGCCGTACCGGCCGTGACGGCCGTCGGCGCCGCCGCCCTCGACGCCGCCGTGCACGCCTGGGACATCGCCGTCGCCACGGGGCGGCAGCCCGCCCTGACCGACGAACTGGCCGCCGCCCTGCGCCCGGCCGCCGACGCCCTGGCCGAGCCCCTGCGCGGCTTCGCCTACGGCCCCGTGTTCCCCCTCGCGCCCGGCGCGGACCACGGCGCCGCGGCGGACCTCCTGGCCTTCCTCGGGCGGGATCCCGCATGGGCCGCGCCCGCGGTGTGAGGCCCGCCCGGCCGGGGGTCTCGTTTCGGACGAACCCCCGGCGCCCCGTGGCACGCGGTGCATAGGGGGGCGTACAGCGGGTAGGGACAGGTGCGTCGTCTCTCGCTCACGTATACGTCGTCAGGAGTAGACCGTGCCGCATCCGCCGCATCAGTCCTTGCAGGTAGCCGCCGTCCAGAGTTTTCCGGGGCGGGCGGCGGCCGTGCCGAAGCCGCGGGTGCCGGTGAGGGCGGACGACGGCCCATGGCACGCGGAGGCGGTGTGCCGCCGCGACGAGGCGGGGCTCTTCTTCGCGCCGTCCAAGGAGCCGACCGCGGCCCGGCTCTCCCGCGAGGAGGCCGCCAAGCGCGTCTGTGCCCGCTGCCCGGTGATGGTCGCCTGCCGGGAGCACGCGCTGCTCCAGCCGGAGCCGTACGGGGTGTGGGGCGGGCTCACCGCGGCCGAGCGCCGGGTGGTGCTGGCGCGGATGCGGCGCAGGGCCGCCGAGCTGCGCCAGGCCCCGGGGGCCGGGCCGATCGCCGCGGCCGGCTGAGCCTGTCGCCGGGGCGCCGGACGGCGAACGCGGACGCACGAGAGGGGCGGTCCCGCCGCACGCGGTGACCGCCCCCCTCGTTTCCCGACGGCCTAGTGGGCGCGGTCGAAGTCGATCGCGCTGTACGCGCGCAGCTTCGACAGGCGGTGCGTCGAGTCGATCTGCCGGATCGTGCCCGACTTCGAGCGCATGACCAGCGAGGACGTCGTCGCGGTCTCCGAGCGGTAGTGGACGCCGCGCAGCAGCTCGCCGTCGGTGATGCCGGTCGCGACGAAGAAGACGTTCTCGCCGGACACCAGGTCGTTCGTGGTCAGGACGCGGTCCAGGTCGTGGCCGGCGTCGAGCGCGCGCTGGCGCTCGGCCTCGTCCTTCGGCCACAGCTTGCCCTGGATGGTGCCGCCGAGGCACTTTATGGCGCACGCCGAGATGATGCCCTCGGGGGTGCCGCCGATGCCGAGGAGCAGGTCGACGCCGGTGCCCTCGCGCACGGCCATGACCGAGCCCGCGACGTCGCCGTCGGAGATGAACTTGATCCGGGCGCCGGTCTCGCGGATCTCCTTGACGATGCCCTCGTGGCGGGGGCGGTCGAGGATGACCACGGTGACGTCCTCGACGGCCATGTTCTTGGCCTTGGCGACCCGGCGGATGTTCACCGAGACGGGCGCGTTGATGTCGACGAAGTCGGCGGCCTCGGGGCCGGTGACCAGCTTCTCCATGTAGAACACCGCGGACGGGTCGAACATGGTGCCGCGATCGGCGGCGGCCAGGACCGCGATGGCGTTCGGCATGCCCTTGGCGTTCAGGGTGGTGCCGTCGATCGGGTCGACGGCGATGTCGACCTCGGCGCCCGTGCCGTCGCCGACCCGCTCGCCGTTGAAGAGCATGGGGGCCTCGTCCTTCTCCCCCTCGCCGATGACGACGACGCCGTTCATCGAAACGGTGGAGATCAGGGTGCGCATCGCGTTGACCGCGGCACCGTCCGCGCCGATCTTGTCTCCGCGTCCGACCCACCGGCCCGCGGCCATGGCGGCGGCCTCGGTGACCCGTACGAGTTCGAGTGCGAGGTTGCGGTCGGGGGCCTCCGGAGAGACTTCGAGCTGGGGCGGCAGGTTGTGCTCGGTCATCGGAGCGCACCTTTCTGTACGGCGACGGCCGGGAAGTGAGGGTGCTGGAACTCTATCGGTACGTCGACATATTGAGCAGGGCGGGTCACGTATGAGCGGCATATCGGTCAGCCGATTGTCCTGAGCGGACGTCTTGCGGGCGTTTTGCGGACCTTGTGCGCACCTCCCGATGGCTCCGGTGAACCCCCGGGACTCTCCAGGGTCCGCCGACACGCGCCGCACCGCGACCCCGGCGGTGATCGCGGTCCCGCGATGCGGGACGATGGGTCGCGTGGCAGGTATGAAAGGCAAGCAGACAATCTGGGACATGGTCCGGTCGCTGGGGGTGATCGGCATCGTGGTCGCCGGGATCTACCTCTTCGTCCCGCATGACGACAAGGCCGATCCGACGCGCACGGTCGACTACCGGGTGGAAACCCTGACGGCCCGGCGCGCGGCCCCGTACCCGGTGGCGGCCCCCGTGGGCCTCCAGGAGCAGTGGCGGGCGACCTCGGTGACGTACGAGCGCAAGAACGCCAACGCCTGGCACCTGGGCTTCCTCGACCCGGAGCAGCAGTACGTGGCGGTGGAGCAGTCCACGGACACCTCGGCCAAGTACCTCGCCAAGGTCACCCAGCACGCGACGGCCACCGGGCAGACGCAGCAGGTGGGCGACCTGACCTGGGAGCGCTGGGACGGCGAGAAGTACGACGCCCTCGTGCGGCAGGAGCAGGGCTACGTCACGGTGGTGACCGGCACGGCCTCCTACGAGCAGCTCGGCGCACTGGCGGCGGCGCTGGAGTTCAAGCAGGGCAAGTAGCGCCGCCTCCGGCCCGCGGCGGCCCGGCCTCGCAGGCCGAGAAGCGCCGATGCGGGCCGGAAGGTACGGAAGAGGGCCGGGGCCCCCGGTGATCCGGGGGCCACGGCCCTCTTCGCGTGCCTGCGGCGGCGATCAGACGGTCGTGATGACCTCGTCGAAGGCCAGGCGCGGCGAGCGGTCGAACCAGGCGCCCTCGGCGGCCGGCTTGCCGATGTTGATGACCATGATCGGGGTGTGGTCGGCGTCCAGGAACTCCTTCTGGATGCCGGCGAAGTCGGCGCCGGTCATCGGGCCCGCGGCCAGGCCGGCGGCGCGGACGCCGATGATGAAGTACGCGGCCTGCAGCGCGGAGTTGAGCAGCGCGGACTGCTCGCGGACCGGGCGCTCGGAGAAGAACGCGTCCTTGGCCTGCGGGAAGTGCGGCAGCAGCTGCGGGAGCTCCTCGTGGAACTCGTTGTCCGCGGACAGGATCGCGACCAGCGGCGCGGTGGCGGTCTTGGCGTCGTTGCCCTTGGCCATGTGCTGCACGAGGCGCTCGCGGGCCTCGGGGGAGCGGACCAGGGTGATGCGCAGCGGGGTCTGGTTGAAGGCGGTGGGACCGAACTTCACCAGGTCGTAAATCGCCTGGACCTGCTCCTCGGTGACCGGCTCGTCGGTGAACGAGTTGGCCGTGCGGGCCTCGCGGAACAGCAGGTCCTGCGCGGCGGAGTCAAGAACGAGAGACATCGGAAAGCCTTCTTCCATACGGAGGTGAAGCGATGTCCCAGACTCTACGGCGGAGTTAGATGAATTTTCAACTAAATCCGCCTCCTGGTGACCGGGATCACCCCGGGGTCACCCCCGGTCGCTCCTCCCGGGTCACATCCCCCGGTCACTCCTCCTCGGCCGGCTCGCGAGCCGCCAGCGCCGAGTCCAGCCGCGCCCGGGCTCCCTCCAGCCAGTGCCGGCAGACCTTCGCCAGCTCCTCGCCGCGCTCCCAGAGCGCGAGGGAGTCCTCC
The DNA here is from genome assembly GCF_035989885.1 of Streptomyces sp. NBC_01232. Taxonomy (GTDB): domain Bacteria; phylum Actinomycetota; class Actinomycetes; order Streptomycetales; family Streptomycetaceae; genus Streptomyces. Next base: position 5,326,432 of record NZ_CP108518.1, read on the forward strand.
AGCGAGGTCCCGCCGGCCTCCAGCTTGCGGACGACCTCGATGAGCTCGTCGCGGGCCTGCTCGTACCCCAGCGCCGTGGTGGCCTCTGTCATTCCCGTATCCATCCTCTGTGTGTCGTGCGACCAGGTCATTGCGGCCGTGTGTCGCTACTCCGAAGCGACTGTTGCGGCGGGGGACTCGGGAGACTCAGGGGATTCCGGGGACTCCGGAGGCTCCGCGGACTCCACCGGGGCGACCTCCACGGAGAACGACCCCTGCGCCACCCGTGCGCGCAGCACCTCGCCCGCCGAGACCTCCTGCGGCGAGCGCACCGCATGGCCGTCGGCCCGCTGCAGTACGGCGTACCCGCGCTCCAGGGTCGCCGCCGGGGACAGCGCCACCACCCGGGCGAGGGTGTGCGCCAGTTCCGAGTCGGCCCGGTCCAGCAGGTGCCCGAGCGTGCGCCGGGAGCGGGCCAGCAGCGCGTCCAGCTCGTCCTCGCGCATCTCCACCATCCGCTGGGGGTGCACGAAGACCGGCCGGGCCAGGGCGTGCGCGAGGCCCCGTTCCTCCCGGTCGAGCAGCCCCGTGACCGCGCGCAGCCCGCGGGCCTGCAGCTGCCGCACGCGCTCCAGCTCCTCGCCGACGTCCGGGACCACCTTCTTCGCCGCGTCCGTGGGCGTGGAGGCCCGTACGTCCGCGACCAGGTCCAGCAGCGGGGAGTCCGGCTCGTGGCCGATCGCCGAGACCACCGGGGTCCGGGCCGCGGCGACCGTCCGGACGACCTCCTCGTCGGAGAAGGGCAGCAGGTCCTCCACGCTGCCGCCGCCGCGCGCCACGATGATCACGTCGACCTCGTCCATCGCGTCGAGCTCCTGGACGGCCCGGACCACCTGGGGCACCGCGTGCACCCCCTGGACGGCGACGTTGCGCACCTCGAAGCGGACCGCCGGCCAGCGGCGCCGGGCGTTCTCCAGGACATCGCGCTCGGCCGCCGAGGCCCGGCCCACCACCAGCCCGATCAGCTGCGGCAGGAAGGGCAGCGGCTTCTTGCGGTCCAGCGCGAAGAGCCCCTCGGAGGCCAGGGACCGCTTGAGGCGCTCCAGCCGGGCGAGGAGCTCCCCGATGCCCACAGGCCGTAGCTCGGTGGCCCGCAGGGACAGCTGGCCGCGCGGGGCGTACCACTCGGGCTTGGCCAGCAGGACGACCCGGGCGCCCTCCGAGACCACGTCCGCGACCTCGTCGTAGACCTGGCGGAAGCAGGTCACGCTGACCGAGATGTCGTGCGAGGGGTCGCGCAGCGTCAGGAAGACCACCCCCGCTCCCGGCCGCCGCGAGAGCTGCGTGATCTGCCCCTCCACCCACACCTGGCCGAGCCGCTCGATCCAGCCCCCGATGAGCCGGGACACCTGGCCTACCGGCAGCGGCGCCTCGGCCGACGTATTCAGACCCATGCACGCAGGCTATCCGGCGCCGCCGACAGTGCGTCAGGCCCCGGCGCCGGTGTCGCCGGGCAGGTCGCGGCGGCCGCGCTGGACGAACAGCACCGCCAGACCCACCGCCAGCCACACCGCCCCCACCAGTTGCGCGGTCCAGGAGGCCTCGACGATCACCGCGACGGTCACCACGGCGCCCAGCACCGGGATCACCAGGTGCTTCCACCAGTTCGGCGGGCCCTCCCGCCGCTTGACCACGAACCAGCCCACCACCGAGGCGTGCAGCAGGGTGAAGGCCACCAGCGCCCCGACGTCCACGACCGACACCAGCTGGTCGAGCCCGTCGTCGCGCCGGGCCGCCCACACCGCCGCGACCAGCGTGATCGTGGCCGCCAGCAGCAGGGCCGGCCGCGGGGTGCCGTCCGAGGTCCGGGCGAGCGCCCGGGGCAGCCGCCGCTCCCGGGCCATCGCGAAGACCAGCCGCCCGGCCGCGGCCTGCCCCGCCAGCGCCGCGAAGGCCGCCCCGATCGCCTTGCTGACCGCCACCAGGTCGTGCAGCCAGGAGCCGGCCGAGGACTCCACCGCGTCGTAGAAGGCCGGGCCCTGCAGCGCCGGCTCGGCCGCCAGCTCCGCCGCGGACACGGGCATGAGCAGGGCCACCAGATAGCTCTGGGCGATGAACAGCACCCCGGCCAGCGCCAGGCAGAACAGCACCGCCCGCGCCACCCGCTCCGATCCCCCCGTCACCTCCTCGGCGAAGGAGACGATGGCGTCGAAGCCGAGGTAGGACAGGACCGCGACCGACACCGCCCCCAGCACCGCGGCCGTACTGAAGCCGAGCGAGCCGTCACCGGTCAGCGGGGACAGCCAGCCGCGCCGCGCCCCGCCCTGGACCAGTACGGTCACCGCGGCGACCAGGAAGACGAGCAGGACCAGGATCTCCATGGCCAGCACGGCGAAACCCACGCGCGCGGCCGTCCGTACGCCCCACAGGTTGAGCGCGGTGGTGATCACGACGGCCAAGGCCGTCCACACCCACCGGGACACCTCCGGCACCAGGGCGTTCATCGCGATCCCCGAGAAGAGGTACGCCACCGCCGGGATCAGCAGGTAGTCGAGCATCGCCATCCACCCGGCGATCAGCCCGGGGCCCTCGCCCAGGCCCTTGCGGGCGTAGGTGAAGACCGAGCCGGCCTGCGGGGCGACCCGCACCATCTGCGCGTACGAGAAGGCCGTGAAGGCCATCGCGACGGTCGCGAAGAGGTACACGAGGGCGACGGCGCCGTGCGACCTGGCGTCGAGCGTGCCGAAGACCCCCACCGGCGCCATGGGGGCGATGAACAGCAGCCCGTAGACGACCAGGTCCCTGAAGCCGAGGCTCCGCCGCAGCGCCGTGGGCGCCGCAGCGCTGGAATCCGTAACGGAAGCCATCCGTCCTCCGGGACATAGGGGCGGGCTTTCGGGCAAGTGTGTGCCGTACGGCCGACGCCCGGCCTGCTGGAGACCCCCGTACGATGGAGCACATGACTGCTCCCGCCCCCGCTCCCGCTTCCCGCCGTGTCCTGCTCGCCGCGCCCCGCGGCTACTGCGCGGGCGTGGACCGAGCCGTGATCGCCGTCGAGAAAGCCCTTGAGCAGTACGGTGCGCCGGTCTACGTCCGCCACGAGATCGTGCACAACAAGTACGTGGTGCAGACCCTGGAGAAGAAGGGCGCCATCTTCGTCGAGCGGACGGAGGAGGTGCCCGAGGGCTCCATCGTGATGTTCTCCGCGCACGGTGTGGCGCCGGTGGTGCACGAGGAGGCGGCGCGCGGCAAGCTCGCGACGATCGACGCGACCTGCCCCCTGGTCACCAAGGTGCACAAGGAAGCCATCCGGTACGCGAACGAGGACTTCGACATCCTCCTCATCGGCCACGAGGGCCACGAGGAGGTCATCGGCACCTCCGGCGAGGCCCCGGACCACATCACGATCGTCGACGGCCCGCACGACGTGGAGAAGGTCACCGTCCGCGACGAGTCCAAGGTCGTCTGGCTCTCCCAGACCACCCTCTCGGTCGACGAGACGATGGAGACGGTGGACGCGCTGAAGACGAAGTTCCCGCTGCTCGTCTCGCCGCCGAGCGACGACATCTGCTACGCCACCTCGAACCGGCAGGCGGCCGTCAAGGTGATGGGCGCCGACTCCGACCTGGTCATCGTGGTCGGCTCGAAGAACTCCTCGAACTCCATCCGGCTCGTCGAGGTCGCCAAGGACGCCGGCGCCAAGGCCGCGTACCTGGTCGACTTCGCGAGCGAGATCGACGAGGCCTGGCTGGAGGGCGTCACCACCGTCGGCCTCACCTCGGGCGCCTCGGTGCCGGAGGTCCTGGTCGAGGAGGTCCTGGAGTGGCTGACGGTCCGCGGCTACGCGGACGTGGAGATCGTCAAGACGGCCGAGGAGTCGATCGTCTTCTCGCTGCCGAAGGAACTCCGTCGCGACCTGCGCGCCGAGGCTGCCGAACTGGTCGCCGACAAGTAACTCGTTTCGTACGGTATGTCCATGCAGATCTTCGGCGTGGACATCGGCGGGTCCGGGATCAAGGGCGCTCCCGTGGACCTGGAACGTGGCGACCTGGCGCAGGAGCGCCACAAAGTACTGACACCGCAGCCGGCCACCCCCGAGGGGGTGGCCGGCTGCGTCGTGGAGGTGGTGCGCACCTTCGAGTGGGACGGCCCGGTCGGGGTCACCTTCCCGGGCGTGGTCACCGGCGGCGTCACCCGTACGGCCGCCAACATGGACAAGTCGTGGATCGGCGTCGACTCGGCGGCGCTGCTCTCGCGCGAACTGGGCGGCCAGCCGGTGACGGTCCTGAACGACGCGGACGCGGCGGGCGTCGCGGAGATGACGTACGGGGCCGGGCGCGGGCGGGGCGGCACCGTCCTGCTGCTCACGCTGGGGACGGGCATCGGCAGCGCCCTGTTCACGGACGGGCGGCTGGTCCCGAACTCGGAGCTCGGGCACCTGGAGCTGAAGGGCCATGACGCGGAGACGCGGGCGTCGGTGAAGGCCAAGGAGGACCACGACCTCACGTGGGAGCGCTGGGCGCACCGCGTGCAGAGGTACCTCCAGCACGTGGAGATGCTGTTCTCCCCGGACCTCTTCATCATCGGCGGCGGGGTCAGCCGCAAGCCGGAGAAGTTCCTGCCGCTGATCGAGGGCGTGCGGGCGGAGATCGTGCCGGCGAAGCTCCAGAACAACGCGGGCATCGTGGGGGCCGCGATGGCGGCGAAGGCGGCGAAGGCGGCGAACGTGGCGAAGGTGGCGAAGAAGTAGCGGCGCGGGCAGCGCTCAGTGGGTGAGGCGGCGGGGCATCCGCCGCCTGCCGATGAGCACGGCCTTGCGCACGACGGCGATCAGCCCGGCGACCAGGGTCCCGGCGTACAGCCAGCCCGCGTGCAGGGACAGCGCGGACACCAGCCCCATCAGCTGCCCGCCGAAGCCGCCGGAGCCGCCGGAGATCGGCCACACTCCGGCGGCGAAGGCGATGGGCACGCCGATGGGAGCGGTGATCAGGTCGGCGGGCCGTACCCAGAGGGCGGTGGCTGCCGCCACGGGCAGGAAGAGCAGCCCGTAGACGAAGAGCGAGGAGCCGAACAGCAGCCAGCAGATCCCTCCCACCAGCACCATGGCGGCGCACGCGAACAGCCCGCCGCCGAGCCCGGTCAGCCGGGGCCGGGGCATCCGCCGCGCGAGCGCGGAACGGCGCGGCCCGCCGCCGCCGGCCTGGGCGGGCACCGCGGTGGTGGTCCGTGTGCCCCCTCGCTGGGCCGGGGGTCGCTGCGGGTGAGGTGCCGAACGCGTCCTGTATTGCTCCACGTGCCCACGCTAGGCGGGCCGGGCCCGGTATCCGTGTGGGGACACGCGTACAACGAGTGCCACTCATCGGAAAGTAAACTGTCCGGTGGCCCACTCCCGGGCCGCCGCCCCCTCCAGCTACGGGAAGTCGCCAACGTGTCGCTCACGATCGGAATCGTCGGCCTGCCGAATGTCGGCAAGTCGACCCTGTTCAACGCCCTGACCAAGAACGACGTGCTGGCGGCCAACTACCCGTTCGCCACCATCGAGCCGAACGTCGGCGTCGTCGGCGTCCCGGACCAGCGCCTGGCCGTCCTCGCGGGCATCTTCGGATCGCAGCGGATCCTCCCGGCCACCGTCGACTTCGTCGACATCGCGGGCATCGTGCGCGGCGCCTCGGAGGGCGAGGGCCTCGGCAACAAGTTCCTCGCGAACATCCGCGAGTCGGACGCGATCTGCCAGGTCATCCGCGCCTTCAAGGACGAGAACGTCGTCCACGTCGACGGCAAGGTTTCGCCGAAGGACGACATCGAGACGATCAACACCGAGCTGATCCTCGCCGACCTCCAGTCCATCGAGAAGGCCGAACCGCGCCTGACGAAGGAGTCCCGCCTCCAGAAGGAGAAGGTCGCGGTCCTCGCGGCCGTCGTCGAGGCCAAGAAGATCCTCGAAGCCGGCGACACCCTCTTCTCCAAGGGCATCACCAAGGGCACGGAGCAGGGCGACCTCCTCCACGAGCTCCACCTGCTCACCACTAAGCCCTTCCTCTACGTCTTCAACGTGGATGAGGACGAGCTGACGGACGACGCCTTCAAGGCCGAGCAGAGCGCGCTCGTCGCCCCGGCCGAGGCGATCTTCCTCAACGCCAAGCTGGAGGCGGAGCTCATCGAGCTCGACGACGAGGAGTCGCTCGAACTCCTCCAGTCGGTCGGCCAGGAAGAGCCCGGCATGGCCACTCTCGGCCGCGTCGGCTTCGCCACCCTGGGCCTGCAGACCTACCTGACGGCCGGCCCGAAGGAAACCCGCGCCTGGACCATCAAGCAGGGCGCCACGGCCCCCGAGGCGGCCGGCGTGATCCACACCGACTTCCAGCGCGGCTTCATCAAGGCCGAGGTCATCTCCTTCGCGGACCTGGTCGCCTGCGGCTCGGTCGCGGAGGCCCGCGCCAAGGGCAAGGCCCGCATGGAGGGCAAGGACTACGTCATGCAGGACGGCGACGTGGTGGAGTTCCGCTTCAACGTCTGATCGCGTATCCAGAGGCGGCCTGACCTGCGAGGATGCAGGTCAGGCCCTTCTGCTGTCCGCAACAGTCCGCAGAACCGGGAGAGCAGCTACGCGTCGTGGACCGTGGAACGGTGTCCGACGTGTACGACCCACACCACTAGTTCCCCGTTGTCGATGGTGTAGAGGACGCGATAGTCGCCGCCATGTGTACACAGCGTGGGTTGCGGGCACTCGTTGGGATGAGCTGCCGATTGGGTGGCTGATTCCGGGGGCAGAGGTTCCGCGGCCCTGCGGCGTGCGGGGGCCCCGCGTACGAGCCACGCCCACGGCCGATGGACCAATTTCGTAAGCATGCAGGTCAGAAGGGGCCGGGCTCGTCGAGTTCGACCCGTTCCGCATGCTCATGCCGACTTGGTGCTGACTCGCGATCGCGGAAGCGGACGCAGGGTCAGGCGTGGGGTACCGCCGTGGCGAGGACCACCTCGAATTCCTCGAGGCTGCGGGTGGTTGCGCGAGCCTTCGCCGTGGCCTCTCCGTGGACCGCCGCGACGGCGCCACGGGATGCCACGAGTGCGTCGCGGTCGGCGTAGAGCGCGCCGACAGCGGCTCTGCCCCGGTCGCGATCGATGAGCAGGGAGATGCCGGCCAGTCCGGGGACCTTCTGGACCTTGGGCAGTGAGGTGTCGCGGAACGTGTCCACCAGCAGGTCGATGTCGGCCGGCTCGACGTCCATGTGGACCAGCCGGAACCCCGCGCCCGGCCCGAGTTCCTCTGCGCGCCGGGCGACCGCCGCTTCCCAGTTGTCGACCGTCAGGGTCTGCGCGAAGGGCGCCATCATCTCGGCCCGCCGCTTGCTCAGGTTCTCGTAGCTGGCCTGCCGGGAGGCCTCGTCCTCCCACCACGATCCCACCAGGAGCTTGCCGAGCTCGCGGTCGGCGAACAGCCCCATCCCGCGAAAGCCCGGTTGCGCCGACAGCAGCGCACGCCCGTCGGTCCGTAGCGCCTCGGCGACCCCGTCGAGCTCGGCCGGATCACCCGTTGCATAGATGCTGCGAACGTACATAGCGCCCTTTCCTGCCTTCCGGTGGCCCCGCGCGGGCTCGTTTTCCCACTCCATGCGATGACCGGGGCGGATGGGGGGCAACGCGGCAGGGGCATTCAGGTGAAGAGGTGAGCCGTTGGCCCTGCTGTTTCCCGTGCTGGGACGGCGCTGGGCATCTGATCATCCATCAGCCGTTCGGCTCGCCTGAAGGGCGCCGGTGTGCGGTCCAGCGGGGCGAGGAGACCGCGACGCTTCACGGTGCTGAGCCTGGCGCGCTACGGCCGAGTCCCTGAAGAGGGTTCTGAGGGAGACATTCCCGAGCCCACGGTGCGCGGTGGCTCCGGGACTCCTTCGTGCCCGCACCGCACCTCGTCTGGTTCGCGAGCAGCCTCGAGGTGGCGAACGGCGGGCAGGATCCGTGGCCGCTGCCGGCCGAGGGCGGCGACGAAGACATCGCGGCTGAGCTGCGCAGGCACCTCGATTTCGTCGAGACCCCGTAGGCCAGTCCGCAGACAGTCCGCAGGACACGCGTGAGCGACCGTCGGCACCCAACGCTCGCCAACGGAGAAACGCCTGGTCAGGGCCTGGATCGGGCTCCGCCGCAGGTCAGGGTCAGCCCGCAGGCATTCCGCTTCAACGTGTAGTCGCTCGTTGCCGCACGCTTTCGCCGGGCATGCAGGTCAGGAGGGGTCGGACTCCGTCGAGTCCGACCCCTTCCGCATTCCTGTGCCGACCTGGTGCTGACTTTCAGCCGCTTCGGCGGCGACCCGGCGGGCCGTCGGGTTCAGGGCCCTGGTTGTCGCCTGGGTGACGGGGTGACCGGCGAGGACGTGGCGGACGGCTTCGAGGGGGACGGGGCGCTCGTAGTAGTCCTCGAAGTGGGCCCGGACGGCCTCGGGGGAGCGGTCCGTGAGGAGATGGAACAGGAAGCCGGAGCCGTCGGGGTCCTCGCTCCCGGCGGGGTAGGCGATGGCCGAGCCGGTACGCCAGGCGGTGTCGCCGGGCTCCCACCACAGGCAGACGGTGACCCGAGGGACGTCGATGCCCTCGTCGAAGAAGGCGGGCTCGTCCAGGAGCGGGCGCAGGGCCGCAGGCACCTCGTCGATGACACCGGGCCAGACCTCTTCGTCGTCCGTCCCGTACGGACTCATCTCCGATTCGTGGTCGAAGCCGCGTATGAGCACGCCCGCCGGCGTGAAGAGGACAGAGAAGTCGTCCCCCGAGCCGTTGTCCATCAAAGCCGCCTCTTCGCCGGGGCCCCAGGCGGTGGCGAAGGTGTAGTGGCAGAACCGCGGATCGTGGCCGATCGTCGCGTCCAGGACGGCCAGCGCCCGCAGGTGGCTGCGGAGCCGGGCCGGGTCGGGGAGCAGGGCGGCGGCCTCGTGTGCAGTGCTCATGGTTCCCATGGAAGCAGCCGCCACCGACAGTCCGGCGCGGCTGCGGTTGATTGTCTTGTGGTGCAAGGGAGTTGATGACTATCTTGTACCGCATGACAAAGGAGCCGACCGCGACCGGTGACCAACGGCGCAGCCAGCTCCTGCGCGGAGTGCTCGACCTCTGCCTGCTGTCGCTCATCGGCGAACGGCCCCGGTACGGCTTCGAGTTCGCGCAAGCGCTCGCCGACGCCGGGCTCGACCTCGTCAGCGACGGCAGCATCTATCCGCTGCTCGCGCGGATGGAGCGGGCGGGGCTCATCTCCTCGTACCGTGCTCCGTCCCCCAGCGGCGGCGCCCCGCGCAAGTACTACCGGCTGACCGAGGCGGGGCGCGCCGAGCTGGGTGCGGGGCGGGGCGACTGGCGGGCCTTCTCCGGGCAGGTGGGTCGGATCCTGGACGCCGGTACGCAATCCACGGGGGAAGGCACACCATGACGAACGAGCAGATACTCGCGACCTGCCGCAGCAACTGGGAGTACCGCGGGGTCGAGGACGCCGCCATGCGGGAGATGCTCGACGAGCTCTCCGCGCACCTGGAGGACGCACAGGCCGCCGGGCGCACCGCGCAGGACGTCGTCGGCCCGGACGTACGGGCCTTCGCCGCGGCCTGGGCGCGGGAGCGCACCCCCTTCGCCCACCGGGCGCTGCGCATGCTGGCCATGGCCGCCTACGTGCTCGGCTGGCTGCTTCTCTTCCTGCACCTGACCCGGTGGACCACCCGACTGGATGTGACCGCCGCCCACGGAGCCTTCCTGGTGGCCGTCGGCGCCGGAAGGGTCGCCTGGGAGCTGCGCCGGGGCGTGATGCGCCTGTACCAGCAGTGGGCGCTCTCCCTCGTCGTTGCCCTGCCCGTGGCGATCCTCACCAGGTGGTTGGCCGGTGACGGGGTGCTGTTCACCCTCCCGCTGTGGGTCGCACCGGTCCTGCTGCTGCCGGGGCTGCCGTACGCGGTCTGCGACGTGCGGGCCCGCCGCGGCGCTAAGGGCGACCCGGCCCGGCGGTGACGCCGCACCGGGCCCGGCCGCCCGGGCCCGGCCGTCCCGGTCAGAGGCCGCGGACCGCCGCGACCGTGAACGTGGTGGGAGTGCCCGAGCCGGGGGTCATGGGACCGCCCTTGTCGAACTGGGAGCGGACCACCAGCGTGCGGCCCGGGGTGTGGGTGAGGGTCGTGGGGATCTGCAGGGACGGGTCCGTGATCGTACGGGTCAGCCGGGCGCGGGATCCGTCCGCGCCGACCTGCCAGCGGGTCAGCGTGTTGGTGGTGTTGTGCGCGACGCGCAGGGTGCCGTCGGGGGAGAGGTGGAGGCCGTCGGCCGCCTTCATGTCGCCGCCGCTGAGGGCGACGCGGCGGACGGCGCCGGTGCGCAGGTCGACGCGGTAGAGGTCGCCCTCCGGCATGTCGACGGTCAGCAGGTAGCGGCCCTTGCGGTCGGAGACGATCCCGTTGAGGCTGAAGCCGCCCGCCGGCCGGGGGCGCAGCGCCGGGGTGAGGTCGTAGGCCTCGGTCAGGACGCCGCTGCCGATGGCCAGCTGCTCCGGGGTCACGCGGTAGATCATGCCGCGGATGCTGTCCGTGAGGTACGCGGTGCCGTCCGGGGTGAGGGTCAGGTCGTTGATGAAGTGGGCGGGGGCTCCCGTTCCTCCGGCCACCTCGAAGTGCGCCAGGCGGGACCCGTCGGCGGTGTCGTAGACCGCCACGCCCGTGGTCGAGTCGGTGACCCACAGGCGGCCGCGGGCATCGACCCGCAGGCCGTTCGCCGTGCGGCGGCCGTCGGTGCCGGAGGGCAGGAACACCTCCGCCTCGGAGCGGCCGGGGCGGGCCCGGTAGACGGTGCCGTCCGCGTACGAGCCGACGTAGACCGTGTGCGTGCGGGGGTCGGTGGCGATGCCCTCCGGGTAGACCTTCGCGCCGGGTATCGCGAAGGCGGTGGATATCCGGGCGTCGCCGGCAGGGTTCCGCAACTCGGCCGGGGCCTGCGCCCGTGCCGGGGCCACACCCAGGGTGAGGGCCACGGCCACGGCGGCGGTCAGTGCGGCGGGCAGCGCAGCCGGCAGGGCGGCGGGCAGGAATGACTTCGTCTTCATCATCGTCCTCTAGTGAGTGCGTGAGGGCGAATGTATGTTAGAGCTCTAATGCTTGCAAGGGGCCGTAGGATGCGGGCATGACCTCCATGGCCCCCGAGGAGCGCATCGGCTCTCATCTCAAGCGTGCCGAGCAGGCGCTCCTCGCGGCGAAGAACGCGGCGTGCAAGCCGGCCGCAGTAACGGTTCCGCAGTACGCCGCGCTGCTCTGGCTCGCCGAGAAGCCCGGCATCTCGGCCGCCGCGCTCGCCCGGCTGTGCGGAGTGACGCCGCCGACCATGAACACCGTGCTGAAGAACCTGCAGGAGCGCGGGTTCATCGAGCGGACCCCGCACGAATGGCACCGCAACGTTCTGGAGACCCGGCTCACGGACGAGGGGCGCGCGGCGTTGGAGCTGGCCGATTCCGGGGCGGTACGGGTGGAGCGCACGCTCGCCGCCGCGTTCACCGGTGAGGAGCGGGAGTTGCTCATCCAGCTGCTGGGGCGATGTGCGCAGGCGCTCGACGCCCAGCGCTGAGACCCGGCGGCCCCCGAGCACTCCGGCATGACTTTGCTCTGATTTGGAACTGTGCGGGGGTTTCGCACATCAGAGGTAGGGGATGCCAGCCGTTCTGCCCTCGGGGGCAGTCATGACCGTTCGGAGCGAAGTCCGTGCACCAGTACCCGCAGCGCCCGCGGCCTGATGAGCAGCAGCCGTACCAGGAGCACCAGGGATACCAGCAGTACCCGGGGTACCAGGACGAGGAGCAGCGGCAGCGGCAACCGCAGCAACAGCGGTACCAGCAGCCGCCGCCCCCGCACCAGCCGCCCCCGCACCAGCAGTCCCCACACCAGCAGTCCCCGTATCCGCAGTACCCGCAGCCGCCGCAGCCGCCCCAGCGCTATGCGTACGCGGAGCAGCCCCCGGCGCCCGAGCCCCCGCGGTCCGGGCGCTCCCGGCGCCGAATATGGATCGGCGCGACGGTCGCCCTCGCGCTCCTGCTCGGCGGCGGCGGTTTCGCCGCCTGGAAGCTCGACTGGTTCTCCGGCAACGGCGAGGCCGTGAGCTTCGGGAAGAACCCCCAGCCCCCGGCTGCCGCCGGCAAGACGGACCCGAGCGCCCCGGCGACGGCCGCCAAGCCCACCGGCGACCCGGACGTGCTCATGCCGACCGGCCCGAAGGCCGCCTTCAAGCAGACCGCCAAGCTCGACGACGGCACGATCGTCGCCAAGACCCGTATCGCGGGCGCGAAGTCCAGCTTCGAGGGTGACGTCTGGGTGTGGGCGCCCAAGGAGTACGACGACCCGAAGTACGCCAAGAGCGGCTTCCCGGTCCTCATCGCGCTCCCCGGCGGCAACGGCTTCCCCGACAACTACTGGGCCGACCGCAGCCTCGGCCTCCAGAAGGCCATCACCGACGGTGCCAAGGCCGGTACCAGCCTGCCGTTCATCGTGATCATGCCGGTGCTCAACCCGGACGCCAAGTACTACTACGACGGCTCCGACATCCCCGGCCAGGCCAAGATGGGCACGTGGATGGCCGAGGACGTCCCGGCCTTCGCCAAGGCCAACTTCCGTACCTACAAGTCCCGCGACGGCTGGGCCTTCATGGGCTCCTCCTCCGGCGCCTTCGTCGGCATGAAAACCGTCCTGCAGCACCCGGACAAGTTCAAGGCCGTGATCGCCAGTGGCGGCGAGATCGTCCCAGACTCGCCGCTGTGGAAGGGCCACCAGGCCGAGATGGACGCGAACAACCCGGAGAAGCTCGCCCAGAAGCTGATCGACTCCAAGGGCCCCGAGGTCTACATCAACTTCCAGATCGGCACCAAGGAGAGCGGGAAGGAGCGGATGACGAAGTTCCAGCAGCAGTACGGCAAGGGACCCGTCAAGATGACCATCCGCGACATCCAGAACGGCGAGCACAACGGCTGGCACTACGTCCGGGGCATGAAGGAAGGCTCCCTGGAATGGGTCAGCAAGGTCCTCAAGGGTCCGAAGCCCGAAGCCGGCTGACCCGCCCCGCCGCATCCGCCGCCGCATCCACCGAGACATCGGCCGCCGCAGCCCGGCCCTCGGCGCGTGGCCCTCGCCACGTCCCGCCCGTCCCAGGCAACCCATCCCGTCGTTCATACCTCTGTAAGGGGTGTAAGGGGGACCGATCGGTCCGACCCGCGCTCCGCGCGAGCGCCGGAGAAGGAACGGGACAAAACCGTGCAGCATGACCAGCAAGGCGACGGCAGCCCCATGACCGAGGGCGGCCGTCGCCCCCACCGCCTGCGCATGATTCTGATCAGTGGCGGGCTCGCGCTCACCCTCGCCGCAGGGGGCGCGGCGGCGTACAAGTTCGGCCTCTTCTCCGACATAGGGGATCCGGTCGCCTTCGGGAAGGTCCAGGAGAAGACGGCCACCGCCTCCGAGGTCCTCCCGGAGGTGCTCATGCCCACCGGGCCGGCGGCCGAGTTCGTCCGCACCAACCGGCTGCCCGACGGCACCCAGATCGCCAAGACCACCCTCAAGGGCGCGAAGTCCGGATTCACGGGTGACGTGTGGGTGTGGGTGCCCAAGGAGTACGACGACCCGAGGTACGCCAAGAGCGGCTTCCCGGTCCTGATCTCCCTGCCCGGAGGTCGCGGCTACCCGACGAACTACTGGGGGACGGGCCCCGGCCTCGGCCTCCAGAAGGCCGTGAGCGACGGGGCCGCGGCCGGGACGAGCCTGCCCTTCATCCTCGTCATGCCGGTGATCAACGGCGACACCAAGCACCACTTCGACGGTTCGGACATCCCCGGCCAGCCCAGGATGGGCACCTGGATGGCCGAGGACGTCCCGGATTTCGCGAAGGCCAATTTCCGCACCTTCACCTCCCGTGACGGCTGGGCCTTCATGGGTTCCTCCTCGGGCGGCTTCGGCGCCTTCAAGCACGTCCTGAAGCACCCCGACCGGTTCAAGGCGGCCATCGCGAGCGGGATCGACATCGTCCCCGACTCCCCGCTGTGGCAGGGGAACAGGCAGGCCATGGACGCGGACAACCCGGAGAAGCTCGCCGCGAAACTGATCGACGCCAAGGGCCCCGAGGTCTACATCAACTTCCAGATCGGCACCGCCGAGACCGGCCGCGAGAAGGCCGAGAAGTTCATGAAGGAGTACGGGAGGGGCCCCGTGCACACCAGGCTGCAGGTGATCCAGGATGGTGAGCACAACGGAAAGTCGTACGTGCGTGGCATGAGGGAGGGCTCCCTGGAGTGGATCAGCAAGGTGATGAAGGCACCGACACCCGAGCCCGGCGTGTGATGAGCACGGTGGTGAAGGGGGCGTCGGCGGCTGCCGCGGCGGGGATCGCGGCGCTGTGCGCCGTCGCGTTCGTCGAGGCGCCCGCCGAACCGTCGGCGCTCCCCTTCCCCACCGTCGGAGTACTCATGGCGGGCGGCGAGCACTGGTGCACGGCGAGCGTCGTCGACAGCCCGAAGGGCAACGTCGTCGCCACCGCCGCACACTGCGTGGCCCCCGCGGGCGAGGACGGGCAGCCGGGCGAGGTGGCCCACGACGGCCTGGCCATCGGTGAGCTCTCCTTCGCCCCGGCCTTCTCCGGCGAGGGTGCCGGCACCCAGCCGCTGGGGGTGTGGAAGGTCCGTTCGATCCACGTGGACGACCGCTGGACGAAGTGGGGCGAGGACACCGCCGACTTCGCCTTCCTCACCATCGAGCCCGGCGAGGACGGGCGCAGCGTCCAGGAAGCGGTCGGCGGCGGCGCCGAGGCTCCGGTACCCGAGTGGACCTCCGGGTACGAACGGGACGTGACCGTCGTCGGTTACCCGGAGTCCGAGCACAACCCGCAGAACAAGCCCGTCTCCTGCACGACGCGGACCCGCCACGACGAGGACGACCCCGACATGCTCTACATGAGCTGCGCCGGGTTCTGGACGGGGACCAGCGGCAGCCCCTGGATCGCCGACCGGGGCGGTCCGGAGCGGGCCGGGCGGCTGATCGGCGTGCTGAGCGGCGGGGACACGGACGTGGACTCCACGGCCGCACTGTTCGACGAGCACGCGAAGGCCCTGTACGAGCGGGCCGCGCGGGGCTGAGCGGGACGGCGTCGCAGGCGGCCGAGCGGGCTCGTGCCGCACGACCGTCAGCGGGCCCGTGCCGCACGGGGCCCAGCGCGTCCGCGCCGCGGCTACCGCTTCCTGCGCTCCGTACTGACGATCACACCCACCGCCGCCACGACGACCGATCCGCCGACCACGATCGGCCAGGTCAGGGCCTCGTCGAGGATCAGCGCACCCAGCGCGACGGCGACGACCGGGTTGACGTACGCGTACGTGGACACCAGCGACAGGGGAGCGGCCTGGAGCAGCCACACGTACGCCGTGAAACCGACGAGCGAGCCGATCAGCGTCAGGTAGGCCAGGGCCAGCCAGGAGGCGGTGGATACCGACGCCGGGTCCAGGCCGCGCTGCTCGCCGCGCAGCAGGCCGACGACCACGGCCGCGGTCCCGCCCACGACCATCTGGTAGGCGCTGCCGGTGAAGGGATTGCCCGGCAGCTCCAGCCTCGACGCCGAGAACGAGCCCAGCGACCACAGGACCGAGGCCGCCACCACCATCAGCACCCCCGACAGCCGCACCGCCCCGCCGATCCCCGAGCCGGTCAGCACCGCGAGCCCGGCGAGGCCCACCAGCACCCCGCCCAGGGTGCGCCGCGGAGGCCGGTCACCGGTGCTCGCCCGGAGCACCACCACCCACATCGGGACCGCCGCCACCAGCAGCGCGGCGAGTCCCGACGGCACCGAGGTCTCGGCGAGGACGACCAGGCCGTTCCCGCCGAGGATCAGCATCAGGCCGACCAGGGCCGCCGAGCCGAGCTGGGCAGGGGTGGCCCTCAGCGCGGCCGGACCGCTGCGCCAGGCGACGACGGCCGCCAGCAGCAGTCCGGCGGTGATGAAGCGGGCTCCGGCGGAGAGGAAGGGCGGCATGGTCTCGACGACGATCCGGATGCCGAGGTAGGTCGAGCCCCAGACCACGTAGACGAGGGCGAGGGCGAACCAGACGGCGCCGGAGATCCTGCCGCGCGCGGCGGTGGCGGAGCCGGCGGCAGCCTTGCCGTCCAGAGGTGTTGAGGTGCTCATGCTCGGATCCTATGGTCGTTGGCCCATACAGGCTTCCGGGTTTCTCACCCCTTGAGCAGGCTGTTCAGCTCGCCGTACGGGAGGGAGTGCGCGAGCGACCCGTAAGTGCCGTCGGAGATCAGCTCCTCGGCGGCGCGGCGGACCACGGCGTACGCGGCCTCGGCGACCCAGGAGCCGAGGCTGACGCGGGACACCCCGAGGGCGCCGAGGGCGGCGACGGCCGGGGCGCCGGGGCCGACCAGGATGTTGAGCGGGGCGTCGATGCCCTTGGCCAGCTCGGCGACGGTGTCCGGGTCGAGGACGCCGGGCACGAAGATGCCGGTGGCCCCCGCCCGGAGGTACGCGGCGGCGCGGGCGAGGGTGTCGTCCAGGCGGGTGGCGCTCTCGCCGAAGCCCCGGAGATAGGTGTCCACGCGGGCGTTGATGTAGAGCGGGACCCCGGCGGCATCGGCTGCGGCGCGCGCCGCAGCCAGGCGCTCGGCCTGCTCGGCGGGATCGCGGTGGCCGTCCTCGATGTTGATGCCCACCGCGCCCGCGGCCAGGACCCCGGTCACGGTCTCGCCCACGCCGGCCGGGTCGGCGCCGAAGCCGCCCTCGATGTCGGCGGTGACGGGGACGGAGACGGCGGCCACCACGCGGGCGACCAGGTCGAGGGCCCGGTCGCGGGCGAGCGCGTCGCCGTCCGGGGACCCGAGGGACCAGGCGACGCCGGCGCTGGTGGTGGCGACGGCGGGGGCGCCGGCGGCCTCGACGACGAGGGCGCCGGCGACGTCCCAGGCGTTGGCGAGGGCGAGGGGTGCGGTGGGGGTGTGCAGGGCCGCGAACGCGGCGGCCTTGGCGGCGAGATCAACGTGGGTGGTCATGGGGCCAGTTCACCAGACCGGGGCGGGTCCGGGCTCGCGGAATTCCGACATGTAGCCGGAGTGCCGGGGCCGGTGCAGGCCGGTGCGGGCGGGTGCCGCCCCGGCGGTGGTCAGTGGGGGGCGGCCAGGCCGGTCTTGGCACCCGAGCCGCACAGGGGGAGCACCGCCGTGCGGCCCTGCAGGGGGTCCGAGGGGGCCGAGGGGCCCACCGCCGCCCAGCACGCGGCGGCGGTCGGTTCCACGAAGAGGCCGCGGCGGGCCAGATCCCGCTGGGCCTCGCGCAGGGCGGCGTCCGGGACGGTCAGGAAGGTGCCGCCGGACTTGCGCACCGCGGCCAGGATCTGGCGGGCGCGGGGCGGCGCAGGGATGGCGATCCCCTCGGCCAGGGTCGGCCGCTGCTCCACCGGGGCGGCGTCCTCCGCGCCCGCCGCGAACGCCTCGGCCAGCGGGGCCACCGCCTCCGCCTGCACCGCGATCAGGGCCGGTGGCCGGACCCCGCGCCGGGCCAGTTCCTCCACGGCCAGCGCCGCCCCGAGCAGCAGGGTGCCGTTGCCCACCGGGACCACCAGGGCCTCCGGCAGCCGGCCGCCCAGTTCCTCCCACACCTCGTACACGTACGTCTTGGTCCCGTGGAGGAAGTACGGGTTGAACACGTGGCTCGCGTAGAAGACCCCGGGCGCGTCCGCCGCCGTGCGGGCGGCCTCCGCCGCGGCCTCGCGGCCGCCGGGGACCACACGGACCACCGCCCCGTGTGCCCGCATCTGTTCGGTTTTCTTCTCCGACGTGCCCTCGGGGACGAAGACTTCGCAGTCCAGTCCGGCCCGCGCGCAGTACGCGGCGATCGACGTCCCGGCGTTGCCGCTGCTGTCCGCCACCACCCGCTCCGGGGCCAGCCGCCGGGCGAGCTCCGCGAGCATCACCGCGCCCCGGTCCTTGAAGGACAGAGTGGGCATCAGGAAGTCGAGTTTGGCCTGAATTCGCTCCCCCAGCGGAACCATCGGAGTGTGCCCCTCCGCCAGCGAAACGGAGAAAGCCCCCGGCAGCGGCAGTACGGAGCCGTACCGCCACAGCGAATTCGGCCCCGAGGACGGTTCCAGCACCGCGGCCGGGTCCGGCGTGAAATCGAGGTCCCAGGGTCCACCGCAGACGGGGCACCCCCAAGGCGCAGTCCGGACGTCCGCGCGTGTACCGTCCTCTGAGCAGACGTAACCGGGGGGTGCGTGCGTCATGTGCGGATCGCCTTTGTTCGATCATGGCCGGGGTACGGCTCGGATGTTACGCGTCCGCCCTGCCCGTGCGGGTCGTGCCGAAGGTGGGTCAACCTTTCGGCGGCGACAGCCCGTTGGGCCGTACGGGTTGTCATGGCCACGCTTGTGCGGCAGCGCCGCACCCCCTGCTTGCACCACCTAGGAGGAGGACCCGTCACATGCCAGTGATGCGTCACACAAGCCGGAAAATCGCCGGCATCAGCGCGACCGCGGTCGTGGCCCTCGCGCTCGGCACGGCTTCGGCGCTTCCCGCATCGGCCGTCGGCATCGGTGTACCGGGTGTCATCCAGAACGCCGGAGCCCCGGGGTCCATACCCGGCAGCTACATCGTGACCCTGAAGGACTCCGCGGCCCGGTCCACCGCCGACAGCGGCAGGGCCGTGGCGAAGCGGTACGGCGCGAAGATCGACAAGACCTACAGCGCGGCCCTCAACGGCTACTCCGTCAAGGTCTCCGAGGCACAGGCCAAGAAGCTGGCCGGGGACCCCGCGGTCAAGTCGGTCGTGCAGAACCGCACGTTCACCGTCAGTACCACCCAGCCCGGCCCGCAGTCCTGGGGTCTGGACCGGGTCGACCAGCGTGCGCTGCCGCTGAACCAGAGCTACGCCTACCCGGACAAGGCCGGCGAGGGCGTCACCGCCTACATCATCGACACCGGCGTCCGCATCACGCACCAGGAGTTCGGCGGGCGTGCCTCCAACGGCTACGACGCCATCGACAACGACAACACCGCCCAGGACGGCCACGGCCACGGCACGCACGTCGCCGGCACCGTCGCGGGCAGCTCGTACGGCGTGGCCAAGAAGGCCAAGATCGTCGGTGTCCGCGTCCTGGACAACAGCGGCAACGGCACCACGGCCCAGGTCGTCGCGGGCATCGACTGGGTGACCCGCAACGCCGTCAAGCCGGCCGTCGCCAACATGTCGCTCGGCGGCGGCGCGGACTCCGCGCTCGACGCAGCCCTGCGCAACTCCATAGCCTCCGGCATCACCTACGCGGTGGCCGCGGGCAACGAGTCCAGCAACGCCGCGACGAAGTCCCCGGCGCGCGTCACCGAGGCCATCACGGTCGGCGCCACCACCAGCACCGATGCCAGGGCGGCCTACTCCAACTACGGCTCCGTCCTGGACATCTTCGCGCCGGGCTCCGCCATCACCTCCGCCTGGGGCACCGGCGACAGCGCCACCAACACGATCAACGGCACGTCGATGGCCACCCCGCACGTCGCGGGCGCGGCCGCCGTCTACCTCTCGCAGAACCCGGCCAGCACCCCGACCGAGGTGGCGACGGCCCTGGTGGGCTCGTCCACTCCGAACGTGGTCAGCGGCGGCGGCACGGGCTCGCCGAACCGCCTGCTGCACGTCACCGCCCAGGGCCCCGTCCCGCCGGGCAAGCGGTTCGAGAACACCGCGGACCACGCGGTGGGCGACAACGCGACCGCCGAGTCCTCGATCACCGTCAGCGGTGTCGTCGGCAACGCCCCGTCGGCGCTGAAGGTCCCGATCGACATCAAGCACACGTACATCGGTGACCTCAAGGTCGACCTGGTCGCGCCCGACGGCAGCGTCTACACCCTGCACAACCGGGCCAACGGGGCCGACGACAACATCATCAGGACCTTCACCGTGAACGCCTCGGCGGAGACGGCCCCGAACGGTGTCTGGAAGCTCCGTGTGAACGACAACTCGGCCGGCGACACCGGGAAGATCGACTCCTGGGCGCTCCAGTTCTGATCAGCGTCCGATCGGCCTCCGGCCGGTCCGGGCCACGGGCCCGACCGGGCCGTGAGGAACAGCGGGGGCGACCGACTTGTCGGTCGCCCCCGCTGCGTACTATTTCGCGCATTCGTTCGCGCCCTCCGCGGCGCGCCCCACGATGCCCCCTGCGATGGAGTCCGCCCCAGTGAGCACCACGCCGACCCCTCCTCCCGGGCCGGGCCACTCCTGGCCCCCGCCCTCACCGCGGCCGGGATGGGGTCCGCCGCCCGGCTACGGACAGCATCCGCCGGCGCTCAACGGCTTCGCACTCGCCTCGCTCCTCTCCGGACTGCTGTGTTTCCCGCCGCTCGGCGTGGCGTTCGGCATCGCCGCCCTCGTGCAGATCGCGAAGCGGGGAGACCGGGGGAAGGCGCTGGCGATCGTGGGCCTGGCAGTGTCCGTGGTGATGACCGGCGTACTGGTCCTCGCCACCGGGCGGATCCTCACGGACCTCGACGACCGCTTCGAGTCGCTCAGCGAGTACTCCGACGTCGAGGGCGAGCTCACGGACCTCGACGACCTGCGGCCCGGTGAGTGCTTCAACGTCCCCGGCGGATACCTGATCGACGAACGGCCGTTGACGTACCGGATCGACTGCGCGCAGGTGCACCACGGCGAGGTCACCGCGTCGAAGGTGCTGGGGACGGCGGACGTGCCCGGGTCGGGCGGGGCCGACCGCGCATCCGAGGACGCGTGCTGGAAGGCCCAGGACGAGTACGCGATGGACACGTGGGCGCTGCCCGAGTACGCGGAGATGTTCTACTACGCGCCCTCGCCCGAGTCCTGGGCCGAGGGGGACCGGGTGCTGCTCTGCGTGATCGGCACGAACGAGGAGGAGCGCCGGGGCAGCCTGCGCCGGGACGAGGGGATGCTGAAGCCGGAGCAGTCGGCCTTCCTGCGGGCCGCCAACTCCGTCGAGTTCGTGATGAGCCGGCCGCCCGAGCGCGACGTGGAGGACGCGCTGCCCGAGTACCGGGCGTGGGCGCGCGAGCTGTACGCGGCGCTGGGCGCCGAGGCCAAGCTCCTGCAGGGGGACATGGCCCGGGCGGGGATGGAGAAGGCCGTTCCGGCGCAGATCAAGGAGATCGAGGCGGCGCGCGAGCATTGGCAGCGCGCCTCGCAGGCGACGACGCCGCAGGAGTTCGACCGGCAGTGGGACCGGGCGCTGGCCGCGATGTCCCTGGAGACGGAGAAGGCCCTGCGCGGCGCGTACGGGCTTTCGACGGAGGTTCCGCAGTGGCTGCAGGACAGCCAGGGCGACCGGGAGGACCCGGACGACGGGTCCGGCGAGGGATCCTCCTCCGCGTCCGTGTGACGTCCGCGGGGGCGCTGTGGGTAACGCAGGGTAGCGGGTTTGAGTGACCTGGCTTCATCACTTCGGGTGAAACTCTGGCCCTTGCTTGCGGTATTCAACCGTCGGTTGCGAGGGTGTAGCTGTCTGTCAACCTGATGGGAGTGGCCAGTGACTTTCGGTGAGCAGCCGGCCTATCTGCGCGTGGCCGGGGACCTGCGACGGAAGATCGTCGACGGCTCTCTGCCCCCGCATGCCCGGCTCCCCTCTCAGGCCCGCATCCGCGAGGAGTACGGGGTCTCCGACACCGTGGCCCTGGAGGCGCGCAAGGTCCTCATGGCGGAGGGACTGGTCGAGGGCCGGTCCGGATCCGGCACGTACGTACGGGAACAGCCGGTCCCGCGGCGGGTCGCCCGCGCCGGCTACCGCACGGGCGGCGCCTCGACGCCGTTCCGGCAGGAGCAGGCCGACTCCGGCGCGCGCGGCACCTGGGAGTCGAGCAGCGAACAGACGGGCGCGCCCACGGAGATCGCCAAGCGACTCGGCATCGAGCCGGGCGAGCGCGTCATGCGGACGCGGTACGTCTTCCGCGACGCGGGGGAGGCGATGATGCTGTCCACCTCCTGGGAGCCGCTCGCCGTGACCGGCCGGACCCCCGTGATGCTGCCGGAGGAAGGGCCGTTGGGCGGCTCCGGGGTGGTCGACCGGATGGCCGCGATCGACGTGGTCGTGGACAACGTGGTGGAGGAGGTCGGCGCGCGGCCCGGCCTGGCGGAGGAGATCCTGCTCCTCGGCGGGGTGCCGGGGCACGTGGTGCTGATCATCGGCCGCACCTACTACGCGTCAGGCCGGGCCGTGGAGACGGCCGACGTGGTGGTCCCGGCGGACCGCTACCGCCTGGCGTACCACTTCCCCGTGAGGTAGCCGCTCGTACCCGCGCGTGAACCCCGGGCGCCGCCCGGGGGTTCACGCGCGCCCGGCGCGAACGCGTCGACCCGGCGGGTTTCGGCGCGATGATGATCGCCTCCGCCGTCCCGGTCCCGGTGTCCCCGGACGGTTCGGTCCGCATGCCGGGACCCCTTTCCCCCGCCTCGGGGCCGGGCCGGGTGAGTCCGTCCCGCCGCTTCCCCGCCGCCGCGTTGACGCCACCTGCGCGGACGCCCGCCGTCCGACGGCGCGGCGGCGCCGCCCGGGCATGTGGTGCGCCCCGTTCGAACCGGCGCGCACGGCCCACTCGTACGCATGGCCGGATGCGTACGCCTGTGAGGTACCTCTTCGTGAAAAACCGTATCCGCTCCGTAAAGGTCGGGCGTAAGCTCAGGCATATGCGCAATGCGGTTTCCCGGACACGTACGTCGGCGGAGGGTGAAACGCAATGAACGACAGCGGTGCGCTGCTTCCGTGGCTGGTCATACGCGAGGACGACAACGGCAACCGCTACCGGGTGGGCCGGTACGCCACCCGGGCCGAGGCCCAGAAGGTCGCCGACAGCCTCGAGGACCGAGGACACAAGCAGCTCTACTGGGTCGAGCGGATCGGTCAGACCGCCACGATGAACTGAGCGTCGCGACGACTCGCGACGCTGGCATAGGCTCCGCACATGACTGTACGCGTGGTCGTGGGCGGAGCCCTTTGTCATGAGGGGCGCCTGCTGGCCGCCCGCCGCAGCGCACCGCCCGAGCTCGCCGGACGCTGGGAACTGCCGGGCGGCAAGGCCGAACCGGGTGAGTCCGTCCCCGAGGCGCTGGTGCGCGAACTGCGCGAGGAGCTCGGCGTGGAGGCCGAGCCGCTGGAGCGGATCCCGGGGGAGTGGCCGCTGCGGCCGGGTCTCGTCCTGCACGTGTGGACCGCCCGGCTGCTCTCCGGAGTGCCCGCCCCGCTGGAGGACCACGACGAACTGCGCTGGCTGGGGCCGGAGGAGCTGGAGTCGGTGGACTGGCTCGACCAGGACCGGCCCGCGGTCGCCGAGGCCGGCCGCCGGCTGCGCCGAGGTGCGGACGGGTACGCGGGCCGGGACGTCGGCGGGGGCGCGTGACGCTCGCGGTCTAGGCCGTCTGCGCCACAGTGCGCCGGTGGGCAGGGATCGAGTGGTACGACGCCCCAATTATCGGGTATGTCGCTATTAATCCCTATCTCGTCCCCCTTTCGTCCCCGACGAACCGGACTGGGGTCACTGCTGGCCCGGGAAGTGATCGGCGTGATCGACACAGACGGTGAGTGCGCCGAGTGGGCCTTCCCCGCCGAGCCCGGTGCCGTCCGCACCGCCCGCCACGCCGTGCGCGGAACCCTCCACGACTGGGGCCTGGAGGCCGTCGGCGATGTGACCGTCCTGCTGGTCAGCGAGCTCGTCACCAATTCCCTGCGGTACGCCTCCGGCCCCATCGGGGTCCGCCTGGAACGGCGCAATCCAGCCGTCGGCAGCCCTGCCGGCGGACCCGCCCTGCTCGTGGAGGTTTCCGATCCGCTTCCGGATCCGCCCCGCGAACGGGTCGCCGACCACGACGACGAGGGGGGTCGTGGCCTGCATCTGGTGGCGGTCTCCTCACAGCGCTGGGGGACCCGGCACGGGAAGTCGGGCAAGACAGTGTGGTTCGAGTTGGCTCTTCCTGGTGAGTAACAAGGTGAACGGTGGTGTGTGACCTTCCGGGAACACTGCTCGGCGGCAGCCGGGGCAGGGGCTCGGGGGAGATCATGCGACATGGCTCGAAATCATCGAGACCGTGCTGTGATCGTGAACGCCGTGCCGTCCGGGGCCGTGGTGCTGAATACTTCGGTCATGGCCGGTCCGGTTGCGGTGAGCTGGAGGGGACGGTCGCGTGAGCGAAATACCTGCGCAGGCACATCAGACCGACGTGCCGCGAGAGACATGGCACGACGCCCTGTGGCACAGCAGTCCGCCTGGCTCGATATATGACTACATAAAGGTCGCCTCCTTCTCGATCGGGCCCGACGGGTTCATCGACCAATGGAGCCTGCGCGCCGAGGAACTCTTCGGGCTGACGGCCTCCCAGGCCGTGGGCCGTGACCCGGTCGACGCCTTCATGCCGCCCGAGCTGCGTCCCGACGCGCACCGCAAGGTGGCCGAGATCCTCGACGGCAAGGAATGGACGGGCCTGATCCCCTTCCGGATCCCGGGAGGCAACGGCGCGCACGGCGTGGCCGAGATCTATGTGATGCCCACCCAGACCGAGACCGCCGAACGGGCCGCGCTGTGTGTCGTGGTCGACGTACGCGCGCTGCGGCGGATCGAATCCGACCTGGCGGCTTCACAAGCGATATTCGGCCAATCTCCTTTCGGCTTCCTGCTCTTCGGTACGGACCTCACCGTGCAGCGCGCCAACCGCCGGTTCGCCACGGTCTTCGGAGGCGCCGTCGAGGAGCACCGCGGCCGGACCGTCCACGACTACCTGCCGGCGCACGAGGCCGACCGGATGGCCGAAGCCCTGCGCCGGGTACTGGACACCGGGGAGTCGGTGACCGATCTGCGGATCACCGGCGCCGCCCCCGGCAGCCGGGAGAACCGCCACTGGTCCATCAACCTCTACCGCGTCCACGGCGGCAGCGGCCGCCCCATCGGCGTGGCCGGGATCGGCACCGATGTCACCCGCCGCCACCTCGCCGCCCGCGAGGCCGCCGGGGTCCGGCGCAACCTGGCCCTCCTCAACGAGGCCGGACACCGCATCGGCAACTCCCTCGACCTGGAGACCACCGCCCGCGAACTCCTCGACGTCACCGTCCCCGGCTTCTGCGACCTGGCCGCCGTCGACCTCTACCAGGGCCTGCTGCTCGGCGACGACGACCGGCCCGCACGGCCGCAGGGCCCGGGGGTGCCGAGCCTGCCCGGACAGGGCCCGGCGCGGACGCCGTCCGCCGCCCTGCGCCGGGTGGCCTTCGCCTCCGCCGTCTCGGACGCACCGCTGTCCGGTCCGGGCGCACTGGTCTCCGTGGGCGACATCCACCGCTACCCGGCGGCTTCGCCGGGCGCGCTGGCCCTGCGTACCGCGCGGCCCCGGCTGATCGAGGGCGGCGGACCGGAGGACCTCGTGCAGTCCACGCTGGTCGTGCCGATGGTCGCCCACGACACGGTGGTCGGGCTCGCGCAGTTCTCCCGTACCAAGGGCAGCGAACCCTTCGGCGAACGCGACCGGGCGGTGGCCGTCGAACTGGCCGCGCGCGCCGCCGTATGCATCGACAACGCACGGCTCTACCGGCGCGAGCACGAACGGGCGCTCATACTGCAGCGCAGCCTGCTGCCCCCCGGCGACCCGGAGGCGGCCGGCCTGGACATCGCCTGCCGGTACCTGCCCGGCAATGCGGCCACCGAGGTCGGCGGGGACTGGTTCGACGTCATCGAGCTGCCCGGGCACCGTACGGCACTGGTCGTCGGCGACGTCATGGGCCGCGGGCTGCGGGCCGCCGTCGCCATGGGCGAACTGCGGACCGCCGTACGGACCCTCGCACTGCTCGACCTCGAACCGGCGGAGGTACTGACCGCCCTGGACGAGATCGCCCGCGGGCTCGGCGCCCCCGGCGGCTCCCAGCAGGCCTCCCGCGCGGCCCTGCACTCGCGGGACGCGGACCGTTCCGAGGTCTACCTCGCCACCTGCGTGTACGCCGTCTACGACCCGGTGACGCGGCGCTGCACCATCGCCAACGCGGGCCACATGCCGCCCGTGCTGGTCGAACCCCCGGACGAGGCCGGGAAACCGCGGCCCGCGCTGCTCCTGGAGGTGCCGCCCGGCATGCCGCTCGGCGTGGGCGGCGAACCCTTCGAGGAGGTCGAGGTCGACCTGCCGGAGGGCGCACTGCTGGCCCTCTACACCGACGGGCTCGTGGAGTCCCGCGACCATCCCCTGGAGGAGGGTCTGCGCGGGCTGCGCGAGGCACTGGCCGACCCGGTCCGCCCGCTGGAGGACGTCTGCGACCACGTGCTCAACACCCTCGACACCCGGCACGGCGAGGACGACATCGCGCTGCTCATGGCGCGGGTCCAGGGCCTGCCGGTGGACGCGGTCGGCGACTGGCAGCTGCCGCGCGAGGCCCGCTCGGTGGGCCGGGCCCGGGAACTGGCCCGGGCCAAACTCCCGGCGTGGGGCCTGGAGGGCCTGCTCGACACGACCGAACTGCTGGTCAGCGAACTGGTCACCAACGCCCTGCGGTACGGCGAGGGCGAGATCCGGCTGCGGTTGCTGCTGGACC
Organism: Streptomyces sp. NBC_01232; assembly: GCF_035989885.1. Lineage (GTDB taxonomy): Bacteria > Actinomycetota > Actinomycetes > Streptomycetales > Streptomycetaceae > Streptomyces. The sequence goes on from NZ_CP108518.1 coordinate 5,352,949, forward strand.
GCACCCTGGTCTGTGAGGTCTGGGACGCGAACCTGGTCCAGCCGCGCCGCCGGCGCGCCCGCGACACGGACGAGGGCGGCCGCGGGCTCCAGCTGGTCGGACTGCTCTCGGCGGGCTGGGGCACGCGCCGTACCCACCGAGGCAAGACGGTCTGGTTCGAACTCCCGCTGCCCGGCGCGGCGGCGGAGGCCGTCGCCGAACTGTCGGCCGAGCAGCTGCTGAGCATGTACGGCTGACCGGGGCCGCGGGACCCCGCCGGGGTCCCGCGGCCCCGGCCGGGCAGCCCCCGTCGGAGGGCGGCGCTCAGGCGGCGCGCCCCCGCTTGAGCGCGGCGAGCCGCGACTCGACCTCCAGGGACTTGCCGAGGTCGTCCAGGGCCTCGAACTGCGCGTCCAGGGAGGACGCGGCCAGTTCCTGCTTCCCGAGCGCCATCGCCTCCTCCCGCCGCACCTTCTGCTCGAAGCGGTTCAAGTCGCTCGTCGGATCCATGACGTCGATGTTCTTCACCGCGTCCATCATCGTGTTCTGCGCCTGCGCCGTCTTCGCACGGGCCACCAGCTCGTCGCGCTTGGCCTGAAGCTCCGTCAGCTTGATCCGCATCGAGTCCAGACCCGACTTGAGCCTGTCGACGACCTCCGTCTGCGCGGCGATCGTCGGCTGCGCCGTCGTCGCCTCCTTCTCCGACTGGATCTGCCGTCCCAGGGCCACCTTCGCGAGGTTGTCGAACTTGTCGGCGTCCGCCGCCGCCCCCGCCGCCCGCAGTTCGTCCGCCTTCCGGCTCGCCGCGAGGGCCTTGCCGCCCCACTCGGCGGCCGCCTCCACGTCCTCCTTGTGGTCCGCCTCCATCAGCCGCAGATTGCCGATCGTCGTCGCGACGGCCTGCTCGGCCTCCGAGATGTTGTTCGTGTAGTCGCGGATCAGCTGGTCCAGCATCTTCTGCGGGTCCTCCGCCTGGTCCAGCAGCGCGTTGATGTTGGCCCTGGCGAGCTGGGTGACGCGGCCGAGGATGGTCTGCTTGCTCATGGTGGGTCTCTCCTGGTCGGGGCCGGTGTATGTGCAGTTCAGAAGCGGCCGCCGCCGCCCATGCGACCGCGGGTTCCGCCGCCGCCGAAGGAGCCGGGGCCACTGCCGCCCCCGCCCCCGAAACCGCCGAAGCCGCCTCCGCCGAAGCCTCCGCCGCCCCGGCCGCCGCGCAGGATCTCGCCGAGGATGATCCCGCCGAGCACGGCGCCGCCCGTGCCGCCGCCGGACCTGCGGCCCGCGTACGGGTCCTGGTACGCGCGTACGTCCTGCTCCGCCAGCTGCTGCGCCTGCCGCGCCAGCGCGTCCGCCTGCTGGGCCTCCGCCAGCGCCCCCGCCGGATCGCCCGCAGCCAGGGACCCCGCCCGCTCCAGGTGCCGGCCCGCCTCCGCCAGCCGGGTGCGGGCCTGGCTGCCCACCGCGCCGCGGCTGGTGGTGATGTAGTCCGTCGCCGCGCCGATCGCGCTGCGCGCCGTGAGCATGGCCTGGTCGAGCAGGGCAGCCGCCCGCTGCCGCCCCGACTCCCTCTCCCGCGCCCCGAAAAGGGCCTCGTCGAGGGCCGCGTCGGCCTCCTCGACCCGGCGCAGGGCGTCGATCGGGTCGTACCGGCCGGCCGCCACCTCCTGCCGTACGTCGGCCAGTACGGCCTCGGCCCGGCCGATCCGCCCGCTCAGGTCCGCCGTCGAGGTGCCCTCGGCGGTGCCGGTGAGCAGCCCGTGGGCGTCCGCGAGGTCGGTGTCCGTCTCGGTCAGCGCGCCCGGCAGCTTCCCGGCGGCCTCCGCCAGTTCCTGCGCGCGCCGCTCGACCGCGTCGACCAGGGTCGCCGCCTGGTCCACCGCGCCCTCGGCGGCCCGTACGTGCACGGCCGCCGTCCCGTTCTCGCCGGCTTCCAGGGCCGCGCGGGCCAGGCCCAGGTTGGTCGTCGCGAACAGCAGCCGGTCCTCGGCCTGTTCGGGGTGGGAGGCGACGGGCGCGGACGCCGAGTCGGCGTACCGCTGCGCCAGCGCCGTCAGCGTCGCTGCGGCGATCGTGGTGCGCCCGGTCAGGTCCCGGAAGTGCTGCTCCACGGTCGCCACGGCCTGCGGGGCGTTCTTCTCCAGGTCCCGCAGCCGGTCGAAGTCCGCGGACTCGGCGTCGAGCCGCCGGTTCGCCTCGGTGCAGCGGGCGACGATCTCGTCCAGCATCCGGCGCCGGGTCGCGTCGTCCTCCGGGTAGGCGTCGTCGAGCTGCTGGCGCAGCCGGAAGGCGTGCGTCAGCTCGTCCTTGGCGTACTCCACGGCCGCGATGAAGGGGCGGGCCGCCTCCTCGCCGAACTGGGCCGAGGCGAAGCCGAGTTCCTCCGTGCTGGTGCGGACCGCGTCGTCGGTCTCCACGAGCAGGGCCTTCGCCGTGGCGTCCAGCTCCGGCAGCGGGAGCCGGTCCGGCGCCCCTTCGGGCCAGCCCGGCCCGGTCGTCGTACCGCGCCCGCCGCCGGTGGCGTCCTTGCGCTTGCGGCGGGTGTACGTATAGGCCGCGAGCGCCCCGGCGGCGCCGACGGCGACCACCGGGAGCACGAAGTCCCCGGCCCCGTTCGCACCGCTCTCCCCGCCCCCGGGATCCGCCGGGCCGGGGGTGATGGTGGGCGCGGGCACGGGCTGACCGCCGAGCACGGCGTTGTAGCCGTTGGCCGCGCCGATGGCGGCGCCCGCCCAGTCGTTCTGCTTCAGGGCGGGCTCGATGGCGATCCGTGCGACGGTGGCCAGCTGCTCCTCCGTGAAACCGGAGTCGACATCGGCCGAATAGGCGTACTGGCGGGCCCCGGTCGCCACGGCCAGCAGAACGTCGTCCTGGCCGAGGCCGTTGCGCTGCGCGGTGGCGTCGGCCCAGCTCTGGGCGGAGCGCCCGGAGAAGTCCCGTACGTAGGCGACGAAGAGCTGGATCTTCCGGTCGGCGTAGAGCTTGTCGAGCGCGGCGGTGACGGCGCCCTGCCGGTCGCCGAGCGCCCCGACCAGGTCGGTGATCTGCCCCTGCCGGGAGAGGGTGACGGGATCCTCGGCCCGCACGGCCGGCGCCTGGGCGATCCCCCAGCCCCCGGCCGCGAGCAGCCCGGCGGCGACCGCGAGCGCGGCCCGTACGGACGTCCTGCGGCGCGGCCTGCTTCTCGGCGGAATCACAATTGGGAGGGTATGGGTGGTTTCGCGGCCTCGCATTCGGAGTCACCCCGGGACGCACGCCGGGGACGGGGATCCGGCGGGGTGCATCCGGAACGGAGATCCGGCGGGGTGCCGGCTCGCGGGCGGGCCCGGGTCCCGGCATCCGCCGGGCCCCGGGCCCCTTTGGCCCGACGGGTCCGCCTACCGGGAATCCGCCCGGCGGCCGATCTTGTTCCCCAGCCACACCAGCGGGTCGTACTTGCGGTCCACCGCCCGCTCCTTCAGCGGGATCAGCGCGTTGTCGGTGATCTTGATGCCCTCCGGGCAGACCTCCGTACAGCACTTGGTGATGTTGCAGTAGCCCAGCCCGTGCTCCTCCTGCGCCGCGCGCTTGCGGTCCAGGCCCGCCTCCTGAGCCGCGTCCAGCGGATGCATGTCCAGCTCCGCCACCCGCATCAGGAAACGGGGACCGGCGAAGACCCCCTTGTTCTCCTCGTGGTCACGCACCACGTGGCAGGTGTCCTGGCACAGGAAGCACTCGATGCACTTGCGGAACTCCTGCGAGCGCTCCACGTCGACCTGCTGCATCCGGTACGCGCCCGGGGCCACCCCCTCCGGAGGCACGAAGGCCGGGACCTCCCGCGCCTTCGCATAGTTGAAGGACACGTCCGTCACCAGGTCACGGACGATCGGGAAGGCGCGCAACGGGGTGACCGTGATCGTCTCGGACCGCTCGAAGGTCGACATGCGCGTCATGCACATCAGCCGTGGCCGGCCGTTGACCTCCGCACTGCACGAGCCGCACTTGCCCGCCTTGCAGTTCCAGCGCACCGCCAGGTCCGACGCCTGGGTGGCCTGGAGCCGGTGGACGATGTCCAGGACCACCTCCCCGTCGTGCACCTCGACCGTGAAGTCCCGCAGTTCCCCGCCCTCCGCGTCGCCCCGCCAGATCCGGAAGCTCGCGTCGTACGTACTCATTCGTAGAGCTCCTCTTCGGCGAGGTACTTGACCAGCTCTTCCTTCTCGAAGAGCGCGAGCAGGTCGGGACGGATGGGCTCGGTGCGGGTGCGGACCAGGGCGATCCGGTCGGCCGCCGGGTCCGCCGGGGGCGGGTCGACCGGCCGGCACAGCAGGTTCACCGGGCGCCAGGTCCGCTCCATCGACGGGCAGTCCTCGCGGGTGTGCCCGCCCCGGCTCTCGGTGCGCTCCAGGGCCGCGCGGGCCACGCACTCGCTGACCAGCAGCATGTTCCGCAGGTCCAGGGCGAGGTGCCAGCCGGGGTTGAACTGCCGGTGCCCCTCGACACCGGCCCGGGAGGCCCGTACGCGCAGGGCCGCGAGCTTCGCCAGGGCCTCGGCCATCTCGCCCTCGCGCCGGATGATGCCGACGAGGTCGTTCATGGTCGTCTGGAGTTCCTGGTGGAGCGTGTACGGGTTCTCCGCGCCCTCGGTGGCGTGGAACGGGGCCAGCGCCTCCGTCGCCGCCGCGTCGATCTCCGACTGGGCCACCGCCGGGCGCCCCGCGGAGACGGCGTACTGCGCCGCGTGCAGTCCGGCCCGCCGCCCGAAGACCAGCAGGTCGGACAGGGAATTGCCGCCGAGCCGGTTCGAGCCGTGCATGCCGCCCGCGACCTCGCCCGCCGCAAACAGCCCCGGCACGCCCACGGTGGCGGCGGACTCCGAGTCGACCGCGATCCCGCCCATCACGTAGTGGCAGGTCGGACCCACCTCCATCGGCTCCGCCGTGATGTCCACGTCCGCCAGCTCCTTGAACTGGTGGTACATCGACGGGAGCCGCCGCTTGATCCGCTCGGCCGGCATCCGGGTCGACACGTCGAGGAAGACCCCGCCGTGCGGGGAGCCGCGGCCCGCCTTCACCTCGGAGTTGATGGCCCGGGCCACCTCGTCGCGCGGCAGCAGCTCGGGCGGGCGCCGGTTGTGGTCCGGATCCTCGTACCAGCGGTCGCCCTCCGCCTCCGACTCGGCGTACTTCTCCTTGAAGACGTCGGGGACGTAGTCGAACATGAACCGCTTGCCCTCGGAATTGCGCAGGACCCCGCCGTCGCCGCGCACGGACTCGGTGACGAGGATGCCCTTCACCGACGGCGGCCAGACCATGCCCGTCGGGTGGAACTGCACGAACTCCATGTTGAGCAGGGGCGCGCCCGCGAGCAGGGCCAGCGCGTGGCCGTCGCCCGTGTACTCCCAGGAGTTGGACGTCGTCTTGAAGGACTTGCCGATCCCGCCCGTGGCCAGCACCACGGCCGGGGCCTCCAGGACGAAGAAGCGGCCGGACTCGCGTTCGTAGCAGAAGGTCCCCGAGACCCTCTGCCCGTCCTTGAGGACCCGGGTGACCGTGCACTCCTGGAAGACCTTGAGCCGGGCCTCGTAGTCCCCGGACTCCTCGAAGTCCTGCTGCTGCAGCTGGACGATCTTCTGCTGGAGCGTGCGGATCAGCTCCAGGCCGGTCCGGTCGCCGACGTGGGCGAGGCGCGGGTACTCGTGCCCGCCGAAGTTGCGCTGGGAGATCCTCCCGTCGGGCGTCCGGTCGAACAGCGCGCCCCAGGTCTCCAGCTCCCAGACCCGGTCCGGGGCCTCCTTCGCGTGGAGCTCCGCCATCCGCCACTGATTGAGGAACTTGCCCCCGCGCATGGTGTCGCGGAAGTGCACCTGCCAGTTGTCGCCCTCGTTGACATTGCCCATGGAGGCGGCGATCCCGCCCTCCGCCATCACCGTATGGGCCTTGCCGAAGAGGGACTTGCAGATCACGGCCGTCCGGGCGCCGCTCTCGCGGGCCTCGATCGCGGCGCGCAGCCCGGCACCGCCCGCACCGACCACGACCACGTCCCACTGCTGCCGTTCCACTTGGGCCATCTCAGAAGATCCTCGGGTCGGTGAAGGCGCCGCTCGCCAGCAGGTACACGTAGAAGTCGCACAGGGCCACGCTGATCAGGGAGGCCCACGCCAGTTGCATGTGGCGGGTGTTGAGCCTGCTGACCCAGCCCCAGAGCCGGTAGCGCACCGGGTGCTTGGAGAAGTGCTTGAGCCGGCCGCCCATGATGTGGCGGCAGGAGTGGCAGGACAGGGTGTAGGCCCAGATCAGCGTGATGTTGACCAGGAACAGCAGGGTCCCCAGGCCCATGTGGCCCCACGCGTACTGCTCGTCGCGGAAGGTCAGCACGGTGTCCCAGGTGAGGATGCCAGCGACCGGGACCGCCGCGTAGAAGAAGTACCGGTGCACGTTCTGGACGATCAGCGGGAAGCGGGTCTCGCCGGTGTACTTCGCGTGCGGTTCGGCGACGGCGCAGGCGGGCGGGGACGCCCAGAAGCCCCGGTAGTAGGCCTTGCGGTAGTAGTAGCAGGTCAGCCGGAAGCCGAGCGGGAAGATCAGGATCAGCAGGGCGGGGGAGAGTCCCCACCAGCTGCCGAAGATCTCCCAGTTGGGCCCGCCCTTCATCGGCACGCAGTTCTCCGCGAGACACGGGGAGTAGAAGGGGGAGACGTACGGGGCCGCGTAGTAGTCGGCGTTCGCGAAGGCCCGCCAGGTCGAGTAGACGATGAAGGCGAGCAGCCCGGCCGCGGTGCCGGCGGGGGCGAGCCACCACCGGTCGGTCCGCAGGTGCCGGGCCGCGATCGCGGCCCGTGAGGCGTCGTGGACGCCGCCGGGCCGCTGCTGGGGTCGTTCCGTGCCTGTGGCCAAAGAGGACTCCGGGAGGAGTGATGAGGGGTGCCCCGGGCGGCCCGGCCGCGAACGGCCGGACCGGAGGGGGCGCGGGTGGATGCGCGTCCGGGACGGGCGGGCTCAGGGGGCGCGGCGGTCGCGGGCGCCCAGGCCCTCGTCGTCGGAGTCCGTCCACAGCGAGCTGTCGTACGGGGTGTCCGGGACCGTCACCATCCGGGACGGGTCCGGACCGGTCGCCGCCGTCGACGGCTTCTGCCGTGCGGCCTGCTGCTCCAGCCGCTCGACCTTGCGCGTCAGCTCGTCCAGGTTGCGCCGTACGGCACTCAGATCGTCTTGCAGGGACATGATTTGCCCTCACTTCCGCCAGGGTGCGGTGGCAACGCTCATGTGCGCCTGCGAGTGTCGCGCTTCCCGTCCCCCGTTGTGAAGGGACGTGCAGCTATTGCAGGCGCGCAGGCGCGAATCGTGCGCCCCTCCCTGCCCCCATTCTCATCCCTCTCCCGGGCGAACGCCTGCTGCCGCGCAAGCGGGATTGGTCCGCACGGGTGGGGTTCGCGGCGTGGCGAGAGGCGGCTGCGAGGGGTGCGGCGGAGCGTCTATTTGAGTGGGTTCCGGCAACCGGTGTGATCAGCTCCATATACCGCCGAACGTGATCATGCTTCCCCCACGCCCCGCCCCGGAGGTACCACCCATGTCCCAGAGAAGGCGCAGGTCATTGGCGCTCCTGACCTCGGGAGTCCTCGCACTGCCGCTGCTCACGGGCTGCGGCGCGGGTGATGACGAGGGCGGTCCGGCCGCCGCAGGGCAGGACATCGCCACGACCACCCGCGACAGGATCGCGGACGGGGGTGTGCTGCGCTGGGCCGTGGACACGCTCCCGGACACCCTCAACACCTTCCAGGCAGACGCGGACGCCACCACCGGCCGGATCGCCGGCGCGGTGCTGCCGCAGCTGTTCGTGATGGACGCCAAGGGGCGGCCGGTGGTCAACCCCGACTACCTCGAGAAGGCCGAGGTGATCGAGCGGGAGCCCAAGCAGGTCGTCCAGTACAAGCTGAACCAGCAGGCGGTGTGGAGCGACGGACGCGAGATCGGCGCCGCCGACTTCGTGGCGCAGTGGCGGGCCCTGAACGGCAAGGACTCGGCGTACTGGACGGCGCGCAACGCCGGCTACGACCGGATCGAGAAGATCGAGAAGGGCAAGACCGACCTGGAGGTCAGGGTCACCTTCAACAAGCCGTACGCCGACTGGCGCTCCCTGTTCACCCCGCTCTACCCCAAGCAGGTGACCGGTACCCCGGACGCCTTCAACGAGGGCGCCCGCGGAGCGCTGAAGGTCACCGCCGGGCCCTTCGCGCTCGGTGCGATCGACAAGAAGAGCGGCACCGCCGCCCTGACCCGCAACGCGCGCTGGTGGGGCCGCCCGGCCAAGCTGGACACGCTGATCCTGACGGCGGTGCCGCGGGCCGAGCGCCCCGCGGCGCTGGCCGCCGGGAAGCTCGACCTGGCGGAGATCGACCGTGCCGGGGCGGACCGGATCGCCCTGGCCCGCCGGGACGCCGCCGGCAGGAACGGCCCGGGCGCGGCAGGTGCTGCGGGCCCCGCGGGCGAGGCGGTCGCGGGCGGCGCACCGGCTCACGGACCGGGGGCGGCGCTGACGCCGGCGCAGGCCACGCTGTCGTGGGCGATCGCCTTCGGCACGGACGAGGAGAAGGCCGCGGCGGAGACGGAGAGCCGCCAGAAGCACGCGGCCTCGGTCAAGCAGTACGCGGCCGAGCAGGCGGCACTGAAGGCCTTCACCGTACGGAAGTCCCTGGAGCCGGCCTACACGCAGCTCGCGATGAACGGGGCCTCCGGCCCGCTGGCGGACGAGCGGGTGCGCCGGGCGCTGGCCCGGGCCCTGGACCGCCAGGCACTGGCCGAGGTCGTCCTGAAGCCGCTCGGCCTGCCCGCCAAGCCGGTCGGCAGTCACCTGGCGCTGGCGGGGCAGCGGGCGTACGCCGACAACAGCGACGCCCTCGGCGGCCGGGACACCCAGGCGGCCCAGGCCCTGCTCGCGGACGCGGGCTGGCGCCGCGGCGGCAAGATCACCGAGCCGGCGGGGGCCAAGGCCGGTCCGGAGAGCGCGCCGCAGGACGACGCGAAGACCCCCTCGGGCCCGGGCACCGGGAACGACGGGCTCTACATCGTGGGCCAGGACGACGGGACCAACGGCGACGCCCGGTCGGCGACCGAGGCGGGCCCGAAGAGCGCCGCCGCTCCGGCGGGAGCCCAGGACGGGCCGTCGCCCGTCCTCGCCCCGGCCCCCTTCGGGGCCCAGCTCAAGGCGTCCCTGCTCGCCCAGGCGGCCCACGCGGCCCGGCCGGACAGCGCCGACGACGCCAAGGGCGCCCCGGCCCGTGACGGCGACGCGGCCGACCCCGCCGAGGCCTCCCCGGCCCCGGCCCCGGCCAAGCAGCCCGCCCGTACCTCCGGCAACCTGCTCGCCAAGGACGGCAAGGCGCTCACCCTGCGCTTCGTCCTCCCGGCGGGCCCCGGCTCCGAGTCCCTGCGCACGGTGGGTGAGCGGATCTCCGGGATGCTGCGCAAGCTCGGGGTGAACACCGAAACGGTCAAGGTGGCGGACGACAGCTTCTTCAAGGACCACGTCGCCTCGGGCCAGTACGACCTGGCCCTGTACTCCTGGCCCGCGACGGCCTACCCGGCCACCGACGCCCGGCCCATCTTCGCCAAGCCGGAGCCGGCCGCGGACGGCTCGCTCCTCGTCGAACAGAACTACACCCGGGTCGGCACCGACCACATCGACCAGCTCTTCGACCAGGCGGTCGGCGAGCTGGACGAGGAGCAGGCCCGTGAGCTGATGCGCAAGGCGGACGCCCGGATCTGGGCCGCCGCCGGTTCCATCCCGCTCTACCAGCGGCCCGAGCTGGTGGCGGTCAAGCCGGGCCTGGCCAACGCGGGCGCCTTCGGTCTCGGTGCCCCTCGCTACCAGGACATCGGCTGGAAGAAGGCTCCGGCCGCGAAGGACAAGAAGAAGTAGCGGGGGAGAAGAAGTGATGACAAAGCGGTGCCTGTCAGGTTGACCGCCGGGTCGCAAGCTCAGATGTGACTCAAGTCCCTTGCCCGCCGGATCCCCCGGCGGGCAAGGTCGTGCATACCCGTTGACCCGCGTGAATACCGGCAGGAACGGCGGCCGAGCCACCCCACGAAGCGCTCGGCCGCACTCATTCATCCGGCCTCTTGACAGACCCCCGGCAGGCGGTTCCCGCCACGAGACGTACCATGGGGTAAGGCCGTGGCAGGTTTTCGCCCGGCCGAGGCGCGCGTGCCGGACCGTACGCGACGCCATCCACGATCCCGGGAGAAGCGCCGAAGTGCCCACGCGCCACGACATCCGTAACGTCGCCATCGTCGCCCACGTCGACCATGGCAAGACGACCATCGTCGATGCCATGCTCAAGCAGGCCGGTGCCTTCGCCGCCCACCAGCACCTCGACGACCGCATGATGGACTCGAACGACCTGGAGCGTGAGAAGGGCATCACGATCCTCGCCAAGAACACGGCGGTGAAGTATCACCCCAAGGACGGCGGGGCCCCGATCACGATCAACATCATCGACACCCCCGGCCACGCCGACTTCGGTGGTGAGGTCGAGCGCGGTCTGTCGATGGTGGACGCCGTCGTTCTGCTGGTGGACGCCTCCGAGGGTCCGCTGCCCCAGACCCGCTTCGTCCTGCGCAAGGCCCTGCAGGCGAAGATGCCGGTCATCCTCTGCATCAACAAGACCGACCGCCCGGACTCCCGGATCGACGCCGTCGTCAACGAGACGTACGACCTCTTCCTGGACCTGGACGCGGACGAGGACCAGATCGAATTCCCGATCGTCTACGCCTGCGGCCGTGACGGCGTGGCGTCGCTGACCAAGCCCGAGGACGGCACCGTCCCCGCGGACAGCGACAGCCTGGAGCCGTTCTTCTCCACCATCCTGGAGCACGTCCCCGCCCCGGTGTACGACGAGGAGGCCCCCCTCCAGGCCCACGTCACCAACCTGGACGCCGACAACTTCCTCGGCCGCATCGCGCTGCTCCGCGTCGAGCAGGGCGAGCTGCGCAAGGGCCAGACCGTCACGTGGATCAAGCGTGACGGCACCCAGTCGAACGTCCGCATCACTGAGCTGATGATGACCGAGGCGCTCACCCGCAAGCCGGCCGAGGTGGCGGGCCCGGGTGACATCTGCGCGGTCGCCGGTATCCCCGACATCATGATCGGTGAGACCCTGGCCGACCCGGAGAACCCGATCGCGCTTCCGCTGATCTCGGTCGACGAGCCGGCGATCTCCATGACCATCGGTACGAACACCTCCCCGATGGTCGGCCGCGGCGGCAGCGGCAAGGGCGCGGACGCCAAGTCCGCGGTCAAGGACCGCAAGGTCACCGCCCGCCAGGTCAAGGACCGTCTGGACCGCGAGCTGATCGGTAACGTCTCGCTCCGCGTGCTCGACACCGAGCGCCCGGACGCCTGGGAGGTCCAGGGCCGTGGTGAGCTCGCGCTCGCCATCCTGGTCGAGCAGATGCGCCGCGAGGGCTTCGAGCTGACCATCGGCAAGCCGCAGGTGGTCACGCAGGAGATCGACGGCAAGGTGCACGAGCCGGTCGAGCGCATGACGATCGACGTCCCCGAGGAGCACATGGGCGCGGTCACGCAGCTCATGGGCGTCCGCAAGGGCCGCATGGACAACATGTCGAACCACGGCTCCGGCTGGGTCCGCATGGAGTTCGTCGTCCCGTCGCGCGGTCTCATCGGCTTCCGTACGGAGTTCCTCACGGGCACGCGCGGCACCGGTATCGCCCACTCGATCCACGAGGGCCACGAGCCGTGGTTCGGTCAGCTGGTGACCCGTAACAACGGTTCGCTGGTCGCCGACCGCGCCGGCTCCGTGACGCCGTTCGCGATGATCAACCTGCAGGAGCGCGGTGTCCTGTTCACCGAGCCCGGCACCGAGGTGTACGAGGGCATGATCGTCGGCGAGAACTCGCGCTCCGACGACATGGACGTGAACATCACCAAGGAGAAGAAGCTCACCAACATGCGTGCGGCTTCGGCGGACAACACGGAGAACGTGGTGCCCCCGCGCAAGCTCTCCCTGGAGCAGTCCCTGGAGTTCTGCCGCGACGACGAGTGCGTCGAGGTGACCCCGGAGGCGGTCCGCATCCGCAAGGTCGTCCTGGACCAGAAGGACCGTTCGCGCACCGCGTCGCGCGCCAAGTCCGGCAAGTAGTAACGGTCGTAAGGCCGTTCGCCCGGATTTGCTCGGGCGGCGGCCACGGCGGCCGAGGCCGCCCGTAGGGCCTTGGTATTGCAGCAGCCCCTCCCTTCACGGAGTCCGTGAAGGGAGGGGCTGTTCGCTTTTGTCAAGCGGATTTTTGCGTTCAGGTGTCCGCATACCGACCGTGACACTCCGGAAGATGAGCTAACCGTCCGTTTCGCACGTGTCTGTCTCCTATCCGTTTGTCCGGATTTCGGGTTTCTGCCGCGGATCGATGTTGTGAAAACGAGACCACTTAAGTGTGGTTTACGGCCTGGCAGTCCCTGAGGATGGCTCCATTGAGCTCGGGTCAATGGGTCACGCGCTGTGGGGAGCGCGCCGACTCACGAGCACACTATGGGCAGGAAATTGCTCGCCGTCAGGGGTGTCGGCGAGCTTTCTTTGCCCCTCAAGTCGATCAGTGGACTCATGAGGAGGAAACCCATGCGCGGTGCCAAGAGCGCCAAGTGGGTCGTGGGCGCGGTTGTCGTCGCCCTGGCCGCTACTGCCTGTGGCAGTGGTGACAGCAAGGACAAGGGCAGCGCCACCAACGGTGGCGTGTTCCGGATGGGCAACACCGAGCCGGACACCATCGACCCGGGGCGTGCCCACGAGTCCACGGGCGTCCTGCTGGCCAACGCCCTGTTCACCGGCCTGTACGGCAACACGCCGGACGGTATGGCCGAGCCGATGCTCGCCGAGTCGGCGACGTCGGACGAGGGTTGCACCTCCTGGACCTTCAAGCTCAAGGCCGACACCAAGTTCTCCAACGGCGAGGTCGTCGACGCCGAGTCGTTCGCCCGTGGTTGGGCCCGTGCCGCGCACAAGGCCGCCGCGTCCGACGTGGCGTACCACTTCGCCGGCATCAAGGGTTACGCCGAGCTGCAGGACGGCTCCGCCAAGACCTTCGCCGGTGTCACCACCCCGGACCCGTCCACCATCAAGGTGGACCTGTCCAAGGCGGACTGTGAGTTCGTCCTGAAGACGGCGCACAACGCCTACAGCCCGGTCCCGAAGGTCGCCAAGGTCGGCGAAGAGGACAAGGCGTTCGGCGAGGCCCCCATCGGCAACGGTCCGTTCAAGATGGACGGCGCCTGGGAGCACAACAAGGCGATCAACCTCGTCCGCAACGACGACTACGCGCTGACCAAGGCCTCCCTCGAGAAGGTCCAGGTCACGCTCCTCAACGACAAGACCGCGCACCAGCTCGAGTACGACGGCTTCCAGGCCGGCACCTTCGACTACGCGCACATCCCGACGCCGATGCTGAAGACGGCCGAGGCGAAGTTCAAGCCGCAGAACAAGTGGTTCGCCAAGGACACGAACGGCATGAACTTCGTTCTGCCGATCGGTGACAACGGTCCGACGAACAACAAGGACGCGCGTCTGGCGATCTCCTACGCGATCGACCGTCAGGCCATCGCCAAGGGTGTCTTCCAGGGCTACCAGACCCCGTCGACGACCATCGTGCCGCCGGCGTTCCCGAAGGCGTACCAGAAGGACCTGTGCGTCTCCTGCGTCAAGCAGGACGTCGCCAAGGCCAAGGAGCACGCCGAGAAGGGCGGCCTGAAGCCGGGTACCGAGATCAAGTTCAGCTTCAACACCGGTGCCGGCCACGAAGAGTGGGTCCAGGCCATCGCGAAGCAGGTCGAGGAGGTTCTCGGCGTCAAGGTCAAGCTGGACGGCAAGGACTTCCCGGGCATGCTCAAGGAGCAGCAGAGCGGTGCCGCCACCGGCATCTACCGCTTCGCCTGGGGCGCGGACTACCCGACCCCGGAGAACTTCCTGTTCCCGCTGCTGCACTCGTCTTCCATGGCGAAGGACGCTGAGGGCAACGTGACCGGTGACAACCGTGTCCGTTACAACAACCCGGAGTTCGACAAGCTGATCGACACGGCCCGTGGCACCAAGGACGAGGCCGCTCGCACCGCCCTGTACAAGCAGGCCGAGAAGATGGCCATGGAGGACATGGCCCTCATCCCGACCTTCAACCGTTCCCAGTTCCGCCTGATGGCGACCGACAAGTTCAACGGTCTGGACGACATCAACTTCAACGAGGACCCGATCCTCGAGAAGATCTCGCTCAAGAAGTAATCGGTTCGGACGGTATATCCGTCAGGAGCGAATGTGCCGCGGCCCCCGGGTGACCGGTGGGCCGCGGCCCCGCTCGGCAGGCCGTTTTTACTTCGGCACCCCTCACATCCGCGGGCAATCCCCGCAGGCCGAGAGCCGGCCCGTTCCTTGGGCCGGAGGCCGCTGCTCCCAGAAGCGGCCAGGTAGAGAGGCACAAACATGGGAAGGTACGTCGCCCGTCGCCTCGGGCAGATGGTCATAGTCCTCATCGGCGCGACCATGGTTCTGTTCGCTTGTCTGTTCGTTCTCCCCGGTGATCCCGTGGGCTCGATCGCGGGCAGCGACAAGGCCCGTGACCCAGCGGTGGTCGCGGAGCTCAAGGCGCGGTACGGGCTCGACAAGTCGCTGCCCGAGCAGTATGTGAACTACGTGGCCAAGGTCGCGACCGGAGACCTCGGCGAGGACTTCATCCAGCGCCGCGAGGTCTCCGAAATCCTCGCCCCCAAGCTGCAGAACACCGCGAAGCTGGCCCTGCTGGCCATCTGCCTCGTGACCGTGTTCGGTATGGGAGTCGGCATCATCGCCGCCCTGTACAGATACAGCATCTTGGACATGGCCACGACATTCTTTACGACCATGGCCGTCGGATTCCCGACGTTCGTGATCGGCATGCTGCTCATGAAGTATTTCGCCGTGGAACTCCAGTGGTTCCCACAGCTCGGCGGCGACAAGCTCGAAGGCATGGTCCTTCCCGCGGTCACCCTCGCCATCACCGACATCGCGTTCGTCGCCCGCCTCACCCGCGGCACGATGCTCGAGGTGCTGCGCGCGGACTACGTGAAGACGGCCGTGGCCAAGGGACTTCCGCAGCGTCGCGTGCTCTTCAAGCACGTGCTGCGCAACTCTTCCATCCCCGTGGTCACCTACCTGGGCATCTCGTTCGGTGGACTCCTCGGTGGTGCGCTCATCACTGAGGCGATCTTCAACTGGGACGGTGTCGGTCTGGCACTGGTTCAGGCGATTCAGCAGCAGAACAACCCGATCGTGATCGGGGTCGTGACGTACAGCGTCGCCATCTTCGTCGTCCTCAGCCTCATCGTGGACCTGCTGTACGCGGCCCTCGACCCGCGTATCCGCCTCAGCTGACCGCCCCCAAGGAGGATTTCCTCATGTCTGAGCTCGCAACGAGCCCGGCGATCGGGGACGAGAACCCCGTGTCGTCCGCTTCGGCCAAGGCCGAACCCGCACCCAAGCAACTGAGCCAGTGGGGCGAGATCCGCCACCGCTACGTCCAGAACAAGCTGGCCGTCGTCGGTCTGGTGATCATCACCCTGCTGTTCCTGACGGCCGCGTTCGGCGACATGCTCGCCCCGTTCGACCCCGGCGCGCAGGACCTCGAGAACACCCTCGCCTCGCCCAACGGCACCCACTGGATGGGTACCGACGCCCTGGGCCGCGACATGTTCTCGCGCCTCATAGCCGGCACCCGCGTCGCCATGTTCGTCGGCCTCGCCTCGATCTTCTTCGCGGTGCTGATCGGTGTCGCCCTCGGCGCCATCGCCGGTTACTTCGCCGGCTTCGCCGACACCCTGGTCATGCGCATCGCGGACGTCTTCCTCGCGTTCCCGCTGATGATCGGTGCCATCGTCATCATCCTGGTCACCGGCCGCGGCATCACCCCGGTGATCATCTCGCTCGCGATCTTCTCGTGGGCCACCGTGTCCAGGCTCCTGCGCAGCTCGATCCTGTCGGTGCGCGAGATGGACTACGTCCACGCCGCCAAGGCCCTCGGCGCGAGCGGCTGGCGGATCGTGCGCACGCACATCCTGCCCAACTCGCTGACCGCGGTCCTGGTCTACGCGACGTTCAACGTCGGCACCACGATCGTCGGCGTCGCGGCGCTCTCCTTCCTGGGCGCCGGTGTTCCCGTCGACGTCCCGGAGTGGGGCAACATGCTGGCGGCCGGTCAGGCGTTCATCGGCGTCAATGACTACCTCTGGGTGTTCCCCAGCCTGTTCGTCGTCGTCACCGTGCTCGGCTTCGCCTTCGTCGGCGACGGCCTGCGTGACGCGCTCGACCCGAAGCTCCGGTAGGGCCGCCCGATGCCCCGAGACAACATCAGCAAGCAGGACGAAGGTGGCGGCGTGACGACGTCGGAGATTCTCAGCGTTGCGGAGACGGGCGGCGGATCCGCCGTGCCGCTGCTGGAGGTGGACAACCTCCAGGTCGAGTTCAAGACCCGTGACGGGGTTGCCAAGGCCGTCAACGGCGTGAGCTACAGCGTCAACGCCGGCGAGACCCTCGCCGTGCTCGGCGAGTCCGGCTCCGGCAAGTCCGTCACCGCTCAGGCGATCATGGGCATTCTCGACAGCCCGCCCGGACGGGTCGCCGGCGGCGAGGTGCGCTTCCACGGCAAGGACATCCTCAAGATGTCCGACGAGGAGCGCCGCAAGCTCCGTGGCAACAAGATGGCGATGATCTTCCAGGACGCGCTGTCCTCGCTCAACCCGGTCTACTCGGTGGGCGACCAGCTCGGCGAGATGTTCCGGGTCCACCGGGGCATGTCCAAGAAGGACTCGAAGGCCAAGGCCATCGAGCTCATGGAGCGCGTGAAGATCCCCGCCGCCAAGGCGCGCGTGGGTGACTACCCGCACCAGTTCTCCGGCGGTATGCGCCAGCGCATCATGATCGCCATGGCGCTGGCCCTGGAGCCCGACCTGATCATCGCCGACGAGCCGACCACGGCCCTCGACGTGACGGTCCAGGCGCAGGTCATGGACCTGCTCGCGGAGCTCCAGCGCGAGATGAACATGGGCCTGATCCTGATCACCCACGACCTCGGCGTCGTCGCCGACGTCGCGGACAAGATCGCGGTCATGTACGCGGGCCGGATCGTCGAGACCGCTCCGGTCCACGAGATCTACAAGCGTCCGTCGCACCCGTACACCCGTGGCCTGCTCGACTCGATCCCGCGCCTGGACCAGAAGGGCCAGGAGCTCTACGCGATCAAGGGCCTGCCGCCCAACCTGCTCCGCATTCCCACGGGCTGCGCCTTCAGCCCCCGTTGCCCCAAGGCGCAGGACATCTGCCGCACCGAGATCCCGGTGCTGCACCCGGTCACCGAGCAGGACGGCACCGAACTGCCGGGCCGCGGCAGCGCGTGCCACTTCTGGAAGGAGCAGATCCATGGCTGAGCTCACCAAGAACGCCACCGAGCGCGAGCCGATCCTCCAGGTCCGTAACCTGGTCAAGCACTTCCCGCTGACCCAGGGAATCCTGTTCAAGAAGCAGGTCGGCGCGGTCAAGGCGGTCGACGGGATCTCCTTCGACCTCTACCAGGGCGAGACCCTCGGCATCGTGGGCGAGTCCGGCTGTGGCAAGTCCACGGTCGCCAAGCTCCTGATGAACCTGGAGCGGGCGACCGCCGGCGAGGTCTTCTACAAGGGCCAGGACATCAGCAAGCTGTCCGGCCGCGCCCTGAAGGCCGTCCGCCGCAACATCCAGATGGTCTTCCAGGACCCGTACACGTCGCTGAACCCGCGCATGACGGTCGGCGACATCATCGGGGAGCCCTACGAGATCCACCCCGAGGTGGCTCCCAAGGGCAACCGCCGGCAGAAGGTCCAGGAGCTCCTGGACGTCGTCGGTCTGAACCCGGAGTACATCAACCGCTACCCGCACCAGTTCTCCGGCGGCCAGCGCCAGCGCATCGGCATCGCCCGAGGCCTCGCCCTGCAGCCCGAGATCATCATCTGCGACGAGCCGGTCTCCGCGCTCGACGTGTCGGTGCAGGCCCAGGTCATCAACCTGATGGAGAAGCTGCAGGACGAGTTCAACCTCTCCTACCTCTTCATCGCGCACGACCTCTCGATCGTCCGGCACATCTCGGACCGCGTGGGCGTCATGTACCTGGGCAAGATGGCCGAGATCGGCTCCGACGCCGAGATCTACGAGCACCCGACCCACCCGTACACCCAGGCGCTGCTCTCCGCCGTCCCGGTCCCGGACCCGGACGCGCGCGAGGGCCGCGAGCGGATCATCCTCACCGGTGACGTCCCGTCCCCGGCCAACCCGCCGTCGGGCTGCCGCTTCCGCACCCGTTGCTGGAAGGCCCAGGACAAGTGCTCCACCGAGGAGCCGCTGCTGGCGGTCCCGGAGCGCTTCAAGGGCCTGAACACCCTGGCCGCGCACGACTCGGCCTGCCACTTCGCCGAGGAGAAGGCCATCCTGGCCGTCTGACCGACGCGTTGCCTGTGAACGGCTGGTCCCCGGTGCCCCACGGCGCCGGGGACCAGCCGTTTGTGCCGGTGGCCGGCCCGCCCGCGGGGAAACCGGTTGCGGCCCCGGGAGCCGGCGCCGGAAAGTGGCGGCATGACCCTCACCGTACGGCCCGCCGGGCCCGGGGACGCGTCCGACATCTGCGCCCTGCTCAATGCCGTCGACATGATCGAGATCGGCCGCCCGGAGACCGATCTGGGCACCGTCGAGTCCGACCTCAACGCCCCTGACGTGGACCTCGCCACCGATTCCTGGCTGGCCCTCCAGGACGGCCGGCTCGTCGCCTACGCCCTCGTCTGGGCCGACTCCGGTCCGGGCCGCGTCGACGGGGACCACTACGTGCTGCCCGGCCACGACGAGGCCGCCGGCCTCCTGCTGGAGCGCATGGAGACCCGCGCCCGGGAACTGGCCGCCGGCCCCGGCGTCCTGCGACTGCAGCTCAACGTCAGGCCCACCCTCGACCTGTCCCTCCTGCGCGGCCGCGGCTACCGCACGATCCGCCGCTACCAGGTCATGACGCGCTCCCTCTCCCCGGCCGCCGATCCCGCCCCGGCCCCGCCGGCCGGACTCACCCTGCGCAACTGCGCCGGCGACGAGGCCGACCGCCACCGGGCCCACGCCCTCATCGAGCGGACCTTCGCCGAGCACTTCGGCCACGTGGACCGCCCGTACGAGACCTGGCTGGACCACATGGACGGCCGCAAGCTCGACTGGTCGCTGGTGTGGATCGCGAGCCTGCCCGGCCACGGGGACGCGGCCGTTCTGCTCACCCGGGACGACCGTACGAGCATGGCCTGGGTCGGACACATCGGCGTGGCGAAGGAGGTGCGCGGCCGCGGGATCGGCGGTTTCCTTCTGCGGCACTGCTTCGCCGTCTACGCCGGGCGCGGCCGGGACACCGTGGGCCTGGGCGTCGACACCCACAACGCGACGGGCGCGCTCGCGCTGTACGAGGCGCACGGCATGGGCCTGCACTACGCCGTCGACTCCTGGGAGCTGCCTTTGCACCCCCAGGGGTGACAGGCGCGTGACGCGCGGGTGCAATCGGTCCAACCATGAGTGCACGGGACCCCACATAGGGTGACATTGGCCCCTAAGCGAGTCTTGGGATCCCTAGGAGGCACTCCATGCGCGGAGCCACCCACGCCCAGTGGGCCGCATGTGCGGTGGCCGTCGCCCTCGCGGCGACGGCCTGCGGCGGTGGAAGCGACAGCGGCGGAGGCGGTGGCGAGGCGGGCATCGTCAGTTCCTCGTGGGGTGACCCGCAGAACCCGCTGGAGCCGGCCAACACCAACGAGGTGCAGGGCGGCAAGGTGCTCGACATGCTCTTCCGGGGCCTCAAGCGCTACGACCCGAAGACGGGCGAGGCCCTCGACATGGTCGCCGAGAAAATCGATACGACGGACAGTCAGAACTTCACGATCACGCTGAAGGACGGCTGGAAGTTCAGCAACGACGAGCCGGTCACCTCGCAGTCCTTCGTGGACGCCTGGAACTACGGCGCGGACGTGCGCAACAAGCAGAACAACTCGCCGTTCTTCTCCGACATCGTCGGCTACGAGGACGTCCACCCCGCCTCCGGCGAGCCCAAGGCCAAGACGATGTCCGGGCTGGTGGTCAAGGACGCCAAGACCTTCACGGTCGCCCTGAAGAACAAGTTCTCCACCTGGCCCGAGACCCTGGGCTACCAGGCCTTCTCCCCGCTGCCCAAGGCCTTCTTCACCGACCACGCCGGCTGGCTGAACAAGCCGGTCGGCAACGGCCCGTACACGGTGGACTCGTACACCAAGGGCACCGGCATGAAGCTGCGCAAGTGGGACACCTACCCCGGTCCGGACAAGGCGCAGAACGGCGGTGTGGACCTGAAGGTCTACACCGACAACAACACCGCCTACACCGATCTGATCTCGGGCAACCTCGATCTCGTCGACGACGTGCCCGCGCAGCAGCTGAAGAACGTCAAGAACGACCTGGGCGACCGGTACATCAACCAGCCGGCCCTCATCATCCAGACCCTCACCTTCCCGCTGTACGACCCGCAGTGGAGCAAGGCGGGGATGGAGAACGTCCGCCGCGGCATCTCGATGGCGATCAACCGCGACGAGATCACCAAGCAGATCTTCCGCGAGACCCGCACTCCGGCCAAGGACTGGACCTCACCGGCCCTCGGTGAGAAGGGCGGCTTCTCCTCCACGGTCTGCGGCGACGCCTGCGTCTACGACCCCGCGGCGGCCAAGAAGCTCATCACGGACGCCGGCGGGCTCCCCGGCGGCAAGGTCACGCTGACCTCCAACGTGGACACCGGCTCGCACCGCGACTGGATGGACGCCGTCTGCAACAGCATCAACAACGCGCTGGGCGAGGGCCCGGTCTGCACGGTCAACCCCGTCGGCACCTTCGCCGACTTCCGCAACCAGCAGAGCAGCTTCAAGCTGACCGGCCCGTTCCGCTCCGGCTGGCAGGCCGACTACCCGCTGATCCAGAACTTCCTCCAGCCCCTCTACTACACCGGCGCCTCCTCCAACTACGGGAAGTTCAGCAACGCGGACTTCGACAAGCTCGTCGACGAGGCCAACCAGGAGAGCGATCAGGCCGCGGCCGTCGCGAAGTTCCAGGACGCCGAGAAGATCCTCGCCGCGCAGATGCCCTCCATCCCGCTCTGGTACCAGAACGGCAGCGCGGGCTACGCCGAGCGGCTCTCGGACGTGGCGCTCAACCAGTTCAGCGTCCCCGTGTACGACCAGATCAAGGTCAACTGACCGACGTTTCGGATCGATCCTGGAGCAGTCCATGGGACGTTATGTGATCCGGCGGCTGCTCCAGATGATCCCGGTGTTCATCGGCAGCACGTTCCTGATCTTCTTCATGGTGTACGCGCTCGGTGATCCGGTCGCGGCCCTGTTCGGCGACAAGGCACCCGACCCGGCCACCGCCGCGCGCATCCGCAAGGACCTCTATCTCGACCAGCCGCTGTGGAAGCAGTACCTCCACTACATGGGCCAGATCTTCCAGGGCGACTTCGGCACGGCCTTCAACGGCCAGCCCGTCACCGAGCTGATGGCCAGCGCCTTCCCCGTCACCCTGCGCCTGACCATCGTCGCGATCTTCTTCGAGATCGTCATCGGCATCACCCTCGGCGTGATCAGCGGTCTGCGCCGCGGCAGGTCCGTCGACACCACCGTGCTGGTGCTCACCCTCGTCGTCATCTCCGTGCCGACGTTCGTGACGGGCTATCTGCTCCAGTACCTCTTCGGCGTCAAATGGGGCTGGGTGCGGCCCACCGTCTCCCCGGACGCCCCCTTCGGCGAGCTGATCCTGCCCGGCATCGTGCTCGCGCTGGTCTCCCTCGCCTACGTCACCCGGCTCTCCCGCACCTCCATCGCCGAGAACGTCAAGGCCGACTACGTGCGCACCGCCGTCGCCAAGGGTCTGCCGCGCCGCCGGGTCGTCACCCGCCACCTGCTGCGCAACTCGCTCATCCCCGTCGTCACCTTCATCGGCACCGACATCGGCGCCCTGATGGGCGGAGCCATCGTCACCGAGCGGATCTTCAACATCCACGGCGTCGGATACCAGCTCTACCAGGGCATCCTGCGCAACAACTCCCCGACGGTCGTGGGCTTCGTGACCATCCTCGTCATCGTCTTCCTGCTGGCGAACCTGCTCGTCGACCTGCTCTACGCGGTCCTGGACCCGAGGATCCGTTATGCCTGACCCCGAGCGCCCCGAAGGGCCCGGCGGCTACGACCCCGTCGGTCCCCGCCCGCACGAGGCGGTCTCCCCGACCGGGCAGGGCGGCCCCATGGATCTCGCGCTGGAGGAGGCCGAGAGCCTGGAGGGCATCGAGAAGACCGGCCCCCGGGGCGGGACCGGCCCCGGCGAGAAGCCCCGCTCCCTGTGGTCCGACGCCTGGCACCAGCTGCGCCGCAACCCCGTCTTCGTCATCTCCTCGCTCATGATCCTCTTCCTCGTGATCATCTCGATCTGGCCGCAGCTCATCGCGAGCGGCGACCCGCTGCAGTGCGACCTGTCCAAGTCGCAGCAGGGCTCCTCCCCGGGCCACCCCTTCGGCTACGACACCCAGGGCTGCGACGTGTACACCCGTACCGTCTACGGGGCCCGCGCCTCCATCACCGTGGGCGTCTGCGCCACCCTCGGCGCGGCCCTGCTCGGCTCGGTGCTCGGCGGGCTCGCCGGGTTCTTCGGCGGCTGGGGCGACGCGCTGCTGTCCCGGGTCGCGGACATCTTCTTCGGCATCCCCGTCGTCCTCGGCGGCCTGGTCTTCCTGTCCGTGGTCACCAGCACCACCGTCTGGCCGGTCGTCGGCTTCATCGTGCTCCTCGGCTGGCCGCAGATCGCCCGCATCGGCCGCGGCTCCGTCATCACCGCCAAGCAGAACGACTACGTCCAGGCCGCCCGGGCCCTCGGCGCCGGCAACGGCCGGATGATGCTCCGGCACGTGGCGCCCAACGCCGTCGCCCCGGTCATCGTCGTCGCGACCATCGCGCTCGGCACCTACATCGCCCTGGAGGCCACCCTGTCCTTCCTCGGCGTCGGCCTGCGCCCGCCCACCGTGTCCTGGGGCATCGACATCTCCAACGCGGCCTCGCAGATCCGCAACGCCCCGCACATGCTGCTCTGGCCGGCCGGCGCGCTGAGCCTGACCGTGCTCGCCTTCATCATGCTCGGCGACGCGGTGCGCGACGCCCTCGACCCCAAGCTGCGCTGAGGAGCCCCGCACATGCTGCTCGAAGTCCGCGACCTGCACGTGGAATTCAAGACGCGCGACGGAGTCGCCAAGGCCGTCAACGGCGTCAACTACTCGGTGGCCGAGGGCGAGACGCTCGCCGTGCTCGGCGAGTCCGGCTCCGGCAAGTCGGTGACCGCCCAGGCCGTGATGGGCATCCTCGACATGCCGCCGGGCCGCATCGCGGGCGGCGAGATCCTCTTCAAGGGCAAGGACCTCCTCAAGATGAAGGAGGAGGAGCGCCGGAAGATCCGCGGCGCCGAGATGGCGATGATCTTCCAGGACGCGCTCTCCTCCCTGAACCCGGTCCTGAGCGTGGGTGCGCAGCTCGGCGAGATGTACGAGGTCCACCGCGGGACGTCCCGCAAGGACGCCAAGCGCAAGGCCGTCGAGCTGATGGACCGGGTGAAGATCCCGGCGGCGAAGGAGCGGGTGGGGGACTACCCGCACCAGTTCTCGGGCGGCATGCGCCAGCGCATCATGATCGCCATGGCACTGGCCCTGGAGCCCTCGCTGATCATCGCGGACGAGCCGACGACGGCCCTGGACGTCACCGTCCAGGCCCAGGTGATGGACCTGCTGGCCGAGCTGCAGCGCGAGCTGAACATGGGCCTCATCCTGATCACCCACGACCTGGGCGTGGTCGCCGATGTCGCCGACAAGATCGCGGTCATGTACGCGGGCCGGATCGTCGAGGCGGCCCCCGTCCACGAGATCTACAAGGCGCCCGCGCACCCGTACACGCGCGGCCTCCTGGACTCCATCCCGCGCCTGGACCAGAAGGGCCAGGAGCTGTACGCCATCAAGGGCCTGCCGCCGAACCTGGTGGCCATCCCGCCCGGCTGCGCCTTCAACCCGCGCTGTCCGATGGCGCAGGCGGTGTGCCGCACCGACGTCCCCCCGCTGTACCGGGTGACCGAGTCCCCGGTGGAGCGGACCAGCGCCTGCCACTTCTGGAAGGAGTGCCTCCATGGCTGAGCCCCTTCTGGAAGTGAAGGACCTGGTCAAGCACTACCCGCTCACCCGGGGCGTCGTCTTCCGCAAGCAGGTCGGCGCGGTCAAGGCCGTCGACGGGGTCTCCTTCGACCTGCGCGCCGGTGAGACGCTGGGCATCGTCGGCGAGTCCGGCTGCGGCAAGTCCACCGTGGCCAAGATGCTCGTCAACCTGGAGCGGCCCACCGCGGGTGCGATCTCGTACAAGGGCGAGGACATCACCAAGCTGTCGGGGCGCGCCCTGAAGGCCGTGCGCCGCAACATCCAGATGGTCTTCCAGGACCCGTACACCTCGCTGAACCCGCGCATGACGGTCGGCGACATCATCGGGGAGCCGTACGAGATCCATCCCGAGGTGGCTCCCAAGGGCTCGCGCCGGCAACGGGTCCAGGAACTGCTCGACGTCGTCGGTCTGAACCCGGAGTACATCAACCGCTACCCGCACCAGTTCTCCGGCGGCCAGCGCCAGCGCATCGGCATCGCCCGCGGCCTCGCCCTGCAGCCCGAGATCATCGTCGCGGACGAGCCCGTCTCCGCACTGGACGTCTCCGTCCAGGCCCAGGTGATCAACCTGCTGGACCGGCTCCAGAGCGACTTCGACCTGTCCTACGTCTTCATCGCGCACGACCTCTCGATCGTCCGGCACATCTCCGACCGGGTCGGCGTCATGTACCTGGGCCGGATCGTCGAGATCGGCACCGACCGCGAGATCTACGACCACCCGACCCACCCGTACACCCAGGCACTGCTCTCCGCCGTCCCGGTCCCGGACCCGGAGGCCCGCGCCCACCGCGAGCGGATCATCCTCACCGGTGACGTGCCCTCCCCGGCCAACCCGCCCTCGGGCTGCCCCTTCCGCACCCGCTGCTGGAAGGCCGAGCCCCGCTGCACGGCCGAGGTCCCGCTGCTCGCGGTGCCGCAGGTCTTTCCCCCGGGCCCGGCGGCGCACCCGTCGGCCTGTCACTTCGCGGCGGAGAAGCAGGTGGTCCCGCCGTCGGACGCGCCGCCGGTCCCGCCCTCGGATCCGCCGTCACCCCCGCCGGCGGATCCGCTGACGAAGGAGTAGCCGCCCACCGATCATTTCCGGCCACCGCTGTGCGTACGACGGGGAACGGCCGCCGTACCCCTCAACCCCGTTAACACGGAGGCAACTTGACCGTTTCTGCCCCGAGATCTGAGGCGTGCAGCCTGGATGCCGTGCGGCCGTGCGGGTGCCGACAGCCGGCCGGGGAGGCGTACGGCCTCGCCGGCCGGCCTCCCCGTGACCCCACTCATGCGCGGCATGCGCCCCTCGTGCTGCCGGATTTCGATCGATGCGCTGGTACGGATAGTTATGATCCGTAGCGCACGGTGGGTATGACTCCTGCCGAGCACGAATACGCGTACCGATATCCGCTCGACGTGGAGGTGAAACGCCGTGGCACTCTCGATCTCCGCCGTGGTGCTGCTGGCGATCATCGTCTTCCTGCTGGTCCGAAGGGCGGGCCTGAAGGCGGGACATGCGGTGGTCTGCGTACTGCTCGGCTTCTACCTGGCGAGTTCCACCATCGCCCCGACCCTCAGCCAGCTCACCTCGAACGTGGCGAGCATGATCAGTGGCCTCAAGTTCTAGCTCCGGCCTCGTAGGCTGGGCCCCATGAACGGTCTTCCCGCCCGTCGTCTGCTCCTCGTGCACGCGCACCCCGACGACGAGTCGATCAACAACGGCGTCACCATGGCCAAGTACGCGGCCGAGGGTGCCCACGTCGCGCTGGTGACCTGCACCCTCGGCGAGGAGGGTGAGGTCATCCCGCCCGGTCTCGCCCACCTGGCGGCCGACCGCGACGACGCCCTCGGCGCCCACCGCGTCGGCGAGCTCGCCGCGGCCATGGCCGAACTGGGCGTCCACGACCACCGGTTCCTCGGCGGCCCCGGCCGCTTCCGGGACTCCGGGATGATGGGCGCCCCGCAGAACCACCGCCCGGAGGCCTTCTGGGCCGCCGACGTGGACGAGGCCGCCTCGTACCTCGTGGAGGTGATCCGGGAGCTGCGCCCGCAGGTGCTCGTCACCTACGACCCGGACGGCGGATACGGGCACCCGGACCACATCCAGGCCCACCGGGTCGCCATGCGCGCCGCCGAACTGGCCGCGGAAACCGCGTACCGGCGCGACCTCGGCGCGCCCCACACGGTCGGGAAGATCTACTGGAACCGCGTCCCGCGCTCGGTGGTCGAGGAGGGTTTCGCCCGGCTGCGCGCCGCGGGCGGCGAGGTGACCTTCCCGGGAGTGGGCTCGCCCGAGGACGTGCCGGGGGTCGTCGCCGACGAGCGGATCACCGCCGAGATCGACGCCAAGGACACCTTCGTTGCGGCGAAGGCGGCCGCCATGCGGGCGCACGCCACCCAGATCGCCGTGGACGGGCCCTTCTTCGCGCTCTCCAACGACCTGGCGCAGCCGCTGTTCACCCGCGAGTACTACGAACTGGCCGAGGGCCGGCCGGGCGCCCCGGCGGGCGAACGCGAACACGACCTCTTCGCGGGGGTCCAGGCGTGAGCGGCACGCTGACGGCCGGGCGGATCGCCGGCTGCCTGGGTCTGCTCGTCCTGGGCGTACTGACCGGAGCGGCCGGCTGGCTGGTGGTGGACCTGTGGTTCCCCGGCGGTCTGCTGCTCGCCCTGCTGGCGGTCTTCGGGCTGTTCCTCGGCGGCCGGATCGCCCTCGGCACCGGCCCCGGTGTGGGCGGCGCCGCGGCGGGCTGGTTCCTCTCGTACGTGATGCTCAGCGTCCCGCGCCCCGAGGGGGACTTCCTCCTCGGTTCGTCCGGAATCGGCACGTACGTCTACCTTTTGGGTGGAACGGTTCTCGCTGTGATGTGCGCCACGATGCGCGGTCCGCAGGATCGGCCGGTTTCGGCCGCCCGGCCTGCCAAGTGACGTGATGTCGGACCTCGTAGGGAGGTACGGCGAGGGGCGCGCGCCGCGGCCCGGCGGGCGCTTCAGAGGGGTTTGACCGGGACTATCAGGAACCCCTGATTCCCCGCAGTCAGTTGCGTGCGGGCGGCGGCCAGTATGGTGGACGGGCCGCCGAGCTGCCCGCGCACCCAATGACGGGCGGCGGAGCCAACCGGGAGAACCTGCCTTGAGTCGTGAAACCGACAGTTCGTCCTCCGGGCCCAAGGGGCACGGTGGAGCCGCCTACCCCTCGGGTACACCGCCGTACGGAACCGGCCAGTACCCGTCCACGGACGCTGCGGCGACCGCTCCGGAGGAGAACTCTGTGACCTCGAAGCCGTCCACGCCCGATTCCGACGGGCCCAAGACAGAGACCACCCTGACGACCCGGATCCGGATCAACATCCCGGGTTCGCGGCCGATCCCGCCGGTGGTCGTGCGCAAGGCGATGGGCACCAACTCCGGCCCGGCCGGATCCGGGGAGCAGCCCGGTCCGGAGCCCGCGCCCGGGCCGGCGTCCCAGCCGCCGCTCGCGCAGCGCCCGAAGCCGCAGCCGACCCGCATCGAGGCCGCGCCCGAGCCGCCCCACGCCCAGGCGCCCGCCCCGGCCGAGGCCGAGGAGGCGGCCGCCAGCAACTGGTTCGCCCCCCGCAAGCCGGCGGCGCAGGCCCCGGCGCCCGCACCGGGCCCCGCCACGGGCCAGATGCCGCTGCCCACCCGGACGCCGTCCCCGACGCCGACCCCGACCCCCACGCCGCCGCCGGCCGGGCCAGGCGCGGGCTACGCCGCCCCGCCGCGCGCCCAGGCCCCGCCGATGTCCGGGCCGAACGCCGCCTACGCGCCGCAGCGCACCCCGCAGCCGCCCGCGGCGGACTACGGCCAGGGCTTCGCCCAGGCCCCCATGCCCGCTCCCACGGCCCCGATGCCCGGCGGCCCGGGCGTCGGCAGCACCCAGGGCTTCCCCGCGTACGGCGCCGACCAGGGCGACGGCGGCCCCGTCACCGAGGCGTTCCCGGCCTACGGCAGCGCTCCCGCCGGACCGACCGGCGGCCCCGGCTTCGGCACCGGCCCCGTCGGCGGCCCGGCCGGCGCGGCCGCCTTCGACGAGGCTCCGCAGTGGCCCGGCCCGGACCTGGACGGCCCGCTGCCCGGCCCCGTACCGGCCCCCGCGCCGGCCACCCCCCGGCCCGCGCCCGCCCAGCCGAAGGCCACCGGCAAGCCCGCCAAGAAGGGCCGCTCCAAGGCGGTCCTGCTCGGCGGCGCGGTCATCGGCCTCATCGGCGTGGCCTACGGCGCCGGGCTGCTCCTGAACCACTCCGACGTCCCCAAGGGCACCACCGTCCTCGACGTCGACATCAGCGGCAGCCGCGACGAGGCCGTCTCCAAGCTCCAGACGGCCTTCGGCACCCGCGCCGCCGCCCCGATCCAGCTCAGCGTCGGCGGCAAGCCGGTCGAGCTGAAGCCGGAGAAGGCCGGTCTGACCCTGGACGCGCAGACCACCGTCCGCAACGCGGCCGGCAGCGACTACAACCCGGTCACGGTCATCGGCTCGCTCCTCGGCAACCACCGGGTCGCGGACCCGGTGATGCCGATCGACGAGGAGAAGCTCCAGGTCGCGCTGCAGGAACTCGCGGGCACGGCCGGATCGGCCACCGAGGCCTCCATCAAGTTCGACACCGGCAAGGCCGTCGCGGTCCCCGGCACCCCCGGCACCACCCTCGACGTGGACGCCTCCGTCCCGTTGGTGACCAAGGCCTTCAAGGACCAGGTCGCCACCGGCAAGGCGGCCGTCGCCGAACTGCCGACGACCACGAAGGCGCCGGCCGTCGGCCAGGCCGAACTGGACCGGGCCATGAAGGAGTTCGCCGAGCCGGCGATGTCCGCCAACGCCATCGTCAAGGTGGGCACGAAGTCCCTGGCCTTCGGCAGCAGGTCCCTGCCCAAGATCCTGAGCATGTCGGCCGTGGACGGCCGGCTGACCGAGAAGTACGACCTGGAGGCGCTCAAGGCGACCTACGGGAACACCTTCGACGGGATCCTGATCACCCGCGGCACCGGCGACAAGACGGCCGTCACCCCGCAGGACATCGCCGGCGCCCTCGGCAAGGCCCTGCGCGGCAAGACCACGGCCGAGCGCACCGTGGTCATCGACACCAACCCCAGCTGACCCGCCTGCCACGGCCAGTGCCCCCGCCCGGACCCGGGCGGGGGCACTGGCCGTGGCACCGTGCGGCGGCGGGTCAGTTCAGCAGCGCGCGGGCGGAGAGGGCCTCCGAGCGGATCCGGGCCGCCGCTTCGGCGTCCACCGCGGACACCACCCCGGCGTACGCGTCCAGCTCGGCCGCGCCCTCCCGGAAGGAACCCCGCTCCACCAGCAGCCGCGCCCGCTCGTACCGCAGCGCCGCCGGGTGCGACGGCAGCAGCAGCGACAGCTCCAGCGCCCACAGGGCCACCCCCGAGTGCTCCGGACGGGCCGAGGCCCAGGCCCTGATGTTCCCCAGGATCCGCAGCACGATGTCCAGCGTCCTGGCCGGCTCGCGCGGCCCCGACGCCAGCTCCGCCGGCCCCGTGCCCAGCGACGCGCCGCCCGCGAACGGGTCCACCACCACACCCTCCTCCGGGTCCCCGAAGCCCACCACGAAGTGCCCCGGCAGCCCCAGCCCGTACACCGGCGCACCGGCCCGCCGGGCGACCTCCAGCCACACCACCGACAGCAGGATCGGCAGCCCGCGCCGCCGCCTCAGTACCTCGTGCAGCAGCGAGGACGACAGCCGGTCGTAGTCCGCCGGGGTGCCGTGGAACCCCAGGCGCCCGCCCAGCAGTTCCGTCACCGCGGACGCCCACGCCCGCCCGCCGCGCAGCCCGTACGGCAGCATCCCGGCCAGCCGGTCCAGCTCGATCTGTGCCCAGTCCATGGCGCGCTCGTCCAGCTCCGGGTCCCCCTCGGTCGCCAGCAGCAGGCACAGCAGCGCCAGATCGGGCCGCTCGGCGCGGGCCTCGGCCGCGAACTGCTCCCGCCAGGCCTCCGCGCTCACGTCGCCGCCCGGTAGTGGTGGTAGGTGTGGTGCGTCGCGAAGCCCAGCCCGTCGTACAGGGCCAGCGCCCCCGGATTGTCCGTCTCGACCTGGAGCCATGCCGCCGACGCGCCCTCCTCCAGCGCCCGCCGGGCCAGCGCGGCCATCACCGCCGTCGCCAGGCCCTCCCGCCGGTGCGCGGGATCGACCGTCACCGCCGCGAAGCCGGCCCACCGGCCGTCCACCACGCACCGCCCGATCGCCCGGCCCCCGGCCAGCGCCGCGAACCACACCGACGGTCCCTCGACCAGCATCCGCCGGGCCAGGTCCGGGTCGCTCACCTTCCCGTAGCGCCCGAGCCAGTCCTCGTCCGGGACACGGGTCAGACGTACGGCCCCGGCCGCGGGCGCGTCCACGTCACCCACCGGCGCCAGCGCGCCGATCCGTACCTCCGCCGACACCTCGGACGCCCAGCCGCGCCGCTCCAGCTCCGCGGCGAGCATCTCCTGGGTGCCGGCCGCGCCCGTGGCCACCTGCACATAGGCCGGGAGGGAGCGCCGCGCGTACCAGGAGGTCACTCGCGCGAGTGCATCGTCCAGGGGTATCCCCGGGTCGCCGAGCGGCAGCACGGAGTTGGCCCGCCGGGTGAATCCGGCGGCCGCCCGCAGCGTCCAGTCGCCCAGGGGCTCGCTCTCCAGCGGCTGCCAGGCCCGCGCCGTGACCCTCGAAAGCTCCTCGAAGGAGGCCGCCGGACCCCGTCGCCGGGCCGGCGCCGGAGGCACGGTCTTGCCTGCCACCAGCGACGATTCCGCGATACGGACGGACTGCCCGTTCTTCTTTGTGATCAGCAGCACACCCTGGTCCCAGGATGTGAGAACCCCGACCGTGTCCGTGAACTCGGGTGATCCGCTCAGTCCGGTCTCCACCCGTCGTACAGAGACTCGTTTACCCACGTCAGCCGGGGTGATTCGGACCTCCAGCAGTCCACCGGCAGTGATTTCCACAGCTCTGTCCGCCCCTCCTGTTCGGATCGTGCCCGGGAACGGAGATACTAGGTGCGGGCATCGACGACGCCGCGCTCCCGCGCGATATGGAAAGCCCTACCGAGGAGGAACGAGAGCGTGACCTACGTCATCGCGGAGCCTTGTGTCGACGTCAAGGACAAGGCATGCATCGAAGAGTGCCCCGTCGACTGCATCTACGAGGGCCAGCGGTCCTTGTACATCCACCCGGACGAGTGCGTCGACTGTGGCGCGTGTGAGCCGGTCTGCCCGGTCGAGGCCATCTTCTACGAGGACGACACCCCGGAGGAGTGGAAGGACTACTACAAGGCGAATGTCGAGTTCTTCGACGAGCTCGGTTCGCCCGGTGGTGCCTCCAAGCTGGGCCTGATCGAGCGCGATCACCCCTTCGTCGCGGCGCTGCCCGCCGGTATCAACGGCGAGCACTGACCTTTCAG
Organism: Streptomyces sp. NBC_01232; assembly: GCF_035989885.1. Taxonomy (GTDB): domain Bacteria; phylum Actinomycetota; class Actinomycetes; order Streptomycetales; family Streptomycetaceae; genus Streptomyces. The sequence continues at coordinate 5,384,583 of NZ_CP108518.1, forward strand.
GCAGACGCGCCCCTCGGTCCCGTACGGCCTTCCCGCCGCACGGGACCGACGTGTTTACCGGGGCGTACTCCGACCCCGCAACCAGCACTCAGAGAGAGCAGAGACCACCGTGGCCGCAGTATCCGACCGTCTTCCCGCCTTCCCCTGGGACAAGCTGGAGCCGTACAAGGCCACGGCGGCGGCCCACGCGGACGGCATCGTCGACCTTTCGGTCGGCACGCCCGTCGACCCGGTCCCGCAGCTGATCCGGCGCGCCCTGATCGAGGCCGCCGACTCCCCGGGCTACCCGACCGTGTGGGGCACCGTCGCCCTGCGCGACGCGATCACCGGCTGGGTGCGCGGCCGCCTCGGCGCGAGCGCCGCCGGACACCGCAACGTCCTGCCGGTCGTCGGCTCCAAGGAACTGGTCGCCTGGCTGCCGACCCAGCTGGGCCTGGGCGCCGGCGACAAGGTCGCCTACCCCCGGCTCGCCTACCCCACCTACGAGGTCGGCGCGCGGCTGTGCGGCGCAGAGGCGGTCGTCTACGACGACCCGACCGACCTCGACCCGGCCGGCGTGAAGCTGCTGTGGCTCAACTCCCCGTCCAACCCCACCGGCAAGGTCCTGGCCAAGGAGGAGCTCGTCCGGATCGTGGCCTGGGCGCGCGAGCACGGGATCCTGCTCTTCAGCGACGAGTGCTACCTGGAGCTGGGCTGGGAGGCCGAGCCCGTCTCCGTCCTCCACGACGACGTGTGCGGCGGCTCGTACGAGGGCATCGTCGCGGTCCACTCCCTCTCCAAGCGCTCCAACCTGGCCGGCTACCGGGCGGCCTTCGTCGCCGGTGACCCCGAAGTGCTCGGCGAGCTGCTGGAGATCCGCAAGCACGGCGGCATGATGACCCCCGCCCCGGTGCAGGCGGCCACCGTCGCCGCGCTCGGCGACGACACCCACGTCGAGGAGCAGCGCGAGCGCTACGCCGCCCGCCGCGCCGCGCTGCGCACGGCCCTGGAGGCGCACGGCTTCCGGGTCGAGCACAGCGAGGCCAGCCTCTACCTGTGGGTGACCCGCGACGAGCCCTGCTGGGACACCGTCGCCCACCTCGCCGGCCTCGGCATCCTGGTCGCGCCGGGCGACTTCTACGGCGAGGCGGGCGCACGGTTCGTGCGCGTCGCCTTCACCGCCACCGACGAGCGCGTGGAGGCCGCGGTCAAGCGCCTCGGCTGACCGGCCGCGTTCCACGGCGAGAATGCCCGAGGGGGCCGGGAGTTCGCACTCCCGGCCCCCTCGGTGGTTCCTGCGGCGTCAGCCGACCAGCGGCAGGCCGCCGGGCAGGCCCCCGGGCAGTCCGCCCGGCAGGCCGCCGGAGGCCGGCAGCGAGGACACCGGCAGCTCCTGGGCCGCGGGCAGCCCGCCGAGCAGGCCCTGCGCGGTACCGGCCACCTCGGAGGCGGGAGCCGGCAGGCTCTTGGTGGCGCCGCCGGCGGTGTCCACGGCGTCCGTGGCCACGGCCGTGGCGTCCGTGGCCGTGGCAGCGTCGGGGGCGGTGAGCTGGCCCAGCTGCGGCACGGACTCCAGACCGGCGGCACTGGCCGCGCCGGCCGCACCGACCACGGGAGCGGCCCCGGCTGCGATCAGCAGCGCGGCACGGGCGATCCGGCGGGTCAGGGGGAGAGACATGTTGCTCCTAAGCGGTAGCGGCTGAGTACGCCGTGACTAACCGCTCCGGGGGCGGGTGGAGTTGCGGTGCCGGTGGGTAAAGGATCGGTAACGCATCGTTTAATCGGCTTCCGCGAAAAGCGCATTGGATGCGCGCCGACCAGGGCTTCCTTCCGGATCCGGGATCCGTGGCCCGCTACACGGATCCCCCCTCAGGAGTGATCACTCGTACGTGAGCCCGGGCGCCTCCGGCGCGTGCCCCGGCCCGCCGCGGTGATCGGTCCGGCCCGCCGCGGGGATCAGCGAGCCAGGAAGATCCGCACCTCGCCCGGTCCCGCGCCGTAGGGATCCCCCTTGCCGTCCTCGGTCTTCGCGCCGCCCCGGTCCTGCCACCGTCCGCGGTCCCGGCCCCCGATCCAGCCGTGCCGGTCGTAGGAGACCCGGGAGATGCCCAGCTCCTTGGAGTTGGCCACCGCCCAGTGGGCCATCGCCCGGCTGCGGCGCGTGGCGGCCTCGCCGCCGTCGCGCTTCTCCACCAGGGTCACCTCGGCCTCCGGTGCGCCCTGGCCCCCGCCGACGCTCCGGCCGGCCTGGCCGCCGCCCTGCGCGGCGAACGTGTGCGGCCCGTCCTCACCGAAGATCCGGACCAGGTCGGCCCGCACCCGCTGCGGATCGCCCGGCCCCGTCGGCGCGGGCCCGCCGCAGTTCACGGTGCCGCCCCCGGCGAAGGCCGCCGTCAGCACGGTCGCGTCCGGCTCGTGCTTCGCGTACGCCTGCGGGAACCCGCTGCGCTGCACCTTCTGCGCGGCCACCGTCAGCGGCAGCCGCGAGTACCCCGGCACGTCGACGAGGTGGTCGTAGAAGATCCCGGCCGAGTAGACGGGGTCCGTGATCTGCTCCGGAGTGCCCCAGCCCATCGACGGCCGCTGCTGGAAGAGGCCCAGGGAGTCCCGGTCGCCGTGGTCGAGGTTGCGCAGCGCCGACTCCTGCATGGCGGTCGCCAGCGCGATGGTCACCGCCCGGTCCGGCAGCCCCTTCGCGATGCCGACCGCGGCTATCGTCGCCGCGTTCGCCGCCTGCTCCGGGGACATCTCGTACGTCGCGGACGTTTCGTCCTCCCCGACCGGATCCGCGCCGGCCACGCAGAACGGGGCACCGCCGCCACCGTTCGAATCGCGCTGCACGGCGAAATACCCGATCACCGCGAGGAGAACGAGCAGACCGACCACCGCCCGGAGCAGCCGGCGGCGACGAGGACGGGGATCACGGGTCTCGGACACGCGGCCCACCGTACTTGAGGCATATGACGCGTCCACCGGCCGGACGCAGGAGGCTTTGCCGCAGCTCGGGGCATTAGGGTCAGCTCCATGTCCGAATCCGAGCTGGACCTCACCCTGGACGCCGCCGAGCTGACCGCCCGGCTCGTCGACATTCCGTCCGTGAGCGGCGACGAGAAGGTACTCGCCGACCTCGTGGAACACGCGTTGCGGGGCCTTGCCCACCTGACCGTGGACCGCTTCGGCAACAACGTCGTGGCCCGAACGAACCTCGGCCGGGCCGAGCGCGTCGTGCTCGCCGGCCACCTCGACACCGTGCCGATCGCCGACAACGTGCCCTCCCGCCTCGACGAGAACGACGTGCTGTGGGGCTGCGGCACCACCGACATGAAGTCCGGTGTCGCCGTGCAGCTGCGCATCGCCGCGACCGTGCCCGAGCCCAACCGGGACCTCACCTTCGTCTTCTACGACCAGGAGGAGGTCGCCGCCGACCTCAACGGCCTCGGCAAGGTCGCCGAAGCCCACCCCGACTGGCTGACGGGCGACTTCGCCGTCCTGCTGGAACCCTCCAACGCCGAGGTCGAGGGCGGCTGCCAGGGCACCCTGCGCGTCCTGCTGCGCACCGCCGGCGAGCGCGCCCACTCCGCCCGCAGCTGGATGGGCTCCAACGCCATCCACACGGCGGGCCCGATCCTCGCCCGGCTGGCGGCCTACGAGCCCCGCAAGCCGGTCATCGACGGCCTGGAGTACCACGAGGGCCTCAACGCGGTCCGCATCGCGGGCGGCGTCGCCAACAACGTCATCCCCGACGCGTGCACGGTGACGGTCAACTTCCGCTACGCCCCGGACCGTACCGAGGCCGAGGCGCTGGCCCACGTACGGGAGGTGTTCGCGGACTGCGACATCGCCGAGTTCGTGGTCGACGACTCCTCGGGCGGCGCCCTCCCGGGGCTGTCCCACCCGGCGGCGGCGGCCTTCATGGAGGCGGTCGGCGGCCGGGCGATGCCCAAGTTCGGCTGGACGGACGTCGCCCGCTTCAGCGCCCTCGGAGTCCCGGCGGTCAACTACGGTCCGGGCGACGCCCTGCTGGCGCACAAGGTCGACGAACGCGTCGAGACGAAGGCGATCCTGCACTGCGAGGAACGACTCCGCGCCTGGCTGACCTCCTGAATTCCGCTTCTCGTCACCTTTGTGCGCCTACCCTGATCCAACGATCAGCAGGAGGGAGCACAGCATGGGCAACCACGGCAATCCCGAAGGTTCCGCTCGTCGTCGGCCCGAGGAGCAGCAGCTCGGGCCGGTGTTGAGGAGGCGGAGCCAGGTGCAGGCGGGCAGTACGACGGACCAGCGGCTGCTGGATTCGGCCGGGCCCTCCGAGTGGGTGCACACCGATCCCTGGCGGGTCCTGCGCATCCAGTCGGAGTTCATCGAGGGCTTCGGCACGCTCGCCGAGCTGCCGCCCGCGATCAGCGTGTTCGGTTCGGCCCGTACGCCGCAGGGCTCGCCCGAGTACGACGCGGGCGTACGGATCGGCAGCGCGCTGGTCGACGCCGGCTTCGCGGTGATCACCGGCGGCGGTCCGGGGGCGATGGAGGCGGCCAACAAGGGCGCCCGGGAGGCCAGCGGCATCTCCGTCGGCCTCGGCATCGAGCTGCCCTTCGAGCAGGGGCTGAACGAGCACGTCGATCTCGGGCTGAACTTCCGGTACTTCTTCGTCCGCAAGACGATGTTCGTGAAGTACAGCCAGGGCTTCGTCGTCCTGCCGGGCGGCCTGGGCACGCTGGACGAGCTGTTCGAGGCGCTGACCCTGGTCCAGACCCAGAAGATCACCCGCTTCCCGATCGTGCTGTTCGGCACGGAGTACTGGAGCGGCCTGATCGACTGGCTGCGGAACACGGTGATCGCCCAGGGCAAGGCCTCGGAGAAGGACCTCTACCTGTTCCACGTCACGGACGACGTGGACGAGGCCATCGCGCTGGTGACGAAGGAAGTCGGCAAGTAGGCCCCGGGGTCCGGGGCGGTCCGCCCCGGACCCGGAAGGCCTCAGGCCAGGCCGCGGCGGGCGACCGCCGGGGGACGGTGGCCCTGGATGGAGCGGACCATGTCCAGGATCTGCCGGGTCTCGGCGACCTCGTGGACGCGGTAGACCTGCGCGCCCAGCCAGGCCGAGACGGCCGTCGTGGCCAGGGTGCCCAGCAGGCGTTCCTTGACCGGCTTGTCGAGGGTCTCGCCGACGAAGTCCTTGTTGGACAGGGAGACCAGGACCGGCCAGCCGGTCGCCGTCATCTCGTCCAGCCGGCGCGTGGCCTCCAGCGAGTGCCGGGTGTTCTTCCCGAAGTCGTGGCCGGGGTCGATCATGATGGCGTCCCGGCGCACACCCAGCGCCGCCGCCCGCTCCGCCAGCCCGACCGTCACGCGCAGGACGTCCTCCATGACGTCCTCGTACGCGGTCCGGTGCGGCCGGGTGCGCGGCTCCACGCCGCCCGCGTGGGTGCAGACCAGGCCCGCGCCGTGGCGCGCGGCCACCTCCGCCAGCCTCGGGTCCACCCCGCCCCAGGCGTCGTTGAGGACATCGGCGCCGGCCTCGCAGACCGCCTCGCCGACCTCGTGCCGCCAGGTGTCCACGCTGATCACCACGTCCGGGTGGCGGCGCCGTACCTCGGCCACGAAGCCGACCGTGCGCCGCGCCTCCTCGGCCGCGTCCACGTGCTCGCCCGGGCCGGCCTTGACGCCGCCGATGTCGATGATCGCGGCGCCCTCGGCGATGGCGTGTTCGACCCGGTCCAGCGCCGGCTCGTCGCGGAACGTCGCGCCCTGGTCGTAGAAGGAGTCCGGCGTCCGGTTCACGATGGCCATGATCACCGGCTCGTGGGTGTCGAACTCGCGCCTGCCCAGTCGCAGCATCCTGCTCTTTCCTCCTTCGGCGGCCCTTGCGCCTCGCCTGCGACCTTAACCTGGTGGCCGGAAGTCTCTCAGGGGAGTTGATCGTGTTCTTCTTCTTGATGATCGCGCTGGTCGTGGTCGTGGCAGCGGTCACCCTGGCGGTGATCGGCGGCGGTTCGGAGGCCGTCCTGCCGGAAGCGGAGCCGGACCGGGTGGCGGACGGTCTGCCGGAGAGCCGGCCCGTCGTGCGCGAGGACATCGACGCGCTGCGGCTGCCGGTCGCCCCGCGCGGGTACCGGATGGCCGAGGTGGACGACGTGCTGGAGCGGCTCGCGGCCGAACTGACCGAACGGGACGCGCGCATCGCGCAGCTGACGGCCCGGTCCCAGGCCCCGGCGGCGGAGCCCGCCGACGCCCCGGCGGACGCGCCCGCGCACGTCGACCTCGCCAAGGGCGGCGAGCGGTGACCGGTCCGGTCGCGGGCGCGGACGGGCTGCTGCGCTGCCCGTGGGCGCTGTCCACGCCGGACTACGTGGCCTACCACGACACCGAGTGGGGCCGCCCGGTCCACGGCGACGACGCCCTGTACGAGCGCCTGTGTCTGGAGGCCTTCCAGTCGGGGCTGTCCTGGCTGACGATCCTGCGCCGCCGGGAGGGGTTCCGTAAGGCCTTCCGCGACTTCTCGATCGCCGCGGTCGCGGAGTTCGGCGACGGGGACGCGGAGCGGCTGCTGACCGACGAGGGGATCATCCGCAACCGGGCCAAGATCGAGGCGACCCTCGCCAACGCGAAGGTCCTCGCCGGGTGGGAGCCGGGCGAACTGGACACCCTCATCTGGTCCCACGCCCCCGAGGAGCCGGGACCGGCCCCGCTGACCGTCACCGAGGTCCCGGCGGTCACGACGGAGTCCACCGCCCTCGCCAAGGCCCTGAAGAAGGCCGGCATCCGCTTCGTCGGCCCCACGACGGCCTACGCCCTGATGCAGGCCTGCGGGCTGGTCAACGACCACCTGGCCGCCTGCGTCTCCCGCGACCCGGCCTGACCGGCCGGGCCGCGGGCCGGCCTCAGCGGCCCAGGTACTTCGGCGGCTGCTTCGCGAGGAAGGCCTGGACGGCGATGGAGTGGTCCTCGGAGGCCCCTGCACGGGTCTGGAGGGCGTCCTCATGGGCCAGCGCCTCGGAGAGCGTGTGGGAGGCCCCGTAGGCCAGGGACTCCTTCAGCGCGGCGTACGCGACCGTCGGGCCGGCGGCCAGGGTGCGGGCCACCGCCTCCGCCTCGGCGTGCAGGGAGTCCGCGGGCACCAGGCGGTTGACGATGCCCAGCTCGAACGCCTCCTGCGCCTTGACCGAACGCGGGAAGAGCAGCAGGTCCGAGGCGCGGGAGGCGCCGATCAGACGGGGCAGGGTCCACGAGACCCCGGAGTCGGCCGTCAGCGCCACCCCGGCGAACGAGGTGTTGAAGGACGCGGTGTCGGCGACGACCCTGAAGTCCGCCGCCAGCGCGAAGCCGAAGCCCGCTCCGGCCGCGACGCCGTTGACCCCGGCCACCACGGGCTTCGGCATCTCGGTGAGCGCCCGCACGATCGGGTTGTAGTGGTCGGCGACCGTGGTCATGGTCAGCGAGGAACCGGTCTCGCGGTCCGAGGCGAGGTTCCCGATGTGCTCCTTGAGGTCCTGGCCCACGCAGAAGGCCCGGTCGCCGGCCGCGGTGAGCAGAACGGCCCGAACGGCGGTGTCCGCGGCGGCGGCCTGGACCGCGTCGCGCAGGGCGACCTTGGCCTCGGTGTTCATCGCGTTCATCGCGTCCGGACGGTTGATCGTGATGGTGGCGAGTCCGTCGGTCACTTCGTAGAGCACGCTGTCGGCCATGGCAGGGGGTCCCCCTTCGTCGCGGGCTGGGCTACCGGTCGGTACTGTCCGGTGCAAGGGCCAGCATGGCGGACCGGACGTGGCGCGCACATGTGATGTGCGTCAAAGAAAGCCGATGCCGCTTCCCGGGTGCGGCGGCGAAGTATCGCAGGCGGATCCCCGAAATGAGTGGTTTTGGTCGAGCGCGTTGCCCAAGCGTTCACGGGCGATGTTGGTCATCGGGTCCTGACATGCGGGATAATGGCTGGGAAGCAATGTGTTCGATGCCGGGTATTAGGCGCCTGAATGGGGCCGTCGGCTGACGATGAGCTGGTTTCAGGAAGGGGAACGAGCATGGCGGCCATGAAGCCGCGGACGGGCGACGGCCCGCTCGAGGTCACCAAGGAGGGGCGGGGCATCGTCATGCGCGTACCGCTCGAGGGCGGCGGTCGGCTTGTCGTCGAGCTGACCCCTGATGAGGCGGACGCCCTGGGTGACGCCCTGAAGAAGGTCGTCGGCTGACCCTCCGGGGGCACTGACAGCACTTCCACCTTCTGCGTTTCTGCATTCTCTGCGCTGCCCCGACCGCGATCAGCGGCCGGGGCAGCGTTGTGTCGTGCCCCGGCCCGGGCCGGCCCGACCTGCAAGCACCCCTGGACCTGACCTCTTCGGGAGCCATGCCGTGACCTTCTCCCCGCCCGCGCCGCCCGCCTTCGCGGACTGCACGCCCCGCCAGAAGGCGGCCCGGGTCCTCTCCGACGTGCTGGCCCCGGCGAACCTCGTGGTCGCGCTGCTCCTGCTCGTCGGATGGCACAGCACCGCCTCGTGGGCCGGGCTCGGCTGGGGTCTGCTCGCCGCCCTGTTCTGCGGGGTGGTCCCGATCGGGATCATCACCCTCGGCGTCCACCGGGGCGCACTGACCGACCAGCACATCCGGGTGCGGCGCCAGCGCATCGTCCCGATGGCCCTGAGCCTGGTCTCCGTCGTCGCCGGGATCACCCTCCTGCACGTCCTGGGCGCCCCCCGGGAGGTGTTCGCGCTCGTCGTCGCGATGCTGGTGGGCCTCGTGTCGTCGCTGCTCGTCACGATCGTCTGGCAGATATCGATCCACATGTCGGTGGCCGGCGGCACCGTGATGATCCTGCTGCTCGTCCTCGGGATCCAGGTGCTCCCCGCGGCCCTGGTCGCCGCGGCGGTGGGCTGGTCCCGGCTGGTGCTGGGGGCGCACACCCCGGCCCAGCTCCTCGCCGGCACCGCGCTCGGCGGCACCGCGGCCCTCACCTTCGCGCTCCTGAGCTGACCCGCCGCCCGGCAGGGCCGCAGGACGCGCCCTACGGGAGCCTTCGGCGCGCCCCCGGTGGTCAGCGGCGCACGGCGCACAGCAGCCCGTCGCCCACCGGGAGCAGCGCGGCCTCCAGGGCGGGGCTCTCGCGGACGCTGCGCAGCAGCTCGCGGACGCGCAGCACCTCCACCGGCTGGGCCGCGGAGTCGACCGTACGGCCGTCGGAGAAGACCCCCTCGAAGCACACCAGTCCGCCGGGGCGCAGCAGCCGCAACGATTCGGCGAGGTAGTCGAGGGACTCGGAAGGGTCCCCGTCGCAGAAGACGAGGTCGTATCCGCCGTCGGCGAGCCGGGGCAGTACGTCGAGGGCGCGGCCGGGGATGAAGCGGGCGCGGTTGCCCGCGAAGCCGGCGGCGCGGAAGGCCTGGCGGGCGAAGGCCTGCCGGTCCGCCTCGGGATCCACGGTGGTCAGGACCCCGTCGGGGCGCATTCCGTGCAGGAGGTGGATGCCGGAGACACCGGTTCCGGTGCCGATCTCGGCGACCGCCTTGGCGTCCGCGGTGGCGGCCAGCAGGCGCAGCGCGGCCCCGGTGCCGGGTGAGACGGACCGCAGGCCCGCTTCCCTGGACCGGTCGCGGGCCCATCGCAGAGCGTCGTCCTCGGCGACAAACGCGTCGGCGAACGCCCAGCTCGTCTGCCGGTTGCCGGTAATGACCCTCTCCTGTCCCCATAGTTGGCGCAACGGTGACTGTATCCGTTGACGTCGGGAACCCGCAGATGGGACCGGGCGTTGTGAAGGGTGGAGGCGGGATAAGAAGGGACGGTGCCGGGCAGATCGACGGCCGGGACCGCTCCGGGGCCTAAGTCTCGCGTAAAGATACTGCAAAAACGCTTATCCGGAGCTGACAGAGGGGGTGGCTATGGTAGGGACTCCGCTGGACACCACCAGAGCCGATAGGGGAGGTGCGGCTGCGCCTGTGGATCGTGGGGGCGTACTGAGACGCCTCTTCTGGTCGGCGGGTGAGCCGAAATCCGTGACCAACATTGCTGACCGCTTCCACACCGCAGACACCGCAACCACCGCGACCTTTGCCGCCGATGCGGGCTCCCAGGCGTGGACCCCTCCTTCGTGGGAGGAGATCGTCAGCACGCACAGCGCGCGGGTCTACCGCCTTGCCTACCGTCTGACGGGCAACCAGCACGACGCCGAGGACCTGACCCAGGAAGTCTTCGTCCGGGTCTTCCGCTCGCTGTCCACCTACACGCCCGGCACGTTCGAGGGCTGGCTGCACCGCATCACCACGAACCTCTTCCTGGACATGGTCCGCCGCAAGCAGCGGATCCGCTTCGACGCGCTCGGCGACGACGCCGCCGACCGGCTGCCCAGCCGTGAGCCGTCCCCGCAGCAGGTCCTGCACGACACCCACTTCGACGCGGACGTGCAGCAGGCGCTGGACACCCTCGCCCCCGAGTTCCGCGCGGCCGTGGTGCTGTGCGACATCGAGGGTCTTTCGTACGAGGAGATCGCCGCGACCCTCGGGGTGAAGCTCGGCACCGTGCGCAGCCGTATCCACCGGGGCCGTTCACACCTGCGCAAGGCGCTCAAGCACCGCTCTCCCGAGGCCCGCGCCGAGCAGCGCGCACTGGCGGGAGTGGCGATGGGCGCACCCGGCGCCGGGGGAGAGGGCGGAGCCGAGTGAGCGAGGTCAGTCCGTCCCCCGCCGAACAGCACCTGGGCGACCGGCTTGCCGCCCTCGTGGACGGGGAGCTGAAGCACGATGCCCGCGACCGGGTCCTGGCCCACCTGGCGACCTGCGCCAAGTGCAAGGCCGAGGCCGATGCCCAGCGCCGTCTGAAGACCATGTTCGTGGAGAGCGCGCCGCCACCGCTGTCCGCCGGGCTGCTGGCCCGGCTGCAGGGGCTGCCGGGCGGCGGTCTCGACGACCCGTCCGGCCCCGCCGGTCCGCCCGGCACCACGGGGGCCGGCCCGTTCGACGCGTTCGCGTACGGACTGCCGGTCGCCGCCCGTCCCGAGCCGCAGGACGGCTTCCGCATCCACGAGGTGGGCCGGCCGCGCCGCCGGTTCGCGTTCGTCGCCGCCGGGGCCGTCTCGCTGGCCGCGCTCGCGCTCGGTGGCGCCCTGCCACTGGAGGCGGACCCGAACCTCAGGGGCGATTCCCCGGCCCCGGCCTCCCGGCCCGGTCCTCCCGCCCTGCCCGTGGCCGATCAGGGGGCACGTGACCGCCTGCCCACCCCCGCGGCCGTCCCGACCCTCCTGTCGGCCGTGGCGACCCCGCTGCCGCCGCTGCGGCCCTCCCCGCAGGTCCCGGCCCGCCCGGTCTCCCTGCTGCGCTGACGCGGGACCTGATTGAATCTGCGGCACATGCGCATAGGTACGCGGGGAGCGCCCATGGCCGACAGGCAGCAGACCGATCCGGCTCCGCAGTGGTGGAGCCGGCCCGAGGGGACGGCCGAGGACGGCCGCCGCGAGGGCGTTCCCGCGCCCCGGCCCGAAGCCGGGAGCGGGTCCGACGGCAGCGGGTCCGACGGCAGCGGGTCCTACGGCAGCGGATCCGACGGCAGCGGGTCCTACGGCACTGGGTCCGACGGTGGCGTGACCTTCGGCGAGCCCTCCGGCGGGGGCGAGCCGGCGCAGCAGGCGGCCGATGCCCCCGCGGTGCGGTACGACCCCTGGGCCGCCGTGCCGCTGCAGGTCGTGGACCGGGGCCGGACGCCGCGCGGGATCAGGCTGTGGCAGGTGGTGGCCCTCAGCCTCGGAACGGCCCTGCTCGCGGGCGGGATCGGCGGCTACGCCGGCGTGCTCGCCGAACGGCGCACCAACACCCGGCTGGAACTGCCCCAGGCAGCCGCCGCCGACAAGGGCCGGGCACCCGAGAGCGTGGCCGGCATCGCGGCCACCGCCCTGCCCGGGGTGGTGACCCTGCACGTGCGGGGCGCGAAGGGCAGCGGTACGGGCACCGGCTTCGTGCTCGACCAGCAGGGGCACATCCTGACCAACAACCACGTGGTGGCCGACTCCAAGGAGATAGCGGTCACCTTCAGCACCGGCGAGAGCGTCACCGCCGAGCTGGTCGGCCGCGACTCCGGCTACGACCTGGCCGTGGTCAAGGTCAGCGGGGTGCGCGGGCTCCAGCCGCTGAGCCTGGGCAACTCCGAGAACGTGAAGGTCGGTGATCCGGTGGTGGCCATCGGTGCGCCGTTCGACCTCTCCAACACCGTCACCGCCGGCATCATCAGCGCCACCGGCCGGCCCGTCACCGCGGGCGGCGACAAGGGCGACGGCAGCGACATCAGCTACGTCGACGCGCTGCAGACCGACGCCCCCATCAACCCGGGGAACTCCGGCGGCCCGCTCCTCGACGCCAAGGCCCACGTGGTCGGCATCAACAGCGCCATCCGCGGGGCCGACAAGGACGACCCCACCCGGCAGGGCGGCTCCATCGGGCTCGGCTTCGCCATCCCCATCAACCAGGGCAAGCGCGTCGCCGAGGAGCTCATCCGCACCGGCCGCGCCACGCACCCCGTCATCGGGGTCACGCTCGACATGGACTACACGGGCGACGGAGCCCGGGTCGGGGACAAGGGCGAGGACGGCAAGCCGTCCGTGGTCGCCGACGGACCGGGCGCGCGCGCCGGGATCCGGGCCGGAGACGTGATCACCAAGGTGGACGGACAGCGAGTGCGCGGCGGTGACGAGCTGATCATCAAGATCCGGGCCCATCGCCCCGGCGATCCGCTGACCCTCACGGTCCTGCGCGACGGCCGCGAAAGCACACTGAAAGTGGTCCTCGGATCGGCGAACGGCTCATGAGCGCGGCATGACGGCCGGGTGAAACCGCCGCGGAGGCGGTACGGAGGTATGGGCCCGCGGGCAACGACGGGTACCGTGTGTCGGGGCCCGAAGTGAGAGAGAGCCGAGGAGCGGCAAGTGTTCAACGACATAGGCGCACTCGAACTTGTCACGATCGTGGTGCTCGGCATTCTCATCTTCGGCCCGGAAAAGCTGCCCAAGGTCATTCAGGACGTCACCGGCTTCGTCCGGAAGATCCGTGAGTTCTCCGACAGTGCGAAGCACGACATCCGCTCCGAACTCGGCCCGGAATTCAAGGACTTCGAGTTCGAGGACCTGAATCCGAAGACCTTCATCCGCAAGCAGCTGACCGAGAACGAGGACCTCAAGGAGATCCGCGGCAGCTTCGACCTCCGCAAGGAGCTGAACGACGTCTCCGACGCCGTGAAGAGCTCGGCGTCCGACAGCGCCCCGGCTCCCGCCGCCGCGCCCGCCGTGACCGGCCCCGACCTGCTGAAGAAGCCCGCCGCCCCCGCCCCGGAGCAGCACTCGCGCTTCGACGCCGACGCCACCTGACGCGCGGCCTGCCCGGCGATCCGCGGTCGGATGGCTATCCTCCATCTGTCCGGATCGCAGGACGCCCGAGGGAGGGGGTCCCCCCAGCGAAGCGAGGGGGAGGGCCGTTCCGGACCCCACGGAACGAGAGGCCGCCCAGATGGAGACGACGAGCAGCAGCCGGGCAGGGACGCAGACCGCGGAGGCCCTCGCCCCCGCCGGCGCACCCGGCCAGGAGCCGGATACCGGCCCGCACGGTGATACGCAGCCACAGGAGGCCCCTGCGCCCGTACCGGCGGCCCGCCGGACGGCCGAGGGGTTCCTGGCCGCGGACTTCCCCTGGTACGGCCTGGACGGGGCCTTCAGCGGCCCCCGCTGGCTCATGCAGGTCGGTACCGCCGCCGACGGCACCGTGGAGCACGGCTCCACCGGCCACGGCGACGAGCCCTCCGCCCGGGGTGAGATCGCCACCGGCGAGAAGGAGCGCTTCGCGGTGGTCATCACCGTGGCGAGCAACCCGCTGCGCCGCAGCGGAGACGGCACCGGAGTCCTGGAGGCCACCTCGGTCGCCTCGGCGGCCTGGCTGGCCGGCTCCGGACTGCTGGCCTACAGCTGGCCCGGCCAGATGGACCACACGCTGCGCGACGACTGGCTGGACCAGCAGACCGAGGCCGCGTGGGAGCTGGCGGACGACCTGGCCGGTGAGGACTGGTCCACGCTGTCGCTGCCCGTGGACGGGGAGCCGACGGCCTTCCACTACCGCGAGTCGGAGTTCGGCTGGGTGCTGGCCGGGTCCACCGGCAGCGGGGTCCACCTGGGTGCTTACGGCCGCGGGATGAGCGCGTACGGGCTCGGGTTCTCCGCGATCGCGGACCTCGGTTCGTACGAGTGAGGCCCGGCGGCCGTCGGGTGACCGGCGGCGGGTGACCGGGAGCCGGCGACCCGTCGCCGGTACGCGGAAGGGCGCCGCTCGGCGAGCGGCGCCCTTCCGCGTGATATCCGGGGCCCGGATCAGAACTTGTTGCGCGGGGTGATCCCCAGGGACATGCCCGACAGTCCGCGCGCGCGGCCGCCCAGCTTGCCCGCGATCGCGCGCAGGGCCGCGCCGGCCGGGGAGTCCGGGTCGGACAGCACGACGGGCTTGCCGTCGTCGCCGCCCTCGCGCAGCCGGACGTCGATCGGGATCGAGCCCAGCACCGGCACGGACGCGCCGACCGTCTTGGTCAGGCCGTCGGCGACCTTCTGGCCACCGCCCGAGCCGAAGACGTCGACCATCTCGTCGCAGTGCGGGCACGGCAGGCCCGACATGTTCTCGACCACGCCGACGATCTTCTGGTGGGTCTGCACGGCAATGGAGCCGGCCCGCTCCGCGACCTCGGCCGCGGCCTGCTGCGGGGTGGTGACGACCAGGATCTCCGCGTTCGGCACCAGCTGGGCAACGGAGATCGCGATGTCACCGGTGCCCGGCGGCAGGTCCAGCAGCAGGACGTCCAGGTCGCCCCAGAACACGTCGGCGAGGAACTGCTGGAGGGCGCGGTGCAGCATCGGCCCGCGCCACACCACCGGCGCGTTGCCCGGGGTGAACATGCCGATGGAGATGACCTTCACGCCGTGCGCGGACGGCGGCATGATCATGTTCTCGACCTGGGTCGGACGCCCGTCCACACCCAGCATGCGCGGCACGCTGTGGCCGTAGATGTCCGCGTCGACCACGCCGACCTTCAGGCCGTCCGCCGCCATCGCCGCGGCCAGGTTCACCGTGACGGACGACTTGCCGACACCGCCCTTGCCGGACGCGACCGCGTACACACGGGTCAGCGAGCCCGGCTTGGCGAAGGGCACCTCGCGCTCGGCGGTGCCGCCGCGCAGCGTGGCCGCCAGGTCCTTGCGCTGCTCGTCGCTCATCACGTCGAGGGTGACGGCGACGGAGGTGACGCCCGCGACCTTCTCGACGGCCTCGGTGACGTTCTTCGTGATGGTCTCGCGCATGGGACAGCCCGACACCGTGAGGTAGACCGTGACGGCGACCTCGCCGCCCTCACCGATCTCCACCGATTTGACCATGCCGAGCTCGGTGATCGGCCGGTGGATCTCGGGGTCGTTCACCGTCGCCAGCGCGTCCAGGATCGCGTCCTGCTCAGGCACGGCGGCGGAGCTTGTGTCGGTAGCCATGCACCGATGGTACGGCTCGGTAGCAGGCCGCAGGAAAGCCCGTCAGCGGTCGCCTTCATCACGTTCCGCGGGGAATAGACGCCGCTCGTCCATCTCCTTGATCAGGTCCTGGAACTCGGACCTGATCCAGTCGCGCGTGGCGACCTCGCCCAGACCCATCCGCAGGGCGGCGATTTCCCGGGTCAGGTACTCCGTGTCGGCGATGGACCGCTCGTTCTGCTTGCGGTCCTGCTCGTGCGTGACCCGGTCGCGGTCGTCCTGGCGGTTCTGCGCGAGCAGGATCAGCGGAGCCGCGTAGGAGGCCTGGAGCGACAGCATCAGCGTCAGGAAGATGAAGGGGTACTTGTCGAACCGCAGGTTGTCGGGCGCGAAGACGTTCCACAGCACCCACACGACGACGACCAGGGTCATCCAGACGATGAACCGGCCGGTGCCCAGGAAGCGCGCCACCCGCTCCGACAGCCGTCCGAAGGCCTCCGGGTCGTACTCGGGCAGCAGCGACCGCCGCGGCGCGCGCGGCAGGTCCAGGCGCACCCGCGAGCGCGTCAGCGCGCTCGACCCGGTGCCCGACGACTTCGCCGCGCGCTCGCCGGAACGTTCCGCCGCGTCCGCCGCCAATCCGTGCTCGCGCGCCTGCATCCGCGCCTGCTCGCGCCGCTCCCGGATCTGCTCCCGGCGCCGCTCGCGCGCCTGCTCGCCCCGTCCCCGGTCGAAGCGTCCTCGCTCAGCGGCCACCGATGGCCTCCTCGGAATGGAAGTCCGTCTCCCGCCAGTCGTCCGGCAGCAGGTGGTCCAGCACGTCGTCCACCGTCACCGCGCCCAGCAGTGAACCGCTCTCGTCGACCACCGGCACCGCCACCATGTTGTAGGCGGCGAGGTGCGTGGTCACAGCGGGCAGCGAGGCGTTCGGCCGCAGCGGCGGCAGGTCCGTGTCCACGATCGAGCTGACCAGCGTGAACGGCGGATCCCGCAGCAGCCGCTGGAAGTGCACCGTGCCCAGGTACTTGCCCGTCGGCGTCTCGTCCGGCGGCCGGCACACGTACACCTGCGCCGCCAGCGCCGGCGACAGGTCCGCCTGCCGTACGCGGGCCAGCGCGTCCGCTACCGTCGCGTCCGGCCGCAGCACGATCGGCTCGGTGGTCATCAGACCGCCGGCGGTGTTCTCCTCGTAGGACAGCAGGCGGCGCACATCGGCCGCGTCGTCCGGCTGCATCAGGGTCAGCAGCCGCTCCTTGTCGTCCTCCGGCAGCTCGGACAGCAGGTCGGCCGCGTCGTCCGGGTCCATCGCCTCCAGGACGTCGGCGGCGCGCTCCTCCTTCAGCTTGCCGAGGATCTCCACCTGCTCGTCCTCGGGCAGCTCCTCCAGCACGTCCGCGAGCCGGTCGTCGTCGAGGGCGTTGGCCACCTCGGCGCGCCGCTTCGGCGTCAGGTGGTGCAGCACGTTCGCCACGTCGGCCGGGCGCATCTGCTCGAAGGTGGCGACCAGGTTCTCGGCGCCCTGGCCGTGCTCCTCCAGCGAGAAGCCCGTCACCGCCGACCACTCCACGGTCAGGGCCTCACCGCGTCGGCGCAGCGCCCCCGACTTGCCCTTCCGTACGAAAATCCGGTCGATCTCCCAGTCCCGGCGGGCCGGCAGCTGCTGGATGGCCACGTCCAGGACGGTGACCTCCTCGCCGCTCGAGACCAGGGTCACCCGCCGGTCCAGCAGCTCGCCCAGGACCAGGCGTTCGGTCGGGCGCTGCTCGAACCGCCGCATGTTGACGACACCGGTGGTGATGACCTGCCCGGACTCCACACCGGTGACCCGGGTCATCGGCAGGAAGATCCGCCGCCGGCTGACGACCTCGACCACCAGGCCCAGCAGCCGCGGCGGGCGGCCGCCGACCCGGAGCATCGCCACGAGGTCGCGGACCCGGCCGACCTGGTCGCCGTTGGGATCGAACACGGGCACACCCGACAGATGCGAGACGAAGATCCGCGGGGCGCCTGCAGCCATCCGAGCGCCTCCTAGTGCGTCGATCAAGAGTCGTGCCGCCCCTCAGGCTAGCCCGTGCCGCAGGAAAGCGTCCTGGTGGGGCGGTCCGCCCGGGGGCCCGTGAACACCGGGGCGCGGTCGCGGGGCGCGACGTACGGACGGGTACGCTGCCTGCTGCTCGCAGACGACCGACGAGAGGCCCCCGCCCGTGACCGCCTACTTCCCTGCCGCGCGGCTGCGCCGGGCCGCGTTCATCGGTGTGCTGTGCGCGGGCCTCGCCGTCACCGGTACGGGCTGCGGGGACGACCCCGACGAGGGCACGAACGGCGTCGGCAAGCTCACCGCGGACAAGATCGAGGCGAAGGCGAAGGCCGCCGCGACCGAGGCCGACTCGGTGCACCTGTCCGGCACGCTGGTGAGCGGCGGCAAGTCCTTCACGCTCGACATGCGGCTGAAGGCCGACGGCGGCTCCGGCGAGGTGAAGTCGAAGGACGACACCTTCCAGCTGCTGCGCGTGGGGGAGCAGCTGTACCTGAAGGCGAGCGCGGCGTTCTGGGGCCAGTCCGACTCGGCCGGCAAGCTCGGCGACAAGTACGTGAAGGTGCCCGAGGGCGACCCCTCCTACAAGCAGTTCCGCGGCTTCACCGACATGGACGTCCTGCTGGACGGGCTCCTCGGCCTGGAGGGCAAGCTCGCCAAGGGCTCGTACACCAAGGTCGGGCACACCCGCGCGGTCCAGGTCACGGCGAACGAGGGCAAGGGCGGCAAGCTCTCGGTCTCGCTGGAGGGGACCCCGTACCCGTTGATGATGGAGCGGGCGGGCGGCGCCGGCCGGGTGGAACTCGCCGAGTGGGGCAAGACGTTCCCGCTGGAGGCGCCCGCGCAGGACCAGACCGTCGACTACGGGTCCCAGCTGCCGACGACCAAGGACCAGAGCGGCGAGCCGGCCCCGGCCCCCTCCAAGGGCTCCGGCCAGGGCTCGAACCCCACGAAGCCGTAGGGCTGCGATCGGCGGATCAGCGGGTGTCGTGCCGATCACTCCGGCTCGCGGGTTCCGGCGCCGCCAAGACGCCCTGACGACAGGACCTAGCGGGCGGCCTTCTTGCGCTTGAGCAGCAGCTTCGGCAGGCCTGCCGGAACGGCCCGGCGGGTCGTCGCCGGAGACGGCAGCGGCACCGCGGCCAGCGAGCCGTCCGGCAGCTGCGCCCGGACCGACTCCGGCTCCAGCCGCAGCAGCCGGCACTCGCGCGCCCACCGCTCGGTCATGTCCCCCGAGTCGGGCGCGTTCAGCCGCTTGCCCTTGAGCTCGGCGACGGCCGCGGCCCACTCCTCGCCGCGCGGCGGGAGCTCCCGTACCGTCGCCGTCCAGGCCACGAGCCGGCCGCCCTTGTCCTTGCTCCGCACGGTCACCTCGGCGCTCGCCCCGTCCGCCAGGCCCGGGAACGGCTGCTCGCCGGGCCCGTCGCCCAGCACATGGGCCGCGCCGTCCACCCAGGCGTGCCACAGGGCGCGGTCGGCCCCGCCGCCGCGCACCCAGATCAGGCCGGACTTCTTGGTGGCCTCCTCGACGAGGGCCAGGTCGAGCGTGCTGAGAGTCATGCCGACAGGGTAGGGGGTCGCTCCCCGCGCGCGAGCGGGCGTCCCGGCCCCCGGGACACCCCGCCGTCGGCCCCGCTCAGAGCCAGCCGTGGCGGCGCAGCGCCCGGTGGATGGTGAAGCAGGCACCGAAGATCGTGGCCATCACCATGGGGTAGCCGTACTCCCACCGGAGCTCGGGCATGTGGTCGAAGTTCATCCCGTACACGCCGCAGATCATCGTCGGCACGGCGATGATGGCCGCCCAGGAGGTGATCTTGCGCATGTCCTCGTTCTGGGCGACCGTCGCCTGCGCGAGGTTGGCCTGGAGGATCGAGTTCAGCAGTTCGTCGAAGCCCACCACCTGCTCGTGCACCCGCGCCAGGTGGTCGGCCACGTCCCGGAAGTACTTCTGGATGTCCGGGTCCACCAGCCGCATCGGCCGCTCGCTCAGCAGCTCCATCGGACGCAGCAGCGGCGAGACCGCCCGCTTGAACTCCAGCACCTCGCGCTTGAGCTGGTAGATCCGGCCCGCGTCGCCGCCGCGCGCACTGCCCTTGGCGGGGGCCGCGAAGACCTCGCTCTCCACCTCGTCGATGTCGTCCTGCACCGCCGCCGCCACCGCGATGTAGCCGTCGACGACGTGGTCGGCGAGGGAGTGCAGGACCGCCGAGGGGCCCTTGGCGAGGAGGTCCGGGTCGTCCTGGAGGCGGTGGCGCAGCCCCTTGAGGGAGCCCTGTCCGCCGTGCCGGACGGTGATGACGAAGTCGGGGCCGGTGAAGCACATCACCTCGCCGGTCTCCACCACCTCGCTGGTGGCGGTCAGTTCGGCGTGGTCGACGTAGTGGATCGTCTTGAAGACGGTGAAGAGGGTGTCGTCGTAGCGCTCCAGCTTCGGCCGCTGGTGCGCGTGCACCGCGTCCTCCACGGCCAGTGGGTGCAGCCCGAAGGTGGCGGCGATCCCCGCGAACTCGGCCTCCGTGGGCTCGTGCAGGCCGATCCAGGCGAACCCGCCGTCCTCGCGGACCCGGCGGATCGCCTCACGGGGCGTCAGACACGCCGGACCCAGCATTCGCCTCCCGTCCCGGTACACGGCGCAGTCGACCACCGCGCTGCTCGCCGACGGGTCGCGGGTCGTGTCGTATCCGGGCTGTACGGGGGTGGCCCTGCGCAGGGACGGGCGTACGGCCGCACGCAGGTAGGGCAGCATCGACATGGCAGGCTCCTTCGCGCGCACGGCCGCGGACCGTACGGGTGGGAGACCCTCCACCGCGGGCGGGCGGGCGGGCAGGCCCGGGCAGGGGGGAGGGAACAGGACGGGAGGACAACGTTCTGCCGTCGCTCTTCTACTGATCGGCGGATCAGGTGATCGAGCAGATCAAAGGGGGCGGGATGCGCCCGTCACAGAAGTGGAAGAGCGATTGGTACTGCACGATCGACTTCGGTCCACCGCAGCCCCACCTCCTCCGGCCGGTCCCCCGTGAGGGACGTCCTGTTGCCGGGGCGCTGAGACACCGCTTCTGCGTGCGGCCCCGAACAGCTGTCAACACTATCAGCCGACGGATGGTCAAGACCCGCCCTTTACCCGGCTGATACGAGTTCTATGCTCGCTCCATGGCAGAAATTCTGGCCCTCGTGGAGGCCCGGCTGCGGACGGCGTTCGGTGAACCCGACGCGCGCGCCGCCGTCACCTTCCTGGGCACCGACCGCATCGAGGTACTCCGTTTCGCCGAGGGCGACCTCGTGCGGTACGCGACCCTCGGGATGTCCGCGCACCCGATGACCGATCCGACCGCCGTGGTCGCCGACCCCGTACGGGGCCCGCGCGCGGAGCTGGTGCTGACCGTACGAGGAGGGCTGGCGGCCACCGACAAACTCCTGCGGCCGCTCGCGGTGCTGGCAGCGTCCCCCCAGGTCGAGGGGCTGATCGTGGCTCCCGGGGCCTCGCTGGACGTGGGCGCGCCGCTCTGGGACGGGGCCCCCTTCAGCTCCGTCCTCGTGGCGGAACCGGGCGGTCTGGTCGAGGACCTGGAGCTGGACGAGCCCATGGATCCGGTCCAGTTCCTCCCCCTGCTGCCGATGACGGCGAACGAGGCGGCCTGGAAGCGCGTGCACGGAGCGGGCGCCCTCCAGGAGCGCTGGCTCGCGCGCGGAACGGACCTGCGGGACCCTTTGCGCAGTGCTGTCGCACTGGACTGACAGCCCGGACGGGTGAGCGTGCCTTGACTGGCGGCCGGGCGGGGAGGAGCGTGGCTTCTTATGAGGGGTGAACCAAGTTGCCCGAAGTGCGGTGGCCGGGTCAGGGCGCCCGGACTCTTCTCCGACTCCTGGCAGTGCGCGCTGCACGGCGCTGTCCACCCCCTGCAACCCGTGATCCCGCCGAGCGTCGAGGGCCTGAGCGTGGTGGCGCACCGGGCGCGGGTGCCGGTGTGGATGCCGTGGCCGCTGCCGGTGGGGTGGCTGTTCACGGGGGCCGCGTCCGCCGGTGACGACCGCAGCGGCGGCCGGGCGACCGCGGTGGCCTGTTCGGGCCCCGGCCCGCTGGGCGGCATCGGGGAGTTGCTCCTGATCGCGGAGGAACTGGGCGTCGGCCTGGGCGCGCGGTACGCGGGCATCGACGGCCTCGACCCCGGCTCCTCCATCAACGTGTCGGCGCCGCCGCACGTCAAGGTGGTCGCGGCCGGCCGGCCGACACCGCTGTGGCACGTGGGCGGCGGCCCGGACGACCGGGCCGTCTTCGCCGGAGAGGCGCGGGGCCTGTGGCTCTGGGCGATCGTCTGGCCGGAGCAGTCCGGCCTCCTGATGTACGACGAGCTCGTCCTCACCGACCTGCGCGACGCGGGGGCCGAGGTCGAGCTCCTTCCGTGCGGGGCCCTGAGCCCCCGTATCCTGGGCGGCCCTGCCTGAGCGGGCCCTGAGCCCGGTTATCCTGGACCGTCACCCGTTCGTACGACCCATGGAGCCAGGCTGTGCGCATCGACCTGCACGCCCACTCCTCGGCCTCCGACGGTACGGACACCCCCGCCGAGCTGATGCGCAATGCCGCGGGCGCCGGCCTGGACGTGGTGGCGCTGACCGATCACGACACCGTGCGCGGCCACGGCGAGGCCGTCTCGGCCCTTCCCGCCGGACTGACCCTCGTGACCGGCGCCGAACTGTCCTGCCGCCTCGGCGGGATCGGCGTGCACATGCTCGCGTACCTCTTCGACGCCGAGGAGCCCGAGTTCGCCCGTGAGCGCGAGCTCGTCCGCGACGACCGCGTCCCGCGCGCCCGCGCCATGGTCGGCAAGCTCCAGGACCTGGGCGTCGGCGTCACCTGGGAGCAGGTGGCCCGGATCGCCGGCGACGGCTCGGTCGGGCGGCCGCACATCGCCACCGCCCTCGTCGAGCTGGGCGTCGTCCCCACCGTCTCGGACGCCTTCACGCCCGACTGGCTCGCCGACGGCGGCCGCGCGTACGCCGAGAAGCACGAGCTCGACCCCTTCGAGGCCGTACGCCTGGTCAAGGCGGCGGGCGGGGTCACCGTCCTCGCGCACCCCGCCGCCGTCAAGCGCGGCCAGTGCGTCTCCGAGTCCGCGATAGCCGAACTGGCCTCCGCCGGCCTGGACGGCATCGAGGTGGACCACATGGACCACGACGCCGTCACCCGCACGCGGCTGCGCGGCCTGGCCGCGGGCCTCGGCCTGCTGACCACCGGGTCCAGCGACTACCACGGCAGCCGCAAGACCTGCCGGCTCGGTGAGTACACGACCGACCCCGAGATCTACGGCGAGATCACGCGCCGCGCGACCGGGGCCTTCCCGGTGCCGGGCGCGGGCGGACGCGAGCGCTGACGGCCGGATCCGGCCCGCTCCACCCGTCCCACCTTCTTCTCTTCGCGACACCCCTCTCTCCTGCAAGGCATCACTGTGTTTGATTTCGCCGTCTTCGGATCCCTTTTTCTCACGCTTTTTGTGATTATGGACCCTCCGGGGATCACGCCGATCTTCCTCGGTCTGACCTCCGGCCGCCCCGTCAAGGTGCAGCGCCGCATGGCCTGGCAGGCCGTCTGCGTGGCCTTCGGCGTCATCGCGGTCTTCGGCATCTGCGGCCAGCAGATCCTGGACTACCTGCACGTCTCCGTTCCGGCGCTGATGATCGCCGGTGGTCTGCTGCTCCTGCTCATCGCGCTGGACCTGCTCACCGGCAAGAACGACGAGCCGAAGCAGACCAAGGACGTGAACGTCGCCCTGGTCCCGCTGGGCATGCCGCTGCTGGCCGGTCCCGGTGCGATCGTCTCCGTCATCCTGGCCGTGCAGAAGGCGGACGGCGCCGCCGGGCAGGTCTCGGTCTGGGCCGCGATCGTGGCCATGCACGTCGTGCTGTGGATCACCATGCGCTACTCGCTGGTGATCATCCGGGTCATCAAGGACGGCGGCGTCGTCCTCGTCACCCGGCTCGCCGGCATGATGCTCTCGGCGATCGCCGTCCAGCAGATCATCAACGGCGTGCTCCAGGTCGTCCAGGGCGCCTGACACCCCGCCGCGCCGGCGCGACCGCGCACACGAACGCCCCCGCACCGATCTCGGTGCGGGGGCGTGAACGTTTGGTGCGATGCGTCAGCAGGACGCACTCTCGGCCGGTCGGATCAGAATGCGCTGGCCGACGGCTGCGGCCTGCTGCACGATCCGGTTGACGGAGGCCGCGTCGACGACGGTGCTGTCCACGGCGGACCCGTCGACGTCGTCCAGGCGCAGAATCTCGAAGCGCATGGGGCTTCTCCCTTCGTCAGTGTTTCTCCTTGCACTGGGTCAACGAAGTGTAGGCCGCAATCATTCCCTACGCTAAGGAAATTTTTTCACTGTCTAACTACACACGTTCGCAGGAGCCCCAGAACGAGGCCAGCTCTCGCGCCGTCGTGCCCGGATCCTCGGCGTTCGGGGAGTGATCCGTCCCCGGCACGATCACCCGCCGCGCACCCAGGCGCCGGGCCGTCCCGTCCAGCAGCGGCACCGGCCAGGCCTGGTCCACGGCCCCCGAAAGGACCAGCTTCGGCAGGTCCACGCGGCTCAGCTCCGCCACCCGGTCCGGCTCACAGATCAGCGTCCGGCCGGTGACGATCAGCTGCTCGGGGACGGTGGCCAGCCACCGCTCCCGCAGGAAGTGCGCGAGCTCGGGGGAGTCCGCGGCCGCGTCCTCGGGATCGTGGGCGCGCATCGCCGCCCAGATCCCGGGCATGTCGTCGCCCATCGCCTCCAGCGCGGCCACCAGCAGCTTCGTCCGGGCCTGCTGCTCCTCGGAGATCGCGGCGGGCCCGCTGCTCATCAGGGTGAGCGAGGCGAAGGGCGAGGCGTCGCGCAGCACGGCGGCGCGCGAGATCAGCCCGCCGAGCGAGTGGCCGACGAGGTGCACGCGGTTCCCGCCCAGCGCCCGGACCTGCGCGAGGACGTCCTGCGCCAGCTCCTCCAGGGCGTACGGGGCCTCCTCGCGCGGGCCCGGGGTCTCGTACTGGCCGCGGCCGTCCACGGCGACGACCCGGTACCCGGCGGCGGCCAGCGGCTCCAGGAGGCCGATGAAGTCCTCCTTGCTCCCCGTGAAGCCGGGAACCAGCAGGGCGGTGCCACGGACGGGCTCACCGGCTTCGTGCACGGCGAAGGGGCCGCGGTCGGTGGCGAGGAGGTACGCGCGGGCGGCGGAGGGCAGGGTGAGGCGCGGCGGCTTGCTCATGGCCCGAGGTTACCGGCCCGTACGCGGCCGGCGCGGCCCGGGCAGACCGATGGCCCCGGCCCCCTCGGAAGGGGATCGGGGCCATCGGCCGCGGTACTGCGTGAGGCCTACGCCTCGGGCGCGGCCGCGACCTTGCGGGTGCGGGTGCGCTTCGGCTTGACCGGGGCCTCCTCGGCCACGGCGACGGCCTCGGTGGCGACCGGGGCGGCCTCCGCGACCTTGCGGGTGCGGGTGCGCTTCGGCTTGACCGGGGCCTCCTCGGCCACGGCGACGGCCTCGGTGGCGACCGGGGCGGCCTCCGCGACCTTGCGGGTGCGGGTGCGCTTCGGCTTGACCGGAGCCTCCTCGACGACCGCGACGGCCTCGGCGACCGGGGTCACCGCGACGGCCGGGGTCACCGCGACGGCCGGGGCCGGCGCGGCCTTGCGGGGGCGACGGGTCGCCCGCACGGGCTCGACCAGCGGCGGCATCTGGAAGTCCGGCTCCGGGGCGGTCTCCACGACCTTGCGGGTACGGACGCGCTTCGGCCGGACCGGAGCCTCCTCGACGACCGGGGTCACCGGGGCGGCCACGGGGGCCGGAGCCTCGACGACCGGCGCGGCCACGGGGGCCTGGACCGGCACGACGGCCGCACGGGTGCGGCGGCGGCGCGGACGGCGCGTCTCCTCGGCGGCCGGGGCAGCGGAGGCCTCGGGAGCCTGGACCGGGGTCACCGCGGCGGTGGCCTCGGCGCCCTCGGCGAGCTCCGAACCGCCCCGCGTACGGCGGCGCTGGCGCGGCGTACGGGTACGGGCGGGACGCTCCTCGGTCACCACGGCTGCGGCCGCCGGACCGGAGCGGCCGCCACGGCCACCGCGGCCGCCGGTCTCGCCCAGGTCCTCGAGGTTCTCGGCCTTCAGGCCGGCCCGCGTGCGTTCGGCGCGCGGCAGGATGCCCTTGGTGCCGGCCGGGATGTTCAGCTGCTCGAACAGGTGCGGCGACGTGGAGTACGTCTCGACCGGGTCGTGGAAGTCCAGCTCCAGCGCCTTGTTGATCAGCTGCCAGCGAGGGATGTCGTCCCAGTCGACCAGGGTGACGGCGATGCCCTTGTTGCCCGCGCGGCCGGTGCGGCCCACGCGGTGCAGGAAGGTCTTCTCGTCCTCCGGCGTCTGGTAATTGATGACGTGGGTCACACCCTCGACATCGATACCGCGCGCGGCGACGTCGGTGCACACCAGCACGTCGACCTTGCCGTTGCGGAACGCGCGCAGGGCCTGCTCGCGCGCGCCCTGGCCCAGGTCGCCGTGGACGGCGCCCGAGGCGAAGCCGCGCTTCTCCAGCTGCTCGGCGATGTCGGCCGCCGTGCGCTTGGTGCGGCAGAAGATCATGGCGAGGCCACGGCCCTCCGCCTGCAGGATGCGGGAGACGAGCTCCGGCTTGTCCATGTTGTGCGCACGGAAGACGTGCTGCGCGATGTTGGCGACGGTCGCGCCCTCGCCGTCCTCGGAGACGGCGCGGATGTGGGTCGGCTGCGTCATGTACCGGCGGGCCAGGCCGATGACCGCACCCGGCATGGTCGCCGAGAACAGCATCGTCTGACGCTTCGCGGGCAGGTAGGCCATGATCTTCTCGACGTCGGGCAGGAAGCCCAGGTCGAGCATCTCGTCGGCCTCGTCCAGGACGAGCGCCTTGACCTGCGAGAGGTCGAGCTTCTTCTGGCCGGCCAGGTCGAGCAGGCGGCCCGGGGTGCCGACGATCACGTCGACGCCCTTCTTGAGCGCCTCGACCTGGGGCTCGTACGCGCGACCGCCGTATATGGCGAGGACGCGGACGTTGCGGACCTTGCCCGCGGTCAGGAGGTCGTTGGTGACCTGGGTGCACAGCTCGCGGGTCGGAACCACCACGAGGGCCTGCGGGGCGTCGGTCAGCTGCGCGGGGGTGGCGCGGCCGGCCTCGACGTCCGCCGGGACGACGACCCGCTCCAGCAGGGGAAGGCCGAAACCGAGCGTCTTGCCGGTACCGGTCTTGGCCTGGCCGATGACGTCCGTGCCGGAAAGGGCGACGGGGAGGGTCATCTCCTGGATCGGGAAGGGGGACACAATGCCGACGGCCTCGAGGGCTTCGGCCGTCTCGGGAAAGATCCCGAGGTCTCGGAACGTAGTCAGGGTGCTGCCTCTTCTGTGAGACGCGGCGCGAGGCGGCGAGGGGGGTCGTACCGTGCCGTGCTTGCAGTACTGCTACGTACGAAGCTGCGCGGGACCACTAGCCTTCGCTCAAGCGCATCTGCCGCTGAGGGGGCCCCTCGTGGGAGGCGGTACGCATGAACGTACGCACCGCACCGAGGGCGGTCGGTTGGAGCCGATCGGGCCACCGACCGGGCATCCTCATTCGGATGGCCCGCCGAGTATTCGGCAGGCGCATTACCACTGTACCTCGGAATCGCGCAGCTGTGTCGGGTGAATTCACCGGGTAGGTGCGTTTAGCTGGACAGGCAAGGTTCCGGCGTGGTGACTTGGAGGGCCATTCGGCGGGCTATTGTGCGGAGCATGTCGACCGTAGAAAACGCCTCGCCCGCCGACGACAGCGCCCCCGCCGCAGCGGTGGGTATCGCCTCCCAGGACTGGGCCGCCGCCTCTGCCTCGCCGCAGTACCGCGCCGCCGTCGTGGACCTGCTCGGCGCGCTCGCGTACGGAGAGCTCGCGGCCTTCGAGCGCCTCGCGGAGGACGCGAAGCTCGCGCCCACCCTGGACGACAAGGCCGAGCTCGCCGCGATGGCCTCCGCCGAGTTCCACCACTTCGAGCGGCTGCGGGACCGGCTCGCGGCGATCGAGGTCGAGCCCACCGCCGCCATGGAGCCCTTCGCGAAGGGCGTCGACGACTTCCACCGCCAGACCGCTCCGTCGGACTGGCTGGAGGGCCTGGTCAAGGCCTACGTCGGCGACTCCATCGCCAGTGACTTCTACCGTGAGGTCGCCTCCCACCTGGACAACGACACCCGGGCGCTCGTGCTCGGCGTGCTCGACGACACCGGCCACGGCAACTTCGCCGTGGAGAAGGTGCGCGCCGCGATCGAGGCGGACCCGCGCTGCGGCGGCCGGCTCGCGCTGTGGGCCCGCCGGCTGATGGGCGAGGCCCTCTCGCAGGCCCAGCGCGTGGTCGCCGAGCGTGACGCGCTCTCGACCATGCTGGTCGGCGGCGTCGACGGGATGGCGGCCGGCTTCGACCTGGCGGCCGTCGGCGAGATGTTCACCCGGATCACCAAGGCGCACACCAAGCGCATGGCGGCCCTCGGCCTCGCGGCCTGACCCGGACCGCTTCCGTACGTCGGCCCCGGCGCGCCGTGTGCGCGCCGGGGCCGACGTACGCGGTTCAGGGGCTTGCGAGCCCTGCAGCGGCCTGCAGGGGGCGCAGTCAGGGGTCACCCCCGCGACGGGAGCGAAAACGGAGTCCTGTGGGACGGCCTGCGGGGCCCTGCGGCCGGACGGAGCAGCAAGGACAGGACCACCGCCGACACCAGCAGGCCGCCGATGAGGGTCGCGGTCAGGGTGTTGTGCCCGGGGCCGAGCGCGAAGTGCGTGAGATACGCCCCGAACAGCGCCCCCAGCACCCCGCTGACCAGCACCACTCTGCGGGAAGGCAACCGGCGTGCGAGCACTCGGGCGGCTGTCGCGGACAGGGCGAGGCCCAGGAGCGCGGAGCCGAGCACTTCCAACAGCAGCATGTGGTCTCTCCCATACGTCAGGGCAAACCGGGTCACTGCGGTCCTACCCGAAGCGGAAGAAACAGAAACGGCCCGGTGGGATCAACCACCGGGCCGTTCAGCACAGTTCTCAGAGCGCGCCGAAGCCCACCTTGCGCACGCTCGGCTCGCCCAGGTCGACATACGACAGGCGGTCGGACGGCACCAGGACCTTGCGGCCCTTGTTGTCGGTGAGGCTCAGCAGCGGCGCGGTGCCGGACAGCGCGGCGGTGACGATGCGCTCCAGCTCCTCGGCGCTCAGGTCGCTCTCCAGCACGATCTCCCGGGGTGCGTGCTGCACGCCGATCTTGACCTCCACGGCTATGTCCCTCCGACGATCCGGTTCGCGCGATCAGCCGCGCCGTACGCGGTCCACATTAGCCCGGTGAGGGGACGCGGACCGCGCAGAGCGGACACGCTCGCAGCGAACACGGGCCGTAACGGCCCCTCAGGCCTCCGTGCCGTGCAGCGGGAAGCCCGCGATACCGCGCCAGGCCAGCGAGGTCAGCAGGCCGACCGCAGTCTCGCGGGCGACCGGGCTCTCGCTGGAGAGCCAGTAGCGGGCCACGACCTGCGAGACCCCGCCCAGGCCCACGGCCAGCAGCATCGACTCGTCCTTGGACAGGCCGGTGTCCTCGGCGATCACGTCGGAGATGGCCTCGGCGCACTGGAGCGAGACGCGGTCGACGCGCTCGCGCACCGCCGGCTCGTTCGTGAGGTCCGACTCGAAGACCAGCCGGAAGGCGCCGCCCTCCTCCTCCACGTACGCGAAGTAGGCGTCCATCGTGGCCGCCACGCGCAGCTTGTTGTCGGTCGTCGACGCGAGGGCGGTGCGCACGGCGAGCAGCAGGGCCTCGCAGTGCTGGTCCAGCAGCGCCAGGTAAAGGTCCAGCTTGCCCGGGAAGTGCTGGTAGAGCACCGGCTTGCTCACGCCGGCCCGCTCGGCGATGTCGTCCATCGCCGCAGCGTGGTACCCCTGCGCGACGAAGACTTCCTGGGCCGCGCCCAGCAGCTGGTTGCGCCGGGCTCGGCGCGGCAGTCGCGTGCCCCGCGGACGCGCTGCCTCGGTCTGCTCGATGGCTGTCACGCCGCCTCCCACTTTCTCTAAGAACACAGTGCGCTCTGCGCCGCGCCGCCATCGTACTTTTCGGTAACCGAATCTGGAGGGTTCAAGCCGACTTTTCTCGCGGTACGGACGGCCCGGAGGCGCTGGTCAGCGGTTTGATCAGCGGTTTGACCGGCGGTCGGCCGGCTGCGGGTCAGCGGTAGTCGTCCTCGTCCAGCGGGACCACCCGCGCCTGCTCGACGGCATCGCCGTCCGTGGCCTCGCCCGCCGTGCGATCGGTGATCGGGTCGTCCTCGTCCGGCCGGAGATCGGCCAGCTGCTCCGCCACATCCGCCTCGGGCGCCTCAGGATCGAGGGATTCCGGAAACTGCTCCCGGAAGGTGTCCGGCTCCGCAGGGTCGACAGTCATGCCGCTCCCCTCGCTTCCTTGTGCTCACTTACGAGCCTAGGAGGATCGCGGATGCACCGCTATAGGGATCCGGCCCGTGTCTGTGACGGCGAACACAAGAGGAGGAGCGTGATCGTCTCGTAACATTGCCCGCATGTCTTCGACCGAGCTGCCTGGCGTACGCTCCACCGCCGAGCCGTCCTCCCAGGTGGGAGCCGTTCGGCTGGCCGAAGGGGAGCAGCTGCGCACCGTCGCGCTGCCCGGGCTGGAGCTGGCCGTCCGGGACCGCCCACCCCTGCGCACGGGCCTTGCGCCCGCGCTTTTCGTGCACGGACTCGGCGGTTCCTCCCAGAACTGGTCGGCCCTCATGGAGCAGCTGGCCGGCACCGTCGACGGCGAGGCCCTGGACCTGCCGGGCTTCGGCTGGTCCCCGCCGCCCGCCGACCGCAACTACTCCGTCACGGCCTTCGCACGCGCCGTCATCCGGCACCTCGACGCCGCGGACCGCGGCCCGGTCCACCTCTTCGGGAACTCCCTCGGCGGCGCCGTCTCCACCCGCGTCGCGGCCGTCCGGCCCGACCTCGTACGCACCCTGACCCTGGTCTCGCCCGCCCTGCCCGAACTGCGCGTGCAGAGGTCGGCCGTGCCGACCGCGCTGCTCGCCGTGCCCGGGGTGGCCGCACTCTTCAGCCGGATGACGCAGGGGCTCAGCGCCGAGCAGCGCACCCGGGGGGTGACGGCCCTCTGCTACGGAGACCCCTCCCGGGTGACGCCCGAGGGATTCCGCAACGCCGTCGAGGAGATGGAGCGGCGGATGGCCCTGCCGTACTTCTGGGACGCGATGACCCGGTCCTCGCGCGGCATCGTCGATGCCTATACCCTCGGCGGCCAGCACGGACTGTGGCGGCAGGCGCAGCGGGTTCTCGCACCCTCCCTCCTGGTCTACGGTGGCCGGGACCAATTGGTCTCGTACCGCTTGGCGCACAAGGCGGCCTCGGCGTACCGGGGTTCGCGGCTGCTGTGTCTGCCCGAGGCCGGACACGTGGCGATGATGGAGTACCCCGAGGTGGTTGCCGCCGCCTTCCGGGAGCTGTTGAGCGACACCGGGACGGGCGAGAGTGACCGATATACCGAAGACGGCAGAGGCTGAGGACCGTGGGACGACATAGTCGCAAGGCCTCCGCTCCGGCGCCCGCTCCGGCCCCCGCGCGGCCGCAGCCGGAGCCCGAGCCGCTGCCGTACGAGGAACCGCCCGCCGCCTACTGGCCCGAACCGACCGTCACCCACGACGGGTACGCGTCGGCACAGGACCGGTCCTTCGCCGACGCGCGGACCGGGGGGCACCCCCAGCAGTACGAGTCCGGCGGCGCCTGGGGGACCGGCCCCGACGCCGTGTACGGGGACTGGCACGGGGTGCGGCGCCCCTACGGCGCCAACGCCGGCGGGCCGCCCGCCGACTTCCTGGACTCCGGCACCCCGGCCTACGGCACCCCCGCGGTGGGGTTCCCGCAGGTCGGCCCGACACCGCCGTACGCCTCCGGCCCCGTGCCGACGGCCGGCCCCGACCCCGTCACGTCCACCGGGTCCCACCGCCGCGTGCCCGGGCCGCGCAAGCCCGTCGATCCCGTCGGTCCAGTAGGTCCCGTCCTTCCCGAAGGACCGGCCGGGCCGGACGGTCCCTCGGGGTCCGCCGGCGCCGACGAGGAGGCGCCCGGCTCCAGCCGCGGCTCGAAGGTCCGTACGTACACCGGCATGGCCGCCGCGGCCGTCACCACCGTCCTCGCCGTGGTCGTCGCGGGCCAGGTCATCACCGAGGGCGACGGCGCCCGGATCGGCGCGCAGCCCGCCTCCGGCGACAGCCGTACCGGCGAGGCCGCCTCCCGCTCGGACGACCGTCCGACGCCGCCGCAGGCCGCCGTGCCGGCCGGGCCCGCGGCGCCGTCCGCCGTCGCGCCGCCGCCGGAGCTGACGTACGAGCAGAAGATGGCGGAGCAGCTGCCGATCGACGCGAAGCTCGCCGGTCCCGGGACCTTCGACACCGTGCCCGGTGTGGCCAAGGCCCCCGGCAAGGGCAAGCTGGTGCGCTACCGGGTCGACACCGAGCAGGGCCTGGGCCTGGACCCGCAGCTCTTCGCCGAGGCCGTCCACCGCACCCTCAACGACCCGCGCAGCTGGGCCCACGGGGGTGCCATGACCTTCGAGCGGGTACCGGGCGGCGAGGCCGATTTCGTGATCACCCTGGCCAGTCCCGGGACCACCGGGGTCTGGTGCGCCAAGTCCGACCTGGACACCACCGTCGACAACGTCTCCTGCGACTCCGCCTCGACCGAGCGCGTGATGATCAACGCGTTCCGGTGGGCGCAGGGCTCCGCGACGTACGGACCGGACCAGATGTTCGCCTACCGGCAGATGCTCATCAACCACGAGGTCGGCCACCGGCTCGGACACGGGCACGTGAACTGCCGCACGCCGGGCGCGCTCGCGCCGATCATGCAGCAGCAGACCAAGTCCCTCGACATCAACGGAGTCCAGTGCAAGGCCAACCCGTGGGTGCACCCCGGTAGTTGACCAGCGCGGCCGGGTCCCCGCCCGCCGGCCGGGCGGGGACCCGCGTTGACAATCCGTCCGATCATCGGCAATCGTTCTCCGCATGTCGCACCACCACACCATGACCGCGAGCGCCGCCATTGAGCTGGCGCTGCTTGGTGTGACCGCGCACAGCGTGGCCGACATCCTCTGTCGCTGAGCCTGCCCGCAAGCGCCGCGACCCTTTTCGAGTTCCTTCGCCGCGCCCGGGTGTACGTACGCCCGCAGGCGCGGCTTTCTCATGCTCCGGTGCCGGATCCGGCACCGTCGTCGACCGCTGCCCCTCGCGTGGCCCTTCCGCCCTTCCTTCACGCCGAGAGGTCAACACACCCATGTCTTCCGCCGGACCTGCCCGTCATCTCACAGCGCGCCGCGTGGCCGCCGTCACCGTCAGCCTCGTCCTGGCCGGGGGCGCCGCGGCCTGCGGGCCCAAGGACGGTGCGGACAAGGCCGGTTCGGGCGCCAAGCCGGGCGCCGCCGGGGGTGCGCCGCAGAAGGGCGGCACCCTGAGCGTCCTCAACTCCGAGCCGCAGAGCGACTTCGACCCGGCCCGGCTCTACACCTCGGGCGGCGGAAACGTTCCCTCGCTGGTCTTCCGCACCCTGACCACCCGCAACCGCGAGGACGGCCCGGCCGGCACCAAGGTCGTGCCCGACCTGGCCACCGACACCGGAAAGCCCAACGCCGACGCCACCGAGTGGACGTACACGCTCAAGGACGGGCTGAAGTACGAGGACGGCTCCCCGATCACCACCGCCGACATCAAGTACGGCATCGAACGGTCCTTCGCCGCCGAGCTGTCGGGCGGAGCCCCGTACCTGCGGGACTGGCTGGTCGGCGGGGAGAGCTACGAGGGCCCCTACAAGGACGGCGGCAAGGGCCTCGACTCGATCCTCGTACCCGACGCGAAGACGATCGTCTTCAAACTCCGCAAGCCCGAGGGCGAATTCCCCTTCGTCGCCACGCAGACGCAGTTCGCACCCGTCCCCAGGGCCAAGGACACCGGGGTCACGTACGAGGAACACCCCGTCTCCTCCGGCCCGTACAAGGTCGTCAAGAACGACAACGACGGCGAGCACCTCACCCTGGAGCGCAACGAGCACTGGGACGAGAAGACCGACGAGGAGCGCAAGGCCTACCCGGACAGGATCGACGTCCGCTCCGGCCTGGACGCGGCCGTCATCAACCAGAGACTGACCACCAGCTCCGGTCCCGACGCCGCCGCCGTCACCACCGACACCAACCTCGGCCCGGCCGAGCTCGCCCGGATCGGCGACTCCGCCGACAAGAACGAGCTCGCCGGACGCGTCGGCACCGGCCACTTCGGCTACGTCAACTACCTGGCCTTCAACCCGAAGGTGGCCCCCTTCGACAATCCGAAGGTGCGCCAGGCCATCTCCTACGCCATCAACCGCACCAGCGTCGTCAACGCCGCCGGAGGATCCGCGCTGGCCGAACCGGCCACCACCTTCCTGCCCGAGCGCGAGGCCTTCGGCTTCACCCCCTACGACCACTTCCCGGCGGGGAAGACCGGCGACCCGGCCAAGGCCAAGCAGCTGCTGGCGGAGGCGGGCTTCCCCGACGGCGTCACCGTCACCCTGACCCACTCCACCGCGCAGAACCGCCAGACCAGCCCCGAGGTCGCCACCGCCGTGCAGCAGGCGCTCGCCGCCGCCGGGATCACCGTCAAGCTGGAGGGCCTGGAGAACAACGCCTTCAACGAGAAGCGCTGGGACGTCAAGAACACCCCCGGCTTCTTCCTCTCCCGCTGGGGCGCCGACTGGCCCTCCGGCGCCCCCTTCCTCGCGCCGATCTTCGACGGCCGGCAGATCGTGACCAACGGCTCCAACTACAACCACGCGCAGCTCAACGACCCGGCCGTGAACGCCGAGATCGACGAGATCGCCAAGCTGACCGACCTCGCGGCCGCCGGCAAGCGCTGGGGAGCACTCGACAAGAAGATCGGCGAGCAGGCCCTGGCCGTGCCGCTCTTCCACCCGGTCTACAAGCGACTCGTCGGCAAGGACGTCAAGAACGTCGTCATCAGCGACTGGACCGGCGTCCTCGACGTCTCGCAGGTCTCCGTCAAGTGAGCGTCGCCCTGAAGCAGCCGGCACCCGACCTGCCGGTGCCCGCGTCCGGGGCGATCGCCCCGGGCGCGGGCACCGCGCGCCAGGTCTGGCGGCGCGTGCGCCGCCGGCCGGCGGCCCTCGTGGCCGCCGGGGTGCTCGCCCTGCTCGTCCTCCTCGCCCTCGCCGCGCCGCTGCTCGCGCAGCTCACCGGCCAGGACCCGAACACCTACCACGACGACCTCGTCGACTCCGCGCGCGGCGGGGTCCCGCTCGGCTCCTTCGGCGGGATCTCCGCCGACCACTGGCTCGGCGTGGAACCGGGCACCGGCCGCGACCTGCTGACCCGGCTTCTTCACGGCGCCCGCATCTCGCTGCTCGTCGCCCTCGGGGCCGTCGTCGTCCAGACGCTCGTCGGCGTGGGCGTCGGACTCGCCGCCGCGCTCGGCGGCCGCCTCGCGGGCCAGCTCATCGGCCGGTTCACCGACGTGATGATCGCGCTGCCGATGCTGGTGATCGGTATCGCCCTCACCGCGGTCGTCCCGCCCGACTTCCCGCGGCCGCTGCTGCTGATCCTCGTCATCGGACTGCTCGACTGGGGCGGCACCGCCCGGATGGTGCGCGCCCAGGCCCTCGCCCTGCGCGGCCTCGACTTCGTCGACGCCGCCCGCCTCTCGGGCAGGGGACCGGTGGCCGTCGCCCGCCGCGAGCTGCTGCCCTCGCTGGCCGCGCCCGTCATCACCTACGCCGCGATCAAGGTGCCCACCGCCATCGTCGCCGAGGCCTCGCTGTCCTTCCTCGGCGTCGGCGTGAAGCCGCCCACGCCCTCCTGGGGGCAGATGCTCGCCGGCGCACAGACCTGGTTCCGCGCCGACCCGGCCTACGTCCTGCTCCCCGCCGGGCTGCTGTTCGTCACCGTTCTCGCCTTCACCGTGCTCGGCGACGCCGTCCGCACGGCCCTCGACCCGCGCGAAGGCTCCCGCCTGCGGGTCGGCACCGACAAGGAGCGCAGGGCGTGACCCTCTTCGTACTCAAACGGACCGGCGGCGCACTCCTCGTGCTGCTCACCCTGTCCGTCATCGTCTACGCCCTCTTCTACCTCGCCCCCGGCGACCCCGCCCGCCTCGCCTGCGGGGAGCGCTGCAACCCGGCGCAGATCGCCCAGGTCCGCGAACAGCTCGGGCTGAACGATTCCGCCCCCACCCAGTACCTGCACTTCCTCCAGGGGCTGCTGGCCGGCCGCGACCACTCCGGCGGAGCCGGGCTCGTCCTGCACTGCGACGCGCCCTGCCTGGGATTCTCGTACCAGAACGACCAGCAGGTCACCGAGCTGATCCTGGACCGACTGCCCGCCACATTGTCGCTGGCGCTGGGCGCGCTGGTGATCTGGCTGGTCGTCGGCGTCGGCACCGGGCTGCTGTCCGCGCTGCGCCGCGGCGGCATCACCGAACGGGCGCTGACCGTCCTCACGCTCGCCGGGACCGGCACCCCCGTCTTCATCCTGGGGCTGCTGCTGCTCATGACCGTCTGCGCCCACCTCCAGTGGCTGCCCTTCCCGACGTACGTGCCGCTGAGCGAGGACCCCGAGCAGTGGGCCTGGAACCTGCTCCTGCCCTGGGTCACCCTCGGCTTCTTCGAGAGCGCCAAGTACGCCCGTCTCACCCGCAGTTCGACCCTGGAGACGCTCGCCGAGGACCACATCCGCACCTTCCGCGCCTACGGGGTGGGGGAGCGGGCCGTCGTCACCCGGCACGCGGTGCGCGGCGCCGTGGCCCCCGTGATCGCGCTCAGCGCCGTGGACTTCGGCACGATGATCGGCGGCGCCGTGCTGACGGAGTCGCTGTTCGGGATCCCCGGCCTCGGCAAGACCCTCATCGACGGGGTGCGCGTCGTGGACCTGCCCGTCGTGGTGGGCGTCGTCCTCACGATCGGCACGGCCGTGGTCCTCGCGGGCGCGATCGCCGACCTGCTGTACGCCGCCGCGGACCGAAGGGTGACCCTCGCATGACGCACTCGCTGGTGGAGGTCACCGACCTCGTCGTCGAATTCCCGGTCGGCGGGGCGGGGGAGCACGTACGGGCCGTGGACGGGGTCTCCTTCACCCTGGAGGCCGGCCGGGCCCTGGGCATCGTGGGCGAGTCCGGCAGCGGCAAGTCCACCGTGGCCACCGCCCTGCTCGGACTGCACCGCGGTACGGGCGCCCGCCTCGGCGGAACCGTCCGGGTGGGCGGCACCGACGTGGCCACCGCGTCGGCGGCCGAACTGCGCCGGCTGCGCGGCGGGACCGCCGCCATGGTCTTCCAGGACCCGCTGAGCGCCCTGGACCCGTACTACGCCATCGGCGACCAGATCGCCGAGGTCCACCGGATCCACGCGGACGTCTCCCGGCGGGCCGCCCGGGCCCGGGCCGTCGAGGTGCTCGACCGGGTGGGCATCCCGGACGCGGTACGCCGCTCCCGCGCCAGGCCGCACGAGTTCAGCGGCGGCATGCGGCAACGGGCCCTCATCGCCATGGCGCTGGCCTGCGAGCCGCGGCTGCTGATCGCCGACGAGCCGACCACCGCACTGGACGTCACCGTCCAGGCCCAGATACTCGACCTGCTGCACGGGCTGCGCGAGGAGCGCGGGCTCGGGCTGCTGCTGGTCACCCATGACGTGGGGGTGGCGGCGGAGAGCGTGGACGAGGTGCTGGTCATGCGGGGTGGCGGCGCCGTCGAGCGGGGGGCGGTGGCTTCCGTCCTGGCCGCACCGGTGGAGGCGTACACGCGGGCCCTGCTGGCGGCGGTGCCGAGGCTGGACGGGCCGCGCCGTTCCCGGGGATCCGCCCCGGACCCCGAGCCTCGAACGCCGACGGGGCCGGAGGTGCCGCCGGCCGGGGAAGGGGCGCCCGTTGTCGAGGCCTTCGCGTTGCGACGGGAGTTCGGGCGGGGGCGGCGCAGGGTCACAGCCGTCGCCGGGGTGTCCCTCGCCGTGCACGCCGGGGAGACGCTGGGGATCGTCGGCGAGAGCGGCTCCGGCAAGAGCACGCTCGGGAGGATGCTCGTCGGCCTCCTGGAGCCCGGCTCCGGGCAGCTGCGCCGCGACGGCGCCGAGGTCACCGGCGTCGCGAGCGGTGTGCAAATGGTGTTCCAGGACCCCGTGTCCTCCCTCAACCCGCGCCGCTCCATCGGCGAGTCCATCGCCGACCCGTTGCGCGCCGCCGGGGAACGGAACGAGGCGGCCGTACGGGCCCGGGTGGAGGAGCTGCTGCTGCGCGTCGGGCTGGAGGCCGAGCACTACGACCGCTACCCGCACGAGTTCAGCGGCGGCCAGCGCCAGCGGGTGGGCATCGCACGGGCGCTGGCGCCGCGGCCCCGGCTGATCGTCTGCGACGAGCCGGTCTCCGCCCTCGACGTGACCACCCAGGCGCAGGTCACCGCCCTGCTCGCGGAGCTCCAGCGGGAGCTCGGCATCGCCCTGGTCTTCATCGCGCACGACCTGGCGGTGGTCCGGCAGGTCAGCGACCGGGTGGCCGTCATGCGGGCCGGCGAGATCGTCGAGGAAGGCCCGGTCGACCAGGTCTACGACCGCCCGGCCCACGCCTACACCCGGCAGCTGCTGGCCGCCGTACCGGCCCTGGATCCCGGGCGGGCCGCCGATCGCCGCAGGACGCGGCAGGAGGTCTTCGCGTAGCCGGGCTACCGGTGGGCCCGCTGCGGTCCGGCCCCGTTCCGAGGCTGTACTTCTAGCGTGCTCGAACGCGAACCGTACGGGAAAGTTACGACTCTTCACCCCTTCCGGTGGCGCGACGGACAACCGTCCGTCGCGCCTTCGGCATATCCGCTTGAGTTCTCCCGCGGCGGGTCGCCTGACCGAACGGCGACCGCCTGAACGGGAGATCGGGGGTGCCACTCGTGCGGATCGGACTGCTCACGGAAGGTGGTTATCCGTATGCGACGGGAGAGGCGAGGCTGTGGTGCGACCGGCTCGTGCGCGGGCTCCCGCAGCACGAGTTCGAGATCTACGCACTGAGCCGCAGCGCCGAGCAGGAGCGCACCCGGGTGCCACTGCCCGAGAACGCCGTCCGGGTCCGGACGGCCCCCCTGTGGGCCCCCGCCGACGACGGGCGCAGCTACTCCCGGCGTGAACGCCGCCGGTTCGTGGACTGCTTCAAGGAGCTGGTCCACGGGATCTGCGCCGGTGAGCCGGAGCCCTTCGCCGCCGGCCTGTACGGGCTCGCCGGACTCGCCCGCGAACAGGGCGGGATGTACGCGGCCCTGCGCTCCGAGTCCGCCGTGCGGGCCCTGGAGTCCGCCTGCCGGGCGCCCGGCGCCGCACGGACCGTACGGACGGCGCAGGTGACCGACCTGCTGGAGTTCGTCGACGAACTGGAAGTCATGCTGCGGCCGTTGTCCCTCGACTGGTACGAGGAGAACTCCGAGCCCGGTGGCCTCGGCGAGGCCGACATCTGCCACGCGGCCGCGGGCGGGGTGGCAGCGCTCCCCGGACTCCTGGCCAAACGCTTCTTCGGGGTCCCGCTCCTGGTCACCGAGTACGGGGTGCAGCTGCGGGCCCACTACCTGGCCCAGCTCGACACCCGGAGCGAGCCGGAGACCCGCCCCGCCGTACGGGCCCTGCTCGCGGCCTTCCACCTGCGGCTGGCCACCGAGATCTACGCCCGGGCCGACTTCCTGACCCCCGGGAACGCGCACGCCCGGCGCTGGCAGGAGCGGTGCGGGGCCACCCGGGAACGGCTGCGGACCGTCTATCCCGGGATGGAGGCGGACCGATTCGCCACCGTCGGGGAGGCCGCGGACTGCGGGGACCCCGACACGCTGGTGTGGGTCGGCCGGGTGGAGCCCGCCAAGGACCTCATCGCGCTGCTGCACGCCTTCGCCGAGGTCCGCCGGGCCGCGCCCGGCACCCGGCTGCGGATCTTCGCCACCGCCGTGGCCCCCGGCTACCTGACCGACTGCCGTTCCCTGGCGGCCCAGTTGTTCCCCGACGAGGCCGCCGACACGGTCACCGTGGGGGAGAACCCGGTCTCCTTCGAGGAGATCGGCGGACCCGACGCCCCCACCACGGCCGAGGCGTACGGTGCCGGGCGCGTCGTCGTGCTGTCCTCCGTGATCGAGGGCTTCCCGGTCACCCTCGCCGAGGCGATGCTCTGCGGGCGCGCCACCGTCTCCACCGACGTCGGCGCGGTCTGCGAGGTCATCGGCGGCACCGGCCTCGTGGTCCCGCCCCGCAATCCCCGGGCGCTCGCCGAGGCCTGCCTGTCGCTGCTGCAGGACCCCGAGCGGGCGCAGCGGCTCGGCGCCGCCGCCCGGGCCCGGGCCCTGGAGCTCTTCACCGTCGAGCAGAACGTGGCCGCCTTCCAGGAGATCTACCTGCGGCTGCTGGCCAAGGGCTCCGCGCGGCCGGACGGCGGGATCCCCTTCGCCCGGCCCCCGGAGGCCCGGGTGCCCGGCCACTGGACCAGCCCGACGTGGGCTCCCGCCCCGGAGGCGAGCGTATGACCACCGTCGACCCCGAGATCTCGGCCCCGGCGCCGCCGGAGAGCGCGGCCGCCGGTCCGGCCCGGAACCCTGCCGCGGGCACCGGCCCCTCCGCCGCCCGGCGCAAGGCCGCCGGGGATCCCGTCAAGGCCCTGCTGCACCGTCACCGGGACCTGTGCGAGCGGGCCGTGGACCCGCTGGAGATCGCCGCCGGGCTGGAGGCCCACGGCATCACCGACCGCACCGCCGCCCGCTTCCGGCACCGGGACGTCTTCTCCCTCGCCGAGGAGCTGTATGCGCGCAGCCCCCACGAGGAGGTCTCCGCGGCCGCGCCCGCCCTGGTCCCGGCCGGCCCCGCCGCCTTCCGCGGCTTCGGCTACGCGCTGCTGCCCGCCGCCCTCGCCTGCTCCGCGGCCGCCGCCGGGCAGGTGTGGGCCGGGGCCGCCGCCGCGGCCGCCGTCGCCGCCGCCCTGGTGTGGCCCGGGCGGGCCGCCGGGGGCCGGTTCCCCTACGCGGCGCACCTGCTGGCCGCGGCCGTCGCCGGCTGGGCCGTGTACCGCCACGGCACCGCCCTCGCGGTCGGCCTCGCGCTGGCCGTCGTCCCCGGGCACCTGGCCGCCGTCGCCTTCGCCGCCGGGGGCAGGGCCCGGCTCGACGGGAGCCGCGCCCTGGAGGACTTCGCCGACCGGACCCGTCCGCTGCTGGTGGCGGCCGTCGCCGTGTTCACCGGGGCAGCGGCCGGGGCCGCCGCACTCGCCGGGACACCGCTGCCGGTGGCCGTGCCGCTCGCCCTGCTGCTGTTCCTGACCCGGCTCCTGCTGCGGCACGGCGCGCACCGCGCACCGCTCGGCGCCGCCCTCGCCCTCGCCCTGGTGCCCGTCCCGGAGGCGGCCCTCGCCGCCGCGGCCGGACTCCTCGTACACGCCGTCCTCGCCCTGTCCCGCGCATCCGCGCATGCGAGGCCCTGACGTCCCCGGGACGTCCCCAGACCTTCGGAGCCGACGCCGAGGCGCTTTACCCGTACCCCGCCCCACCCGTCCGTCCACCCGTCCGCAAGGAGAAACAGACATGACCGGCCAGCCAACCAACCAAGGGGTCACGCGATGAGGGT
This sequence comes from Streptomyces sp. NBC_01232, assembly GCF_035989885.1. Lineage (GTDB taxonomy): Bacteria > Actinomycetota > Actinomycetes > Streptomycetales > Streptomycetaceae > Streptomyces. Next base: position 5,425,717 of record NZ_CP108518.1, read on the forward strand.
GCTGCTGATCGGAGCCAACGGATACCTCGGCCGCTACGTCGCCGACCGGCTGCTCGCCGACCCCGCCGTCCAGCTCACCGCGCTCGGCCGCGGCGACGACGCCGACGTCCGCTTCGACCTCGCCACCGGCAGCCCCGGGGCGCTCACCCGCTTCCTCGACGCAGTCCACCCCGGCGTCGTCATCAACTGCGCCGGAGCCACCCGGGGCGGGGCCCGTGAACTGACCCGGCACAACACCGTCGCCGTCGCGACGATCTGCGAATCGCTGCGCCGCAGCGGCTGCGGGGCCCGGCTGGTGCAGCTCGGCTGCGCCGCCGAATACGGGCCCAGCCAGCCCGGATCGTCCACGGCCGAGGACGCCGTGCCGAGACCGGGTGGGCCGTACGGGGTGAGCAAGCTCGCCGCCACCGAACTGGTCCTCGGCTCCGGACTGGACGCCGTCGTCCTGCGGATCTTCTCGCCCGTCGGCCCCGGCACCCCCGCCGGATCCCCGCTCGGCCGGCTCGCCGAGGCCATGCGCCGCGCGATGCAGGCGGGCGACGGCGAGCTGAAGCTCAGCGGGCTCGGCGTGCAGCGCGACTTCGTGGACGTACGGGACGTGGCGCGGGCCGTGCACGCCGCCTCCCTGTCCGCCGCCCAGGGCGTGGTCAACATCGGCACCGGCCGTGCCGTCCGGCTGCGCGACGCGGCCGCGGTCCTCGCCCGGGTCGCCGGGTACGGAGGCGCCCTGCACGAGCTGGACGTCCCGCACGGCGGACCCCAGCAGGCCCACGGACACCCCGGCCGCCCGGCCGGACTCGCCACCATCGGCTCCCCCCGCTCCGAGGCCACCGCGGAGCAGATGGCCGCCGCGGCGCCCCAGCCGTACCCCTACCCGGACGGCTGCGGGGCCTGGCAGCAGGCGGACGTCCGTACCGCCCGGGACCGGCTCGGCTGGCGGCCCCGGATCAACCTGGAGGAGTCCCTCGCGGACATCTGGATGGAGGCGGCGTGCCGTATCTGACGACCCCTCCGGGTGCCCTGACCGCCGCCGCGACCGAGGCCGGCCGTCTCGGCCTCGGCATCCCCGGCTACGGGCACCCGCTGCTCGCCCCCGTCGAGTGGGCCGAGCTGACCCGCCCCGGCACCCCGCTGCACTGGGCCGTGCTCAACGTCAAGGACGGCCCGGGAGGGCGGCCCGACCCGCACTGCACGGAGGCGGCCGCGAAGCTGCGCCGGGCGGGCGGCATGATCCTCGGGCATCTCGCGATGCGAGACGGATCGAGGTCCTTCGGGGAGCTGATCTCTGACGCCCACCGCTTCCGCGACTGGTACGGCGTCGGCGGCTTCTATCTCGCCGGGGCCCCGGCGGGCAAGGCCGAACTGGCCTCGGTGAGCCGGGTCGTGGACACCCTGCGGAGCCTCGGCGAGGACCTGCGGATCGTGCTCGGGCACGGCACGCACCCGTACGAGGGCTATGCGGAGACCGCCGACCAGCTGGTCACCTTCTCCGGGGCCTGGGCCGACTACCGCTGGTCGCAGGTGGCGGAGTGGACGGCGGACCATCCGGCGGAGCGGTTCTGCCACCTCGTCCACGGGGTGCCGCGCACGCACCTGGAGGAGGCGATGCGGATCGCCCGCTGGCAGGGAGCGGGCACGATCTGGTTCACGGACCGGCCCGGGGTGCGCGGCAGCGACCCGTGGGCGTCCATGCCCGCGTACTGGGACGAAATTGTCTCAAGGATCGGGACAGGTGTCTTGGAATGAAGACGGCCATGGCAGTGTTACTGGGAGAACAACCATCAGTTTGCTCCCTGCACCTGCGGGGATGCTCCCACCTCCGGAGTGCCCGTGTCGCTGCCACCGCTGGTCGAGCCAGCAGCTGAGCTCACCGTTGACGAGGTCCGTCGGTATTCGCGGCACCTGATCATCCCGGATGTCGGGATGGACGGCCAGAAGCGCCTGAAGAACGCCAAGGTGCTGGCCGTGGGTGCCGGCGGTCTCGGCTCGCCCGCCCTCATGTACCTCGCCGCGGCCGGTGTCGGCACGCTGGGCATCGTGGAGTTCGACGAGGTCGACGAGTCGAACCTGCAGCGCCAGATCATCCACAGCCAGGCGGACATCGGCCGTTCCAAGGCCGAGTCGGCCCGCGACAGCGTGCTGGGCATCAACCCGTACGTGAACGTGGTCCTTCACGAAGAGCGGCTCGAGGCCGAGAACGTGATGGAGATCTTCAGCCAGTACGACCTCATCGTCGACGGCACGGACAACTTCGCCACGCGCTACCTCGTCAACGACGCCTGCGTGCTGCTGAACAAGCCGTACGTGTGGGGCTCGATCTACCGCTTCGACGGCCAGGCCTCGGTCTTCTGGTCCGAGCACGGCCCGTGCTACCGCTGCCTCTACCCCGAGCCGCCCCCGCCGGGCATGGTCCCGAGCTGCGCCGAGGGCGGCGTGCTGGGCGTGCTCTGCGCGTCCATCGGGTCCATCCAGGTCACCGAGGCCATCAAGGTCCTCACGGGTGTCGGCGAGCCGCTGGTCGGCCGTCTGATGATCTACGACGCCCTGGAGATGCAGTACCGCCAGGTCAAGGTCCGCAAGGACCCCGACTGCGCGGTGTGCGGTCCCAACGCGACCGTCACCGAGCTCATCGACTACGAGGCCTTCTGCGGCGTCGTGTCGGAGGAGGCCCAGGAGGCGGCCGCCGGTTCGACGATCACTCCCAAGCAGCTCAAGGAGTGGATCGACACCGACGAGCCCATCGAGATCATCGACGTCCGCGAGATCAACGAGTACGAGATCGTCTCGATCCCCGGCGCGAAGCTGATCCCCAAGGGCGAGTTCCTGATGGGCACCGCCCTCCAGGACCTGCCGCAGGACAAGCGCATCGTCCTGCATTGCAAGACGGGTGTCCGTAGTGCGGAAGTCCTCGCGGTGCTGAAGTCCGCGGGCTTCGCGGACGCGGTGCACGTCGGCGGCGGCGTGATCGGCTGGGTCCACCAGATCGAGCCCGAGAAGCCGGTCTACTAGGCGGCCCCGGCAGCAGTGGTCCGAAGGGGCCGTACCCCACGCGCGTGGGGTACGGCCCCTTCGGCGTCCTGCGGGTCAGGCGGCCGGCGGCGGCTGCGGCGGCTGCTGTGTCCCGGGCGGCGCCGTCGGGTCCGCGACCGCGGTGCAGACGGTGCCCTCGGCCGGCGTCTTCCCGTCCAGCAGATAGGTGTTCACGGCCGTCTGCACGCACGGGTCACCGCTGTTGTAGGCGCCGTGCCCCTCGCCCTTGTAGGTCAGTTCCACGCCCACGCCCGGGCCGAGCCGCTCCACCATCTTGCGCGCACCCTCGTACGGGGTGGCCGGGTCACCGGTGTTGCCGATCACCAGGATCGGGTCGGAGCCCGGTGCGGAGACGTCGGGCGTCTCCCAGGTGCCGGCGACCGGCCAGCCGGTGCAGGACATCATGGCCCAGCCCAGGAGGTCCCCGAAGACCGGTGAGGCGGCCCGGAAGGTCGCCAGCTTGGCCTTGGTCTCCTCCAGGGTGTAGCGCTCCTTGTCGTCCACGCAGTTGATGGCCGTGTTGGCCGCGCCGATGTTGCTGTAACGCCCTTGCTGGTCGCGCCCGTTGAGCGCGTCCGAGAGGGCCATCAGCAGCTGGCCCTGACCGCCCTGCGCCTCGTCGATGCCCTGCTCCAGCAACGGCCACAGCTCCTGGGAGTACAGGGCCTGCGCGATGCCGTTGGTCGCCTGGTTCTCGGTGAGCATCCGGTTGCCGGTGCCCGGAATGGGCTTGGCTGCCAGCGACTTCTGCAGCTCGATGATGCTGTCCTCGATCTCCTTGGGCGTGCTGCCCTGGAGCCGGCACTCGTCACCGCGGTCCACGCAGTCCTGGGCGAAGTTGCCGAGCGCGAGCTGGAAGCCCTTGGCCTGGCCCAGCGCGCTCTGCTCGGCGGTCTTGGTCGGGTCCACGACGGCGTCGAAGACGGCCCGGCCGACGTTCTTCGGGAAGAGGTGGGCGTAGACCCCGCCCAGTTCGGTGCCGTAGGAGATGCCGAAGTAGTTCAGCTTCTCGTCGCCGAGCGCCTGGCGGATGCGGTCCAGGTCGCGGGCTGCGTTCTCGGTGCCGACGTGGGGGAGGAGCTTGCCGGAGTTCTTCTCGCAGGCCTCCTGGTACTTCCTGATGTTGTCGACGAAGGCCTTCTCCTCCTCCGGGGTCTCGGGGGAGGAGTCCTCGCTGTGGTAGGCGTCCAGCTCCTTGTCGCTCTCGCACAGGACGGGATCGCTGCCGCCCACCCCGCGGGGGTCGAAGCTGACCAGGTCGTACCGGGCGCGCAGGGCCTCGTACTCCTTGGCGGCGCCGGGCAGCGTACTGATCCCGGACCCGCCGGGGCCGCCGAAGTTGAAGACCAGCGAGCCCAGCCGGTTCTTCCGGTCGCGCGCCTCGGCCCGGATCAGGGAGATCGGGACCGTCCCGCCCTCGGGCTTCGCGTAGTCGAGCGGGACGTCGAGGGTGGCGCACTGCCAGTCCTTCGGCGGGGCCGGACCACCGCCCTGGGCGGCGGTCGGGGCGTCGCAGTCACCCCACTTGAGGGGCTTGACCTCCGGTGTGCCGTCGGCCGTCGTCTTCTTCCCGTCGCCGTCGTCGGAGCAGGCGGCCGTGGCGAGCAGCCCGGCTGCGAGCGTGGCGGCGGCGGTGACCCGCCAGGCGTGTGTCGGCATGTCCCCATCCTGTGGGCCCCGTGCCGACCCCGCCCGCGCGCTGACCCGAACGGGGGGCCGCGGCCGGCGGGGCCCTCGCCCGACCCCCTAGATGGCTTCCTTGCGGGTCAGGAAGTTGAACGAGATCCACCCCGGCAGCACCGGCAGCCAGAAGGTCATCAGGCGGAACAGCAGCACCGCCGAGATCGCGACCTCCTTCTCCAGGCCCGCCGCGATCAGCCCGAGGGTGAGCGTGGTCTCCACCGCGCCCATACCGCCCGGTGTCGGCGCCGCCGACCCCAGCGCGTTGCCCGCCAGGAACACCACCGCGATGCTCGCGTAGCTGATGGCCTCGCCGCCCCCGAACGCGCGGATCGACGCGTCCAGGCACATCACGAAGCAACCCGTCAGCAGCAGCATGCCGCCGATGCCCGTCACCAGCTTCTTCGGCCGCTGCAGCACGTCCAGCATGCGCGGCACCACACCGGCGAACAGTGCCCGTACCCGTGTCACCACGAACTTCCGCATGAACGGGACCGCCGTCACCACCAGCACCAGCACGGCCACCGTCAGCAGACCCGCGATGACGGCCCGGGACGGGGTCATCTCCGGGGTCTTCTCGGTCCCGGTCAGATAACCGAACGACAGCAGCAGCACGATGTGGCTGGCCAGCCCGAACAGCTGGGAGGCGCCCACGCTCGCGACCGCCAGCCCCGGCCGGACACCCGCCCGCTGCAGGAACCGCGTGTTCAGCGCGACACCGCCGACGGCCGCCGGAGCCACCAGCTTCACGAACGACCCGGCCACCTGCGCGACCACCGTCCGCAGGAACGGCACCCGCTCCGGCACGAAGCCCAGCAGGCTCATCGCCGCCGCGAAGTACGTCAGCGCCGAGAAGGCGAGGGCCGCCCCGACCCAGCCCCACTGCGCCTCGCCGATGATCGTCGCGAAGTCCACGTGGGCGAGCTGCGTGAGCAGGAAGTACGCACCGAACGCGCCCGCGATGAACGAGACCAGCGTGCGCGGCCGGATCCGCTCCAGCCGGGCCGGCTCCACCGGCGCCTGCGGGCGGATCAGCAGCACCTGGTGGCGGATCTGGGTCAGCAGATCCTCCTCGCGCGCGCCGTCCAGCGCGTCCTCCAGGGCCTTCTTCTCGGCCTTGCGGTCCGCGGCGGCCGAGGCGGAGACAGGAGTGGCGGAGTGGGCGGATTCCGCCTCGCGCGCCGCCTTCGCCGCGCGCGAGGACTCCAGTACGGCCTCCCGCTGCCGCTCGGCCCGCTCCCGGGCCAGCTTGCGCAGCGTCGCCCGGGTGGAACGGCTCAGCGCGATCGGCTGGAGCAGCGGCAGGCAGTCCGCCACCGCATCCGGGCCGAGCACCGACACGGCCGAGGCCACCGCGCGCTCCGCGCCGACCCGCAGGCCGACCGTGGTCAGCAGCTGTGCGATGTCCATCCGGAGCACGAGGTCGCCCGCGGCGATCTCGCCGCCGCGCAGGTCGGTGAGGATGACGTTGCCGGAACGATCCACCACCAGGGCGTCACCGGTCAGCCGCCGGTGCGCGATCCGCCGCGACTGCAGGGCCCGTACCTGCTTCCACGTGGTGTGGATCAGTTCGTCGGTGATCTCCTCGTCGGAGAGCGCGTCGAGGGCCCGGACGTCCAGGTGCTCGTAGACGAGCATCACCGCGTCCGGACCGAGCTCGGACGTGGCGATCAGCTTCGGTGCGTTCGCCCCGGCCGCGATGGCCGCGTAGGCGAGGAGCGCCTCCTGCTCCAGCGCCTGGCGCAGCGACTGCAGGCTGCGCCCGGTGGTGATGCCGCGCAGGGTGAGCCGGCGCCAGACCCGGTAGAAGAAGCCGTGGGCCTGCTGCTCGCGGTCGACGATCGTGACGTCGAGCGGCGGCCCGTCCTCGAGGGTCACGTGGTAGCGGCGCCCCCGGTCGTTGGCCTCGGACGGCTCGGGGCCCTCCGGCATCTCGGCGCGCATCGCGCTGACCGGCTGGAAGCCGACCCGGCGCAGTCCGGCGAGGAGGTGCTGCCCGGTGGGGCGCACGTTGGGCGAGCCGACGGCGTAGAGGGTGCCGTAGGCGACGCTCCAGCCGATCAGCACGGTCAGGACGATCGAGAAGGGTGTGGTGTACCCGTTGACCAGCATGGCCAGGGCGTTGAGCAGCAGGACCACCCACAGCGCGACGCGCCAGTGGGGTCTGCGGGTCATGCCGACCGCGGTCATGTACGCGATGACGGGCGCGAGGTAGCCGTGGACCGGGTCGGTGAGGGTCCCGCCGCCCGCGGGGCGGGTGAGGGCGTCCTGGATGGTGTCGGGGGCGGCCTGCGAGACCCACAGGTCGGTGGCGAGGGTGACACCGTGGGCGAGGACGGCGGCGAGCACGCCGTCGGCGATGCGCAGGCCGTCGCGTTTGATCAGCCGCTCGATGGCGAAGGCGACGGGCAGCAGCAGCACCGCGATGCTGGACACCAGCGCGGCGACCTTGATCAGCAGGGCGGGCGCCTGGCCGGTGCCCTTGCTGATGTCCTCCTCCAGGCCGACCGTGGTGCCGTGGGCGAAGGCGGCGATGGCGAGGAGGACGGCGATGCCGAGGATGCCGACGAGCAGGCGTACGAGGTCGGACGGCCGGTGCACGCGGGCGGCGAGCAGCGGTTCGTCGACCTCGACCCGGTCGGCGGGCGAGGAGGCGTGGCCGTGCGAGACCTCGGCGCCGCGGGCGTCCGGGGCATCGCCGGCCCGGTCGTCCCGGTCGTCCTGGTCGCTCCGGTCGCTCCGGTCGCTCAGGTCGTCCCGGTCGCCGCGGACACCTCGGCCGTCGGGGCGCGGGGGCTCCGGACGGGGCTCCGGGACGGGTTCGCGGTGGGAGGCGTGGCCGTCGTCAGGGCGTGCGCCGTCGTCGGTCGCCGCGCCGTCCGGAGGGCTCACACCCTGCTCCTTCGTCGTCACTTCCGTCTCTTCTTGATCACGTATCACCAGTCACCGCCCGGAAGATGGTGGCACGGACCGACACGCCAGCGGGGCATCAGGGTGCGCGCCGGTGCGGAAGCGAGACTTCCGCCCGAGCGCCGACGATGTGCTGCACCATGTGCCGAATGAGTGAGGAGCTGCCCGCGTACGCGGAGCGCGTGCTGGAGGTGGCCGAGCGTATTCCGCCCGGCCGGGTGATGACGTACGGGGACGTCGCCGAGTGGCTCGGCGAGGCGGGACCCCGTCAGGTCGGGCGTGTCATGGCCCTGTACGGGGGAGCCGTGCCCTGGTGGCGCGTGGTGCGGGCGGACGGCCTGCCCCTGCCCGGCCACGAGGTGCGCGCCCTGGAGCACTACCGGACCGAGGCCACCCCGCTGCGCCTGACGGCGGGCGGCGAGCCGCGCCTGGACATGCGCCGGGCGCGCTGGGACGGGTCCCCCGGACAGGAAGGCGGACAGGACGGCATGCGCGACGAGGCTCACACCTGACAGCTTCGGCCATGCGGGGCCGGGGCGGGCGATCGGGCGACGGTCCGAACGCCCGTCCGGGCTACCCGGGGGGACTGCGCGGCGTCGGCCGGTTGCCGTAGCGTTGCCTCTTCGGCTTCCGCGCCGGCTCGCGCCCGAGCCGTCACGGCAGCACCGCCCCACCCCGCAGACCCACCAGGACCGGCACCCCACGTGATCACCTCTTCCTCCGACCGCACCGAACGGCGGCGTACGCGGACCCCCGACGCGTACCGCCTCGTGCGCACCGGGCCGGAACGGGTGGATCCCCCTGAGCTGGACGCAGCGCAGCGGGCGGTGGTTGACCACACCGGCGGACCACTCCTGGTTCTCGCCGGGCCGGGCACCGGGAAGACGACCACGCTGGTCGAGGCCGTGACCGCCCGTGTGGAAGCGGGTACCGACCCCGCCCGGATCCTCATCCTCACCTTCAGCCGCAAGGCGGCGGTGGAACTGCGCGACCGGGCCGCCCTGCGCCTCGGCGGAGCGCGCGCCCCGCAGGCCACCACCTTCCACTCCTTCTGCTACGGACTGGTCCGCGCCCACCAGGACACCGACCTCTTCGCCGACCCGCTGCGGCTGCTGTCCGGCCCCGAGCAGGACGTGATGGTCCGCACCCTCCTGGAGGGCCAGCGCCGGATCCGCTCCATCCGCTGGCCGGACGACCTGCGGGCCGCGCTGACCACGCGCGGGTTCGCCGACGAGGTCCGGGCGGTGCTCGCCCGCGCCCGCGAGCTGGGCCTCGGGCCGCAGGCCCTCTCCTCGTTCGCCGACCGCATAGGGCGCCCGGACTGGAAGGCGGCGGCGGCCTTCCTCTCCGAGTACCTGGACGTCCTCGACATGCAGGGCACGCTGGACTACGCGGAGCTCCTGCACCGGGCGGTGCTCCTCGCCGAGCGAACGCCGTCCCTCGCCTCGGCGTACGACGCGATCTTCATCGACGAGTACCAGGACACGGACGCCTCGCAGCTGCGGCTGCTGCGGGCGCTGACCGGCCCGGGCGGCACGCTGGTCGCCTTCGGCGACCCCGACCAGTCGATCTACGCCTTCCGGGGCGCCGACATCAACAACGTCCTGGACTTCGAGTCGGCCTTCCCCGGCGCGCGGGTCAAGGCCCTCACCGTCGGCCGCCGCTCCGGCGCGGCCCTGCTGGCCGCCACCCGGCTCCTCACCACCCGGATGCCGGTCCCGCGGCTGCCGGCCGAGGCGGTCCGCGCTCACCGCAACCTCGCGCCGGTGCGGGACGGCGGGCGGGTGGAGGTCTTCACGTACCCGACGGCGGGCGCCGAGCTGGACAACATCGCGGACATCCTGCGCCGGGCGCACCTGGAGGACGGTGTCCCGTGGCAGGACATGGCCGTCCTGGTCCGCGCCGGGGGCCGCACCCTTCCGGCGATGCGCCGCGCCCTGATCTCGGCGGGAGTCCCGGCCGAGACGGACGGCACGGACACCCCGCTGCGCCACGAACCGGCGGTCTCCCCCCTCCTGACGGCCCTCCGCGCCGCGGCCACCGCCGCCGAACCGGCTACGGGCCCCGTGCCCCCCACCGGCTCTGCCGCCGCGGCCGCGCCGGGCGCGGGCTCCTCGGGAACCGACCCCGACGCCGTCGAGCCCGGCTCTGCCGACGCCGAGCCGGGTGCCGGCGACCCCGCCGGAGGCGACCAGGCCGGCGAGCTCGCTCGCGCTGTCGGGGTGGGTGGGCGGGAAACATCCCCGGCCGGAGGCGAGCCCGACGCCGTCACAGAGAGCCCGGGGTCGAGCCACGCGGACCCCACCGGTGGCGAGCCCGACGCCGTCGAAGCGGGCCCGGGGTCCGACCTCGCGAGCACGGCCGACCCCGCCGGAGGCGTCACCGTCGAGGCCGCCCTCACCCTGCTCGCCTCCCCCCTCGGCGGGATGGACGCCGCCGACCTGCGGCGGCTCGGCCGCGCCCTGCGCGACGAGGAGCGCGCCGCGGGCGTCAAGGTGCCCGCGCCCTCCGACGTGCTGCTCGCCCGCGCCCTCGCCGAGCCGGAACGGCTCACCGCCCACGACCCCGCCTACGCCCGCGGCGCGCAGCGCCTCGGCCTGCTCCTGCGCAAGGCCGGCGAGCTCCTCCAGGGCGGCGGCACCGCCGAGGAGGCCCTCTGGGTCCTCTGGGACGGCACCCCCTGGCCGCAGCGCCTGGAGCGCAGCGCCCGCCGCGGCGGCGCGGCCGGCCGCAACGCCGACCGCGACCTCGACGCCGTCTGCGCCCTCTTCGACACCGCCGCCCGCGCCGAGGAGCGCACCGGCGGCCGCGGCGCCCTCAACTTCCTCGAACAACTGGAGGCGGAGGACATCGCCGCCGACACGTTGACGGCCCGTGCCACCCGCTCCGACGCCGTCCGGCTGATGACCGCCCACCGCTCCAAGGGACTGGAGTGGTCCCTCGTCGTCGTCGCCGGCGTCCAGGAGGGCCTGTGGCCCGACCTCCGCCGCCGCGGCTCCCTCCTGGAGGCCGACCGCATCGGCCGTGACGGTCTTGCCGAGCCCCTCACCCCCGGCGCCCTGCTCGCCGAGGAGCGCCGGCTCTTCTACGTCGCCGCCACCCGCGCCCGCGACCGCCTCGTCGTCACCGCCGTCAAGGCCCCCGCCGACGACGGCGACCAGCCCTCCCGCTTCCTCACCGAGCTCGGCGTCCCCCCGCGGGACGTCACCGGCCGCCCCCGCCGCCCCCTCGCCGTCGCCGCGCTCGTCGCCGAGCTGCGCGCGACCACCGTCGACCCCGACGCCTCGCCCGCCCTGCGCGACGCGGCCGCCCGCCGCCTCGCCCGCCTCGCCGCGCTCACCGACGACGAGGACCGCCCCCTGGTCCCCGCCGCGCACCCGCAGCGCTGGTGGGGCCTGTACGAGCCCACCCGCAGCAGCGTCCCGCTGCGCGACCGGGACCGGCCCGTCGCCCTGTCCGGCAGCGCCCTGGAGCAGCTCGCCAACACCTGCTCCCTCCAGTGGTTCCTCGGCCGCGAGGTCAAGGCCGACACCCCCTCCACCGCCGCCCAGGGCTTCGGCAACGTCGTCCACGTCCTCGCCGACGAGGTCGCCTCCGGACGTACCCCCGCCGATCTGGCCGTCCTCATGGAACGGCTCGACTCGGTGTGGGACGCCCTCGCCTTCGACGCGCCCTGGAAGTCCCGCCAGGAGAAGGACAACGCCCGCGCCGCCCTGGAGCGCTTCCTGCGCTGGCACACCACCGACCGCGGGGGCCGGGCGGCCGTCGCCACGGAGCACGAGTTCGACGTCACACTCGAGGCCGGTGACGTCGCCGTCCGCATCCGGGGCTCCATGGACCGGGTCGAGGCGGACCCGCAGGGGCGTGCGTACGTCGTCGACTTCAAGACCGGCAAGTCCGCGCCGACCCGGGACGAGGTCGCCCGCCACCCCCAGCTCGCCGTGTACCAGCTCGCCGTCCGCGAGGGCGCCGTCGACGACGTCTTCGACGGCGTGCGCCCGCCGCCCGGCGGCGCCGAGCTCGTCCAGCTCCGCCAGGGCGCCGCGATCCGCGAGGGCGGCGAGGCGGTGCCCAAGGTCCAGGCCCAGCAGCCGCTCGACGGGGAGTGGGTCGGGGACCTGCTGGCCACTGCCGCGGGCCGGGTGCTGGACGAGCGGTTCGCGCCCGCCGCCGGCCGCCACTGCGACCACTGCTCCTTCCGCAGCTCGTGCAGCGCCCGCCCGGAGGGCCGCCAGACCGTCGAGTGAGCCCGGGGCAGGGGCGGCCACCGCGGCTGCGGTGGCCGGGGCGGTCGGGGCTGTCGGTGGGGGCGGCTAGCCTTTTTACGTGCCCGCGCGTCCGCCCGCCCTCTCCGACCCCGAGCAGCTCAAGGAGCTCCTCGGGATCCCTTTCACGCCCGAACAGATGGCCTGCGTCACCGCCCCGCCCGCCCCGCAGGTCGTCGTCGCCGGCGCGGGCTCCGGCAAGACCACCGTCATGGCGGCCCGCGTGGTCTGGCTCGTGGGCACCGGCGCCGTCGCCCCCGAGCAGGTGCTCGGCCTGACCTTCACCAACAAGGCCGCCGGCGAACTGTCCGAGCGCGTGCGCAAGGCCCTGGCACGGGCCGGCATCACCGATCCGGACCCCTCCCCGGCCGACGCCGACGCCGTCGGCGGCGAGCCCCGCATCTCCACCTACCACGCCTTCGCCGGCCAGCTCCTGAAGGACCACGGCCTGCGCATCGGCCTGGAACCCAGCTCCCGCCTGCTCGCCGACGCCACCCGCTTCCAGCTCGCCGCGAAGGTGCTGCGCGAGGCCCCCGGCCCCTACCCCTCGCTCACCAAGTCCGTCCCCGACCTCGTCGGAGACCTCCTCGCGCTCGACGGAGAGCTCTCCGAGCACCTCGTCGAGCCCGAGCACCTGCGCCTGCACGACACCGGACTGCTGGACGTGCTCGCCGGCACCAAGCTCACCAACGAGGACCTCCGCAAGGTCCCGGAGGCCGTGCGCGGCCGCCTCGAACTGCTGGAACTGGTCGTCCGCTACCGCGCCGCCAAACGCTCCCGCGACCTCTTCGACTTCAGCGACCAGATAGCCCTCTCCGCACAGCTCGCCACCACCCGGCCCGAGGTGGGGGCGCTGCTGCGCGAGGAGTTCCGGGTGGTCCTGCTCGACGAGTACCAGGACACCTCCGTCGCCCAGCGGCTGCTGCTGTCCGGCCTCTTCGGCGCGGGCTCCGGCCATGCCGTGACCGCCGTCGGCGACCCCTGCCAGGCGATCTACGGCTGGCGCGGGGCCTCCGTCGCCAACCTCGACGACTTCCCTGAGCACTTCCCGCACGCCGACGGCACCCCCGCCACCCGGCTCTCCCTCAGTGAGAACCGGCGCAGCGGCGGCCGCCTGCTGGACCTCGCCAACGGTCTCGCCGCCCCGCTGCGCGCCATGCACGAGGGCGTGGAGGCGCTGCGCCCGGCGCCGGGGGCGGAGGCTGCCGGGCAGGTCCGCTGCGCCCTGCTGGAGACGCACGCGCAGGAGCTCGACTGGCTCGCCGACTCCGTGGCCCACCTGGTCCGGACCGGGACCGAGCCGCGCGAGATCGCCGTACTGTGCCGCTCCGCCGGGGATTTCGCGCAGATCCAGGCCGTGCTGGTGGACCGGGACGTGCCGGTGGAGGTCGTCGGCCTCTCCGGGCTGCTGCACCTGCCCGAGGTCGCCGACCTCGTCGCCGTCTGCGAGGTCCTCCAGGACCCGGGAGCCAACGCCTCCCTGGTCCGGCTCCTGATCGGCCCGCGCTGGCGGATCGGCGCGCGCGACCTGGCCCTGCTGGGCCGCCGGGCGCGGCTCCTGGTGGGCCGGTCGCCCGCCGAGTCCGACCCGGACGAACGGCTCGCGGCGGCCGTGGAGGGTGTGGACCCGGCCGAGATCGTGTCGCTGGCCGACGCCCTGGAGACCTTCCTCGACGGCTCCGGCCAGGCCCCGGACGACCTGCCCTTCTCCGCGGAGGCCCGGGTCCGCTTCGCGCACCTCGCCCAGGAGCTGCGCGACCTGCGGCGTTCCCTCGCGGACCCGCTGATGGACGTACTGCACCGGGTGCTGGGCGCCACCGGCCTGGAGGTGGAGCTGTCGGCCTCCCCGCACGCGCTGGCGGCCCGCCGCCGCGAGACGCTGTCGAACTTCATGGACGTCGCGGCCGGTTTCGCCGCCCTGGACGGCGAGGCCACGCTGCTGGCCTTCCTGGCGTTCCTGCGCACGGCCGCCCAGTACGAGAAGGGCCTGGACCACGCCCTGCCCGGCGGCGAGAACACGGTCAAGGTGCTCACCGCCCACAAGTCCAAGGGCCTGGAGTGGGACGTGGTGGTGGTCCCGGACCTGTGCGCGGGGGCCTTCCCGAAGGAGAAGCCGCCGGAGGCCTGGACCTCGTACGCGAAGGTCCTCCCGTACGCGCTGCGCGGCGACGCCCCCACCCTGCCCGGGGACCCGGCCTGGACCTCGGCCGGCCTGAAGGCCTTCAAGGCCGCCCTCAAGGACCACAAGGCGGTGGAGGAGCTCCGCCTCGGCTATGTGACCTTCACCCGGCCGCGCTCCCTGCTGCTGGCCTCCGGCCACTGGTGGGGCCCGAGCCAGAAGAAGCGCCGTGGGCCCTCGGCGTTCCTGGAGGCCCTGTACGAGCACTGCGCGGCCGGTTTCGGCGAGATCGAGGCCTGGGCGGACGAGCCCGATCCCACCGCCGAGAACCCGGCGCTGTCCGGGGAGTCCACCCAGGACCACTCCTGGCCCCTCCCGCTCGACCCGCAGTCCCTCACCCTGCGCCGCGCGGCGGCCGCCCTGGTGGAGTCCTACCTCGCGGCCCCGCCCCCGCAGGAGGACGAGTCCTACCTCTGGCCCCCGGACTGCGAAGAGCCGTGGCCGGCCGAAGACCCCTGGGAACCCGACCTAGCGTCCGACGACCAGGACGACGACCGCCGGTCCGGCGAAGCCTGGGCGCCCTCGGGGCCGGACGCGGACGACGTCCGGCCCGCCGAGGCCCACGCCGCCCCCGTCAGGGGCCGGGGCGACGACCACCGGTCCGGCGACGCCTGGGCGCCTCAGGGCTCGGACGACCTCTGGGCCACCGAGGGAGACCTCGCCCCTGCCCGGAGGCAGGACGACGACCGCCGGTCCGGCGACGCCTGGGCACCTCCGGGGCCGGCCTCGGACGACCTCTGGGCGGCCGAGGCCGCGCAGGCCTCCGGGCGGCCGGGGCCGGCAGGCCGGGCCGTCCCCGGGGTCCGGGGCAGCGCCCCGGTTTCGGGAAGGGGCGGGGTGGGGGACGAATCCGCCTCCGCCCACCCCACCGCCGCGCCGGACGACGACCTCTGGGCCGGAGCGTCCCCGTCCGCCTCCGGAGCGACTGCATCGACCCCGCACGCGCGGCAGGGCGCACCCGCCGGTCGGCATGCCGTCCCGCAGGACGACGACCTCTGGCCGGAGGCCGAGCACCAAGCCCCCGCTGCGGCGGCCGTACCCGGCCCCCCCGCCGGGAGGCACCTCGTACCCGAAGAGGCCCGCGCCGTCGCCTCCTGGGACCGCGACCTCGACGCCCTCGAGGGCGAGCTCCGCCGAGCCCGAGCCGCCGTCCGTGACGTCGAGCTGCCCTCCGCCCTGTCCGCCAGCCAGCTCCTGCGGCTCGCCGCCGACGAGCAGGGCTTCGTACGCGACCTCGCCCGCCCCATGCCGAGGCCCCCGCAGCCCGCCGCCCGCCAGGGCACCCGGTTCCACGCCTGGGTCGAGTCCCGCTTCGACGAACTGCCGCTGCCGTTCCTCGACGTCCTCGACCCCGTCGCCGACCTCCCGGGCGCCGGTTCCGACCAGGAGATCGCCGACGAGGCCGACCTCGACTCCCTCAAGGCCGCCTTCGAACGCAGCCCGTACGCGGACCGCCCCCCGTACCGCATGGAGGCCCCGGTCCAGCTGACCCTCGCCGGCCGGGTGATCCGCGGCCGGATCGACGCCGTCTACCGCGACCCGGACGGCTCGTACGAGATCGTCGACTGGAAGACCGGCCGGACCACGGAGGCCGACCCGCTCCAGCTCGCCGTCTACCGCGTGGCCTGGGCAGAGGCCACCGGCACCCCGCTCGACCGCGTCTCCGCCGTCTTCCTGCACGTCCGCAGCGGCCGCGTGATCCGCCCCCGCAACCTCCCCGACCGCGCCCGCCTTGAGCGGATCCTCCAAGGCGAAACGGCCCCGGACGGTGCCCACCGGGCGGACGGCTAGGCTCGGGGCATGAGCGACACCCCGCCGGACAACGTCGTCCGCACGTACATCGACACGCACCGCGCCGCCTTCCTCGACGACCTCGCCGAGTGGCTGCGCATTCCCTCCGTGTCGGCGCAGCCCGAGCACGCGGGCGATGTACGCCGCAGCGCCGAATGGCTCGCGGCCAAGCTCAAGGAGACCGGCTTCCCGGTCGCCGAGGTGTGGGAGACCCCCGGCGCGCCCGCCGTCTTCGCGCACTGGCCCAGCGAGGACCCGGACGCCCCGACCGTCCTCGTGTACGGGCACCACGACGTACAGCCCGCCGCCCTCGCCGACGGCTGGCACACCGACCCGTTCGAGCCGGTGATCCGCGACGGCCGCATGTACGGGCGCGGCGCCGCCGACGACAAGGGGCAGGTGTTCTTCCACACCCTCGGGGTGCGGGCGCATCTGGCCGCCACCGGCGCCGCCGCGCCCGCCGTGCACCTCAAGCTGATCGTCGAGGGCGAGGAGGAGTCCGGCTCCGTCCACTTCCGCGACCTCGTCGAGACCCGCGCCGCCGAGCTCGCCGCCGACGTCGTGATCGTCTCCGACACCGGCATGTGGTCCGAGACCACCCCCACCGTCTGCACCGGCATGCGCGGTGTCGCCGACTGCGAGATCGACCTCCACGGCCCGGACCAGGACATCCACTCCGGCGCCTTCGGCGGCGCCGTCCCCAACCCGGCCACCGCCGCCGCCCGCCTGGTCGCGGCCCTGCACGACGCCGACGGGCGGGTCACGATCCCCGGCTTCTACGACAACATCGCCGAGCTGACCGACGCGGAGCGCGCGCTCATCGCCGAGCTGCCCTTCGACGAGTCCGAGTGGCTGCGCACCGCCAAGTCCCACGCGGCCGCAGGCGAGGCCGGGTACTCCACCCTGGAGCGCGTCTGGGCCCGCCCCACCGCCGAGGTCAACGGCATCGGCGGTGGCTACCAGGGCCCCGGCGGCAAGACCATCGTGCCCGCCTCCGCCCACCTGAAGCTGTCGTTCCGCCTGGTGTCCGGGCAGGACCCGTACGAGGTAGAGGCCGCCGTCAGGGACTGGGTCGCGGCCGGGATCCCGGACGGGATCCGGCACTCCATCACCTTCGGCGCACCGACCCGCCCGTGCCTGACCCCGCTGGACCACCCGGCCCTGCAGTCGGTCGTGCGGGCCATGGGCCGCGCCTTCGGCCAGAAGATCCGCTTCACGCGGGAGGGCGGCTCCGGCCCCGCGGCGGACCTCCAGGACGTCCTCGGCGCGCCCGTCCTCTTCCTCGGCATCTCGGTGCCGTCCGACGGCTGGCACTCGCCGAACGAGAAGGTCGAGCTGGACCTGCTGCTCAAGGGTGTCGAGACGACCGCCTACCTCTGGGGAGACCTGGCCGCCCACCACAGCCACCGCACCACCGCCTGACCCGACGCACACACCTGTCGTACCGAGCCTGCCTGTCCCACCACCGGGGGAGTTGGAAGTACCTGTGAGCACCCATACCGAGCGCCCTCTCACCGAGCGCCCTCTTTCGCTCGCCGCGCCCAGCGGGATCGACCGCGCCGCGCACCACCGCCTCGACGAGGCGTGGCTCGCCGCGGCCTGGAGCCACCCGACGACCCGCGTCTTCGTCGTCTCCGGGGGCCAGGTCCTGATCGACGACACCCCCGACGGCGGTACCGGCATCGTGATGACCCCGGCCTTCGAGGCCCCGGTCACCGAGACCCACCGCTACTTCCTGGGCACCGACGAGGACGGCGTACGGTACTTCGCGCTGCAGAAGGACGCGCTGCCCGGCCGCATGGACCAGTCGGCCCGCCCGGCCGGCCTGCGCGAGGCCGGACTGCTGCTGTCGCCGCGCGACGCCGGACTGATGGTCCACGCGGTGGCGCTGGAGAACTGGCAGCGGATGCACCGCTTCTGCTCGCGCTGCGGCGAGCGCACGGTGGTCGCGGCCGCCGGGCACATCCGCCGCTGCCCGGGCTGCGGCGCCGAGCACTACCCGCGCACCGACCCTGCCGTGATCATGCTGGTCACGGACGATCAGGACCGGGCGCTGCTGGGTCGCCAGGTGCACTGGCCGGAGGGCCGCTTCTCCACCCTCGCCGGGTTCGTGGAGCCGGGCGAGTCGATAGAGCAGTCCGTCATCCGCGAGGTGTGGGAGGAGGCGGGCGTCAAGGTCGGCGAGGTCGAGTACGTGGCCAGCCAGCCGTGGCCCTTCCCGTACAGCCTGATGCTGGGCTTCACGGCCCGCGCCACCACTTCGGAGATCACCGTGGACGGCGAGGAGATCCAGGAGGCCCGCTGGTTCTCCCGCGAGGAGCTGCGCGCGGCGTTCGCGTCGGGCGAGGTGCTGCCCCCGTCGGGCATCTCCATCGCGGCCCGGCTGGTCGAGCTCTGGTACGGCGAGCCGCTGCCGAAGGCGGCCGCGTAACCTTCGTCACGTCCCGCTCCGCGGGACATGCGTCACACACGTGCGTCACACAGCGGAGGGCCCCCGCACCGGCGGGGGCCCTCCGCTGTGTCTCCGGTCAGACGGCGAGAGCCTGCTTGACCTGGGCCAGGCTCGGGTTCGTCATGACGGACTCACTGCCCGCGGCGGACTTCACCAGCACGGTGGGAACCGTCTGGTTGCCGCCATTGGCCTTCTCCACGAACGCGGCGGACTGCGGGTCGAGCTCGATGTTGATCTCGTTGTACGCGATGCCTTCCCGGTCCAGCTGGGTCTTCAGCCGACGGCAGTAGCCGCACCAGGTCGTGCTGTACATCGTGACGGTGCCCGTGTCCTGCATGCTGCGCTCTCCTTCGTGAGGGCTCGGTGGTCCGAGTACTCGAACGTACGCCACCCTGCGGCCATTCCCTTGCGGCGTCCCCCGCGCACCCGGTGTGACCGATACGACTGATACGACGGATACGTGCCGCCTGTGGACAACTTTCCCGCCCGACCCACGGGACCTGGCAGCATGGCGGGGTGACAGCAGCAACGCACTCCTCATCGTTCCCCGCCGCAGCAGACTCGGCCGACGCGGTGCTCCTGGGCCTCGACCCGGAGCAGCGCGAGGTCGCGACGACCCTGCGCGGGCCGGTGTGCGTGCTGGCGGGCGCCGGTACCGGCAAGACCCGCGCGATCACCCACCGCATCGCCTACGGCGTCCGCTCCGGGCAGCTCATGCCGGCCAGCGTGCTGGCGGTCACCTTCACCAACCGCGCCGCGGGCGAGATGCGCGGACGCCTGCGCACCCTGGGCGCGGGCGGGGTCCAGGCCCGCACCTTCCACTCCGCCGCCCTGCGCCAGCTCCAGTACTTCTGGCCCAAGGCGGTCGGCGGGGACGTGCCACGGCTGCTGGAGCGCAAGATCCAGTTCGTCGCCGAGGCCGGCGCGCGCTGCCGCATCCGCCTCGACCGCAACGAGCTGCGCGACGTCACGGGCGAGATCGAGTGGGCGAAGGTCACCCAGACCGTGCCCGCCGACTATCCGGTGGCCGCCCTCAAATCGGGCCGCGAGGCCCCCCGGGACCTGGCCGAGATCGCCCAGATCTACGGGACGTACGAACAGCTCAAGCGCGACCGCGGCATGATCGACTTCGAGGACGTGCTGCTCCTGACGGTCGGCATCCTCCAGGACCGCCACGACATCGCCGAGCAGATCCGCGGCCAGTACCAGCACTTCGTCGTCGACGAGTACCAGGACGTCAGCCCGCTCCAGCAGCGGCTGCTGGACCTGTGGCTCGGCGAGCGCGACAGCCTCTGCGTCGTCGGTGACGCCAGCCAGACCATCTACTCCTTCACCGGCGCCACCCCCGACCACCTGCTCAACTTCCGCACCCGCTACCCGCAGGCCACCGTGGTCAAGCTGGTCCGTGACTACCGCTCCACCCCCCAGGTGGTCCACCTGGCCAACGGGCTCCTGAACCAGGCCAAGGGGCGGGCCGCCGAGCACCGGCTGGAGCTGATCTCGCAGCGCGAGACCGGCCCCGACCCCGTCTACGCGGAGTACGCGGACGAGCCCGCCGAGGCCGAGGGCGTCGCCCACCGGATCCGGGACCTGATCGCCGCGGGCGTGCCGGCCGGCGAGATCGCCGTCCTCTACCGCATCAACGCCCAGTCCGAGGTCTACGAGCAGGCCCTCGCCGACGCCGGTGTGCCCTACCAGCTGCGCGGCGCCGAGCGGTTCTTCGAGCGCCAGGAGGTCCAGAAGGCGATCCTCGCGCTGCGCGGAGCCGCCCGTTCCGGCGGGAACGACCCGCTGCTCGAGGACGTCGTGGAGCTGGGCTCCCAGGTCCGGGCGGTGCTCAGCTCCACCGGCTGGAGCACCGAGCCGCCCGCCGGTTCCGGCGCCGTGCGCGACCAGTGGGAATCGCTGGCCGCGCTGGTCCGGCTCGCCGAGGACTTCGCCCGGACCCGGCAGGGGGCCACCCTGGCGGACCTCACGATCGAGCTGGACGAGCGCAAGGCCGCCCAGCACGCCCCGACCGTCCAGGGCGTCACCCTCGCGTCGCTGCACGCGGCGAAGGGCCTGGAGTGGGACGCCGTGTTCCTCGCCGGCCTCACCGACGGCATGCTGCCGATCACCTATGCGAAGACCGACGAGCAGGTCGAGGAGGAACGGCGGCTGCTCTACGTCGGAGTCACCCGGGCGCGGCTGCACCTGACCCTCTCCTGGGCCCTCTCCCGCGCCCCCGGCGGCCGGGCCTCCAGACGCCCCAGCCGCTTCCTGAACGGCCTGCGGCCGGGCTCCGCGGCCCCGGGCGCCCCGGCGGCCTCCGCGGCCGAGCGAGGGGCCCGCAAGCGCGGCCGCCGCGGGCCGGTGCTGTGCCGGGTCTGCGGCAGGACCCTGACCGAGGCCGGCGAGCTGAAGCTGATGCGCTGTGAGGACTGCCCGTCCGACATGGACGAAGGCCTCTACGAGCGCCTGCGGGACTGGCGCGCGGGCCAGGCGAAGGAGCAAGGCCTGCCCGCGTACTGCGTCTTCACGGACAAGACGCTGATGGCGATCGCGGAGGCCGCGCCCTCCGAGGAGGGGGAGCTGTCGATGATCTCCGGAGTGGGCGGCCGTAAGCTTGACCGGTACGGAGCCGATGTCCTGGCGATCTGCGCAGGTCAGGAGGTTGAGTCCGGGCATCCTGACGACGCGTAGAAACTCGTCGGAAAAATAGTTTGCACATGCCCAGCGAAGACCCATAGGTTCTTAGCAACGGAAACGGTGGCTTCTCCGAAGCCCTGGATCCGTGCTGTACTTATCCGAATACGCATGGGACAGGCCCTCGGGCCGAGTCCCCGAGACGCCGAGAGGAGGCGAGACCAGTGACCAGCTTCATGACCTTCACCAAAATGACCGATCGCTCGGTCGACGCTTCCTGCCTGCTCGGTTCCGTCTCCCTCCTGGGTACCGGTGTGTCCGCGATTTCCGCCGACCGCCCCGCCCTGCTGGCGACCCTTCCGGTCAGTGAGCGCAATGAGCGACCGACCCAGGCACCGGTGGCAGTACTGGCAGCAGAAGCGCAGACGCATGGCGCCTATGGATTCGCTGCCGCAGCCGGTGCCGGATCCCTGAAGAAGCAGACGAAGCAGCAGCACCACCTGATGTGGGCCTTCCGCGGGCTCGAACCCTGGAGTGATCCAGTCTGATCGCATGATCAGACCGGCGCCTTCAGGGCCGCGGAACCCCACCCGGGATCCGCGGCCCTTCTGTTTGTCCCCGACCGGGGGCGACGGAGCGAAGGGGCCTCGGGACTGGCCGAGCCAGTCGGTGTGAGAGCACAGCCCAGCCGAACCCGGCCGACCGGCCGGAACGACTAGCCGAACAAGACGAGGAAGAAACCACCGTGCAACTCGAAGCGCACGCCCCGTCCGTACCGCAGACCCAACTGATCTCCCCGCCCGCAGTCCCGGAGGACCACACCTTGACCCCGCTCACCGCGCTGACCGCGCTCGACGACGCCATCGAGAACCTCGGCGTACCCGTCCCGTGCCGCACCTTCGACCCCGAGGTCTTCTTCGCCGAGTCCCCGGCCGACGTCGAGTACGCCAAGTCCCTCTGCCGCACCTGCCCGCTGGTCGAGGCCTGCCTCGCCGGTGCGACCGAGCGCCGCGAGCCCTGGGGTGTCTGGGGTGGCGAGCTCTTCGTCCAGGGTGTCGTCGTCGCCCGCAAGCGTCCCCGTGGCCGTCCGCGCAAGAACCCGGTTGTCTCGGCATGACCGCCATCGGAACCATCGACCGCCCCCTGACGCACGACCCCTTGAAGCAGGCCCTCATGACCGCCCACATCACGAGCGAGCAGCCCCACGGCGCCGCCCACGCAGACTTCATCACCACCGGCGCGATCACCTCGCGTCAGAACAGGACCCGCGAAATGCAACTCATCCCAGAAGCCCTGGCTCGTGCCCATATGGACGAGCTCATGCGTGAGGTGGACGTCGAGCGTCACGCCGTGCGCCTGGTCGCCGCCCGCCGCATGCAGCGGCGAGCCGAGCGCGTCTCCATGCGCGCCCGGCGTGCGCTGGCCATGGCCGTCATGCAGTAAGAGCTGAAACAGCATCCCCGGGGGGACCGGTCCGCACGGACCGGTCCCCCCGGTGCGTTGCGCGGCGCTGTCCCGCCGTACGGGGATATCGTCTGGAGGTGGACCAGCCGACTCCCCGCCCCGGCCCGTCGGGATCCGAGGCCCAGCCCGTCGTCTGCGCGGGCTGTGGCGCCAAGGCCCCGGGCGAGACCCCGCCCACCTGGACCTGTTCGGTGGAGAACGGGACCAGACAGTACTTCTGCGTCGACTGCGCGCGCGCCAACCTCCGGGCGATCGAGGGCAGGCTCGATTCGTCCTGGTGGTGACGCGCCCGCGCGGTCACTCCGCGGAGGCGAACCCCGGCAGCCAGGAATCCAGTTCGTCCCGCAGCCGCACCGTCGCGCCCAGCTGGCACAGCACCCCGATGGTGCTCAGCGTCACGCGGTGGATCAGCAGGTACGAGGGCGGCAGGTTGATCTGCCGGCCCAACTGGTGCGCGGGGGAGCGGGGATCGGCGATCCGTGCCGCCTGTCCGCGCAGCCACGGCCGGGTGAAGGTGAACTCATCGGCCTCGGCGGGCTCGATGATCGGCTTCAGGTAGTCCAGCACCGCGTCGGGGTCGAGCTCGATGGACTCCTTCACGAACCCCTCGGCGCACAGGTGCCCGTAGACCCCCTCGGCGTCACCGTCCAGCGTCATCCGCAGCGACCTGCCGATGGGCTTCGGCCAGCCCCCGGGCAGCCGGTCGACAGTGCCGAAGTCCAGGACACCCAGCCGCAGCCGGCCGTCCGCACCCGGTATCAGCCTGAAGTTGCCCGGATGCGGGTCCGCGTGCAGCAGACCGGTGCGCGCAGGACCCGAGAACAGGAACCGGGCCAGCAGCTGTCCGGCACGGTCCCGCTCCTCCTGGGTGCCGTCGGCTATCACCTCCGACAGCGGGGTCCCCTCCATCCACTCCGTCACCAGCACCTGATCGCCCTGGTGCACGACGTCCGGCACGACCACGTCCGGGTCGTCCACGAAGGCGTCCGCATGCGTCCGCTGGGCCTCGGCCTCGAGCTCGTAGTCGAGCTCCTCGGCGACCCGGTCGCGCAACTCCTTGATGAGCGGCTTGATCTCCATGCCCGGGATCAGCGGCCCGAGCAGCCCGGCGAACCGGCCCAGCTGCTTCAGATCCGACAGCAGCGCCTCACCGGCCCCCGGGTACTGGACCTTGACGGCCACCTGCCGGCCGTCGTGCCACACCGCCCGGTGCACCTGCCCGATCGAGGCCGCCGCGGCCGGCTTGTCCTCGAACTCCTCGAACAGGTCCCGCCAGTCGGCGCCGAGACGCTCCGTCAGCACCTGGTGCACCGTCGCCGCGGGCAGCGGCGGGGCCGCCTCCTGAAGCTTGGTCAGCGCCGCCCGGTAGGGCCCCGCGACCTCCTCGGGCAGGGCCGATTCGAAGACCGACAGGGCCTGCCCGAATTTCATCGCACCGCCCTTCAGTTCCCCGAGCGTGCGGAACAACTGCTCGGCGGTGCGCTGCTGGAGCTCGCGCGCCACGATCTCCGCGGACTTGCCCCCGATCCGCTTGCCCAGCCCCCACGTGGCCCGGCCTGCGATGCCGAGCGGCAGCGCGGCCAGCTTGACGGTACGGGTGACCGCCTTCCGGGGAAGATCAGACATACGCCCCTCCATGTCCCAGACAGCTGCGCCGCGAGCGGCGGAATTCAGGAAGGGCTCCGCCGACCCGACAGCCTCAACGCATCCTGTCATGGCGCTCCCGGCCGGTCCCCTCCCCGTCCTCGTCCACGGCTCTTCCCGCCCCACAGGGACAGTCGAGATGCGGACGGACCGGGGTGGATTCCCAGTTGAGGGTGGGCAGAGCGGCCTCCCAGCGGGAGGCGGTGGACGCGGGCAGCCTCCCGTCGAGGAAGGACAGCGCATGGGCCGCGGCGAGCCCGGCCACCGCCGTGGACAGGCCCAGGTCGCAAGCGGCGCTCGCGCGGCGGCGGTGCGCCGAGCGCCACTGCACCAGCATCCTCGGCCAGGCAGGGTCCCGTTCCACGCGGTCGCGCTCCATGCACCCCGCGCAGGCCGTCGCGCCCGGCAGCACCAGAGGACCCACCAGCCCCGTCCCCTCCAACACCCCCGCGTACAGGTGCGGGATGCCCGCGGCGACCCAGTCGGCCGCGGTGTCCGGATCGGGTGCCCAGGCGTGCAGCCCGTCCCGGGGCGCGACCACGACCAGGGCCAGCCCCGGATCCGCCCCCTCGTCGTCACCGGCCCGCGGGCTGCGCCCCGGCGCCGACTCGCGCACCAGCCTGCCCGCGGACTCGGCCCGCAGCCGGCCCACGCTCCCGGTGTCCAGCCCGCCCGGTGCCACGTCCGCCGGCTCCACCCGGCCCCCGTCGAGCACTTCGACCCGGCCCACGCCGGCTCCCGCCAGGACCGCGGCGATCACGGCGCCGACCCGGCCGCTCCCGCGCACCCGGACCCGTATCGACCGGCGGGCCGCGATCGCCCGGAGGTCCCCGCCCGGCTCACGGTGGACCAGGGACAGCGACCCCAGATCGGGCCCCAGCCGCTCCACCGTCTCCGGATGTCCCCTCAGGGCCTGGGCCCGCGGCCCGCCCGCCGTGGCGTCGTCGAGCAGACCGGCTCCCGCCAGCGTCCTGACCACCTCGTCGGCCCGGCCGTCCGGCAGTCCCATCCCCGAGGCCTCCGCCCGCAACAGCTCCATCCCCCGGGTCCCGTCGATCCGGTCGATCAGCGTGCCCGTCGCCGTGTCCACGGGGCCGAGCACCACCGCATGGGCGGGCGTCACCCCGAACTGGACCGTCTGAAGATCCCGCCACGCCCTCGCCAACGCCGGCTTCACCCTTGGATACATGTCCGGTCCCCCTCGATATCCCTTGCGTCCCTTGCGCACACGCGCCGCTCGATTCCCGCTCTTCCGCCACACTGCCCGCCCGTCGGAATCCGTGCAGGAATTTGTCCACAGGTGCGAGGTATTAGGCATATGAGATGAAGGGAAATAGTGTTCCGGAAATCGGCTGCGAATCCCTCGTGTTCGACCCCCGGACGGGCGGGACTTCCGCAGGGGGAACCGGGTACCGTCGTGGCGTGTCCGCCGACCCACCGCAGCGCGCCGTCGAAGTCCGCCGGAGCGCGCGCCGCCGCAGGACCGTATCCGCCTATCGCGAGGGTGACCGTACGGTCGTCCTCATCCCTGCCCGGATGTCCGAGGCGGAGGAGCAGCGCTGGGTGGGCGTCATGCTCGACAAACTGGCCGCCCAGGAGAGCCGGCGCACCTTCGGGGACGCGGAACTCACCGAGCGCGCCGCACAGCTGTCCGAGCAGTACTTCGACGGCCGCGCATGCCCCCGCACCGTCCGCTGGGTGACCAACCAGAACACCCGCTGGGGCTCCTGCACCCCCGCCGAGGGCAGCATCCGGCTCTCGCACCGCCTTCAGGGGATGCCCGAGTACGTCGTCGACTACGTGCTCCTGCACGAGCTGGCCCACCTGCTCGTACCCGGCCACGGACCCCGATTCTGGGCGCTCCTGGAGGCGTACCCGCGTACCGAGCGGGCCCGCGGCTATCTGGAGGGCGTGGTCGCGGCCGAGCGGCTGCCGCAGGTCCCCGCCGCCCGCGAGGAATGACCCGGGACGCGTGATCGCCGCCCGTCACGTCACGCAGAGTGTTTTGTACCGGGTCGGTACCGGCTTGGCCGGATGTCGGCAGTTGCCGTTAGCCTGAGCCGCACGCATTCACAGTCGGGATGGGGGACGGTCGTACGTATGGCCAGGGAATTCCAACGCGGCCACAAGGCCAAGATCAGTGATCTCACGGCGGGCACCGATCTGTATGTAGGCGTACAGATCGCCGGGTCCGGACTCTCCTTCGACATCAGCTGTTTCGGCCTCGACGCCAATGAGCAGCTGTCGGACGACCGTTACTTCGTCTTCTTCAATCAGCCGAAGTCACCGGAAGAGTCCATTCAGCAACTCGGTGCCCAGTCAGGTGACACCGAATCCTTCCGGGTGACGCTGGACCGCATTCCGGCGTCGATCCACAAGCTGTCCTTCACCGCCACCATCGACGGTGCCGGACAGATGTCGCAGATCGGACCGGGCTACATCCGGATCGTGGCCGGCGGCGAAGAGGTCGTCCGGTACGCCTTCACCGGTGCGGAGTTCACCACCGAGCGGGCCGTGATGCTCGGCGACTTCTACCTGAAGGACGTGTGGCGCTTCGCCGCCGTCGGCCAGGGCTTCGACGGCGGGCTCGACGCACTGCTGCGGAACTTCGGCGGCGAGGTCGCCGAGGAGGCGCAGCCGCAGGCCCCCGCCGCCGCCTCGCCCGGGTTCGCAGCGCCGCCGCAGGCGGCCGCCCCGGCCCCGTCCTTCGGCGCCCCGGCCCAGCAGGCCCCGGCCCCCGCGCCCTCCTTCGGCGCGCCCGTGCCCGCACCCGGCGCCGCGCAGCCGCAGTACCAGCAGCCCGTCGCCCCGGCCCCGGTGCACGCCGCGCCCACCATGGCCGCGCCGATCGCCCCGCCGGCCCCGGCGCCGTACGGCCAGCCGCCGCAGCCGCCGCAGCCCTCGTACGGTCAGGTCCCCGGACAGGTCCCGGGCCAGTACCCGGGCCAGGTCCCGCCGCCCGCCCCGGCCCCCTACGGGCAGCAGCCGGGCTACGGCCAGGTCCCCGGCCAGCCGCCCGGTCAGTTCCCGGGCCAGCAGCCCGGGGGTTACGCGCCGCAGGCCGCGGCCCCGGCCGCCGGACTCGCCGCCGCGCTCCAGCCCTACAAGGAAGCCCCCACGGGCAGCCGCTGGACCCCGCAGAACCAGCAGCTCATGCGCGTCGACCTCGCGATGGGCGGCCAGGCCGTCCTCGCCCGCCAGGGCAGCATGGTGCTGTACCAGGGCAAGGTGGACTTCAGCTACAAGGGCGCGGGCTTCGCCGGCCGCATCGTCGGCAACGCCACCGGCCAGGAGATGCAGCTCATGCGCTGCACCGGCCGCGGCCAGGTCTTCCTCGCCGAGGACGGCGCCCACCTGCACGCCGTCGAGCTGCAGGGCGACGGCATCTGCGTCTCCGCCGAAGCCGTGCTCGCCTTCGACGAGTCGCTCCAGCACGAGATCCGCCGCATCGAGGGTCACGGCATCCCGGGCGGCGCCCTGTTCACCATGCAGTTCCAGGGCACCGGCACGGTGATCATCAAGACGCACGGCGTCCCGGTGGTCCTGCCCGTCACCCCGACCACCTTCGCGGACAGCAACGCCATCGTCGCGTGGTCCTCGGCCGCGCAGGTGATCCTGTCCAGCCAGGTCCGGCTGCGGCGCAACGCCTATCCCGGCCACAGCGGGGAGACCGTGAACCTCCAGTTCCGCGGCGCGCCCGGAAACTTCATCGTCGTCCAGCCGTACGAGGTCTGAGGGAGCCCGATATGAACGCAACGAACCAGCAACTCGCGGGCTACGCCCCGACCCCTGTCACGGCCCGCATGGAGAACCACGGCCGGTCCATGCTCAAGGTCGCCATGCAGAGCGGCCAGGACCTCTTCGCCCGCACCGGCTCGATGGTCGCCTACGAGGGCTTCGTCCAGTACGAGCCCAACCCGCCGGCCGTCCGCCAGATGGCCTCGCAGTGGGCCACCGGCGAAGGCGCGCCGCTGATGAAGTGCACCGGTGACGGCCTGCTCTACCTCGCCGACTACGGCGCGGACGTCGTCGTCATCAACCTCAACAACGACTCGCTCTCGGTCAACGGCACCAACCTGCTCGCCTTCGACGCCCACCTCCAGTGGGGCGTCGAGCGGGTCAAGGGTCTCGCCAAGTTCGCCGGCCAAGGCCTGTTCAACGTCGAGGTCGCGGGCACCGGGTGGGTCGCCCTGACCTCCCGCGGCACCCCGATCGTGGTCGACTGCGGCCGCGGTGAGGACGAGACGTACGTCGACCCCGACGCGCTCGTCGCCTGGTCCCCGAACCTCAAGGTCAAGGGCAAGCGCAGCTTCAAGGCCTCGTCGATGATCGGCCGGGGCAGCGGGGAGGCCTACCAGATGGCCTTCTCAGGCCAGGGCATCGTCGTCGTACAGCCCAGCGAGGACAGCACCGACCGGCTCCGGGTCCGGGGCTGAGGGGGAGCGGACACATCATGCAGAGCGCACTTTTCGCCCACGCCGAAGCCCAGTCGCAGGAGCGGTACGCCATCCAGAACCCGCAGTTGCTGCGGGTCTCGCTGACCGGCTCCGACGACGTACTCGCCCGCAAGGGCGCGATGGTCGCCTACCAGGGACTCATCGACTTCGACGGCGAGTACCAGACCACCAGCCAGCGCAACGCCCGCCGCCGCACCGGCGAGGGCCTGGACCTCATGCGCTGCTCCGGGCAGGGCACGGTCTACCTGGCCAACCTCGCCCAGTACGTGCACGTCGTGGACGTGGACCAGGAAGGCCTCACGGTCGACAGCAGCTACGTGCTGGCCCTGGACTCCACCCTGCACACCGAGGTCATCGCGGTGGACAGCCAGTACGGGATCTCCGGGTCCGGCAAGTACCAGCTCAACATCACCGGCCGCGGCAAGGTCGCGCTGATGACCTCCGGGCAGCCGCTGATGATGCACGTCACGCCCGACAAGTACGTCAACGTGGACGCGGACGCGATCGTCGCCTGGTCCACCTCGCTGCGGGTGCAGATGCAGGCCCAGACGCACTCCAGCGGAGTGTGGCGGCGGCGCGGCAACACCGGCGAGGGCTGGGAGCTGAGCTTCCTCGGCACCGGCTTCGCGCTGGTGCAGCCCAGTGAGGTGCTGCCACCGCAGAACGCCCAGCTCGGCCAGGGCGTCGCCGCGCAGTTCGGCATGGGCCAGCAGGGCTCCCACGGACAGAACCAGAACAACGCCTGGAACTGACCGGCCCGAATGCGGCGAAGGGGCGGTCCCGTCCGGGGCCGCCCCTTCGCCGTGTCCGCGTCCGCGCGCTCAGCCCCCGAGACGGGCCAGGGTCGCCTCCAGCAGCCGCACGACGGAGTCGTCGGCCACCGCCGCCACCTCCTCGTACGGGAACCAGCGCAGGTCCAGCGACTCCTCGCTGATCTCCGCCTCGGCGCCGGCCGGGGCCAGCGCCGCGTACTGCACGTCCAGGTGCCAGTTGCACGGCGCCGGGATCGGATGCCGGTCCAGGCGCACCGGGCCGCCGTCGAGCAGGGTCAGTCCCGAGGCGATGCCCGACTCCTCGCGGGCCTCGCGCAGCGCCACCTCGGCGAGGGTCGCGTCACCGGGCTCGCAGTGGCCGCCCATCTGGAGCCACATGCCGAGCTTCTTGTGCAGGGTCAGCAGGACGCGCCGCCGCACCGGGTCGATCACCAGCGCGCTCCCCGTGACGTGCCCGGCCCCGCACGGCTTGTAGACCCCGTCCGGATGGGCCGCCAGGTGTTCCAGGTACAGATCGCGCAGCTCCGGCTGGTCCTCGTACGCCTTCAGTACGAGAACCGCGTCTTCGTGCAGGCTCACTTCTTCTCGTCGCCGTCCTGTTCGCGCTTCTCGGCGGCCTCGCCGAGCATCTTGTCGATCTCGGAGAAGTCCAGCTGCTCGCGGTGCACGAAGCCGTCCGGGTCGTCCAGGTCGGAGGCCGTCGGAAGCATGTCCGGGTGCTCCCACAGACCGTCGCGGCCGTCCACCCCACGGGCGTCCGTGAGCGAGGCCCACAGGCGCGAGGCGTCCCGCAGCCGGCGCGGGCGCAGCTCCAGGCCGATCAGCGTCGCGAAGGTCTGCTCGGCCGGGCCGCCCGAGGCGCGCCGCCGCCGCATGGTCTCGCGCATCGCGTCCGCCGAGGTCAGCCGGGGCTTGGCCGCCTCGTGCACCACCGCGTCGACCCAGCCCTCGACCAGCGCGAGCGCCGTCTCCAGGCGGGCCAGTGCTGCCTTCTGCTCCGGGGTGTCCTGCGGCTGGAACATGCCGCCCTGGAGCGCTTCCTGCAGCTGCTCCGGGTTGGACGGGTCCAGCTGGCCGACCACGTCCTCCAGCTTCGAGGTGTCGACCTTGATGCCGCGGGCGTAGCCCTCGACCGCGCCGAACAGGTGCGAGCGCAGCCACGGCACGTGGGCGAACAGCCGGGCGTGGGCGGCCTCGCGCAGGGCCAGGTAGAGCCGCACCTCGTCCGAGGGCACGCCCAGGTCCTTGCCGAAGCCCTCGATGTTCAGCGGCAGCAGCGCAGCCTTCCCGGCCGGGCCCAGCGGCAGACCGATGTCCGTCGAGCCGACGACCTCGCCCGCGAGGGTGCCGACGGCCTGGCCGATCTGCTGGCCGAACATGGCGCCGCCCATCGAGCGCATCATGCCGAGCAGCGGGCCCGCCATGGCCTGCATCTCCTCGGGCAGCACGCCGCCCATCGCCGCGCCGACGCGCTCCGCGACCGGGTCCACGAGCTCCTTCCACACCGGGAGGGTCGCCTCGACCCACTCGGCGCGGCTCCAGGCCACGGCCGTGGTCGCGCCCGAGGGCAGCGAGGTCACACCGTCCAGCCAGTGGTCGGCGAGGCGCACGGCCTCCTCGACGGCGGACTTCTCGGCGACGCCGACGCTCGTGTCCTTCACGCCGTCCGAGGTGCCCTGGGCGACGGTCTGGCGGGCGATGTCCTTGGCCATGTCCCAGTTCACGGGACCGCCCTCGTAGCTCAGCATCTGGCCGAGCTGCTGGAAGGCGGCGCCGAGGTCGTTCGGGTTCATCGAACCGAACATCGCGGCGAACGGGTTGTCCGCTCCGGGAGCGCCCGCGCCGCCCGGCAGACCCATGCCGGGGAACCCGAAGGGATTCGCCGGGCCGCCCTGACCGCCCTGGTTGCCCTTCTTATTGCCATCGTCGCCGTTCTCCGGCTCCTCCGGCGGAAGGCCGAATCCGAATGGGGTGTCGCTCACGGGTTTCCTCGGCTCGTAGGGCCGCCGGCGGGAGCCGACGGGCAATGGTCCGACAACACCACCCAGCGTAGACACCGCAGCCGCATCCGGGCTCGGTGCTCCGCCGACTCCTGGGCTGCGGCAGGATGGACATCACCTGGTGGGTACGCGTCACGGCGCGTCCCTACTGAAGACAACCGCTGGAGACGCCCGGTGAGTTCCCCAGATCCGCAGTTTCGCGCGATGCCCGACGACGAAAACAGCTCCGACCACGGTGACGGCGCCCCCGGCGTTCGCCAGCCGCGAAACCCGTCGGACATCCGCCGGCGCAGCCCCGTGATCGCCGTGACCGGCGCCGCGTCGGGCGTCGGCGCCGCGCTGGTGAGCCGCCTGGCCGCCTCCGACGAGGTCAAGCAGGTCGTCGCCATCGACGAGCGGCGGGGGGACTGCGCCGCCGCGCAGTGGCACATCCTCGACGTACGGGACCCCGCGATCGCCGAGAAGCTGCGCGGCGCCGACGTCGTGGTGCACCTCGCCCTCGACCTCGACCTGGAGACGGACCCGGCCGCCCGTACGGCGTACAACGTGCGCGGGACCCAGACCGTCCTGACGGCCGCCGCCGCGGCCGGCGTGCACCGGGTCGTGCTCTGCACCTCGGCGATGGTCTACGGGGCCCTGCCCGACAACGACATCCCGCTGTCCGAGGACTCCGAGCTGCGGGCCACCGCCGAGGCGACCGGTGTCGGCGACCTCCTGGAGATCGAGCGCCTCGGCCGGCGCGCCCCCCGCGCGCACCCCGGACTGAACGTCACCGTGATCCGCCCGGCCGTCCTGGTCGGCGGCACCGACACCGCCCTGACCCGGTACTTCGAGTCCCCGCGGCTGCTCGTGGTGGCGGGATCCCGCCCCACCTGGCAGTTCTGCCACGTGGACGACCTGGTCAGCGCCCTGGAGTACGCGGCCCTGGAGAAGGTCGAGGGCGAGCTGGCCGTGGGCTGCGAGGGGTGGCTGGAGCAGGAGGAGGTCGAGGAGCTGAGCGGCATCCGCCGCATGGAGCTCCCCTCGGCGGTCGCCCTGGGTGCGGCGGCCCGGCTGCACCGGATCGGCCTGACCCCGTCCCCGGCCGGGGACCTCGCCTACACGATGCACCCGTGGGTGGTCAGCGTCAGCGGGCTGCACGCGGCGGGCTGGCGGCCGCGCTGGACCAACGAGGAGGTGCTCGCCGAGCTCCTCCGGGAGGTCTCGGGCCGGCACACGGTCGCGGGCCGCCGGCTGGGCCGCAGGGACGCCGCCACGGCCGCCGGTGCGGCCGGCGCCACGGTCGCCCTGCTGGGCGCGGCCGCGGCCGTCCGCCTGGCGCGCAAGCGGCGCGGGATCTGAGCGGACCCGCGGCGCCCGCCGGCCGGGCGGACGCGGCTCCGGCCGGGGCGGACCGCGGGCCCGTGCGGGCCCGCCCTGTAGGAGGCTCCCAAGGCCGCGGGCCCGCACCGGGCGAATCTGCTATTTCGCCGGGTCAGCGGCTAGGGCACGATGAAGACATGGCACCGCACTTCGACCACCCCGGTGAGCAGGCCGCTTCGGACCCGATCCGGCTGCTCCAGATCCGCAGGACCCCGCTCTCGATCGACGAGGTCTTCCAGGCCGTCGGCGACGACGCTTCGGGCGGTACGACGCTCTTCGTCGGCACGGTGCGCAACCACGACAGCGGCGCGGACGTCGACTCGCTCGGCTACTCCTGCCACCCGACCGCCGAGGCCGAGATGCGCCGTGTGGCCGAGCGCGTCGTGGCCAAGTTCCCGGTCCGCGCCCTCGCGGCCGTGCACCGCGTCGGTGACCTGGCCGTCGGTGACCTGGCCGTCGTCGTCGCCGTGTCCTGCCCGCACCGCGGCGAGGCCTTCGAGGCCGCCCGGATGCTGATCGACGACCTCAAGCACGAGGTCCCGATCTGGAAGCACCAGACCTTCAGCGACGGCACCGAGGAGTGGGTCGGAGCCTGCTGAACCCCCGGTCGCGGAGAGCCACCCGGAAGGCGGTAGCCTCGCACCCGTTCGGCCGCGCAACACGCCCTCGATTTGCGTAACCCCCCCACGGGCACGAGCGTTGAAGCCACCAACGAAACGTACTTCGGGGTAGGGAGGCAGGCCCATGGCATCTTTGGCGTGGTTGCTGATTCCGCTGTTCGCCGCGATCGGAGCGGCGATATGGGGCAGCTGGGCGGCACGCGACCGCACGCAGGGCGACATATCCGAGCTCGCGGGTTACGCGCGCTTCCGTGAAGCCATGGCCAATGCCGATCAGGTGAGGGTGAAGGCGGACGCCCATTCCGCGCACACCCCCCACTCCGCCTCCGACGCCGTCTGACGCTCCGCATCCGTCCCGTTCCGGTGCGCCGCCGTCGCTGAGAATCCGCTGAGAGTTTCGCGTACGGACCCCGTACGGACCGGCCCCGAGGGCCACCCGCCAGGGCCGTCCCGTACTGTCGGATCCATGCCACGCCGCACCGCGACGATGCTCGCTTCCACCCTGGTGCTGTTCGCGCTGCTCTGCGCAGGGGTGTTCATCAAGGTCCCGTACTCCGAGATGAGCCCCGGCCCCACCGTGAACACGCTCGGTGACTCGCACGGCGCGCCCGTCCTCAACATCTCGGGACGCAAGACGTACCCGACCAGCGGCCACCTCAACATGACGACCGTCCGCGTCACCGGCGCCGACTACGACATGAGCCTGGTGGAAGCGGTGTACGGGTGGCTGGCCGGCGACAACATCGTCGTCCCGCACGAGAACCTCTACCCGAACGGCAAGACGGAAGCGGAATCCACCCAGGAGAACGCCGAGGAGTTCAGCCAGTCGCAGCAGAGCGCCAAGGTGGCCGCCCTGAAGCAGCTCGGCATCCCGGTCACCGCCCGGGTGATCGTCTCCACCGTCGTCAAGGACAGCCCCGCCGAGGGCCGGCTGCACGCCGGCGACGTGATCAAGGCGGTGGACGGCACCGCCGTCACCGCCCCCGAGGACGTGGCCAAGCTCGTCACCAAGCACAAGCCGGGCGAGCCGGTGGAATTCACCATCGTGCCCGCCAAGGAGGCCGCCGAGGCGGCGAAGGCGAACCACGAGGCCACGGGCTCCTCGAAGGTGACGATCAACGCCGGCAAGGCGGAGGGCGACGGTCACGCCATCGTCGGCATCCGGGCCGGCACCGACCACACCTTCCCGTTCACGATCGACATCAAGCTCGCCGACGTCGGCGGCCCGAGCGCCGGTCTGATGTTCGCCCTCGGCATCGTCGACAAGCTCACCCCGGAGGACCTGACCGGCGGGAAGTTCGTCGCGGGAACCGGCACCATCGACGACGCGGGCAAGGTCGGCCCCATCGGCGGCATCCAGATGAAGACCATTGGGGCCCGTCAGGCCGGCGCACGGTACTTCCTGACGCCCGCCGAGAACTGCGCCTCCGCGGCCTCGAACGTGCCCGACGGGCTGACGCTGGTGAAGGTCGCCACCATCGACGACGCCACCAAGGCGCTGCAGAAGATCAGCAAGGGGGACACGGCCGGGCTGCCGCAGTGCAGCACCCGGCCCTGACCGCTCCGTCCCCCCGGCGGGCAGGGCCCGCGTCCGGGCGGGACCCGCGTCCGGCCGGACCTAGGAGAAGGTCGCCGCCAGGGCCTCCGCCAGGCCGGGCACCAGGCCCGCACCGGTGAGGACCTCCGTCGAGGAGTCCTTCTCGCGCAGCCGTACGGCCGACTCGCGCGAGCCGTCGCGCAGCACGGCCACCGTGAGGCGGACCTCCTGACGCTCCGGGTGCGCGGCGACCCACTTCGACAGCTGCTTGTCGTTCAGACCCTCCGGCACGGAGGCCTCCGCGGACGGCGGCAGCATCAAACGCTCCACCGTCAGCGCGCAGCCGACGACGGCGTCGGGCCAGGCGATGGTGCCCAGGAACTTGTCGAGCGGGGTCCCCTTGGGGACCTCGTCCTGCTCGATCGGGGTGAGGGAGGACTTTCCGGCGTCGTCCTGGTCGAGACCGAGCTGGCCCGCGAGGCGAGGCTCCTGCTTCTTGAGCCGGGCGGTGTCGACGAGCGCGAAGAGCCGCGCGGGCTTGTCCCAGCCGAGGCCGGCCGCGTACTCGTCGATCTCGAGGCAGGCACGGGTCAGCGGACTGGCCGCCATGGGGGTGCCGGGGGAAGGTGAGAGGTTGGACATGGGCAACATCCTGCCTCCTTTCCATCGATTACCGGGAACTGACCGAAGCCTCAGTAAGTTGCATGAGTGGGCTCTACGATCGGGGGCCCGTTCATTACCAGACTCAGCGACTTTCGAGGTGCGCACCTTGGCTTTCCAGATGCCGGACCGCGGCGGAGGCCCTTCCGGGCCACGGATGAGAGTCGGCCGCCCCTCCCGGCGGGCCCGAACTCTCCTGATGACCTTGGGCGTGCTGGCCGTCCTGGCCATGCTCTTCATCATGTTCGCGGGCTTCTGGACTGACTGGCTCTGGTTCCGCTCCGTGAAGTACTCCACCGTCTTCACCACCACGCTGTGGACCAAGATCGGCCTCTTCGCCGTGTTCGGTCTGCTGATGGCCGGTGCCGTCGGGCTGAACATCTGGCTGGCCCACCGGCTGCGCCCGCCGCTCAGCGCGATGTCGATGGAGCAGCAGAGCCTCGACCGTTACCGGATGAGCATCGCCCCGTACAAGAAGTGGCTGCTCCTGGGCATCGCCGTGCTCGTCGGCCTGATCGCGGGAGCGTCGGCGGCCGGCCAGTGGAAGACCTGGCTCATGTATGTGAACGGGGTGACCTTCGGTACGAAGGACCCGCAGTTCAACATGGACGTGTCCTTCTACACCTTCGACCTGCCCTGGTACCGCTTCCTGCTCGGCTTCGGCTTCGCCGCCGTCGTCCTGTCGGTGATCGCCGCCGCCGTCGTGCACTACCTGTACGGCGGACTGCGCGTGACCAGCCCGGGCGCCCGCGCGACCGCCGCGGCGACCGGGCACCTGTCGGTGCTGCTCGGCCTCTTCGTGACGCTGAAGGCGGTCGCCTACTGGCTCGACCGGTACGGCCTCGCCGTGAAGTCCAGCGACTTCAAGGCGGCCGACAACTGGACGGGCCTGCGCTACGTCGACGCGAACGCCTACCTCCCGGCGAAGACGATCCTCGTCGCCATCGCCGCGATCTGCGCCGTGCTGTTCTTCGCGACGCTGTGGCGCCGCACCTGGCAGCTGCCGGTCATCGGCTTCGGCCTGATGGTGCTCTCGGCGATCCTGATCGGCGGGCTCTACCCGGCGATCGTGCAGAAGTTCCAGGTCCAGCCGAACGAGCAGGCCAAGGAATCCCCGTACGTCCAGAAGAACATCAAGGCCACGCGCGACGCCTACGGCATCGCGGGCTCCGAGGTCACGGACTACCCGGGCTCCCCGCAGACCGAGGACCGGGGCAAGCTGCGGCCGCAGGCCGACAGCACGGCCAGCATCCGCATCCTCGACCCCAACATCGTTTCGCCGGCGTTCCAGCAGCTCCAGCAGGTCAAGGGCTACTACGCCTTCCCGTCCACGCTCGCCGTGGACCGGTACAGCGGCCAGGACACGGTCATCGGGCTGCGCGAGCTGAACATCGGCGGCATCCCGAAGAACAACTGGATCAACGACCACTTCAAGTACACGCACGGGTACGGCGTGGTCGCGGCCAAGGGCACCACCGTCGGTGCCGAGGGCGCTCCCGACTTCACCCAGTCCGACCTGCCCTCCAAGGGCATGTTCGGCACGGACTTCGAGCAGCGCATCTACTACGGCGAGCAGACGAAGCAGTACTCGATCGTCGGCGGGCCGCAGAAGGAGCTCGACTACTCGGACGACAAGGGCGAGAAGGAGACGAGCTACAAGGGCGACTCCGGAGTCAACCTGGACAACCCGGTCAACCGGGCCGCGTACGCGCTCACCTTCAACGAGCCGCAGATCCTCTACTCGGGCGCCATCGGCGACGGCTCGCGGATCCTCTACAACCGCACGCCCAAGCAGCGCGTCGAGGCCGTCGCACCGTGGCTGACCATCGACGGCGCGCCCTACCCCGCCGTGATCGACGGCCGGATCAAGTGGATCGTCGACGCGTACACGACCACCAACGGTTACCCGTACGCCTCGCGCACCACTCTGGGCCAGAGCACCGCGGACTCGCTGACCAACAGCCAGCGCGCGGTGGTGGCCCAGGAGAACCAGGTCAACTACATCCGCAACTCGGTGAAGGCGACCGTCGACGCGTACGACGGCTCGGTCGACCTCTACCAGTGGGACACCCAGGACCCGGTCCTGAAGACCTGGATGAAGGCCTTCCCGGGCACGGTCAAGCCCAAGGCCGACATCGCCAAGCCGCTCATGGACCACCTGCGGTACCCGCAGGACCTCTTCAAGGTCCAGCGCGAGCTGCTGACCCGGTACCACGTCACCGACCCGCAGACCTTCCTCAGCGGCAGTGAGGCGTGGGCGGTCCCGGACGACCCGACGACCAAGGCCGGTACGGCGGTTCCGCCGTACTACCTGTCGATGAAGATGCCGGGGCAGAAGGAGAAGGACCAGGTCTTCTCGCTCACCACGACGTTCACGCCGAACGAGCGGCCCAACCTGAGCGCCTTCATGGCGGTCAATGCCGATCCGGGTACCGCGGACTACGGCAAGATCCGCATTCTGAAGATGCCGACCAGCAAGCCGCCGGACGGCCCCGGTCAGGTGCAGAGCAAGTTCCAGTCCGAGCCGAAGATCGCCGAATCCATCCGCCTGCTGCGCGGTGGTGACTCGGAGATCGAGTACGGCAACCTGCTCGCGGTGCCGCTCGACGGCGGCATGCTCTACGTGGAGCCGGTCTACGTCCGCAGCTCCGGCCTGAAGTACCCGCTGCTGCGCAAGGTGCTCGTGACCTACGGCGGCCAGACGGCCTTCGAGGACACGCTGGAGAAGGCGCTGAACGTGGTCTTCGGGGCCGAGGCCCCGACCACGCCGGTGCCCCCGGTCCAGCCGCCGGGTGACGGCACCGTCACGCCGCCGACCATCCAGGACCCGACGGTCAAGGCGGCCCTCGGCGACGCGCAGAAGGCGATCGAGGAGGCCGAGAAGGCCCGGCAGGCCGGCGACTGGGCGGCCTTCGGCAAGGCCCAGGAGGACATCAAGGCGGCGCTGAAGCGGGCGATCGAGGCCGAGGCGAAGACCGCGACGCCCGCGCCGTCCGCGCCGTCCGGCCAATGATCAATGGGTAATGGTTCCACCCCGCGTCGTGATACTGTGGTTTCACCGACGCGGGGTGGAGCAGCTCGGTAGCTCGCTGGGCTCATAACCCAGAGGTCGCAGGTTCAAATCCTGTCCCCGCTACTGAAGATGAAGGCCCGGATCCATGGGATCCGGGCCTTCGTCATGCCCGGGGCAGACACGCGGTAGCCGGGGAGGGTGAGTTGTCGGTGGAGCGTGTTTGACTTACTCCACTGTGGGCATGTCGACAAAACGCTGTAGTGACCTCACTGGCTGCGACATACCAGGTGTACGCGGGTAGCAGGTGATGCGACGATGGGATTTATGGGGGACAGGTCAACTCTGCTGGAGACAGGGCGGTTTGTGAGGGCGGAGTCCGGGACGGACACAGAGGCCGAGGGGGCGTCTCCGGTCGTCGACGCGCAGACCGCACTGACCGATGCGGATTTCGCTGAGGACATGTTCGCCGAGACCGACGCGGCGAGCGACGCCGAGCTGGAGGCTCGGCACCGGGTGGCCGCCGACAAGGGCGACCCCGGTGCCATGAGCGTGCTCGGCGCCCTGCTGCTGCGCCGCGGCGACCTCGACGGCGCCGAGCCGTACCTGCGCGGAGCCACCGGCGAGGGGGACCGCGCCGCCGCCAACAACCTCGGCGTGCTGCTGCACCAGCGGGGCTACCCCGAGGAGGCCGCCGGCTGGTGGCGGGTCGCCGCCGTCGCCGGATCCGCCCCCGCGGCCCACGCCCTGGGCCGCTACTTCCGCGAGCGCGGGGACGAGCCCGCCGCCGAGTACTGGATGCGGCAGG
The DNA here is from genome assembly GCF_035989885.1 of Streptomyces sp. NBC_01232. Lineage (GTDB taxonomy): Bacteria > Actinomycetota > Actinomycetes > Streptomycetales > Streptomycetaceae > Streptomyces. Next base: position 5,464,984 of record NZ_CP108518.1, read on the forward strand.
CGGCCGAATCCGGCCACGCGCTGGGCGCGTACGGGCTGGCCGACCTGCTGGAACACCGCGGGGACAAGGGCGTCGAGCGCTGGTTCCGCGCCGCCGCCGAACAGGGGCACCGCGAAGCCGCGTACCGGCTCGCGAGGCACCTGCGCAAGGGCGACCCCGCCGAGGCCGAGCAGTGGTACCGGCAGGCCGCCGCGCGCGGGCACCGGCGCGCCGCCCTGCACCTGGGCGCCCTGCTGGAGGCGCGCGGCGAGCTCAAGGAGGCCGGGCGCTGGTACCTGACCTCCGCCAAGCAGGGCGAGGCGCGGGCGGCGTGCGCGCTCGGCTTCCTGCTGCGCGACGCGGGCGACGAGGAGAACGCGGCCGTGTGGTGGCACCGGGCGGCGCAGGACGGCGACGGCAACGCCGCCAACGCGCTGGGCGCGCTGCACGCCGCACGCGGCGAGACCCAGACCGCGGAGCGCTGGTACCGGACCGCCATGGACGCCGGAGATCAAAACGGGGCGTACAACCTTGCTCTGCTGTGCGTCGCACAGGACCGGACCGCGCAGGCCGAGCAGTGGTACCGGCGCGCGGCCTACGCCGGGCACCGCGAGGCGGCCAATGCGCTGGCCATCATGCTGCTCCAGGTCGGGGACGCGGCGGGCGCCGAGCCGTGGTTCTCGAAGGCGGCCGAGGCGGGCAGCGTCGACGCCGCGTTCAACCTCGGGATCCTGTTCGCCAGCCGGGACGAGGACCGGACGGCGCTGAAGTGGTACGAGCGGGCCGCGTCGGCCGGCCACACCGACGCGGCACTGCAGGTCGGGATCGCGCTGGTACGGGACGGGGAGGACCGGGCGGCCGAGCGGCACCTGCGCTGCGCGGCCGGCGGCGGCAGCGCGGAGGCGGCCTTCAGGCTGGCCGCGCTGCTGGAGTCGCTGGCCCCGCCGCCGGAGCCGGTGGCCCTGGGCGAGCCCGTGGGCGGAGCCCCGCGCACCGAGAGCGAGGAGTGGTACGAGCGGGCCGCGGAGCTGGGCCACCGCCGGGCCCAGGTGCGGGTCGGCATGCTGGCCGCCGCCCGCGGTGACCTGGCGGTCGCCGCGCGCTGGTACCGCGAGGCGGCCGAGGCCGGTTCCCGCAACGGGGCCTTCAACCTCGGGCTGCTGCTGGCCCGTGAGGGGAACGAGCCGGAGGCCGCCCTGTGGTGGACCCGCGCGGCGGTGGCGGGCCACGGCCGTGCCGCCCTGCGCCTCGGACTGCTGGCGGCCCGCCACGGGGACCTCGCGGAGGGCCAGAAGTGGTGCGTACGCGCCATGGAACTGGGCCCGGCCGAGGTCTCGCAGCGCGCGGCCCGGCTCCGCGAGGCCCTGGCCGAGGAACTCTCGGCCTGAGGCTTCAGGCCTCAGGCCCCCGCCCGGGTCCGCCCCCGGCTCTCAGCTGTAGAGCCAGGAGGTGGAGCGGGCGTAGACGTGGCGGAAGGCCAGGGGCATCAGCAGGTCGTTGACACGGCGCTGCATCGTGCCGGGGGTCTTCGAGTCGCGGTTCGTCGCCGCGGCCCGGGTCATCCGCGCCACGCGGGGGCGCCGCACCCGGGTGTACTCGGCCAGGGCGCCCGCCACCCCCGGTACCGAAGAGACGCAGCGCGCCAGGGCCACGGCGTCCTCGATCGCCATCGACGCGCCCTGCCCGGCCCCCACCGGGTGGGCCGCGTCACCGATCAGCACGGTGCGCCCGTCGTGCCAGACGGGCACGTCCGCCAGCCGGTGCATCGGCATCGGGCGGTCGACGCGGGTCGCGGCCCGGATCAGGGACAGCGGCAGCTCCTCCTTGCCGTACAGCTCCGCCAGCAGGCCCTGCGTGACCTCCTCGGGGTCCGGGGGCTCCGGCGAAGGCACCTGGGCCGACCACCACACGGTGCCGTCGGCCGCCGGGACGCAGAGGAACGCCCCGCGGCGGCCGAAGACGAAGTGATAGGTGCCCGGGGTGAGGCGCACGCCCTCGGAGACCCCCGACACGCTGTAGAGGCCCGCGTACCGCACCTGTGGCGCCGACGGGTCCAGTGCCGTACGGGTCGCCGACCAGATGCCGTCGGCCGCCACCACCAGGTCGGCGTCCAGGTCCGCCGGGTCCACCCGCCGCCCGGTCTCGATCCGCGCCCCGGCCAAGGCCGCCTCGGCCCGCAGGACCTCGACCAGCCGCCCGCGCAGCAACGTCGTGCTGTGCAGGCTGTCCGAGGCGCGCCGGCCGCGGGGCACCTCCCCGAGGAGCTTGCCCGAGGCGGACCACATCCGCTGCAGGGCGACCGGGAATCCGGCGGCCTGCACCTCGGGCAGGCAGCCCAGCGCGTCCAGGCCGCGCAGCCCGTTGACGGCGAGGCTGAGGAACGAGCCCACCTGCCCCGCCGGGTCCTCGTACGCCTCGTGGACCGTGACCTCCGCGCCGGTCGCGCGGCGCAGGGCGATCGCGCTCGCCGCTCCGGCGACCCCGCCCCCGATGACTGACACGCGCATGTCCTACCTCTTTCGCTGAATCAACATTCACTGAATTTCGATTCGGTGAAACTCGGTTCAGTATGATGAGCGCGAGAAGACGGCGTCAAGTGGGAACGGGGATCGCGGTGGGAGTGCGCAAGGAGCGGGCGGCCGGCACGGAGGCGGCGCTCAAGGAGGCGGCGCGGGCGCTGTTCCTGGAGCGCGGCTACGCGCAGACGAAGATCACCGACATCACCAAGGCCGCCGGCCGGTCCACCGGGTCGTTCTACGAGCACTTCGCCGGCAAGGACGAGCTGCTGGACGCGCTGCTCGCGGACATGGGGGCCCAGGTGGACGTGGAGGTCGGCGCCCACGACCACCCCCGCGATCACGACCTCGCCGACCGTGCGCAGCTGCGCATGCATGTAGCGGCCACCTGGAGGGTGTTCCGCGATCATCTGCCGGTCGTGGTGGCCCTCTTCCAGAAGTCCATGGCCGAGCCGCCCGGCTCGGGGCAGGTGTGGGGGCGGCTCCTCGGGGACACCGAGCCGCTGCGCGAGCACCTCGCGTACATGCGCGAACAGGGCCGTGAGCTGCCCGGTGACCCCGAGCTCGTCGCCGCGGCGATCGGGGCGATGATCTCGATGCTGGGGTACGCCGCCATGACCGGCGGGGCAGGGCTCGACGACGACGAGGTGGTGGAGACGCTGACCGCTCTCCTGCACCGGGGTCTGGCCGGTTAACCGATTTGCATCTGCCGGGGGCCTTCACGTAACGTTGGGTTTACCGACGCGGGGTGGAGCAGCTCGGTAGCTCGCTGGGCTCATAACCCAGAGGTCGCAGGTTCAAATCCTGTCCCCGCTACTGAAGGCTCAGGGCCCGGATCCAATGGATCCGGGCCCTGAGTCGTTTCCGTCCGCCAAGAGCGCGAACAGAAGCCGAACGCGGAAGGGCCCGGACCCCCCGAGGGGTCCGGGCCCTTCCGCGTCGTGTGCTCAGGCGGCCGCGCAGTTCGGGCAGACGCCGCGGTACGTCACCTCGACCGCCGATACGACGAAGCCGAAACGCTCCGCGTCGGGAAGGTCGGCCAGCGGGTTGCCCGACGGGTGCACGTCGCGGATCGCGCCGCACTGGGCGCAGACCAGGTGCTGGTGGGGGCGGTGGGCGTTCGGGTCGTACCGCTTGGCGCGGCGGTCCGTGGAGACCTCGAGCACCTCGCCGAGGGTCACGAGCTCGCCCAGCGTGTTGTAGACGGTCGCACGGGAGATCTCGGGCAGCTTGGCCACCGCGAGCGCGTGCACCTCGTCGGCCGTCAGGTGCACGTGGTCACCGTCGAGCACCTCGGCCACGACGCGCCGCTGCGCCGTCATGCGCCAGCCGCGTCCGCGAAGTCGATCCAGCAGGTCACTCATAGACATCAGCCTAACAGTGAGGGATTCGGTGTAAGTCCCGAACCAGTGCGGACTTGGATGCTTACTTGACTTAGACAAAGTCCATCGTAGGATCGGTTACGGCAAACGCCAAGGACAGGACACGCAGGGAATGACGCAGGAGGCGCACGTGACGCAGGGACCGCTCACCACGGAGGCCGGAGCGCCGGTCGCCGACAACCAGAACAGCGAGACCGCCGGCGTCGGCGGCCCCGTCCTGGTCCAGGACCAGCTGCTGCTGGAGAAGCTCGCGCACTTCAACCGCGAGCGGATCCCGGAGCGCGTGGTGCACGCCCGCGGCGCCGGTGCGTACGGCACCTTCACGCTGACCCGCGACGTCTCGCAGTGGACCCGGGCCAAGTTCCTGTCCGAGGTCGGCAAGGAGACCGAGACCTTCCTGCGCTTCTCCACCGTCGCGGGCAACCTCGGCAGCGCCGACGCGGTCCGCGACCCCCGCGGCTGGGCGCTGAAGTTCTACACCGAAGAGGGCAACTACGACCTCGTCGGCAACAACACCCCGGTGTTCTTCATCAAGGACGCCATCAAGTTCCCCGACTTCATCCACACCCAGAAGCGCGACCCGTACACGGGCTCGCAGGAGGCGGACAACGTCTGGGACTTCTGGGGTCTGTCGCCCGAGTCGACCCACCAGGTGACCTGGCTGTTCGGCGACCGCGGCATCCCCGCGTCCTACCGCCACATGAACGGCTACGGCTCGCACACGTTCCAGTGGAACAACGAGGCCGGCGAGGTCTTCTGGGTCAAGTACCACTTCAAGACCGACCAGGGCATCAAGAACCTCACCCAGGCCGAGGCCAACGCCCTCGCCGGCGAGGACCCGGACTCGCACCAGCGCGACCTGCGCGAGTCCATCGAGCGCGGCGACTTCCCGAGCTGGACCGTGCAGGTCCAGATCATGCCCGCGGCCGAGGCGGCCGAGTACCGCTTCAACCCGTTCGACCTCACCAAGGTGTGGCCGCACGAGGACTACCCGCCGATCGAGATCGGCAAGCTGGAGCTCAACCGCAACCCGGAGAACGTCTTCGCCGAGGTCGAGCAGTCGATCTTCTCCCCGGCGCACTTCGTCCCCGGCATCGGCCCCTCCCCGGACAAGATGCTCCAGGGCCGCCTCTTCGGCTACGGCGACGCCCACCGCTACCGCGTCGGCATCAACGCCGACCACCTGCCGGTGAACCGCCCGCACGCCACCGAGGCGCGCACCAACTCCCGCGACGGCCACCTCTACGACGGCCGCCACAAGGGCGCGAAGAACTACGAGCCGAACAGCTTCGGCGGCCCGCACCAGACGGACCGCCCGCTGTGGCAGCCCATCGCCGTGACCGGTGGCACCGGCAACCACGCCGCCGCCGTCCACCGCGAGGACAACGACTTCGTCCAGGCGGGCAACCTCTACCGCCTGTACTCGGAGGACGAGAAGTCCCGTCTGGTCGAGAACCTGTCCGGCTTCATCGCCAAGGTCTCCCGCGACGACATCGTCGAGCGGGCGATCAACAACTTCCGCCAGGCGGACGGTGACTTCGGCAAGCGGCTCGAGGCCGCGGTCCAGGCCCTCCGCGGCTGACACGGATCGCTTGCCGTAGCAGGACGCCGGGCCGCAGCCCTCTTCGGAGGGCTGCGGCCCGGCGTCGTTTCACGCGGGGACCGTGCGCCGGGCCGGTACCCAGCAGCGGATGACGTCGCGCACGGACACGATGCCGACCGGTCCGCCGTGCTCCAGCACGATCAGATGCCGGAAGCCGCCGTGGGCCATCGCCTCGGCGGCTTCCTGCAAGGTCGCCTCCGGGGTGCAGAACACGACGTTGTTGGTGGTGTGCGCGCCCACGGACTCCCGGTCCGGATCGTGGCCCGCGCCGATCGAGTTGAGGATGTCGCGCTCGGTCAGGATGCCGATTCCGCTGTGGTCGGGGTCGAGGACTACGGCCGCGCCGACGCGTCGGCCGGACATCAGGCAGGCCGCCTGTCGGAGGGTGTGGGCGGGTCCGAGGGTGAGGATCACGGTGCTCATGGCGTCACGGACGAGCATGAAGAGAGCCACCTCCTGGGGTGATTCCCCCCGCCTGGGTGGGTGCGCCCGAGGAGCCGCCTCAAGAGAAACGCTTCACAAGCGCACAAGCGGGGGGAGTATCAGATTCCCATGGACCCGGATGGCCGACAAGAAGGCGTGCAACGGAGCGCGAAGGGCGCTCGACGGACTCAGGCGCGCGGGCGCAGCAGGCCCAGCATCTCCTCGTGGAGCAGCCCGTTCGAGGCCGCGGCGTTCCCGCCGTGGACCCCGTCCACCCCGTCGAGGCTGGTGAAACGGCCGCCGGCCTCCTGGACCACCACCGCGATGGCCGCCATGTCCCAGAGGTTCAGCTCCGGCTCCGCACACAGGTCCAGCGAGCCCTCCGCGACCATCATGTAGGGCCAGAAGTCGCCGTAGCCCCGGGTGCGCCAGCACGCACGCGTCAGGTCCAGGAACCCGGCGAGCCGGCCCTGCTCCTCCCAGCCGCTCAGTGAGGAGTACGCGAACGAGGCGTCGCCCAGAGCACCCACCTTCGAGACGCCGATCGCCGTGGTCGCGCCGAGCGCGCCGCCCGCGTACGCGCCCCCGCCCCGGGTCGCCCACCAGCGGCGGCCCAGCGCCGGGGCGGACACGACGCCCACCACCGGGCGGAACTCGCCGTCCTCGCCCTCGGCCATCAGGGAGATCAGCGTCGCCCAGACGGGGACCCCGCGCACGTAGTTCTTGGTGCCGTCGATCGGGTCCACGACCCAGCGGCGCGGACCGCTGCCCTTGAGGCCGTACTCCTCCCCCAGGATCGCGTCGCCCGGCCGGGCGGCCGCGATGCCGGCCCGGATGATCTCCTCGGCGGCCTTGTCCGCCTCGCTCACCGGCGTCATGTCCGGCTTCGTCTCGACCTGCAGGTCGAGCGCGCGGAACCGCTCCATCGTGGCGGCGTCCGCCGCGTCGGCGAGTTCGAGGGCAAGGCGCAGGTCATCGTCATACTCGGGCATGCCCGAACAGTATCGAGACTCCCGGACCCCGACCAACGCAGTCCACAGTGCGGCACCGACGCGCCCTTGACAGGACCTGGCGACCCGTCAACTCTGGCCGGAGAGAGCCGAACGGGGAGGCGTGGATGCCGGCAGCCCGGGAGTCCTTACTGGAGGCGGCGGGAGTGGCGCTCTCGGCGCGCCCCTGGCCGGACGTGCGGATGGTCGACGTGGCCGCCGCTGCCGGGGTGTCCCGGCAGACCCTCTACAACGAGTTCGGCGGCAAGGCGGGCCTCGGCCGCGCCCTGGTGCGCCGCGAGGCCGACCGCTACCTCGCCGGGGTGGACCGGGCCCTGTCCGCCCCGGCCCAGGCCGCCGAGCGGCTCGCCGCCGTCGCGGAGTGGACCGTACGGGCCGCCCGCGCGCAGCCCCTCGTACGGGCCCTGCTCACCGGCAGCTGGGACGCGCGCCTGCCCGCGGCGGGCGGCCGGGCACCGGGGCCCGGCGAGCTGGCCCGGGCCGTCCGGGACCGGGCGGCCGCCGCGCTGACGCCGGGGGAGGGCCCGCAGCGCTGCGAACTCGCCGTCCGCCTCGCCCTCTCCTACGTGATAGCTCCGGGGGAGGACCCGGGGCCGGGAGAACTGCGCAGGATGCTCAGTGTGCCGACCCGGACAGCTGGAGCCCGATGACGCCCAGGATGACCAGCGAGATCGAGACGAGTTTGAGGGTGGAGACCAGGTCGCCGAGGAAGACCATGCCGTAGATCGCCGTCCCGGCGGCGCCGATGCCCGTCCACACCGCGTACGCCGGTCCCACGTCCAGCTTCTTGAGCGCCAGCGTCAGCAGACCGAAGCTGCCGAGAGCGAAGCACGCGAAGGCGACGGTCGGCCACAGCCGGGTGAACCCGTGGGAGAGCTTGAGGCAGACCGCGAAACCGGTCTCCAGGAGTCCCGCGACCACGACCAGCAGCCACGCCATGTCGAATGCCTCCCCGCGTCACGTGACGTCACGTCACTTGGTGCGATTATGCATTTATCCAGACAGAGGGCTCGACAAACGCGGCCGACCCCCGCCCGTACAGTCAGTCGCCCTCGCGGCGTTCGCGCGTCTCCAGCAGCCGCCGCAGCGAATACAGCCGCGCCGGGTCCGCGTGGCCGTCCTCCACCCATTTGTCGAGCGCGCAGTCCTGCTCGTCGTGGCTGCACGCCCGCGGGCACTCCTCCGTCCCAGGCACCAGGTCCGGGAAGGCAAGGATCACCCGGGACGGGTCCACGTGGTGCAGGCCGAAGGAGCGCACGCCCGGGGTGTCGATGACCCAGCCGTCACCGCTCGGCAGCGGCAGTGCCAGCGCCGAGGTGGTGGTGTGCCGGCCGCGGCCGGTGACCGCGTTGACGTGCCCGGTGGCGCGCTGGCGGCCCTCGGCGACCAGCGAGTTCACCAGGGTGGTCTTGCCGACGCCCGAGTGGCCGACGAAGGCGGTGATCCGCCCGTCGAGCCGCTCGCGCACCCGGTCGGCCGCGTCGCCCGTGGCGAGCTCCTCGCGGTTGGTCACCACGTAGTTCACGCCGAGCGTCGAGTAGATCTCCAGGATCTTGTCCGCGGAGGTCAGATCGGACTTGGTGAGCACCAGCAGCGGCTCCAGCCCCGCGTCGTACGCCGCCACCAGGCAGCGGTCGATCATCCGGGGCCGGGGCTCCGGATCGGCCAGGGCCGTCACGATGGCCAGCTGGTCGGCGTTGGCGACGACCACCCGCTCGTACGGGTCGTCGTCGTCGGCGGTGCGCCGCAGGACGGACTTGCGCTCCTCGATCCGCACGATGCGGGCCAGCGTGTCCTTCTTGCCGGACAGGTCACCGACGATCCAGACCAGATCGCCCACGACCGCCGCCTTGCGGCCCAGTTCACGAGCCTTCATCGCGTGCACCGTGCGGTTCTCGACCAGGCAGGTCAGCCGGCCGCGGTCCACGGTGAGGACGAAGCCCTCGGCCGCGTCCTCGTGCTTGGGCCGGATGCTGGTCCGCGGCCGGTTCCCCTTGGGGTTCGGGCGCTGGCGGATGTCGTCCTCGTCGGTGTGCTTGCCGTACCTGCGCATGACCGGCCCTACGCTCCCGCACCCGCTCCGGGAGTCCCGGAGTCACCGGCGTCCCCGGCGAGCATGTCCGCCCACATCTTCGGGAAGTCCGGCAGGGTCTTCGCGGTCGTCGCCACGTTCTCGATCTGTACGCCCTCCACCGCCAGGCCGATCACCGCGCCCGCGGTGGCCATCCGGTGGTCGTCGTACGTGTGGAAGATGCCGCCGTGCATCCGGCGCGGGCGGATGCGCAGGCCGTCGGCGGTCTCGGTCACGTCGCCGCCGAGCGCGTTGATCTCCTTGGTCAGCGCGGCCAGCCGGTCCGTCTCGTGCAGGCGAAGGTGCGCGACACCGCGCAGCACCGACTCGGAGTCGGCCAGGGCCGCCACCGCCGCGATGCCCGGGGTGAGCTCGCCCACCTCGCTCAGGTCCACGTCGATGCCGTGGATCTTGCCGGTGCCGGTGAAGACCAGGCCCGCATCCGTCAGCTCGCAGGAGCCGCCCATCTCGGTGAAGATCCGGCGCAGCGCGTCACCGGGCTGGGTGGTGCGGCGCGGCCAGTCGGGGACGGTGACCGTACCGCCGGTGATCAGGGCCGCGGCCAGGAAGGGCTGCGCGTTGGAGAGGTCCGGCTCCACGACCATGTCGCGGCCCAGCAGCGCGCCGGGGGTCACTCGCCACACGTCCTTCTCGCCGCCGGCCTCGGGGGTGTCGACCTGGGCGCCCGCCGCGCGCAGCATCTCCACCGTCATCCGGATGTGCGGCATCGACGGCAGGGTGGTCCCCACGTGCCGGACCTCGACGCCCTGGTTGAAGCGCGGGGCGGAGAGCAGCAGCGCCGAGACGAACTGCGAGGAGTTGCTGGCGTCGATCTCGACCGTGCCGCCCTCGAGGGCGCCGCCGCCCAGGACGGTCATGGGCAGCGCGCCCCGGTTGTCGTCGTCGATGCGGGCACCGAGGGTGCGCAGGGCGCTGATGACCTGGCCGAGCGGGCGCTCGTAGGAGCGCGGGTCGCCGTCGAAGCGGATGTCGCCGTCGGCGAGGGTGGCCACCGGCGGCAGGAAGCGCATGACCGTGCCCGCATTGCCGACGTCCACGGTCGTCGGGCCGTGCAGGGCCGCCGGGATGACCCGCCAGGCCTCGCCGCCGGCGCCGTCGCCGGAGCTGGAGGAGACGGTCTCCTCGATGCCGACGCCCATCGCGCGCAGCGCGTCGGCCATCAGCTGGGAGTCGCGCGAGCGCAGCGGGCGGCGCACCCAGCCGGGCTCGGAGGCGAGAGCGGCGAGGACCAGGGCGCGGTTGGTGACCGATTTGGACCCCGGCACCGTGACGGTGGCGTGGACGGTCCCATCGGCGAGCGGAGCGGGCCAGAGGGCAGGGAGCGCGGGGGTCTCGGTCATGGCCCCCACTTTAGTGGCTTCCTCCGGCCCCAGATCTTGATCCCGGTCCCGTCTCAGGGAGCGGTCACAGGCCGAGCAGCCAGCGGGCGCCGCCGATCAGCGAGCACAGGGCGACCACGTGGAAGAAGAGCAGCCACACCACCGGGTGCAGGTGAGTGAGCCGGCCGAGCTGGTCGGCGTCGGAATCCGGCGCCCCGCCGTTCCTGCGCTTGGCCCCCAGCTCGAAGACCGGCCGGACCCCGCCGAGCAGCAGGAACCACACCACGAGGTAGACGAAGGCGGCCTGCACGTCGGCCGGCGTCAGCCAGGACACCAGCAGGAAGGTCCCGCCGGTCAGTACCACCGTCAGCGCCCCGTACGCGTTCCGGATCATCACCAGCATCGCCAGGAGCAGGGCGGTGGCCACCCACAGCAGCAGAGTGATCCGGTGCGCGGAGAGCAGTGCCGCGCCGCCCAGCCCGAGCAGCGAGGGCGCCGTGTACCCGCCCGCGGCGGTCAGGATCATCCCGATTCCGGTCGGTCTGCCCCGGCTGACGGTGACCCCGCTGGTGTCGGAGTGCAGCCGTATCCCGCTCAGGCGCCGCCCGGTCAGCAGCGCCAGCAGGCCGTGCCCGCCCTCGTGCGCGATGGTGATGGCGTTGCGCGACAGCCGCCACAGCGGGCGGGGCCCCACGGCGGCGAGGGCGACCAGCCCTGTCACGATCACCAGCCACAGTTCGGGCGCGGCCTGTATGCCCGTGAGCCGGTCCCAGAGACCGGCCGTCGTACTGCTGTCCATAGGGTGGCGGACTCCTTGCGGTGGTGTTCCTGGGGGCACCTTCCGGCGGTGGCCGGGGGCGACATGGCAGTCTGGCAGCCATGTGCGGACGGTATGCAGCCAGTCGTGGGCCCGAGGACCTCGTGGAGGCGTTCGGCATCGAGAAGTGGGAGCCGGAGGAGGTCCTGGCCCCCGATTTCAACGTGGCGCCGACGAAAGAGGTCCACGTGATCCTCGACCGTCCCCTCAAAGACGCTTCGCACGCCCGTCCGGTTCGCCAGCTGCGCGTCCTGAAATGGGGGCTGGTCCCCTCCTGGGCCCAGAACCCCGACGGCGCCGCCCGGATGATCAACGCCCGGTCCGAGACCCTGCACGAGAAACCGTCCTTCCGCCGGCCGTTCGCGCAGCGCCGCTGCATCGTCCCCGCGGACGGCTACTACGAGTGGGTCACCGCCCACGACGAGCGGCAGCTGGAGGTGGAGGGCAAGAAGAAGCGGGCCCGCAAGCAGCCCTACTTCGTGCTCCCCTCCGACGGATCCGTCTTCGCCATGGCCGGGATATACGAGTTCTGGCGCGACCGGACCCTGCCCGACGAGCACCCGCTCGCCTGGTGGGTCACCTGCTCGGTGATCACCACCGAGGCCGAGACGACACCCCTGGGCGTGGCCCCCGCCGAGGGGCCGCGCTCGCTGTCCGAGATCCACCCCCGGATGCCGCTGATGCTGACCCCGGACCGCTGGGACGCCTGGCTGGACCCCGCGAACACCGACACCGAGGGCTCGCTGCGGGCGCTGCTGGCGCCGCCGCCCGGCGGGCTGATGCGGGCCTACCCGGTGTCCACGGCCGTGAGCAGCGTGCGCAACAACGGCCCGGAACTGCTGACGGAGCTCGCCGCGCCGGAGGAGGCCACCCTCTTCTAGGGGGTCCTTCGGCTCCCGCCCGGCAGGATGGGACGCATGACCACGCGTACCGAGAGCGTCGACACCCCGGCGGGCGAGGCCCGCATCACCTGGCACACGGCGCCGGAGCCCGGGCCGAAGCTCGTCCTCGCCGTGAGCCACGGAGCCGGCGGCGGCATCGAGGCCCGGGACCTCCGGGCGCTGGCCGACGCCCTGCCGGCCCGCGGGATCACGGTGGCCCTGGTCGAACAGCCCTGGCGGGTCGCCGGGAAGAAGGTCGCCGCCGCCCCCAAGGTGCTGGACGAGGGCTGGCGCGGGCTCTGGCCGGCGCTCACGGCGCCCGGACTGCCGGTGGTCGCGGGCGGCCGCAGCGCCGGGGCCCGGGTGGCCTGCCGGACCGCCGCCGAACTGGGCGCCGCCGGGGTGCTGGCGCTGGCGTTCCCGCTGCACCCGCCGGGCCGGCCGGAGAAGTCCCGCGCCGCGGAGCTCACCGGGGCCGGCCGGCCCACCCTCGTGGTCCAGGGCGGCCGGGACCCCTTCGGGCGGCCCGAGGAGTTCCCCGAGCCGGGCGGCCGGGACCCGTACGAGCTCGTGGAGGTGGCGCACGGGGATCACGGCTTCGCGGTGCCGAAGAAGGCGGACACCACCCAGGAGGAGGCGCTCCTGACGATCACCGAAGCGGTCGCGGAGTGGCTCGCGCGGCTCCCCGTGTGACGGCGGACGGGCGCGCCCCGGGGACGGGCCGCATACCTGCAAAAGACCCGCCGAGGACCTGCCGGGGACCCACCGAAGATCCGCCGAGGACCTGGCGGCCCCCGGGAATGCGCCGCCCGCCCCTTCTGTTGTCTCGGATGTCGGAACGTAGGGGAACTCGTCGGAGGAGAGGGAGCGCATGACCCAGGTCATCAGCCAGAACCGTCGGCAGGCCGCTGACCTGGACTGGACCGTGCTGCCCGCGCCCAAGAGCAGCTCGCTTCGGGCGGCGGAGGGCCGGGAAGGTCGACTATTCTCCGATTCGAGCGGATCCGCTTTCGGAGCCGCCACGCTGTCGGAGGAGGTGGGTCCTGTCGCTGGGACCGACGAAGGCCACGCGGAGGAGACGACCCTGGAGCGCAATGCGCGCTTCGAACGGGACGCCCTCGGCTACCTCGACCAGATGTACTCGGCCGCGCTGCGCATGACGCGCAATCCGGCCGACGCCGAGGACCTGGTCCAGGAGACGTACGCGAAGGCATACGCGTCCTTCCACCAGTTCCGCGAGGGCACCAACCTGAAGGCGTGGCTGTACCGCATTCTGACCAACACCTTCATCAACTCCTACCGCAAGAAGCAGCGCGAACCCCAGCGCAGCGCCGCGGAGGAGATCGAGGACTGGCAGCTGGCGCGCGCCGAGTCGCACATGTCGACCGGACTGCGTTCCGCCGAGTCGCAGGCGCTCGACCACCTGCCCGATTCGGATGTGAAGGAAGCACTGCAGGCCATTCCGGAGGAGTTCCGCATCGCGGTCTACCTTGCCGACGTAGAGGGCTTTGCGTACAAGGAGATCGCGGACATCATGGGTACACCCATCGGTACGGTCATGTCGCGACTGCACCGTGGCCGCCGTCAACTCCGCGGAATGCTGGAGGACTATGCCCGTGAGCGCGGGCTGGTTCCCGCGGGCGCGGGAGAGTCGAACGACCGGAAAGGCTCGGGCTCATGAGTTGCGGAGAGCCGCACGAGACAGAATGCTCCGAGGTACTGGATCACCTGTACGAGTTTCTCGACCAGGAGATGCCGGACAGTGACTGCACGAAGTTCGAGACGCACTTCGGCGAGTGCAATCCCTGCCTGGAGAAGTACGGCCTGGAACAGGCCGTGAAGAAGCTCGTGAAGCGTTGCTGCGGGTCGGACGACGTGCCGACCGACCTGCGGTCGAAGGTGATGGGCCGGATCGAGCTGATCAGGTCCGGTCAGGCGGTTCCCGACCACGACGTCACCGCCGACAACCCCGCGCCCGGCTGACCGGCCCGGTAACCGGCCGACGATTCGACAGCCGCCCCCGGAAGGGCACTTCGTTCACCCGAAGGTGCTAATCCGGGGGCGTCCGCATGGCCCAATGCACAAATCCGGCCCACCACGCTCCGGGCCCCGCCTATTCTCCCCATTCGGTGCTGGTTCCTTATCTCAGTACCCGGTGTGCACGGCACAGGGGAGGAGAGCGCCATGCGGGCACTTCCGCCGGGGGCGCGCGGATTCATCCTGTGCGCCGTCCTCGCCGCCGCCGCGTGCGTCACCCCGGCCCTCACGGATTCCGGTACGCCCTGGGCGGCCGTGGCCCTGCTCGCCGTGCTCTGCCTCGCCTGCGAACTCGTCAGGATCTGCCCGCTGCTGGGCAGCCGGGTGCCCGAGGGCCTCGGCTCCTTCTTCCCCGTGGTGCTCGCCGCCGTCTTCCTGCTGCCGCCCGCCGCCGCCGCGCTCGTGGCGCTGCCCGGAGGGCTCGCGGGGACCGTCGCCCAGCGGCCCGTCCGGGTGCGCCGTGTGTGGCACGGCGCTCAGCAGGCGATGGCAGCATGGGCCGCGGGGCAGGTGTACGGGCTGCTGGGCGGCCCCGCCGCCCTCGCCGCGGGCCCACCCGCCACCGCGTCCGGACCGCCGGCCGGCTTCCCCTGCCTGCTGCTGCCCGCGGCCGGTGCGGCCGTCACCTTCTGCCTGGTGCTCGCCGCCCTCGACGTCGGCATCCTGGCCGTCGCCAAACGCAGGCCGGCCGCCACGGCCCTGCGCGGGCTGCCGGCCCTCGCCCCGTACTGCGTCCACGGCCTCGCCGGCCTGATGATGGCCGTCATGTGGCGCAGCCCGTACGGGATCCCGGCCGCGCTGCTCGTGCTGCTGCCGATGTACGTCTCCTGCTGGGTCTTCGCCCAGTACCACCGCGAGCACGCCGCCCACCGGGCCACCATCCGCGCCCTCGTCCAGGCCGTCGACATCAAGGACCGCTACACGCGGGGCCACAGCGAACGGGTGGGCCAGGCCTCGGCGATGATCGCCCGTGAGCTGGGCATGACCGGGGACCGGCTGGAGACGGTGCGCATCGCCGGGATCCTGCACGACGTCGGCAAACTCGGCGTTCCCACCCGGCTGCTGCGCAAGGACGGGCCGCTCACCCCGCAGGAACGCCGGATCATCGAGCTGCACCCCGAGTACGGGCACGAGATGGTGCGCGGGATCGACTTCCTGGGCGAGGCCCGGTGCGCGATCCTGCACCACCACGAGCGGGTCGACGGCTCCGGCTATCCGTACGGGCTGACCGGCGAGCAGATCCCGGTGCTGGCCCGGGTGGTGGCGGTGGCCGACGCCTTCGACGCGATGACCTCGACCCGCTCGTACAGCAGGGCCCGGCCGGTCCCGACGGCGCTGGCCGAGCTGGAGCGGTGTGCGGGCGCCCAGTTCGACCCGGCGATGGTACGGGCCCTGACGGGCGCCATCGGGCGGCACGGCTGGCACCCGGTGGTCACCTCGGACGAGGACCTCCAGGTGATCAGCGGCCCGGCTCCCGCAGGCCCCCTGCCCGGACCCGGCGCCCCCGCCCCCGCTCCCAGGGCCGGTGCGAGCGAGGACGGGCCCGGCGGGAGCGGCACCCCGGGCCGGAGCCCGCAGGACAGCAGCCCGGCCGACGGCGGTGCGGGCCCGATGCAGCCCACCCGGGGCGCGCGGTGAAGGGGACCGCCACCTGGGGCGTGCGCGGCGCGGCCGCGCTGCTCACCGTCGCAGGGCTCGGCCACACCCTGTGGCACGGCGTCGACGAACCCGGCGCGGCCCTGGCCTTCGGAGCCCTGATCGCCATCGGGGAGCTCGCCCGGCGCGACCGCCAGGACCCCCCGGGCCGCCGGCCCGCACCGCTCGGCTCCGCCGGGGCCCTCGCCTACGCCCTGCTCGGCCAGAACGCCGGGCAGCCCACCCACCACGGGGTGCTCCAGACCGTCGCGGTCGTCGTCGCGGCCGCCCTCGCCGGGATCGTCCCGCACATCGCCCGCGGCCGGGGCCCCGCCCTCGACCACCTCTCCCGCCGGGTGCTCACCGCCGCCTTCGCCGCCGCCTGTTTCCAGCCGCTCTACAACTCGGGCCGGCTGGAGCAGTGGCTGGGCCAGGGCCCGTACCTCGTCCTCTTCCTGCTCCTCCTCCTCGGCCTCACCGTTCTGTGCGACGCGGTGCTCGCCGCCGCGCCGGCGGGTGCCCGGACCGGCCGGCCGTACGGTCCGCTGCTGCGCGACGAACTGCGTGCCCAGCTCGGCATCGGCTCGGCGATCTGCGCCACCGGGGTCGTGATGGCGCTCGGTGCGGCCGTCGCGGGCCTGTGGGCCGTACCCGTCTTCAGCGTGCCCCTGCTGCTGACCCAGCTGTCCTTCCACCGGATCACCGCGATCCGCACCACCTACCGCCAGACCATCACCTCCCTGGCCCGCGCCACCGAGATCGCCGGCTGCACCCGGCCGGGCCACTCGCGCCGGGTCGCCGCCCTGAGCTGCGCCGTGGGCCGGGAGCTGGGCCTGTCGGAGCGGGAGCTCACGGTGCTGGAGTACGCCGCCCTGATGCACGACATCGGGCAGCTCTCCCTCGTCGACCCGGTCCCGGACGGGGCCACGGCCGGGCTGCCGGGGGCCGAGGCCCGGCGGATCGCCGAGCTGGGCGGGGAGGTGGCCCGGCAGACCGGGGTGTCCGCCGAGGTGGCCGTGGTCGTGGAGCGGCAGGCGGATCCTTACCGGGAACAGCCGCTCGCGGCCCGGATCGTGCGTACGGTGAATGCGTACGACGATCTGGTCGGCGGGAGCCGTCACCCGGGTGGCTCACTGGCCGCTCTGGAGCGGCTCCGCCTGGGCACCGGGCATGATTACCAGCCGGAGGTCGTCGAATGCCTGGCAAGGGTTCTGGCCAGGGGCGGACGTGGCAGAGTGGTGCCCGTCCCACCTGGGTAACCCATGGGTAATGAGCGGCCGTCCGAGTGGGCATGGTTGGATGCCAGTAAGAGGGACCGTAGGAGTGTCCGCAAGGCTGCACCGTAGTCACCCGGCGACCGCCGGGAGGTGCCCCCAGGCAGGCGGGAATCGTGAGGATCTTCGGGAAGGTACGGCATCGGCCCTCCGCCTCGTGGCGGCAGGCCACCGACCGCGCGTTCACGCTGATCGGCGACGGGCGGTACGAGGACGCGGGCGCGCTGCTGACGAGAGCGGCGGACCTGGAGCCCTGGCTGTCCGAGTCCTGGTTCAATCTGGCCCTTTTGCACAAGTTCCGGCACGACTGGGAGCAGGCGCGGGCCGCCGGGCTGCGCGCCGTGGCCCTGCTGGACCGTGAGACCGGCGCCCCGGACTGGTGGAACGTGGGGATCGCCGCCACCGCGCTGCAGGACTGGCCGCTTGCCCGGCGGGCCTGGCAGGCGTACGGGCTGAAGGTGCCCGGGGACGCGGCCGGGGCGGGCGAACCGGTCGGCATGGAGCTCGGCAGCGCCGCCGTGCGGCTCTCGCCCGAGGGCGAGGCCGAGGTGGTCTGGGGCCGTCGGCTGGATCCGGCCCGGCTGGAGGTCCTGTCGATCCCGCTGCCCTCCTCGGGGCGGCGCTGGGGCGAGGTCGTGCTCCACGACGGGGTCCCGCACGGCGAGCGGGTGACCGCGGCCGGGCCCTCGTACCCCGTCTTCGACGAGATCGAGCTGTGGGCGCCGTCCCCCGTGCCGACCTGGGTGGTGCTGCTGGAGGCGGCCACCGAGGCGGACCGTGACGCGCTGGAGCAGCTGGCCTCGGACGCCGGTTTCGCCGCCGAGGACTGGTCCTCGTCGGTGCGGCTGCTGTGCCGGACCTGCTCGGAGAGCGAGATGCCGAGCGACGAGGGCGACGGCGAGCACCTCGATCCGCATGATCACAGCGAGCCGGGGCACCCCGGACCGCTGGGGCACCGTACGGCCGGCTCCGGCTCCCTGTGGGTCCCCGAGCGCGAATGCGGGATCGCGGCGCCGGCCGGTCTGGTGCGCGGACTGCTCGACGGCTGGGTCGCGGACAGCCCGGGCACCCGCGAGTGGCGGGATCTCGAAGAAGTCTGCTGACCCGGGGCCGTAGGCTGTACGGGCACATCGGTGGCCGTCACGGCCATCGGTGACCGGGACTTACGGAAGGCGTACGGCGGACATGGCGCAGCAGGAGAACGAGGTTGTCGAGAGCGTGAACGACGGGTACGTCGTGGACACCGAGGACTGTGAGGCGCGCGAGCTCGCCCACCGTCAGCGCGGCACGGCCCGTCCGATCACGGTGGTCGGCAACCCGGTCCTGCACAGTGAGTGCAAGGACGTCACCGAGTTCGGCGACGAGCTGGCGCAGCTGATCGACGACATGTTCGCCAGCCAGAAGGCCGCCGAGGGCGTGGGCCTGGCCGCGAACCAGATCGGTGTGGACGCCAAGGTCTTCGTCTACGACTGCCCGGACGACGACGGCAAGCGGCACACCGGTGTCGTGGTCAACCCGAAGCTGATCGAGCTGCCGGCCGCCACCCGCGTGCTCGACGATTCGAACGAGGGCTGCCTGTCGGTCCCGACGGCGTACGCCTCGCTGGCCCGCCCGGACTACGCCGAGGTCGAGGGCCAGGACGCCCAGGGCAACCCGATCAAGGTGCGCGGCACCGGCTACTTCGCCCGCTGCCTGCAGCACGAGACCGACCACCTGTACGGCTACCTCTACATCGACCGCCTCTCGAAGCGGGACCGCAAGGACGCCCTGCGGCAGATGGAGGAGGGCACCCCGCGCTACGAGACGGTCCCCAACGCCTGACCGTCCCGCCGCGGCAGAGCTCCGCGTACGCCCCGCAGGCCCCGCTCCGGACCGGAGTGGGGCCTGCGGCACGTCAGGCGGCCCGGGGGCCGCGGAAGGTGCGCCGGAAGGCGTTGGGGGTGGTGCCCAGGGTTCGCAGGAAGTGGTGGCGCAGGGCCGCCGCGTTGCCGAAGCCGCAGCGCCCCGCGATCGCGTCCACCGTTTCGTCGGTGGACTCCAGCAGCTCCTGCGCCAGCAGGACCCGCTGGCGCAGCACCCACTGGTACGGGGTGGTGCCGGTCTCCTGGAGGAAGCGGCGGGCGAAGGTGCGCGGGGACATCAGCGCGCGTTCCGCGAGCTGCTCGACCGTGATCTCCTCGTCCAGGTGGCGGGCCATCCAGCCGATCACCTCGCCGACCGTGTCGCAGGCCGTCCGGGGCAGCGGCCGCTGGATGAACTGGGCCTGCCCGCCGTCCCGGTGCGGGGGCACGACCATCCGGCGCGCGATGATGTTGGCGACCTCGGCCCCGTGCTCCTGGCGCACCACGTGCAGGCACGCGTCGATGCCCGAGGCCGTGCCGGCGGCCGTGATCACCGGGCCCTCGTCGACGTAGAGCACGTCCGGGTCGACGGCCGCCCGCGGGAAGCGGCGTGCCAGGGCCGCGGCGTGCATCCAGTGCGTGGTGCACTGGCGGCCGTCCAGCAGCCCGGCCGCGCCGAGGATGTAGGCCCCGCTGCACACGCTCAGGACCCGCGCGCCCCGCTCCACGGCCCGGCGCAGGGCGGCGAGCAGGGGCTCGGGGTAGATGCGCTGGGCGGCGTCGCTCGCGGCGGGCAGGCAGATGAGATCGGCCTCCTCCAGCCGGTCCAGGCCGTGCGCGGGGGTGATCCCGAAGGCGCCCCCGCCCACCGCCAGCGGCCCGTCCTCCGCCGCGCACACGGCGAAGTCGTACACCGGTACGCCCATGTCACTGCGATCGATTCCGAACACCTCGCAGAAGATTCCCAGCTCGAAGGGGGCGACTCCGTCGACGAGGGCCACGGCCACGTTTTTCAGCATGACCACAGTGTGGCAGCAATTCGGCCTTCTGTGACAGTACTGCCACTGTCGATCATGGGCGATCAGGCGGACAGTAGAGACATGACCACCTTCGTGAGTTACCTCGCCATCACCGCCATCGCCGCCCTCCTGCTCGGGCCCAGCCTGTACGGGATCCTGCGCGACCGGCGCACCGACCGGCAGCTTCGGGCCGTCGCGACCCGGCTGGTGTGGCTGCCCCGCCAGCGCGCGGGCGGCCTCCCGCCCACCCCGCGCCGGCACGGCTTCCGGCCCGCCCGGCACTACTGGGGCCCCATCGCCCACTGAACACCGGGGAACGCGAGAAGCCGGGACACGGATTCCTCCGCATCCCGGCTCCCCGGTCACCTCGTGACCCGACTGACCCGGCTGACCCGACCGGACACGAGTCCGGGGACAGGGTCCCCTAGAAGTCCTCGTCCAGGTCGACCGTGCCCTCGACCGCGACCTGGTAGGCCGACGGACGGCGCTCGAAGAAGTTCGTCAGCTCCTGCACGCCCTGCAGCTCCATGAAGGAGAACGGGTTCTGCGAGCCGTACACCGGCGGGAACCCGAGACGGACCAGACGCTGGTCCGCGACGCACTCCAGGTACTCGCGCATCGACTCGGTGTTCATGCCCGGCAGGCCGTCACCGCACAGGTCGCGGCCGAACTGCAGCTCCGCCTCCACGGCCTCCTTGAGCATGTCGGTGACCTGCTGCTGGAGGGCGTCGTCGAAGAGCTCCGGCTCCTCCTTGCGGACCGTGTCCACGACCTCGAACGCGAAGTTCATGTGCATGGTCTCGTCACGGAACACCCAGTTGGTGCCGGTGGCCAGGCCGTGCAGCAGACCGCGCGAGCGGAACCAGTACACGTACGCGAAGGCGCCGTAGAAGAACAGGCCCTCGATGCACGCCGCGAAGCAGATCAGGTTCAGCAGGAAGCGACGGCGGTCGGCCTGCGTCTCCAGCCGGTCCAGCTTCTCGACCTCGTTGATCCACTTGAAGCAGAACTGCGCCTTCTCGCGGATGGAGGGGATCTCCTCGACCGCGTCGAAGGCCGCCGCGCGGTCGTCCGGGTCGGGCAGATAGGTGTCGAGCAGCGTCAGATAGAACTGGACGTGCACGGCCTCCTCGAACAGCTGGCGCGACAGGTACAGGCGCGCCTCCGGGGAGTTGATGTGCTTGTAGAGCGTCAGCACCAGGTTGTTCGAGACGATCGAGTCGCCCGTCGCGAAGAACGCGACCAGACGGCCGATCATGTGCTGCTCGGCGGGCGTCAGCTTCGCGAGGTCCGCGACGTCCGAGTGGAGGTCGACCTCCTCGACGGTCCAGGTGTTCTTGATCGCGTCCCGGTAGCGCTCGTAGAAGTCCGGGTAGCGCATCGGGCGGAGCGTGAGCTCGAAGCCCGGGTCCAGGAGGTTCTTCTGGTCGTTGGAGCTCATTACTGGCAGGCCTCGCAGGACTCGGGGTTCTCAAGGGAGCAGGCCAGCGCCTCGGCGTCGGCGACCGCCTGCGGCAGTTCGACGGGCGCGGCCGCCTGCGCGGCACGGGCGATCTTCGTCGCCGGGCGCGAGCGCAGGTAGTAGGTGGTCTTCAGGCCCTGCTTCCAGGCGTACGCGTACATCGAGCTGAGCTTGCCGATGGTGGGCGTCTCCAGGAACAGGTTCAGCGACTGCGACTGGTCCAGGAACGGCGTACGGGCCGCCGCCATGTCGATCAGACCGCGCTGCGGGATCTCCCACGCCGTGCGGTACAGGTCGCGGACCTCGGCCGGGATCCAGCCGAAGCCCTGGACCGAGCCGGAGGAGTCGCGCAGCGCCTCACGGGTCTGGGCGTCCCACACGCCGAGCTGCTTCAGCTCCTCCACCAGGTAGCCGTTCACCTGGAGGAACTCACCGCTGAGCGTCTCGCGCTTGAAGAGGTTGGAGACCTGCGGCTCGATGCACTCGTACACACCGGCGATCGAGGCGATCGTGGCCGTCGGGGCGATGGCGAGGAGCAGCGAGTTGCGCATGCCGGACTTCGCGACGCGGGCGCGCAGCGCGTCCCAGCGCTCCGGCCAGTTCAGCTCGACGTCGTAGTGGTCCGGGTGCAGGACACCGCGGGCGGTGCGGGTCTGCTCCCAGGCGGGCAGCGGGCCGCTGCGCTCGGCGAGGTCGCACGAGGCCTCGTACGCGGCCAGCATGATGCGCTCGGAGAGCTTGGTGGACAGGGCCTTCGCCTCGGGGGAGTCGAAGGGCAGCTTCAGCTTGAAGAAGACGTCCTGCAGGCCCATCGCGCCCAGGCCCACCGGGCGCCAGCGGGCGTTGGAACGGCCGGCCTGCTCGGTCGGGTAGAAGTTGATGTCCACCACGCGGTCGAGGAAGGTCACGGCGGTGCGGACGGTCTCGTCGATCCGCTCCCAGTCGATCTCGCCGTCGACGACGAAGGCGCCCAGGTTGACCGAACCGAGGTTGCAGACGGCGGTCTCGCCGTCGTTGGTGACCTCGATGATCTCGGTGCACAGGTTCGAGGAGTGCACGACGGTGCCCGGCTCGGCGGTCTGGTTCGCCGTGCGGTTGGAGGCGTCCTTGAACGTCATCCAGCCCTGGCCGGTCTGCGCGAGGGTGCGCATCATCCGGCCGTACAGGTCGCGGGCGGGCATGGTCTTGCGGGCCAGGCCGTCCGCCTCGGCCTTGCGGTAGGCGGCGTCGAACTCGTCCCCCCACAGGTCGACCAGCTCGGGCACGTCGGCCGGGGAGAACAGCGACCAGTCGGCGTCGGCGTTCACACGGCGCATGAACTCGTCCGGCACCCAGTGGGCGAGGTTCAGGTTGTGCGTACGGCGCTGGTCCTCACCGGTGTTGTCGCGGAGCTCCAGGAACTCCTCGATGTCCGCGTGCCAGGTCTCCAGGTAGACCGCGGCGGCGCCCTTGCGGCGGCCGCCCTGGTTCACGGCGGCGACGGAGGCGTCGAGGGTCTTCAGGAACGGCACGATGCCGTTGGAGTGCCCGTTGGTGCCGCGGATCAGCGAACCGCGGGCGCGGATGCGGGAGTACGAGAGGCCGATGCCGCCGGCGTGCTTCGACAGGCGCGCCACCTGGTGGTAGCGGTCGTAGATCGAGTCGAGCTCGTCCAGCGGGGAGTCCAGCAGGTAGCAGGAGGACATCTGCGGGTGACGGGTGCCGGAGTTGAAGAGCGTGGGGGAGGACGGCAGGTAGTCCAGCCGGCTCATCAGCCGGTAGAGCGAGGCCACTTCCTCCACGGCCTGGACGCTCTCGTCCGCGGCGAGACCGCAGGCCACGCGCAGCATGAAGTACTGCGGGGTCTCGATGACCTGACGGGTGATCGGGTGGCGCAGCAGGTAGCGGCTGTGCAGGGTGCGCAGGCCGAAGAAGCCGAAGCGGTCGTCTGCGCCCTCGGCGAGGGTGAGCTCGACGAGCGAGTCCAGCCGGGCCGCGTGGGTGCGGACGAACTCGGCCGTGCGGTCGGCGATGAGGCCCTCGCGGTGGCCGACCTCGACGGAGGCCGAGAAGGACGTGGAGCCCTGGCTCGCGGCCTCGTCGCGCACGGCCAGCGTCAGCAGGCGGGCGGCGAGGCGGGAGTAGGCCGGGTCCTCGGAGATCAGACCGGCGGCGGCCTCCGTGGCCAGCCCGCGCAGTTCGGCGTCGTCGGCGGCGGAGCTGCGGCCGCGCAGCGCGGAGGCCGCGACCCGGCCGGGGTCGGTGTCGGGGAGGTCCGCCGTAAGTTCGGTGAGGGTACGCAGCAGCGTGGCCCCCGGGCCCTCGGTGTTGTCGCCAGAAGTGGACTCGGCGCGCGGTGCGGAAGGCGCGATGGTCACGGCGGGAGCTCTCCCTCGCTCGGCCCGGTCATCGGCGGGGAGGGGCGCGAGCGGGCGCATGCGGGCGCGACGCGAACGCGTACCCCGGCATGGCGTCCACCGGCCCAACCGCGAGGCCCGGACGAATCGGCACCCGGTTCGGTCGAGCCGGGCGCGCTGTCGGCAGGTCATCGGACTTGGCGTCCGGTAGCCGGACACTTCATACCGTTGCGGGACAGTTCCGGATTCGCACCGGATTCCCCTGCGGCGACAGCAGGCATGAGCATACATGTGGGGGCGGCCCGTTGCGGCAACCCCCACATGTAGTGTCGGCGTGGCTACAGCTTGAGCCGATACGCCAGGAGTGTCAGGCCCTCGATCGGCGCCCAGTCCCGCTCCGGCGTGCGTACGAAGCCCAGTCGCAGATAGATCCGGTGGGCGCCGGCCATGCTGCGCTGCGTGGAAAGAACCAGGCCGGTCACCCCGTCGAGGGCCTTCGCCCGCTCGATGCAGGCCCGCACCAGAGCCTCACCGGCACCCTGCCCGCGGGCCTCGTGGGCCACCGCGAGCATCCGGAACTCGGCCTCGTCCGGGGCCGCGATGTCGGCGAGCGGGCTGCCGGGCGCGGCGAAGGTCACCCCGCCCAGCAGGCGCCCGTCCCGCTCGGCGACGAGCACCTCGGCCCGGGCGGCCCGGCCGGCCACGTCGCGCAGCACGTCGAGGTAGGCGTCGTCCTCGTTGAAGTCCAGATGCCCGTCGGTGAGGTAGGCCTGCGCCGTGATCCCACCCAGCTCCGCGTAGTCGGCGGGCAGCGCCGTTCTGATCACCATGTCCATGAGGTCGAGTGTGCAGGACGGGCCGGTGGCGGTGCCCGGTGCGGATCCGGCGAAGGCCCCGCCGGAAGTGTCCGGCGGGGCCTTCGGTCCGGGTGGGCTCAGCAGCAGCGGAAGCCCTCGCGGGGGTCCGCCTCGCGGGCGTCCGTGCGGGCGCGTTCGAACGCGCGGCGGGTGAGCACCTCCGCGTCCGGGTCGTGGGAGCGGGCGTGGGCCACGTAGCGGTCGTACGCCGCCTCCCCCGAGAACTCCCGTACGTAGAAACGCACCTTCGCCAGCGCGCTGCGCACGCTCATCAGGCCACCGGCTCCTTGACGTGGCCGCCGCCCGCGTCCGGGCCCGCCGCGGCGAGCTCCGCCCGCTCCTCGGCGGTCGCGATCAGCCCGGCCGGGGCGACGATCTTCGACTCGGTCCACGGGACCTCGGAGAGGGTCGCCGAGCCGGGGTCGCGGACGGCCTTCAGGCAGGTCCGGGCCGCGTCCGCGAGGACGACGATGATCAGGACGGCGAAGAGGGCGCACAGGACGCCGTCCACCGTGGCGTTGGTGACCACGGTGTGCATGTCGTCCATGTTCTTGGCGGGCGGCAGGACCTTGTCGGCGTCGATCCCGGCCTGGTACTTGTCGCGCTGGGCGAAGAAGCCGACCTTCACGTCCTCGGAGAAGATCTTCTGGTAGCTCGCGGTCAGGGTCACCGTGGCGTCCCAGACCAGCGGAACGCCCGTCACCCAGGCCCACTTGAGCCGGCCGGACTTGACCAGCAGCGTGGTGCAGACGGCCAGGGCGACCGCGGCGAGCAGCTGGTTGGCGATGCCGAAGAGCGGGAAGAGCTGGTTGATGCCGCCCAGCGGGTCCTTGATGCCGACCCACAGGAAGTAGCCCCAGCCGCCGACGACGATCGCGCTCGCGAACCACACGCCGGGCTTCCAGCTGACGTCCTTGAAGGACTTGTGCACGTTGCCGAGGGTGTCCTGGAGCATGAACCGGCCCACGCGGGTGCCCGCGTCGAGCGTGGTCAGGATGAACAGCGCCTCGAACATGATGGCGAAGTGGTACCAGAACGCCTTCATGCCCGCACCGCCGACCACGGCGGAGAAGATCTCGGACATTCCGAGTGCGAAGGTCGGCGCGCCGCCCGTACGGGAGAGCAGGCTGGCCTCCTCGACGTCCTTGGCGGCCTGGGCGAGCGCCTCGGGGGAGACGGCGAAGCCGAAGTTGGTCACGGCCTGGGAGGCGGACTCGACCGTGGTGCCGATGATGCCGGGAGGGGAGTTGACCGCGAAGAAGAGGCCGGGCTCGATGATGCAGGCCGCGATGATCGCCATGACGGCGACGAACGACTCGGTCAGCATCGCGCCGTAGCCGATCATGCGGACCTGCGTCTCCTTCTGGATCATCTTCGGGGTGGTTCCCGAGGAGACCAGGGCGTGGAAGCCGGAGAGCGCACCGCAGGCGATGGTGATGAAGACGAAGGGGAACATCGAGCCGGCGAAGACCGGTCCGTCGCCGCGGGCCGCGAAGTCGGTGACCGAGGGCATCTTCAGGGTGGGCATCGCGATGACCACGCCGATCGCGAGGAGCGCGATGGTGCCGACCTTCATGAAGGTGGACAGGTAGTCGCGGGGGGCGAGCAGCATCCACACCGGCAGCACCGATGCCAGGAAGCCGTACACCACCATCCAGATGACCAGCGTCTCCTTTTCCAGGGTGAAGGTGCCCGCGAAGGAGGACTCGGCGACCCAGCCGCCCGCGACGATGGCGAGCAGCAGCAGCGCGACGCCGATGACGGAGACCTCGGTGACCCGGCCCGGCCGCAGGACGCGCAGGTAGAAGCCCATGAACACGGCGATCGGGATGGTCATGCCGATGGAGAAGACGCCCCAGGGCGAGTGCGCCAGGGCGTTGACGATGACCAGGGCCAGGACCGCCAGCAGGATGATCATGATGGCGAACACGGCGATCAGGGCGGCGGCACCGCCGACGGGGCCGATCTCGTCCCTGGCCATCTGGCCGAGCGAACGGCCGTCGCGGCGGGTGGAGAAGAACAGCGTGACCATGTCCTGGACGGCGCCGGCGAAGATCACGCCCGCGACGATCCAGATGGTGCCCGGCAGGTAGCCCATCTGCGCGGCGAGCACGGGTCCGACGAGCGGGCCGGCGCCCGCGACGGCGGCGAAGTGGTGGCCGAAGAGCACCCGGCGGTCGGTGGGATGGAAGTCGACACCGTTGTCAAGGCGTTCGGCGGGGGTGGCCCGGGTCGCGTCCACCTTCAGCACGCGGTGGGCGATGAAGCGCGCGTAGAAGCGGTAGGCGATCGCGTACGAGCCCAGTGCGGCGGCGAGCAGCCAGGCCGCGGAGATCTCCTCGCCGCGCGAGAGCGCGAGCACGCCCCAGCCGATGGCGCCGACGAGTCCGACGAGCACCCACGCGGCGATGGACTTGGGAGAGGGCGAGCCGGGCGCGGTGCCCGGACTCGCCGTGTCCCGTTCTGCCCCTGTTGCTTCCGGTTCAGGCATGACCTCGTCCCCTCGTCGATCATCTGCGTAAGGGCAGGGAATCTACGGGGGATTGCCCGGTGAGCGTAAGGGTCCGTCCGCATTCCGGTATGTGAAGGAATTCGGTAGGCCGGGGTCCGCCGGGCGGGGCCGGGCGAGCTCGGACGGGGCCGAACGTACGAGGTCAGACCGCCGGGCGCTTGAGCCTGGCGACGAACTTGTAGCGGTCGCCGCGGTACACCGACCGCACCCACTCCACCGGTTCGCCGTCGGCGTCCAGGGAGTGGCGGGAGAGCATCAGCATCGGCAGGCCGACGTCGGTGCCGAGCAGGCCGGCCTCGCGCGGGGTCGCCAGTGAGGTCTCGATGGTCTCCTCGGCCTCGGCGAGGTGCACGTCGTACACCTCGGCGAGTGCCGTGTAGAGGGAGGTGTACTTGGCGAGCGACCGGCGCAGCGCGGGAAAGCGCTTGGCCGACAGGTGCGTGGTCTCGATGGCCATCGGCTCACCGCTCGCCAGGCGCAGCCGTTCGATGCGAAGGACCCGTCCGCCCGTGGTGATCTTGAGCAGTCCGGCGAGGGTGTCGTCGGCCGTCACGTAACCGATGTCGAGGAGCTGGGACGTCGGTTCCAGTCCCTGGGCCCGCATGTCCTCCGTGTACGAGGTCAGTTGCAGGGCCTGGGAGACCTTGGGCTTGGCCACGAAGGTGCCCTTGCCCTGGATCCGTTCCAGTCGCCCCTCTACGACCAGTTCCTGGAGGGCCTGCCGGACGGTGGTCCGCGAGGTGTCGAACTCGGCCGCGAGCGTGCGCTCCGGCGGCACCGGGGTGCCGGGCGGCAATGTCTCGGTCATGTCGAGCAAGTGCCGCTTGAGTCGGTAGTACTTGGGCACGCGCGCCGTGCGAGTGGCCGCCCCGCCCTCCGGCTCCGTGGTCGCCCCTTCGGTGGCCATCGCCGCCCGCCTTCCCGACTCCAGTTTCGCTGCCGTCACCGGCTCCTCCGATATGTGCGGTCACATCGTGACACGTAAGGGGGGACAGGCCTTCTCTCTCCCCAGGTGTCGGTCCGATAACGGACCGGGCACCCGCTCATTAGACCCTTGACACCCCTAAAGGTCTAGGCCAAGCTCCAGCTACTGGTCTAAACCAATATGGATCAGATCCCGGCCCCACGGCAGTACTTCGCGTATGTCACCGCGGCGGGCAAGGGAAGTGCAGGCAGGCATCCCTGAGGAGGGTGGCGTGAAGCGCAAGCTCATCGCGGCGGTTGGAGTCGCGGGCATGGTGATCGGCCTCGCGGCGTGCGGTGATTCCGACAGCAAGGGGGGCGACAAGGCTTCCGAGGCCAAGGAGCTCACCGTCTGGCTGACGGTCGACGCCCAGAAGAACTGGCCGGAGCTCGTGAAGGCGGCCGACGACGCGATCGTTGCCAAGCACCCGGGTCTCACGATCAAGCACGAGTACTACGGCTGGCCGGACAAGAACGCCAAGCTGGACGCCGTACTTGCCACGGACAAGGCCCCGGACGTTGTCGAGATGGGCAACTCCGAGATGATCGGCTACACGTCGACCGGCGCCTTCGCCGAGATCGACCCGTCGAAGTTCGAGAACTCCGGCGCCTGGCTGGACGCCCTCAAGGAGTCCGTGACCTACGACGGCAAGACCTACGGCGTCCCCTACTACGCCGGTGGCCGTGTGGGCACCTGGCGCAAGGACATCGCCGCCGAGGCCGGCGTCGCCGCCGCGCCGAAGACGTGGGCCGAGTACACCGCCGCGCTGGACAAGATCCAGGCCGCGAAGGGCGACAAGTTCAGCGCCCTCTACCAGCCCTCCCCGGACTGGTACGCCGCGATGTCCTTCGTCTACGAGGCGGGCGGCAGCATCGCCAAGAAGGACGGCGACAAGTGGAAGGGCAACCTGTCCTCCCCCGAGTCGCTGAAGGGGCTCAAGCAGTACAAGGAGCTCCTCGACAAGTACATGCACGCCGACAAGACCAAGGACGAGTCCGACCGTCCGGTCGTCTTCGGCCAGGGCAACTCCGCGGCGATCTTCGCCGCCGCCTGGGAGGGCGCCACTGCCGCCACCCCGGAGAACGACAAGGTCGGCGGCCTGAAGGACAAGCTGGAGAACTTCGTCCAGCCCGGCCCGAGCGGCAAGAACCTCCCGGTCTTCCTGGGCGGTTCGGACCTGGCCATCCCGGCCAAGTCCAAGGCCAAGGACATCGCCGCCGAGTGGATCAACGTCTTCACCGGCGCCCAGGGCCAGAAGGGCCTGATCGCCAAGGGCAACCTGCCCAACAACAAGACGGACCTCGGCCCGCTGAAGGCCGACCCGAAGACCCAGGTCGCGGCCACCGCCGCCGAGTCCTCCTGGTTCGTCCCGACGGCGTCCGGCTGGGGCCAGATCGAGAAGGCCAAGCTCCTCCAGACCACGCTGCGCGACATCGGCACCGGCAACAAGTCGGTCGAGGACGCGGCCAAGGCCGCCGACGCCGAGATCGACAAGGTCATCAACACCAAGTGACCTGAGTGGGCAGGGCCCCGCCGGACCGGCGGGGCCCTGCTGCCCGTCAAGAGAGGGACCCCCGAGGAGCGCGCGATGAGTGCCGCACAGACAACCACCGCCGACCTGCCGCCGGCGAAGCAGAAGACTCCCCCCGGAGCGAAGTCGGGCAGCCCCGCCGCGCCGGGCCGGCCCAGCCGCAAGGGCCCCGGTGCCACTCCCTGGCTGCTGCTGGCCCCGTGCCTGCTGGTCATCGCCCTCGTCATGGGGTACCCGCTCTACCGGCTGGTGGCCCTGTCCTTCCAGAGCTTCGGCAAGTCCGAGCTCTGGGGCTTCAAGGATCCCGAGTTCGTCGGCTTCGACAACTTCGCCAAGATCCTCGGCGACGGCGAGTTCTGGGCCGTCGTCCTGCGTACGGTGATCTTCGCAGTCGGCGCGGTCGCCGCGACGATGGTGATCGGCATGCTCATCGCGCTGCTGCTCCAGAAGGTCTCCGGCTGGGTCAAGGCGCTCATCAGCATCGCCCTCGTGGCGAGCTGGGGCATGCCCATCATCGTCGCCACCGCCGTCTTCAAGTGGCTCTTCGACGCCGACTACGGCGTCCTCAACTACCTGATGAGTAAGCTCCCCGGCGTCGACATGGTCGGCCACAACTGGTTCACCAGCGGCCCCCAGGGCCTCGCGGTGATCATGCTGCTGGTGGTCTGGGGTGCGGTCCCCTTCGTCGTCATCACCCTCAGCGCGGGCCTCACCCAGGTGCCCAAGGAGCTGGAGGAGGCCGCCCGGCTCGACGGGGCGGGCGCGTGGGGCGTGTTCCGGCACGTCACCCTCCCGATCCTGAAGCCGATCCTCGTCATGCTGACGACCCTCTCCGTCATCTGGGACATGGGCGTCTTCCCGCAGGTCTTCGTGATGCGCAACGGGAACCCCGAGGCGGAGTTCCAGCTGCTGACCACCTACTCGTACCAGCAGGCCTTCGTGGTCAACGACTATTCGGGCGGCTCCGCGATCGCCCTGGTGACCGTCCTGCTGCTGCTCGGCGTGGTCGCCGTCTACATGCGCCAGATGCTCAAGATCGGAGAGGTGGAATGAGCGTGACCACCACGTCCACCACGTCCACCGCGACCCCGCGCGCCGAAGGCCCGAAGCAGCCCGAGCAGCGCAGACGGCGGGGGCAGCGCGGAAAGTCCAAGCTCGGCTGGAACCTCCTCGGCCTGCTGGTCTTCGCCACCGCGGGCTTCCCGGTCTACTGGATGCTCAACACGGCCTTCAAGCCGTCCAAGGAAGCGATCAACCCCGATCCGCAGTTCTTCCCGCACACCTTCACGCTGGACAACTTCTCCCGCGCGCTGGACGTCGCCGACTTCTGGGGCCCGGTCGGCCGCAGCCTGATCGTCTCGCTCGTCGTGGTCGTCATCGGCATCGCCGTCGGCATGCTGGCCGCCCTGGCCATCTCCCGCTTCGCCTTCCGCGGCCGCAAGGTCGTCATCGTCGGGATCCTCGCCGTCCAGATGGTCCCGCTCGTCGCGATGATCATCCCGGTCTTCCTGCTCCTGAACGACCTCGGTCAGTACGACAAGCTCACCGGCCTGATCATCACGTACCTGACCTTCGTCCTGCCCTTCACCGTGTGGACGCTGCGCGGCTTCATCGTCAACATCCCCAAGGAGCTGGAAGAGGCGGCCATGGTCGACGGCTGCACGCCGACCGGCGCCTTCCTGCGGGTCGTCTTCCCGCTGCTGGCCCCGGGCATGGTCGCCACCTCCGTCTACGCCTTCATCCAGGCGTGGAACGAGTACCTGTACGCGCTGATGCTGATGAGCCAGCAGAACCAGACCGCCACCGTCTGGCTCGGCAACTTCACCACCAAGCACGGCACCGAGTTCGCCCCGATGATGGCCGGCTCCACCATGATGGCCGTCCCGATCGTGGTCCTCTTCCTCATCGTCCAGCGCAAGATGGCCGCGGGCCTCACCGCCGGCGCCGTGAAGGGATAACGGCCCCATGACTGTTCTTGCGCACCGCACCGACACGGTCACCCGCGACGCCCTCGCCGTCCTCCAGCCCGGCTTCGAGGGCACCACCGCCCCCGACTGGCTGCTCCGCCGGATCGGCGAAGGCCTCACCGCCGTCGGCCTGTTCGGCCGCAACATCGCCTCGCCCGGACAGCTCGCCGCGCTGACCGCGCAGCTGCGTACCGAGCGCGACGACGTGCTGGTCGCCATCGACGAGGAGGGCGGCGACGTCACCCGCCTGGAGGTCCGGGGCGGCTCGTCCTTCCCCGGCAACCTGGCCCTCGGCGCCGTCGACGACACCGGCCTCACCAGGGACGTCGCCCGCGAGCTGGGCCGCCGCCTCGCCGAGTGCGGGGTCAACCTCAACTGGGCCCCGTCCGCGGACGTCAACTCCAACCCGGACAATCCCGTCATCGGCGTACGGTCCTTCGGAGCCGACACCCACCTCGCCGCCCGGCACACCGCCGCCTACGTCGAGGGCCTCCAGGCCGCCGGCGTGGCCGCGTGCACCAAGCACTTCCCGGGCCACGGCGACACCAACGTCGACTCGCACCACGCCCTGCCGCGCATCGACGTGGACCTGGACACCCTCCAGGTCCGCGAACTCGTCCCCTTCAAGGCGGCCATCGAGGCCGGCACCAAGGCCGTGATGAGCGCGCACATCCTGGTGCCCGCCCTCGACCCGACCCGCCCCGCCACCCTCAGCCCGCAGATCCTGACCGGCCTGCTGCGGCGGGAACTGGGCTACGAGGGCCTCATCGTCACCGACGGCATGGAGATGCACGCCATCGCCGGGACGTACGGGATCGAGCGCGGCTCGGTCCTGGCCATCGCGGCCGGTGCCGACGCCATCTGCGTCGGCGGCGGACTCGCCGACGAAGCCACTGTCCTGCGGCTGCGCGACGCGCTGGTCGCGGCCGTCCGCGAGGGAGCGCTCCCCGAGGAGCGCCTCGCCGACGCCGCCGCACGCGTCCGCGCGCTCGCCGTATGGACCCGCGAGGCCCGGCCGGACGCGCAGCCGGAGGGGAGCCGCGCGTCCGGCATCGGGCTGACCGCCGCCCGCCGCGCCCTGCTCGTCACGGGCTCGGCCAAGCCGCTCTCCGACCCGTACGTCGCCACGCTCGCGCCCGTCGCGAACATCGCGGTGGGGGACGAGACCCCGTGGGGCGTGGCGGCCGAACTCGCCGAACTGCTTCCGGGAACCGGGTCGGGCGTCTACCCCGAGGGCGCATCGGCCGGGGACATCCTGGCGGCCGCGGGGGAGCGCACCGTCGTCGCGGTGGTGCGTGACGCACACCGGCACCCCTGGATGACCGAGGCCGTCGACGCGCTGGTCGCGGCCCGGCCGGACACGGTCGTGGTCGAGATGGGCCTGCCGCGCGCCGAGCCGCGCGGGGCCCTGCACATCGCCACGCACGGCGCCTCGCGCGTCTGCGGCCGCGCAGCCGCCGAGGTGATCGCGGGCGCCTGACCCGCCAAGAGCCCCTGACCAGGGCGGCAGCCCCTGTGCCGGACACCGTCCGGGGCAGGGGCTGTCGGGCGTCCGGGGCCGGTGGACCGGTGGACCGGCGCACGGCGAAGGGCCGGACTCCCCGTCAGGGGATGTCCGGCCCTTCGCCGTGGCGTGTGCGTGGGGTCTACAGCCCCTGCCAGGAGGGCTTGTTGGCATAAGTGTGGCGGAAGTAGTCGGCCAGCTTCAGCTTCGAGGCGGCGGCCTCGTCCACGACCACGGTGGCGTGCCGGTGCAGCTGCAGCGCGGAGGCCGGGACCAGCGCGGACAGCGGGCCTTCGACGGTCTGCGCGACGGCCTCGGCCTTGCCCTCGCCGGTGGCCAGGAGGACCAGGTGGCGGGCGTCGAGGATGGTGCCGATGCCCTGGGTGATGACGTGGTGCGGCACTTGGTCCAGGTCGTTGTCGAAGAAGCGCGCGTTGTCCACGCGGGTCTGCTCCGTCAGCGTCTTGATGCGGGTGCGCGAGGCGAGGGAGGAGCAGGGCTCGTTGAAGCCGATGTGCCCGTCCGTGCCGATGCCCAGCAGCTGGAGGTCGACGCCGCCGGCCTCGGCCAGCGCTCGGTCGTAGGACTCGCACGCGCCGACGATGTCCTCGGCCGAACCGTCGGGGCCCATGAAGGACGCCTCGGACAGGCCGAGGGGTTCGACGACCTCGCGGAGCACCACCGCGCGGTAGGACTCGGGGTGCCCGGCCGGCAGGCCGACGTACTCGTCGAGCTGGCAGATCCGGGCGCGGGAGGCGTCGACCAGCCCGGCCCCGACCTTGGCGGCGAGGGCCTCGTAGACGGGCAGCGGGGTAGAGCCGGTCGCCACGCCGAGCAGGGCGTCGGGCTTGCGCCGCACCAGGGCGGCCATGGCCTCCGCGATGAGCTCGCCGCCTGCCTTGGCGTCCGGGACGATGACAACTTCCACGCGGGGCCTGCCGATCTGGAGTGGGTGATGTGGTATAGACCAATCTAGCAGAGGCCGACGGGTTCGGCGGGGGTCCCGCCGTTATCCATGGTGGTCCGGATCCGGGCGCCCGGCCCGCTCAGAGCAGCGCGAGCTGCAGGCCGCCCGTCGCGTCCAGGTGCTGGCCCGTCACCCAGCGGGAGTCGGGCGAGGCCAGGAAGGCCACCACGTCGGCGACCTCCTGCGCCGTGCCCACCCGGTGGAAGACGGAGCGGGCGGCCAGGTGGGCCCGCGTCGCCTCGTCCGCGAGGAGGCCCGCGTTGAGGTCGGTCGCGGTGATGCCGGGGCCGACCGAGTTCACGGTGATCCCGCGCGGGGCCAGTTCGGCGGCCAGCGACCGGGTCAGCGCGTTCGCCGCGCCCTTCGCCGTGACGGTGGCCAGGATGGCCGGCAGGGCGATGTCCGGGGTGCCGGTCACGTTCACGATCCGGCCACCGTCCCGCAGCCGCTCCAGCCCGTACTTGATCACGAAGAACGGCGCCTTGGCGTTGAGCGCGTGCGCCCGGTCGTACGTCTCCTCGTCGGTCTCCCTGATCCCGGCGAAGATCGCCGCCCCGGCGTTGTTCACCAGGATGTCCACGCCCTCGGTGTGCGCGGGATGGGCCCCGTACGCCGCCCAGAGGGCCTGTGCGTCGCCGGGGACGCCGAGTTCGGCCCCGATGGCGAAGGCCCGTCCGCCGGCCGCCCCGATCGCGTCGACCGTCTCCTTCGCCGCCACCGCGTCACGCCCGTAGTGCACCGCGACCAGCGCCCCGTCCCGAGCCAGCCGCTCGGCCACCGCCCGTCCGATGCCCCGGCTGCCGCCGGTGACCAGTGCCGTCTTCCCCTTGAGCACGCCCATGGCGCGCCCCCCTTCGCTCATCACTAGTGGTCGCTACAGAAATGACCGTACCAGATTCCCTAGCGCCCGCTATAGAATGCGGGCATGGTGACCGGACAGCGCGGCAGGCCCCGTTCCTTCGACCGCGACGCCGCCCTCGACAAGGCGATGCTCGCCTTCTGGGAGCGCGGCTACGAAGCGACCTCCATCGCCGACCTGACCGCCTCGCTCGGCATCAGTGCGCCCAGCCTCTACGCGGCCTTCGGTGACAAGCGCACGCTCTTCGGCGAGGTGGTGGCGGTGTACGGGGGCCGGTACGGGGACTTCGCGAGCGTGGCGCTGGCCGAGGAACCCACCGCCCGGGCGGCCGTCCACCGCATCCTGCGCGAGGCCGCCGAGGTCTACACCGACCCGGCCCACCCGCGGGGCTGCATGGTGATCAGCGCCGCGATCAACACGACCTCGGACGAGGTGGCGCAGGCGTTGCGCGAGCGGCGCAACGCCAACCTGGAGATGTTCGAGAGCCGGATCCGGGCCGACATGGCCGCCGGCGCGCTCCCCGCGGACACGGACGCGCGGGCGCTGGCCCGGTACGCCGGAGCGGTGATCCAGGGGATGTCCCAGCAGTCGCGCGACGGGGCGAGCCGGGAAGAGCTGGAAGCGGTGGCGGAGCGGGCCCTGCTGGCCTGGCCGGCGGAGTAGCCGGCGGGGGAGTCCGCCGGGCTTTCGTCCCGGGATGTTCACGGGAAGTGCCGCGGGGCGCGCCACGGAGAGTTCCTCTGGGCCACGGTGCAGGACGGGACCCTCGACCCGCCCGGCACCGTAGCCCGGAGTACTAACGGCCGACAGGTGTGCGGTTCCCGACGGCCGGTGGGAGGTGCCTGCGCGGTCAGGGCAGAGCGCGCGGCTTACCTCGATCCGTCCTCCTGTGCGGGGAGGGCGGAGGTTCTTCCATCAATTGTGGACTAGACCATTCTGTTCTGTCCATCCAATGACAGGGCCTGGAAACCCGTCACTTCCTCCAACAGTACGCGGCTCGCGCCCCGCTTGGATACTCCTGAGTACCGTCGTGGGCAAAGTCATGGCGCGTACCCGGGGTACGCTCGCAACGTGCCCTCCATGAACGACCTCGTACGCCAGCACACCGCTCTCGGTGAAACCGACCTGGAGTGGCTCCACCTGCTGGTCTCGGAGTGGCAGCTGCTCTCCGACCTGTCCTTCGCCGACCTCGTGCTGTGGGTGCCCACCCTCGACGGCACGCGGTACGTCTCGGTCGCCCAGATGCGTCCGAACACCGGTCCCACCTCGTACCAGGACGACATGGTCGGCCACCTGGTGCCGCGCGGCCGCCGGCCCCTGCTGGACGCCGCGCTCGACGAGGGCCGGATCGTGCGCGAGGGTGACCCTGAGTGGCGGGAAGAGGTGCCGGTCCGCGTCGAGTCGATCCCGGTCCGCCGCGAGGGCCGGGTACTGGGCGTGATCGCGCGCAACACCAATCTGCTCACTGTGCGTACACCGAGCCGGCTGGAGCTGACCTACCTCCAGTCCGCCTCCGACCTGGCCCAGATGATCGCGGCCGGCTCCTTCCCCTTCCCCGGCCAGCAGGTCGACATGGACGCCTCCCCGCGCGTCGGGGACGGCCTGATCCGGCTCGACGCCGACGGCGTGGTCACGTACGCCTCCCCGAACGCGCTCTCGGCCTACCACCGGCTCGGCCTCGCCTCCGATCTCGTCGGCCAGCACCTTGGCAAGACCACGGCCGAACTCGCCCCGTCCCGCGGACCGGTGGACGAGGCCCTGGTCAAGCTGGCCAGCGGCTGGGCCCCCCGGGAGACCGAGGTCGAGGGCAACAGCGGGGTCATCCAGCTGCGCGCCATCCCGCTCAAGCCGAAGGGCACCCGGATCGGCTCCCTGGTGCTGTGCCGCGACGTCACGGAACTGCGTCGTCGCGAACGTGAATTGATCACCAAGGACGCGACCATCCGGGAGATCCACCACCGGGTCAAGAACAACCTCCAGACCGTTGCCGCACTGTTGCGGCTGCAGTCCCGCAGGATGGATTCGCCGCAGGGCCGCGAGGCGCTCAACGAGGCGGTGCGCCGTGTCGGATCGATCGCGATCGTGCACGAGACGCTGTCTCAGAACCTCGACGAGCGGGTCGAGTTCGACGAGATCGCCGACCGGGTCATCGCGATGGTCTCGGAGATCTCGCCGGGCAAGGTCGACTGCCGGCGCACCGGAAGGTTCGGGATCCTGGACGCGGAGGTCGCCACTCCGCTGTCGATGGTGCTGACCGAGATCCTGCAGAACGCCCTGGAGCACGCCTTCACGCAGGGGGAGCGGGGCACCGTGGAGGTGGCCGCGATCCGCAGCGGAACCGGCCGCACCGATGGCCGGCTGCTGATCACCGTGCTCGACGACGGCAGCGGACTGCCCGAGGGATTCGACCCTCAGCGGGCCGGCAACCTCGGGCTGCAGATCGTACGGACCCTCGTGGAGGGGGAGCTCGGCGGCACGTTCGACATGCTCCGGGCCGAGCCGCGGGGCACCAAGGTCGTCCTCGACATCCCGTCCAGCCCGCAGAAGTAGCACCCGCAGCATGACTCTGTGTGACCGTCGGTCCTCATCGGACCGGTCGGCGCCGGACCCCGAACAGCACTGAGCCCCGGACCGAATGCTTCGGTCCGGGGCTCAAGAGCACGTTGCTGAGCGCTTATCCGGTTACTACGCGCTGCGCGTCGAGGCTCGAAAGTCGTTGTCAGGCGCTGGCGTTGCGCGCCCGGTTGCGAGCGGCGCGGCGCTTCATGGCGCGGCGCTCGTCCTCGCTGAGACCGCCCCAGACGCCGGAGTCCTGACCGGACTCGAGCGCCCACTGCAGGCACTGCTCCATGACGGGGCAACGGCGGCAGACGGCCTTGGCTTCCTCGATCTGCAGCAGCGCAGGACCGGTGTTGCCGATGGGGAAGAAGAGTTCCGGGTCTTCCTCACGACAAACGGCGTTGTGACGCCAGTCCATGGCTGCTCCATCTCCTTGTATTGCGAACAGGTTGCTTGTGAATGTGAACGCTTTCACGAATCCCCCCGTGAGGGAAGGGTGACCGCCCGGTTTCACGCGGGTGATCCATCAGAGATTCGTGGAGGGGTTCTGGCGGTCTGTGTGGGTGCCGGGTGTTGCGGGCTGTCCCGATCGCCATGAAGAGATTCGCAAACCTCGGACGGGGATACAACCCCTTCCGGAAAGTTTTTTTTGATTCGTCGGTGTCTACTAGGTCACAGCCCTACATCGTGAGGGTGGACCGGCGTGTAAACGTTCGAGTGAAAGGCCTTCGGGCTCTTCTACTCACACAATCACACGCAGTGCACGGCGTACGCCTGTGAACCGAACGCTGGTGCGCAGTCCGAGGTGATCGCCGTCCATCTGGAACGGAAGTGGAACCTTCGAATGCAAGGTGAAGTCGGTCAGATCGTGCAGAGACACCGCGTGCTTGCCGTGTGGACCCCGCTCAGGAGTGGAGGTCAGGAGCTGTGTCGCGTACCGCGCGACCGCCGGAGTTGACAAACGGTTCAGTGCCAATACGTCAAGCGCAGTATCGAACGAGGCTTCGGGGGAGGCGTAAAGGGGACGATTCCCCAGATACGTCCACGGTGAGGTATTGCACACTATCGACAGGACCAGATCGGTCACCGGGTCAGCTCCCGGGCGCTCCAGCGTGACCGTGCCGTGCCGCCGGTTCGGCTCCTCCCAGAACTGGCGCATCAGCTGTCGCACATACAGGGCGTGCGTCGAACGCTTGCCGCGCTCCCGCTGCTGCTCCACCCGGCCCACCACCCCGGCGTCGAAGCCGAAGCCCGCACAGAACGTGAACCACCGGGCCGGGACCGACTCGTCCTCCGTGCCCGGGGTGCCGGCCGCCAGGCCCAGACCCACCGTCCGCTCGCGCTGCTCGCGCAGCGCGTCGAGGAGGGCGCCGGTCGCCTCGACCGCGTCATTGGGCAGTCCCAGGGCGCGGGCGAACACATTGGTGGAGCCGCCGGGGACCACGGCCAGCCGGGGCAGCCGGTCCGGATCGGGCCCGTTGTGCAGAAGTCCGTTGACCACTTCGTTGACCGTGCCGTCGCCGCCCAGTGCGACGACGAGGTCGAGCCCCTCGTGGGCCGCCTTGCGCCCGAGATCCCGCGCGTGGCCGCGGTACTCGGTGGTGATCGCCTCCAGCTTCATTTCGCTGGCCAGGGCATGGATCAGGACGTCACGCGTGCGCGCACTGGTGGTCGTCGCTGCTGGGTTGGCCACGAGAAGTGCACGCATGAGCGCCAGACTACCCACCCCTTCAAATGTCGACCCTACTGCCCGTCCCCTCCGGGGCCCGGGGCGCGCCGCTACCCTGCTGGAGTGAGTAAGAAGCAGCCCGCGAACGCCCCCGCCCCCGCTCCCGCCGCCGACCTCCCGACCGCCGCGCTGCCCGGTCGGCTGACCGCGGCCGCCGCGCTCACCGCCCTGGAGGGCCTGGCGCTGGCCGGCCTCGGGGTCTACATGCTCTTCGTGGGGATCGCCGGCGACCCCGACTCCCCGCAGCAGGCCGAGACGGGCGGGATCACCCTGCTCGCGCTCGCCGCGCTGCCGCTGGTCGCGGCCCGCGGGCTGCGACTGGGCCGCCGCTGGAGCCGCGGCCCGGCGCTGATCACCCAGCTGATGGCGCTGCCGGTGGCCTGGACCCTCTACAGCACCGGCGGTGCGATGATCGCCGCTGCCGTGGCGCTGGCCGTGGCCGCCGTGGCCGTCGTGGCGCTCCTGGTGAATCCGACGGCGACCGAGGCTCTCGGTATCGGGCCCGGGGAACAGGCCCGATAACCGGTCGTCCGGTCGTGCCGCCCTCGCCGGCGCCTACTCCTCGACGAGGAGCTTCTCGCGGAGCTGGGCCAGGGTGCGGGCCAGCAGCCGCGAGACGTGCATCTGGGAGATGCCGACCTCCTGCGCGATCTGCGACTGGGTCATGTTGCCGAAGAAGCGAAGCAGCAGGATCCGCTTCTCCCGCGGGGGCAGGCCCTCCAGCAGAGGCTTGAGGGACTCGCGGTACTCGACGCCCTCCAGGGCCTCGTCCTCCGCACCCAGGGTGTCCGCGACCGCCGGCGACTCGTCGTCGGTGTCCGGGACGTCGAGGGAGAGCGTGCTGTAGGCATTGGCCGATTCCAGCCCCTCCAGCACCTCCTCCTCGGAGATCCCCAGCCGTTCGGCCAGTTCGTGCACCGTCGGGGAACGGCCGTGCTGCTGGGACAGTTCGGCCGTGGCCGTCGTCAGCGAGAGCCGCAGCTCCTGCAGACGACGCGGCACCCGCACGGCCCAGCCCTTGTCACGGAAGTGGCGCTTGATCTCGCCGACCACCGTGGGCGTGGCGTACGTGGAGAACTCGACCCCGCGGTCCGGGTCGAACCGGTCCACCGACTTGATGAGGCCGATCGTCGCGACCTGGGTCAGGTCGTCGAGCGGCTCACCGCGGTTGCGGAAGCGCCGCGCCAGGTGTTCCACCAGCGGCAGGTGCATCCGTACCAGCCGGTTGCGCAGCTCGGCCTTCTCCACCGACCCGTCGGGCAGTGCCCGCAGCTCGATGAACAGGGCCCGCGCGCCACTGCGGTCGCGCGGATCCGGCAGCGCATGGCTCACCGGGAGCACCGGCGCCGCCGGTACCACCGGTGCCAGTTCCGGGGCCGCGGCAGCGGCCTCGGTCGGCTGGGATGGTTGTGGTTGTTCCTGCTGGTTCTCGCTCATAGGGCCCGCCCGTCGCTCCGCCGAGTCCAAAAAGCCGTCTTCCGCATCCGCGTCAGCCGGGTGCGGCCGGGCGTGCTGCTGCTCCGGGATGCCGCCGTCGACCTCGTGCCGTACCCGGGGCCGATCCCCGCCCCGCACCGGGATCTCCCCGCCGCTCACGCCGGGCCTGGTCCCGCGCCGCGCTGTTTGTAGAGGCTGATGCTCACCGTCCGGTTCTCCTCGACCGTGGCCTCGACCTTGCCGGCCAGCGCCGACAGGACCGTCCACGCGAACGTGTCACGCTCCGGTGCGCGCCCGTCGGTGGTCGGCGCCGAGACGGTCACCTCCAGCGAATCGTCGATCAGCCGGAACACGCAACTGAGGACGGAGCCCGGCACGGCCTGCTGGAGCAGGATCGCGCAGGCCTCGTCCACCGCGATGCGGAGGTCCTCGATCTCGTCGAGGGTGAAGTCCAAACGTGCCGCGAGACCGGCCGTGGCCGTCCGCAGCACCGACAGGTAGGCACCCGCAGCGGGCAGCCGGACTTCCACGAAGTCCTGAGTCCCGGGCTCGCCTGCGATCTGGGACACCCTCACCTCCAAGGTGGTACGAGCTCTGTTCGCCGGTGACGCTATCGCGATCCGGGCGATCGTGTCGCGGCACCCCTCTTGGTGCCCGCTTCGAGCACCCCGCCTGCGAGCCAGTGACTGATGGTAAGCCCATGGGTACGCACAGTGGCTAGGGGTCTGCGGGGCCCAAATCAGGGGAACCGGCGGAGGGTTGAACTACCCCGCTTCAGACGATCGAACCGTCGACAAAACACCATCGCCAGGTCTCGCCCGGTTCGAAGCTCCGCATCATCGGATGCCCGGTCTCCTGGTGGTGCGCGGTGGCGTGCCGGTGGGGCGAGGAATCACAGCAGGCCACGTGCCCGCACCCCAGGCACATCCGCAGCTGGACGGGGTGGCTGCCGAGCGCCAGGCACTCGGAGCAGGTCTGGTGGGAGGGCACCGGTTCGGGACGCGGCAGTTCGGCAACGTGGGTGCACTCGCTCATCGCATTCTCCTTGTACCGGACCCCGGCCCTCAGTCTCGGGGCGAACCACGCGCACGGGCCGGAGCGGCGATGCAGCGGAGTGTCGTTGCGTCACGCTTTGACCGGAGCTTGATCTCGTACAGAATACGTTCCCGCCGTGTGAGCCATGAGGATCTCCTCAGTCCAACGTGCTCGTTCGGGGCGAGCGGCCGACGATTGAGGTGGATCTTCGATGGAGGTATTGCCGCTGGTGGCGCTGATCGCCGGCAGTGCGGCCGTCGCGGGGCTGGCGCGCCGGACCCCGGTGCCCGCGCCGCTGCTGCTGGTCGCCGCCGGACTGCTGGCCGGCTACGTCCCGGGGGTGCCCGAGTACACCCTCGACCCGCACATCGTGCTGCCGCTGCTGCTCCCGCCGCTGCTGTACACGGCGGCCGTGGACAGCTCGTACCTGGACCTGCGCGCGAACGTCCGGCCGATCGCGATGCTCTCGGTGGGCTACGTGCTCTTCGCGACGCTCGCCGTCGGATACGCGGCGTACCTGCTGGTGCCGGGGCTCTCCGTGCCGGTGGCGCTGGTGCTGGGAGCGGTGATCGCCCCGCCGGACGCGGTCGCCGCCACCGCGATCGCCCGCAAGCTCCGGCTGCCGAACCGGATCACGACCATCCTGCAGGGCGAGTCCCTGGTCAACGACGCCACCGCGATCACCGCCTACAAGGTGGCGCTGGCCGCGGCCGTCGGGGTGAGCGCCGGCTGGGCGGGCGGCATCGCCGAGTTCCTGCTGGCCTCGGTCGGCGGGATCGGCGTCGGCCTGCTGCTGATGGTGCCGATCCACCACCTGCGCACCCGCCTGAAGGAGCCGCTGCTCCAGAACACCCTCTCGCTGCTGATCCCCTTCGTGGCCTACGCGGCCGCGGAGCGGGTGCACGCCTCCGGGGTGCTGGCCGTGGTCGTGGTCGCGCTGTACCTCGGGCACCGGAACTGGCAGGTCGACTT
Organism: Streptomyces sp. NBC_01232; assembly: GCF_035989885.1. Lineage (GTDB taxonomy): Bacteria > Actinomycetota > Actinomycetes > Streptomycetales > Streptomycetaceae > Streptomyces. Next base: position 5,507,503 of record NZ_CP108518.1, read on the forward strand.
CGCCACCCGGCTCCAGGAGGAGGCGGTGTGGAAGGTGGTCGCCTTCGTGCTGGAGTCGGTGGTCTTCGCGCTGATCGGGCTCCAGCTGCCGGTGGTCCTCAAGGGACTGGGCGAGTACAACGGCCTGCACGCGGCCTGGTACGCGACCGCCGTGTTCCTCGCGGTCGTGGTGGCCCGCTTCCTGTGGGTCTTCCCGGCGACCTTCGTGCCCCGCTGGATGTCGCCGCGGATCCGGGACCGGGAGCCGGAGACCGACTGGAAGGCCCCGGTGATCGTGGGGTGGGCCGGGATGCGGGGCGTGGTCTCGCTGGCCATCGCCTTCTCCGTGCCGATGTCGGTGCCGCACCGGAACCTGATCCTCTTCCTGACCTTCACCACCGTCATCGGCACGCTGGTGGTGCAGGGGCTGACGCTGCCGCCGCTGATCCGGGCGCTGAAGCTGCCGCCGAAGGACGTGCAGGCGGAGACCCTGGCGGAGGCGCAGGCCCAGAGCGAGGCCTCGCGGGCCGCCGAGGAGCGGCTCGCGGAGCTGCTGGAGGAACCGGAGAACAGCACGCTGCCGCCGCCGCTGGCGGACCGGCTGCGGACGGTGCTGGAACGGCGGCGCAACGCGGTGTGGGAGCGCCTCGGCGAGGTCAACCCGGAGACGGGGGAGTCGGCGGACGACATCTACCGGCGGCTCGCGCGGGAGATGATCGCGGCCGAGCGGGAGGTCTTCGTGGCGCTGCGGGACGACCGGCGGATCGACGACGAGATGCTGCGGGCGCTGCTGCGCCGGCTGGACCTGGAGGAGGCAGCGGCCTACCGGGAGGAGGGCTGACCCGTGATGACCGCGGCCAGCGCGCTGCCGCGGGCGACGGCGCCCGACGCGGTGAGTTCGGTCAGGGCCCAGAGCAGCTTGGCCACGTAGATCCGCTCGACCGGGAGCCCGTGGCGGTCCTCGAAATCGGCGGCGAAGGCCTCCAGCGGGGCCGGGACCCGGGCGTAGCCGCCGTGGTCGAAGCCCTCGGCCAGGCTCCAGTCCCCGGCCGGGCCCCCGAAGGCGGCCGCCTGGAGGGAACGTATCTCCGCGGCCAGGAAACCGCCCGCCAGGACCGGAACCCCGAGCGCCCGCTGCCCGGGGGCCAGCCCGGCCGCGAGGCCCGCCAGGGTCCCGCCGGTGCCGCAGGCCACCGCCACCACGCCGGCGGCACCGCGCAGCTCACGGCCGAGTTCGGCGCAGCCGAGCAGGGCGAGGGCGTTGCTGCCGCCCTCGGGCACCACGTACGCGCCGCCCGCGCCCGCTGCCTCCACCAGCCGTGCCAGCTCCTGCGGCTCGGCCTTGCGGCGGTACTGCGACCGGGACACGAAGTGCAGCCGCATGCCGTCGGCCGCGCACCGGGCGAGGGAGTCGTTCAGGGGCCGCCCGGCCAGCTCGTCCCCGCGCACGATGCCGGTCGTCCCCAGCCCGAGCAGCCGCCCGGCGGCGGCGGTGGCCAGCAGGTGGTTGGAGTACGCCCCACCGAAGGTGACCAGCCGATCGTGACCGCCGTCCAGGGCGGCGCGGAGATTGGGCGCGAGCTTGCGCCACTTGTTCCCGGGCAGCTCCGGATGCACGAGGTCGTCCCGCTTGAGCAGGAGCCGTACGCCATGCCGGTCGAACCGCTCGTCGCGGACCTCCAGCAGCGGGGACGGCGGTCGGGGCTGCAGGAGTACGTCAACGTTCGCGGGGCGATTCACCCGTCCATTGTGGGCGCACCCGCCCGTGCCGTCGCCCGTCAGAGCCCGGCCCCGCGTCGGTCCGGAACCCGAACAGCATGGTCGTGGCGTGGGCGGTGGTCACCGACGGGGAGGGGCGGATCCTGCTGCAACGGCGACGGGAGCGCCGGACCTCGGCTGAGCGCGCACCGGCTGTGACGGGGTGCGGGCGGGCGTGGAACGGTGCCCGAGGGGTTCTTCACGTGCAGTGGGTCATCAGTGATGATGGGTCGTCAAATCCGTTGATCCTGGGGGGAATTCATGAGCTCCGGCAGTGATGCGATTCCGTTCGGCGTGGTGGGGCTGCTGGTCATCGTGCTGGCCTATTTCATTCCGACCGCCGTCGCGTTCGGGCGAGGGGTGCCCAACAAGGGCTCCGTGCTGGTGGTCAACCTGTTCTTCGGCTGGTCCGTCGTGGGATGGGTGATCGCGCTCGCCATGGCCGCGCGCAGCAGGTAGCGGCGCTCCGTCGTCGCCCCCGGCACGGTGCCGGGGGCGACGGCCCGGGGCGGCTACTTCAGGCGTTCGCCGATCCGGTCGCGCATGGCGTCCATCGTGAAGCCCCTGGGGTCGGGCTTGCCCGGCTGCCATTCGCGGTGGCCGATCACCGAGCGGGCCGTCCAGCGGTGGATGCGGCAGATGGCGGCCGAGGCGCGGGCGATGGCGTCGAGCTGGACCGCCGGCCAGGGGTCCTCGCCGTCGCCGAGGTTCTCGCACTCGAAGCCGTAGAAGTGGCGGTTGCCGTCGGTGTCCGTCTCGTTGTCCGGGGGGAGCCGCTTTTCCGCGATCACCGCCGCCAGGACGTCGGAGTCTCCCGAGCCCGCGTGGTTGGCGCGGCCGTAGCCGACCAGGTGGACGCGGCCGTCCTTGGTGATCACGCCGTGGCAGAGCGGGCCGGGCAGGGCGCTGTGGCCCGCCCGGCAGAGCTCGACGGTGCGTGCCGTGCCGCGGGTGACGGTGTGGTGGATCATCACCCCGTGCACGGGGCCCCAGGGGCCCTTGTGGTTGCGGTTGTGGGTGCGCCAGGCGCCGACTTCGACGACGGTCAGACCTTCGTTCCGCAAGGCGTTGATGAAACGGTCCGCGGACATGGGTGCGGCCATGGCCGCCTCCTTCGTTGCGGTGCGCGACGGGCACCCTCTGTGTCCGTCTCGTCACCCTCCGGTTTAGTGGAGGCGACCCTTCCGCGGCTAGTGCTTTCGTACTTTGAGCGAGCCGATCCGGCCAGTCGTCAGGCCGATGCGAGCCACAGGTCAGGCCCGAAGACCTCGTAGTGGATGTCGGCCGCCGGCAGCCCCTTGGCGATCAGCTGCTCGCGCACGGCCCGCATGAAGGGGAGCGGCCCGCACAGGTAGGCCCGGGTGCCCGGGGCGAGGGGCACGGCCGTGAGGTCCATGAGGCCCACGCCGTCGCCCGGCTCCGCCTCCTCCTCGTACCAGAACCGGGCCGAGGCGTCGGCCAGCTTGTGCGTCAGCGCCCGGTGGTCGCCGCGCAGCGGGTGGTCGGCGGGGGAGCGGTCGGCGTGCAGCACGGTCACCGGGGCGGTGTGACCCGTGTCGGCCAGGTGCTCCAGCATCGAGAGCATCGGGGTGCAGCCGATGCCGGCCGAGGCGAGCAGGACCGGGGCGGCGGAGTCCGCCAGGACCAGGTCGCCGTACGGGGCCGAGACGCGCAGGGTGTCTCCGACGCGGACCCGGGTGTGCAGGTGGTGGGAGACCTCACCGTCGGGGCCCGCGGCGGCCGGGCCGTGCACCCGCTTGACGGTGATCGCGCGGACCGCGGACCCGGGGGAGGTGATGAGGCTGTACTGGCGGATCTGGCGGGCTCCGTCCGGGAGTTCGACCTGGACCGAGACGTACTGGCCGGGCCGGTGCGAGGGCGCGGGCGCGCCGTCCGCGGGGGTGACCCGGAAGGTGGTGCAGTCGGCCGTCTCCTCCACCCGGCCGGTGACGGTCCACTCGCGCCACACGTCACCGGCGACGACCCGCTGCTCGGCGTAGAGGCGCTCCTCCAGGGCGATCAGGGCGTTCGCCATCAGCCAGTAGACCTCGTCCCAGGCCCCGGCGACCTCCGGGGTGACGGCCTCGCCGAGGACCTCGGCGATGGCCTCGAAGAGGTGCCGGTGGACGACCGCGTACTGCTCGCGGGTGACGCCGAGGCTGGCGTGCTTGTGGGCGATGCGGCCGAGCATCACGTCGGGGCGGGTGTCCGGGTGGGCGAGGAGGTGGGTCGCGAAGGCGGCGATCGAGCCGGCGAGGGCCTGCTTCTGCAGGCCCGCGTTCTGGTTGCCCCGGTTGAAGAGGTCGCGGAGCAGGGCCGGGTGGGCGGCGAAGAGCTTGGTGTAGAAGAGCTCGGCTATGTCGCCGATCGCCGCCCCCACGGCGGGCAGGGTGGCTCGTACGGTCGCGCTCGACTTCTCGGACAGCATGCGGAACTCCTCGCGGGATGAGCGTGTGCGCGTGACAGATTGAATTTGCATCTAAGATGCGTATTTTTGATCGAAGAAGGACCGCAGTGGTGCGGACTTCTGTTCGGGCTGCCGCCGGACCGGTTCGGGCCGGGCGGCGGTAATCGGCCATTCGGCCCTGCGGTCAGGGGTCGCCCGCCCCCGTCGGCGCCCTGCTCGAAATGCCCAGCAGGAGCGGCCCGGTCGGGGACGCCACCAGGTCGTTCACCGTCAGCGGGTCCAGGGCGGCGTAGAAGGCCTCCTGGGCCCTGCGCAGCGCGCCGCGCAGGACGCAGGCGCCGCGCAGCGGGCAGGGGGTGGTGCCCTCGCAGTCCACCACGTCGCCCTCGCCCTCCAGCTCGCGCACCACGCCGCCGACCGGTGCTGCGCGCCCGGCGGCGGTGAGGGCGAGCCCGCCTCCGCGGCCGCGGCGTGCCTCCACCAGGCCGAGGTGCTGCAGCCTGGCGACCACTTTGGCGGTGTGCGTGTACGGGACCTCCATGGTCGCCGCCACGTCACGGGTGGTCGGGAGGTCCGTTTCCTCGATGGCCAGGCGCATCAGGACGCGCAGTGCCAGGTCGGTGAATCGGGTGAGCCGCATGGGGTCACCGTAGGGAAAGTTGTATCCCATATGCAAGTTAAGGCGCTGGGAGGTTCCGGCATGGCCGGAATTGATGGGGTGCGTGGGGCTGAGGGGGCTCATGGGGAAGGGGAGGGGCCCGAAAGAGTGCCCACGCCCGGACGGAGTAGTCCCACCCGTTTGTGTAATGGTCCCACCACGTTCCGTGCTGAAAGGCTGCTCCCGCAGATCCATGGAGTGATCGAAAGGGAAAGACATGTCGGTCCAGGCAGGTTCCGAGTCCGAGACCCAGACGCCGCAACGCAGTCTCGGGACGACGGCCGCACGGAACTTGGCAACCACGACCAAGTCCGCGCCGCAGATGCAGGAGATCACCTCGCGGTGGCTCCTGAAGATGCTGCCGTGGGTGTCGGTGCAGGGCGGCACCTACCGCGTCAACCGCAGGCTGAGCTACTCGGTCGGCAACGGCGTCGTGGAGTTCATCAAGACCGGCACCCAGGTCCAGGTGATCCCGGCAGAGCTCGGCGAGCTCCCGCTCCTGCGCGACTACGAGGACCTCGACGTCCTCGGCGAACTCGCCCAGCGGTGCCGGCAGACCGACTTCGAGGCCGGCCAGGAGCTGACCTCCTTCGGCAGCCCCGCCGGCCACGTCTTCCTGGTCGCCCACGGCCGCATCGACCAGATCGGCCCCGGCCCCTACGGGGACGACGCCGTCCTGCGGACCGTCGCCGACGGCGCGTACTTCGGCGACGACTCCCTCGTCGATGAAGAATCGATTTGGGAGTACACCGCCCGCGCCGCCACCTCCGGCACCGTGCTCACCCTGTCCCGCCAGGACTTCCAGCTCCTCGCCGACCGGGTCGAATCGCTGCGCGCGCACGTGGAACGCGTACGGACCCTGCCCGACCGCGAGACCAACAAGTACGGCGAGGCGGCGATCGAGCTCTCCGCCGGCCACCAGGGCGAGGCCCAGCTCCCCGGCACCTTCGTGGACTACGAGGCCCGGCCGCGCGAGTACGAGCTCTCCATTGCACAAACGGTCCTGCGGGTGCACAGCCGCGTCGCCGACCTCTACAACCACCCGATGAACCAGACCGAGCAGCAGTTGCGGCTCACGGTCGAGGCGCTGCGCGAGCGCCAGGAGCACGAGATGCTCAACAACCGCGACTTCGGCCTGCTCCACAACGCCGACTACGACCAGCGCATCCAGCCGCACGACGGCGCGCCCGGCCCCGACGACATGGACCAGCTGCTCAGCATGCGGCGCGGCTCCAAGCTGTTCCTGGCGCACCCCAAGGCGATCGCCGCCTTCGGCCGCGAGTGCAACAAGCGCGGGATCTACCCGGAGTCGGTGGACGTCGGCGGCAACCGGGTGCCGTCCTGGCGCGGGGTGCCGATCTTCCCGAGCAACAAGATCCCGATCAGCGACGCCCGCACCACCTCCATCCTGTGCATGCGCACGGGCGAGGACGAGCAGGGCGTGATCGGCCTCCACCAGCCGGGCATCCCGGACGAGATCGAGCCGAGCCTGTCGGTCCGCTTCATGGGCATCAGCGAGCAGGCGATCATCTCGTACCTGGTCACCGCCTACTTCTCGGCCGCGGTGCTCGTTCCGGACGCGCTCGGCGTGCTGGAGAACGTCGAGATCGGACGCTGGCGCTGACTGTGGTGAACGCCATCGCGACCGGTGAGGGCCAGGAGGCCGCGGCCCTCCTGGAACGGACGAAAGCAGCGGTCGACCCACAGCTGCGCCGCACGGTCGAGAGCCTGCCCGGTTCGATGCGGCGCGTGGCGATGTACCACTTCGGCTGGGAGCACGAGGACGGCAGCCCCGCCGCGGGCGGGGCGGGCAAGGCGATCCGGCCGGCCCTGGTGCTGGCCGCGGCCCAGGCCCTGCGGGGTCCCGGGGCCGGGTCGCCCGACGAGGCCGTACGGGCGGCGGCGGCCGTGGAGCTGGCGCACAACTTCACGCTGCTGCACGACGACATCATCGACAAGGACGTCCGGCGGCGCGGCCGGGCCACGGCATGGACCGTCTTCGGGACACCGGACGCGATCATCACGGGCGACGCGATGATGGCGCTCGCCCTGCGGCTGCTCGCGGAGGATCCGCATCCGGCCGCCGCGGCCGCCTCGGCCCGGCTCGCCGCCTGCGTCATCGAGCTGTGCGCGGGCCAGCAGGCCGACTGCGCCTTCGAGCAGCGCCCGGACGTCTCGCTCGACGAGTGCATGGCCATGGCCACGGCCAAGACCGGGGCGCTGCTGGGCTGCTCGTGCGCGCTGGGCGCCCTGTACGCGGGAGCCGGGCCGGACGAGGTCGACGCCATGGACGCCTTCGGCCGGGAGGCCGGGCTGGCCTTCCAGCTGATCGACGACCTGATCGGCATCTGGGGGGATCCGGGGCACACCGGCAAGCCCGCCGGGGCCGACCTGATCGCCCGCAAGAAGTCCCTGCCGGTCGTGGCCGCCCTCACCTCGGGCACCGCGGCGGGCGAGGAGCTGGCCGCGCTCTACGCCGGACCCATGACCGGGGGCGACGTGCGCAGGGCGGCCGAGGCGGTGGACCGGGCCGGCGGACGCGACTGGGCGCAGGCCCAGGCCGCGGACCGGATGGGGCGGGCGGTGCAGCAGCTGTCCCGGGCCGTGCCGGACCTCGGGGCGGCCGGGGGGCTGCTGGCACTCGCGGAGTTCGTGACGCGCCGTACGAGGTGAGCCCGAGGGGGGCGAAGGAGGCAGAAGGGGTTCGAGGCCCGTTTCGGTACCGCACGGTGCCGGAACGGGCCTTACCGCATGTCCGCTCCAACTCTAGGATCGCTCACGGTTGTTGACACGTGAGCGAAGGGTGTGACCAGTGGCGCTGGAGATACGTCAGGCGGATCAGTCGGACCGGGACGCGGTGGCGCGGCTCCTCGACGAGGCCTTCCGCACCGATCCGGTGAGCAGCTGGGTCTTCCCGGACCCGGAGCACCGGGCCGCGGTGCACGCGAAGTTCCTGGGCGTCTTCGTGGACGTGGCTTTGGAGGAGGGCCGGATCGACTACGCCGCGGACGGCTCGGCGGCCGCGCTGTGGCTGCGGATCCCGGCGGGTGAGCCCGAGGGCGAGGATGAGGTCCCGGCCCGGATGCGGGCCGTGGCGGACCCGGACAACGAGCGGTGCGAGCTGGTCGGGCGCCTCACGGGCGCGGTGCACCCGACCGCCGAGGAGCACGAGTACCTGCTGATGATCGCGGTCGCCCCGGGCCGGCAGGGGGAGGGGCTCGGCAGCGAGTTGATGCGCCCGGTGCTGGAGCGCTGCGACCGCGAGGGGGTGCCGGCGTACCTGGAGGCGAGCAGTGAGCGCAGCAAGGGGCTGTACGAGCGGCTCGGCTGGGAGTTCACGGGAGAGGCGGTGCAGCTGCCCGAGGGGCCGCTGATGTGGCCGATGTGGCGCAAGCCGCGCGGCTGATCCGAAACCCCTTGTGTAACCACTGCAGGCGAAGTACTTTATTCGACGTGCCCCGGCGCGGTGGCACTGCCCAGTGAAAGAGAATCGCTTGCGCAAGCTGACGTACCTCATCGCCACCTCGATCGACGGCTTCATGGCGGACCCGGACGGAGACGGCGACTTCTTCAACGACTATCTGGACCCCGAGTACCTCGGATACCTGACGGCCGAGTACCCGGAGACCATCCCCACCCACGCCCACGAGGCGCTGGGCGTCGACATCTCGACCGCCCGGCACTTCGACGCGGTCGTCATGGGGCGCGGCACCTACGACCCGGGCCTCAAGATGGGCGTCGCCAGTCCCTACGCCCACCTCGCGCAGTACGTGGCCACGCGCTCGATCGCGGTCACCCCCGACCCGGCGGTCGAGCTGATCAGCGGGGACGTGGCGGCGCGGGTGCGGGAGCTGAAGGCCCAGGACGGGCTCGGCGTCTACCTGTGCGGAGGCGCGGACCTCGCCGCCCAGCTGGTCGACGAGATCGACGAGTTCGTGATCAAGACCTACCCCGTCCTCGCCGGGAGCGGGATCCCCCTCACGCGGGCCGGCTTCGCACGACGCGACCTGGAACTGACCGGGGTCAAGACCTTCGGCGGCGGCCAGGTCGTGACCACCTACGCGCGCAGGCGCTGACCCGCCGAACGCGCGAAACCGGCCTACCGTGGAGGTATGGCCGGTGAACAGCAGCACCATGTGCACGAGACGGTGGCCCCGCAGGCCGGGCACGAACAGCAGGTGTGCCCGGCGTGCGGGCGCCGCGTCGACACGGTGGTCAGGCGGCGCAAGTCACTCGGGATCTTCATTCCGGTCTGGGGCCGGGGTCCCTGTCGGAACCCCGGCTGCCGCGACTACTCGGACCCCGAGGAGCGGTGACTCAGCCCTTGGTGGCGAGGTCCTTCGCGCCCAGGCCCGAGGCGAAGCCGTTGGCCCAGAGCTGGTTGACGCGCGAGCGCTCGGCGGAGTTCGGGGTGGCGTTCGTGCACGACGTGCCCGGGCCGCCCCCCGACATCAGCTCGCTGCACGGGCCCGAGTAGTGGTCCGGCAGACCCAGCACGTGGCCGGTCTCGTGCGAGGTCACCCGGGTGGAGTTGTACTGCTGGTTCTGCCGGTAGTCGAGGAAGATGTAGCCCCGGCCGTGCCCGTCCGTGCTCGCGTACGAGCCGCGTGAGTCGTTGCCCTCGCGGTACGAGAAGTTCCCGCCCGAGGACACCTCCTGCAGCTTGACGTTGGACACCGAGCTGTTCCAGATCTGCGTGGAGCGGGCTATCTGGGTGCGGAAGCTGGGGGCGCTGCGGGTGTTGTACGTGACGGTCACGGCCAGAGCGGCCGGGTTCGCGGCACGCTGCTCGGCGACCGAGCGCTGCACGGCCTCGAAGAAGGCGCGGTTGGCGGCCTCGTTCTCCGGCGAACGCTCGTACGCGGCGTAGCTCACGGCGTTTCCGACGGGGGCGGGCGCGGCGGTGGCGGTGGGGACGACACCAAGGGTTGCGGCGAGGCCGAGGCCGACGGTCGTGGCCAGCATGGCCTTACGGGAGTGGCGCATGTGGGGGAGCTCCTACTCGTCCGGTGCGGTGGGGGGTGGTCTTTCGAACCGGAGTCTGCGGGAGCTCACGTGCCCGGCGGATGATGTCACTCCCCGATAGCGCCGGCCTATCGGAGAGATTTCGGCAGCCCAACTAGCATGAGAATGGCGGGATTCGGGGGGCTATCGGTGGCTGGTGCGGTCCACCGGGACCGGCCTACCCTCGGGGCATGGAGCTTGAGGTCAGGCACTTGCGCGCCCTGTGCGCCATCGCCGACGCCGGAAGCCTGCACAAGGCCGCCCGGCAACTCGGCGTGAGCCAGCCCTCCCTGACGACCCAGCTGCGCCGCATCGAACGGGCCCTCGACGGAGAGCTGTTCCTGCGCGAGCGGACCGGATGCCGGCCCACCCCCTTCGGCCGCACCGTGCTGGGCCGGGCCCGCCCGCTGCTCGCCGAGATGGCCGCGCTGGTCGCGGAGGCCCGCGAACTGGCCCACGCGTCGCGGCTGCGCATCGGCTCCACCGCCAGCAGTGCGCTGCCGGGCTGGCTGCGGCGGATCCACCGGCGGCTTCCGGACACCGAGACCTCGCTGGTGGTGGACGTCTCCGCCAACGCACTGCTCAGGATGGTCGCCGCCGGGCAGCTGGACGTGGCGTTCGTGCACGAGGTGGAGGGCAGCCCGCTGCGGGTGCCGGCGGGGCTGCAGGTGCACGTGCTGATGGATCGCGAGCCACAGTTCGTGTCGATGTCCCGGGACCACCCGGCCGCCGGGCAGTCGGTGGTCTCCTTACGGGACCTGGCCACCGACCGCTGGATGGTGGACCCCTCGGTCGACGGCGAGTGGGACGGCCTGCGCCGGATCTTCGCCGGGGCCGGGCTCGACCCGCCGGTGCTGCACGCCGACTACCACACGGCGACCTCGCTGATCATCTCCGGCGAGGCGGTCGCCCCCTGCCAGCCGACCTCCGGGCCGCGCGAGGACATGGCCATCCGGCCGCTGTCGGGGGACCCCCTCGCCGTGCGCCTGCTGCTGGCCACCCGCCCGGGCGCGCACGCGGAGGTCTACGAGGACCTGCGCGACGCCTACCGCGAAGCCGCCCTGCGGACGCCCCCGTACCGGGCCTGGCTCCACCACCACGCGAGCCCCCTGCTGGAGGTCGCCCGGATCGCCTCATAGGGCGTGCCTTGCGGACCTTCAGCCGGCTTCCGCCTGCCGCGCGCGGGCCCGGTCGTACGCCAGTGATGCGGCGCCCTGCGCCAGCAGGACCGCGCCCGCCGCCGCCCAGCCGGGACTGCGGCGGTGGGCCGCCCAGGCCAGCAGGGGTGCGCCGGCCGCCACCTGGGCCGCGCCCAGCAGGCGGGCCCTCGGGCCGCGGACCCACGGGCCCACTGGGCTCTCCTCCATCGCGTCGAGCTCGGCCCGTACCGCGTCGCGCCAGCCGGACCACTCCACCGTCTCGACGCCGGGAGCCACCCGGGCCGCGCCCCGCAGCCGGTCGGCCGACTCGCCCGGGGCCAGCCCGGCGGGCAGCGCCAGTCCGGCGCGGGTCAGCAGGGCGATCAGCGCGAGCAGCCGGCCCTCCCCGTCGACGGCGACGGCGGCGTCGGTGCGGGTGAGGCGTTCCAGTTCCGCCAGGTCGAGTACGGGGTCCAGGCCGAGGCGGGCCGACAGGGCGCGCATGGCATCGGGCTCGCCGGCCGGACAGGGCGAATCCGGTCCGGCCGCCCTCCCACCACAGGCTCAGAACCGGCCAGTCGGTGCCGACCGCGATCGCCGAGCCCCAGCCGGCCAGGACCTCGGCCACGGTGCCCGGACCGTCCAGCCACGGCTTGTCCTCGGGGACGAGCGCGCTCCATTCGCCGGCCGGAGCGAGCAGCAGGCGTACGCGCAACAGGTGTGCCGGACGCCGGGCGGCACGCGGTTCGGCACGGCAGAGCAGCAGTCCGCCGGTCACGGTCCGGGAGATTGACATGCCCACACAATAGAGCAAAACACCCTGAATGGTGGGGTTCCGGCAGGGCGCTTGACTTCCCCAGACCGCGATATATCGTGTTAACAGAAGACGCGATATGTTGCGTGCGTCGAGCCCGGTCCGTGAACGCACGAGGAGGATCAGCACCATGGCAGAGCAGTCGCCCCAGCCGTCGCCGTCGCCGACGACGTGGCACTTCGCCGAACCTCAGAAGCTCACCTTCGAGGAGCCGGTGATCGAGCTCCGCGTCCGCGTCGTGAGCGGCACGGTCAACGTGGTCGCCGCCGAGGAGGGCCCGGCCCGCCTGGAAGTGACCGAGGTCGACGGGCCGCCCCTCTTCGCCGTGCAGGACGGCGGCATCCTCACCGTCTCCTACGAGGACCTGCCCCGGAACGGCTCCCAGGGGCTCAAGGAGTGGTTCGAGTCCAAGCCGTGGAAGGCCTGGTCCGGTTCGTCCTCCGGCCGCAAGGCCTGGGAGCGCAGCGTCGCGATCACCCTCACCGTCCCCGCCGGCACCCAGGTCAAGGTGGCTGCCGTCGACGCCGTCCCCTTCGTCTCGGGCATTTCCGGCGGCACCGACGTCAATGTGGTCTCCGGCGACGCCACGCTGGTCGGCCTGTCCGGCCGGGTCAAGGCGCACACCGTCTCCGGCAACGTCGAGGCCCAGTCCGTCACCGGCGACCTCGGCTTCCAGTCGGTCTCCGGCGACCTGACCGTCGTCGACGGCGCGGGCGTGAAGGTACGGGCCGACTCGGTCAGCGGTGACATGCTCATCGACCTGGACCCCGGCCCGGAGGCCGCGCGCCCCGTGGACATCGCCCTGAAGTCCGTCTCCGGCCAGGTCGCGATCCGGCTCCCGCACCCCGCGGACGCCCGCGTGGAGGCCAACACCGCGACCGGCCGCGTCTCCAACGCCTTCGAGGACCTGCAGGTCTCCGGGCAGATGGGCGCCAAGCGGATCACCGGAACCCTCGGCTCCGGCGTCGGCACCCTGCGGGCGACCACGGTCTCCGGCTCGATCGCACTGCTGCGCCGCCCGCAGGCCGAGGCCGACGGCCCCGCTCCCGCCCCCCTCGCGCTCGACAAGAAGGTGCTCTGACATGCCGCCCGTCTTCGCCCACGGCCGCCTCCGCCTGTACCTCCTCAAGCTGCTGGACGAGGCCCCGCGCCACGGGTACGAGGTGATCCGCCTGCTGGAGGAGCGCTTCCAGGGCCTGTACGCGCCCTCCGCGGGGACGGTGTACCCGCGGCTGGCGAAGCTGGAGGCCGAGGGCCTGGTCACGCACGCCACCGAGGGCGGGCGCAAGGTGTACTCGATCACCGAGGCGGGCCGTGCCGAGCTGGCCGACCGCGGCGGTGAACTGGCCGACCTGGAACTGGAGATCCGCGACTCGGTCACCGAACTGGCCGCGGAGATACGCAGCGAGGTCCGGGGCGCGGCGGGTGACCTGCGGCGCGAGATGCGGGCCGCGGCCTCCGCCTCGGCGACCCAGGTCACCGAGGACGAGTCCTGGAAGGTCGCCAAGGAGGAGCTGCGCAAGGCGCGGCACGAGTGGAAGGAACAGGCGCGCCGGGCGAAGGACGAGAGCCGCCGCGCCCGTGAGGAGGCGCAGCAGGCCCGCCGTCAGGCCAAGGAGGCCCAGGACCGGGCCCGCGAGGAGGTCCAGCGCATCGCGGGCCAGCTCCAGGAGCAGTTCGCCAAGTCCGGCGGTGTGCTGGGCAGCCTGGCCGGCGCCTGGCTGGGCGGCGGTACGCAGACCATGCCCGCGGAGCCCCGTACGGCCGATGCCGACGCGGCCGCGGGCACCGCGGCCGCGCATACCGCGGCGGCGGACGCGGACCGGGATCCGGACTGGGCCGCGGACCTGACGCCCACCGGCGATGCGGGCCGCGACCTGGACCGGCTGCTCGACCGCTTCCGCGACGAGGTGCGCGACGCGGCCCGGGACCGCGGGGTGACCGCGGCCCAGGTGGCCGAGGCCCGCCGGCACCTTGCGGCTGCCCGCGGCCGGCTGGAGACCGCGTTCGGGACCGGGCGGTAGCCCGCCCGGACGGCGGTCAGGCCGCCAGGCCCGTCTCGGCCGTGTTGTAGGTGATGCCGTGGTCCGTCAGGACCTCGGAGACCGTGCCGGGGCGGGAGAGCAGGGCCAGCAGCAGGTGCAGGGTGCCGATGTGGTTGTCCTTGCGGCCCAGGGCGATCCGCAGGGACTGCTCCAGCACCTTCTTCGAGCCCTGGGTGAAGGGGACGTGGCGGCTGCCGGTGCGGTCGTCGGCGCCCTCGCGCCCGAAGGCCGAGCGGAGCGAGGCGCCCAGGGTCCGCCTGCGAGGCGCCGGGGCCGCGAGGGCGCCCTCGCCGTGGGTCTCCTCGATGCGGGTGACGATTTCGGTGAGGTCGATGCCGAGTCCGGCCAGTGCCTCCTCGTCCGCCCTGGACATGCCGCCCCGGCGGCGGGCCGCCGCGAGATCGGCGGCCACCGCCGTGCGGTCCACGCCGAGGGGGTCCAGGGCGCCCAGGGCCAGCAGCGAGAGCAGCAGGTGTTCCTCGGTGACGGTGGCGGCGCCGGTCTGCCGGGCCTCGGTCACCGCCCCGGTCACGGTCGACCGGGCGTCGCGGGTGAAGCGTTCGAACATCAGAGCCTCCCGTACTTCTTGTGCACGGCCTGCCGGCTGACGCCGAGCTCGGCCGCGATCTCCTGCCAGGACCAACCCTGCGCGCGGGCACTGCGTACCTGTACGGCCTCCAGCTGCTCCAGCAGCCTCCGGAGGGCGGCCACGGCACGCAGGCCCACACGCGGGTCCCGGTCACCGGCCCGCTCGGCGAGATCAGTGGCTTCGGTCATGCATGTCAATGTAGGTTGACGCGGGAGATTCGTCAACCCCGGTTGACATGCCGGTGTGCGTCAGGGGGTGAGGACGATCTTGCCGAAGAGGTCGCCCGACGCGAGCTTTTCGAACCCCTCCCGCGCCCGGTCCAGCGGCAGCACCTCGTCGATGACCGGCCGCAGCCCCGTCGTGGCGCAGAAGGCGAGGAGGTCCTCCAGCTCGTCCTTCGAGCCCATCGTCGAGCCGACCACCTTCAGCTCCAGGAAGAAGATCCGGGTCAGCTCGGCGTGCGCCGGGCGGTCGCCGCTCGTGGCGCCGGAGATCACCAGGGTGCCGCCGGGGCGCAGGGACTTCACCGAGTGGGACCAGGTGGCGGCGCCCACCGTCTCGATCACGGCGTCCACCCGCTGCGGCAGCCGCGCGCCCGGCTCGTACGCCTCCACCGCGCCCAGCTCGACGGCCCGCTTGCGCTTGGCCTCGTCCCGGCTCGTGGCGTAGACCCGCAGGCCGGCCGCCTTGCCGAGGGCGATCGCGGCGGTCGCGACACCGCCTCCGGCGCCCTGCACCAGGACGGAGTCCCCCGGACGGACCCCGGCATTGGTGAACAGCATCCGGTACGCCGTCAGCCAGGCCGTCGGCAGGCAGGCGGCCTCCTCGAAGGTCAGCTCGGAGGGCTTGCGCAGCACGTTCCAGGCGGGGACGGTCACCTGCTCGGCGAAGGTCCCCTGGTAGCGCTCGGTCAGGATCGAGCGGGGCTCGTCCGGGCCGACCCCGTGGCCGCTCTGGCCGATCACGGAGTGCAGGACGACCTCGTTGCCGTCCTGGTCGATCCCGGCGGCGTCGCAGCCGAGGATCATCGGGAGTTTTTCCTCGCCGAGGCCCACCCCGCGCAGCGACCACAGGTCGTGGTGGTTGAGGGAGGCGGCCTTGACGTTCACGGTCACCCAGCCGGGCCGGGCCTCGGGAGCCGGGCGGTCGCCCAGCACAAGGCCGTTCAGCGGCTGGTCACGGTCGATTCGGGCGGCGTAGGCAGCGAACATGCGGCGACGCTACCGCTCGGTAGGGCTGGGTTCCAGCCTTCCCGCGACCGTGGGTGTGAGGCCTTCGTCCCACCGGGCCCGGGACGACCCGGGACGGTCCGGTACAGCCCGGGACGCTCCGGGACGGTCCGGGCGCCGGACGGGGAAACGCAGAGGCCCGGCCGGAGGAATCCGGTCGGGCCTCTGCGCGTACTGCTCGGCTCCGGTCTCAGACCAGGCGGGCCACTCCGTCGGCCTTCGCCGCGGCGGCGACGGCCGTGGCGACGGCCTCGGCCACGCGCTCGTCGAACGGCGACGGGATCACGTAGTCGGCGGCGAGCTCGTCACCCACGACACCGGCGATGGCGTCGGCGGCGGCGATCTTCATGCCCTCGGTGATCCGGGTCGCGCGCACCTTGAGGGCGCCCGCGAAGATGCCGGGGAACGCCAGCACGTTGTTGATCTGGTTCGGGAAGTCCGACCGGCCCGTGGCCACGACCGCCGCGTACTTGTGCGCGACGTCCGGGTGGACCTCCGGGTTCGGGTTGGCCATGGCGAAGACGAACGCGTCCTTCGCCATCGAGGCCACCGCCTCCTCCGGGACCGTACCGCCGGAGACGCCGATGAAGACGTCGGCGCCGTTCAGCGCCTTCTCCAGGGAGCCGGTCTGGCCGGTCCGGTTGGTCAGGCCCGCGATCTCCGCCTTGACGTCCGTCAGGTCGGAGCGGTCCGCGGACACGACGCCCTTGCGGTCGGTGACGCAGACGTCGCCGATGCCCGCGTCCACCAGGATCTTGGCGATGGCGATGCCGGCCGCGCCGGCACCCGAGATCACGGCGCGCAGGTCGCCGAGGGTGCGACCCGTCAGCTTCGCGGCGTTGCGCAGCGCGGCGAGCGTCACGATCGCCGTGCCGTGCTGGTCGTCGTGGAAGATCGGGATGTCCAGCGCCTCCTGGAGGCGGCGCTCGATCTCGAAGCAGCGGGGGGCGGAGATGTCCTCCAGGTTGACCCCCCCGAAGGACGGAGCGAGGCGGATGACCGTCTCGATGATCTCGTCCGTGTCCTTGGTGGCGAGCGCGATCGGGACCGCGTCCACGCCACCGAACTGCTTGAAGAGAATGGCCTTGCCCTCCATCACGGGGAGGGAGGCCTCGGGACCGATGTCACCGAGTCCGAGCACGGCCGTACCGTCGGTGACGACGGCGACCACGTTGGACTTCCAGGTGTACTCGTTCACCAGCTCGGGCTGCTCGGCGATGGCGGTGCACACCTTCGCCACGCCGGGCGTGTACGCCAGGGAGAGGTCATCCTTGTTGGTGACCGGGACGGTGGCCTGGATGGCCATCTTGCCGCCCCGGTGCAGCGCGAACACCGCGTCCGGGTTGTTGTCCGTGACGCTGTCACTGCGAGGGTTGAAGATTTCCGCTGCCACTTCGTGTGACCCCTTAAGTCCTTTGAATCGTTGAGGGTGGCCACTCCTGGTTAAGGGGTGGGCGGGCACCGCGTCCGTACTCCGCGTCAACGGTTGGCCCGTCTCCGCGAAGGGGAGGTTCGTACGCGCGGGCGCGCCGCACGCGCGCCCTGAGCCCCGGATGAGGGGTGTAAGGATCTGTTCTACCCGAAGAACGCTCGCCCAGACGAGTCGATTCCCGCTCAACTGTAGGTCCCTTGCCCGGCTTTTGGCGAAAAGTCCAAACCTTGCCGTCCAGTGGGCGAGACGCTCCGTAGAAACTGCGGTCAAAACAGCAGGTCACAGCAGTATCTGCGGCCTCGAACCCCCTTCTCCGCAGTCCTGTTGGGCTACCCCCACCGCCCGTTATGCGATTTTGACCTGACGGGCACCCTGAATGTCTCAGTCCGAATGGCAAGATGCCGTAATCACACAAGGTCGCGACACTCGATGGTGCGTGTCCGACCGTTTTTCGATGCTTTTCCACCAGCGCCGGAGGAACCAAGCCATGACCGCTAGCACCACCCGTCGTACGACCGCCGCACGGTCCCGGATCGCCGCGGTCGGCGCGATCGCGGTCGCGGGCGCCCTGATCCTCACCGGCTGTGGTGACCAGACCGACAAGGCCTCCAGCACCCCGTCGGGTGCGGCGAACAACAGCAGCGCCCCGCTCTTCTCCAAGCTCCCGAAGAAGATCCAGGACGCCGGTGTCATCAAGGTCGGCACGGACGCCACGTACAAGCCGATGGAGTTCACCGAGGGCGGCAAGGTCGTCGGCGTGGACCCGGACATCGCGGCAGCCCTGGAGAAGCAGCTCGGCGTCCCGTTCAAGTTCGAGTCGGGCACCTTCGACACGCTGATCAGCAGCATGCAGACCGGCCGCAGCGACGTGGTCATGTCCTCGCTGAGCGACACCAAGGCCCGTCAGGACGGCCTGGACGACAAGGGCGCCAAGACCGGTGCCGGTGTCGACTTCGTCGACTACTTCTCCTCCTCCACCGCCATCCTGGTGAAGAAGGGCAACCCGGAGGGCATCAAGACCCTCGACGACCTGTGCGGCAAGACGGTCGCCGTCCAGCGCGGCACCACCTACGAGACGGTCGCCAAGACCCAGGCCGAGAAGTGCAAGACGGACGGCAAGGGCGAGCTCAAGATCGAGTCCTTCCCGACCGACGCCGAGGCCCAGACCCGCGTGAAGGCCGGCGGCGCCGTCGCCGACCTGAACGACTCCCCGGTCGCCGCGCACATCGCGAAGGAGGCGGGCGGCGGCAACGACTTCGAGGCCATCGTCACCCCGAGCGACGCCGGCTTCTTCGGCATCGCGGTCGACAAGAAGAACACCGAGCTGCGCGACGCGATCAAGGAAGCCCTCGACGCGGTCATCAAGGACGGCACGTACAAGGCCGCCCTGGACAAGTGGAACGCGGGCTCCGGCGCCGTGACCGAGGCCAAGATCAACGCCGGTTCCTGACCTCCGCGTACCACCGCAGCACACTGAAGGGCAGTCACTGTGACTGACAAGCTCGACAAGGTCCCGGACCCGGCGGAC
Organism: Streptomyces sp. NBC_01232; assembly: GCF_035989885.1. Taxonomy (GTDB): domain Bacteria; phylum Actinomycetota; class Actinomycetes; order Streptomycetales; family Streptomycetaceae; genus Streptomyces. The sequence continues at coordinate 5,526,085 of NZ_CP108518.1, forward strand.
ACCCCGCCGGCCGGGGCCGTCCCCCCCGAGGCCATCCGCGCCATCCCGGTCCGCCACTACGGCCGCTGGATCAGCGCCGTGGTCGTCATCGGCCTGGTCGTGGCCCTCGTCGTCGCCTTCTCGCAGGGCAACGTGCGCTGGGCGACCGTGCCGGAGAAGCTGTTCGACCCCACCATCCTGCGCGGTGTCGTCAACACGGTCTGGATCAGCGTCGCCTCGATGGCCCTGGGCCTGGTGCTCGGTGTCCTGTTCGCCGTGATGCGGCTCTCGAAGAACCCGGTGACCAGCACCATCTCCTGGTTCTACATCTGGCTGTTCCGCGGCACCCCGGTGTACGTGCAGCTCCTCATCTGGTTCAACCTCGCCCTGATCTTCCCGATCCTGAACCTCGGGTTCTACAAGGACGAGATGACCCAGGTCATGACGCCCTTCCTGGCCGCCCTGCTGGGTCTCGGCCTCAACGAGGGCGCGTACATGGCGGAGATCGTCCGCGCCGGCATCCAGTCGGTCGACGAGGGCCAGAGCGAGGCCTCGCACGCGCTCGGCATGACCCGGATGCAGACCATGCGCCGCGTCGTCCTGCCGCAGGCCATGCGCGTGATCGTGCCGCCGTCGGGCAACGAGTTCATCAACATGCTCAAGACCTCGTCGCTCGTCGTCGCCGTGCAGTACTTCGACCTGCTGCGCGCGGCCCAGGACATCGCGTCCACGTCGTTCGCGGTGATGGAGATGTTCTTCGTCGCGTCGATCTGGTACCTCGCCCTGACCAGCGTCTTCAGCGTCGGCCAGTACTACCTGGAGCGCCGCTACGCCCGCGGTGCGCTCCGCTCGCTGCCGCCCACGCCGCTGCAGAAGATCAAGGCGAAACTGTCCAGCTTCTCGAACCGCAAGGCGGTGGCCTGATGACGACTGCCATGGTGAAGGCCGAGGGCGTCCACAAGTCCTACGGTGCGGCGCACATCCTCAAGGGCATCGACCTGGAGGTCGCCCCGCGTGAGGTCTTCTGCCTGGTCGGCCCGTCCGGCTCCGGCAAGTCGACCTTCCTGCGGTGCATCAACCACCTGGAGCAGGTCAACGCGGGGCGGCTGTACGTCGACGGCCAGCTGGTGGGCTACCGCCAGAAGGGCGACAAGCTCTACGAGCTGAAGGACAGCGAGGTCGCGGCCCAGCGCCGGGACATCGGCATGGTCTTCCAGCGCTTCAACCTCTTCCCGCACATGACGGCCATAGAGAACGTCATGGAAGCCCCGGTCATGGTCAAGGGCGAGTCCAAGGCGGTGGCGCGCGAGCGCGCCGTGCGCCTCCTGGACCGCGTCGGCCTCGGCGACAAGGGCGGGAACTACCCCACCCAGCTCTCCGGCGGCCAGCAGCAGCGCGTGGCGATCGCCCGCGCGCTGGCCATGGAGCCGAAGCTGATGCTCTTCGACGAGCCCACCTCGGCGCTCGACCCGGAGCTGGTGGGTGACGTCCTGGACGTCATGCGGGACCTGGCCGAATCGGGCATGACCATGATCGTGGTCACGCACGAGATGGGCTTCGCCCGCGAGGTCGGAGACAACCTCGTCTTCATGGACGGCGGTGTGGTCGTGGAGTCGGGCCACCCCCGCGAGGTGCTGGGCAACCCCCAGCACGACCGCACGAAGGCGTTCCTGTCCAAGGTGCTGTAGTTCGGCGCACCCGCGGACGGTGAGGGGCGGTACGGGAGACCCGTACCGCCCCTCAGCCGTTCCCGCGCGTGTGCCGCGGGCTTCCTGCGGTTCCAGGTTCCTACTTCAGCCCTAGGACCAGCGCGTCCGAGGGGGAGCGCCAGACCGTACGGGCCTCCGCGAAGCCCGCGGCGCGCAGGGTCTCGGCGTGCCAGGCCTCGGACGGGGTGTCGCCGTCCGCGTGCTCCCCGTAGGTCTCGAAGCGCCGCTTCACCTGCTCGGCGAGCGCCGGGTCGGCGCCCGCCAGGGCCCACCACTCGCGCCAGTCCACGGCCCCGGCCGCCCTGGCCCGGTCCATGCCGGCGTGCCGGTGGGCGTGCTCGGCGGCGTCGATGCGCGGGGTGGCCGGGTCGGGCATGTGGTCGGCGTTCATGAACACCCCGCCGGGGGCCACGAGCGGTGCGAGCTGCCCGTACAGGACGGCCAGGTCCCCGCTCGGCAGCCAGTGCAGGGCGGTGGCGGTCAGGACGGCGTCGTAGGCGGCGTGGGGGAGGGCGGCGCGCCAGTGGGGGTCCTTGAGGTCGGCGGTCACGAAGGTGACCCGTTCGTCGCCCGCGAAGTGCCCCTCGGCGATGGTCAACAGGGCGGGGTCGAGATCGACGCCCGTACTGGTGGCTTCCGGGAACCGCTTGAGGACGCGGTCCGTGATACTTCCCGTACCGCATGCGAGATCCAGCACCCGGGGGGCGGGTCCCACCAGCGCCTCGACCATGTCCAGCATCACCCGGAACCGCTCCTCGCGGTCGGGCATGTACCACTCCTGCTGCCGGTCCCAGCTGTCCTGCCAGGCCTGCCAGTCGCTGGTGCCCGCCGGAGCCGCTGAAGCTGTCGTATTCGCCGTATCCGTCATCCCGTACCCCTCCATACGTAATACCCTCGAAGACGTCTCAGCCGTTACCGGAGACATTAATCCGCAGCCGTAAGGACTACAAGTGGAACTGGCCCATTACTCGGACTTCGCCGTGCGCCTGGTCAACACCGAGGAGCCGGCCCGCAACAAGGACTCGCTCACCTCGGTGGACGCCGTCCGCGACCTGTTCGGCGCCAGTCAGCAGATGGCGCGCCGCGTCACCGACGGTGACGTCACCCGCTTCCGCAACGTCCGCGGCCGCCTGCGTTCGGTGTTCGAGGCCGCCGACAGCGGCGACGAGGTCCTCGCCGTCGACCTGCTGAACTCGCTGCTCATGGAGTTCCCCGTCAGCCCCCAGGTGTCCGGCCACGAGACCCTCGCCGACGACGGCCGCCCCGACTGGCACATCCACCTGGCCGAGCACCCCTCGAACGCCTCCGCGGGCTACGCCGCGATGGCGGCCATGGGCCTGGCCTTCGCCCTCACCGAGCACGGACCCGACCGCCTCGGCCTGTGCCAGGCCGCGCCCTGCCGCAACGCCTACCTCGACACCTCGACCAACCGCTCCCGGCGCTACTGCTCCGACCGCTGCGCCACACGGGCGAACGTGGCCGCCTACCGCGCCCGCAAGCGGCTGGAGGCCGAGGCGTCCGCGCGCAGCGGGCGCAGCGCCGAGACCGCCCAGGACAGCCGGGCCCTCAGCGAGCGCTGATCCTCCTCGCGCGGCCGGAAGCGCAGCACCGCCGTGGCCAGCACCAGCTCCCCGGGCACCGGCCCGTAGACGGTGCTGTCGCCGGTCTCGTTGAAGGGGTTGTCGCCGAGCACCCACCAGCTGCCGCCCGGCCGTCGCTCCACCGCCCGCTTGACCACCAGCAGGTCCTGCTGGAACGGGTGGCGCAGCACGACCACGTCACCCGGCCGGACCGCAGCCCCGTACCGGACCACCAGCCGGTCCCCGTTCAGCAGCGTGGGCACCATCGACGCCCCCGTCACCTCCACCACCTCGAACCGCTTCCGCGGGCGCCCGTTCTCCACCATGCGTGTCCTCCTCGTCACCCCCGCATGCTGCCGCACGGGTCCGTACATTCGCTCACCGGTCCGGCCGCGACCCTGGACTTTTGTCCTAAGCCCATGGGGGCGCCCGCGAAATCCGGTTGTTCAGCGAGTAATCTCCCCCTTGAGAAGACGATCACGAGGAGGACAAACTCCATGCTTTCCCGCCTCTTCGCCCCCAAGGCGAAGGTCTCCGCCCACTGCGATCTTCCGTGCGGCGTGTACGACCCTGCCCAGGCCCGCATCGAGGCCGAGTCCGTCAAGGCCGTGCAGGAGAAGTACCAGGCCAACGACGACGCCGACTTCCGCGCGCGCGCCATCACCATCAAGGAGCAGCGCGCCGAGCTCGCCAAGCACCACGTCTCGGTGCTGTGGAGCGACTACTTCAAGCCCCCGCACTTCGAGAAGTACCCGCAGCTGCACACCCTGGTCAACGACACCCTGAAGGCCCTCTCGGCCGCCAAGGCGTCGAACGACCCGGCGACCGGCGCCAAGGCCCTTGAGCTCATCGCCGAGATCGACCGCATCTTCTGGGAGACCAAGGCCGCCTGATCCTGGGTGCCCCGAGGTTCTGCCCGCGCTGCCGGTGACGGCGCGCATGACTACGGCCCGTCCGCTCCGAGCGGCCGGGCCGTAGTCATGCGCGGCGACCGCAGTCAGCCCCTCTCACCGAGGGCGGCCCGCAGCCAGTCGAGGGGGTCTCCGGGCTGCGGGCGGCTCCTCGTCGTGGCGCGGGCCGTGCTCGACGGCATCGCCGGTGGCGGTGGCGGGCGGAACCGGCCAGTACGTACGGTCGGCCGCCCCTGAGCAACCGTCCCGGCCCGGGGGCTCAGGCGTCCTCGTCCTCGTCCTCGTCGTCCAGGCGGGCCAGCCAGGTGGCGAGGCGTTCCACCGGGACCTCGAAGTCCGGGTTCAGGTCGACGAAGGTGCGCAGCTGCTCGGCGAGCCACTCGAAGGTGACCTCCTCCTCGCCGCGCCGCTTCTCCAGCTCCTCGATGCCGCGATCGGTGAAGTACAAGTCGGGCTCCGTGCCGTGATGGGGGTGTGCAGGGGGTGTTTCCCGCCAGGATAATCCGCCTTAAGGCGAGACCTCCCGCCTGCGCCCTCCCCGGGTCTAGCCTGGATGCCCGACAATCAGGGGGCGCGGATGACGGACGGGCGCACGACGGGTGCCGCGCGCGCCTTCGAGCTCCTCGAGCCCCTCGTCCAGGCGGCGACCGTACGCGTTCACGCCCCGCCGGGCGGGTATGACAACCCTCGCAGTCATCGGACCGGTCCCACCTGGGGGAGCGGCTTCTTCATCGCTCCCGGCTGGGTCCTGACGTGCGCGCACGTGGTCGGCGAAGGGGGTGCTGCGGTGCGTCTGACGGGGCGCGAGGTCGGGATCACCTTCTCCGCGGGGAGCGTCACCGGCACGGTCACCGGGCGCGTGGAATGCGTACTGCCCGAGCGGCTGGAGGAGCGGCGGCCCGGCCGGCACGCACTGTGGGACCTGCCCGACCTGGCGCTGATCAGGGTCCTGGCCCCCGTCTCGCACGCCTGCGTCTGGATCACCGACCGCTCCCGGCCGCGCTTCGACGAGGTCGCCTACTTCGGCTGCACCGAGGACCTCGGCACCCCCGAGATCACCGGCCGCACCACCCGGCTGCGCGGCACCGCCGGGAACGGCGCGGCCATCCGGCTCGGCGACGACGACGAGATCGAACCCGGCATGTCCGGCGGGCCCGTGGTGGACCTGGCCCGCGGGGAGGTCGTCGGCGTGCTCAAGGCCCGGCGGCAGACCGGCGGCGGCGGGCTCGCCGTCTCCGTCGTACAGCTGCGCACCCTCCCGATGGCCGCCCGCGGCCAGGTCGGGCTCTACCGCCGGATCATGCAGGCCCACGACCTCCACCACTACGACCAGCATCTCAGCGATCTCGACAACCGCCGGACCTGGACGGACGTGCACGGCGAGCTCCCGCCGGAGGAGGGCGACCCGTACGCCGGCCGGGGCCGGCTCACCCCCGGCGAGCGCACCACCCTGTACGGGCTGCTGGCCGAACTGCCGCCGCCCGGCTCCTCCGAGGTCGTACGCGCCCTCGTCGAGGAGGTGCGCGGGGAGGAGCCGGACCCGCAGCCGCCCGCCCCGCTGAGCTGGCGCGACGGGCTGGGGCTGCTGCACGACCCGCCCGGTGGGACGGGAGAGGCCGCGGCGATGCTCCGGTACGCGACGGACGTGAGCGTCGCCGAGTACCGGGAGCCGGCCGCACCGGGCGCCGACGAGGAGCTGTGGGACTGGGTACGGGCCACAGCCGAGCGGCTGTGGCGGCCCCTGCGGCGGGAGCTCGGCGAGCGCCGCGAGCGGGGCCTCGCCGAGCGCGAGCGGCGCCGGCGGGCCACGGCCGGGCGGTCGGTCCACGGCCCGGCCCGGCGGGCCGGAGGTCTGCCGTCCGGTGCCTCCGTACTGCTGGAGGTCTGGGCGCACGGCTGGGAGGACGTCTACGACTGGCGGGTCTCCGTGCTCGCCGGACCCGCGCACGCGGGGCGGGTGACTCCGGTGGACTCGGGCGTACGGGCCACCCTGGCGGGTCTGCCGGAGGCGTTACGGGTCCCGCTCGCCGAGGGCTTCCGGCGGTGCGACACCCACGAGGCGGCGGCCCTGCTCGAAGTGGCCGTGGCCCCCGAGCTGTTCGGGCTCGCGGTGGACGCGTGGGTGGTGGTGGGCGGCGTACCGCTCGGCGTGCAGCGGCCGGTGGTGCTGCGCCACCCGGCCGGGACCGCAGGGCCGAACCCGGGCGGCGCGCGGGAGCACCCCGCCGACCGCGAGGGCGGCGACGCAGCCGCCCGGTGGGCCCGGGTGCAGGCGGGCCCGCTCCAGGACGAACGGGCCGACTGCGCCGGAGGGCGCCCCCGCAGCCCCGCCACCGAGTGGCTGACCGGCCTCCCCGACAACACCGTGCCCGTGCACTGCCGGGCCGCCGACCAGGAGCCGACGCTCGGCTCGCTGCACGCGGTGCGCGACGCCGGGTACGGGGTGGCGGTGACCCGGAGGCCCCCGCCGGAGCCCGGGGCCTCGTGCGCGCCCTTCCACCGCGGGCTGCGGGAGGAACTGGCCGACGCCGGGCGGGCGGAGGTGCTGCCGCTGCGCTTCCAGACCCTGCGGGGGCGGGCGTACGGGGCGGACCCCGACGCCTACTGGGCGACCGGGGCGGGACTGGTGTGGGAGGACCCGGCGCGGCCGCTGCCCGAGGACGAACCGCTGCAGGGCGACCTGTGACCAGGCCGGGCGGCGGCCCGGCGGATGCGAGCGGCCCAGGCGAGGGAGGAGCAGCACCATGAACGACGAGTGGCTCATATACCGCGGGGTGGGTGAGCCCCACGACGGCATCGACGCGCTGCCCGACCCGCCGCCCTGGCGGGACTTCGACGGCGGGCCCGTGGCGGAGGCGGACGGTCCGGCCCGGGCCGCCGACGGCAACGTGGCCCGGCGGCTCGGCGCGCACCGGCAGGCCGCCGAGCTGCACCGGCCGGAGCCCGAGGAGCTGGAGGCCATCAACGCGGCGCTGTACCTGCGCCGGCCGCTGCTCGTGACCGGCTTTCCCGGAACCGGGAAGTCCACCCTCGCGCACGCCGTCGCCCACGAGCTGAAGCTGGGGCGGGTGCTGCGCTGGCCGGTGGTGTCGCGGACCGTGCTCCAGGACGGGCTGTACCGGTACGACGCCCTGGCCCGGCTGCAGGACGTGCAGATCGCCGCGAGCGGCGGCGGCCCGGCCCAGGCCGGCTCCGGACCCGCAGCCGCCCCCGGCATCGGGAAGTACATCCGGCTCGGGCCGCTCGGCACCGCCCTGCTGCCGACCGCCCGCCCCCGCGTGCTGCTCATAGACGAGCTCGACAAGAGCGACATCGACCTGCCCAACGACCTGCTGAACGTCCTGGAGGAAGGGGAGTTCGCCCTCCCCGAACTGGAACGGGTCGCCGACACCGAACCCGAGGTGCAGGTGCTCACCGACGACGGGACCAAGGTGACCGTCCACGGCGGCCGCGTCCGCTGCCGGTCCTTCCCGTTCATCATCCTGACCAGCAACGGGGAACGCGACTTCCCGGCCGCCCTGCTGCGCCGCTGCATCCAGCTGAAGCTCGGACAGCCCGGCGAGAAACGGCTCGCCACCATGGTCCGCGCCCACCTCGGGGAGGAGGCAGCCCGCCTCGGGGCCGACCTGATCCGGGAGTTCCTCAGCCGCTCCCAGTCCGAGCTGGTCGCCGCCGACCAGCTGCTCAACGCCGTCTACCTGACGCACTACGCCGCCCCGCCCACCCGGGAGGACCTCGCGGACCTGCTCATCCAGCGCCTCGACCGCCCGAGGTGATCGGCCGTGGCATCCGCCGGAGCACCCGGCGTCCGTGAACTGGCCGCGCTGCTGCGCGCGGCCGGGCTCGACCCGTCCGCCGAGGAACTCGCCGACGCCCTGTGGCTGGCCGGGCACATCCGCGGACCCGGGCAGAGCGCCCCGGGCCCCCGGGAGCCGGGCGGCCCCGACACCGCGGCCGAGGAGCCGGTCGCCGGGAGCGCCGAGCCCGTACGGCCGGACGCCGAGGACCCGGTCGGCCTCTACGCGCCCGGGGCGGCCCGCGCCGACGGCGCCGCGGGGGAGCGGCCGCAGGAGTCGCCCGAGGAGTACGGCGTGCCCGTACGGGTGCCGGGCGCCGCAGCGCTGCCCCGCATCCTGGACATCCAGCGGGCCCTGCGCGCCCTCCAGCGCCACCGCCCGCCCGGCCCGCCCACCCGCCTGGTGATCGACGAGTCGGCCACCGCCGACGCCAGCGCCCGCGCCCTCGGCCTGGTCATCCCGGTGCTCCGGCCGGAGAGCCGGCGCGAGGCGACCGTACGGCTGGTGATGGACGCGTCCCCGTCGATGGCCGTCTGGCAGGACATGTTCGAGGAACTGCGCTCCGTGTGCGAGCGGTTGGGAGCCTTCCACGACGTACAGGTGCACTACCTGCACCGCCTCACGGACGGCACGGCCGCGCTCGGGCGCAGCCCCGCACCCGGCTGCGTACGCGCCTCCGGCCTGCGCTCCGGGGACCAGCTGCGGGACCCGACCGGCCGCGCCCTGACCATGGTGGTCTCCGACTGCGCCGGACCGCTGTGGCGCGAGGGCACCGCGCAGCGGCTGCTGCACCGGTGGGCCGAATGCACCCCGTGCATGGTCGTCCAGCCGCTGCCGCAGCGGCTGTGGGGGCGCAGCTGGCTGCCCACCGAGCGGGGCACCCTCACCCGGCTGGAGGGCGGCGCGCGCAGGCTCACCTTCCGGCCGGACCGGCCGCCGCTGCCCGGACGGCCCACGGGAGGGCTGACCGTGCCGGTGCTGCCGCCGAGCGCGACCGCCCTCGGCGCCTGGGCCCGGCTGCTGGCCGGGCTCGCCGCCGGGCCGGTACCGGCCGAGGTGGGCCGGGTGCTGGCCGGACATCCGGCCGCGCCCCTGCCGCCGCCGCGTGCCGTACGGCCGCCACGGGAGCTGGTGGCACGGTTCCGGTCCTCGGCCGCGCCCCGGGCCGTACAGCTCGCCGTGTACCTGTCGGCGGCTCCGCTGACGCTGCCCGTGATGCGGCTGGTGCAACGCACGATGCTGCCGGACTCCGAGCCCTCCGACCTGGCGGAGGTGCTGCTGAGCGGGCTGCTGCGGCGCAGCGGTCCGGGGCCGGGGCACTGGTACGAATTCGCCCCCGGGGTGCAGGACGTGCTGCTGGGACCGCTGGGGCGCGACGAGGCCGCGCTGGTGCTCAAGCACTGCTCGGAGTACGTGCTCGCACACTTCGGGCGGGGCGTGCGGAACTTCCCCGCGCTCGCCGTGTCCCAGCTGACCGGGATCCCGCCGGCGGTCCGCGACCCCGGGCCCGAGGACACCGAGCGGGCGCCCGAGGGCCGCCTCCCGCAGGCCTTCGCACAGGTTTCGGCCAAAGTCGTACGGCGCTACCTGCCCGGGATGCCCGAGGAGGGCCCGGCGGTACGGGAGCCCGCCCCGGCCCCGGTGCCCGTCCGGGCCGGGGCGGTGCGCGCCGCCCGGGTCCGGCTCGCGGACGCGGACGCCGACGGGGACGGCGGCGCACGGGCCCTGTACGAGGCCGTGGCGGTGCTCCGGCGTGCCGTGACGGCCCCGGCGGGGCCCGGCGATCCGCCGGAGGAGGCGGAGACCGAGCTGGCGGGGGCTCTGCTGAGGCTGTGGACGGCCCAGCGGGACCCGGAGCTCCTCGCCGAAGCGGAAAGGGCCGTGACCGGGCTGCGCACGGCGAAGGCGGGGGCGGTCCTCGGCCGGGTGCTGTACGAGCGGGCGCTGGCCGCCGGACCGGATGCGGAACTGCTCGCGGCGGCGGACCTGGAGTTCGCGGCGGCGGGCGCCGCGGCCGACCCCGAGCTGCGGCGGGACTGCGCCGTGCGGCGGGCCGAGACCCTGATCCGGCTGAGCGGGCTGCGGGACGACACGGGGGCGCTCCGCGAGGCCCGCGCGGCCCTCGAACCCCTGGCGGGCCCGGCACCCGGCGCGGACACGGGCCTGCGGGACGGCGGCGGTGACGGCGATGGCGACGGCGGTGACGGCGGTGAGGGTACGAGCGCCGTTCGCGGCGACGGCGGCCCGGCCCCGTACGCGGAACTGCACCTGGCACTCGGCCGCGTCCTGCTGGCCCTGCTGCCCCGCACCCGGGACCCGGCCGAGCGCACGGCCCTGGCCGGACAGGCCGCGGCCCGCCTGACGCTGGCCCTGGACGCCCCGCCGGCTCCACCCGGGCGTACCGGAGGCGGCACCGCGCGGGTGCGGGTGGAGCTGGCCGACGCGCTGCGCCACCTCCCCGGCCGGCTGGAGGAGGCCGCCGCGCAGCTGGACGCGGCCCTGGCGGAGACGGGCGGGGACCCCGAGCTGCGGGTCGCCGCCCTGGTGTGCCTGGCCCGGGTGCACCGGGAGCGGTACGCGCGGGACGCCGACCAGGCGGCGCTGGAGGACGCCGCCGAGGCGTACGGCCGGGCCCGGCGGCTGATCCCCCGTGACGGGGAGGCCTTCGGCGAACTGCTGCCCGAGTGGGGCGAGGTACTCCTGGACCGGGCCCGGGCCACCGACGGGCGGCGGTTCACCGGGACCGCCGTACGCGTCCTGCGCGAGAGCCGCTCCGCCGTCGCCCAGTCCGACCCGGGGTCGGCGCACCGGCTGCTGCGGCTGGCCACCGGGCTCCGGCTGCGGCACGCCTACGAGGGCGATCCGGTGGACCTGCGGGAGGCCGAATACCTGCTGGAACTGGCCGTCCGGCACAGCCGCGACCCCCTGGAACAGGCCCGCGCCTGGCGGGACCACGGAGACGTGCAGCAGGAGATCCACGGCCACACGCGGGCGCTGGACCGCCTCGACCGGGCGGCGGACTCCTACCGGCGGGCCTGGCGGGCCGCCCTGGAGGCCGACGTGGAGGACCGCGAGGACACCGCAGTCCAGCTGGCCGCCCGCGTACAGGAGCTGCGCGGGGACGTGCTGGCGCGCCTCGCCCGGCCCCGCGCGGCCCTGGACGCGTACCGCTCGGCGCTGGAGCTGTGGACGCGGACCCGCGAGGGCGCCGCCGGGCGCACGGAGGCGGTCCGCGTACGGATACGGACCCTGGAGGCGGGCCTCTGACGCACGCGCGGCGGGCGCCCCCGCGACCGGGGAGCGCCGTTTCCACGGAGCGGACGGCGGGAACAGGAAGTGGACCATCCGGTGTGCGACGCGACAGGGGGACCGGCGGCACATGGTGACGAAGCAGCAGGAAGTGGCGGCAGCGACCCCGGGATGCCCGGGGCGGCTGCCGGATCTCTCCGGGCTGGACCTCGCGGCGCTGCGCGGGATCGACCATCCCGTGCTGGCCCGGGTGATCGAGGGCATGGTCGAGCGGGTGACCCATCCCGCGGAGATCCTCAACGCCTTCGACTCCAGCGTGGCCTGACCGTCCGGTGCCCGCGCCGCGCGCGGGCCGTGCCTGATCCGCCCCACCTTGAAAGCGAGTTGACCACTTTCCGCCGTTAGCCGGGTCCGTCCCCAGGGCAGGGATGCACCGTCCGCCGGGGTGTCCCCGGGCGAGGCCGGGGAGGAGGTGCGGCGATGGCGCGATCGGTCACGAGCGACTCCCCGCTGCCCGCACCCGGCAACCCCGGCCCGCCCCCGCACCCCGCCCCGGCGCCCGCGGCGGCTCCCGACCCGACGACCCCGCACCCCGACCCCGTGCCCGCGGCGGCCGACGCCCCGGCGCCCGCGCCCGCCCCCGACCCCGTCGTGGAGCGGCAGCGGGAGCAGCAGCGCCATGCCCGGAACGCGCCCTGGCCCTACCTCCGGCTCGACGTGGCCGCCGCGCGGGCCGCCGGCCACCGGCCCCACCCCATCCGGCAGTTCGTCCTCAAGACCCGCAGCCGCTGCAACCTCGCCTGTACCTACTGCTACGTCTACGAGATGGCCGACCAGGGCTGGCGCGACCAGCCGCCCGCCATGACCCCCGCCACCGCCGCCCGCGCCGCGCAGCGCATCGCCGAGCACGCCGCCGCCCACGACCTGCCCCGGGTCGACCTCGTCCTGCACGGCGGGGAGCCCCTGCTCACCTCGCCCGCCGAACTGGCCGCGCCCGTCGACGCCGTACGGGCCGCCGTGGCCGGGACCGCCCCGCGCACCCGGGTCACCGCCACCGTCCAGACCAACGGCACCCTGCTCACCCGCGGCCGCCTCGCCGCACTCGCCGCCGCCGGGATCCGCGTCGGCGTCAGCCTCGACGGAGGACTGCCCGCGCACAACACCCGGCGGGTGGACCACGCGGGACGGCCCGGCTTCGGCGCCGCCGCCCGCGGTCTGCGGCTGCTGGCCCGGCACCCGCAGAGCTACGCCGGGGTGCTCGTCGTCGTCGACCTCGGCCACGACCCGGTGGAGACCTACGAGTCGCTGCTCGCCTTCGCCCCGCCCAGCATCGGGCTGCTCCTGCCGCTCGCGAACTGGAGCGCCCCGCCACCCGGCCACCACCCGGACCGGACCCCGTACGCCGACTGGCTCCTCGCCGTCTTCGAGCGCTGGTGGCACGACGGCGTACGGCGCACCCGGATCCGGCTCTTCGAGGAGATCATCGCCCTGTTGCTCGGCCTGCCCGCCGCCACCGAGACCCTCGGGCTCACGCCCGCCGCCACCGCCGTGATCGAGACCGACGGCTCCATCGAACAGGCCGACTCACTGAAATCCGCGTACGAGGGCGCCGCCGCGACCGGGATGACCCTGGACACCCACAGCTTCGACCAGCTCCTCGACCACCCCGGACTCGCCGCCCGCCAGCTCGGACGGGACGCGCTCGCGCCCCGGTGCCGCGCCTGCGAGCTGGTCGACGTGTGCGGCGGCGGGCACTACCCGCACCGCTACCGCGCCGGCGAGGGCTTCCGCCAGCCGTCCGTGTACTGCGCAGACCTCCAGCTGCTGATCCGCCACATCGCCGCCGCCGTCCAGCGCGCCGCCCGGACCTCCGCCGCCGCCCCCGCGACCGAGCCCCCCGCACACCCCCCGGCGGTCGCCTCATGACCGCCGCCCTCACCGCCTTCACCGTCTCCTCGCCCACCCTGCGCGCCCTCGCCTCCACCGAGCCGTCCATGGAGGGCACCCGCCTGGTCCGCGACGTACGCCGCTCCAAGCGCCTGCTCCTGCTGCGCGCGGTCCTCGACGCCGCCCCCGGCGGCCGGTCCGGGGAGACCGCCGACGCCTGGGCCCTGCTGGAGGAGGCCGAACGGCACGACGCCGGCGCCGTGCGCGACGTACTGCACTACCCCGCCACCGGGGTGTGGGCCGAGGAGACCCTGCGCCGGCTGCACGCCCGGTGCGGCCCCCCGGCCGACCTCGGCCACCTCGGGGCCCTCGCCGTCGCCGCCGCCCTGCGCGCCGGGATCGCCTTCACCCACACCCTGCGCCCCCTGCACGGCCGGCTCGTCCTGCCCACCCTCGGTCTGCTGCGCCCGGACCGCCCCGGCCCGCTCGCCCTCACCGAACGCTCCTGGGACCCCGACGACCCCGCCACCGTGCCCCTGCACAGCCTGCCGGGAGGCAGGACCGCCCTCGACGACCTCGACCCCTACCGGGCGCCCGGCCCGGCGCAGCAGGCCCAGGTCCGCCCCGCCCGCCGGCTCACCCCCAAGGGCCACAAGCGGTGGGACACCCAGTGGTCCGGCGCGCTCACCCTGCTCCAGCGCTACGACACCGTCCGCGCGGAGGAGACCGTACAGCTGCTGCGCTCCGTCGTACCGCTGGCCGTCGGCTCCCGCTCCAGCGGCGCCACCCTCCCCGCCGCCGCCGGTTCCGTACTGGCCCGCGCCCAGGCACCGCCAGCGCTCGCCGCGACCCTCGTCCACGAGGTCCAGCACGGCAAACTGGCCGCGCTGGCCGACGTCCTGACCCTGCACACCGCCGACCGCACGCCCCGTCACTGGGCCCCGTGGCGCAGCGACCCCCGCCCGCTGGAGGGCCTGCTGCACGGCGCCTACGCCCACCTGGCGCTCGCCGGGTACTGGCAGCGCGCCGCCCTCTACGGGGCCCGAGGCGCCTGGGCCCAGCACGCCCGGATCCGCGCCCAGGTCGCCGCGGTCCTGCCCGCGCTGCGGGAGCACGAAGGACTGACTGCAGCCGGACGGGAGTTCACCGAAGCGATGGCCGCCGCCGAGCGCGCGATGGACGACCTCCCGCCCCCCGGCGACCAGCACGCCGCGGCCCGCCGGGCCATCGACCGCGAACGCCGCGCCTGGTGCGAGGCACACCCCGAACTCGCACCGTTCGCACAGGGCTGACGGACCGTCCGCTGCGGTACCTTTCAAGCCCGTCCACCGCCCGCATTCAGGGAGACGGCCCGATGACCACCGGTAGTCGCCAGGACCGTGAACCGGCGGCGCAGCAGCCGCCCCAGCCGCCCCAGCCGCAGCGATTCGTCATCAGCTTCGCGGGGTTCAACCGTCCCTGGGCGGTGTGGATCGCCCACCGCCTGGAGGAGCACGGCCACCGCGTCGCCCTCCAGCGCTGGGACCCCCAGAGCACTCCCGGCATCGGCCAGGCCCTCGACGACCTGGCCCGCTCCGGCAGCCGGGTCCTCCTCGTCCTCAGCGAGCGCTACTTCTCCGCCGGCACCCACACCGAGGAGGAGTGGAACACGGCCCTGCGCGCCGTCACCGACCGCCACCCCGACCGGTTCGCCGCGGTCTGCCTCACCGACGCCCCGCTGCCCAGCGCCGTCGCCGTACTGGAGAAGACCGACCTGTGGGGCCTGGACGCCTACGAGGCCGAGTACCGCGTGCTGCGCCGCCTGGAGCTGCCCACCGAACGGATCGGCACCGAGACCGGCCGCCGCGGGCCGCGCTTCCCCAACGATCCGCCGGAGATCTGGGGGCGCGTCCCGCGCCGCAACCCGCGCTTCACCGGCCGCAACGACGTCATCGGCACCCTGCGCGAGGCGCTCGCCGAGGCCCCGCCCGGCGCGTCCACCGTCACCCTGCTCGGGCTCTCCGGCGTCGGCAAGACCCAGGTCGCCACCGAGTACGCGTACCGCTTCGCCTCCGAGTACGACGTGGTGTGGTGGGTCCCCGCCGAGGACCGGCCCACCCTGCGCGAACGCCTCGCCGACCTGGCCCCGGCGCTCGGGCTGCCGCGCGGGGCGGGCAGTTACGGCGAGCAGATCCGGGCCGTCCTCGAAGCGCTGCGGCGCGGAAATCCGTACGGCCGCTGGCTGATGGTCTTCGACGGCTGCGACAACCCGGACGACCTGATCGACCTGCTGCCCTCCGGCGCGGGCGACGTGATCATCACCTCGCGCAACCGCGAGTGGGCCGCCCGCCACACCAGCCTCGTCGAGGTCCCGCTCTACGCCCGCCCCGAGTCGATCACCTTCATCCGCCGCCGGGCCCTGCGCCTGACCGCCGACGAGGCCGACCAGCTCGCCGAGGCGCTGGAGGACTACCCGCTGGCCCTCGACCAGACCGCCGGCTGGCTCGCCGACTCCCCGCTGCCGGTGGGCGACTACCTCGTCCTTCTCCAGCACCGGATGGACTCCCACGAGGCCGTCGCGATCTCCGAGGACTACCCCCTCCCCTTCCCCACCGCCCTCGCCATACTGCTCAACAACGTCCGCGAGAACTTCCCCGACGCCCTCGCCCTGCTGCGGCTGTTCGTCTTCTTCGCGCCAGGCCCGGTGCCGCTGCGGCTGCTGCGCGAGTTCCCCGCCGACGACGTGCCCGAACAGCTCGCCGGGCTGATCAACGACCAGATCCGGTGGAACGCCGCCCTGAACAAGCTCGTCCAGTTCTCCGTGGTGCGGCTGGAGTACTCGGACCTCGCCGTGGAGGAGGGCGGCGGCGGGCTGGAGACCGTCCAGCTGCACCGCATGGTCCACGGCATCGTCCGCGAGAACCTCTCCGAGGCGGAGGCCGAACCCCTTTCGCGCGCCGTGCGCCAGGTCCTCGCCGCCGCCGACCCCGGCCGGCCCTCCGACGCCCGGCTCTGGCCCCGGTACGCCGAACTCATCCCGCACCTGGCCACCTCCGGGGTGCTCACCAGCAGCAACCCGCGCATCCAGAACTTCCTGCTGCACTGCCTGCGCTACCTGATCCTCGCCGGCGAGTACCGCACCTGCCTGCGGCTCTCCGAGGAGACCGACCTGATCTGGCGGGCCCTGCTCGGCGAGGACCACCCCAAGGTCCGCGAGCTCAGCTACCAGTACGGCGAAGCCCTGCGCAACCTCGGGCTCTTCCGGCGGGCCGAGACCCTCACCCGCGCCCGCGCCGACCGGCTCGCCGGGGAACGCGGCGACCGCGACCTGGAGACCCTGCGCGCCACCAGCTCGTACGGCGGGGTCCTGCTGTGCATCGCCCGCTTCGAACCGGCCCGCGAGATCTTCGAGCACTGCCTGGGCACCTACCGCGAACTCCTCGGCGAGGACGACTCCACCACGCTCGCCGCCCAGAACAACCTGGCCGCCACCTACCGCCTGCTCGGCCGCTACCAGGACGCCTACGACCTCGACCTGGACACGCTGCGCCGCCGCGAGCGGGTACTGCGGACCCACCACATCTCCACCCTCTCCTCCGGGATCGCCTGCGCCATGGGCCTTCGGCTGATGGGCCGCTACCACGAGGCGCAGACCCGGCAGGAACAGGGCGTGAAGATCAACACGCAGGTGCTGGGCCTGGAACACCCGCAGACCCTGCGCGCCGAGCACAACCTCGGGATGTGCCTGCGCCGCTCCGGCGACATCCCCGGCGCGGGCCTGCGGCTGCGGACCGTGTGGGAGCGGGCCACCCGGGTCTTCGGCGCCGACTACCCGTGGACCCTGATGGTCGCCTCCGACTACGCCACCTACCTCAGGGAGTACGGGGACATCGGCGAGGCCCGCCGGATCTCCGAGGACGTGGTCCGCGGCTACCAGTCCCAGCTGGGCCTCGCCCACCCGTACAGCATCGGCACGGTCGGCAACCTCGGCCTCGTCCTGCGGGCGCAGGGCGAACGCACGGAGGCCCTCTCCCTCGCGGAGCAGGCGCTGGTCGGCATGCGGGGCGCGCTCGGCGACCGGCACCCCTGGACGCTGGGCTGCGCCCTGAACGCCACCGGACACCGCAGCATCACGGGGCGGCTGGAGGACGCGCTGGACCTCAGCCGGGAGACGCTGCGCACGGCCGAGCGGGTACTGGGCCCGGACCACCCGATGGCCCTGAGCGCCCAGATCGCCCTGGCGGCGGACCTCCGGTCGGTGCGGGAGTACGAGGAGGCGGCGAAGCACGAGGACGCGGGCATCCGCGGCCTGACCCGCACACTGGGAGCCCAGCACGTCCACACGGTCTCGGCGAAGCAACAGACCCGGCCGTACTGGGACTTCGAGCCCCAGCCGTAGGGGTGCGGGGCGGCGGTACGGGGCCCACGCGTGCGGGGCCTCCACCCCCGCGGCACCGGACTCGGCGACAGGGGCGGGCAGAAGGCCTCGGCCTTCACGTCTCCGCGCGACTACTGTGCTGGTGATGATCGTCGCGACCGACCGGGGGAGCTGAGTCGTGCTGACCACCACGCACCCGCCGTAGGTGCCTCTGGAAAGTCCGGAGGGCCTACGGAGGCTCTCGATGTCCCGAACTGTCCGCACGACTCCCACGCGACTCCGCATCCAGGAGGGCGCATCGGAGTCCATGTCGCTGTACGACCTGCGCTATGCGCATGCCGAACTGGCCCTGGCCGCCCGCGAAGGCCGTCGCCCCGCCCCGGCGAAGACACTGCGCCGGATCACCTCTTGGCAGTGGATGGTGCTCTCCTGCAGGACGGGTTCGTTTTCCGGCGAGATCGCTACGGCCGAGGGCCGCGCCCGGCTCCAGGGTCGGCTCCACGCCCAGCGGATCCGTGGACTGCACCGCGCCGGCCACGAACTCGACGACGCGGACATGCCGCCGGTCCGCCACCGTCATGACGGGCTCTGGAACGCCTGGTAGAGGCGAAGCGTCGGAAGCGGGCGAGACTTTCGTCTCCCGCCTCGCGAGCCTCACGCGACGAAAGTCGCGGGCACGATCATCCTCCGTGGGGAGGAGGCCGCCGCCCCGGGCGCCTAGCGTGATCCGTATGACCAGTGACATGGGGGACGGTATCGACGGGGCAAGGTGGCGGACCGCGCTGGGCGTTGTGGCGGGAATCCTCGTCGCGGCGGCCGTGTGCGGGGTCTTCTGGTGGCAGGGCTGGAACCTGCCCTTCACCGCGGCCTGGCTGTCCGGCAAGGCCGCCGTGAAGGTGGGCTTCTTCATCGCCGCCGGAGGCCTCGCCGGTGTGACCGTGTGGTGGCAGGGGCGCCGTGCGTCGCGGTCCGCGCCGCCCGAGGAGACCGGCCGGGGCGCTCGCTGACCGGTCCGGCACGAACGGCCGGAAGGCCCGGCTCCCTCAGGGGAGCCGGGCCTTCCGTGCTGCTGGGGTCGGGGCCTAGGCCTCGAAGACCTCGTTCAGCAGGAGCTGCTGCTCCGCCTGGTGGCGCTTCGCGGAACCCACCGCCGGGGACGAGCCGTGCGGGCGCGAGATGCGCCGCAGGCGCTCGCCCGCCGGGACGTCCGCGCCGACCGCCAGGTCGAGGTGGTCGATCAGGTTCAGCGCGATGAACGGCCACGCACCCTGGTTCGCCGGCTCCTCCTGGGCCCAGATGTACTTCGCCGCGTTCGGGAACTTGGCGATCTCCGCCTGGAGTTCCGTGCCCGCCAGCGGGTACAGCCGCTCGATGCGGATGATCGCGGTGTCCGTGATGCCGCGCTTCTCGCGCTCGGCCTCCAGGTCGTAGTAGACCTTGCCGGCGCAGAAGACGACCTTGCGGACCGCGTTCGCGTCCACCGTGCTGTCACCGATGACCGGACGGAACGAACCGGTCGTGAACTCCTCCGCCTTCGACGCCGCCGCCTTCAGACGCAGCATCGACTTCGGGGTGAAGACGATGAGCGGCTTGTGGTGCGGGTTGTGGACCTGCCACCGCAGGAGGTGGAAGTAGTTGGAGGGGAGGGTGGGCATGGCCACCGTCATGTTGTCCTGCGCGCACATCTGGAGGAAGCGCTCGGGACGCGCGGACGAGTGGTCCGGGCCCTGGCCCTCGTAGCCGTGCGGGAGGAGCAGCGTGACGCCGGAGGTCTGGCCCCACTTCTGCTCGGCCGAGGAGATGAACTCGTCGACGACGGTCTGCGCGCCGTTGACGAAGTCACCGAACTGGGCCTCCCAGAGGACCAGCGCGTCCGGACGGGCCAGCGAGTAGCCGTACTCGAAGCCCATGGCCGCGTACTCGGAGAGCAGCGAGTCGTAGACGTTGTAGCGGGCCTGGTCCTCGGACAGGTAGAGGAGCGGGGTGTAGTCCTCGCCCGTCTCCCGGTCGATGAGGACCGCGTGGCGCTGGCCGAAGGTGCCGCGGCGGGAGTCCTGGCCGGACAGGCGGACCGGGGTGCCCTCCATCAGCAGCGAGCCGAAGGCGAGGGTCTCGCCCATGCCCCAGTCGATGGTGCCCTCGTCGATCATCGCCGCGCGGCGCTGCAGCTGCGGCAGCAGGCGCGGGTGGACGGTGACGCCCTCGGGGATGGTGACCTGGGACTCGGCGATCCGCTTGACGACGTCCTGCGAGATCGCGGTGTTCATGGTTACCGGGAACTCGGCCTGCGCGGCCGGGGAGGCCGGCGCGGCGATCGCGGGCTGCGTGGCGGCCTCGCGGACCTCGGCGAAGACCTTCTCCAGCTGGCCCTGGAAGTCCTGGAGCGCCTGCTCGGCCTCTTCCAGCGTGATGTCGCCGCGACCGATGAGGGACTCGGTGTAGAGCTTGCGCACCGAGCGCTTCTTGTCGATCAGGTCGTACATCAGCGGCTGGGTGAAGGCCGGGTTGTCGGACTCGTTGTGGCCGCGGCGGCGGTAGCAGATGAGGTCGATGACCACGTCCTTGTTGAACGCCTGGCGGAACTCGAAGGCCAGCCGCGCGACGCGGACGACGGCCTCCGGGTCGTCGCCGTTCACGTGGAAGATCGGCGCCTCGATCATGCGGGCCACGTCGGTCGCGTACATCGAGGAACGCGAGGACTCCGGGGCGGCGGTGAAGCCGACCTGGTTGTTGATGACCACGTGCACGGTGCCGCCGGTGCGGTAGCCGCGCAGCTGCGACATGTTCAGCGTCTCGGCGACGACGCCCTGGCCGGCGAAGGCCGCGTCGCCGTGGAGCGCCAGCGGCAGGACCGTGAAGTCCGTGCCGCCCTTGTTGATGACGTCCTGCTTGGCGCGGGCGACACCCTCCAGGACCGGGTCGACCGCCTCCAGGTGCGAGGGGTTCGCGACGAGCGAGACCTTGATCTGCTCGCCGTCCAGGCCGGTGAAGGTGCCCTCGGCGCCCAGGTGGTACTTGACGTCGCCGGAGCCGTGCATGGACTTCGGGTCGAGGTTGCCCTCGAACTCGCGGAAGATCTGCGCGTACGACTTGCCGACGATGTTCGCGAGCACGTTCAGGCGGCCGCGGTGGGCCATGCCGATGACGACCTCTTCGAGGCGGGCCTCGGCGGCCGAGTCGATGACGGCGTCGAGCAGCGGGATGACGGACTCGCCGCCCTCCAGGGAGAAGCGCTTCTGGCCGACGTACTTCGTCTGCAGGAAGGTCTCGAAGGCCTCGGCGGCGTTCAGCCGGCGCAGGATGCGCAGCTGCTCCTCGCGCTCCGGCTTGGTGTGCGGGCGCTCGATGCGGTCCTGGATCCAGCGGCGCTGCTTCGGGTCCTGGATGTGCATGAACTCGACGCCGGTGGTGCGGCAGTACGAGTCGCGCAGGACGCCGAGGATGTCGCGGAGCTTCATCATCGACTTGCCGGAGAAGCCGCCGACCGCGAACTCGCGCTCCAGGTCCCACAGGGTGAGGCCGTGCTCGGTGATGTCGAGGTCGGGGTGCTTGCGCTGCTTGTACTCCAGCGGGTCGGTGTCGGCCATGACGTGGCCGCGGACCCGGTAGGAGTGGATCAGCTCGAAGACGCGGGCGGCCTTCGTGACGTCGTCGTCGTGCGAGGCGTCGATGTCCCGGTTCCAGCGGACGGGCTCGTACGGGATGCGCAGCGACTCGAAGACGGCGTCGTAGAAGCCGTCCTCGCCGAGCAGCAGGTTCGCGACGATGCGCAGGAACTCGCCGGAGGCCGCGCCCTGGATGACCCGGTGGTCGTAGGTCGAGGTCAGGGTCATGACCTTGGAGATGCCCAGCTTGTTCAGGGTGTCCTGCGAGGTGCCCTGGAACTCGGCGGGGTAGTCCATGGAGCCGACGCCCATGATGACCGACTGTCCGGGCATCAGGCGGGGCACGGAGTGCACGGTGCCCAGGCCGCCGGGGTTGGTCAGCGAGACGGTGACGCCGGTGAAGTCGTCCATCGTCAGCTTGCCGACACGGGCGCGGCGGACGATGTCCTCGTAGGCCTGCCAGAACTCGAAGAAGTTGAGGGTCTCGGCCTTCTTGATGCCGGCGACGACGAGCTGGCGGTCGCCGTTGGGCTTCACCAGGTCGATCGCGAGACCGAAGTTGATGTGCTCCGGCTTGACCAGGGTCGGCTTGCCGTCCTTCTCCGCGAAGGAGTAGTTCATGGCCGGCATGGCCTTGATCGCCTGCACCATCGCGTAGCCGATCAGGTGCGTGAAGGAGATCTTCCCGCCCCGGGCGCGCTTGAGGTGGTTGTTGATGACGATGCGGTTGTCGAACAGCAGCTTCACCGGGACGGCGCGGACGGAGGTGGCCGTCGGCACGTCGAGGGAGGCGTTCATGTTCTTGGCGACGGCAGCCGCCGGGCCGCGGAGCGTCACCAGCTCGGGGCCCGCGGGGGCCTCGGTGGCGGGCGCGGCCTTCTGGGGGGCTACGGAGGAGGCGGCGGGCGCGGCCGGTGCGGCGGCCGGGGCCTGGGAGGTGACAGTCACAGCAGGGGCACCAGAGGGGGTGGCAGGAGCAGGGGCGGGCGCGGACACGGGCGCAGCAGCTGGCGCGGCGGCAGCCGCTCCAGTGGAGCCGGTGCTCGCACCAGGAGTCGGAGCAGGGGCTGCGGCGCGCGCCGCCCCCGTGGCGGCGGCGTCGGTGACCTGCGGCGCCGCGGAGACGGTGGTGGCGGCCTGTGCGGAGGCGCCGTCCGTCGTCGCGGGCTTCTGGGGACCGTCCGACTTCACCGGAGCGACAGCGCCACCCGGCTTGTAGTCGGCGAAGAAGTCCCACCAGGCCCGGTCGACCGAGTTCGGGTCCTGGAGGTACTGCTGATAGATCTCGTCGACGAGCCACTCATTCGCGCCGAAGCCTGAGGCAGGGTTCTTCCCGCCCTCTGCTGCTTCGGTCGTGGTGCTCGAGTTACTGGGGGACTGTGGCGACACGGCGGCAACCGCCCTCTTCCGCTTCACAAGGTATGGACAGCGGGAATAAAGGCTACGCCTCCTCGGCCGCTGCATGCAGGCCGGGCGGGACTTACGTCATGCAGGTCACATCGAACGGCGGGTTTCGGCACGTGGAATGGCGGGAAACCAGCCTGGTTCGGGTAGGCGGCACCGAGGTTGCGGCCCCCTTGGCTTCGCACCCCTGACGGACCCCGGGTACGTGTGGCCGAGATCATGTCCTTCCCACTCGAACCCTACGTCAACACGGCACCTACGAGCTGCCCGGAAGCGTGACGAGGATGCGGCAGCCACGTGACGATTCGGCCACTCCGATCCGCCCTCCGTGCAGCTCCACGGCCCAGCGGGCGATCGCGAGGCCCAAACCGGTGCCTCCGTCGCCGCCGCGGGCGCTGCCCCGGTTGAAGCGCTCGAAGACCCGGTGGCGCTCCGCCTCCGGGATGCCGGGACCCTCGTCGCGCACCTCCAGGACCAGGCTTCCGGCGGTGTCGCCGGCCCGGGCGCGGACCGTGACCCGGCCGTGCGGGGGGCTGTGTTTGACCGCGTTGTCGATCAGATTTGCTACCACCTGGTGCAGCCGCTCGGCGTCCGCGTGCGCCCACAGCTCGGGCGGGTGGACGTCCAGGTGCAGGTGCACGTCGTTGCGGGTGTGCCCGCCCGAGCCGGAGAGCAGTCCGGGCCGGCCGGCGGCCGCGAGCCTGGATTCCTTCAGCACGCCCGACAGGTAGGGCCACACCTCGAAGCGGCGGGCGCGCAGCGGGACCACGCCGTTGTCGACCCGGGAGAGGTCCAGCAGGGTCTCCACGAGCCCGCCGAGCCGCTCGGTCTGCTTGAGCATCGTGCGCATGGTCTCGGGGTCGGCGGCCGAGACCCCGTCCACCACGTTCTCCAGCACGGCCCGCAGCGCCGCGATGGGCGTGCGCAGCTCGTGCGAGACATTGGCGACGAGCTCTTTGCGGTGCCGGTCCACGGCCTCCAGGTCGTCCGCCATCAGGTTGATGGTGGAGGCCAGGTCGCCGAGCTCGTCGCGGCGGCCCGCCCCGCGTACGCGCCGGGTGAAGTCGCCGTGGGAGATCGCCCGGGCGACGGTCGTCATGTCGTCGAGCGGCGCCGTCAGGCTGTGCGCCACGAACTGGGTGATCAGCATCGAGGCGATCACCGAGAAGACCGTGATGAAGCGCAGCTCGGTGTCGGTGCGCAGGGCCACCAGCAGCAGGCCCGTCGTGATGAAGACCGAGACCACCACGAGCGTGCCCAGCTTGGTCTTGATCGAGAACGGCGAGAAGGGCCGCAGCCCCGCCGGGGGCCGTTGCCGCTGCCGCTGCCGGATCGGCGGGCCGCTCATGCCTGGGCCGGGGTCTCCAGGGCGTACCCGACGCCGTGGACCGTACGGATCCGCTCCGCGCCGATCTTGCGCCGCAGGGCCTTGATGTGGCTGTCGACCGTACGGGTCCCGGACGCGTCGGCCCAGTCCCACACCTCGGCCAGCAGCTGCTCCCGGGAGAGCACCGCCCGCGGGGTGCCGGCCAGGCACACCAGCAGGTCGAACTCGGTCGGGGTCAGGTGCACGTCCTCCGTGTGCACCCGCACCCGGCGCTGTGCGTGGTCGATCTCCAGATCGCCCAGGCGCAGGGTGGCCCCGCGCGGGGTGTGCGCGGCGATGGTGGCCCGCTCCACGCGCCGCAGCAGGACGTGGACGCGGGCGGCCAGCTCGCGCATCGAGAACGGTTTGGTCATGTAGTCGTCCGCGCCGACCCCGAGCCCGACCAGCAGGTCGGTCTCGTCGTCACGCGCGGTGAGCATGAGGACCGGGACGGGCCGCTGGGCCTGGACCCGGCGGCACACCTCCAGGCCGTCGAAGCCGGGCAGCATGATGTCGAGGACCAGCAGCTCGGGCAGCCAGCTCTCGGCCGCCGCGACGGCCGAGGGGCCGTCCCCGGCGGTCTGCACCTGGAATCCCTCCGCGCGCAGGCGGGCCGCGATGGCCTCGGCGATGGTGTGGTCGTCCTCGACGACCAGCACACGCCGCTGGGCGCCGGGTGTCGCCGCGGCGCCCTGATGGGTGGTGTGTGTCTGTTCCATGTCCGCCCCTGAAGATCCCGCGTGAATGGGGTGCAGCGTAGAGGAGGCGTCGGCCTGCGGCTACGTGGGGTTCGGACATGGCATATGTGCTGGACCACAGTAAACGGAATGTGATGTACCGGGTACCGGCCCCCCCACGGGACCGGTACCCGGCGGGCGAGACCGGTCAGGTGCCTCGCCGTCCGTGCCCTCCGGGGGCGTCTAGAAGGTCAGTCCGTGACCGTGCGGGAAGACCGGGTCGAGCGTGTCGTTCGGCACATCCGGACGCGACGCCTCGACGGCCTTCATCGAGCGCGGGAGCTCGAAGGGGAGGCGGCCCTCGGGGGTGGCGCGGCCGAAGGCCACGTCCAGCAGGGCGGCGTCGCAGGCCCCGTAGTCGGCGATCAGGGCCGCCGCGCGCTCGGCGATCTCCGGGACGACGGCGGCCCGCTCCAGGTTGATGCAGACCAGGGTCGGGACCCGGTCCAGGAGGGCCAGGATCTCCGCCAGCTCGGCCTCGGGGAAGGCCAGCGAACCGGAGTGGAAGAAGGATTCGAAGATGTTCTCGCGGGGCTCGTACGGGGTCCGCAGGCGCAGCACGGCCAGGTCCGCGTCGGCCGGGCCGGCGACGACCTCGCCGTACTCGGCGGCGACGGCCGCGTCCACGCCGCGCACGTACAGCTTCGGGCGGGTGGTGAGCGGCAGCAGGCCCCCGCGGTTGGTGAGGACGGTGAGGGAGCGGCGCTGGGCCGCCGCCCCCAGGGCCGTGAAATCGGCCCGGCCCGCGATCCCGGCCGCCGCGTCCGGGTCCACGTACGGGTCCTCGAACAGGCCGAGCACGAACTTCTCCCGCAGCAGGCGGCGTACCGACTCGTCGATCCGGGCCTCCGGGACACGGCCGGAGCGGACCAGCTCCACGACGACCTCGGGGCACTGCTCGCCGCCGAACTGGTCGCAGCCGGCCTCCAGGGCCCGGGCCGTCCGCTCGGCCACGCTCAGGTGCTCCAGGCCCCAGGCGCGCGCCGGGTGCACCTGCCCGAAGATCGTCGCGTCGTTGAGCAGTCCCCAGTCGCTGCAGACGATGCCCTCGAAGCCGAGCTCCTCGCGGAGCAGGCCGGTGACCACGCCCTTGTTGAAGCCGAAGCCGACCGCCTCCCAGTCGGTGCCGAGCGGCTGGCCGTAGTACGGCATCATCTGCGCGCACCCGGCGGCGATCGCCGCCTTGAACGGCTCCAGGTGGTGCTCGCGCATCCCGCCCGGATAGATCTGCTCCTTGCCGTGCGCGAAGTGCGGGTCCTCGCCGTCCTTCTGCGGGCCGCCGCCGGGGAAGTGCTTGACCATCGCGGACACCGACCCGGGCCCGAGGGCCGGCCCCTGGAGGCCGCGTACGTACGCCGCCACGAGCTCGCCCGTCAGCTGCGCATCGGAGCCGAAGGTGCCGGACTGGCGGGCCCAGCGGGGCTCGCTGGCCAGGTCGATCTGCGGGTGCAGGGCGACCCGGAAGCCGACGGCGAGGTACTCGCGGCGGACGGTGTCGGCGAACCGGTGGACGAGCTCGGGGTCGCCGATGGCGGCCAGGCCCAGGGCCTCCGGCCAGGCGGAGAAGGCGCCGGAGTTGAAGGAGGCGCCGATGTTGTCGGTGAAGGTGTGGCGCGGGTCGGTGGAGAGCGTGACCGGGATGCCGAGGCGGGTGCCCGCGGCCATCTCCTGGACGGCGTTCTGCCACAGGGCCATTTCGCGGGGCGCGTAGCTGCCGAGCAGGTTGAAGTGGGTGAGGAAGCGGTCCTCGATCAGCTCGGGCGTGGTGAAGGGGAGCATCGAGCCGTCGGTCTCGGTGACCGGGGTGCCGTCCGCGTTCATCATCAGCATCGAGTGGAAGAGCTGGCCGGCCTTCTCCTCCAGGGTCATCCGGGAGAGCAGGTCCTCCACGCGGCGGCCGACGGGGAGGGAGGCGTCCTGGTAATCGGGCGATGCGTTCATGGCGGGGCTCCTGGAGCACGTGACCGGGCGGATCGGCACGGCCAAGGTAGAACTGAAAACCATGCACCTGCTAGGTTTTCGGAAAGTGACCTGGGTCACCCCGTCCTGCCCGGACCCGGCGGGGGCCTCATAGGGTGGCCGCATGGCACAGGACAAGCCGCGGACGGCGGCGAAGGGATCGGCCCGGGGGACCTACGCGGTGGGCGACGCCCGGCGGCAGAAGATCCTCGACACCGCCGTCGAGCACTTCGCGAAGTGGGGCTTCAACGCGTCCTCGCTCGCCCGCATCGCGGCCGACTGCGGGATCACCCAGGGCGGACTGCTGCACCACTTCCGCGGCAAGGAGGACCTGCTGCTGTCGGTCCTCGCCCAGAGCGAGCAGCACGACGTGGAGCGGCTGTTCAGCGAACCCGCCGAGTCGGTCGCCGCCCACTTCGCCACCGTCGTGGCCCTCGCCGCCGACAACGAGCGGCGGCCCGGCATCGTCCGGATGTTCAACACCCTGGTGGGCGAGTCCGGCAACCCGGGGCACCCCGCACACGCCTACTTCACCCGGCGCTACGCCCGGGTGCTCGGCTACACCGTCGACCTGCTGGAGGCCGGCGTCGCCCGCGGCGAACTGCGCCCGGACACCGACTGCGAGGCCGTCGGCCGCGAGATCCTCGCCGTCATGGACGGCCTGCAGATCCAGTGGGTGCTGGCCCCCGGGAGCGTGGACATGCCGGGCCGGCTGCGCGGGTTCCTGGACAGGCTGCTGCGCGAGATCTCCACGACGGGCACGGGCGCAGGTCCGGACGCGGGCACGGGTCCGGGCGCGGTCTAGGGGGCGTCCTGCGCGCCCGTGAACGGGGGCAGCACGTCGATCACCTTCGTCAGGACCGGCGGCAGCGACCCCTGGGCGCCGGCCACCTCGTGACCGTCGTGCACGAAGGCGTAGTAGTACCCGTCGTAGATCGTCGGGCCGCCCGTCGCGATCCGGGGCAGGCGGGCGAAGTCCGCCTCCCGCAGGGCGGCGCTCAGGCCGGCCAGCTCCGCCTCCGACAGCCGTCCGGTGCCCGTCGGCTTCGCCTTGGCGTCCAGCCGGGTGTACGAGCCGTCGCCCTTGACGACGAGGGTGTGGGTCTGTCCGGCGAAGCCGCCGGTCCGGGTCACCCGGACCAGGGTCTGCGCGCGATCCGGAACCCGGCCGGCCGTGGGGCTCGTGGTCGGGCCGACGGTCGGGCTCGTGGACCCGCCCGGGCTCGCCGAGACGCCCGGGCTCGCGCCCGGGTCCGCGGACGCGCTCGCGCCCGGCTGCGTGGAGGAGCCCGCGGGTGCGTCGTCACCGCCCCCGGAACCCGACGGTCCGCAGCCCGCCAGGACCACCGCACCCAGTACGGCCGCCGCAACCGCTCGTAACGCGCGCACACCCACCTCCGCCGGGACTCGGGTCCAACCCCGAGTATGGAGTCCGCACACCCGTTCCGACAGCACGCGGAGGACGCCATCAGCCGGATCGCCCCCTGGCGCCTGCTCCCCCCGCTGCTCGCCGTGCTCCTCGGCGTGTGGGGCCTGGAGCGCGGCGGCAGCATGTGGCGCGACGAGTCCGTCACGTGGCAGGTGGCCCACCGGCCGCTCGGCGGGATCGTGGAGCTGCTGGGCCGGGTCGACGCCGTCCACGGCCTGTACTACCTGCTCATGCACGGGGTGTTCCAGGCCTGGGACGGCGGTCTGTGGGCGCTGCGGCTGCCCTCCGTCGCCGCCACCGCCCTCGCCGCCGCCGGGGTGGCCGCGGTCGCCCACCGCCTGGTGGGAGAGCGGGCCGCGCTGCTCGCGGGCTGCGCGTATGCCGTACTGCCGCCCGTGCAGGCCTACGCCCAGGAGGGGCGCTCGTACGCCCTGGTCGCGGCCGCCGTGGTGTGGGCGACGTACCTGATGCTCCGCGAGCGGTGGACGGCGTACGCGGTGGTGCTGCTGCTCGGCTGCTGGCTGCACGAGTTCGCCGCGCTGGCGCTGCTCGCCCACGCCTTCACCGCGTGGCGCTCGCGCGGCTGGAGGTGGAGCGCCGCGGCCGTCGTCGTCCTGCTGCTGCCGCTGGCCGTGGTGAGCGCCCGGCAGGCCGGGCAGCAGCTCGGCTGGCTCGGGCGGCCGAGCTGGCAGGACTGGACGGCGTACGCGGTGGTGGGCGCCGCCGCCCTGCTGCTCGCGCGGGGGGCCCCGAAGGACCTCGTACGGGTGGCCCTCCCGCTCGTCCTGCTGCCGCCCGGGCTGCTGATGACGGTCTCGCTGGTCAACCCCTGGTACGTCGACCGGTACGTGCTCTACGCGCTGGCCGGGCTCGCCCTGCTGGCGGGCACCCGGCTCGCGACGGCCCGCGGCTGGTGGCCGTGGGTGCTGGCGGGCGCGCTCCTGGTGCCCTTCGGCATCTGGTCGGTGTGGCTGCGTACGCCGGAGAGCCGCAAGGACGACGCGCGCGCGGTGGCCGAGGCGGTCCGCGAGCGGGCGCGGCCGGGGGACGCGGTGGTGTTCATGCCCTCGCGCCGGCGCGAGTGGCTGCTGTCCTCCCCGGAGGCCTACCGGGAACTGCGCGACGTGGCCCTGGACCGCACCCCGGCGGCCTCCCACAGCCTCCAGGGCACCGAGCTGCCCCCGGAGCGGATCCGCGAGGCGCTGCTCGCTTCGTCCCGGGTGATCGCCCTGCTGGACCCGGCGGACCAGCCGCTGGACCCGTACCCGCGGGAGGCGGTCAAGCGCGAGGAACTGGCCGCCCGCTTCGACCTGTGTTCGACGGACGAGGTGCGCGGCGCCCGGGTCGCGGTCTACGCCCGCCCCGGCACCTGCCCCTGACCGCGCCCCGAGCCGCCCGCCTGCCTGCCTGCCTGTCCCCCCTGCCCGTCGCCGCCCACCCGACCCCGCCGTCGGGGCCGGGCCGGGCCGCGTCGGAGGATGGGACGGCCCGTGTCGTCCCGCCGGAGGTGCCCATGACCACGCCCCAGCACGCCACACCCGAGGAACGGCCCGCGGAAGGGCCCGGGGAACGGCCCGAAGCCCCGCCGGGGACGCTGCCCGGGCCGCTCGTCGGGGTGGACTGGCTCGCCGCGCGGCTCGGGACGCCCGCTCTCGTCCTCCTCGACGCCTCGGTCGGCGCCCACCGGGGCGCCGGCCACCGGATCCCGGGCGCCCGGCCGTTCGACCTCGACGGGGATCTCTCCGACCACACCGCGCCCGCCCCGCACACCATGCCGGGCGCCGCGCAGTTCACCGAGGCCGTGCGGGCCCTCGGGATCCACGACTCGGACACCGTCGTCGTCTACGACGGCGCCGGCCTCTACTCCAGCGCCCGCGCCTGGTGGATGCTGCGCGCGATGGGCTTCGACCGGGCCGCCGTCCTCGACGGCGGGCTGCCCGCCTGGACGGCCGCCGGCCTGCCCACCTCGGCCACCGGCCCCGCCTACGACGGCCCGCGCGGCTCCTTCACCGCCCGGCCCCGGGCCGGTCTGCTGGCCGACAGCGCCACCGTCGCGCGGGCCCTGACCGACCCGGACGCGGCCGTCCTCGACGCCCGCACCCGGGGGCGGTTCGCCGGCACCGCCCCCGAACCCCGGCCGGGCCTGCGCGGCGGCCACATGCCGGGCGCGCTCAACCTGCCGTTCGCCGAACTCCAGGACCCGGCGGGGCTGATGCGCCCCGCCGGGGAACTGCGCGCGGCCTTCCGCGCGCTGGCCGGGGAACGGGAGCGGCTCTACTTCAGCTGCGGATCCGGGGTGACCGCCTGCGTACTGGCCCTGGGCGCCGACCTCGCCGGGTACCGGGATCTCGCGGTGTACGACGGCTCCTGGAGCGAGTGGGGCATGCCCTCGGACCTTCCGGTGACGACGGCTCAGGGGGGATAACCCCACCGGGGGTTCGGGTACGCGCCCCATCGGCCCGGGGCGGGCCCCCGGCCGAGAATCGGGCTATGACCTCACACGCCACCTCGGCCCGCATCGCCCGCACCGCCGTCGCCGCCCTCGGGGCCGGCCTCCTGCTGGCCGGCTGCTCCCTCCCGGACGCGCTCGACGACGGTCCGCGCCGGAAGGCGACCGCCGACGCCACGGTCACCGAGGCGGTCACCGCGGTGCGGGTGACGGGGGCCCGGGCCGGATCGATCGAGGTCACCCCCGGAGCCGGTCCCGGCGTCACGATCCGCCGCACCGTCCACTACCGCGAGGGCGCCGTTCCGACGCCCGGCCAGAAGGTCACCGACGGCGTACTGACCTTCACGGACGGCTGCTCCACGAGCTGCTACGTCGACTACCGCCTGGAGGTCCCGGCCGCCGCGACGGTCGAGCTGGAGAGCACCAGCGGCGACATCTCGGTGGCGGGTGTGGCGGCGGCCGTGGTGACGGCCGACTCCGGCACGGTCCGGGCCGAGCGGATCGGCGGCCCGCTGAAGGTACGTACCTCCTCCGGCGACATCACCGCCACCGGCCTGTCCGCGACGAGCGCCGACGTCCACTCGGAGTCGGGCGACGCCCGCCTGGACTTCGCGAAGACCCCGTCCTCGGTGCTCGCCGAGACCACCTCGGGCAACGTCACCCTGACGGTCCCCCCGGCCCCGTACCGGGTCGCCGTCTCCACCTCCTCCGGCGACCGCGACGTCACCCTCCCCGACGACGCCTCCGCCCCCTCCCGCCTCTCGGCGAGGACCACTTCGGGCGACGTCCGCATCTCGGCCGTCTGACGCGTTCGCCCCGGGCGAACGGCTCAGGGGGAACATCGGGAGGCGCACATGCATTGAGTCGGCATAGCTCAACTTCACTGCCGGAGGGAAGATCATGGCTTCGACGTCCATCACACTCACCCTGCCCGTGCTGCCGCTCGACGACGAGGTCGTGCTGCCCGGAATGGTCGTTCCGCTGGATCTCTCCGACGCCGAAGTGCGCGCCGCCGTGGAGGCCGCGCAGGCCGCCGCCGGGACGAGCGGCAGCGGGAAGCCCCGGGTCCTGCTCGTGCCGCGCATCGACGGGACGTACGCCGCGACCGGTGTGCTCGGGACCGTCGAACAGGTCGGCCGGCTCTCCGGCGGGGACCCCGGCGCCCTCATCCGCGGCCTCGGCCGGGTCCGTATCGGCGCCGGGACCACCGGGCCCGGCGCGGCCCTGTGGGTCGAGGGCGAGACGGTCGACGAGGCCGTGCCCGATCCGCTGCCCGGCGCGGTCGCCGAGCTCGTCAAGGAGTACAAGGCGCTCGCCACCAGCTGGCTCAAGAAGCGCGGCGCCTGGCAGGTCGTGGACCGGGTCCAGCAGATCGAGGGCGTCTCCGCCCTCGCGGACAACTCCGGCTACTCGCCCTTCCTGACGGTCGAGCAGAAGGTCGAACTGCTGGAGACCGCCGACCCGGTCGCCCGGCTCAGGCTCGCGGTCAAGGCGCTCAGCGACCACCTCGCCGAGCAGGACGTGGCCGAGTCCATCGCCAAGGACGTCCAGGACGGCGTCGACAAGCAGCAGCGCGAGTTCCTCCTCCGGCGCCAGCTGGAGGCCGTACGCAAGGAACTGCGCGACCTGAACGGCGAGAAGGAGGGCGAGGAGTCCGACGACTACCGGGCCCGCGTCGAGGCCGCCGACCTCCCCGGGACCGTACGGGAGGCCGCGCTCAAGGAGGTCGAGAAGCTGGAGCGGTCCAGCGACCAGAGCCCGGAGGGCTCCTGGATCCGCACCTGGCTGGACACCGTGCTCGAACTGCCCTGGAACGAGCGCACCGAGGACGAGTACGACATCCGCGGGGCCAGGGCGGTGCTCGACGCCGAGCACGCGGGCCTCAGCGACGTGAAGGACCGCATCACCGAGTACCTCGCCGTCCGCAAGCGGCGCAGCGAGCGCGGCATGGGCGTCATCGGCGGCCGCCGCGGCGGCGCCGTGCTGGCCCTCGTGGGGCCTCCGGGCGTCGGGAAGACCTCGCTCGGCGAGAGCGTCGCCCACGCCATGGGCCGCAAGTTCGTCCGCGTCGCCCTCGGCGGCGTCCGCGACGAGGCCGAGGTCCGCGGCCACCGCCGGACCTATGTCGGCGCCCTGCCCGGGCGGATCGTCCGCGCCATCAAGGAGGCCGGGTCGATGAACCCCGTGGTCCTCCTCGACGAGATCGACAAGGTGGGATCCGACTTCCGCGGCGACCCGGCGGCCGCCCTGCTGGAGGTCCTGGACCCGGCGCAGAACCACACCTTCCGCGACCACTACCTGGAAGTGGAACTGGACCTCAGCGACGTCGTCTTCCTGGCCACCGCCAACGTCCTGGAAGCCATCCCCGAGGCCCTGGCCGACCGGATGGAGCTCGTCCGCCTCGACGGCTACACCGAGGACGAGAAGGTCGTCATCGCCCGCGACCACCTGCTGCCCCGCCAGCTGGAGCGTGCCGGTCTCGCCGCCGACGAGGTGGTCCTGGAGGAGGACGCCCTGCGCAGGCTGGCCGGCGAGTACACCCGCGAAGCGGGCGTGCGCACCCTGGAGCGGTCCATCGCCCGCCTGCTGCGCAAGGTGGCCTCGCAGCACGAGCTGGGGGAGCGGGAACTGCCGCTGCGCATCGGCGCGGACGACCTGCGGGGGCTGATCGGGCGCCCGCACCACGTGCCCGAGTCCGCCCAGGACCCGGCCGAGCGGCGCACCGCCGTGCCCGGGGTGGCCACCGGCCTCGCGGTGACCGGCGCGGGCGGCGACGTGCTGTTCGTGGAGGCTTCGCTCGCCGACCCGGAGACGGGCGCGGCCGGCCTGACCCTCACCGGCCAGCTCGGCGACGTCATGAAGGAGTCGGCGCAGATCGCGCTCAGCTTCCTGCGCTCGCACGGCGCGGAACTGGAGCTCCCGGTCGCCGACCTGAAGGACCGGGGCGTGCACATCCACTTCCCGGCGGGCGCCGTCCCCAAGGACGGCCCGAGCGCGGGCATCACCATGACCACCGCCCTCGCCTCGCTGCTCTCCGGGCGGCAGGTGCGCACGGACGTGGCCATGACCGGTGAGGTCTCGCTGACCGGGCGCGTGCTGCCCATCGGCGGGGTGAAGCAGAAGCTGCTCGCCGCGCACCGGGCCGGGCTGACCACGGTCGTCATCCCGAAGCGGAACGAGGCAGACCTGGACGATGTCCCGGCGGAGGTGCTCCAGGGGCTGGAGGTGCACCCGGTGACGGATGTGCGCCAGGTGCTGGAACTGGCCCTGGCCCCGGCTCAGGCCCCGGCTCAGGCTCCGGTCACCGCCGCGGCCTGAGCACCGCACCCGGTGACCGCACCCGGCCGCGCGTCCGGCGACCGCACGAGGTGACTGCACACGGCCCGGTGTCCCGCTCCGGCGGGGTACCGGGCCGTTGCCGCACCCGCTGCGAAATACTGGCCCCGCACCCACCGGGGTGCCGGACGCCATCGAAGGAGCGGGACGTGCACGGGAGTGAAGACCAGGAGTTCCTTGCCCTGGAGCGGGAGCTGTCCGTCTTCCTCCGGCGGGCCCGCGCCTCCTCCGGCGAGATGGCCCGCGAGCTCCACCCCGAGCTGGAGCCGGCCGCGTACGGGCTCCTCGTACGCCTGGAGGCGGCCGGCCGGCAGCGGGCCACCGAGCTCGCCGCCTACTTCGGGGTCGGCAAGGCCACCATGAGCCGACAGCTGCGAGCCCTTGAGGTACTGGGCCTGGTGGCCCGCGAGCCCGACCCCGCCGACGGCCGGGCCTCCCTGGTCGGCCTCACGGAGGAGGGCCGGGAGCGATTCCTGCGGGTCCGGGGCGCGCGCCGCGAGCAGTACATGCGCAAGCTCGCCGACTGGGACCGCGGCGAGGTCGCCGAACTGGCCCGGCTGCTGAACCAGTTGAACTCGGGCGGGGAGTAGCGGGAGCCGGGAGCCGGGAGCCGGTCCGCTCAGAGCTCGGCGTAGACCGCCGACGCGTCGTCGTGCCGCTTGTACCGGGCCGACGGGCGGGCCGGATCGGACTCGACGGCCCGCACCCGGCCGATCAGGCCGTGCGCACCCTCCTCGCGCAGTACCGCCAGGCACGCGGCCCAGTCGCCCTGCCCGAAGGTGTCCGTCCACCGGCTCGCCCCGTCCGTGAGCGCGGCCACCGCCCGCACCCGCCCCCGCGGGGTGCGCCCGGTCACCGCCCGGGCCGCCACCGCCGGGTCAGCGGCCGCCGTGAAGAAGCCACCCTCCGCGTTCCGCAGGGCGTCCGTCGCGGCCACCGAGCCCAGCACCTCCCGCGGGATCCGGTCCAGCCGGTCGTCGAGCACCGCCGTCACCCCGCCCGCGGGCGTCTCCAGGAGCAGTACGGAGTCCGAGAGCACGAGGTGCTCCACGTACTGCGCGTCCCAGCGGACCACGACGACCGTCGCCTGCGGAGTCCTGACGTGAGAAAGGTCACAGGTGCCGCGGTGGGCGTCTGCCGTGGCGCGGACGGACTCGGCCAGAACCTGATCGAGCGGCATGTCCCGCCGCGATCCGGACAGTTCGGTCAATCGGCCGCCGAGCCGCGCCGCGAACCAGGGCACTCCGTGCACGCACCCGTCATCGTCGGCCGGCGGGGTGACGCCGTCCAGGACCACCAGGACGCCGCCGCCCGAAGCGGGGATCGCGGCCGATACCCAGTCCTCATTGGGGCGTTCCGGGTGGCCGGGGGCCGAGGCGAGGTCGATGCGCATACCGGCATTCTGACCCGCGGGGGGCAGGGAGCGCGGGCAGGTCCGTACCAAAACGGACGGAGCCGGGTGGGCCGCAGGCGCAGTGCGGGGGAGCGGGCCGCGCGGGCCGGGGCGGCGGACCGGTGATGTGGGCGGGCATCCTGCCAAAGCCCGTATCGATCTTTCAACCACCTGTCCACCGAGGACCTCTGACACCGGGTGCCCGAGTTGGTCGGCAACTCATCCGTGATGTTCACTCGTTCGAGTGGCCGGGTGGGTGATGTGCGGCTCTCTCCCCAACACGCTGCAAAGGTCTGAGGCGGTACGAGGGGGCAGGGAGCGTTTACTTGTTGACCGGCCGTTACCTCGGCCACACGAGTAGACGAGCAAGAGCACACGTACAGGATTGCGAGCACCGGTGCAGAAGAAGCGGTCTCGGAAGAACGGCACCGCCGCCGACGGCCCGGCCCCCGCAGGACGCCGCGTCCGCGTGCGCCGCAGGCTGGTCATCGGCGTCGCCGTCGCGGGCCTCACCGTCCTCGCGGCAGGCGCGCCCGCCGTCGTCTCCGCGTCGAGGGAACTGAACGACTCCCAGCGCCTGGTCACCCTGGCGGACCAGACCCGGCAGACCCTCACCCTCACGCACCTCCTCGCCGACGAGCGCGACGCCGTCGTCGAGTACGCCGCCAAGGGCCGGCCCGGCGCGGCCAAGGGGTCCGTCCAGGAGCGCACCGCCCGGACCGACCGGCAGCTCGCCGAGGTCCAGGCCGAGGCCGACGAGTCGACCGCCCGCGCCCTCGCACGGGTACGGACCGTCCGCGGCGAGGCCGTCGACGGCAAGGGCAGCGCCCTCGCCGCACACCAGGCCTACGCCGCCGTCATCGCGGAACTCCTCGCCCCGGGCGAACGGCTCGCCGTGCTGACCCCGCCGCGCGCCGAGGACGCCCTCGTCACCACCCGGCCGCTGGCCCCGCTGGGACAGGCCGTGGAACAGGCCTCGGCCACCCGTGGACTGCTGCTCGCCGCGCTGGCCGTCCCCCGCGGCGAGCAGCTCCCCAACTCGGCCGTGGTCGACGAACTCACCACCGCCGCCCAGCGTGCGCGCGTACGGGAACAGGCCGCCCTCGACGACTTCGCACGGGCCGCACGGCCCGACGTGCGCCAGACGCTCGCCGCCACCGTCACCGGGCCCGAGGTCAAGACGGCCGACGACTTCCTCAAGCGGCTCACCGACCGGCCCACCCTGAGCGCCGCCGACCGCAAGACCGACGGGGCCACCGTCGGCACCGCGCTGACGGCACGCATCGACCGCATGCGGACCGTGGAGGCCACCCTCGCGGGTGAACGGGCCTCCGCCCTGGCCGCCCTGCGCGACGACGACGTGACCCGGCTCGAAATCGTCATCGCCTTCATGGGCGTGCTGTTCCTGTTCGCCGTCGGCTTCTCGACCGCCGTGGCGCGGTCGCTGACCCGGCCGCTGTCCGTCCTGCGCCGCGGCGCGCAGCGGCTGGCGACGCCGGAGGGCTCGGTGGAGCCGGTGCGCTTCACCGGCCGCAACGACGAGTTCGCCGAGGTCGTGCGCCACCTGAACGCGGTGCGCGACCAGACGGTCTCCCTGCACACCCGGATCGCCGGACTCGACGCGGACCGGCGCCGGATCATCGGCCGCAACGAGGCGCTGGCCGCCGGCCGGGACGTGCTGGAGGAGGAACTGTCCAAGCTGCGGGCCGGGCTGGAGGAGCACCGCCGCGTCATGTCGACGACCTCCGTCTCCCTGTCCCTGCGGACCCTGGGCCTGGTGGAGCGCCAGCTCGCGGTCATCGAGGAGCTGGAGTCACGGGAACAGGACCCCGACCGGCTGGCGACGCTCTTCAAGCTGGACCACCTGGCGACCGTGATGCGCCGCCACAACGAGAACCTGCTGGTCCTCGCCGGGCAGGAACACGGCCACGGGCAGGGCCTGCCGGTGCCGCTGGTCGACGTCATGCGGGCCGCCGTCAGCGAGATCGAACGCTACGAGCGCGTCGACCTGGCCTCGCTGCCCTCGTACACCCAGGTCGCGGGGCACGCGGCCGACGACATCTCGCACGTGCTGGCCGAACTGCTGGAGAACGCGACCACGTTCTCGCCGCCGGACGTCAAGGTGAAGGTGTCCGGCCGGCTGCTGGACTCCGGCGACGTGGTCCTGTCCGTCGTGGACGAGGGCATCGGCGTCACCGAGGACCGCCTGGAGTCGCTGAACGCCCGCCTGTCCACGCCCGAGGCCTACGACGAGGAGCCCGAGGCGGAACACGGCCTCGGCCTCGGCCTGTACGTGGCCGGGCGGCTCGCGGCCCGGCACGGCGTCACCGCGGAGCTGCGCACCCCGCGGCACGGCGGGACCGAGGCCCTGGTGGTCGTCCCCGCGA
The DNA here is from genome assembly GCF_035989885.1 of Streptomyces sp. NBC_01232. Lineage (GTDB taxonomy): Bacteria > Actinomycetota > Actinomycetes > Streptomycetales > Streptomycetaceae > Streptomyces. The sequence continues at coordinate 5,563,619 of NZ_CP108518.1, forward strand.
CGCTGCTGCCCACCACCCCGATGGTCTCCCCGGTGCACGCCCTGGCCACGCCGGGCGGGCCCGCGCTGCGGCTGCCGGGCGTGATAGCGGAGGCCAACGAGAACACCCTGCCGCCCCGGCAGCGGGGTGCGCACGCCGCGCCGGACCCCGACGCGGAGACCGAGGCGGGAGCGGGCGAGGAAGCCGAGGCCGCGGCCGACACCGCGACGGAGGCCGCCGTCGAGCCCGAGCCGCAGCAGGAGCCGCAGCCCGAGCCCGAGCCGGAGCCGGAGCCCGCCGTCGCGGCGGTCCCGATCACCCTGGCCGAGGCCCTGGCGGGCCCCGCCGTCGTGGCCGGGACCCCGGCGGAGCCGGTCGCAGGCGAGCCCGCCGCGGACGGACTTCCGCCCGCCGACCAGGTGTTCGTCGCCGCGCCGCCGGCGGCGGACGGTGCACCGGCCGAGCCGGTGTTCACCGCCGAGCCCCCCGCAGGGGACGGGCCGACCCCCGAGGAACAGCTGCTCGCGCGGGTCGTCCCCGACGCCGAGCCCGTCGCTCCCGGCGTGCCGGACCCCGCCGAGGGGATCCCGGCCGCGCCGCACGCCGCCGCACCCGTGGCCGACGTACGGGAAACCGAACCGGAGGCGGACCCGCACACCCACGCCCCGGCCGAGGGCAACTGGCTCCCCCGCCAGGGCAGCCACCCTGCCGACCAGGCCGAGGGCGAAGCAGCCGTCACCGACAAGGGCCTGCCGAAGCGGACCCCGCGCACCGTCCCCGCCAAGCGCGCCGACGACGACGTACGGCCCGAGCCGCCGCGCCGGGTCGACGCGGAGGAGCTGCGACGCCGGCTCGGGGGCTTCTACCAGGGAGCCCAGGACGGGCGGCGCGTCGTCGCCGCCGAACTCGCGCAGGACCGGGGACCCGACCAGGCGCACGACCAAGCGCTCGACCAGGGACAGACGCAGAGGCAGGGCCAGAGCAAGACCGACCGGGGGGACACCGCACAGGAGGCACGCACATGACCGCGCCCAGTACGTACGGACTGAGCACCCAGGCCCGCAACCTGCAGTGGCTGCTGACCGACCTGGTCGAGGAGGTGCCCGGCGTCAACTCCGTCGCCGTCGTCTCCTCGGACGGGCTGCTGCTCCTGTCCTCCGACCCGGGAGCGGGCGCGGCCGAGCCACCGGCTCAGCCGAGGGCCAAGGGTCCGCGCGGCGCGTCCGCCGACCTCGCCACCATCGTCTCCGGCCTCGGCAGCCTCACCACCGGCGCCGCGGCCCTGATGGACACCGGCTCGGTCAAGCAGACGATGGTCGCGATGGAGCACGGCTCCGTCTTCGTCATGGCCATCAGCGACGGTTCGCTGCTGGGCGTGCACGCCACCCCCGACTGCGACATGAGCGTCGTCGCCTACCACATGGCCCTGTTCGTCGGCCGCGCCGGCCACGTACTGACCCCCGAAGTCCGCAGCGAGCTGCGCCAGTCGATGGAGAACACCCCGTGAGGAGTACGGCCTCCGACCGGCTGCCGATACGTGGCGCCGACCGCCGCCCCGCCCGCGTCCGCCCGTACTCCCTCACGGGCGGCCGCACCCGCTTCACGCAGGTCCTGCTCGTCGAGACGTTCGTCGCCGCCCTGGACACCAAGGTGTCGGAGCCGCAGAAGCCCGACCGCATGCCCGAGATGCCGGCCATCGTCGAGGTCTGCCGCCGCATGCGCACGATCGCCGAGATAGCCGCGCTGCTGAAGCTCCCGCTCGGCGTGGTCCGCGTCCTGGTCAGCGACCTCGCGGACCAGGGCAGGATCCGCGTCTACGGAACGGGTCACGGCACCGGGCGTCCCGAACGCGCGCTCCTGGAAAGGGTGCTCAGTGGTCTTCGCCGTCTCTGACAACCCGGTGTCCCTGCCGCAGTCGGACGACGAGCCGGCCCAGCCCTGGCAGTACGACCGCTCCCGCGCACCCGTCGCCGTCAAGGTGCTGGTCGCCGGCGGCTTCGGCGTCGGCAAGACCACCTTCGTCTCCTCCGTCTCCGAGATCACCCCGCTGCGCACCGAAGCGGTGATGACCCGGGCGAGTGCCCCGACCGACGACCTGTCCGGCACCCCGGACAAGAACACCACCACCGTCGCCATGGACTTCGGCCGCGTCACCCTCGACGACGACCTCGTCCTCTACGTGTACGGGACCCCCGGCCAGGAGCGGTTCTGGTTCATGTGGGACGACCTGGTGCGCGGCGCCATCGGCGGCCTCGTCCTGGCAGACACCCGCCGCCTGCGCGACTGCTTCCCGGCCCTCGACTACTTCGAGAGCTGTGGGCTCCCGTACGCCGTCGCCGTCAACCACTTCGACGGTTCGCAGTCGTACGAGCCCGAGGACGTGCGCGAGGCGCTCAGCGTCCCGCCCCACGTGCCCGTCGTGATCATGGACGCGAGGCGCCGCGACACGGTGATCGAATCCCTGCTCGCCCTGGTGGGTCACGCCCTGGACACCACTCCCGAAGAGAGAGCCTGAGAGATGCGCCGGATACTTGTCGTGGGAGCCGGCCAGTCCGGTCTCCAGCTCGCCCTCGGACTCCAGTCGAAGGGGTACGAGGTCACCCTCATGTCCAACCGGACCGCGGACGAGATCCGCACCGGGCGGGTCATGTCCACGCAGTGCATGTTCGACACGGCCCTGCAGCACGAGCGCGACCTCGGGATCAACTTCTGGGAGCAGCAGGCCCCGAGGATCGAGGGCGTCGGCGTCTCCGTCGCCGCCCCCGACGCCACCCGCCCCATCGACTGGCTCGGCCGGCTCAAGGGGTTCGCGCAGTCCGTCGACCAGCGCGTGAAGATGGCCGGCTGGCTCGACACCTTCGTGCAGCGGGGCGGGCAGCTCGTCATTCACGGTGCCTCCGTCGCCGACCTCGACTACTTCTCCCGCACGTACGACCTGGTGCTGGTCGCCGCCGGCAAGGGCGAGCTGGTCTCGATGTTCGGCCGGGACGCGGCGCGTTCCCCGTACGACGCCCCGCAGCGCTCGCTCGCCGTCGCCTATGTGCACGGCCTCGGCCCGCGCCCGGAGCACCCGCAGACGGAGGCGGTCCGCTGCAACCTGGTCCCGGGCGTCGGCGAGCTGTTCGTCATGCCGACCCTGACCACCTCGGGCCGGGCGGACATCCTGTTCTGGGAGGGCGTCCCGGGCGGACCGGTGGACGTCTTCAACGGCGTGAAGGACCCGGCGGAGCACCTGGCGCTCACGCTGGGCCTCATGGAGAAGTTCACGCCGTGGGAGCACGCCCGGACGAAGGAGGTGGAGCTGACGGACGCCGGCGCCACGCTCGCCGGGCGCTACGCCCCGACCGTCCGCAACCCGATCGGACGCCTCCCCGGCGGCGGCCTGGTGCTGGGTGTCGCGGACGTGGTCGTGGCGAACGACCCGATCACCGGGCAGGGCTCGAACTCCGCCGCGAAGTGCGCGGCCTCGTACCTGTCGTCGATCCTGATGCACGGGGACAAGCCGTTCGACGAGGCGTGGATGAAGGCCACCTTCGACAAGTACTGGTTCACCACGGGCAAGCCGGTGACCCAGTGGACGAACGCGATGCTGGGTGTCCCGCCGGAGCACGTCCTCAACCTGATCGGCGCGGCCGGGCAGCTCCCGCCGGTGGCGAATCGATTCGCCAATGGCTTCGACAACCCGGCCGACTTCGACTCGTACTTCTACGACCCCGAGGACACCGCCGACTACCTGGCGGAGGTCGCCTCGTCCGCCGGAGCCTCGTCCGCCGGAGCCTCCTCGGCGGAGTAGCCGGTGTCGTCCCCCGCCTCCGCCGCCGGTGTCTGCGGCAGCGCGGGCGGGGTGAACTCCGCGAGCGGGGCACCGTCCGGGTCCGGCCGGACCGCCCCCAGCAGCGGGTTCGCAGCGATCGGCGACACCTTGACCCGGGCCCCGGGCCGCGGCGCCTGGATCACCTTGCCGTCGCCGACGTACAGGCCCACATGGGTGGCCTTCGGGAAGTAGACCACCAGGTCCCCGGGCCGCAGCTCGTCCAGCGGCACCTTCGGCAGCCGGGCCCACTGCTCCTGGCTGGTCCGCGGAATGACGCGCCCGGCGTGCGCCCAGGCCTGTGAGGTCAGCCCGGAGCAGTCGAAGGACCCCGGCCCCTCGGCGCCCCAGACGTACGGCTTGCCGATCTGGGCCGCCGCATAGGTGAGGGCCGCGCCACCGGCCGCCGTGGGCGTGCCCGTACGGGTGGGGAGCCGGCCCGAATCGACCAGATCCCGCTGCGCGGCCTCGGTGTTCTTCGCCTCCTGCGCCCCGAGCCGGGTGAGCTGGGCGGGGGTCAGGGCGGCCAGTACCCGCTCGACCTCCCTGAGCTGCGCCGCGACCTCGTCCTTGTGGCCCTTCTGCCGCGCGGCCAGTGTCTGCCGGGCGTCCAGCGCCTCGCGGGCCCGGAGGGCGCGCGCGTCGGCCTCCCTCTCGCCGCGGGCCAGCCGGGCCAGTACGGCCGCCCGCCGGGCGCCCTCGCGGGCGGCGAGCCGCCGCTGGTCCAGCGCGGCCCGGGGGTTCCCGGCGAGCAGCATCCGGGCGTACGGGGACAGGCCCCGGCTCGCCTGGTACTGCTCCCGGGCCAGCCGCCCGGCCAGGGCCCTCTCGGAGTCGAGAGCCGTACGGGCCTTGCCGAGGTCGGCGCTGCGCAGCCGCTCCTCGGCCTCGCCCGCCCGGAGGGCGACGTCGGTGGCGTTGTACGCCTCGGCGGCCTCCTCGGCCTTCTGGTACAGGCCCTGCAGGCGGGTGAGCAGTACCCCTACGGACTCGCCCTCGGGCAGGCCCGGCTCGGCGCCGGCCCTCGGGGCCGGCCCGGCGACGAGGAGGGCAGCGGCGATGCAGGCGGCACGAAGCAGCGTGCGGGACGACCGGTATGACATGGGATCACCTCCGAGGCGCCCGATGCTGCCACGCCCGGTATGACAAATCGCCCAACGGAGGCGGCCGGTCGGGCGGGGTCACCCGGTTGGGGGCGGCGGCGGGCTCCCACGTCACCTCGTCCGGCGGCGGGCCTCCCTGAGCTCGCGCGCGACCGCCCAGGCGTCGGCCACCGGGCCGAGGTGGCCGAGCTTGTCCGGGTTGACCACCGAGCGGATCGTCCGGATCCGGCCGTCCAGCAGCTCGAAGGCCAACACGTGCGTCACCGCGCCGTCCGCGTCGCGGAAGACCGCACCCGGCTCACCGTTCACGTCGCGCGGCTCGTACGTCACGCCGATCCGGAGCAGTTCGGGGAGGACCGAGGCGAGCAGACGGGCCACGTTCCCGGCGCCCGTGACGGTCCTGGCCAGCTGCGGGGCCTTGCCGCCGCCGTCCCCGACGAGTTGGACGTCGGCCGCGAGCAGCCGCTGCAGGCCGCTGACGTCGCCGCCCTTCATCGCGTCCAGGAACCGGGTCGCCAGCTCCTGCCGTTCCCGGTGGTCCGCCCGGAAGCGCGGCCGGCCGGCCTCCATGTGCCGCCGCGCCCGTACGAGGAGCTGCCGGCAGGCCGCCTCCGACCGGCCCACCGCGGCGGCGACCTCGTCGAAGCCGAAGGCGAAGACCTCCCGCAGGACGAACACCGAGCGCTCCAGCGGGCTGAGCCGCTCCAGGAGCAGCAGCGCCGCCATCGACACCGAGTCGGCCAGTTCCACCGACCGCGCCGGGTCCTGGTACGGATCGTCGAGCAGCGGCTCGGGGAACCACGGCCCCACGTACTCCTCCCGCCGCACCCGCGCGGAGCGCAGTACGTCGATCGACAGCCGGGTGACCGTCGTCGCCAGGAAGGCCTTCGGCGACGCGGGCAGCGTCGGCGAGGCGTCGAAGCGCAGCCAGGTCTCCTGCACCGCGTCCTCGGCCTCGCTCACGCTGCCCAGGATCCGGTACGCGATCGAGAACAGCAGCGACCGCAGGTCCTCGAACTCCTCGACCTTGCTCATGCCGGCCTTCCTCCCCGTGGTCCCCCCGCCCGGCCGAGCCCGTCGGCGCGGGCGCCTGTGATGATCATCAGAGCATCGGCGGGCGGAGGCAAGGCGATCCCGGTCAGTGGAACTGCCCGGCCACGTAGTCGCCGCCCGGCTGCCGGGTGACGATGTTGATCCGGTTGGCCATGTTCATGAAGGCGATCAGGAGCACCAGGGCGTTGAGCCGCTCCTCGTCGTAGTGCTCGGCCGCCCTCGCCCACACCGCGTCGGCCACTCCACCGGCCCCGTCCGCGGTCCGGGTGCCCTCCTCCGCGAGCTCCAGCGCGGCACGCTCGGCCTCGGTGAAGACCGTGGCCTCGCGCCAGGCCGCCACCAGGTGCAGCCGCACCGCGCTCTCGCCGGCGGCGGTGGCCTCCTTGGTGTGCATGTCGATGCAGACGGCGCAGCCGTTGATCTGGCTGACGCGCAGCGACACCAGTTCCTGCGTCGCGGCCGGCAGCGACGAGTTCTTGAGCACCTGGCCGGCCGCCATGACGTGCTTCAGGGCCTTGCCGGTGTTCGGGCTTGCGAAGAGGTTCAGTCGCGCGTCCATGGTGTGCTCCTCGGGAGTCGTCGTCAGCGGTCGTCGTCGGCCACACCCCTGGGACGAGACAGCCCGGCGCCCTGTGACACGGGCGCGGGTGTGACCTGGGTCTCCCCGACGGCGGACTGCGCTTGGAGGTGCCGGAGCCGGCGCGTACGGGCGCCCGGGCGTCCCGGCTGAGGGCCGCCTCGGGCGCGAAGGTGTCGAAGCCGCGCGATGCAGGCCGGGCGGAGCCGCCGCACTGTGACCGTCCTGTTGCATCAACTGCGGTCCAGGTCATGGACGTTGTGGTCCCGTACTGCTGGACTGCACCGATGGCGCTCCTGCTGCTTCTGTTCCTTCCGGTCCTGCCCCTGCTGATGCTCGGCCTGCTCGGCCGCGGTATCGCCACCGTCGGCGGGCGGGGGTGGCACCGGCCGGCGGCCGCCCTCCTCGGCGCCTGCGCGGCCGGCTTCTACTCCTGGGGACTGCTGCACGTGGCCGGTGCGGTCCTGGCCGCCGAGGACGGCGGGGCCTCGTCGTCGCCGATCCTGCCCTGCCGCACCCCCGGCCAGGAGGAGCGGGCGTCGCACGTCGTGGACTACTCCGTCGACTACGTGCCGCTGCGGTTCGTCTGCGAGACGACGGGCGGCGGGAGCTACGCCGCCGCATCCGTTCCGGTGTACGTCAACCCGGCCGTACTGGGCTTCGCGCTGGCCGCGGCCGTGTGCGCCGGCGCCGGAACCGTCGGTGCGCGGCGCCGGGCCGGGACGGCCCCGGCCGGCTGACGGGGGTCAGCCGCGCAGCAGGCGGGCCTTGGCCGCCGTGAACTCCTGCGGGGTGAGCAGGCCCTCACGGGCCAGGACGGCCAGCTGGGTGAGCTCCGCGACCAGGCCGGCCGAGGCGCCCGGTCCGGCGGGCGTTGCGGGCCCGGCGGGTGGGGTGGTGTCCGGGCGGATCGTCACCCCAGACTCCGACCCCGGGTCCGCACCCGGCTCCGGCCCCGCGTCCGGCCCGGCCGGCTCCCGGGGTTCCGGCTGTGCGCCGGGCAGGGGTTCGGCAGGGGTCACCGCGCCCGCGGTCCGTTCCCAGGCCTGTGATGCCCGCGACGCCTCCGCCGCCCCCGCCGCCCGTGCCAGCAGGCCCCGCAGCAGCGGGTGCCCCGCCGGGCGGTTCGCCGCGCTGACCGTTACTCCCATCGGGCGGATGAACATCAGGCCACCCCTGCGCGGGGGTCCGCCGGTACCCGGTCCGGCGGGATGCGGACCGAGCCCACGATCCGGCCGCCCGCGGCCCGTACGGCGACGGCCGCGTCCTCGGCCCACAGGTGTTCGACCACCAGCAGCAGCGCGCAGCTCCCGCGCTCCAGCAGCCCCGCGGCCTCCTGCACGTCCTCCGGCCCGATCAGCCGGGCCACGTCCCGGCCCGTCAGCAGCCCGTGCAGCTCCACGAACTCGTCGAACTCGGCCGCCAGTACGTCTCCCGAGGCCGTCCTCGTCGCCACGATGCCGTCGATCAGCCGGACCACCCCGGTCTTGCGCAGCCCCATCACGGCCTCGACCGCCGGGGCCCGCAGCTGCTCCTCCGGGAAGGCGAGGACGATGAATTCCACAGGTCCCATGCGCCTCGGCTCCTCACTTTCGACACTTCCGACCGTTTTTGACGACTCTTCGGCACACTATGACATAAGCGGACATATCATTCGTCTGCTTGCTACGTTTCGGTGTATGACCGCTCTGACGGCAAAGGTGGCGGAGCCCGCCCCGCCCCCACCCCCCGGCGCAGGCGCACCCAAGCGGCGCGGCGTCGAGCTGACGCTCCTCGCCGGAGCCGTCCTGATCTCCGTCCTCGGTCACCTCTACGTCGGCCTCGCCACCACCGGCCGCATCCCCGGTCCGGCCACCCGCTACGCCGCCGGCCTCTGCGTGGCCGCCCTGCTCGCGCACCTCGCCGTCCGGCTCCGGGCCCCCTACGCCGACCCCCTCCTGCTCCCGATCGCCGTCCTTCTCAACGGCCTCGGCCTCGTCCTCATCCAGCGCCTCGACGCGACCACCCCCGGGCACATCACCGCCGGGGACCAACTCCTGTGGTCCGCACTGGGCGTGGCGCTCTTCGTCCTCGTCGTCGCGCTGCTCCGCGACCACCGGGTGCTCCAGCGCTACGCGTACCTCTCCGTCGCGGTGGCCCTCGTCCTGATGCTGGTCCCCGTCTTCTTTCCGGCCGTCAACGGCGCGCACATCTGGATCCGGTTCGCCGGGCTCTCCTTCCAGCCGGGGGAGTTCGCCAAGATCCTGCTCGCGGTCTTCTTCGCCGCGTACCTCGCCGCGAACCGCACCGCGCTCGCCCTCACCGGCCGCCGGCTCTTCTGGAAGCTGCGGCTCCTGCCCGGCCGCGTCCTCGGCCCGATCCTCGCGATCTGGCTGCTCAGCGTCGGTGTGCTGGTCCTGGAACGGGACCTGGGGACCTCGCTGCTGTTCTTCGGACTGTTCGTGATCATGCTGTTCACCGCCACCGGGCGGATCGGCTGGATCGCGATCGGTCTGCTGCTCGCAGCCCTCGGCGCCTACGCGGTGGGGACCTTCGAGCCGCACGTGCACAGCCGGGTCGAGGACTGGCTGAACCCTTTCGCCTCGATCGAGCGCGGCGAAGGCCCCGGCCAGCTCGCCCAGTCCCTCTTCGCCTTCGGCGCGGGCGGCCTGCTCGGCGCCGGGCTCGGCCACGGCGAGTCCTTCCTCATCGGCTTCGCCGCCAAGTCGGACTTCATCCTCGCCACCGCCGGCGAGGAGCTCGGCCTCGTCGGCCTCGCCGCGATCCTGCTCCTCTACGGGCTCCTCGTCGCCCGCGGCTTCCGCGCCGGGCTCGCCCTGCGCGATGCCTTCGGCCGGCTGCTCGCCACCGGACTCGCCTCGATCGTCGCGCTCCAGGTGTTCGTCATCGCGGGCGGGGTCACCGGCCTGATCCCGCTCACCGGCATGGCCATGCCCTTCCTGGCCCAGGGCGGCTCCTCCGTCGTCACGAACTGGATCATCGTCGCGCTGCTGGTCCGGCTCAGCGACAGCGCCCGCAGACCCCGCCCCGCGAAGGAGCCGGCCGAGTGATCCGCTACATCCGCTGGTGCGCGTACTTCTGTGCGCTCCTGCTCGTCGCGCTGCTGGTCAACCTCACCCGCGTGCAGGTCTGGGAGTCCGCCGCCTACGGCGCGAACCCGGCCAACAAACGCCCCGCCATCGCACGCTACGCCGAACCCCGGGGGGACATCCTGGTCGACGGGCGCCCCGTCACCGGCTCCCGCGACAGCGGCCAACTGCTGCGCTACGAGCGGACGTACACGCACGGCCCGCTCTACGCGCCCGTCACCGGATTCTCCTCCCAGACGTACGGGACCAGCTTCGTCGAGCGTGCCGAGGACGCGGTCCTGTCGGGCACCGACCCGGGACTCTCGGTCTTCCCGCTCTGGTACGAACTGGCCCGCGGCCGCCCGGCCGGCGGAAACGCAGCCACCACCGTCCGCTCCGGCATGCAGCTGGCCGCGTACCGCGGGCTCGCCGGCAAGCGCGGCGCGGTGGCCGCCGTCGAACCGGCCACCGGGAAGATCCTCGCGCTGGTCAGCAGCCCTTCGTACGACCCCTCGGTGCTCTCCGGCACGGGTACGAAGGTCAAGGAGGCCTGGGCGGCACTGAACGCGGACCCCGCACGGCCGATGCTCAACCGCGCGCTGCGCGAGACGTACCCGCCCGGCTCCACCTTCAAGATCGTGACGGCGGCGGCCGCCCTCGACGCGGGAGTCGTCACCGATGTGGACGCGCCGACCCGCACCCCCGACCCGTACCCGCTGCCCGGGACCAGCACCCTGCTGCCGAACGCGGGCACCGGCTGCGAGGACGCCTCGATGGCGGACGCCGTGCAGTGGTCCTGCAACACGGTGATGGCGAAGATCGGGGTGCAGGTCGGGCTGCGCGGGATGGTGGAGGCGGCGCGACGCTTCGGGTTCAACGCCGAGGGGCTGCGGGTGCCCTCGTGGGTGTCCCGGTCGAACTTCGACACCGACATGAGCCAGGACCAGCTGGCCCTGTCCTCGATCGGGCAGTTCAACACGAAGGCCACCCCGCTGCAGATGGCGATGGTGGCGGCGGCGGTCGCGAACGGCGGCGAGGTCACCTACCCCCACCTGGTGGAACGGACGACCCAGGACGACGGATCCCAGGTCCGGCGGGGCGACCGGCGCAGCCTCGGGCGGGCGATGAACCCGGCCACCGCCGTCCGGCTGCAGGAGCTCATGGTCAAGGTGGTGGAGAACGGGACGGGCCGCAACGCGGCGATTCCGGGCGCGGTGGTCGGCGGCAAGACCGGCACCGCGCAGCACGGGGTCGGCAACGCGGGGACCCCGTACGCATGGTTCATCGCCTGGGCAAGGGCCGACGGCGCGCCGCAGCCGCAGGTGGCCGTCGCGGTGGTCGTCGAGGACGCCTCGGCCGACCGGGGCGACATCAGCGGCAACGGCGCGGCGGCGCCGATCGCGCGGGCGGTGATGGAGGCGGCGCTGGCCACCGGCCGCTGAGGCATCCGCCCCGGCCCGGCCGCCCGGCCTTGGTCCCGGCCCGGCTCGGCCCCCGCCCCGCCGTGGTCCCGCCCCGGCCCCCGCCCGCCGGGCGAAGCCCCGGACGGCCGCCCGGACACCCCTCAGGCGGTGTCCGCGCCCTCGGCGATGGCGGCCTCGACCTCCGCCACCCGCGCGGACTCCTCCGCCGCGAACCGCTCGCGGTCCAGGGCCTCGGCGATCTCCTCGTCCTGGCTCATCAGCAGGTCGAGGTTGGAGTCGCCCATGTCGAAGACGCCCAGGTCCAGGTAGGCCCGCTGCAGCCGCTCGCCCCACAGCCCGATGTCCTTCACGCACGGCACGATCCGGCTGAACAGCAGCCTGCGGAACAGGTGCAGGAACTCCGACTGCTCGCTGAACCGCTCCGCCTCCTCCTTCGGGATGCCGAAGTTCTCCAGCACCTCCACCCCGCGCAGCCGGTCCCGCATCAGGTAGCAGCCCTCGATCACGAACTCCTCGCGCTCGCGCAGCTCGGCGTCCGTCAGCTGCTTGTAGTAGTCGCGCAGCGCCATCCGCCCGAAGGCCACGTGCCGGGCCTCGTCCTGCATCACGTACGCCAGGAGCTGCTTGGGCAGCGGCTTGGTGGTGGTGTCCCGGATCATTCCGAAGGCGGCCAGGGCCAGCCCCTCTATGAGCACCTGCATGCCGAGGTAGGGCATGTCCCAGCGGGAGTCGCGCAGGGTGTCGCCGAGCAGCCCCTGGAGGCTGTCGTTGATCGGGTACAGCATCCCGACCTTGTCGTGCAGGAAGCGCCCGAAGATCTCGGCGTGCCGGGCCTCGTCCATGGTCTGCGTGGCGGAGTAGAACTTCGCGTCCAGGTCCGGCACCGACTCCACGATGCGTGCCGCGCACACCATCGCGCCCTGCTCGCCGTGCAGGAACTGGCTGAAGTTCCAGGAGGCGTAGTGCCGGCGCAGCTCGCCCCGGTCCTTCGCGGTGAGCCGGGCCCAGTGCCGCGTCCCGTACAGCGGCAGGGACTCGTCGGGGGTGCCCAGCGGATCGTAGGGGTCCACCTCGATGTCCCAGTCGATGCGCTTTCCGCCGTCCCACTGCTTGTCCTTGCCCTTCTGGTACAGGGCGAGGAGGCGCTCGCGGCCGTCGGCGTATTCCCAGCTGAAGCGGGCGGAGCCGGTGGCGGGGACCTGCCAGACCGCCTCGCCCGGGTTCTCGGTGTAGAGCTCGTGCGTCGACACTGACGCCCCCTCGTCTCACGTACTGCCGTGCGGTACCGGACAGTTGGCAGCGTCACACGTTGGTAGACACGGGGTCAACAAGTCGCGCGCGAGGGATTGACGACCTTGCTGACAGGCAGTCTCATAAGAGGAGACCGCCGGTAACTCGACGACGAGGTGTCCGAACCCATGACGACCGTGACCGAACGAGCCGCGCTCAGGGACGCCCTCGGCCTGCTCAAGGACCGTGAGCAGATAGCCGAGCGACTGCTCGAATCCTCGGCCAAGCACTCCTTCGACCCCGACAAGGAACTCGACTGGGACGCCCCGCCGATCGAGGGCAAGTACTACTGGCCGCCGGAACTGCTCTCGCTCTACGACACCCCGCTGTGGAAGAAGATGGGGGAGGAGCAGCGCATCGACCTCTCCCGCCACGAGGCGGCGGCGCTCGGCTCGCTCGGCATCTGGTTCGAGATCATCCTCATGCAGCTGCTGGTCCGGCACATCTACGACAAGTCCCTGACCAGCAATCACGTCCGCTACGCGCTCACCGAGATCGCCGACGAGTGCCGCCACTCGATGATGTTCGCCCGCATGATCCAGAAGGCCGAGGTCCCCGCGTACCCGGTCTCCCGCGTCAACCACAACCTCGCCCGGGTCCTGAAGACCATCTCCACCACCCCCGGCTCCTTCGCCTGCACCCTCCTCGGTGAGGAGATCCTCGACTGGATGCAGCGCCTGACCTTCCCGGACGAGCGCGTCCAGCCGCTGGTCCGCGGTGTCACCCGGATCCACGTCATCGAGGAGGCCCGGCACGTCCGGTACGCCCGGGAGGAACTGCGCCGCCAGATGCTGACGGCCCCGCGCTGGGAGCAGGAACTCACCCGGATCAGCTGCGGAGAGGCCGCCCGCGTCTTCTCCCTCGCCTTCGTCAACCCGGCCGTCTACGACAACATCGGCCTGGACCGCCGCGAGGCCGTCGCCCAGGTGAAGGCGAGCGGCCACCGCCGCGAGGTCATGCAGAGCGGTGCGAAGCGGCTCACCGACTTCCTCGACGACATCGGCGTCCTGCGCGGAGTCGGCCGGAGGCTGTGGCAGAGCTCGGGGCTGCTGGCGTAGGCGGGCGGCTCCTGTACTGCGTCGACCGGCCCGGCCCGGTCCGGCCCGGTCCGGTCCGGTCCGGCCCGGTCCGGGCCGGGCCGGACCGTTGCGTACCGGGCCGGATCGGGCCCGATCGACCGGACACCCACTCGTCCGGGGCCCGCGGGGCTACCCTGCGGACATGACCGTACGCGCGTACCGCAGGCTGAGCGTCGAGGAGCGGCGAGCCCAACTCCTCACCGCCGCCCTCTCGCTGTTCGCGCACCGGGCGCCGGAGGAGGTCTCGCTCGACGACGTCGCCGAGGCCGCCGGGGTGTCCCGCCCGCTCGTCTACCGCTACTTCCCGGGCGGCAAGCAGCAGCTCTACGAGGCCGCCCTGCGCTCGGCGGCGGACGTCCTCGAACTGTGCTTCGCCGAACCCCAGGAGGGGCCCCTCACCCGGCGCCTCTCGCGCGCACTGGACCGCTACCTCGCCTTCGTCGACGAACACGACGCCGGCTTCGCGGCCCTCCTCCAGGGCGGCAGCGTCGTGGAGACCTCCCGCACGACGGCGACCGTGGACGGCATCCGCCGGGCCGCCGCCGACCAGATCCTCCTCCACCTGGGCGCCCCGGCCCCGGGCCCCCGGCTGCGCATGATGGTCCGTACGTGGATCACCGCGGTCGAGGCGGCCTCCCTCATCTGGATCGACGAGGGCAAGCAGCCGGAGGTCGAGCACCTGCGGGACTGGCTCCTGGACCAGTTCATCGCCCTCCTGACGGCCACCGCCGCCACGGATCCGGAAACGGCGGAGGCCGCCCGCGCCGCCCTCGCGCTGGAATCGCCGGACGGTCCGGTCGGGGTCCTGGCCCGCCGTGTGATCCCGGTGGTGTCCGAGGCCGCCCACCTGCTGTGACACTGGTGGGGTGAGAAGCCAACCGACCCCGTTCGAGGACGGCCCGATGGACGGCCGGGTCCTCCCCGTCCTCCTCGGCCCGACCGGACACCCCCCGAAGTGGTACGAGATCCCCGTCCCGGCGCCGGACGGCGGCCCGCCGACGGTGCTGCTGTACGAGCGCGTGCCCGCGGGGTACTCCAAGCGGCTCGGCCTGCAGAAGGGCTGGAAGTACGCCTTCCGCCCCTCGGGCACCAAACCGCGCCCCCGCTGGCCCTGGACCAAGACCCCCCGGACCTGACGCCCCGCGACGGGGAGCCCCGGCCTGCGCGGTGTGTACGGGGGCGCTCCCCGCAGGGCGCGGAAGGCACCGCCGGCGAGGCACGGCCGCCGTGGCCTCCGGCCCTGAACGTCGAGCAGCCCGGGGATCCCTCCCGGATCCGTCCCGGGATCCGGCCCGGGATCCGTCCCGGCCTCTGGCCCGGCATCCGGTCAGGGGCCGGCTAGGAACCCGGCAGCGTGAGGACCGCCAGGCCGCCGCCGCCCTCCGCCGCCCGGAACTCCAGCCGCGCCCCGATCACGGCCGCCTGCCCCACCGCGATGGTCAGCCCCAGCCCGTGGCCCTTGCCCCCGCTCCGGAAGCGCTGCGGGCCGTGCGCCGCCAGGTACTCCGGGAAACCGTCCCCGTGGTCCCGTACGGTCACCACCGGCCCGTCCACCGTCAGCACCACCGGCGCCCGCCCGTGCTTGTGGGCGTTGGCCACAAGGTTCCCGAGCACCCGCTCCAGCCTGCGCCGGTCCGTCTCCACGTGCGCGTCCCGGACGACCGCCACCTCAGTGTCCGTCCCGGACGCCCGCACCACCCGCCGCACCAACCGCCCCAGCTGGTGCAGATCGGCCTCCACCACCTCGCTGCCCGAGTCCAGCCGGGAGATCTCCAGCAGGTCCTCCGTCAGCTGCCGCATCGTCCGCACCCGCTCGCGCACCAGCTCCGTCGGCCGGCCCTCCGGCAGCAGCTCCGACGCCGCCTGCAGGCCCGTCAGCGGCGTGCGCAGCTCGTGCGCCACGTCCGCCGTGAACCGCCGCTCGCTCTCCAGCTTCGACTGCAGGCTCCCCGCCATCGTGTCCAGCGCCGCGGCCACCGTCGCCACCTCGTCCTGGTGCCGCGAAGGGGTCCTCGTACGCGGGTCGTTCACGCGAGCGTCGAGGTCGCCCTGGGTGATCCGCCGAGCCACCGTCGCCGTCTGGTGCAGCCGCCGGGTCACGCGGGTCACCGCGAAGGCGCCGACCAGCAGCGTGCCGCCGATCGCCAGCAGTGACGATCCGATGATCGCGTTGTCGAGCCCGCTGATCGTGCGGGCGCTCTGCCCGTAGTCGATGGCGGCCGCGAGCGCCCGGCCGTCCGCCGGAGCCGCCGCCCACATGGTCGGGCGGCCCCGGTACTCCGCGACCAGCGTGCCCCGGCGCCCGCTGACGGCGAGGGCGCGCAGCTCCGGCGGCAGGCCCGCGGGATCCAGGCCCGAGCCGCGCGGAAGGGGTTCACCCGCCTCGTACGCGCGTACGACGTCGTGCAGTTTGCCGAGCGCCTTCTCCCGCGCCGTGGCCACCGTCTGCCGGGTCACCTCCACATGCACGAGGGCACCCACCACGGCCGCCAGCGAGCAGCACATCACCACGATGAAGCACGCCGACTTCCAGGTCAGCGTGGCCGTCCAGGAGGGCCAGGAGGGCCAGGAGGGCAGTCTCATGGCCGGACCGGCAGGGGCGCCTGCTCCCGGCCGCCCGGTTCCCGGCCACCGGGCGCACGGCTGCCGGGCTCCCGATTGCCGGGCTCCCTGCTTCCGGGGGCCTGCGGATTGCCGGGGACCCGTACGATCTGCTCGCGCGTCGGCAGCATGGTGAGCTGCTTCTCGTCCCAGGACCAGGCGGTGATCAGCTCGTAGCCGTGGTTGCCGCTGGGCACCCGCAGGATCACGTCGCCGTCGGCGAGCTCCACCGAGATGACGGTCTCCGTGGTCGCCATGATCCGGTTGAGCCGCCCGTCCGGGTCCGCCGTGTACACCCGTACGGACATCATCTTGTCGGGGAACTCGATGCCGACGATCAGCTCGTCCTTGCCGTTGCCCGTGAGGTCCCGGTAGTACGGCTTCAGCACCGGGCACGACTCCGGCTCCTCCTCGGCCCTGTCCTTCGCGCACGCCCTGATCGCAGCCGCAGTCCGGGGCGGCATCCCGTCGGCCCCGACCTCGGTGTCCGGGTGGGCCCGCAGCTCCGCCTGGACGAGGGCCACCGGGTCGACGGCGTGCACGTCCTGGTCGCGGACGGGCGGGATCCCCTTGACGTACTCGGGCGGCGCCCCACCCGGATCGGCGGGCGGTACGGACGCCCCGCGGCGATCCGGCCACAGATGTACGGGCCCGCTCGCGGTCGACGTGGCGCCCGCGCTCACCAGCCCGCCGGTGTCCCCGCAGCCCGTCAGCAGCGGAACCAGCGCCGACAGGGGGAGCAGTATGCACACGGCCACACGCGACCGCACCCTCTTCACAGCCCCATGTGCCCTTCTGCCCGCGATACGCCGACGGCCGATCTCGTCAACCATATGCGGAGGTGCATCCCTTTTACCGTGAGGTCTCAGCTGTCCGTGCGCCCTCGGCGCAGCATCGCGAAGCCCAGCCCGGCGGCGCCGACGGCCGCGATGCCGCCGCCGGCCGCGAGCAGCAGCACGCCGTCGCCCGGACCGTCGGCCAGCGTACTCAGCCGCCGCCCGGTGTTCGAGCCGTCGGCGACGGTACGGGAGTCGGCGGCGTCCGCGTTCCGCCCGACCGAGGCCGGGACGACCTGTCCGCCACGGGTCCCGGTGTGGCTGCCGGCGTGACTCCCCGCACGGGTACCGGTCTTGTGCCCGTCGCCCGCCACGGTGTGATCGGTGCCCCGGGCCGCGGCGTCGCCCACCCAGGAGGTCAGCTGCCCCGTGGAGTCCAGCGAGGCGTGCAGATCCCCGGCGCCGCCGAAGTCGGTGACCCCGTCACGGCTGGTCAGAGTGGCCGCCCTGGTGCCGTCGGCCGCCAGGATCTCGGCCCGGTAGGCGCCCTGGGCGGTCCGGTAGACCTTCGCCGTGGAGAGCCCGTCCGCGAGCGAAAGGCTCTTGACGAGGCTCCACTGCGGGGCGGCGGAATGCGCGGACGAGGCCGCGGGCACCCCCTCGGCCAGGGCGGCGGCGGTGGGCAGCGCCAGCAGGCTTCCGGCGCATGCGGTCACGGCGGCGGCGCGAACGAAAGTGCGGCGGCTGGCGGTGCTCACGGGGAAATCCTTCGCTGCCTGTCAGGGCCTGGGCCATCCAGGTGGGTCAAACCTAGGGCCCGGCCGTTGCGGCAACACCCCGTTCGTGTAACAGCGGAGTCGCAAGGTTCCGTCGGAGTCGTTACACATCCGAGGGATTGCCCTGCGGCGCCCCGGCTGCTCCCATGGACGGCGGGGGTGAGGGCGATGCGCGGACTCAAGGTACTGCCGAGCGGCCGGCCCGGCCGCGGCCGGCTGTATGTCAACCTGCCCGACGGGCAGGCGGTGGCCTGGTACGACCGGCAGGCCAACCGCATCAGCGTCCTCGCGGACGACCACCGCGAGGCGATCCTGGCGGCCTTGCGCCCCTACCTGAGCGGGACCGTCTCGATCGGCCCGCCGCCGGTCCCCACAGCCTCCGACCTGCGACGTCTCGCGCTGGCGCCGGACGCCGACCTGGCCCCGAACCGCCCGGGGGAGACCCTGCTGGGAGAACTGGAACACGGCCCGGCGGGCACCAGAGCCCGCCACCGGCTGCGCCAGGACCTCACTGCGCAGCAGCGGATGGGCGATGCCTTCGACGCCCTGGAGCCCGACGGCTGGCGGATCCTGCACTGCGTTCCGCTCCCGGGCCTGGGCCACATCGACCACCTGCTCATCGGCCCGCCCGGGATCTTCTGCGTGCGTACGGTCCCGGGCCGCCGCCAGCGCGCGGTGGTCGGCGACCTGCTGCTCACGGTGGGCCGCACGGAACCCCGCCCGGAGCCGCGCTGGATCCGCCGCGCGGCGGCCCTGGCCACGACGGCCCTGGCGGCGAGGGTCACCCCGGCGCTGGCGGTGGTCGACGCCTCACGGGTGGAGACGGCCCCCTCGGTGCGCGACATCCGCGTCCTCCAGCCCCCGACGGCCACCCCGACCCTCGCGGCAGCCCCGCCGACCCTGAAACCCCCGGAGATCGATTCCCTCTTCGCCAAGGCCCGCACCACCACCACCTGGCTCCCCACCCCGTCCCGCCCCTAGGTCCCACCACCCGGCCCGGCCGGTGCATGAGGCCCACCCACCGCGGGCTACGCCCCTCGGCCCTGCCGCACCATCCAGCCTCGCCGGCGTTTGAGGCGCGGGGTCTGGGGCGGAGCCCCAGGTTCGGGAAGGGGCGGGTAGGGGAAAGCGCCGCAGGCCCCCAACCCCGCCACCCCACCACCGCTCAGGCCGAGGTCCGCTTCCGCGGCGTCGCCGCCTTCTTCGCCGCACCCGCACCCGCACCCGCCTTCTTCGCGGTCGCCGCCGTCTTGGCCGTGCTCTTGGCCGTGCTCTTCGCCGTGGACTTGGCCGTGGACTTGGCCGTGCCCGAAGTGGACTTGGCCGAAGCCGACCTGCCCGTGGTCGTCTTCTTCTTCGTCGCGGCCGCCGCGGTCTTCCTGGCCGAGGCCGCCGTCGACTTCTTCCCGCCCACCGCCTTCGGCGCAGCCGCCCTCGTGCCCGCACCGGCCCCCGACTTCCGCCGAATCGGAGTCACCTCGGCCCCGGCCCCGGCCCCGCCCTCGCCGGAGCCGGCGCCACCGCCCCCCTCCCCCCGGGAAGCCTTCGCGGCGCGCACACTCTTCTCCAGCGCCGCCATCAGGTCGATCACCTGACCCCCGGCCGGTTCCAGGACGGCCTCCGTCGGCTCGAACGCCCCCTCCGACTTCGCCACGATCATCGCTTCCACGGCATCCCGGTAGTCGTCGTGCAGCGAGGCCATCTCCACCTCCCCCAGCGTCGCCATCAGCGCGTCCGCCAGGTCGAGTTCGGCGTCCCGCACCGACACCGAGACGTCCGGCGCCACCCCTTCCGGCGCCCGGATCTCGTCCGGCCACAGCAGCCCGTGCATCGCGATCACGTCGTCCACGACCCGCAGCATGCCCAGCCGCTCCCGCCCCCGCAGGGCGTACTTGGCGATCGCGACCTTCCGGCTCCGCTTCAGCGCCTCCCGCAGCAGCGTGTACGGCTTGGCCGCCGTCGCCCCGTTCGCCGCGAGGTAGTACGCCGCGTCCATCTGCAGCGGATCGATCTCCTCCGCCGGTACGAACGACATGATCTCGATCGTCTTCGCGGTGGCCAGCGGCAGCTGCGCGAGGTCCTCGTCCGTGATCGGCACGATCGACCCGTCGGCCTCCTCGTACCCCTTGCCGATCTCGGCGCTCGGCACCTCCTCCCCGTCCAGCTCGCACACCTTGCGGTACCGGACGCGTCCGCCGTCACTCACATGGATCTGGCGAAAGGAGATCGAGTGGCTCTCGGTGGCGTTCACGAGCTTGATCGGGATGCTGACCAGGCCGAAGGAGATCGCCCCGTTCCAAATGGATCGCACGGTTCCTCCCGTTTCGTGGCAGTCTCATCGTATGACGCCGATCACATTGGTGGAGGGCCGTCGCATCGCGCTCAGCAATCTCGACAAGGTCCTGTACCCGGAGACCGGCTTCACCAAGGGCGAGGTGCTCCACTACTACGCCACCGTCGCGGAGCCGCTGCTCGCCCACATCCACGACCGGCCGGTGTCCTTCCTGCGCTATCCCGACGGACCGGACGGCCAGCTCTTCTTCACGAAGAATCCGCCCCCCGGCACGCCCGCCTGGGTGAAGACCACCCCCGTGCCGCGCTCCGAGGACGTGACCGCCGCCCAGGTGGTCGTCGCCGACCTGGCCACCCTCATGTGGTCCGCCAACCTCGTCGTGGAGTTCCACACCCCCCAGTGGCCCGTCGGCCACCCCGCGCTCGCCGACCGATTGGTCCTCGACCTCGACCCCGGCCCGCCCGCCACCGTCGTCGAGTGCTGCGCCGCCGCGCTCTGGCTGCGCGACCGGCTCGCGGCCGACGGCCTGGAGGCCCACGCCAAGACCTCCGGCTCCAAGGGCATGCACCTGGCCGTGCCGCTGGAGCCGACCCCCTCCGAGCGCGTGTCCGCGTACGCGAAGCAGCTCGCCCAGGAGGCCGAGCGCGAGCTCCCCGGCCTGGTCGTGCACCGCATGGCCAAGGCGCTGCGCCCCGGCAAGGTCTTCGTCGACCACAGCCAGAACGCCGCCGCCAAGACCACCGCCGCCCCCTACACCCTGCGCGCTCGGGCCCGGCCCACCGTGTCCGCGCCCGTCTCCTGGGCGGAGGTCGGGGCCTGCCGGACCCCCGCCGGCCTGGTCCTCCTCGCCGACGACATCGCCCCGAGGCTCGCCCGCGACGGGGACCTCTTCGCCCCGCTGACCGACCCCGAGCGGGCCCGCCCGCTCCCCGGGACGGGGACCCGGCCGTGATCCGCGTCGCGCTGGCCGCCGCCGTACGCACCCTGCCGCGCGGGGCGGGGCTGGCGTACGAGCCGAAGTTCGACGGCCACCGGCTCGTCGTGCTGCGCTCGGCGACCGACGTGACGCTCCAGGCACGCTCCGGCCGGATCGTGACCGGCGCCTTCCCCGACCTGGCCGCGGCCGCGCTGCAGTTGCCCGCCGACACGGTCCTCGACGGCGAGGTGGTCGTCTGGCACGCGGGCCGGACGGACTTCGCGCTGGTGCAGCGCCGGGCGGCCGCCACCGCCGCACGGGCCGCCGTACTCGCGCAGCGCCTGCCCGCCTCGTACGCCGCCTTCGACGTGCTGGAACTGGCCGGGCTCGACCTGCGCCCACGCCCGTACGAGCGCCGCCGCGCCCTCCTCGTCGACCTGCTCCTGCCGCTCGGGCCGCCGCTGCAACCGGTGCCGATGACGACCGACCCGGAACTGGCCGCCACCTGGTACGAGACCCTCCCGGCCAGCGGTATCGAGGGCCTCGTCGTGAAACGGCTGGACCAGGCCTACCCGGCCGGGCGGCGCGGCTGGCAGAAGCTGCGGCACACGGACGTCCGGGACGCCGCGGTGGTCGGCTACACCGGCACCGCGCGCCGGCCGCTCGCCCTGGTGCTCGTCCTGCCGGTCGGGGACGAGACCCCGCTGGTGTCGAGCCCGCTGTCGGCGGCGCTGCGCGCGGAGATCGCGGCCGAGGTGGCCGCCCGGGGGGCGACTTCGCCCTCCCCGGCCACGGTCACGGCGATCGGACTCGGGGAGGTCCCTTTCCGGCCGCTGGACCCGCCCCTGACGGCGGAGGTCCGGCACGCCTCGGCCCGGCACCCGCCACCGGAGGTCCTCCGGCTGCGAACGGACCTCTGACCCGCGCGGGAGGCGCGGGTCAGAGGCCGGTGACGTGGGTGGGTCAGGAGTGCGCTCCGCGCCCGGCGTCCGGGGGAGCCCCCGGCTGTGGATGCGGACCGGGGCCCTCCGGCAGCTTGTAGCCGGACTCCCGTTCCGCCCGGACCTCGTCGGGGTGGGTGGAGGTGGTGGAGCCGAAGTTCCCGTAGCCCTGCATCTCGTGCGGCCGCAGTCCGCCCTCGGGAATCTCCACCTGGTCCCGCTCCTCGCGGACCTCGTAGACCGCCCCGCCGTCCGGCAGGTGGGGTTGCTCATCGGCGGCGGGGGGCGGCGGTTCCTTGGCCCGGACCCGCTGGCCCAGCTTGAAGCCGCCGAGCAGCATGCCGGCGACGAGGATGCCGACGACGAGGAACCACACGATGTCCCAGGCGACCGGGTCCACGCTCAGGATCATGTCCATACCCGCCATGTTCCCGCACTCGGGTCCGGTATGCGCTGGTATGTACCGGATACCTTGGGCCATCCGGGGTAGACGCCGGGCCTGGACGGAGAACGAGAAGGAGGCCGGACATGCCCCGCGGATCTTCCCCGAAGCGCGAACGCCAGTACGAACACATCAAGGAAGGGCTGGAGCAGCGCGGCGAGCCCGAGGAGAAGGCGAAGGAGATCGCCGCCCGGACGGTGAACAAGGAACGCGCCCGGGCCGGCGAGTCCCGGACCGCCAGCAAGGAATCCCTCGACGACATCTCCTCGTCCCGGCGCGGGGGCCTGCACTCCCACTCGGGCGCGCAGGGACCCACGTACGACCAGCTCTACGCCGAGGCCCGCCGCCGCAACGTCCACGGCCGCTCGGACATGAACAAGGCACAGCTCGAGCGGGCCCTGGGCGAGTGAAATCCCTTCCGGGCGCCAGGTCCTGTCGGGCCAGTGGGCTGATCGCCCGGACACTCCCTAGTGTCCTGAGTCGGTAATTCGTCGGCAGTACGAGGCGAGGGATTCGAGGATCTGGTCGGCGGTCTTGGTCCAGATGAACGGCTTGGGGTCTTCGTTCCATGAGTCGATCCAGGTGCGGATGTCCTTCTCCAGCGCCTGGACCGACTTGTGGACTCCTCGCCGTATCCGCTTGTTCGTCAGTTCGGCGAACCACCGCTCGACCAGGTTCAGCCAGGACGAGCTGGTGGGCGTGAAGTGCATGTGGAACCTGGGATGGGCCAGCAGCCACTTCTTGACCGCCGCGGTCTTGTGGGTCGCGTAGTTGTCGCAGATCAAGTGGACCTGGAGTCCGGCAGGGATCTCCTTGTCGAGCTTGTTCAGGAACTTCCTGAACTCCTCGGCCCGGTGCCGGCGATGAAGGGACCCGATCACCTTGCCGGTGGCCGCGTCGAAGGCCGCGAACAGCGTGGTGGTGCCGGCGCGGACGTAGTCGTGACTGGCCCGCTCGGGCACCCCGGGCATCATCGGCAGCACCGGCTGGGACCGGTCCAGTGCCTGGATCTGCGACTTCTCGTCCACACACAGCACCAGCGCCCGCTCAGGCGGATCGAGATACAGCCCCACCACGTCATGGACCTTGTCGACGAAGAACGGGTCCGTGGACAGCTTGAACGTCTCGGACCGGTGCGGCTGCAACCCGAAAGCCCGCCACACCCGGGAAACGGTCGACTGCGACAACCCGGTCTTCTTCGCCATCGACCGGGTCGACCAGTGCGTGGCGTTCTCCGGCTTCGACTCCAGCGTCCGGGCGATCAGATCGGCGACCTGCTCGTCCATCACCGTGCGGGGCCGGCCCGGACGCGGCTCGTCCGGCAACCCGTCGAGACGGTCCGCCAGGAAACGCTTACGCCACTTCGAGACGGTGCCGCGGGACACGCCGACCCGTTCCATCACCACACGCGTCGACACGGGAAAGCCGTCCTCCCCGACATCGTCACAGGCCAGAATCACACGGGCCCGCATCGCCATGTCCTGCGCGGACTTACGCCGCCGCACCCAACCCTCCAACACCGATCGCTCAGCATCAGTCAGATCCAGCGGCGCAAGCTTCGGTCCCGGGCGCGTCATGACTCAACTATACGGAAATTTAAGACTCAGGACACTAGGAGTTGATGGGACCTTCGGCATCCCGCAGGGCGCCGGCGGCCTTGCGCTCCCCAAGCGTCCCGAGGATCTCGGCGCAGATCGCCAGCGAGGTCTCCGCCGGGGTACGGGCGCCGAGGTCCAGGCCGATCGGGCCGTGCACCCGGGCCAGTTCGGCCTCCGGGACCCCGGCCGCGAGCAGCCCCTCCCGCCGCCGGGCCGTGGTCTTGCGGGAGCCCAGCGCACCGACGTACGGCACCCCCTGGGCCAGCGCCACCCGCAGCGTCGGCACGTCGAACGACTCCTCGTGGCTCAGCATGACCAGGCACGCGGCGTCCCGGCGCGCCTCCAGCACCCGGCTCGCCTCCTCGGGTGCGTCGACCAGTACGGCCTCCCAGCCCAGCAACAGCGCCTGCCGCTCGATGATCCCGGCCAGCTCACCGCCGCCGCCGATGACCAGGTACGGGGCCGACGGGAAGGCCTCGACCAGCACCAGCCCGGACTCTGCGTACAGGGCGTCCCGCCCGGCCCGCCGCGTCGCCAGCAGCTCGCCCGCCCGCCGCCCGGCATCGTCACCGGGCACGTCCGTGGCCCGTACGACCTCACTGACGGCCCGGTCCGCGGCCTCGTTCAGCCGGGTCACCAACGCCACCCCGACCCCGTCGCCCAGCAGCTCCCACCACTGGGCCGGGATCGCCGCAAGCGGCTGCAGCAGTACCTCGGCCTGCCCGCCGCAGGTCAGCTTCGCGGCCACCGCCTCGGCCGCCCGCACGGACACCTCGCACACCCGCGCCGTGACCCCGGCCGGCAGGGCCGCCACCTCGGCGGCGAGCTCGGCGTCGAAGACCCCGCGGTACAGCGTCCCGGCACACTCCCCGCGCGCATCGACGAGCAGGGCCCCGGCCGGATCCCGCGGCCCGAACCCCTGCTCGGTCACGGGCCGGGCCAGATACCCGGCCCGCCCCTCGGCCACCCACCGCTGCGCCGTCTCCACCAGCTCACGCATCCGCGCCGCCCCATCCCGATCGTCAGAGCCCGCCACATGGCACCGGCCCAGCGGTGCCATGCAGCCTCACCCCCAACGTACGCATGCCCCCACCACCGACCCACCCCCCAAATCCCACAGACCCCGCCCCACCTCCCTCGTACGGACCACCGGACCACCGCAGCCCACGGCCCCCGGTTCAGTGCCGCGGGGCCCTCGGGCGTACGGGCCGGGCGCACGGTTGCGGGAACGCCGTCACTCGGCAGACACAGACTCGGCAGAGGCGGCCTCGGCATCCTCCAGGGCCGCGGCGACGGCGGCGAACTCCTCCAGGGCTGCCGTGAGATCGTCGACGATCTCACGGGCGATGATGTCGGGAGTCGGCAGTTTGTCGAAGTCCTCGAGCGACTCGTCACGCAGCCACTTGATGTGGAGGTTGACCGTGTCGCGGGCGATCAGCTCGTCGTACGTGAAGGACCTGAAGAGTTCGGTCTCTTCGCGCTCCTCGTACGCGGATCCCGGCTTCGCGCAGGCGACGAAGTCGTCCAGGTGCCTGCGCGTCAGAGGGTTCTTCTTGGGTGTGAAGCGCTGGTTGGTCCGGAGGTCGTAGACCCAGAGTCTGCTGGTCCACGGAGTCTCGCTGGCCGGCTTCTTGTCGAAGAACAGCACGTTGGCCTTGACGCCCTGGGCGTAGAACACACCCGTGGGCAGGCGCAGCAGCGTGTGCAGGTCGAAGTCGCGCAGCAGGCGGCGCCGCAGGATCTCGCCGGCGCCGGCCTCGAACAGCACGTTGTCGGGCAGGACCACGGCTGCGCGGCCATTGATGTCCAGGATCGTCATGATGTGCTGCAGGAAGTTGAGCTGCTTGTTGCTCGTGGTGACGACGAAGTCCTGGCGTTCGATCGCCCGGTCGTCGCGGTTGGCCTTGCCGTCCTCGCCGATCATTGTGAACGCAGACTTGTTGCCGAACGGCGGGTTCGCGAGGACCACCGACCACCGCTTGCCCGGGTCTGCGATCAGGGCATCCTTGACTTCGATCAGGGAGTCCCCGGTGGGGGTGCCGATGCCGTGCAGCATCAGGTTCATCGCGGCGAGGCGGGCGGTGCCGTCGACGAGCTCGACGCCCCGGACGAACGAGCCGCGCAGATGCTCCCGCTCCGGAGGGGTCATGTGCGAGGCGTCCTTGGAGGCGTACTCGTGCGCGGTCAGCAGGAAGCCACCGGTGCCGCAGGCGGGATCGATGACGGTGTCCGCCGCGGTGGGCCGCACGATGTCCACGATCGCGGAGATGATCGAGCGCGGGGTGAAGTACTGACCGGCCCCGGAACCCTTGTCGCTGGCTCCCTTGGCCAGCAGGGATTCATAGGCGTCACCGTTGATGTCGGTGCCGGTGGACGACCAGTTCTCCTTGTCGATCAGGTCGTGGATCAGGCGCTCCAGCTTGGCCGGGTCCTGGACGCGATTCTGGGCCTTGCGGAAGATCGTGCCCAGCGTCCCGCGCTCTCGGCCCAGACCCTGCAGGATCCGCGTGTACTCGGCCTCCAGTTCGATGCCCTTGGCATCCAGCAGGCACTGCCAGGAGTACTGATCGGGGACGATCTTCTCGGGCCGGAGCCTCCGGTGCGCCCGCTCATGCGCCATCTTCAGGAACAGCAGGTACGTCAGCTGCTCGGTGTACTCGATGACTCCGACACCGTCGTCACGCAGGATGCCCGCGTAGGACCACAGCTTGTCGACCAGTCGGCGACCATCCGCCACGATTCTCTTCCTTCAAACACCGGGGCATTTGCCCCATAAGAATGATTGACGCCGAAAGGGGCCGCCATCATGCGGCGACTCGGCGGTCCGCTCGCGCGGAACTACGGACCCGCTCACCGGGCGTCAGGAAAGCGCCCCTTCGGGAACGGCCGGGGCGATTCCATTGCCCGGTTCCTCGACGGCTTTGGTCCCCGGTCCGTCCGAAGCGCCGCTGAACTGCCCGGAAAAAGCGTAAGACAAAAGGGATCGACGGAGGGACTTGGCTCTGATTTCGGATCGTACAATCTCTGCTTCGAGCCGCTTCGCACCATCCAGCCTGAGCGCGGCCGTTTCCACGATGGATCGCTGTTCATCAATGGGGGGAACAGGGAATTCTATCTTCTTGAGGCGGGTGGCCGACAGATGGGCGATGTTCGTCGTGATGCGCGACTCCTGCCTGAATCGTCCGGTGTGCATGTGGCGCCGGAATACGAGCAGGGCAAATTCCGGAAGTACGTCTTCACGTGCCTTGAAGCGCACGAGACTGTTGGTGAAACCGACGTCCTCCGGGACTCCCCGGTAGATGGCAGGTCGTCCCAGCCACTCCGGGCTCTGCCCTTCGTTCAGCAGGATGTCATCAGGTTCGAGGCGGAATCGGTCGAATGTGTCCCCTGGCCAATGCATCTCCATGACGTCGGTCGTGTCGATCCGGTCCTCGAACACGTTCGCCACCCGGAGGTAGGGATGCATGTTCGGGCCCGAGTGCCAGTCCGGATGCCTCTGACGGCCGAGCTCCACCGTTCCCGCTTGGGAGACCGTCGTGGACTCCCAGGCAGCGGGATAGTTTGCAACGTCGGGGATGAGAGCGTTCAGCACCGACTTGGTCAGCACGCGAACCCGCTGCTTGGCGGCGTCGAGATAGGCGGAGCCGGCGCTCAGGCGCGACAGGTGATCCTCGAGGACCTCGACGATCCGCTCCTGCTCCAGGAGGTCCGGCAGGATTCCGAGAGGAATCCGCTTGACGTCCGAGACATTGATGTGGAGCACGGTTGAACCGGCCGAATGCCGTTTGATCCATAGCTGGGTGTCGGGAGCCATCAGACGATATTTCACGTATCGATGACTGACCTGACTGCTCTCGATCTGCACGAGTACGGTTCGCTGCCCCAGGGCGACACGCGCCTGGCGAGGAACTTCTCCCACCTCGCCCATCGGGGCTTCGCGGGAGAAGATCAGGTTGCCGGGTGCGGGAACGGCCCGGCGGGTCCATTCCTCGAAGGCCTGACGGTCGATCGGCTTCGCCGCCGTCAGATTGATCCGCCCGTCCCGAACCTCTCGGGTGCCGATCGAGTATCCGTAGGGCTCGCCCTCGGTCCGCGGGGCGGTCTTGTGCTCGCAGTCGACCACACGTGCGACGTCGTGGAGCAGGGTCGTCACCCGGTCAGCTCCTGGTTCATCGTGGCCAGGAGCTCGGGAACGCCGTCGCCGAGGTCACGGAGGGCGCCGTCGATGCCGCCGCGTTCCGTGAAGGGGGTCTCGTCAAGGTCGTCGGCGTCGATCAGCGCCGACACCGCGATCACCTCGGCCATGTTGTCCAGCCACCACCTCTGTGCGTCCGTGAAGACGACCCCGGCCTGCCCCTGCTGCAGCAACCAGCTCTGGTAGCGCTCGCGCACCTTGTCGGCGTACGGGACCAGCTCATCGTCGGCTTGCAGGGTAAACCGAAGCAGGGACACCAGGTCCGTCACCCTGGCCTTGGCGTTCGGTCGTACCCGGGTCTTCTCGACCTGCTCGTACGCCTTCCACAGCAGCTCGGGAGTCCAGCGGTGCGGCGGGCGGGCGATCCGGTCGGCCAGTTCCTGGATCTGGGCGAAGACCTCTCCCGCCGGGCGGTTGCCGGAGCGGCCGGCCTCCTGCAGGACTTGGAGCGCGGTGATCTCACTGCGGTGCTCGCGCAGGTACGCACGCCAATCGGAGACGATGTCCAGTGCCCTGTCCTCGGCGACGACCCCGTAAGCCTCCAGGAGCGTATCGGGGTTGGTGTCGTCGACTATCAGGTCGTGCTGCCGGCGAATCTCCATGATGCGGGTACGCAGCTCAGGGTTGGCGGCCAGTGGCTCGACGGCGGCTTCGATCATGGCGTCCACGACCTGCTCGCGAATTGCCCCCACGCCGGCGGCCGAGAGGGCCGCGGCCTGCTTCTCCGGATCGCAGGCGTCTACGAGTCCTTTGACGATCGCCTTGAGCGGCCGGTCGGCGACGCTCTCGAGTTCGATGCGTTCGGCCGGCTTGAGCTGCAGCTCAAGCGCAGCGAGCCGGGAAGCAAGTGTGGCGATCTCGTCTTCGGTGATCGTCAGGTTCGCGGCCTTCTGGAGCAGCTTCTGCAGCGGGACGCTTCTCGTGCGGTTCAGCGGAGGGTCGACGAATGCGTGCTCCGTGACGCCGACGGCGTCCACGATGACGAAGCGCGTCTTCTCCTTGGCCTTCGGATCGGGGGTCACCGCCTGGAAATCGGCATCGGCGATCGTCCGTGCGCCGCGGCCCTTCATCTGCTCGAAGTACTGAGCCGAACGCACGTCCCGCATGAAGAAGACGCACTCAAGCGGCTTTACGTCGGTGCCGGTGGCGATCATGTCCACGGTCACGGCCACGCGCAGGGTCGCCGAGGTGCGGAAGGCCTGCAGGTGTCCCTTGGGATCCTTGGCCTGGTAGGTGATCTTGGCGGCGAAGTCGTTCCCCTTGCCGAAGACCTGCCGCACCAGCGTGACGACCGCCTCGGCGTGGGCGTCGTCCTTGCAGAAGATCAACGTCTTCGGGACGGCCGTGCGGCCGGGAAAGATCTCGGTGGGCAGCCGGTCGCGGAAGGTCTCCAGAACGGTCCGGATCTGGTTGGGGTTCGTGACCGCGCAATCGAGCTGCGACTTCCGGTACTCCAGCGTCTCGTCGATGGCCTCGATCCGCTGGATGCGCGTGCGGCGGTCCACCTTGGGCACGTGCGTGCCGGCCTCGATCCTCGCCCCGTTCTCGCTGATCTCGGTCTTGATCCGGTAGATGTCGAAGTCGACGTTCACGCTGTCCGCAACGGACTCCATGTAGGTGTACTGCGACACCAGGTTCTGGCGGAAGAACGCGAAGGTCTGCTTCCCCGGCGTGGCCGTCAGCCCGACGATGTGGGCGTCGAAGTACTCCAGGACGCCCTTCCAGACCCCGTAGATCGAGCGGTGCGCCTCGTCCACGACCACCAGGTCGAACGATTCGGGAGGCATGGCCGGGTTGTACTGGACGGTGACCGGTTCCTCCGGAGCCCAGTCATCCAGCTGCTGGTCGTCGCCGTCGGGCACATCCGTGCCGCGCAGCACCGAGTAGACGCGCTGGATCGTGGAGATCACGACGCCGGAGCTTGCGAACATGCCGGCTGCCGACAGCTTCTGCACCGAGTAGATCTCGGTGAAGCGTCGCCCGTCGTCGGGTGTGGCGTAGTTGGCGAATTCGCCGGCCGTCTGATCGGCCAGGTTGTTGCGGTCCACCAGGAAGAGGATCCGCTTGAAGCCCGCGTGCTTGAGAAGCCGGTACGACAGTGTGACCGCGGTGTACGTCTTGCCGGCGCCGGTGGCCATCTGGATCAGGGAGCGGTCGGCACGCTGTGCAGAGAGGGAGATCTCCGTGTTCTGGATCGCCTTGATCTGCGCGGGGCGCAGGTCCTCGGCAGGCAGCGGCGGCATCGCCCGCACCTTCGCCCTCCAGGTGGGGGCTTCCGGGCCGGCGTCGGCGTCCCGTACGAGCCGGGCCAGCGTTTCCGGCCGCGGGATGGCGAAGATCTTCCGGGCGCGGGGCTCGGGATCGTAGCCGTTGGTGAAGTGCGTCTCGGCCCCGGAGGCCTCGAAGACGAACGGGAGGCGGACGCCGCGCAACTGGGCGCGCTTGCGGTGGCGTTCGGGAAGGCCGGTGGCGTACATGGCCGACTGCCATTCCACACCCGACAGCGTCGTACCCATGGGTTTGGCCTCAATGACGCCGACCACCCTCCTGCCGACGTACAGCAAGTAGTCCGCCCGCCCGTGTCCGGCGGACATGACCACCTCGCGTACGGCGATGCCCTCGCCGGCGAACAGGTTCAGGTCCTTGCCGTCCTGGACCTGCCAGCCCGCGGCCGCGAGCTGCGCGTCGATGAGCCTTCGGGCACGGGCCTCGGCGGGGAGTCTGTCGTCATCTGTCGCTGTCATCGTCGCCTCTGGGCACAGAGCAGGGAGATTCGGTGTAGTGAGCAGGGAGATGGTGAAGATCGAGCATGCCTTGCCACCCCTCTCCGCACAAGCCGCGCCCTGGGGAGGCCGGTTGGGACCCGCGACGGGCCGAGCGGTGGTCGAACGGCAGGCAGATGCGGAGCCGTGGACAGCAGCCCGAAGAACCAGCCTCCGTGGAGGCGGGGGAGCGGCAGGGCCCGGCAGGAGCCCCGGGCCCTGCGGCTCCCGTCGACCGCCATACCCCTGGCGCACAGGCCCACAGGCCCTCCGGCGTGAGGCACGCGGCGCGCTGGATCCGAGGTTGGCGATTGCATGACCGACCTGGGGTGATCGGCCGCGATCCTGTCCACGAACAGTCCACGGGATCTCACATACGGCTGCACAGCACGGCAGTTGACTACACATACGCGATGACCCCGTCTCAGCGGACCCGCTGATGCCGGGATCTCTGATGATGCTCGGTGGGCTCGAGCAGTCTGTCCGCTCCAGCAGAACGGGCGGGAGGGGTGCGCCGGGACTAGCCTGGAAGAGCCTGGGTGGGGCTCGAAGAGGCGATGCAGAAGCGCCAGGACCTGCTGCGGTTGCGCCGTGACAACAGGCGTGGGACCGCTCCGACGCAGGCGCGCGCGGCGGCCGCCAGGCGCTGCTCACCAGTAAGGACGGTGGGAAGAATGGCTGAACTGATGCTGCGCCGCACAGCTACGGCGCTCTTCTCCTGCGCTGTTGCCGCTGCAGTAGTCATGGCGCCGACGGTCACCAGCGCCGCTGCGCAGCCGAGGGCCGGCGATGCCGCTGCGAAGGCGTGCTACAGGACCGATGCCACTGCGCCCGGTGGCGGCAGGAACATTGGCGGGTCTCCGACGAGGTATAAGTGGGACCACACGCCTTATATCGGAGCGCGATACTACTCGTGCGGCAGGACCGTAGACGTCATCTACGGCGGCGCCCGCGCCACGCACTACAACGTCCGCTGGGTCGCGCCGGGTGGCCCATGGGAGCAGGGCGAGCTGCCTGCGGGCAGTTCGGTGTGGTCGTGGCCCGCCCGCTACGGCGACTACAGCCTCACGATCCAGGCATGCAACCGCGGCGGGTTCGGCCAGAGGTCGAGCTGCACCAACTGGTCGCCGGTGATCTATCTCAACACGCGGTGACATCCTCGCGCGTGCCATGCCTTGTGATGGATAGATCGGCTGTGTCCGTCCGAACGGTCATCACTGACGCGACGTGGGACCGGACCTCCTGAGGACGTACCCAAGGCCCCATCGCAACCAGTGCGTAACAACGACAAAGGCCCGGACTCAGTGGGACTGAGTTCGGGCCTTCATGCTTGGCACTTCAGCTGGTCAGCGGCGTGATCGCGCTGTCTCTGCTGGAGTGCCCCCGGCAGGATTCGAACCTGCGCACACGGCTCCGGAGAGCATCCGGGGATGCTGCACGGCATGCTACTGACCCCCACAAACACTAAGCGTGACTGTACCCAGGTATGACTTCACACGCTGGTCACACGACGAGGGCTTCTCACCAGGTCTCGCACGCTGGCCAGTGAGCGGCCACATCGGTCCTGCGTCCCTGTGCAAGCTTCGCTCCAGCCCGGACTCTGGCCGCACGCTTACAGCTCGGGTTCGGTGCCGGAAGACCCTGCTGTGGCTGTGGCTGTGGCTGTGGCCGTCGGCTCTTTGGCTCTAGCCGCGTCCTCGGACTGGGCGTCGCGTCGAGGGAGGCCAGGGGACACGCGACCACATCATGGTCAAGCCCAGGTTCTGATTGTTGCCAGCCATTGCCGGACGGGACCTCAGATGAC
Organism: Streptomyces sp. NBC_01232; assembly: GCF_035989885.1. Lineage (GTDB taxonomy): Bacteria > Actinomycetota > Actinomycetes > Streptomycetales > Streptomycetaceae > Streptomyces. The sequence continues at coordinate 5,596,107 of NZ_CP108518.1, forward strand.
GCCCCACCCGAACGGGGTGGTGGTCAACGCTGCACGCGAATCCGCTGCCACGGTCACTTAATCTTCGCGGATGGCCCCCGGTCAGCATCACGTTCGGTGTAACGTCCCCACACGCCCTGCAAGTGTGATGTGCACTCAGGCAACGCGCCCTGAAACCAGGCAAGGAGACCGGGATGACTCGGCTTGTCAGCTTCCGCGTAGTCAACCTCCTAGGGCAATTTAACCATGAGGCTAAATTTAAGCCCGACGCAGAATTTATCATCCTGCACGGCCCTAATGGTGTAGGTAAGACGCGAATGCTCGAACTGCTGGAAGCGGTCTTCAGGTTCGATCTATTCGCCATTTCTGATTCTTATTTCGAATCTATTGCTCTCCGGTTCAGTGGCGGGGAAAACCTGGTGATTACGAATCACGCATCTCGCCATCCATCGGAGAAGCGTCGACGGATACTGGATGTGACATTCTCTCTTTCTGGAGGGGAGAATTTTCGACAAGCCAGAGGTAGGATCCAGTTGTCGGGCGAGGAGTATCCTCTCGCGTTCTGGAGGGATGTTCAAAACGAAATCAGTCAGACATTCGAAGCTGACGCCTCACCTTCGGCGAAACTCCAGGCATTGGAGCATGCGGGGCAGGCGTATATGCCGGCGCGTCTCAGGCGTCCTGATTCGGTGCACGGGCTTCTCGACTTGAGCGCCTTCGATAGAGCCATTGTTGAATTTCTAGATAACTTCCAGATCCATATGGTGCAAACGCAGCGTCTGCTAATTCTCGACACTTCGAATGATCAGCGACGTAGGCCTGCTGAACGCCCCCCGCAGCGCATGAAAGTATCGGAGTGCGCCAACGACTTGTCTCGCAGACTTGCGGCCGCTCTTACCGAGAACTCGCGACGTTCACAGGAGCTTGACAAGTCGTTCCCGCGACGCGTTATGGATGATATGACCATGGGTCAAGTTCCTTCTGAGGAGAAGATCCGAGAGGAATATGCCGAGCAGAGCGAGTTGCGAAATCGACTTGCCTCCATTGCTCTGCTTGATGAGTCTATGGACGTACCCCTCCAGAGCGAGGAACTGCTGCCTTGGCAGCGGAAAGTCCTTTGGACTTATCTCCAGGACAGTCAGAACAAGCTGGCCACTTTTCAAGATCTCCTCCATCGTGTAGAGCTGTTTCGCAGCATCATTTCCAGTCGATTTCTGTTTAAGCGGCTAGTGATCAGCAGAGAAAGTGGCTTTCGCTTCACGAACGACTTCGGCCAGGTGATTGCTCCATCGCAGCTTTCGTCAGGCGAGCAGCACGAGATTGTACTCTTGTATGATCTCCTCTTCGGTGTCAGGTCTGGGTCCCTGGTTCTCATCGATGAGCCAGAGATCTCCCTGCATGTAGCGTGGCAGCAGGAATTCATGGCCGATATTCAGAGAATCGCGAAGTTGTCGAATCTTCGGTTCATTGTGGCCACTCACTCCCCCCAGATCGTTAATGAGTGGTGGGCTCAGACCATCGGCCTGAACGCGTCGACCTCTGAAGGTCGCGCATGAGAGAGTTCCTTACCTCGGCGAGCACCAGGAACACCGTAGGAATGCTGCGAAATTACGACCCGAACATCACTATTCTCGTCCTGGAAGGTGACAGCGATCTGGTTACGCTGTCTACGTGCCTGGATAGAACTGGGTGTCGCGTAGTGGTGGCAACGAGCGGTAAAGTGGATGCCATTCAGGCGGTGGAATTTGCAGACAGCGAGGGGTTCACGGGAGTCCTCGCCATTGTCGATTCCGACTTTGTCGACATTCATGAGTCGAGATCTCTCAGTCCTAATGTCTTTTACACCGATCTCTACGACCTCGATTCATCCGTATTCTTCGCCGATGGAATCGTTGATCGATGTGTAGAAGCGCTGGTCGGATATGTCAAAATCCACGGTCAAGATGCGCGCGGTGGGAGCTCAGAGCTGGCGGCATCGAGAGCGGATGTCGTCCGTATGGCGTCGACAGTCGGTTTCATGAGGCTATATTCGATGCAGGGTTCTCATGGGCTACCGTTGGATAACTTTCCCGTTGAGCGGGTGTTCGATGGTGCAGGTCATCAAGTAAACGTCGATGAGCTTAAGGTGATTCTGCCCAGAAAGTGTCAGGGGCAGACGCTTGCGGAGGGCGCAATTGACGAGTGGCTGACGCGGATGGGGGCTGAAACTATCCCTGCACAACGCATATCGCAGGGGCATGATTTGTTTCGGAGTTTGTCTTACGTCGTAAAGAAGCGGTGGGGGACGGCTCTCAAAGCCGACGTATGGGAAAAGCTTGCCAGGTCTCACTGGCGCCTTGATCACATGGCCGGTCAGCGGTTGCATGGCAATGTCCAGATTTGGTCTCAGGAGACAGGATATGGAGTCTGGGCTGTGAGTAGCTGAGCGGCGGCATGACAGAGACTTCCCTATCGCGCCCTCTCGTGATTCCTTCGGTATGTCGAAGGAATCGCGCAAATCCCCGGCGTTGATGTAGCGGGCTGAAGTCCTGTGGCTACAGCGGAGCGACTCAATCCCAACGACCGTTCCTGTTCTACGCCTTTACCTGAGCAGGTGAGCATTTTCCACGCGAGCTTGATCTCCCAGGCTGGAGAGCTCCACGACCTCGATGCCTTCGGCGCGGAGGGTTTCCACACCGACGCAGTGGGCCACCAGGAGGCTCGGCTCTCGCCAGGCGATGACCACTCGGCGGATGGGGGAGCGGAGAATCAGCTGAGTACACGTGCGGGGGCGGGACTTACGCTCCGGACAGGGCTCCAGCGTGCTGCAGAGCGTGGCGCTGGCCAGGCGGGGGTCGTTCCCCGGGAGCTTGGCCAGGGCTGATTCCTCGGCGTGGACGTGGGCGTCGGTCTCGCGGGAGTTGCCGTCGGCCAGATCCTCGCTGTCGGAGCTCACGATGATGACGCCGACGGAGAAGGCGCCCTCGGCCGGTGGGCACTTGCGGGAGAGTTCGATGGGTCTGTTCACGCTGTTCATGGCCATATCTGGGTGCGGCGGCCGGCAGACGACGACCACGACGGGGTCCGTGACCACGACGGTGGTGCAGGACAGTCAGTGGGTCACGGCAGCCATCTCTGCCGGAGCTGTCCTCATCAGCTCGGCTGCAGCGGCCTGGATCACCCACTACTTCACGGGGCGGACCGAGCAGAGGAGGCAGCAGCACGCCGACGTCCTGGAGGCCGCGAAGCGCGACCATGAGGCCAAGCTGGCCCACGAGCAGCGCATTCGCGAGCAGGTGATCGCCACTTCTACGACGATCTCGAAGATGCTCCAGGACTTCCGGACGAAGATCGGTGAGGCGACGGAGGCACCGGAGACCCTGGCCGCCACGCTCCTGTACGACGAATGCGCCGCCGTAGTCCGCCGACACCACGACGACGCGTTGCCCGTCATCGAGGTCATGCCGGACCTGGAGCTCCGGCAGCGGGCCAACGCCGTCTTCGATGCCTATGGGGAGTGGGCGGCGGGCACTGCTGAAGCGCTGTCGAATCTGACGAGGCGACCGGATGCCGCGGGGCTGGACGGGACGCGCGAGCAGTTCTACGAGCGCGCCCGACGGGTGATCAGTGACGCGTCAGGCTGACGTGTGGCCCACACGCCCCCACACGGGAGCAGTGCGTAACAACGACAAAGGCCCGGACTCAAGCTGCTCTGCAGGCGCCGCCTTGCCGCGGCGCCTCGGCGTGCGGGTTGCTGTCGCCGGCGCCGGACGCGTTGTGCCGGTACGGCGCGTGCGGCGCCGCTCAGCCTCCAGCAGTGTGTCCATCGCATCGAGCGGTTCCTCTTGCTCGGCATGACGGGTCGTTGCCGTAACCCTTGCGGGAGAGCTGTGGACGACTGGGAGGCCGATTCTCAATTGAATGGCGAGAATTCGCCCTTCAGGTCGCCGAAGTTCTAATGGATCAAGCTCAGGGTTTCCTCAAATGAGTTCCCTGGGGCATGGTTGTTGCGTACATTCATCTCGTTCGAAGGTGCGGTTCCTGACCAGTCCCGCGTCGAGTTGATAGATGAATCGGGGAAATTTAATAATGAAGAACATTGCTTCGGGAATCCTGTCGGCAGTCCTTGCCGGAAGTATCATCATGGCGGGCGGGGTCGGTGTTGCACACGCCGACTCGGGTCCCCGGCCCGTGGTTCAGTCCGCTCAGGTGAACCCGCTTGATGAGGCCCGCTCCATGTGCATCATGTCCAAGAGCAAGCGGGACTGTGAGTACCTGATGACGCACACCAAGATGAACGACATGGTGAGGGAGTGTCTGCTCAAGGCCGCCATTGGCGGGGCGGGTGCCCTGATCATCGGGCGCTACGTGAGCAAGGATGTAGCGAAGGACCTAGCTGCGAAGACCGCTGGCGCGGGAGTCACCGCCTGTCTTGCATCCCTCGCCTAAGTTAGGACGGCCATGACCAAGATTGCATTCACTCTCCTCTGGGGCGCTGTGCTCGTCGCGGCAAACCGGGCTCTCCAGGACGCCACCTGGGCGCAATATTTGGTGACATTTATCCTGGGTGGAATCTACGCCCTGGCGCTCAGCAAGGTGAGAATTCTCCGAGGGGGAAATGTTTCTGAGGAGTCGAAGTGACTGAATTTCTTGGTCAACCGGACGGATTCTCCTTATAGGGATTCGGTAAGGGATTCTTGAATGTGTACCCCAGGTCGCCGAAGGGCTGGTCGACAGTACCCATCTCCCGAATCAAAGGCCTAAGATTCACCCGCTCAGTAAGCGGAAGCCCCCGCCATCGAGGTCTGGCGGGGGCTTCCGCTTACCAGGATCTTGGGGGTGCACCTGATGACCCGCCGCCTCACGCAGCCGCGCCCGCTCTGCCGGAGACGGCAATTGCGGGTTGCCCTCTAGCCAGGCGCAGAACGGCAGGACGACAGCCTACGGCTGGGACGCGGCTGGCAACCTGCTCTCCACCACAGTGCCGACCACCCCGGCCATCACCGAGACCCGTACCTACGACCAAGCCGGTCGTATGGCCTCGATAACTGAAGGAGCGGGAACGCGTCAGTTCGTACGCGATGGCTCAGGCTGGCTGACGACGGAGACCTTCAAGGACGCGACGACCACCGGCCTGCCGAAGCGGTACGACTACGACGCAGCGGGCCGACTGACCGGGGCATGCAGCGACACGAGCCTCCTCCTCACCTGCCTCCCCGGTTCCACCGGCGAGCGCAACACCTTCGACAAGGTCGGCAACCGACTGTCAGCGACGACGGGCGCCACGACGACGAACAACGTGTTCGACGCGGCAGACCAGATGACCAGCAGCACTACTGGCACTGCCCTCACGGATCTGACTTAGACGTCGTTTCTTTTGGGATGTCCATCTGTAAGGACTGGCGGTTTCGATGCTGGTGACACAAGATCGGGTTCTATGTCCCAGGCTGCATATGTTCAGAACACGGACCTTCTGCTCACGAGCCCGTTCGACCTCTGGAGGCGGCTCAGGAGCCTCCTCGAAGACCAGGGACTCGACCCGGCGACGACCGTGCTGGTCAACCTCTTCCCGGACGGGGGTGGCCATGAGTTCGGCCAGTGCATAGACGAGGACGGCCGTGTCTACTCGTTCGATCTTGTCTACAACCGAGAGATACCCAAGGCGGAGAACAGGGCTGTCCTTCGCAACTGGACCGACGTCACCGACACATGGCAGCGCCGTTCGTTCGCGGACGAGATCGCCAACGCCTTCATCTGGCGTCCACCATCGCGCAAAACCGCCCTGCCTGCCTGATCACAGGCAAGGTGTAACTTCGTGCTGCTCGGGCTCACTGTCTGAAGGCGGCGGTGGGAGATAAGAACCGCGGCTATGCCGACGAAGGCGAGGAAGTGTTCGGCCTTGCGTTCGTAGCGGCGGTGGAGCCGTCGGCAGCTGGCCAGCCAGGACACGGTTCTCTCGACCACCCAGCGGTGTCGGCCCAGCCGCTTCGAGGATTCGATGCCCTTGCGGGCGATGCGGTAACGGATGCCGCGTTCACGGAGCCAGCGGCGCAGGTGATCGTAGTCGTAGCCCTTGCCGCCGTGCAGTTTCGCCGGCTTCCGGCGCCGGGGGCCGCGGCGGAAGCGGATGCGCGGGATACCGCGGACGAGCGGCTCCAGGCCCTGACTGTCGTACATGTTCGCCCCAGAGATGCCCAGGGACAGGGGCAGTCCGTTCCGGTCGCAGATCAGGTGGATCTTCGATCCGAGTTTGCCGCGGTCGGTCGGATTCGGTCCCGTCAAAGGCCCCCCTTTGTCGCCCGCAGACTGAACCCCTATCCGGACAGCAGCGAAAGCACCGCCTTCCGAAGTTCTGTCTGCTGGCTATCTGTGAGGTGCAGAAGATCCTCGGCCAGGATGGCGGCTTGCCGTTTCATCTTCGCGGCGGCCCGTTCCTGGTATGGGCGGGCCAACTCCGCTACCTCGGACTGCACCCGTGCGACCAGCTTGAGTAGGCCTTCGTCCGTCAACGACAAGACGTATTCGGGGAAGGGAGGGTCGTCCCACCACTTCAGGTCGGAGTGACGGCGCTCCAGGCTTCGACGCCACTGAAGAGGCGTGCGATCACTCTTGCTGGCGTTACAGGGGCGGCAGGCGGGGACGAGATTGGTGATGTTGTTCGCCCCGCCCCACTCCAAGGGCTCCACGTGGTCGACGACCTCTGCCCGAGTTCCATCGCTGCTGCAGTACGTGCAGTAGCCCCCATTGGCGGAGAGAACGACACGACGAACCCAGGTCGGCAGACGCCTGGGCGAAGTGGGCATGCTGGGGAGGAACGAGCGCATCGGATCATGATGGCTGTTCATGCGGGCGGGTGAACAGGGTTCGGTCCTGGCGCTGCACCCACACGCTCCTCACACGCGACCAGTGCGTAACAACGACAAAGGCCCGGACTCAGTGGGACTGAGTTCGGGCCTTCATGCTTGGCACTTCAGCTGGTCAGCAGCGTGATCGCGCTGTCTTTTCTGGAGTGCCCCCGGCAGGATTCGAACCTGCGCACACGGCTCCGGAGGCCGTTGCTCTATCCCCTGAGCTACGGGGGCGCGTCGTTGGTGTTGCGGCGACGGGTTGAACACTACCAGCTTCCACGGGGTGATCAGGAACTGCTTTGCGGGGGAGGCGGGGGTGGTTCGCCCGCAGGGGGTGGAAGTGGCAAAAACCCGGACGCGGGGCCCCGGCTCGACCTACTCTCGAGTTGTGCCAGGCGTCTCGGGCCGGGTTCTTGTTGTCGACGACAACAAGGTCATCCGGCAGCTGATCAGGGTCAACCTCGAGCTGGAGGGCTTCGAGGTCGTGACCGCGAACGATGGTGCCGAGTGTCTGGACGTCGTGCATCGGGTGGCTCCCGATGTGATCACCCTTGATGTGGTCATGCCGCGGCTGGACGGGTTCGGGGCCGCCGCGCAGTTGCGGGCCGATCCGCGGACCCGGGACGTGCCCGTCGCCATTGTCAGTGCCTGTACGCAGCATGAGGTCGAGGCCGGGATCGCGGCCGGGGTCGATGCCTTCCTCGCCAAGCCGTTCGAGCCCACCGAGCTGGTCAGGGTCGTGCGCAGGCTGGTCGAACGCAAGGATCGGCGCGACGGGAGGAAAGGGGCTCCCGCTGGGAGGGGGAGGGGATAGGTTCTTCTGCTTCCCCTGTTTCCCCTCGTTTCTTCCTGCCCCTCCCTTCGCTTGTTCCGTCCTCCTCGCGTCCGCTGTTCACATGCCGAAACCCTTGGCGGGATGAGGGGTCGTCTCCCCTAGGCTTGGACCCGTGAACCCCGCCGACCTCCCCCGTGCCGTCGTACGCGCCGTACGCTGCGCCGTCGCCGACGGGGAGCTGGCCGCCGGCGCGGGTGTGCCCGAGCGGGTCGTCGTCGAGCGGACCCGGCCCGGCGGGGTGGGGGACTACGCCACCCCCGTCGCCTTCCAGGTCGCCAAGTCCGCCGGGTGTGCGCCGCAGGCCGTGGCGCAGGTGCTTGCCCGGCGGCTCGCCCAGGAGCCTGGGATCGAGCAGGTCGAGGTGACCGGTCCCGGCTTCCTCTGTTTCGTGCTGCCGGCGCCCACCGCCCCCGGCGTCATCTCGCGGGGGATCGTCGACGACATCGTCATCCGCGACGTGCGCGGAGGTGCCGCTCTCCTCTCGCCGGCCGACACCGCCGACGCCGACGCCTCCCGCGGACCCCGCGAGCGCGTCGTGCACGCGTGCGTGCTGCGGCTCCTGCGCACCCAGGGCATCCAGAGCACCCAGGGCATCCAGGGCGTCCAGGGCATCCAGGGCGTCCACGATGAGATCGGCCCGCTTACCGTCGCCCCCGTCGCCAAGCGCGACGGGGACGTCCTCGCCCGCTACGGGCGCGACGCCGCCTCCTGGGCCATGCTCGCCGTGCCGGCCGGTCAGACGCCCGCGTTCAGTGAGGCGCTGCTCCTCCAGTCCGAGGCCAGCGAGTTCTTCCGGGTGCGGTACGCCCACGCCCGCGCGCATGCCCTCGTACGCAACGCCGATGAGCTGGGCTTCCACCCCGAGGCGGGCGATGTCGACGCGCCCGCGCTGCTGCGCGCGCTCGCCGACCACGCCCTCGTCCTCGAAGCCGCCGCGCACCACCGTGCGCCCGAGCGGCTGGTGCGGCAGCTCGTCGACGTGGCCGACGCGCTGCTCGACTTCCAGTACCGCGTCCTGCCCAAGGGTGACGAGAAACCCTCGGCCGCCCACCGCGCCCGGCTGGCTCTTGCCGAAGCCGCCGGGACGGTGCTGGCCGGTGGCCTGGCCCTGCTCGGCATAGACGCACCGACACGCCTGTGACCCGCGAAGAGAGATACCGATGAGCCGTTCCGCGCACCCCGCCGGGCCCCGCCACGCCGACGTCCTGCCCGAGGGCCACTACTCCCCGCCGCCCGCCGACCTGAACGCGCTCGACGAGAAGGTCTGGGCCCGGACCGTCGAGCGCAACGCGGACGGGGTCGTCGCCGTCGGCGGCATCGAAGTGACCAGGCTCGCCGAGGAGTTCGGCACCCCCGCCTACTTCCTCGACGAGGAGGACTTCCGGTCCCGGTGCCGGGCCTGGGCGCACGCCTTCGGCCCCGACGCCGACGTCTTCTACGCCGGCAAGGCGTTCCTCTCCAAGGCCGTCGTGAAGTGGCTGAAGGAAGAGGGTCTCAATGTGGACGTGTGCTCCGGCGGGGAGCTGAGCACCGCGCTCGCCGCCGGGATGCCCGCCGACCGGATCGCCTTCCACGGCAACAACAAGTCCGAGGGCGAGATCCGCCGGGCCGTCGAGGCGGGGGTCGGGCGCATCGTGCTCGACTCCTTCCAGGAGATCGCCCGCGTCGCGCACATCGCCCGTGAACTCGGCGTTCGCCAGCCCGTCCAGATCCGTGTGACGGTCGGCGTCGAGGCACACACCCACGAGTTCATCGCCACCGCGCACGAGGACCAGAAGTTCGGCATCGCGGTCGCCGACGGTTCCGCCGCCGAGGCCGTGCGCCGCGCGCTCGGGCACGACTCGCTGGAGCTGCTCGGCGTCCACTCCCACATCGGTTCGCAGATCTTCGACATGGCCGGCTTCGAGGTCTCCGCCAAGCGCGTCGTACGACTGCTCGCGGCCGTACGGGACGAGCACGGCGTGGAGCTGCCCGAGATCGACCTCGGCGGCGGCCTCGGCATCGCCTACACCTCGGGCGACGACCCCCGCGAGCCCCACGAGATCGCGAAGGCCCTGCACGAGATCGTGGCCCGGGAGTGCGAGAGCGCCGGGCTGCGCGCCCCCCGGATCTCGGTGGAGCCCGGCCGCGCCATCGTCGGCCCGACCGCCTTCACCCTGTACGAGGTGGGGACGATCAAGCCGCTGGAGGGTCTGCGGACCTACGTGAGCGTCGACGGCGGGATGTCCGACAACATCCGCACGGCCCTGTACGACGCCGAATACTCCATCGCGCTCGTCTCCCGCACGTCCGACGCCGAGCCCATGCTCGTGCGCGTCGTCGGCAAGCACTGCGAGAGCGGCGACATCGTCGTGAAGGACGCGTTCCTGCCCGCCGACCTCGCCCCCGGCGACCTCCTGGCCGTCCCGGCGACCGGTGCGTACTGCCGCTCCATGGCCAGCAACTACAACCACGCACTCCGCCCGCCCGTCGTCGCCGTGCGTGACGGACAGGCCCGAGTGATCGTCCGCCGCGAGACGGAGGAAGATCTCCTGCGTCTCGACCTCGGATGATGAAATAGGTGTCTCACTCAATGGACCGAGGATGGAAACTGCTGTCCATTGAGTGAGACTTGTTCCACCCGGCGGGCAAACCGCCCGCACGGGGACTGATGGAAGATCGAAAGGCGTAGGTCGAATGATGCGTACGCGTCCGCTGAAGGTGGCGCTGCTGGGCTGTGGAGTGGTCGGCTCAGAGGTGGCTCGCATCATGACGACGCACGCCGACGACCTCACGCAGAGGATCGGCGCGCCCGTGGAGCTCGCCGGCGTGGCCGTACGCCGCCCCTCCAAGGTCCGCGAGGGCATCGATCCCGCGCTGATCACCACCGATGCGACCGCCCTCCTCAAACGCGGTGACATCGACATCGCCATCGAGGTCATCGGCGGCATCGAGCCCGCCCGCGGCCTCATCACCACCGCCTTCGAGCAGGGCATCTCGGTGGTCTCCGCGAACAAGGCGCTGCTCGCCCAGGACGGCGCCGCGCTGCACGCCGCGGCGGAGCAGCACGGACTGGACCTGTACTACGAGGCCGCCGTCGCCGGTGCCATCCCGCTGGTCCGCCCGATGCGCGAGTCGCTCGCGGGCGACAAGATCAACCGCGTGATGGGCATCGTCAACGGCACGACGAACTTCATCCTCGACAAGATGGACTCCACCGGCGCCGGGTACCAGGAGGCGCTCGACGAGGCCACCGCCCTCGGGTACGCCGAGGCCGACCCGACCGCCGACGTCGAGGGCTACGACGCCGCCGCCAAGGCCGCGATCCTGGCCGGCATCGCCTTCCACACCCGCGTCCGCCTGGACGACGTGTACCGCGAGGGCATGACCGAGGTCAGCGCGGCCGACTTCGCCTCCGCCAAGCGGATGGGCTGCACCATCAAGCTCCTCGCCATCCTGGAGCGCGCCGCCGACGGCGAGTCCGTCACCGCCCGCGTCCACCCGGCGATGATCCCGCTCACCCACCCGCTCGCCTCCGTCCGCGAGGCGTACAACGCCGTCTTCGTCGAGGCGGAGGCCGCCGGGCGGCTCATGTTCTACGGGCCCGGCGCGGGCGGCGCGCCGACCGCGTCCGCGGTCCTCGGCGACCTCGTCGCCGTCGCCCGCAACAAGCTCGCCGAGGCAACGGGGCCCGGCGAGTCGGCGTACACCCAGCTGCCGGTCAGCCCCATGGGGGATGTCGTCACCCGCTACCACATCAGCCTCGATGTGGCGGACAAGCCGGGCGTTCTCGCCCAGGTGGCGACCACCTTCGCGGAGCACGGTGTGTCCATCGACACCGTCCGCCAGCAGGGCAAGGACGGCGAGGCCTCCCTCGTCGTCGTCACCCACCGCGCCGACGACGCGGCCCTCTCCGGGACCGTCGAGGCGCTGCGGAAGCTGGACACCGTCCGCGGTGTCGCCAGCATCATGCGTGTTGAAGGGGAGTAAGGACCCATGAGCAGCAATCGCACCCACCAGTGGCGCGGCATCATCGAGGAGTACCGGGACCGCCTGCCGGTCACGGCCACGACTCCCGTGGTGACGCTCCGTGAGGGTGGCACTCCCCTCGTCCCCGCCCAGGTGCTCTCCGAGCGCACCGGTTGCGAGGTGCACCTGAAGGTCGAAGGGGCGAACCCCACGGGGTCCTTCAAGGACCGCGGCATGACCATGGCGATCACCAAGGCCAAGGAGGAGGGTGCGAAGGCGGTCATCTGCGCCTCCACCGGCAACACTTCGGCCTCCGCCGCCGCGTACGCGGTGCGCGCCGGGATGGTCTGCGCGGTGCTCGTGCCCCGCGGCAAGATCGCGCTGGGCAAGATGGGCCAGGCGCTGGTGCACGGCGCCAAGATCCTGCAGGTGGACGGCAACTTCGACGACTGCCTGAACCTGGCCCGCGCGCTCTCCGACAACTACCCCGTCGCGCTGGTCAATTCGGTCAACCCGGTGCGTATCGAGGGCCAGAAGACGGCCGCGTTCGAGATCGTCGACGCGCTCGGTGACGCCCCCGACATCCACGTGCTGCCCGTCGGCAACGCCGGCAACATCACCGCGTACTGGAAGGGCTTCAAGGAGTACAAGGCCGACGGCCTGTCCACCCGTACGCCCCGTGTGTGGGGTTTCCAGGCCTCCGGTTCCGCGCCCATCGTGCGCGGCGAGGTCGTCAAGGAGCCGCACACCATCGCCACCGCGATCCGGATCGGCAACCCGGCCTCCTGGGACTACGCGCTGGCCGCGCGCGACGAGTCGGGCGGCTTCATCGACGAGGTGACGGACCGCCAGATCCTCGCCGCCTACCGGCTGTTGGCCTCCCAGGAGGGCGTCTTCGTCGAGCCCGCCTCGGCCGCCTCGGTGGCCGGCCTGCTCAAGGCCGCCGAGCTGGGCCTGGTCGACCCCGGCCAGCAGATCGTGTGCACCGTCACCGGCAACGGCCTGAAGGACCCCGACTGGGCGATCGCCGGCGCTCCGCAGCCGGTCACCGTTCCGGTGGACGCCGAAGCCGCCGCGCTGCGCCTCGGCCTGATCTGACCGCAGCACCGCAGCACCTGCGGTACCGCAGCAGTACCCGCAACACCGAGTGAGCCGGGTCCCGGAGGGCTCCCGAAGGCCTTCCGGGGCCTTCCCGGGGCCCTCCGGAACCCGGCAACTCGCCCCGTACGACAACAAAAATGCGGCCTAAGTCGGTCGAAGTCGGTCGAAGTCCGCGACACGCATCGTGCGCCTCCTGTGCGCCCTATGTCGCGAGAGAACCTTCCTTCGATACGCTGTACCTACATCCGCCACCGCGCATATGACTGCGGTGCTGCCCCGAGGGCCTTCGGGTGTCGTACGTTCTCCAGTACATTCGCAGCGAGCCAGCGAAGAGCGAAGATCTCGCACAGTCACAAGGAGTGTCATCGGACGATGGCCGGTCCAGCGTTCCGCGCCGCCGCCGTACGGGTGCGCGTCCCCGCCAGCAGTGCCAACCTCGGCCCGGGCTTCGACGCCCTGGGCCTGGCCCTGGGGCTCTACGACGACGTAGTCGTCCGGGTGGCCGACTCCGGCCTGAACATCGACATCGCGGGTGAGGGTGCCGACACCCTCCCGCGGGACGAGAGCCACCTGCTCGTACGCTCCATGCGCACCGCCTTCGACCTGCTGGGCGGCCAGCCGCGCGGCCTCGAGGTCGTCTGCGCCAACCGCATCCCGCACGGCCGCGGCCTCGGTTCCTCCTCCGCCGCCATCTGCGCCGGCATCGTCGCCGCCCGCGCCGTGACCATAGGCGGCGAGGCCAAGCTCGACGACGCGGCGCTGCTGGAGCTCGCCACCGAGATCGAGGGCCACCCCGACAACGTTGCCGCCTGTCTGCTCGGCGGATTCACCCTCGCCTGGATGGACGGCGGCAGCGCCAAGGCGATCCGGATGGAGCCCGCAGAGTCCATCGTTCCGGTGGTCTTCGTACCGTCCAGGCCGGTTCTGACGGAGACCGCGCGCGGCCTGCTGCCGCGCAACGTCCCGCACGTGGACGCGGCCGTCAACGCGGGCCGTGCGGGTCTGCTCGTGGAAGCCCTGACCAGGCGTCCCGAGCTCCTGCTGCCGGCCACCGAGGACCGGCTCCACCAGGAGTACCGCTCCCCGGCGATGCCGGAGAGCGTCGCACTCGTCAACAGGCTGCGGGCGGACGGGATCCCCGCGGTCATCTCCGGTGCGGGCCCGACGGTCCTCGCGCTGGTCGACAACGGCGCGGCCGACAAGGTCGCGCAGCTCGCGGGCGAGGGATGGGCCGCAAACCGGCTCGCGCTCGACGCCGCGGGCGCGAGCGTACTTCCGCTGGGCACCCAGGGCGGCTGAGCCGCTTTTCGGAGTGCACAGCCGGTCAGGGGCGGGCGGCCTGGGCAGGCCGCCCGCGCGGAAGGGCGCGATTGCCGGTGATTGAGAGGGGGAATATCTATTGGATCCGGTAGTGTTAGTCTCAAGTGCGCATCGGAAGCCGCCATGGCTCGGTGCTCAGTGTCCCCATTCGGGACCACATTTCTTCCGGGAGCCTCCCCGACTGCTTTGATCACTCCAGCAGTTTCGAGCACGCTCCGGAATCGGCGTGACATTCCCACGCTTTCAGCTCGGGGGCTTCTCGCCGGAACCAGCCATGCACGTTTCCCTCCGCCGTATTTCTACCGGCGGACCACCGCCCCGGCACGGTCCACACCTAGGACTGTTGTCGGACAGCACAACCGGTCGCCGAGCCAGACAGGCCGACGTCCGCTCCAGGGAAGGACCCTTCGTGAGCGACACCACCGATCTGATGGGCGCTGCCGACACCTCTGTCGACACCAGTGCCCCCGCCGCGGGCGCCGCACCCAAGCGTCGACGCACCGGCACCGGCCTTGACGGCATGGTCCTGGCCGAGCTGCAGCAGGTCGCGTCGGGCCTCGGGATCAGGGGCACCGCGCGGATGCGCAAGAGCCAGCTGATCGAGGTCATCAAGGAGGCGCAGGCGGGCAGCGGTGCCCCCAAGGCCGCTGCCTCCGCCGCCGCGGACACCGCCGAGGCCAAGCCGAAGCGCCGTGCCACCAGCAAGGCCCGTTCGGCCACCGCCGATGCTTCGCAGGCGGGTGGGGCCGCCGCCGAGGCGCCCGCCGAGAAGCCTGCCGCGCAGGCGCAGATCGAGATCCCGGGCCAGCCGGCCAGCGACGACGCGCCGGCCGGCGAGCGCCGCCGCCGTCGGGCCACCGCCCCCTCCGGCAGCCCGGAGGCCTCGGCCCCCGTCGCCGTGCAGGTCGAGCAGAAGACCGAGACGGTCCCCGCCGCCACCGCCCCGTCCGAGGCCAAGGCCGAAGCCGCCACCGCGGTCTCCGCCGGCCAGGCGCAGGGCCAGGACGGCGAAGGCCGTGGCCGTCGCGACCGCCGTGACCGCGGCGACCGCACCGACCGTCAGCGTGACCGTCGTGACCGCGGTGCCAAGGCCGACGACCAGGGCCAGGGCGGCCAGGGTCAGGGCCAGGGCGCGCAGGGCGGCCAGGGCCAGGGCGGCGGCCGCCAGGACCGTGCCGACCGCGCCGACCGCCAGCAGCAGGGCGGCCGAGGCCAGGGCCAGGGCCAGGGTCAGCAGGGCCGTCAGGACCGCCAGGACAACGGGCCGCAGGACGACTTCGACGGTGAGGACGGCCGTCGTGGCCGTCGCGGCCGCTACCGCGACCGCCGTGGCCGTCGTGGCCGCGACGAGTTCGCGCCGAGCGAGCCGCAGGTCGCCGACGACGACGTCCTGATCCCCGTCGCGGGCATCCTCGACATCCTCGACAACTACGCGTTCATCCGGACCTCGGGCTACCTGCCCGGCCCCAACGACGTGTACGTGTCCCTCGCCCAGGTCCGCAAGGCCGGCCTGCGCAAGGGTGACCACACCACCGGCGCCGTGCGCCAGCCCAAGGACGGCGAGCGTCGCGAGAAGTTCAACGCCCTCGTGCGTCTGGACTCGGTGAACGGCATGGCGCCCGAATCCGGCCGTGGCCGCCCGGAGTTCCAGAAGCTCACCCCGCTCTACCCGCAGGACCGGCTCCGTCTGGAGACCGACCCGGGCGTGCTGACCACCCGCATCATCGACCTCGTGTCGCCGATCGGTAAGGGCCAGCGCGGTCTGATCGTGGCCCCGCCGAAGACCGGTAAGACCATGATCATGCAGGCGATCGCCAACGCGATCACCGTCAACAACCCCGAGTGCCACCTGATGGTCGTCCTGGTCGACGAGCGTCCGGAAGAGGTCACCGACATGCAGCGGTCGGTCAAGGGCGAGGTCATCTCCTCGACCTTCGACCGCCCGGCCGAGGACCACACCACCGTCGCCGAGCTGGCCATCGAGCGCGCCAAGCGTCTCGTCGAGCTGGGTCACGACGTGGTCGTCCTGCTGGACTCCATCACCCGTCTGGGCCGCGCGTACAACCTCTCGGCCCCCGCCTCCGGCCGCATCCTGTCCGGTGGTGTCGACTCGACCGCGCTGTACCCGCCGAAGCGCTTCTTCGGTGCCGCGCGCAACATCGAGGACGGCGGCTCGCTGACCATCCTGGCCACCGCGCTGGTCGACACCGGCTCGCGCATGGACGAGGTGATCTTCGAGGAGTTCAAGGGCACCGGCAACATGGAGCTCAAGCTCGACCGGAAGCTCGCCGACAAGCGCATCTTCCCGGCCGTCGACGTCGACCCGTCGGGCACCCGCAAGGAGGAGATCCTCCTCAACGCGGAGGAGCTCGCCATCGTCTGGAAGCTGCGCCGGGTGCTGCACGCGCTCGACTCGCAGCAGGCGATCGAGCTGCTGCTCGACAAGATGAAGCAGACGAAGTCGAACGCCGAGTTCCTGATGCAGATCGCGAAGACGACCCCGTCGGGCAAGAACGACGACTGACGTCCCGCTCGCGCGTCACCGCGACAGCCCCCGCCGCACCCGCGGCGGGGGCTGTCGCGCTTCCACGTCCCGTACGGGCACCCCGTGCGGTGGTTCGGCCCGGAATGGAACCCTGCGCGGCGTACGCCCGTCTGTGTCAGGGGGACCGCGGGATCGGGAGCGGGCCACAGCGACCAGGGGACCGGACCCGGGACTGAGGAGAGCATGACCGAGGAGAGCAAGGACCACGGCGGGCGTGCCGCGGCCCGGCGACGGCGCAAGCCGGCCGGGCGACGCAAGGCCCTCGCCGTCGCCGCCTGGAGCGCCGCGGGGGTGGTCCTGCTGGGGGGTGCGGGCCTCGGCTACTTCTACTTCAAGTTCAACGGCAACCTGAAGACCGTCGACATCGACCAGGCCCTCGGCACCGACCGCCCGCAGAACGTCGACAACGGCTCGATGGACATCCTCGTCCTCGGCTCCGACTCCCGCGGCGGCGCCAACGGCGAGTACGGCCGGGACGACGGCGGCTCCGCCCGCTCCGACACGGCGATGATCATCCACCTCTACGAGGGCCACGAGAAGGCCAGCGTGGTGTCCATACCCCGCGACACCATGATCGCCCGGCCCTCCTGCGCGACGGCCGGCGGGAAGACCGACCCCGGGGGCCGGCGCACGCAGTTCAACGAGGCGTTCACCGTCGGCGGCGCTGCCTGCGCGGTGAAGACCGTCGAGAAGATGTCGGGGATCCGCATGGATCACTACATAGAGGTCGACTTCACCGGCTTCAAGAAGATCATCGACAACCTCGGCGGCGTCGAGGTGACCACCAACAAGCCGATCAAGGACGGCGCCAGCCACCTCGACCTCGCGGCCGGCACCAACAAGCTCGACGGGGAGCAGGCCCTCGGCCTCGTACGCACCCGCAAGAGCGTCGGCGACGGCAGCGACCTCGGCCGAATACAGCTCCAGCAGGCCTTCATCAAGGCGCTCATCAAGCAGGTCAAGGGCATCGGGGTGTTCGACAACCCCAAGCGGCTGCTCGACCTCGCGGACTCCGCCACCAAGGCGATCACCACCGACAAGGCGCTCGGCGATGTGAAGTCCCTCATGGGCTTCGCCCAGGGCCTCCAGGGGATCGACGCCCAGGACATGCAGATGATCACGCTGCCGGTGACGGCGGACGCCCTCGACAGCAACCGGGTGGCGCCGCTGGCCAAGGAGACCAAGATGGTCTGGGACGCCCTGCTGGCCGACCGGCCGATCCCGGCCGAGGCCACCGTGAACTCCTCCGGCGACAAGGGCACGGCCGGGTCGATCGTCCAGTAGAACACCAGCTCACAGGGGGTGCGGCACAGGCCGCACAGGGGGCCGTACAGGCGCTTGGGGCCGGTGCGGAATAGATGCCGACCCCTTCCCGTTGAGGAAGGCGTCCTCAGAATTTTGACAGGCAGCCCGGTCCTGGCAGACTGGTCTGTCGGCCCCGGTTCACGCAGTGCGCAATTCGGCTCCTGCGACCCGGCGCCCTCCCGAATCTAGGAGACACCTTGAAGCGCGATGTTCACCCCGAGTACGTCGAGACCCAGGTCAGCTGCACCTGTGGCGCGTCGTTCACCACTCGTAGCACCCTGACCGAGGGCTCCATCCGAGCCGAGGTCTGCTCCGAGTGCCACCCGTTCTACACGGGCAAGCAGAAGATCCTCGACACCGGTGGCCGTGTGGCCCGCTTCGAGGCCCGCTTCGGCAAGGGTGCGGCCAAGAAGTAGCGCGACCCAGGCGCCGGTCTCCGGCCGCCCCCTGTCCACTCGGGGGCGGCCGGACCGGCGCCTTTGTCGTCGTTCCGCCACGTCACCCCCGCCCGTGCAGTCCCCTCGCACTTTCACCCCAGGAGTCCCCCGATGTTCGAAGCGGTCGAGGAATTGGTCGGCGAGCACGCCGACCTCGAGACGAAGCTCGCCGACCCTTCGGTCCACTCGGATCAGGCCAACGCGCGCAAGCTGAACAAGCGCTACGCGGAGCTGACCCCGATCGTCGCGACCTTCCGTGCCTGGAAGCAGTCCGCCGAGGACATCGAAACGGCCAAGGAGTTCGCGGCCGACGACCCCGACTTCGCGGCCGAGGTCAAGGAACTGAGCGCGCAGCGCGAGGAGCTCACCGAGAAGCTCCGCCTGCTGCTCGTTCCGCGCGACCCCAGCGACGACAAGGACGTGCTCCTCGAGGTCAAGGCGGGCGCGGGCGGCGACGAGTCGGCACTGTTCGCGGGCGACCTGCTGCGCATGTACCTGCGCTACGCCGAGCGCGTGGGCTGGAAGACCGAGATCATCGACGCCACCGAGTCCGAGCTCGGCGGCTACAAGGACGTCCAGGTCTCCGTCCGCACCAAGGGCGGCAACGGCGCCACCGAGCCCGGCCAGGGCGTGTGGGCCCGCCTGAAGTACGAGGGCGGCGTGCACCGCGTCCAGCGCGTTCCGGCCACCGAGTCCCAGGGCCGCATCCACACCTCCGCCGCCGGCGTGCTCGTCACCCCGGAGGCCGAGGAGGTCGAGGTCGAGATCAACATGAACGACCTCCGCATCGACGTGTACCGCTCGTCCGGCCCCGGCGGTCAGTCCGTCAACACCACCGACTCGGCCGTGCGCATCACGCACCTCCCGACCGGTGTGGTCGCCTCCTGCCAGAACGAGAAGAGCCAGCTCCAGAACAAGGAGCAGGCCATGCGCATCCTGCGCTCGCGCCTCCTGGCCGCAGCCCAGGAGGCCGCCGAGCAGGAGGCCTCCGACGTGCGCCGCAGCCAGGTGCGTTCCGTGGACCGTTCCGAGAAGATCCGTACGTACAACTTCCCGGAAAACCGGATCTCGGACCACCGCACCGGATTCAAGGCGTACAACTTGGACCAGGTGCTCGACGGTGACCTCGACTCGGTCATCCAGGCCTGTGTCGACACGGACTCCGCGGCCAAGCTCGCGGCCGCGCACTGACCTGATCCCTGCATCACCCCCCGTACGACAGCAGCCCGGAGGACCAGCGTGAACTTGCTGCTTGCCGAGGTGGCCCAGGCCACCCAGCGGCTGGCCGCCGCCGGCGTGCCCTCACCGCGCTTCGACGCGGAGGAGCTCGCCGCCTTCGTGCACGGCGTCAAACGGGGGGAACTGCACCACGTCAAGGACGCGGACTTCGACGCCCGCTACTGGGAGGCCGTCGCCCGCCGCGAGGCGCGCGAGCCGCTCCAGCACATCACCGGACGCGCCTTCTTCCGGTACCTGGAGCTCCAGGTCGGGCCCGGGGTCTTCGTGCCCCGGCCCGAGACCGAATCGGTCGTGGACTGGGCCATACACGCCGTCCGCGCGATGGACGTCGTCGAGCCGCTGATCGTGGACCTGTGCACCGGCTCCGGCGCGATCGCGCTGGCCATGGCGCAGGAGGTGCCGCGCTCGCGCGTGCACGCGGTGGAGCTGTCCGAGGACGCCCTGCGGTGGACCCGCAAGAACGCCGAGGGCTCCCGGGTCACCGTGCACCAGGGCGACGCCCTGAGCGCGCTGCCCGAGCTCGACGGCCAGGTCGACCTGGTCATCTCCAACCCGCCGTACATCCCGCTCACCGAGTGGGAGTACGTCGCCCCCGAGGCCCGCGACCACGATCCGGAGATGGCGCTCTTCTCCGGCGAGGACGGCCTCGACACCATCCGCGGTATCGAACGCACCGCCCACCGGCTGCTGCGGCCCGGCGGCATCGTCGTCATCGAGCACGCCGACACCCAGGGCGGCCAGGTTCCGTGGATCTTCGCCGAGGAGCGGGGCTGGGCCGACGCGGCCGACCACCCGGACCTCAACAACCGCCCGCGCTTCGCGACCGCCCGCAAGGCCCTGCCGTGACCGGCGCGACGATTACCGCCACCCCCCTGCTGCACGAGGAGGCCCGCTGATGGCCCGGCGATACGACTGCAACGACGCGACGGACCGTAAGACGGGTCTGCGCGAAGCCGCATCCGCCGTGCGCCGCGGCGAGCTCGTCGTGCTGCCCACCGACACCCTGTACGGGATCGGCGCGGACGCCTTCAGCCCGGAGGCCGTCCACGACCTGCTCGCCGCCAAGGGCCGGGGCCGCGGCATGCCCACCCCGGTGCTCATCGGCTCCCCGAACACGCTCCACGGCCTCGTCACGGACTTCTCCGAGCAGGCCTGGGAGCTCGTCGACGCCTTCTGGCCGGGCGCGCTGACGCTCGTCGCCAAGCACCAGCCCTCGCTGGCGTGGGACCTCGGCGACACCGGTGGCACCGTGGCCGTCCGCATGCCCCTGCACCCCGTCGCGATCGAGCTGCTGACGGAGGTCGGCCCGATGGCGGTGTCCTCGGCCAACCTGTCCGGGCACCCGGCGCCCGAGGACTGCGACGCCGCGCGCGAAATGCTCGGGGACTCCGTGTCCGTGTACCTGGACGGCGGCCCGACGCCCGGCATCCAGCCGTCGTCGATCGTCGACGTCACCGGCAAGGTTCCCGTCCTGCTGCGCGAGGGGGCGCTCACCGCAGACCAGCTGCGGGAGGTCGTACCCGACCTCGAGGTCGCCCCGTGAGCCCTGAGGGGCGTGGCATAGCAGGGGGGTACCGCCCGCCGGTGGCCGGGGGAAACACCTTTCGCATACTCCACGTCAGCACCGGGAACGTATGCCGCTCGCCCATCACCGAGCGGCTGACGCGGCATGCCCTCTCGCACCGCCTGGGCGGGCCCGTCACCGGCGACCTCATCGTGGAGAGCGCCGGCACCTGGGGGCACGAGGGCGCCCCGATGGAGGCGAACGCGGCCGCCGTGCTGGCGGACTTCGGCGCCGACGCGTCCGGGTTCACGGGGCGGGAACTGCTGGACGAGCACGTCATACGCGCCGACCTGGTGCTGACCGCCACCCGTGACCACCGGGCCCAGGTCATCTCGATGGGCCACTCGGCGGGACTGCGCACCTTCACGCTGAAGGAGTTCACCCGGCTGGTACGGGCGATAGACCCCGCCACCCTGCCGCCGTTGGACGACGGCATGGCGGAGCGGGCACGGGCGCTGGTCCGGGCCGCCGCGGCGCTGCGCGGCTGGCTGCTGGCGCCGTCGCCCGACGCGGACGAGGTGTACGACCCGTACGGGGCGCCGATCACCTTCTTCCGCTCCATCGGCGACGAGATCAACCAGGCGCTGGACCCGGTCGTGACGGCCCTGACGGGCGTGACGACCCCGCGCTGACAGGGCACGGCGGGGTCCGCGGGCCTACAGTGGCTGGTACCCGGTACCCCTGGAGTCGCGCCATGAGCGTCATCACCCAGCCCACGGACCTGCTGCGCACGCAGGACCCGCAGATGGCCGACGTACTGGCCGGGGAGCGGCAGCGGCAGGCCCGCACGTTGCAGATGAGCGCCGCGGAGAACTTCACCTCGACCGCCGTCCTGGCCGCGCTCGGGTCCGCGCTCGCCAACAAGTACGCGGAGGGCTATCCGGGCGCCCGGCACCACGGCGGCTGCGAGTACGCCGATCTGGCCGAGCGGACCGCCGTCGAGCGGGCCAAGGCGCTCTTCGGGGCCGAGCACGCCAATGTGCAGCCGCACTCCGGCTCCTCCGCCGTCCTCGCCGCGTACGCCGCCCTGCTGCGCCCCGGGGACACCGTGCTGGCGATGGGGCTCCCGTACGGAGGCCACCTCACCCATGGTTCGCCCGCGAACTTCTCCGGGCGGTGGTTCGACTTCGTCGGGTACGGCGTGGATGCCGAGACCGGCCTCATCGACTACCGGCAGGTGCAGCGCCTCGCCCACGCGCACCGGCCCAGGGCGATCGTGTGCGGCTCGATCTCCTACCCCCGCCACCCCGAGTACTCGGCCTTCCGGGAGATCGCCGACGAGGTCGGGGCCTACCTGATCGCGGACGCCGCCCACCCGATCGGGTTGGTGGCCGGCGGGGCGGCGCCCAGCCCCGTCCCGTACGCCGACCTCGTCTGCGCGACCACGCACAAGGTGCTGCGCGGGCCCCGCGGCGGAATGGTGCTGTGCGGCGCCGAGTACGCCGAGCGCGTCGACCGGGCGGTGTTCCCCTTCACCCAGGGCGGGGCCCAGATGCACACCATCGCCGCCAAGGCCGTGGCCTTCGGCGAGGCGGCCCGGCCGGCCTTCACCACCTACGCGCACCGGGTCGTCGCCAATGCCCGGGCGCTGGCGGGCGCGCTCCAGGAGCGCGGCTTCGCCATCACCACCGGTGGCACCGACACCCATCTGATCACCGCCGATCCGGCGGGGCTGGGCCTGGACGGCCCGACCGCACGCGGCCGGCTGGCGGCCGCCGGGATCGTGCTGGACACCTGCGCCCTCCCGTACGGGGACCAGCGGGGCGTCCGGCTGGGCACGGCCGCCGTGACCACCCAGGGGATGGGGGAGCCGGAGATGGTCCGGATCGCGGCGTTGTTCGCCGCGGCGCTGGGCGGGGATGGCGTGAAAACACGTACGGAGGTCAGTGAGCTCGCGATGGGATTTCCCCCTTACGGGGAGTAAATGGGGCAAGCAGGGCGTACCGCAACCAGGGTGCGGCCCCCTCGCGTCCTCGAAGGAGGTGACATCGCAGCTAATGTGTGGGGCTGAGATGGCCGGCGATACATCTGGGGCAGCCCGTGCGTGAATATCTGCTGACGCTTTGCGTCACGGTCGCGGTGACCTACCTGCTGACCGGGCCCGTGCGGAAGTTCGCGATCGCGGCCGGGGCCATGCCGGAGATCCGTGCCCGTGACGTGCACCGCGAGCCCACACCGAGGCTGGGCGGCATCGCCATGTTCGGCGGTCTGTGCGCGGGACTGCTGGTCGCGGACCACCTGAAGAACCTCAACGGCGTCTTCGAGCTGTCGAACGAACCACGGGCGCTGCTCTCCGGGGCCGCCCTGATCTGGCTGATCGGCGTCCTCGACGACAAGTTCGAGCTCGACGCCCTGATCAAGCTCGGCGCACAGATGATCTCCGCCGGCGTGATGGTCATGCAGGGCCTGACCATCCTGTGGATCCCCGTCCCGGGAATCGGGACGGTCCCGCTCACCCAGTGGCAGGGCAACCTGCTCACCGTGGCCCTCGTCGTGATCACCATCAACGCCGTGAACTTCGTGGACGGGCTCGACGGCCTGGCCGCGGGCATGGTCTGCATCGCGGCCGCCGCGCTCTTCCTCTACGCCTACCGGATCTGGTTCGGCTACGGCATCGAGTCGGCGGCGCCCGCCACCCTCTTCGCCGCCATCCTGATGGGCATGTGCCTGGGCTTCCTGCCGCACAACATGCACCCGGCCCGGATCTTCATGGGCGACTCCGGGTCGATGCTCATCGGCCTGGTGCTGGCCGCCTCCGCGATCTCCCTCACCGGGCAGGTGGACCCGGACGCGCTCGCCCTCTTCGCCGGTGGCGAGCGCAACGCGACGCACGCGATGCTCCCGGCCTACATCCCGCTGATCCTGCCCCTGACGGTCATCGCGATCCCGATGGCGGACCTGGTTCTGGCCATCGTCCGGCGTACGTGGAAGGGTCAGTCGCCCTTCGCGGCCGACCGCGGGCACCTGCACCACCGGCTGCTGGAACTCGGACATTCGCACAGCCGTGCGGTCCTGATCATGTACTTCTGGTCGGGGCTGATCGCCTTCGGCACGGTGGCCTACTCGGTGCATTCCGCCACGATGTGGATCGTGCTCGCGATCGCGGTGCTGAGTGCGGTGGGCCTGATCCTGCTGCTCCTGCCGCGCTTCACCCCGCGCGCCCCGCGCTGGGCGGAGGGGCTTGTTCCGCCCCGCTACCGGCATGCCGCACGCGCGGCCGAGGCCGCCGCGGAGGCGGCTGCGCGGGACGCCTCGGGGACGGAGCCGGAGCCCGCGAGGCCCATCGCCGCGGGCGTCTCGGGAGTCAACGGAGCAACCGCCGTGGGCCCCCGCTCGCGCTTCCCCGACCGGCGCAAGGCCGAATCCACCCGCTGACGTCCCGCGCCCCCGCAGGGCGGCGGGAGTCCGCCGCACGGTGGGCAGCCGCGTTCGTGGAACATGCCGTGGGCCCCGTGCGTGAGCCGGGGCCCACGGTCATGTGTGCGGTCAAGCGCGCGCGTCCGCCGTCCCCGATTGAGCACGTCCGCACTGGTGCGCATTACGGACGCCGAATGCCAATACCAGACAAGACGACGGCCTGTCGCGCACACACGCGCAGGGTCACTCTCATGTGTGACAGTCGGCACACCCAGCAGGTAAAGCTCTCATCAAATAGTTTGTGATACCGTTCACTAAACCCGGCGACAGAGCCGAAGGACCGTAGTGCGACGGTCCCTTGGCCCGAGGTTCTCTCTCGGACCGGGCTTACGCTCGTCCTGTACGAGTCCAGTGCCCCCACCACCACGCGGAGCAAACCGCCATGCGGTCAGATGACGTCCGACTCCTCCTGCAAGCCGCTGTACCCACAGCGGTAGCCGGCGCTATCGCCGCCGTGATCAGCGCGCTGGTCGTCGGCAGCAAGGGCGCAGTCGGAGCCGTTGTCGCGACGCTGGTCGTGATTCTGTTCATGGGCATCGGATTCGTCGTTCTGCAGCGCACGGCGAAATCACTTCCGCATCTCTTCCAGGCCATGGGGCTCATGCTCTATACGGCCCAGATCCTGCTGCTCTTCGTGTTTGTCGCGGCGTTCAAGAACACCACCCTGTTCAATCCCAAGGCGTTCGCGATCACGCTCGTCGCCACCACCCTGGTGTGGATCGGCGCGCAGACCCGTGCTCACATGAAGGCCAAGATTCTTTACGTCGAACCGGACTCGGTGAAGGGCGACAAGCCCGAAAATCCGGGGCCGAAGTCGTGAAGGGTAGGGCCGGGATAAGTGGGCGTTCGAGATCCTGCTATCGTCCGGTGCCAACTGCGGCACTGCGGGCGCGGGCATCTGAGCTGACGCCTGTTCCATCGCGAGGCTCGATGCCTGACTGCCGCCCCACCATCCGTTACACCAGTCCAGTGCCGAACCGCGGCTGCGCGCCGCGCCGACACAACGAGGTTGCCGTACCTATGCGCCACGCTGAAGGAGCCCTGCGGTGAGTGCTGCTGACATGACGCTCGCCTTCGAGATCAATTGTCATTTCGAAGACGGCACTGGCTGCGGCTTCCCGGGCCCGACCCTGTACTCGTTCCTGTTCAAGCCGATCTTCGGTGACGACAGCGGCCTGTACTTCAACAAGACGATGCTGCTGGCCCTGCTGGGCTCGGTCATCATCGTCGGCTTCTTCTGGGCTGCGTTCCGGAAGCCGAAGGTCGTCCCGGGCAAGCTGCAGATGGTCGCCGAGGCCGGCTACGACTTCGTGCGCCGCGGCATCGTCTACGAGACGATGGGCAAGAAGGAGGGCGAGAAGTACGTCCCCTTCATGGTCGCGACGTTCTTCTTCGTCTGGATGATGAACCTCTGGTCCATCATTCCGCTCGCCCAGTTCCCGGTGACCGCGGTCATCGCGTACCCGGCCGGTCTCGCCGCCGTCATCTACGTCATGTGGATGTCGGTGACCTTCAAGCGCCACGGCTTCGTCGGCGGCTTCAAGAACATCACCGGCTACGACAAGTCGCTCGGCGGGATCCTGCCGCTGGTCATGGTGATCGAGTTCTTCTCGAACGTCCTGGTCCGGCCCTTCACCCACGCGGTCCGACTGTTCGCGAACATGTTCGCCGGCCACACCCTGCTGCTGCTGTTCACCATCGCCAGCTGGTACCTGCTGAACGGGATCGGCATCGCCTACGCGGGCGTCTCGTTCGTCATGGTCATCGTGATGACCGCGTTCGAACTCTTCATCCAGGCTGTCCAGGCCTACGTCTTCGTGCTCCTGGCTTGCAGCTTCCTGCAGGGCGCGCTCGCCGAGCACCACTGAGCGCGACCCGCTCCAAGCAATCCCCCCAGTCGTCCGGTGGCCAACCCCCACCGGTCCGTGAAAGAGAAGGAAGAACTGGCATGTCCCAGACCCTTGCTGCCGTCACCGGTTCCCTCAGCTCCGTGGGCTACGGCCTCGCGGCCATCGGCCCCGGCGTCGGCGTCGGCATCATCTTCGGTAACGGCACCCAGGCGCTCGCCCGTCAGCCCGAAGCTGCCGGTCTGATCCGCGCCAACCAGATCCTCGGCTTCGCCTTCTGTGAGGCGCTCGCCCTCATCGGTCTGGTCATGCCGTTCGTCTACAGCTGACGAACCCCACGACTAGTCCGAATCGACGAAAGGCACTGATGTGAACCTCCTGGTTCTCGCGGCCGAGGAGCCGGGTAACCCGCTCGTCCCGCCGATCCCCGAGCTCGTCATCGGTCTGCTCGCCTTCGTCATCGTCTTCGGTTTCCTCGCGAAGAAGCTCCTCCCGAACATCAACAAGGTTCTGGAAGAGCGCCGCGAGGCCATCGAGGGCGGTATCGAGAAGGCGGAATCCGCCCAGACCGAGGCCCAGAGCGTCCTGGAGCAGTACAAGGCCCAGCTCGCCGAAGCCCGGCACGAGGCCGCGCGCCTGCGCCAGGAAGCGCTGGAGCAGGGCACTGCGCTCAAGGAAGAACTGCGCGCAGAGGGCCAGCGGCAGCGTGAGGAGATCATCGCTGCCGGCCACGCCCAGATCGCGGCCGACCGTAAGGCTGCTTCCCAGGCGCTGCGTCAGGACGTGGGCAAGCTCGCCACCGACCTGGCCGGAAAGCTCGTCGGCGAGTCCCTTGAGGACCACGCCCGGCAGAGCCGCACCATCGACCGCTTCCTCAGCGAGCTTGAGGAGAAGGCCGAGGCGGCCCGATGAACGGAGCGAGCCGCGAGGCGCTGGCCTCCGCGCGTGAGCGTCTCGACGCGCTGACGGACAACACGTCCGTCGACGCGGCGAAGCTCGCCGGTGAGCTGGCTGCCGTCACTGCGCTGCTCGACCGTGAGGTCTCGCTGCGTCGGGTCCTCACCGACCCGGCGCAGTCCGGCGAGGCCAAGGCCGAGCTGGCCGGTCGGCTGCTCGGCGGACAGGTCGGCGGGGAGACCCTCGACCTGGTGTCCGGCATGGTCCGGTCCCGCTGGTCGCAGTCCCGCGACCTGGTGGACTCGCTGGAGGAGCTGGCGGCCACCGCCGACCTCACGGCGGCCCAGCAGGGCGACGCGCTCGACAACGTCGAGGACGAGGTGTTCCGGTTCGGCCGGATCGTCTCCTCGAGCACCGAGCTGCGTTCCGCGCTGACCGACCGCGCGGCGACCGCCTCCGCCAAGAGCGAGCTGCTGCGCAGCCTGCTCGGCGGCAAGGTGAACGCCGTCACCGAGCGCCTGGTGATCCGTCTTGTCACGCACCCGCGTGGACGTAGCCTGGAAGCGGGACTCGAGTCCCTTTCCAAGCTCGCCGCCGAGCGCCGTGACCGCATGGTCGCCACTGTGACCAGCGCGGTTCCGCTCAGCGACGTGCAGAAGGCCCGTCTCGGTGCGGTGCTGGCCAAGCTGTACGGCCGCCAGATGCACCTGAACCTCGACGTGGACCCCGAGGTCCTCGGCGGGATCTCGGTGCGAGTCGGCGACGAGGTCATCGACGGCACCATCGCGGACCGCCTCGCCGAGGCGTCGCGCCGCATGGCCGGCTGACCAGCCACCAAAAGAACAAAAGCATTCCTAGCGGCCCGGTTGGGCCGTGCAGAACTTGCAGAAGATTCCTGGGGGTCGCCCCCAGACCCCTAAGAAGCTTCAGGCCCAACAAGGAGAGCAGGGAACCCAGATGGCGGAGCTCACGATCCGGCCGGAGGAGATCCGGGACGCACTGGAGAACTTTGTCCAGTCGTACCAGCCGGACGCGGCCTCGCGCGAGGAGGTCGGAACGGTCAGCGTTGCCGGCGACGGCATCGCGAAGGTGGAGGGTCTGCCCTCCGCCATGGCGAACGAGCTGCTGAAGTTCGAGGACGGCACCCTCGGTCTCGCCCTCAACCTCGAGGAGCGCGAGATCGGTGCGGTCGTCCTCGGCGAGTTCAGCGGTATCGAGGAGGGCCAGCCGGTGCAGCGCACCGGTGAGGTGCTCTCCGTCGGCGTCGGCGAGGGTTACCTCGGCCGCGTCGTCGACCCGCTCGGCAACCCGATCGACGGTCTCGGCGAGATCGCGACCGAAGGCCGACGCGCCCTCGAGCTGCAGGCCCCCGGCGTCATGGTCCGCAAGTCGGTCCACGAGCCGATGCAGACCGGCTACAAGGCCATCGACGCGATGGTCCCCGTCGGCCGCGGCCAGCGTCAGCTGATCATCGGCGACCGTCAGACGGGTAAGACCGCTCTGGCCGTCGACACGATCATCAACCAGCGCGACAACTGGCGCTCGGGCGACGTGAACAAGCAGGTTCGCTGCATCTACGTCGCCATCGGCCAGAAGGGCTCGACCATCGCGTCCGTTCGCGGCGCCCTGGAAGACGCCGGTGCGCTCGAGTACACGACGATCGTCGCCGCCCCGGCGTCCGACCCGGCCGGCTTCAAGTACCTGGCGCCGTACACCGGTTCCGCCATCGGCCAGCACTGGATGTACGCCGGCAAGCACGTCCTGATCATCTTCGACGACCTGTCGAAGCAGGCCGACGCCTACCGCGCCGTGTCGCTGCTGCTGCGCCGCCCGCCGGGCCGCGAGGCCTACCCGGGTGACGTCTTCTACCTGCACTCCCGTCTGCTGGAGCGCTGCGCGAAGCTGTCCGACGACATGGGTGCCGGTTCGATGACCGGTCTGCCGATCGTCGAGACCAAGGCGAACGACGTGTCGGCGTTCATCCCGACCAACGTCATCTCCATCACCGACGGCCAGTGCTTCCTGGAGTCCGACCTGTTCAACGCGGGCCAGCGCCCGGCGCTGAACGTCGGTATCTCGGTCTCCCGCGTCGGTGGCTCCGCCCAGCACAAGGCCATGAAGCAGGTTTCCGGCCGTCTGCGCCTGGACCTCGCCCAGTACCGTGAGCTGGAGGCGTTCGCCGCCTTCGGTTCCGACCTGGACGCCGCTTCGAAGGCTTCGCTGGAGCGCGGCAAGCGCCTGGTCGAGCTGCTGAAGCAGGGCCAGTACCAGCCGATGCCCGTCGAGGAGCAGGTCGTCTCCGTCTGGGCCGGCACCACCGGCAAGATGGACGACGTTCCGGTCGCCGACATCCGTCGCTTCGAGTCGGAGCTGCTGGAGCACCTGCGCCGCGAGCGCAAGGACCTCCTCACCTCCATCGCCGACGGCGGCAAGATGTCGGACGACACCCTGTCCTCCATCGCGGACGCCATCACCGGCTTCAAGCGGCAGTTCGAGACCTCGGACGGCAAGCTGCTGGGCGAGGACGCACCGGCCGTCAACGTCTCCAAGTGACGACGGAAGGGACCTGACTCATGGGAGCGCAGCTCCGGGTCTACAAGCGTCGCATCCGTGCCATCACGGCGACCAAGAAGATCACCAAGGCGATGGAGATGATCGCCGCCTCGCGCATCGTCAAGGCGCAGCGCAAGGTGGCGGCGTCGATGCCGTACGCGACCGAGCTCACCCGTGCGGTGACCGCGGTGGCGACCGGTTCGAACACCAAGCACGCCCTGACGACCGAGGTCGAGCAGCCGACCCGTGCCGCGATCCTGCTCATCACGAGCGACCGCGGTCTGGCCGGCGGCTACTCCTCGAACGCCATCAAGCAGGCGGAGCGGCTCACCGAGCGGCTGCGCGCTGAGGGCAAGGAGGTCGACACGTACATCGTCGGCCGCAAGGGTGTCGCCTACTTCGGGTTCCGCGAGCGCAAGGTCGCGGATTCGTGGACCGGCTTCACCGACAGCCCGGCCTACGCCGACGCCAAGCGCGTCGCCGGACCGCTGATCGAGGCCATCCAGCTGGACACGGCCGAGGGCGGCGTCGACGAGCTGCACGTCGTCTACACGGAATTCGTGTCGATGATGACGCAGAACGCGGTCGACGGCCGGATGCTGCCGCTCAGCCTCGACAAGGCAGAGGAGGAGGACGGCGCGAAGGGCGAGATCCTTCCGCTGTTCGACTTCGAGCCGTCGGCGGAGGACGTCCTCGACGCCCTTCTGCCGCGCTACGTCGAGAGCCGTATCTACAACGCACTGCTGCAGTCGGCCGCTTCCGAGCACGCCGCCCGCCGCCGCGCGATGAAGTCGGCGACCGACAACGCCGGAGACCTCATCAAGAGCCTCTCCCGGCTTGCCAACGCGGCCCGCCAGGCCGAAATCACCCAGGAAATCAGCGAGATCGTCGGTGGCGCGAGCGCCATGGCTGACGCGACCGCGGGGAGTGACAAGTAATGACGACCACTGTTGAGACGGCCGCCGCCACGGGCCGCGTCGCCCGGGTCATCGGCCCGGTCGTCGACGTGGAGTTCCCCGTCGACGCCATGCCCGAGATCTACAACGCCCTCAAGGTCCAGGTCGCCGACCCGGCCCAGGACGGCGAGCTGAAGACCCTGACCCTCGAGGTCGCGCAGCACCTGGGTGACGGCCTCGTCCGTACCATCTCGATGCAGCCGACCGACGGTCTGGTCCGCCAGGCCCCGGTGACCGACACGGGCGAGGGCATCACCGTCCCCGTCGGTGACTTCACCAAGGGCAAGGTGTTCAACACCCTCGGTGAGGTGCTGAACTACCCGGAGGAGAACGCCAACGTCACCGAGCGCTGGCCGATCCACCGCAAGGCGCCCCGCTTCGACGAGCTCGAGTCGAAGACCGAGATGTTCGAGACCGGCGTCAAGGTCATCGACCTTCTCACCCCGTACGTCAAGGGTGGAAAGATCGGTCTGTTCGGTGGTGCCGGTGTCGGCAAGACCGTTCTGATCCAGGAAATGATCTACCGCGTCGCCAACAACCACGACGGTGTGTCGGTGTTCGCGGGCGTCGGTGAGCGTACCCGTGAGGGCAACGACCTCATCGAGGAGATGGCCGACTCCGGCGTCATCGACAAGACGGCGCTCGTCTTCGGCCAGATGGACGAGCCCCCGGGCACCCGTCTGCGCGTCGCGCTTGCCGGTCTGACCATGGCGGAGTACTTCCGCGATGTGCAGAAGCAGGACGTGCTCTTCTTCATCGACAACATCTTCCGGTACACCCAGGCGGGTTCCGAGGTGTCGACCCTGCTCGGCCGTATGCCCTCCGCGGTGGGTTACCAGCCGAACCTGGCCGACGAGATGGGTCTCCTCCAGGAGCGCATCACCTCGACCCGTGGTCACTCGATCACCTCGATGCAGGCGATCTACGTCCCCGCGGACGACCTGACCGACCCGGCGCCGGCGACCACCTTCGCCCACCTCGACGCGACGACGGTTCTTTCCCGTCCGATCTCCGAGAAGGGCATCTACCCGGCCGTGGACCCGCTGGACTCGACGTCCCGCATCCTCGACCCGCGGTACATCGCGGCGGACCACTACGCCACGGCGATGCGCGTCAAGGGGATCCTGCAGAAGTACAAGGACCTCCAGGACATCATCGCGATCCTCGGTATCGACGAGCTGGGCGAGGAGGACAAGCTCGTTGTCCACCGTGCCCGTCGCGTCGAGCGCTTCCTGTCGCAGAACACCCACGTGGCGAAGCAGTTCACCGGCGTGGACGGTTCGGACGTTCCGCTCGAGGAGTCGATCACCGCGTTCAACGCGATCTGCGACGGTGACTACGACCACTTCCCCGAGCAGGCGTTCTTCCTGTGCGGTGGCATCGAGGACCTGAAGGCCAACGCCAAGGAGCTGGGCGTCTCCTGATCCGGCGCGCTCCTCACGGAGCGCATCCGGTGTCACAGGTTTCATGGAGAGGGGCGGGTGTGTCCCGTCCCTCTCCCCACGCCCATTAGAATTTGACCCAACACCCGGCCGACCCGCCGGGTGGTGACCCGAGGAGCCACCTTGGCTGCTGAGCTGCACGTCGAGCTGGTCGCGGCGGACCGCAATGTCTGGTCCGGCGAGGCCACCCTTGTTGTCGCCCGCACCACGTCCGGCGACATCGGCGTCATGCCCGGTCACCAGCCGCTTCTCGGTGTGCTGGAATCGGGCCCGGTGACCATCCGCACCAGCGAGGGCAACACTGTCGTCGCCGCGGTGCACGGCGGTTTCATCTCGTTCGCGGACAACAAGCTGTCCCTGCTGGCCGAGATCGCCGAGCTCGCGGACGAGATTGACGTCCAGCGTGCGGAGCGGGCACTGGAGCGCGCGAAGGCGGAGGCCGATGCGGCCGCCGAGCGTCGCGCTGATGTCCGGCTGCGCGCCGTAACGGGCTGAACGCCCGTCGGAGTTTGATCGCTTGAGTCCCGGTGGGCGACCGCCGGGACGCAGCAGACCTCAGCCGCGGTCCGTGCTGGAATTTTCCAGACCGGGTCGCGGCTGAGGCGATGCAGGTCCTCCCCCGGACTCCGTCTGGGAGGGGCCCCCAGTTCTCATGCGTATTCGATGTGCGAGGAGGTCGGTGAAGATGCTCCTCGCTCTGCTTGTGAGCGGCCTGGTCGTAACCCTGGTGGTGATCGGGCTGTTTGTCTTCGGGCTGCGCCGCAGACTCATCCAGCGGTCCGGCGGAACCTTCGACTGCAGCATGCGGTGGGGTGTGTCCGACGAGCCCGACATCTCCGGCAAGGGCTGGGTGTACGGGGTCGCGCGCTACAGCGGTGACCGGATCGAGTGGTTCCGGGTGTTCTCGTACTCCCCGCGCCCGCGCCGGCTGCTGGAGCGGTCCTCCATCGAGGTCGTCGCCCGCCGCGCCCCGGAGGGCGAGGAGGAGCTGGCGCTGCTCTCCGACGCCGTCGTGCTCGGCTGTCTCCACCGGGGGACCCGCCTGGAGCTGGCGATGAGCGAAGACGCGCTGACCGGTTTCCTGGCCTGGCTGGAGGCGGCGCCTCCCGGCCAGAGGGTGAATGTGGCCTGATCGGGCCGCACGCACGCCGGACGTGAAGAAGCCGGGGAGACGGGGGCGGACCCGTCTCCCCGGCTTCGGTCCTTACTGCAGCCCGGTGTGGACCGCGTTCGCGAGCTCACCGTTCGTGGTGTCGCCGCTGAACTCCCAGTAGAAGGCTCCCCGCAGGCCCTGCTGCTTGGCCCAGGTCATCTTCCCGGCGATCGTGGCGGGGGTGTCGTAGCTCCACCAGTTGCTGCCGCACTTGGCGTAGGCCGTGCCGGCGACGGTGCCGGTGGCCGGGCAGCTGTTCTTGAGCACCTTGTAGTCCTCGATGCCCTGCTCGTACGTGCCGGGCGCGGGCCCGGTGGCGGTGCCGCCGGGGGCCGCCTGGGTGACTCCGGTCCAGCCGCGGCCGTAGAAGCCGATGCCGAGGTTCAGCTTGGAGCCTGCGACGCCCTTGGCCTTGAGCTTGGCGATGGCGTCGGCCGAGTTGAAGCCGGCCTGCGGGATGCCCGCGTACGAGGTGAGCGGGGAGTGCGGGGCCGTCGGCCCCTGCGCCGCCCAGGCACCGAAGAAGTCGTACGTCATGACGTTGTAGAAGTCGACGTACTGCGCGGCGCCGCCGTAGTCGGCCGCGTCGATCTTGCCGCCGCTGGAGGCGTCGGCGGTGATGGCCGCGGTGACCAGGTTGTTCGCGCCGAACTTGGCCCGGGTCGCCTGCATCAGGTTCTTGAAGGCGGCCGCTCCGCTGGTGTCGCAGGACAGGCCGCAGGCGTTCGGGTACTCCCAGTCCAGGTCGATGCCGTCGAAGACGTCGGCCCAGCGCGGGTCCTCGACCAGGTTGTAGCAGGACTGGGCGAAGGCGGTCGGGTTGGCGGCGGCCTGCGGGAACCCGCCGGACCAGGTCCAGCCGCCGAAGGACCACAGGACCTTGATGTTCGGGTAGGCCTTCTTCAGCTTGCGCAGCTGGTTGAAGTTGCCGCGCAGGGGCTGGTCCCAGGTGTCGGCGACGCCGTCGACGCTCTGGTCGGCGGTGTAGGCCTTGTCGTAGTCGGCGTAGGCGTCACCGATGGTGCACTGGCCGTTCTGGACGTTGCCGAAGGCGTAGTTGATGTGGGTGATCTTGCCCGCGGTGCCGGAGGTGACCAGGTTCTTCACGTGGTAGTTGCGGCCGTAGACGCCCCAGTTGGTGAAGTAGCCGAGCTTGACCTTGCCGCTCGGGTCCGGGGGAATGACCCCTCCGGTCGTCGTGACCGTGGTGGAGCCGGAGGAGGGACCGGTCTGGTCGATGGTGTCGCGGGCGGTGACGCTGTAGGTGTACGTCGTGCCCTTGGTCAGGCCCGAGTCCGCGTAGCTCGTCCCGGTGACGGTGGCGATCCTGGCGGAGCCCCGGTAGACGTCGTAGTTCTTGACGCCCTTGTCGTCCGTGGCCGGGGTCCAGGTCAGGGTCAGCGAGGTGTCGGCGACGTTGCTCGCGGCGGGGGCGCCGGGAGCCGTGGGGGGAGTGTCACCGGGCTGGGTGCCGCCGTCGCAGGAGGCCCCGTTGATCCTGCAGCCGCTCGGGGCGCCGGAGCCGGCGCCGTTGAAGCCGAAGCTGGCGGTGGCCCCGGGGGCGAGGGTGCCGTTCCAGCCCAGGTTCTTCGCCGTCCAGTGGGTGCCCGAGCTCGTGACGGTGGCGTCCCAGGCGGAGGTCACCGAGGTGCCCGCCGGGTAGTCCCACTCCACGGTCCAGCTGCTGAGGGTGGTGGTGCCGGTGTTCTTCACCACCCACTTGCCCTCGAAGCCGGAGCCCCAGTCGGAGACCTTGGTGTACGTCGCCGTCGCGGAGGCGGCTGCCTGGGCCGGGCCGGCGAGTGCGACCAGGCCGGTGACGGGGAGGGCGAGCACGGCCACGATCGCCGCGACTCGACTGAAGAACCGGGTGCGCCTGGTGCGGGGTGGGGATGCTGTGCTCAAGGATCCTCCGTAGGTCCGTCGCGGCCGTGGGGCCGGCTGCGACATGGGGGTGGGACCTGCGCCGCCCGTGAGCACGCTTTGTCATGGCACGCTCACCACAGTGTTGCGGCGAGCGTAGAAAGGTCTGGACCAACCGTCAAGAGGTCCAGACCGGTGGGCGACTTCGTGCCTATATCCCCAACTCCTGCGCCAGTACAGCCGCTTGGAGGCGACTGCGCAGCTCCAGCTTGCCGAGCAGCCTGCTGACGTGCGTCTTGGCCGTCGCCTCCGCCATCTCCAGCCGCGCCGCGATCTCCGCGTTCGACAGCCCCTCGCCCAGAGCGCTCAGCACCTCCCGCTCCCGCCGGGTGAGGGAGGCCACCGCCGCGGCCCGCTCGGGCGCCGGAGCGGGCCGCGCCGGACGGGGAGCCGCGAACTCCGCGATCAGCCGTCTGGTCACCGCCGGGGAGATCAGGCCCTCGCCGCGCGCGACGGTGCGTACCGCCTCGATGAGCTCCGCCGCGTCCGCGTTCTTCAGCAGGAAGCCCGACGCCCCCGCCCGCAGCGCCCCGAAGACGTACTCGTCGAGGTCGAAGGTGGTCAGCACCAGGACATCGGCCAGGCCCTCCGCGACCACCTGTCGGGTCGCCGAGACCCCGTCCAGCCTGGGCATCTGCACGTCCATGAGGACGAGATCCGGCCGCAGCTCCCGGGCCAGGCGCACCGCCTCCTCCCCGTCGGGCGCCTCGCCCACCACCTCGATGTCGCCCGCGCTGCGCAGGATGAGCACCAGCCCGGCGCGCACCGCGCCCTGATCCTCCGCCACCACCACCCGAATGGTCATGCCTCCACCGCCTTCTCCTCCGCGGGCAGTGTCGCCCGTACCTGCCACACCGCATCGCAGCGGCCCGCCGTGAACTCCCCGCCCAGCAGTTCCGTCCGTTCCCGCATGCCGATCAGCCCGGCCCCGGAGCCCGGGGCTCGCGGGCCCGGCCGGTCGCCGTAGGGGGAGTCCACCGCCACCGTCAGCAGTCCGCCGGTGTGCTCCACGCGGACCGTGACCGTGCCCGGAGCGGCGTGCTTGAGGGCGTTGGTCAGCGACTCCTGGACGATCCGGTAGGCGGCCAGCTCCACCGGAGCCGCCGCCGGTTCCCCGGGCGGCCGCTCGTCGTGGAGTACGAAGGCCAGCCCGCTCGCCGAGCCGTTGGTCCGGGCCTGTCCGATCAGGGCGTCCAGGCCGTCCAGTGAGGGCACGGCGACCGGTTGCCGGTCGCCCCCCGCATCCCGGAGCAGCCCGATCAGACGGCGCATTTCGGCCAGCCCCTGCACGCTGTTCTCACGGATCACCCCGAGCGCGTCGCGGCTGGTCGCCGCCGTGTCGATGGACAGCGCGGCGGTGGAGTGGATGGCGATGGCGGAGAGGTGGTTGGCCACCATGTCGTGCAGCTCCCGGGCCATCCGGGCACGCTCGGCCGCCACCGCCTGGCTGCGGTCCATCTCGGCCAGCAGCGCGGTCTGCTCCGCCCGCAGCCGGGCCGCCTCGGCGGCCTCGCGGTGATTGCGCAGGGTGGCGCCGGTCAGGGCCGGGGCGAAGCTGACGATGCCGGTGATCGCGCCGATCAGCAGGGCCTGCGGGGAGCGCAGCCAGGCCAGCGAGGCGATGGTGATCACGATCGTGATCAGGCCGGTGCTGACCGGGAGGCGCCGGGCCATGGCCGGTTTTCCGTAGACCACGGCGGCGTACATCAGATCGGTGAAGATGACGACGGTGGCGAGGCAGCCGACCGTGAACTGGTCGGCGATCACCCCGAGGGTGCCGACGACGAGGGTCACCCGGGGCCTGGTGCGGCGCAGCAGCTCCATCGAGCCGAGGACCACCAGCGGCACCAGGGCCGCCCAGGCCGGCAGGGAGTTCCGGCTGGGGCTGCTGTAGACGCCGAGCGACCAGAACGCCAGGCCCGCGGCCGTGCTGACCGCCGCGAGGAGGACGTCGTCCCGGTGCGGACGCAGGTCGTGGATCTTCGTGGTCACGGTCCCATCCAACAGGGTGCGCGGCTCCTGCACCTCGGCGGAGAGACCGAGGTCCGGGTACATCGAACGATGCATGCCGACATGGTCACTGGTGACGACGCAACGGGCCCGGCCGGACGGGAGCCTTGAAGGGAACGAGGAAACCGAGCGGACGGAGAGTCCCATGATCGTCGCGCTGATCATCGCCTGTGAGATCGGCTTCTGGGTACTGCTGGCGGCCGGACTGGCCCTGCGCTACCTGGCGAAGATGCCCAGGCTGGGGGCGGCGGTCCTGCTCTGCGAGCCCCTGATGGAGCTCGTCCTGCTGGTGGTCACCACGCTCGACCTCAAGAACGGCGCCGAGCCGGACTGGAAGCACGGACTGGCCGCGCTCTACATCGGCTACACCGTGGCTTTCGGCCACTACACGGTCAAGTGGCTCGACGGGCACGCCGCGTACCGGCTGGCCGGGGGACCGAAGCCGGCGGGCGCCGGGTACGGAAGGGCGCGGTCCCTGCACGAGTGGAAGCTCTGGGTCCGTACGGTGATCGCCGCCGCCGTCGCCCTGGCCCTGCTGCAGGTGGCGATCTGGTACGTCGGCGACGCGGGCGACGTCAGCTCCCTCCAGGCCTGGCAGTTCGGCGCCCTGCGCGTGGTCGGCATCCACGCCCTGGTCGCCGCGGCGTACACGATCTGGCCGGGCAAGGCCCCGGCGGCCGCCGCCGAGGACCCCTCTTGCGTCCGGTCCGAGCGCTGACCCGGCTCGTCCCGTCAGCGCTCGCCGCCCGGCACCCACAGCACGTCCCCGACCTCCTTGTTGGCCACCCTGGCCAGAATGAACAGGAGGTCGGACAGGCGGTTCAGGTAGGTGGCGGTCAGCGGGTTCATCACCTCGCCGTGCACCTCCAGGGCCGCCCACGTCGAACGCTCGGCGCGCCGGACCACGGTGCAGGCCTGGTGCAGCAGGGCGGCGCCGGGGGTACCGCCGGGGAGGATGAAGCTGCGCAGCTTCTCCACCTGCTCCAGGAAGTGGTCGCAGTCCGCCTCCAGCTTGTCCACGTAGAACTGCTCCACGCGCAGCGGCGGGTACTCCGGGTCCGCGACCACCGGGGTGCACAGGTCGGCTCCTACGTCGAACAGGTCGTTCTGCACACGAACCAGGACCTTCACGACCTCCGCCGGCAGTCCGCCGAGCGCGATCGCCGTCCCGATGGCCGCGTTCGCCTCGTTGGCGTCGGCGTACGCGGAGATCCGCAGGTCGGTCTTGGCCGTGCGGCTCATGTCGCCCAGGGCGGTCGTGCCCTTGTCGCCGGTACGGGTGTAGATGCGCGTGAGGTTCACCATGCGGCCAGGGTAGACGGGCCCGCCGGGGAAATTCCGGGCGAGGTCGCCGCTTCGCGCGTACGGTCCGAGGGGGCCGCAGGAGCCCCGGGAACGGGGGAGTGGCCACGTGGCCGACGCGTACTACATCTGGCGGCTCGCCGAGGCCGCCCAGCAGATCGACCTCCTGGCGGGTTTCCTCGCGACGCGGCGCGAACCGGGCCCGGACCACCTCGCCGCACCGCCCGAGTGCGCCGGGGCCGGGCGGGCGGCCGTGGCCGCCGGACGCCTGGGGGACGCCCTCGAGCGCCTCGACGACCTGCGCGAGCACGCCGCCCGCTGGGCGGGGCATCCGCACCATCCGGGCGAACCGGGCGCCGCCGAGCACGACGCGCAGGTGTGGGACTACGCGAAGGACATGCTGCGCGAGGAGCGCGGGCCCGTGCCGACGTACCTCCCCACGGCGCGCGACATCCTCTGGCAGCTCCGCTTCCTGCAGCGGAGGATCTGTGCGTGCCCGCAGGCGGACGCGCAGGCCAGGGCCGACGCGCACTACCTCGCGGGCCGCGCCGCCATGGCCGTCGAGATCGGTCACCTCGGCGCCGCGCGCAGGGAGCTGAGGCGGCTGCGCGCACTGGCCGAGAAGCACGCCGGGGACGACGGCGGATGAACTGGACGCCGGGGCAGGGGTGCTGGGCCGTACCGGTGTGATGTCCGTCATCTGAGACGTGACGCGTGTTACTTCGCGGTCA
Organism: Streptomyces sp. NBC_01232; assembly: GCF_035989885.1. Taxonomy (GTDB): domain Bacteria; phylum Actinomycetota; class Actinomycetes; order Streptomycetales; family Streptomycetaceae; genus Streptomyces. Next base: position 5,635,438 of record NZ_CP108518.1, read on the forward strand.
CACCGCACCGCCCGGGCGCTAGTCTCCGCCGGAGTGGCTACGTGACTGTGGCGTATGGAAACGAGGGGTGTGTAGTGGCTGGGAAGCTCGCCGTCATCGGTGCCGGACTCATGGGTTCCGGCATCGCGCAGGTCTCCGCTCAGGCGGGTTGGGACGTCGTACTCCGCGATGTCACCGATGCCGCGCTGACCCGCGGCACGGACGGAATCAAGGCCTCCTACGACAAGTTCGTCTCCAAGGGCAAGCTGACGGCCGAGGACGCCGAGGCCGCGCTCGCGCGCATCACCACCACCACGGACCTCGACGCGGTCTCCGACGTCGACATCGTGGTGGAGGCGGCCTTCGAGAAGATCGAGATCAAGCACGAGATCTTCCGCGCCCTGGACAAGATCGTCCGTGAGGACACGATCCTCGCCTCCAACACCTCCGCCATCCCGATCACGAAGATCGCTGCCGTGACGGAGCGTCCGGAGCGGGTCGTCGGCGCGCACTTCTTCTCGCCCGTCCCGATGATGCAGCTGTGCGAGCTCGTACGCGGCTACAAGACGAGCGACGAAACCCTCGCCACCACCCGGGCCTTCGCCGAGTCCGTCGGCAAGACCTGCATCGTCGTCAACCGCGACGTGGCCGGCTTCGTGACGACCCGTCTGATCTCCGCGCTGGTCGTCGAGGCCGCGAAGCTGTACGAGTCGGGCGTGGCCTCCGCCGAGGACATCGACATCGCCTGCAAGCTCGGCTTCGGACACGCGATGGGCCCGTTGGCCACCGCCGACCTCACCGGCGTCGACATCCTGCTGCACGCCACCAGCAACATCTACACCGAGTCCCAGGACGAGAAGTTCGCCCCCCCGGAGCTCATGCGCCGGATGGTGGACGCCGGGGACATCGGCCGCAAGAGCGGCCAGGGCTTCTACAAGCACTGAGGTCTGGCCCCGCCACGGAGCACCACCGTTCGAATGCCTTCACCCCTCAGGGTGAATTAGGTATCGGTTCGCTCACGGTCGGCAACTTCCCTGCCCGTGCGGCAGTCAGTTGCAGTGAGAGTTGCCGACCACGGACCAGTCGGACCCATACGTACGCAGTACTGCCGGGAGTACACATGCACATCAGGGGCGACCACGCCGAACTCGCTGTCGGGGGCCGCCTCGACGTGCGCAGCGCGGCGGACGCCCGTACGGTCCTCCACACCGCCCTCGACGACGGCCAGGGCGATCTCGTCCTCGACCTCACCGGGCTCGACTCCTGGGACGCCACCGGCCTCGGCGTGATCATGGGCGCGCACCGCCGGGCCGGCCGGACCGGCCGGCGCCTGGTCCTGCGCGGGGTGCCGCCGCAGATGCAGCGGCTCCTCGTGGCGACCAGGCTGCACCGGATCCTCGCGATCGAGGGCGGCCTCGAAGCCGAGTCCCTGCCCCGCGTCTGACCGGCAGCCCGCTGACCTTTGCATTTCCTGCGGAAACGTAACGGTCCGGTGGTGATCCCCGCCCTGCGGTTTCCCGCACGACCGGGCACGGTCTAGGGTTCGGGCGGAAACCGGACCAGTAGCGACAGCGGGTGCGCTCAGGCCGGGCGGTACGACGGCGAGGCGCGCGGCCCGCGATCGGGGGACTGGGTCATGGACCGTACACAGGGGCAGAGCGAGCAGCACGAGCAGCCCAAGGGCGACTCCGCGCCCGCGGCGCCGGCCGCGGCCACCACACCGGCCGCGCCCGCCGCGGCCGGGCCCGCACGGGTGGTCAGCCTGACCACGGGCGAGTTCACCCTCACCGTCAACCCGGTCGACGGCAGCGAGATCGAACCGCTGCGCCCCGGCACCGGACGGCCGGGCCGCCCCGCCAAGCGTGACGCGGCCGCCCGCGCGGTCCGAGCCGCCGCCGCACGACCGCCCGTACTGCCGGGCCCCGCCGTCCCCGCCCGGCCCCTGCTGGAGCGCGAGGAGGAGCGGGAGCGGCTGGTGCGGCTGCTGGGCCGCGGCCGTTCCGTACGGCTGACCGGGCCCTCCGGATCCGGCCGCAGCGCCCTGCTCGACGCGGTCGCCGACCGGTGCGAGGGTCTCGCACCCGACGGCGTCGTACGGCTCTCCGGCCACGGGCACCAGCAGCCCGGGGAACTGCTCCACACGCTCTATGCCACCGTGTACGAGGCCGTGCGGGAGCGGCCCGCACGAGCCGAACTCCTGGCCCGCGTCCGGGAGATAGGCGCCGTCGTCCTGCTGGACGACCTGGAGATGGGCGGGCCTGCCCTCGACGAGCTGCTGCGCGCCACCCCCGAATGCGCCTACCTGCTGGCCGCGACCCCCGACACCCGGGCCCCCTCCGACGACTCGCACATCGAGGAGGTCTTCCTCGGCGGGCTCGGCAAGGCCGACTGCGTGCAGCTCCTGGAGGCGGGCCTCGGACGTCCGCTGACGGACGAGGAGACCGCCTGGGCGGGCGACCTGCGCTTCGCCTCCGAAGGGCTTCCGCTTCGCTTCGTCCAGGCCGCCGCGCTGCTGCGCCAGCGGGACGAGCTCAACCACAGCGACGAGGACGACGAGGAGGAGGAGCCCGGCGTCTTCGAGGAGCGCCCGCGCGACGCCGTGCACGTGCCGCTGCCGACGCTGGCCGAGGCCGCGGCCCCTGCCGAGCTGCTGGCCTCGCGGGTCAGCGAGTCCGCGCGCGCCGCCCTGCGGATCGCGTGCGCGCTGGGCGGGGAACTGCCGCACCACGCGCACCTGCCGGCACTGGTGGGGGACACCCACGCCGACACGGCCGTGGCGGAACTGCTCGCCTGCGGGCTGCTGACGCCCGTCGGAACGCGCTACCGGCTCGCCCCCGGCGTCGCGCGCCAGCTGGAGGAGGTCGGGTACGGGGACACCGCGTCCGAGGAGGCCCGTACGGCCGCACGGCACTACGCCTGGTGGACCGGGCACGCCTCGGTGGTCCCGGAGCGGGTCGCGGCGGAGGCGGACGCGGTGCTCGCGGCGCTGGCCGGTGCGGACGTGGTCGCGGCGGTGCTGCTGGCGCGGACCGCGGCCCCGGCGTTCGCCGCCTCGCTGCACTGGGAGGCCTGGGAGCGGGTGCTGCGCTCGGGGGCGGAGGCCGCGCGCAAGGCCGGAGAGGTCGCCGAGCAGGCGTACTTCCACCACGAACTCGGCGTGCTGGCCCTGTGCGAGGAGCGCCTGGACCGCGCGCGGGCCGAGCTGGAGACCTCGATCGGGCTGCGGGGCGCGCTGGCGGACAAGCGGGGCACGGTCGCCGGCCGGCGGGCACTGGCCCTGGTCGTCGACCGGGAGACCGCGGGCGCGGCGTCGCCGCCGCTGCGGCTGGAGGCACCGGCCGCCCTGGCGGCCGCCTCGGAGGCCGTGACGGCGGCCACCCCGGCTGCCCCGGCCGTTTCGACCACCAAGGCCACCAAGGCCACCAAGGCCGATCCGGCCGCCCGGGCGGCCTCCGAGGCGCCCACGGCCCGCGTGGCCCCGGTCGCTGCCGTCGGACCGGCGACCGCTGCGTCTCCGGTGGGCCGGGTTTCCGCCGAGGCGGTGACCCGTATGACTCCGGTCGTGCCGGTGACCGCCCGCTCGCAGACCCCCACCACGCTGTCCGAGGTCTTCGAGGACGCCTTCCCGCTGGATCCGAAGCCCGCCGCGCCCGCCGCCCCCCGGCCGGCCGCCGCGCAGGCCCCGGTCCCCGGCCGCCGCCGGCGGGTGCTGCTGGCCGGCGCGGGCGCGCTGACGGTGGTGGCCCTGGGCACGGTCGTGAGCCTGGCGGTCAGTTCCTCCGACACCTCGCCGCCGGCGCAGGGACCGGCGGTGTCCTCCACTCCGACGGCCACGGTGCCCATGACGGCCCCGAGCACCAGCGGGAACGATCCTGCACCGGAGCCGCCCGTATCGGCCCCGCCGTCGCAGGCCGCGGTTCCCGGCCAGAGCGTCGCCCCGGCCCCGGGCCGCACGCCCGTCCGGACCCCGTCGCGCCGTCCGTCCGCGACCACGCCCGGCTCCACGCCGCCGTCGCCCGTCTCGCCCCCGCCGACGAGCGCGAACCCCTCTCCCACCCCGACGGAGACCGCCGTACCGTCGCCGACGGCCACCCAGGCGGTCACGGCCACGGCCACCTCACCGGTCACCGGCCGCTGAACGAAGAACGGCTCCGTCCCTGGGGGCGGAGCCGTTGCCCGGAGGCGCCGTTGACCACGAGCGCCGATGGACCGGAAGAACAGAAGGACCGGAGGATCAGAACAGGCGGAGCTTGTCGTCCTCGATGCCGCGCAGCGCGTTGTAGTCCAGCACCACGCAGTCCATCCCGCGGTCCGTCGCCAGGACCTTCGCCTGCGGCTTGATCTCCTGGGCCGCGAAGATGCCGCGGACCGGGGCCAGGTGCGGGTCGCGGTTGAGGAGTTCGAGGTAGCGGGTCAGCTGCTCGACACCGTCGATCTCGCCGCGGCGCTTGATCTCCACGGCCACCGTCGCACCGGAGGAGTCCCGGCACAGGATGTCGACCGGGCCGATCGCCGTCATGTACTCGCGCCGGATCAGCGTGTAGCCCTCGCCCAGCGTTTCGATGCGGTCCGCCAGCAGTTCCTGCAGGTGTGCCTCGACGCCGTCCTTGATGAGCCCCGGGTCCGTGCCCAGCTCGTGGGAGGAGTCGTGCAGGACTTCCTCCATGGTGATGATGAGCTTCTCGCCCGCCTTGTTGATGACCGTCCACACGTTGGCCTCGTCCCCGCTCCCCTCCTTGAGGGTGCACGGCGGCGACATCCAGTTGAGCGGTTTGTACGCTCGGTCGTCCGCGTGGATCGAGACACTGCCGTCGGCCTTCACGAGGATCAGACGGGGTGCCGAGGGCAGATGGGCGGTGAGCCGGCCCGCGTAGTCGACGGAGCAGCGGGCAATGACGAGACGCATGGTCGGCAACGCTACTCGACGGATGCGCCTTCACGCGATTCGCCCCTGAAAGCCCCGTTCGCCGATGGCGCGTTGTATGCGCATTCTCCTGGTGCGTCACCCATGGGACGCCTACCGTGGTGAGCGGGAGGTTGTCGAGCGTGCACTCTGCGTCGCGACCTCCTTCCCTGCCCGTAAGACTCCGGCAACCCAAACAGCCGGGGTCGCGAGAGGAGAACCCATGTCGCTCGACGTCTCACCGGCCCTACTCGAACAGGCCGAGCGAGGCGAGGTCGACGAAGCCGCCTTCGTCGACTGCGTCCGGACCTCCCTGCCCTACGCCTGGGAGATGATCAGCTCGCTGGTGGCCCAGCTGAAGGTGGACGGCGGAGAGTTCGCCGACAACCAGACGCCGCCGCCGGACGAGCAGGCGCGGGGGCAGCTGCTGCGCGCCCTCGCGAGTGACGCGATACGCGGTGCGCTGCAGCGGCACTTCGGAGTGCGCCTGGCATTCCAGAACTGCCACCGGCTGGCGGTCTTCCCGCTGGATCCCTCGGTGGACGACCGGCTGGCCAAGTTCACTTCGATACGTGGTCAGCTGCTCAACCAGTCGCCGGAGCTGCGCGACTGCTAGGTCCTGTCGTCAGAGTTCCTCCCCCCGGCCACCGCCGGGTGGTGTGCCCCCGGACCCGCGACGCCCGGCACCGGACGTCGCGGGCCCGGGCGGCGCTGCTTTGACGACAGAACCTGGGCCGTCTCCTGCGGATCGTGCCGCACGGGCGTGATCCGCGGGAAACGGCCCGGGCAGGACCGGCAGGTCTCAGCCGAGGCGGGGAAGGACTTCGGCGCCGAGTCGTCGGACGTTCTCCTCCGTCGCGGCGAGATCGCCGCTGCCCTCCGTCAGGAGGGCGAAGCGCGTGATGCCCGTCCGTGCCGACGTGGCCGCCAGCCGGTCCGCCGCCACCTCAGGGGTGCCCACCGGGTGCAGGTCGCACAGCAGTTCCGTATAGGCGACCGGATCCCGCATCGCGCGCACGCGGCCGTCCACCGTCACATGCGCGTCGAGGCCCTGCTTGAGCCAGCCCGGCATCGCCTTCAGCAGGGTCTCTCGCGCGTCCGCCGTACGGTCTGCGATCTGGCACACTCCGGCCGAGACGTGTCCCGCTCCCGCCACGAGCTCGCGCGAGTGGCCCGCCGCGAGCGCCGTGCTGCGCCACAGCGCGACCATCTCGGCCTTGCTCTCGTCCCCGCAGTGCATCCCGAGCAGCATCGGCAGCCCCCGCTCCGCGGCCATCCGTACCGACGCGGCCGAGGTGCAGGCCACGATGACCTCGGGCCCGGCCACGTCCCCGTCCAGGGCCTCCGAGGGCCGCGGTACGACGGCCACCTCGCGGAATCCGTACCGCTCGCCGGCGGCCCCCACCCGCGCCTCGGTCAGCCACCGCCGCAGCAGGTCCAGGGCCTCCGGGAAGCCGTTCTCGTAACTGTCCAGGCCGCCCCCGAACACCTCCAGGTCGACCCACGGCCCGCCGCGGCCCACCCCGAGGGTGAACCGGCCGCCCGAGGTCACGTGCAGCAGGGCCGCCTGTTCCCCGAGCGCCACCGGATGCGTGCTCGGCAGCACGCTCACCGCCGTCCCCACCCGCAGCCGCCGGGTCCTGCCCAGCATCAGGGCCGCCAGGGTCACCGCCGAGGGGCAGACCCCGTACGGCACGAAGTGGTGCTCGGCGAGCCAGACCGAGTCGAGCCCGGCCTCCTCGGCCACCTCGGCGGTCCGCACCGCCCGGTGCAGTGCCTCTCCCTGTCCCTGGCCCGGGAACTGGGCCGCCAGTACAAACGCTCCTACGCGCATCGCCTTTAGCCTCCTCGCGGCTGACGCGGCCTCCCCCAGGTGGACCGGTTCTTCCTATGGCAACAACGTCTGACACGTGCCAAAGGCACGGGCTGACACGAAAGTTATTGGGATTGTCGGGCCATTCCTCTTCGCGCGCCGGCCTTCATCAGCCACCCTGCGGGTACCCGGCCTCGCTGCGCGTAGTCTGGGAGAAAGTCACTGCCGTCCGCCCATCCGTGAGGTATACGTGTCACCGCGCAACAACCGCCCCAGGGGCGGCGAGACTCCGGAAGAACGCCCCGGCACCGGCCTCGACCGCTACGGGCTGGAGCGCACGGAGGAGTACCAGGGCGAGGACTGGAAGGTCCGGCACGTGGCCGGCGCGAGCGCTGCGGGCAAGCGCTACCGCTGCCCCGGATGCGACCAGGAGATCCCCTCCGGGACCCCGCACCTGGTGGCCTGGCCCGAGTACGGCGGCGTGGACGACCGCCGCCACTGGCACAAGGCCTGCTGGAACGCGAAGGACCGCCGCACCACGAAGGTGCAGCGGTCCCGCAACGCTCCCCGGTACTGACCGGGCGAAGGCCCCGGCCTAGGCCGTCTCTTTCGATCTTGCCGGGCCCGCGCTGCCCGGTGCCGCACCTCGCTGCGTTGTCGGGGCTCCCGAGTACGTCCAGTACGCGGGGAGCTCCTCCGCCTTGCGATGCACGGCACCGGACAACGCGGGCTCGGCCGACAAGATCCGAAAGAGACGGCCTAGACGTCCCGGCGGCCGACGATCACGTACGAGGCAGCCACCGCGCCGCCCGTGACCAGCACGATGAGCATCAGCTGCGAGAGGGTGCTCGGCTCCGGGCCCACGTCGCCGCCCTGCGGCAGACCGAACAGCGTCATCAGCGCCACCGGCACGTTGTGGCGCAGGATGAGCTCACCGGCGGCCGCGACGGCCTCCCACATGCTGAGCATGGCCCCGATCACCGGCGGCAGCGTGACCACGCCCAGCATGACGGCGATCCCACCGGCGGAGTGCCGTACCAGGGAGCCGATGGCGAGCGCGAGCACGCCGAGCAGCGTGACGTAGCCGCAGCCGGCCAGCGCTCCGAACCACTCGCCGACCGCGTGCGGGCCGGACGCGGAGCCGCCGCGCACGACGGCCGCGGTGATCCCGACCACGAAGACCGACAGCGTGGTGGTGGCGAAGGCCGCCATGCTGAAGACGAGGTACTTCGCGGTGAGCACCCGGTACCGGTCCGGGGCGGCCGTGAACGTGGTCCGCACCAGCCCGGTGCCGTGCTCCGAAGTGATGGTCAGGACGCCGAGAACCATCACCGCGAGCTGGCCGACCATCAGGCCGACGAGCGCGGGCGTGGTGAAGTTGATCTGCGAGTAGTCCCCGTCCGCGGTCTGCGAGACGACGATCAGGCCGATGCCGACCACGGTCAGCACGAGCGAGCCCAGCGTCCACAGGGTGGAGCGCAGCGAGACCAGCTTGGTCCACTCCGAGGCCATGGCGTGCCCCAGGTGCGGCCGCGGCGTGGCGAGGGGGGAGCTGTAGTTCCCGGGCTGCTCCACCGTCGTGGTCGTCGCGGTCATCGGGTGTCCTCGGGGGTGTGCGGGGTGTTCCTGGCGGCGCTCGCGAGCTCGCCCGGCTTGCTGGGCATCAGGAAGGGCTGCCCGCCCGCCCCCGGCGGCGGGGGCGCGTAGAAGCCGGTCTGCGGGACCTCGGGGGCCGCCGCCTCCGACTCCTCCTCCCAGGCCGGGAGGGAGAGCGGCTCCGGCTCCCACAGCTCGGCCCGCGGGTCGTCGGTGGAGGTGTACTCGACGGCGGACTGGGTCATCCGCATGTACGCCTCCTCCAGCGAGGCCCGGTGCGGAGACAGCTCCCACAGCCGTACGCCGGCCCCGTGCGCGAGATCGGAGATCCGCGGCAGCTCCAGGCCGGTCACGCGCAGTGCTCCGCCGGGCTCCTGGAGGACCCGGCCACCCGCCTCGGCGAGGGCCTTACCCAGCGCGTCCCGGCCATCAGGATCAGTGTCGGCCGCGCGCACCCGAGCGAATCCGGCCGAGTTGTGCGCGATGAACTCCTGGGTGCCCATATCGGCCAGCAGCCGGCCCCGGCCGATCACGATCAGGTGGTCGGCGGTCAGCGCCATCTCACTCATCAGGTGCGAGGAGACGAAGACGGTGCGGCCCTCGGCGGCGAGGCGGCGCATGAGATTGCGGACCCAGAGGATGCCCTCGGGGTCGAGACCGTTGACCGGCTCGTCGAACAGGAGCACCTGCGGGTCGCCGAGCAGGGCGGTGGCGATGCCGAGCCGCTGGCCCATGCCGAGCGAGAAGCCCTTCGTACGCTGCCGGGCGGCGTCCTGGAGGCCGACCACGGCCAGCACCTCGTCCACCCGCTTCTCCGGGATCCCGGAGAGCTGGGCGATGGACAGCAGGTGGGCGCGGGCCCGCCGGCCGCCGTGGACGGCCTTGGCATCGAGCAGGGCCCCTACGTGCCGCTGGGCGTTCGGCAGGTCCCGGAAGGGCCGGCCGTTGATCGTGACATGACCGGACGTGGGCCGGTCGAGGCCGACGATCATGCGCATGGTGGTCGACTTGCCGGAGCCGTTGGGTCCCAGGAATCCGGTGACGTGACCCGGCTTGACCTGGAAGGACAGCTGCTCGACGGCGGTCTTGGCGCCGTAGCGCTTGGTCAGGCCGACTGCCTCGATCATCTTGCTGCCCCTTACCAGGCCGGGACGACTTTCGCCCGCGTAAGGGTTAAGAGGATAACGAGGTTCCTGTGGTTCCGTCCCCGGCCGGATCCCTGAGCCGCCCCTGAGACCGACCCGGGCATCACCCGTAGTACTTCAGCGGGGGGCGCGGGGTCAGGCGTCCTTCTTCTTGAGGACGACGTAGCCCCCGAGTACTGCGGCGAGCGCCCACAGGGTCATGATCCCGAGGCCGCCCCACGGGCCGTACGGGGTGTCGGCGGTGTCCATCCCGTTGGGCACGACCTGCATGATCCTGGATCCCGCCTGGTTGGGCAGGTACATGCCCACCTTCCGGGTCGCCTCGGCGATGGCCAGGATGGCCGGGAGGACCAGGACGAACGGGATCAGGAGGCACATCGAGAGGACCGAGCTGCGCAGCAGTGTGGTCACCCCCATCGAGAACAGGGCGAGCAGGGCCATGTAGAGGCCCGCACCGACCACCGCGCGCAGCACGTTCTCCTCGCCGATCCCGATACTGCGCCCGCCCAGCAGGGCCTGGCCGATGAAGAAGGACAGGAAGCTGGTGAGGAGGCCGACCAGCAGGGCCAGGGCCGTCGCCACCACGAGCTTGCCGAGCAGGAAGTGCTCCCGGCGCGGTACGGCGGCCAGCGAGGTGCGGATCATGCCGGTGCTGTATTCGGTGCCGACCACCAGCGCCCCGAAGACGATCATCGCCAGCTGGCCGAGGGTCATCCCGGCGAAGCTCACCTGGGTGGGGTCGAAGGTGGCCTGCTGGGCCGGGGGCATGTCCTGGAAGCTCGCGTTGACGAAGGCGCAGATCGCGGCGCCGATGCCGACGGTGACCACCAGCGAGACGATCAGGGTCCAGCTGGTGGAGGCGACCGTGCGGATCTTGGTCCACTCGGACTGCAGGACGGCGGTGAAGGCCATGTTCACTCGCCTCCCTTGTGCGTCGCCCCGAAGCCGGCGCCCCAGGCGGGAACATCGGCCGGCCGGGCCGGGTTGTCACTCGCCCCGGCGCCCGGTGCGTGGGCGTGGTACTCGACGGAGTCGGCGGTCATGCGCATGAAGGCTTCCTCCAGCGAGGCCCGTTGCGGACTGAGTTCGTGCAGCACGATCCGGTGCTCGGCGGCCAGCTCGCCGAGCCGCTCCGCACTCACACCGTCGATCTCCAGAGTGCCGGTGGCCGGAACGGCGACGGCATCGATCCCGGCCTCGTGCAGCAGGTCCTTGAGGCGCTCCTGCTGCGGCGAGCGCAGCCGGACGTAACTGCGTGAGTTCTGCTGGATGAAATCGGCCATCGGCAGGTCTGCCAGCAGCTTTCCCTGTCCGATGACGACCAGATGATCTGCGGTCAGCGCCATTTCGCTCATCAGGTGGGAGGAGACGAAGATCGTCCTTCCCTCGGCCGCCAGGCCCTTCATCAGATTGCGGATCCAGAGAATTCCCTCGGGATCCAGACCGTTGACCGGCTCGTCGAACATCAGGATTTCCGGATCGCCCAGCAATGCATAGGCGATTCCCAGCCGTTGGCTCATTCCCAGCGAAAATCCTTTGGACTTCTTCTTCGCCACGGGCGTCAGACCGACCAGATCCAGCACCTCGCCGACCCGTTGCCGCGGGATGCGGTTCGACTGGGCCAGGCACAGGAGGTTGTTGTACGCACTCCGGCCACCGTGCATGGCCTTCGCGTCCAGCAGCGCCCCGACGTGCTTCAACGGCTCCTGCAGGTCGCGGTAGTGCTTCCCGTACACCCGGACCGTGCCGCTGGTCGGGTTGTCGAGGTCGAGCATCATGCGCATGGTCGTGGACTTGCCGGCCCCGTTGGGGCCGAGGAAGCCGGTCACCACCCCCGGTCTGACCTGGAAGCTGAGGTGGTCCACGGCGGTCGTCGCACCGAATCGCTTGGTGAGGCCCTCAAGCTCGATCATGCGGCCACGCTAGAACGCCCGAGGGCCCTACGCCACCTCTACAGGTGACATAGGGCCCTCGAACGGGCGAACGGGGGGCGGGTGCGCCCTGCCCGTCGGTGATCAGCGGCTCTGCTGCGCCGGGACGCCGCGGGTGACGGGCTCGTCGTCGACGATCGGGGTGGCCGCCGCGACGGCCGCACCGGTGAGCGTCGCCAGCATCTCGCGGACGTTGGTCAGCTGCGCGTTGATGGAGTCGCGGCGGTTGGTGAGCGCCGCCAGCTCGCGCTCGGACTCGCTGCGGATGCGGTCCGCCTTGGCGTTGGCGTCGGCCACGATGTCCTCGGCCTGGCGCTGCGCGGTCTCCACGGTCTGGCGGGCCCGGCGCTCGGCGTCCGTACGCAGCTTCTCGGCCTCCAGGCGCAGCTGCTCGGCGCGGTGCTCGATCTCCGCGAGACGCTTCTCGGCCTTGGCCTGGCGGGAGGCGAGGTCGCGCTCGGACTGCTCACGGCGCTTGGCGAGGTTGGTCTCGAAGTCCGCGGCGGCCTGGGCGGCCTTGGCGCGGGTCTCCTCGAACAGGGCGTCGGCCTCCTCGCGCTTGGAGGCCGCGTCCTTCTGGGCCTCGGCGCGCAGGGTGGAGGCGTCGCCCTTGGCCTTCTCGACAATACGGACGCCCTCGTCCTCCGCCTTCGACTTGCGGTCGGCGGCGAACGACTCGGCGTCGTTGCGCACCTGCTGGGCGGCCGACTCGGCGAGCTCACGGTGCTGCTCGGCCGCGCGACGGGCCTCCTCGCGCAGGTCCTTCGCCTCCTCCTCGGCCAGCCGCAGGATCTTCTCGACCCGGGCGCCGAGACCGGCGTACGACGGCTCGGCGTCGTTCACCTGGGCCTGGGCGTTCTGCGTCTCGAGGTGCAACTCCTCGATCCGCTTTTCCAGAGAGTTGATTCGTCCAAGGGCGCTGTCGCGGTCGGAGACCAGCTTGGTAATGCGGTCGTCCACCTGACCGCGGTCGTAACCACGCCGCACGAGCTCGAAGCCGAAGGGGGAGGAAGTGTCGCTCATGGGGTTCCTGTCGAATGAGACCGATGAGGTGCTACGTGAGGTGTTAGGGGAATCCTAGGCGCCCAGACGGCGTGTCATCGAGTCAATCCGCGTTTGATCTGGACAATGACACCCCTTTTGAGTGGCAAGGCGAGAGAACGCTTGTCACTCGTTCGCCTGAACCTTCATCAGGTGCACACATCGCTGAGCATTTGGCTACCCCTCCGACGCCCTGCCACCCGAACGAGTGGAACCCGCTGTCGCCCCGGCCTTCACGCCCCCCGCGCCCTGACCGCCGACCGCCGGCTTTCCGCCGCCCGAAGGCGCCTCGAATGATTCCAACGCCTCAAGAACGTCCTGGACACGGGAGATCTCCGCCTGAATGTCCTCGCGACGGCGCACCAGGACCTCCAGCTCGCGGCGGCCCTCGTCGACGAGCTGCTCCGCCTCCGCCTTGGCCTCGGCGAGCGTGCTCTCGGCCTCCCGGGTCAGCTCGGCCTTCTTCTGCTCGGCCTCCTTGAGCAGCGCCTCCGCCTTGCGGACCGCGGCGATGCGCACCTTGCTCGCCTCGCTGCTCGCGTCCGAGACCAGCTCCTTGGCCTTCGCCTCGGCCTCGACGCTCTGCTCGGTGGCCGCGCGCACCAGCTTGTCCACGCGCTCACCGGCCGACTTCATCTGCTCGGCCGACTCCCGGCGGGCCCGCTCGTGCAGCTCCTCGACCTCGCCCTCGACGCGGCCGCGCAGCTCCTCCGCCCGTTCCCTTATGGCGGCCGCGTCCGTGCGCGCGCCGACCAGCAGCTCGTCCGCGTCCGTACGGGCCTTCTCCACCATGGAGTTGCCCTCGACGGTCGCCTCCGAGGTGATCCGCACGGCCTCCTTGCGGGCCGCGTCGACCATCGCGTCCGCCTGCTCCTCGGCCGCCGTCGTCGCGGCGAGGGCCTGCTTCTGCGCGTCGGCCGTGAGCTTCTCGGCTTCCGCCGAGGCCTCTGTGATGAGCCGGTCGACCTGCTCCGCGGCCTCGCTGCGGCGCTTGTTGGCCGCCTCGCGGGCCTCGTCCAGCAGCCGCTCGGACTCCGCGCGGGCCTCGCCGCGGTTGCGCTCCGCCTCGGCCGCCGCCTGCGCCTTGACGCGCTCGGCCTCCGACCGGGTACGGGTCGCGTGCTCCTGGGCGGAGGACAGCGCCTCCGACGCGTCCGCGCGCAGCCGCTCGGCCTCGCCGGCCGCCTCGCCCACCGTCCGCTCGTTGTCCTTGCGGGTCTGCGCGGTGAGCTTCTCCGCCTCGGACACGGCCTCCGCGACGAGCCGGTCCGCCTGCTCGGCCGCCTCGGTGCGCAGCCGGTTCGCCTCGGCGCGCGCCTCGTCCAGCGTCTGCTCGGCGTCGCGCTCGGCGCCCGCCAGCGTCTCGTTCGCCGCGACCGTGACGCGGTCCGCCTCCGCGGTGGCCTCGCCGATGATCCGGCCGCCTTCCGCGCGGGCGTCGTCCAGGACCCGGGCCGCCTCGGCGCGCAGCCGGTCGGCCTCCGCCGCCGCCTCGCCGACGGTGGCCTCGTTGGCCACGCGGGTCTCGTCGATCAGACGGTCGCCCTCGGCACGCGAGTCCACCATGATCCGGGCGGCGTCGCGCTCGGCGCTCGCCAGGGTGTCGGCCGCCTGGGCCTTGAGCCGGGCCGCCGCCGAGGTGACCCGCTCCGCCTCGGCCGTCGCCTCGCCGACGGTGGCCGCGTTCGCGGCGCGGGTCTCCTCCGTGAGCCGGTCCGCCTCCGCCGAGGCCTCGGTGATGAGCCGGTCGATCTGCTCCGCGGCCTCGGTACGCAGCCGGTTGCCCTCGGCGCGTGCCTCGTCCAGGATGCCCGCGGCCTCGATACGGGTGGCCTCGGCGATCTCGGACGCGTCGGTGGTGATCCGCTCGGCCTCGGCCTTCGCCTCGTCGACGGTGGCCGCGTTCGCGGCGCGGGTCTCCTCGGTGAGCCGCTCGGCCTCCGCCGTCGCCTCGGCCGTGATCCGCGCGCCCTCGGCGCGGGAGGCCTCCAGGGACTCCGCCGCCTCGCCGCGGATGCGGTTCGCGTCGTCCCGGGCGTCGGCCCGGGTCCGGGCCGCGTCCCGCTCGGACGCGGCCAGCGCGTCGGTGGCCTCCGTACGCACCCGCTGCGCGTACTCGGCGGTGTCGCTGCGCAGCTGCTCCGCCTCGGCGATCGCCTCGCCGACAGTCCGCTCCGCCAGCGACTTCGCCGCGTCCGTCTCGGCGCGCGCCTCGCTGCGGATCCGGTTGGCGTCCTCGGTGGCCCGCTCCCGTTCCGCGTAGGCGTCGCTGCGGACCCGGCCGGCCTCTTCCTCGGCCTCCGTCCTCGTACGCTCCGCCGCGTGCTCGGCGGCGTTGCGCAGTCCGGCGATCTCCTCCTCGGCCTGCTCGTGCAGCCCGGCCACGGAGTCGCGCACCTGCGTGGCGGTGGCCTCCGCCGCCGCCACGACCTCCGACGCGCGGCGCTCGGCCTCCTCCGTCAGCCAGACCGCCTCGGCCTGCGCCTCCTCGGAGCGCTTGCGGGCCTGCGCCAGCAGTTCCTCGCTCTGCTCGCGGGCCTGGGCCCGCTCGCTCTCCGCCTCGGTCCGCGCCGACGCCAGGGTCTCCTCGGACTCCCGGCGACGCCGGGCGGCCTCCTCCTGAGCGGCGGCCAGCGCCTCCGCGGCCTCCTCGCCGACCCGCTCGGCGGCGGCCTTCGCCTCCGCGCGCAGCCGGTCCGCGGTCTCCTGCGCCTCGGAGCGCACCCGCTCCGCCTCGGCCTCGGCCTCGCCGCGCAGCCGTACGGCGGACTGCTCGGCCTCCGCGCGCACCCGCCCGGTGTCCTGCGCCGCTTCGGTGCGCAGCTGGTCGGCCTCCGTCTCCGCCTGCGCCTGCAGGGTGCGGATCCGCTCCGCCGACTCGGCGCGCAGCCGGTCGTTCTCCTCCGTCGTCTCCCGGCGGATGTTCTCCGCCGCACCACGGGCGTCGCGCAGCGTCTGCTCGGCCGTCGTCAGCCGGCCTTCGGCCTCCGTGTGCAGCCGTACGAGGTCCTCGTCGGCCTCCGCGCGCCGCGCGGCCACGGCCTGCTCGGTCTCCTCGCGCCGGGCGAGGGCCGCGGCGTCAGCCTCGGCCCGTACGGCCTCGGCCTGCTCCTCGGCCTCGGCGCGCAGCCGCTCGGCCTCCGCGCGGGTCCGCTCCAGGGTCTCCTCGGCCTGCTTGCGCAGGGTGCCGGCCCGCTCCACGGCCTCGGCGCGCACCCGCTCGCTCTCGGCGGTCGCCCCGCCGCGCAGCTCGTCCGCGTCCGACTTGGCCTTGCCGAGCAGTTCCTCGGCGGTACGGGCCGCCTCCTCGATCTGCTGGACGGCCTCGCGGCGGGCCTCGCCGCGGATCCGCTCGCCCTCGGCGACGGCCTCGGCACGCAGCTGCTCGGCCTCGCCGCGCAGCCGCCGGGCCTCCTCCTGGAGCTCGACCGTGCGGGCCCGGTACTCCTCGGTGTCGTCCTTCGCGGCGCCCTTGAGCTCGTCGGCCGTGGTCGCCGCCTGCAGGCGCAGCCGGTCGGCCTCGGTCTCGGCCTCGCGGCGGATCCGCTCGGCCTCCTCGGACGCGGCCCGGGTGGTGGCCCGGGCGTCCTCCGAGGCCTTGTTCAGTACGTCCTCGGCGGTGCGGGCGGCCTTCGCCAGCTGGGCCGCCATGTCCTCGGCCGCGGCCGTACGGGCGCTGTCGCCGGCCTCGGAGCGCAGCCGCTCGGCCTCCGCGCGGGCGTCGGCCAGGGCCTGCTCCGCCTCCGCCTTGAGGGCCTCGGCCTCCTTCGTGGCCTCGCCGACCAGCCGGGCGACCTGCTCCTTGGCGGTGCGGGTGCGCTGCTCGTTGACGGATTCCGCCGACGCCAGCTGCCGGGTGGAGCTCTCCTTTGCCTCCGCGAGGAGCTTCTCGGCCTCGGCGCGGGCCTCGCGCAGGGCGGAGTCGGCCTCCTGCACCCGGGATTCGGCCAGCCGGCCGAGATCCAGGGTCTGCTGCCGGGTGTGCTCGGCCTCGGCGGACGTGGTGGAGCGCAGCCGCTCCGCGTGCTCGCTGGCCTCCTGGGCCTGAGAGGAGGCGGCGGTCAGCAGCCGCTCCGCCTCCTTGCGGGCGCGCAGCAGGGTGGACTCGGCCTCCGCACGGGCGGTCTCGGCGTCCGCGGCCATCCGGCGCCGGGTCTCCTCGGCGACCCGGGCGGCTTCGGCGCGGGCGGCGTTCAGGGACTGCTCGGCCTCGGCGCGGGACTCCTCCATCAGCCGGCGCGCCTGGGACTCCGTACGGGCGCGCAGCTGCTCGGCCCAGGCCACGTTCTCGTTGACGTGGGCCTCGACGGTCTGGCGCCGCTCGCCCAGCTCCTGGTCCAGGCGCTGGCGGCGGTTGACGGCCTCGGCGTGCAGCTCGGCCTGCAGGCGCGCCTGGTGCTCGGCGTGCTCCTGGAGGATGCGCTGGGTCTGCGCCCGGGCGTCGCGCAGCTCGCGCTCGGCGTCGGAGCGCATCTGGTCGGCCTGGATCTGGGCATTACGGAGCAGCTGCTCCGCCTGGTAGCCCATGTCCGCGCCGTCGTAGGCGGGGCGGGACGCCAGTGAGCGTCGTACCTCGTGAAGCTTGGCGCGCAGCACCTCGACCTGGTATCCCAGGTCCTCAGCGTGCTGGACGGCCTTCCCGCGCTCCTTCTTCAGCCGCTCCATCTCGGCCTCGAAGCGCGAGAGATGGTCGGCCTCGGCCTGATGGCTCTCCTGGCTTTCGTAGCCCCGCACAGCGCGGTCCCATCCGTCCCCTGGTCGCAAGCTCACTCCCAAATGAGCATCGCTCGCCCGCTGAACGACGCCCCCGGGGGAATGGTGTCAGATACCGGGGCAGGGGTCACAGGCCCCGACCCCGTCTCCGCACCGAACCCCGGCCGAGCCATGGCCACTCTACCGGCCGGGGAATCGGGCCATCAGTGGTCCGTCAGTGCTCGGGGTTCGAGGTGACCAGTTCGGTGAGAACGCCGTGGCAGTCCTTGGGGTGCAGGAAGGTGATCGAGGAGCCCATCGAGCCGGTGCGGGGCTGGTCGTAGAGGACGCGGACGCCCTTGCCGCGGATGGCCTCGGAGTCTCCCTGGACGTCCTCGGTGCCGAAGGCGATGTGGTGGACGCCCTCGCCGTTCTTGGCCAGCCATTTACCCACCGCGGAGTCCTCGCGGGTGGGCTCCAGGAGCTGGAGGTAGGAGGCGCCGCCGTCGGACGTCTCGTTGATCTTCAACATGGCCTCGCGGACACCCTGCTCCTCGTTGACCTCGGAGTGGAACACCTCGAAGCCGTACGTGGCACGGTAGAACTCGACGGTTTTGTCCAGGTCGAAGCAGGCGATCCCGATGTGGTCGATTCTTGTCAGCATGGTGACAGTGCACCGCCGAAGGGGGTGGTCACGCAACGTGCGCGCGATCACACCGGCAGCCCGGTGACCGCTGCGGTACCGCCCAGTACATTCACGTAAACCCTCGTTCACTCCTCATCCAAGGGGCTGTGCCTCATGTCCGGATCGAACAACACCACTTCTGTGATCGTCGCCGGGGCCCGCACGCCCATGGGGCGCCTGCTCGGCTCGCTCAAGTCCTTCTCGGGTGCCGACCTCGGCGGCTTCGCCATCAAGTCCGCGCTGGACCGGGCCGGGATCTCCGGCGACCAGGTGCAGTACGTGATCATGGGCCAGGTGCTGCAGGCCGGCGCGGGCCAGATCCCCGCCCGCCAGGCGGCGGTCAAGGCCGGCATCCCGATGAACGTGCCCGCCCTCACGATCAACAAGGTGTGCCTCTCGGGCCTGGACGCGATCGCGCTGGCGGACCAGCTGATCCGCGCCGGTGAGTTCGACATCGTGGTCGCCGGCGGCCAGGAGTCCATGACCAACGCCCCGCACCTGCTGCCCAAGTCGCGCGAGGGCTTCAAGTACGGCGCCATCGAGATGCTCGACGCGATGGCCTACGACGGCCTCACCGACGCCTTCGAGAACATCGCGATGGGCGAGTCCACCGAGAAGCACAACACCCGCCTGGGCATCGAGCGCGCCCCGCAGGACGAGTTCGCCGCCTCCTCGCACCAGCGGGCCGCGGCCGCGCAGAAGAACGGCGTCTTCGAGGCCGAGATCGTCCCCGTGGAGATCCCGCAGCGCAAGGGCGACCCGGTGATCTTCTCGACCGACGAGGGCATCCGCCCGGAGACCACGGTGGAGTCCCTCGGCAAGCTGCGTCCGGCCTTCGCCAAGGACGGCACCATCACCGCCGGCACCTCCTCCCAGATCAGCGACGGCGCGGCCGCCGTGGTCGTGATGAGCAAGGCGAAGGCCGAGGAGCTCGGCCTGGAGTGGATCGCCGAGATCGGCGCCCACGGCAATGTGGCCGGCCCCGACAACTCGCTCCAGTCGCAGCCGTCCAACGCGATCCTGCACGCCCTGAAGAAGGAGGGCCTGGAGGTCTCCGACCTGGACCTCATCGAGATCAACGAGGCCTTCGCCGCGGTCGCCGTGCAGTCAATGAAGGACCTCGGCGTGACCCCGGAAAAGGTGAACGTCAACGGCGGCGCCATTGCCCTGGGGCACCCGATCGGCATGTCCGGCGCCCGTGTGGTGCTGCACCTGGCGCTGGAGCTCAAGCGCCGCGGCGGCGGCGTCGGCGCGGCCGCGCTGTGCGGCGGCGGCGGCCAGGGCGACGCGCTGATCGTCCGCGTCGCCAAGTAACCGGCGCCAGGCCGCCGGGCCCCGCCACGGGAGCCCGGCGGCCCGCACGGCACGAACCCGTACGAGAACCGAGGAGCGCAGCACGTATGACGGCGGTGGACGTCCCCCAGCTGGTGGCCCAGGCGCGTGAGGGCCGGCCGAGAGCGGTGGCCCGGCTGATCTCGCTGGTCGAGGGGGCGTCCCCGCAGCTGCGCGAGGTGATGGCCGCGCTGGCGCCGCTGACGGGCGGGGCGTACGTGGTGGGGCTGACGGGGTCGCCGGGCGTCGGCAAGTCGACCTCGACCTCGGCGCTCGTGTCCGCGTACCGCAAGGCCGGCAAGCGGGTCGGCGTCCTCGCCGTCGACCCCTCCTCGCCCTTCTCGGGCGGGGCGCTGCTCGGCGACCGGGTGCGGATGTCGGACCACGCCTCGGACCCCGGGGTCTACATCCGCTCCATGGCCACCCGCGGCCACCTGGGCGGGCTGGCCTGGGCCGCGCCGCAGGCGATCCGCGTGCTGGACGCGGCCGGCTGCGAGGTGATCCTCGTCGAGACGGTCGGCGTCGGGCAGTCGGAGGTGGAGATCGCCTCGCAGGCCGACACCTCGGTGGTGCTGCTGGCGCCAGGGATGGGCGACGGGATCCAGGCCGCCAAGGCGGGCATCCTGGAGATCGGCGACGTGTACGTGGTCAACAAGGCGGACCGGGACGGGGCGGACGCGACGGCCCGGGAGCTGAACCACATGCTGGGCCTCGGCGAGGCGCGCGGCCGGGACGACTGGCGGCCGCCGATCGTCAAGACGGTCGCGGCCCGCGCCCAGGGCATCGACGAGCTGGTCGAGGCGCTGGAGAAGCACCGGGCGTGGATGGACGAGCGCGGGGTGCTGGCGCAGCGCCGGGCGGCCCGGGCGGCCCGGGAGGTCGAGACGATCGCGGTGACGGCGCTGCGGGCGCGGATGGCGGACCTGCACGGCGACGCGCACCTGGACGCGCTGGCCGCCAGGGTGGCCGTGGGCGAGCTGGACCCCTACGCGGCCGCGGACGCGCTGCTGGCGACGCTGACGGAGGCCTGAGCCCCTGACGGCCCGGCCCCGGGCCGGGCCGTCAGGGGCGCGTGGGCGGCCCTGACGGGCCCTGACGGCCTCCTGCGGCCCCGGGGCGGCCGCGGGCGGGCCCGCAGCCGCGCAGCCGGGCTGCGGCGCGTGCAGACCCTCCACGGGCTCCGGTCGCCGTGAGATGCCGTCCGCCGTCAGTTGTCGCCGTCCTCGTCGTTCCCGTCACCGTCGTCCGAGCCGGACTGGGTGACCTTGCCCGTGGCGTGGTCCACCTGGGCGTTCCAGGTCTTGCCGTCGGGCGACCGCACCTCGACGTCCCAGGTGTGGGCGTCGCCGTCCTCGTCGTCGTCCCAGCTGACGGACCAGACCTGCCCGGGGTGCGCGGCCAGTGCGGCCTTCATCGCGTCCTCGGCCGTGACCTTGGCGGCGACCAGGGCCTTGTTCTCCGCCGCGTTCTCGTCGGTGTCCCGGTTCTGCTCGGTGACCGTGCCGCTCGCGGAGACCTCGAGCTCGGCGTGCCCCTTGCCGTCCTTGCTGATCACGTCGACGTGCCAGACGTCGCCGTCCTTGTCGAGGGACTCGACGACGCCCGGGTAGTGCTTCAGGGCCGCCGCGGCGGCCCCTTCGGCGGTCACGTCGGCCTGTACGGCGACGGCGGGGACGAGCGTTCTCGCCGTGTCGGCGGTGGCCGCTGCCGCGACCGCCACCGGGCCTCCCGCCATCAGGACGACGGACACGGCCGTGGAGATGCACAGATTGCGCTTCATGGCTGGACCTCCTCGGGCCGGCCAGGGTGCGCACGGTTGCCCGGCGGCGGCCGGCTTCAGGCGAACAGTGCCCATTGTCCGGCCGGCCGCCGTTCGCGGCGCGTCGAGCGCGCCGGCCTCAGATCTTGCCGCGGTTGTCGCGCAGGTGCTCCGCGACCGGGGCGAGCGAGGCGCGCAGCGCCGCCAGGGCGTCCGGCGGCAGCAGGTCGATGAAGTGCTGGCGGACGGACGCCACGTGGTGCGGGGCGACCTTGCGCATCGTCTCCATGCCCTCGTCCGTGAGCACCGCGTACAGACCGCGGCGGTCGGACTCGCAGTTCACCCGGCGGACCAGGCCAGCCGTCTCCATGCGTGTGATCTGGTGCGAGAGCCGGCTCTTGGACTGCAGCGTGGCGGTCGCGAGATCGCTCATGCGCATCCGGTGGTCCTTCGACTCCGAGAGGTTCACGAGGATCTCGTAGTCGTTGTTGGTGAGTCCGAAAGGCTGGAGATCCTTTTCCAGCTGGTGCATCAGCAGTCTGCTGACGTCCAGATGGGTGCGCCAGGCGCACTGTTCGGCGTCGGTCAGCCAGCGCGTGGCCGTCTCGGTCTCCATGGTCTCCATGAATGAACTCTACCTAAGAAGTTGAATTACGTACAAAAAATCTGACATTCGGAGGATCACAGACCGAAACGACGCTGGAGATCACCCAGCTGTCCCGGCATCCGCGGCACGCCCAGCTGCCCCATCGGGCCCTGGCCGGCACCGGGGACGCCCTGCGCGTTGCCCGTCGCCGCGCCGGCGCCGACCGCGCCGATCGCCTGCTCCGCCATCAGCATCTCCGAGGACTGCAGCAGCACCGTCCCCGCACCGACGAACTCGAACTGGTGCTCCTCGCCCGAGCTGCCCCCGATGCCGGTCAGCGAACGCAGTCCGCCCATCACGCCCGTCATGTACTTGTGGTCGTAGTGGTGACACGGCGAGGGGCAGTCCGCCCAGCCCACGAGCGCCTGCGGGTCCACGCGCAGCGGCGGTTCCATGAACACCACCGGACCGTTGGACGCCGCCACGAACTTCCCGGTTCCGATCAACGTCAGGAAACCCGGGACGATCGACTGCTTCAGGGCGAGGGAGGGCTGGTACGCGAGCAGGTTGCCCGACCGGATGGTCAGGTTGCCGTTGTCCAGGTCGTACGAGTTCACGTCGAAGGCCCGGTCGGCCAGCAGCATCTTGCCGGAGCCCTCGGCGACCACCCAGTCGCTGGCGTGCAGGGGGGAGTGGAAGCTGGTGCGCAGCAGCCGGTCGAAGCGGCCGTTGCCGATCCCGTTGAACTCGATCTGCCCGTAGTAGGAGATCATCTTGCCCTTCTGCAGGAACCACTGGCTCCCCTTGAGCTCCACGCAGAAGGTGTACGCGTTCACGTTGTCGTCGGAGGGCAGCGTGTACGGGTCGAAGACCGTCGGGCCGCCCGGTCCGCCGGTCACGGGGCCAAAATTCACAGCTTCTCCTCGGAGGCCTGTACGTACACCGCGCCCTGGCCGGACAGCTCCAGCTGGAACGCCTCGCCCGAGCCGCGGCCCACCATGTCGCGCCAGCCGAGCGCGGTGGACAGCTTGTTGCGCACGTCGCCGTGGTGGGCGACGTACGCCTGCGGGTCCACGTGGATCGGGCGCTGGGGGGTGATCGGCAGCTCGATGACCCCGCCGTGGGCCATCACGGCGACGGAGCCGTGGCCCTTGAGGGTGGTGGTGAAGAGGCCCTGGCCGGTCACCTGGCCGCGGACCATGCCCATGACCCCGCCCTGGGAGCCCATGAACATCGTGCCCTGCTGGAGGCTGCCGTCGAAGGCGAGCAGCCGGTCGGCCTCGACGTAGAGGGTCTCGCCGGTCAGGTTGATGACCTGGATGTGGTGGCCGCCGTGGCCGAACATCACGGTGCCGCTGCCCTCGACCGACATCAGCGGGGTCTGCTCGTTCGCCACCCGGCGCCCGATCATGCCCATGACCCCGCCCTGACCGCCCGTCAGGCTCGGGGTGAAGGAGACGTCGCCGCGGTACGCGAGCATCGCGCCGCGCTGGCTGTACATCTTCTGGCCCGGGACGACCTGGGCCTCGACCATCTTCGAGTTGATCTCGCGGAACGGCATCAGATGTCGCCCCCGACGGTGTTGCGTTCGCTGGGCTGCACGTAGACCAGGCCCTCGCCCTCGAAGCGGATCTGGAACGCCTCGCCCGAGCCCTCGCCGATGAGTGTGCGGAAGTTCACACCGGACTGGAAGGACTGCTGGAGGTTGCCCGTGTGCGCGATGTACGCGCCGGGGTCGACGGAGAGCGGGTACTGGGCGCTCACGCGTAGCACCACCGCCGGCCCGTCGGACATGATCGCGGCCTGGCCCGATCCCTCGACGGTGGTGGTGAACAGGCCGTTGCCGGTCGTCGCTCCCCGAAGGCCGGTGAAGGTGGTACCGGTGCGCAGACCGGCGTCGGTGCACAGCAGGTTGCTGGACTCGACGTAGAGCTTCTCGCCGCGCAGGTTGACCAGGTTGATCTCACTCGCGCGGTCGGCGAAGAAGCAGGTGCCGTGCCCCTGCACTTCCATCACTGTCATCTGTTCGCCGGTCAGCCGGCGGGTCACCATGCCGCGGAGGCCTTCGCCACCGCCGGACATCTTCTTGAAGGCCATCTGCCCGTCGTACGCGACCATGGAGCCGTTCTTCGCTTTCACGGCATCCCCGGTCAGGTCGACGGCCAGCACCTTGCTGCCTTGGAGTCGGAACTGAGCCACGGGGAGACGTTATCGGCAGCGGGCGACCCCGAACAGGGCCCCGTGGCTGATATATGCCACACCCGGGAGATATGGGGGCGATGCCGTCCCCTCTCCCGGCCCGCCGCGGAGGCCGCGGAGGGGGAGGGGCCGGGTCAAGATCCCGTAAAGCGGCTGAGACACTGGAGCCGACCCTGGCCTCCACCCCGAAGGTTCCACGTGGACATCAAGACCGCCTCCGCCCTGCACCGCCTGCGCCTCGTCTCCGTTCCGGAGGCGCTGTCGTTCCCGGCCCTGCTGATCTTCGGCTCGCTGCTGAGCCGGGTCTCGGACATCGACTACCTGATGATGCCGCTCGGCGTCATCCACGGGATCCTGTTCGTCCTGTACGCGGTCTTCCTGCTGGACGTCTGGAACAAGGCGAAGTGGCCCTTCAAGAAGGTCGTGCTGTTCTTCGCGCTCGCGGTCGTGCCCTTCGGGGGGCTCTACGGCGACAAGCTCCTCAAGCGTGACGAGGGCGACAGCGTGATCGCGGCCCGTGCGCGCGAGGCGGCCGGGGCGTGATCGTCGCGTTCTCGGTGACCCCGCTGGGGGTCGGCGAAGAGGTCGGCGAGTACGTCGCCGACGCGGTCCGGGTGGTCCGCGAGTCCGGGCTGCCGAACCGCACCGACGCGATGTTCACGACAGTCGAGGGCGACTGGGACCAGGTCATGGACGTCGTCCGGCGCGCGGTGGCCGCCGTCGAGGAGAGGGCGCCCCGCGTCTCCTTCATCCTGAAGGCCGACATCCGCCCCGGGGTCCACGACGGGATCACCTCCAAGGTCGAGACGGTCGAGCGGCACCTCGCCGAGGGCTGACCCGCCCTCACCCGCCCGGCTTCCACCCGTATTTCCGAAAGCGCCCCCGGCCTCCCGGCCGGGGGCGCTTTCGCGTGCCCCGGGGGATCCGGGGCGTGGCCGGACCGGCCCGGCGGGCGTGGTTTGAGCGATCGCTCAACTTCCCTTAAGGTGCCGTTTGAGCGATCGCTCAACACGTGGAACGGGGGGTGACGATGGGCCTGTACGTCGAGACGGTGATCCGCGCCGGGATGGACGAGCTCTGGGAACGCAGCCAGGACCCTGCGCAGCACCAGCGGTGGGACCTGCGGTTCACCTCCATCGGCTACCTGCCGCGCGCCGAGGGCGAACCCCAGCGGTTCCGGTACGCCACCCGCGTGCTGCCGTTCCTCTCCGTCGACGGGACCGGGATCTCCGCGGGCGAACGGCACCGGGACGACGGAACCCGGGTCTCCGCCCTGCGGTTCGCCTCGGAGCACCCCCTCTCGCTGCTCGCCAAGGGCAGCGGGTACTGGCGCTACGTCCCCGGCCCCGACGGCATCCGCTTCCTCACCGGCTACGACTACCGCCCGCGCTGGGGCCGGTTCGGCGCTCTCGCCGACCGCCTGGTGCTGCGCCCGCTCATGGGCTGGGCCACCGCCTGGTCCTTCGACCGGCTGCGGCTGTGGTGCGAGCGCGGGACCACCCCGGGCCTCGCCCTCGCCCGTGCGATCGGCGAGAGCGCCCTGCGCGCCCTGCTGTGCGCGGCCGCCCTGGTGTACGCGCCGCCGGTGGCCGCCCTGTTCGTCCTGGCCGCCGCCCTGCTGCTGCCCCCGCTGCCCGGTACCCCGGCCGCCCGCCGCTGCCTGCGCACCCCGCCGGGCCGCACCTCCGCCACCGCGCCCCGCCTGCTCAGCACCCTGGAGCCGTCATGACCTCGATCTTCCGGGCCCACATGGGCGCCGACTTCGACCGTCTGCACCCGCAGATCCAGCGCCGCTTCTCGGTCGGGCTGACGAGCGGCGAGGGCTGCATCGGCCGCGGCACCATGGATCGGATCTGGCACGGCCCCGGCTATGTGAAGCCCTTCCTGCGGCTCGGCGGCATGCGCAACATCCTGGTGCCGCGCGAGGGGCGCGACGTCCCCTTCGTCATCGAGAACCTCCCCTACCTCGACTCCTTCGGACGCGAGACCGTCACCTTCGTACGGACCTTCCGGCTGCCCGGCGGACCCCATCGGTTCGACGCCACGATGGTCCACAGCCCCGAGCGCGACTGCGTCCTCGACTACCTCGGCACGCACCAGCACCTCGCCAGCGACCTCCACATGAGCGCCGAGCCCGACGGCTCGCTGCTCATCCGGTCCGGTGAACACCGCTTCCGCGAGGGCCCCCTCGACGTCCGCGTCCCCGACCTCATCGGCGGCGAGGCCGAGGTCCGCGAGTCCTTCGACGAGGCCACCGGCCGGTTCCGGATCCGGGTGCGGGTGGTCAACCGCCGCTTCGGACCGCTCTTCGGGTATGAGGGCTCCTTCACCGCGGAGTACGTCGACGCCCGCGACCGGTGGGCGACCGGACTCTGCGGCGACCTGCGGCCCGTCCGCGAGGAGGTCCGGGCATGAGCGCCGCCACCAGGGACAAGCTCCTCGAAGGAGCCCTGCGCACCCTGGTCGAACAGGGCATCGCCAAAGCCTCCGCCCGCACCATCGCGGCCACCGCCGGCGTGGGGCAGGGCCTGATCTTCTACCACTTCGGCTCCGTGGACGAGCTGCTCGCCGCGGCCTGCCGGTCCGGAGCCGAGCAGCGGGTGGCCCGCTACCGCGAACGCCTCGCCGAGCTGGGCAGCCTCGCCGAACTGCTGGAGTTCGCCCGCGCGATGCACGAGGAGGAACGGACCGCCGGGAACGTCGCCATGCTCGGGCAGCTGCTGGCCGCCGGGCAGAACTCGCCCACCCTCGCCGCCGCCACCGCCGACGGGCTCGGCCTGTGGATCGCGGAGCTGGAGAAGGTCCTCACCCGGCTGCTGGCGGCGACCCCGCTGGCCGGGTACGCCGACCCGGCGGGCCTCGCCCGGGCCACGGCCGCCTCCTTCATCGGCATCGAGCTGTACGAAGGGGTGGACCCGCAGGGCGCCGGCAGCGCGCTCGACGCCCTGGAGCAGCTCGCCGGGCTCGCCGCCGTGCTGGAGGGCCTGGGCTCCCTCAGCCAGCGCGTGGTGCGCCACGGCCTGCGGCGCGGCACCCGCTGACCCGCCCGCGCCGCCCCGGCCGGCGGCGCGCGTCACCCGTACGGCCCTGTGCCCCGACCCGGACGAGGATTCGCCCGGACGGCCGATCCCCGTTCGACACGCCCCGGTCCGTCGCCTTTCGTGGGGTGAAGGCCTCGGGGACCGAGCACCGGGAGGGACCGTGGCAGGGACCGTGCCGGAAGGCTTCGACTACGAGACACACAGCCGCCTCGCCGGTCCGTTCGCCGATCCGGCGCCCGGCCCCGACGGCGTCCACCACGTGGCGTACCGCTCCCTGCTCTCGCGCGAGGAGGTCAGTACCCGAATACGGGCGATCGCCCTCATGACGCTCGCCCCGGTGGCCGCGGCCGGCCTGCTCCTCTACCTCGTGTGGCCCACCCACTGGACCGTCCGGGAGGGCGCCGCCCGCTGGCTGATCGTCTGCGACGCCGCGATGCTCTGCTCGCTCGCGCTGATCATGCTGTTCACCCTGGTCAACGTGGTGTCGATCGCCCACGCCACGATGGTCGCCCGCGACCCCGTCCCCGTACCGGCCGAGCCCGGCACCCGCGTCGCGTTCCTGACCACCTATGTCCCCGGCAAGGAGCCGCTCGCCATGGTGCGGGCGACCCTCCTGGGCGCGCGGCGCATCAGGCACGACGGGCCGCTGGACGTATGGCTGCTGGACGAGGGCGACGACCCCGAGGCCAGGCAGCTGTGCGCGAAGCTCGGCGTACGGCACTTCACCCGCAAGGGCGTGCCCGAGTGGAACACGGCCAGGGGCGCCCACCGGGCACGGACCAAGCACGGCAACTACAACTCCTGGCTGGCGCGGCACGGCGACGACTACGAGTTCTTCGCCTCCGTCGACACCGACCACGTACCGCTCGCGAACTACCTGGAGCGGATGCTCGGCTACTTCCGCGACCCCGATGTCGCCTTCGTCGTCGGCCCGCAGGTCTACGGCAACTACACCGAAGCCGTCACCAAGGCCGCCGAGTCCCAGCAGTACCTCTTCCACGCCCTGATCCAGCGCGCCGGCAACCGGTACGGCGCCCCCATGTTCGTCGGCACCAACAACGCCGTACGGATCAGCGCCCTGCGCCAGGTCGGCGGACTCTACGACTCCATCACCGAGGACATGGCCACCGGCTTCGAGCTGCACCGCAGCCGCAACCCTGCCACCGGCCGGTTCTGGCGCTCCGTCTACACCCCCGACGTGCTGGCCGTCGGAGAGGGCCCCGCCTCCTGGACCGACCTCTTCACCCAGCAGCTGCGCTGGTCGCGGGGCACCTACGAGACCCTGTTCAGGCAGTACGGCAAGAGCCTCCTCACCATGCCCGCCGGCCGCCGGCTCAACTACACGCTGATGCTCGTCTACTACCCGATGACCGCGGTGAACTGGCTGCTCGGCATCCTCAGCTGCGTCCTGTTCCTGTGGTTCGGCGCCTCCGGCACCCAGGTCTCCTCCAAGGTCTGGCTGATGCTCTACGCCGACGCGGCAGCCCTCCAGGTGGGCCTCTACCTGTGGAACCGCCGCCACAACGTCTCGCCCCACGAACCGGAGGGCTCCGGCGGCGTCGCGGGCATGGCGATGTCCGCCGTCTGCGCGCCCGTCTACCTCAGGTCCCTCGGCTCCGCGGTGCTGCGCACCGAGGGCCGTTTCGTCGTCACCCCCAAGGGCGGGGACGCGAGCCCCGACCGGCTGGCGACCTTCCGCATCCACCTCTTCTGGGCCGCCGTCCTGGTCCTCTCGCTGCTGGCATCCGTCGTCCTCGACCACACGCACGTCGCCATGAGGGTCTGGGCGGTGCTGGCGCTGGCCATCGCACTCGCCCCGCTCGTCGTGTGGTGCGTGACGCGCGGCCGGGCGGGATCCGGGGGCGGGGCGGACGGAGGGTCCGAGCCGGGTGAGGAGCCGGCGTACGTCCGGGCGACAGGAGGGAACTGAACATGGCCTACCAGCCGTCGAAGAAGCTCAAGAAGACCGCCCTGGGCGCCGGCGCCGCGCTGGTGCTGATCGCTCTCAACGCGCCCGCCGCGATCTCCTTCGCCGAGGACCGGTACCACTCGTACAAGATCGGGCAGCCCAGCTACCGGATCCAGTACGGCTCGTGGGACCTCGTCGGACTCCCCGACGAGTACCGGATCAACGCCATGCACGCCGCCCTGCTGCACACGGGCAAGGTGCTGCTCATCGCCGGCAGCGGCAACAACCAGAAGAACTTCGACAAGGGCACCTTCGACACCGTCCTGTGGGACCCGAAGGACGACAGCTTCAAGAAGATCCCGACGCCCGAGGACTTCTTCTGCGCCGGGCACAGCCAGCTCCCCGACGGACGGCTGCTGGTGGCCGGCGGCACCGCCCGCTACGAGGTGCTCGACGGGAAGGTCACCCGGGCGGGCGGCCGGATGCGGGTCAAGAACGAGAACCCGGACAAGGCCGTCAAGCTGCGCAAGGGCACCCGGTTCCGGTCCCCGTCCGGGGTGGAGTACGAGGCGAAGTTCGACGTCGTCGTGGCGAAGGCGAAGAAGAAGTTCGAGATCACCTACGGGCGCGGCGGCCAGGTCGTGCCGTGGCGGACCACGGTGGTGGCCGCCGAGTCCCGGGTCTTCGTGGAGGCGGTGAAATCCGGCGCCGAGGGGCTGACGACGGAGGCCGCGCAGTACGAGGTGGTCGGGCTGACGGGAAGGGACGCCCACAACGTCTACGGGCTCGCGGAGCGGCTGAGCGCCGACAAGCAGGACTTCCAGGGCATCAAATCGGCCTACGAGTTCGACCCGGTCGCGGAGAAGTACCTCCGCGTCGATCCGATGAGGGACGCCCGCTGGTATCCGACGCTGGTGACCCTGGCGGACGGGCGGGTGCTCGCGGTGTCCGGGCTCAACGACGTCGGCGACGTGGTGCCCGGCGACAACGAGTACTACGACCCGCGGACGAAGAAGTGGTCGAAGGCTCCCTTCCACTACTTCCCGACCTATCCCGCGCTCTTCCTCATGCAGGGCGGCAAGCTCCTCTACACCGGCTCCAACGCGGGCTACGGTCCGAAGACCAAGGGCCGCGAGCCGGGCGTGTGGGACCTCGCGACCAACGAGTTCAAGAAGGTGGGCGGGCTGGCCGAGCCGGACCGGATGGAAACCTCCTCCTCGCTCCTGCTGCCGCCCGCCCAGGACCAGAAGGTGATGGTCCTCGGCGGCGGCGGGGTCGGTGAGTCCAGGCTCTCGTCCAGCCGGACCGCGATCGTGGACCTGAAGGAGGAGAACCCCGTCTTCCGGTCCTCGGCGCGGCTGCCGCGCGCCACCCGCTACCTGAGCAGCGTGCTGCTGCCGGACGACTCGGTCTTCACCACCGGCGGTTCGGCCGACTACCGCGGCCGGGGCGCCAGCGACATCCTCAAGGCGCAGTTCTACTACCCGCGCACCGACTCCTTCGCGGCCGCCGCCGATCCGGTCGTGGGCCGCAACTACCACTCGGAGGCGCTGCTGCTGCCCGACGGCCGGGTGGCCACCTTCGGCTCGGACCCGCTCTTCGCCGACAAGGACAACACCCGGCTCGGCAAGTTCGAGCACCGGCTGGAGGTGTACACGCCGCCGTACCTCTACCGGGACCCCGGGCTGCGGCCGGTACTGGGCGCGGGGCCCGAGGAGCCCGACGAGAACGGCCGGGCCACCTTCGCCACGGCGCACCCCGAGCGGATCGAGCGGGCCCGCCTGATGCGGCCGAGCGCGGTCACGCACACCACGGACGTGGAGCAGCGCTCGATCGAACTCGGGCTGACCCGGACGGACGACTCGGTCACGGTCGAGGTGCCGCGGGACCCGACGCTGGTCCCGCCGGGCCGGTACATGCTGTTCGTGACGGACGCGGACGGCACGCCCTCGGTGGCGAAGTGGCTCCATGTGAAGGCCCCGCAGCCGGCGGACACCCCGTAGGGGGACGGGACGAGGCGGCGGCACGGCGGGTTCCGCGTCATTCCCTGGCGCGGCGGGCCAGCCCGAGGGCGTAGTCCGGCCACCAGGTGCCGGCCGTCGGACCGCCGCGGCAGGTCCCGTCGGACTCGCCGGGCCGCTTGACCCAGAGGTACGCGTCGACGAGCGGGTCGCCCGTCCGGTCGGTCGGCGGGGTCCCGAGGGCGCGGCCCGGCGGATTGCACCAGGCCTGCCCGCGGTCGCCGGCCAGCGGCCCGTCGCCGTTGCGGCTGGTGTCGATGACGAAGTGCTTGCCGCTCGCGCCCTTGGAGATCCTGGCGCCGTAGGCCCGGGCGGCCGCGTCGGGCTGGAAGTTGGAGACGTTGAGGGCGAAGCCGTCGGCGCGGGCGAGGCCCGCCTTGAAGAGGGGCTCGACGAGGTCCATCGGGTTGGGGATCCAGGCCGGATTGCCGGCGTCCAGGTAGACCTTGGTGTTCCGGTTCTTCTTCAGCCGGTCCACGGCCTCGGAGAGGAGCTGGTAGCGCTCGGCGTGGTGCTCGGGCGGGGTGCAGCCGTCGATGACGTGCGCGATGGCGTCCGGCTCCAGGATGACGACGGCCTTGGTGTCCTCGATGTTGTCCGCGAAGGCGCCGATCCAGCTGCGGTAGGCCCGGGCGTCCGGGGCGCCGCCGGCCGAGTGCTGCCCGCAGTCCCGGTGGGGGATGTTGTACGCGGCGAGCAGCAGGGTCCGCCCGGTGGCCCTTGCCCCGGTCCGGGCGCGGCGGATCTCGGGGCCGGGGTCGTCGCCCGGCCCCCACAGGGTGAGCGGGCGGTCCGCGATCCTGCGGAGCACCTGGGCGTCGCCGTTGCGGCCCGCCGTCTCCCAGGCCGCGACCTGCCGGGCGGCGTCGCTGTGCGGGTCCACCCAGAACGGGGACTCCTCGGCCGCGACGATGGGGGAGGGGGCCCGGGGCGTGGCCGCGGGGGTCCCGGGGCCCGGTGTGGCCGACCCGCTGCACGCGGGGGTCGCCGCGAGGAGCAGGAGGAGGCCGAGGACGGGGGCGGGGGTTCGAAAACGCGGCCTGCGAGCGGCGGGGGGCATCCGGCTTCCTCGGGACGAAGGGTCGGGCAGCGGACCGGGATACCGCAATATGGTGACATGTTGGACAGGTGGCGCGGCTGTGCGACACCGTACGAGGAGCATTGGGCGTGGGCCGGGGCCGGTCGGGCCGGGTTCAGCGGGCCGGCTCACCCGTGGTGAGCGCGATCGCCAGCGGGGTGCGCTCGTAGCGGACCTGGTGGCCGTGGCGGGCGGAGAAGAGCAGTCCCGCCGCGTGCAGCACCTTCAGATGGGCCGAGACGGTCGACGGGGCGAGGCCGAGCCGGTGGGCCAGCGCCGTGGTGGAGGCCGGCTCCTCCAGCGCGCACAGCACCTCGGCCCGGGCCCGGCCCAGCAGCCGGACGAGCGCGTCGGGGGTGTTCTCCTGCGCCGGGGTCCACAGTGCGCCGATGCCGCGGGCCGGGTAGACGATGGTCGGCTGCCAGGGCGGGTCGAAGCCGCCCGCGATGCCCGGCCAGATGAAGGCGCTCGGCATCAGGAGCAGTCCCTGGCCGCCCAGGACCCGCTCGTGGTGACTGGGCCGCTCGATGGTCAGGGTGAGGGAGGCGGGGTCCCAGGCGAGGCCCGGGTGCAGACCGTCGAAGAGCGACTGGAGCCCCCCGGCGGCGAGGCGTCGCGAGTGGAAGAGGACGTCCGCCTCCAGCAGGGCCCGCAGCCGCGGCCAGTGAGGCTCGATCAGCAGGCGCCAGACCCGCTCCATCAGGTCGGCCAGGTCGTGCACGGCCCGCGCCGGATCGGCGAGCAGGGCCCGGCCCAGGTCGCTGTCCAGGGCGCCCGGCGTACAGGCCAGGGACTTGCGCATGTCCTCGCGCGCCGCGGCCGGATCCGTCCCGCGGATCAGCGCGAGCTCCTCCTCGAAGGACACCCCGGGCCCGCTCGGCGGCGGGCTGATGAAGTCCGTACTGTGCCCCCGGTTCGGCATGAGCAGCCACAGCGGCCGCAGGTCCAGCCCGTCGACCGCATCCCGGTTCCGCCGCAGCCAGGGCAGGTGGTAGCCCAGCCGGTCGGGCCGGCTGAGGGTGCGGACCGCCTCCTGCGTCTCCCACGCGGGCGACAGCGCGAACCGGCACCGCAGCAGGTCCTCGTGCCCGAAGTAGTGGTGCAGTCCCATCCCGGTCCTTCCCTCGACGCATCGCACTCTGCCTCAACATTCGGCCAGGGACGAATCTCTGGGGAGCCGGATCCGGGGCCGCGACGCTGGGCCCATGCCAGCCGACACCAAGGCGCCCGGGCCGTCCGCACCGCCACCGGGCTACCGCTCCGTGTTCCTGGTCCGGGAGTTCCGGACCGTCTTCGCCGCCCACCTGCTGTCCGTACTGGGTCTCGTGGTCGCCGAGATCTCGCTGTCCGTCCTCGTCTACCGCGCCACGGGCTCGCCCCTGATGAGCGCGCTCACCTTCGCCCTCGGCTTCCTGCCGTACGTCCTCGGCGGCACCCTGCTCGCCGGGATCGCCGACCGCCACCCCGCCCGCCGGGTCCTCGTGGCGTGCGACCTGATCTGCGCGCTCTGCGCGACTGCCATGGTGCTGCCGGGCACGCCCGTCGCCGTGCTCCTCGTACTGCGCTGCGCGATGGCCTTCGTCGCACCGCTGTTCCAGGGCACGCGCAACGCCTCCCTCTCCGACATCCTCGGCGTCGGCGACGCCTTCGTCCTGGGCCGCTCGCTGCTGCGCATGGTGGCCCAGAGCGCCCAGCTCATCGGCTTCGGCCTCGGCGGGCTGCTGCTCACCTTCGTCGCACCGCGCGGGGCCATCGCCCTGACCGCGGCCGGGTTCCTCGGCTCCGCGCTCCTGCTCCGGCTGGGCACGCTCAGCCGCCCCGCCCGCACCGGAACCCGTACCTCCCCGCTCGCCGGACTGCGCGCCGTCCTCGGCCGGCGCCGGCTGCGGGCACTGATGCTGCTGTTCTGGCTGCCGCCCCTCTTCCTCGTCGTGCCCGAGGCGCTGCTCGCGCCGTACGCCGACGGCATCGGCGCCGGCACCGCCGCCCTGGGCCTGATGATGTGCGCCATGCCCGTCGGCACCATCGCCGCGGAACTCTGGGCCGGCTCGGCCCTCAGCGCCCGGACGCGCTCACGGATCGTGGCCCCGCTCGCCGCCGCCGGTCTGCTGCCGCTCCTGCTCTTCGCGCTCCGGCCGGGC
This sequence comes from Streptomyces sp. NBC_01232, assembly GCF_035989885.1. Lineage (GTDB taxonomy): Bacteria > Actinomycetota > Actinomycetes > Streptomycetales > Streptomycetaceae > Streptomyces. Next base: position 5,669,289 of record NZ_CP108518.1, read on the forward strand.
CTGCCCGTCGTCCTCGCCGCGCTGCTGCTCGCCGGGCTGGCCCACGCCTACACCCTCGGGCTGGACCAGTGGTACGTCGACGCCGTTCCCGACGAGCTGCGCGGGCGGGCGATGACCCTGCTCAGCACCGGCCTGATGACCCTCCAGGGGGTCGGCATGGCCCTGGCCGGCCTCGCCGCCGAATTCCTTCCGGTGCACCAGGTCGTCACCGGCGCCGCGGTCCTCGGTACGGGGGTCGTCCTGCTGCTCCTGGCCGAACTCCGGTCCGCAGTCCGGCAGGAGGAACGACTGAGGCGTGAGACGGCCCCCGCCGTGAAGTGACCTCCCGGTAGGGTCACAGGCGTGCCCAAGCCGCTCAGCCTTCCCTTCGACCCCATCGCCCGCGCCGACGAGCTCTGGCAGCAGCGCTGGGGACCCGTGCCCTCGATGGCCGCGATCACCTCGATCATGCGCGCGCACCAGATCCTCCTCGGTGAGGTCGACGCGGTCGTCAAGCCGTACGGGCTGACCTTCGCCCGGTACGAGGCGCTGGTGCTGCTCACCTTCTCCAAGGCCGGCGAACTGCCGATGTCGAAGATAGGCGAGCGGCTGATGGTGCACCCGACCTCGGTGACCAACACCGTGGACCGGCTGGTGAAGTCGGGGCTGGTCGCCAAGCGGCCCAACCCGAACGACGGCCGGGGCACCCTCGCCTCCATCACCGACAAGGGCCGCGAGGTCGTCGAGGCGGCGACGAAGGACCTGATGGCCGTCGAATTCGGCCTCGGGGCGTACGACGCCGAGGAGTGCGGCGAGATCTTCGCACTGCTGCGCCCCTTGCGCGTGGCCGCCGCGGACTTCGACGAAGCCTAAGGGCTGTCCCGCAGCCCCCGGCGGGCGCACGACGCCAGCTACGGCACCTCGCTGCGTTGTCGGATCGCCCGAATGTGCCCGGTATGAGTACGACCCTCCGCCTTGCGATGCACCGCATCTGACGCCGTGCGCTGACCCACCGCGGACTACGGGACAGCCCTTAGGGGGCGTTCTGCCGGCAGGCCCGGCGGGCGTCGAGCGTCATCCGCCGGACCGGCGACAGGGCGCATCCGGCCGTCACGTACCCCGCGGCGATCGACAGCGGGCCGAGAGCGGCGAGGATCAGCAGGGTGGACGCCATCAGGGGGTCCCGGGGCTGCTGGCGCCGAGGCGCCGGACAGGGGGCGGCCGGCGCGGTGTCCCGGGGCGGCGGACAGGCGGTGGTCACCAGGACGACCGAGGTGCCGGGACCCATGTTCAGGACCGGCTCGCTGCCCCGGCTCACGGCCTGCCCCGCCAGCAGGTGCACCACGGCCAGCAGGACCGTCCCGGCCGTCATGAACACCCCGCCGTAGACGCACGTGAGGCGCAGGCGGGTCACGGGCCGCCGCCGCGGCGAAGGCCGGCCGTGCGGCAGCCGCCCGTCGTGCCCGGCCCCGGTCGCGGCAGCGTCCTCGGCGCCGGCCACGACGCGGCCCCGGACTCGGATCGGCACCGGCACTTCCCCCTCATGGCATGACGAGCGTCCGCTCACCCCACTGTCGCCGCTGCACCCCTAAGAGGAGCGTCAGCACGGAACGCGCCCGGGCTGCGGGGGCCCGGCCCCGCCCGGGGCCGCGTCAAGATCGAGCAAAACGGACGGCTAGGCTCGTCCGCATGAAACGAAGCGTGCTGACCCGCTACCGCGCCATGGCCTACGTGACCGCGGTCATGCTCCTGATCCTCTGTGCCTGCATGGTGGCGAAGTACGGCTTCGACACCGGCGCCGACCTGACCTTCGTGGTCTCGCAGGCCCACGGTGTGCTCTTCATGATCTACCTGGCCTTCGCCCTCGACCTGAGCTCCAAGGCCAGGTGGCCCTTCGGCAAGATGCTCTGGGTCATGCTCAGCGGAACGATTCCGCTGGCCGCCTTCTTCGTCGAGCGCAAGGTCCGCGCCGAGATCGAGCCGCTGGTCGACGACTCGCTCGCCACCGCCAAGGCCTGACCGGGGCCTCGTACGAGGCGAGCGTCACTCACCCCCGGGGCGACTCCCCGGGGGTTTGCCATCGACATTTACTAGGACGTCCTAGTAAATTCATGGGTATGGACGCTGACGCCATCGAGGAAGGCCGCCGTCGCTGGCAGGCCCGTTATGACAAGGCCCGCAAGCGCGAGGCAGACTTCACCACGCTCTCCGGCGACGAGGTCGAGCCGGTCTACGGGCCCCGGCCCGGCGACGCGTACGAGGGCTTCGAGCGCATCGGGTGGCCGGGTGAGTACCCGTACACCCGAGGACTCCACGCCACCGGCTACCGGGGGCGGACCTGGACCATCCGGCAGTTCGCCGGCTTCGGCAACGCCGAGCAGACCAACGAGCGCTACAAGATGATCCTGGCCGCCGGCGGCGGCGGGCTCTCCGTCGCCTTCGACATGCCGACCCTCATGGGGCGCGACTCCGACGACCCGCGCTCGCTCGGCGAGGTGGGCCACTGCGGCGTCGCCATCGACTCCGCCGCCGACATGGAGGTCCTCTTCAAGGACATCCCGCTCGGCGACGTCACGACCTCGATGACGATCTCCGGGCCGGCCGTGCCCGCCTTCTGCATGTACCTGGTCGCCGCCGAGCGGCAGGGCGTGGACCCCGCCGTCCTCAACGGCACGCTCCAGACGGACATCTTCAAGGAGTACATCGCCCAGAAGGAGTGGCTCTTCGAACCCGAGCCGCACCTGCGCCTCATCGGCGACCTCATGGAGTACTGCACGAAGGGCATCCCGGCCTACAAGCCGCTGTCCGTCTCCGGCTACCACATCCGCGAGGCCGGGGCCACGGCCGCGCAGGAGCTCGCGTACACCCTCGCCGACGGCTTCGGCTACGTGGAGCTCGGTCTCTCGCGCGGGATGGACGTCGACGCCTTCGCGCCCGGCCTGTCCTTCTTCTTCGACGCGCACCTCGACTTCTTCGAGGAGATCGCCAAGTTCCGCGCCGCGCGCCGGATCTGGGCCCGCTGGATGAAGGAGGTCTACGGGGCGAAGAGCGAGAAGTCCATGTGGCTGCGCTTCCACACCCAGACCGCCGGCGTCTCGCTGACGGCGCAGCAGCCGTACAACAACGTCGTGCGCACCGCCGTGGAGGCCCTCGCGGCCGTGCTCGGCGGCACCAACTCCCTGCACACCAACGCCCTGGACGAGACCCTCGCCCTGCCGAGCGAGCAGGCGGCCGAGATCGCCCTGCGCACCCAGCAGGTGCTGATGGAGGAGACCGGCGTCGCCAACGTCGCGGACCCGCTGGGCGGTTCCTGGTTCGTGGAGCAGCTCACCGACCGCATCGAGGCCGAGGCCGAGAAGATCTTCGACCAGATCAAGGAGCGCGGCCTGCGCGCCCACCCCGACGGGCAGCACCCCATCGGGCCGATCACCTCGGGCATCCTGCGCGGCATCGAGGACGGCTGGTTCACCGGGGAGATCGCCGAGTCGGCCTTCCAGTACCAGCGGTCCCTGGAGAAGGGCGACAAGCGCGTCGTCGGCGTCAACGTGCACCACGGGTCGGTCACCGGCGACCTGGAGATCCTCCGGGTCAGCCACGAGGTCGAGACCGTCCAGGTACGGGAGCTGGCGGCCCGCAAGGGACGGCGCGACGACACGAAGGTCGACGCCGCGCTGAAGGCCATGCTGGACGCCGCCCGGGACGGGTCGAACATGATCCCGGCCATGCTGGACGCGGTGCGGGCCGAGGCCACGATGGGCGAGATCTGCAACATCCTGCGCGACGAGTGGGGCACCTACACGGAGCCGCCCGGCTTCTAGCCCGTCCTGGACCGCTCGCGGATCGGACCGGAGCGCGTCCGCCGGAAGGGTGTGCAGGGCCGGTCGTGGCGCCCGTACGGTGGCGCCATGACCGGCCTTCCTGTTTCCGTGCCCGGTGTCAGCGCCCGTGTGGCGATGCAGACCGGCTGCGGTCCGTACGCGTACATCGTGGCCGACTTCGAGCCGCCCGGCCCCGACGGGGAATCGGAGTTCCGGCACACCGTGGCCGACCGCCGGCTCCCGCACGAGTTCCTGCCCGCGGTGTGGGAGGGGATCCGGGAGGGGCTGGGCGGGGTGGCGGCCGTCGTGGTCCTCACCGACGGCGGCTTCCACGAGGTCGACTCCCGCGATTCCGGCTACCGGCTCGCCGGCCGGTACGCCGGGCTGGCGGCGCTCGCGGCCGCCGGTCTGGGGGAGCCGCCCGAGGACCGGGGCCGGGGGATCCGGGTGAACTGGCCCGGGAAACCCCGGCCGGCGCCCTGACCGGCCGTCCGCGTTCCGGGAGCGGCGGCCGTGGGGTCAGACCGCGGCCGGGCCCTGGAGGCCGTGCATCAGGAGGGCCGTGAACGTGGCCACCCAGAGCTCGTCCACCGGCTCGGAGCTCACCAGGGCGCGGTGCACCACCGTGCCCGCGATCACATCGAAGATCAGGTCCGTGGTGCGGCCCGCGAGGGAGTCGTCCTCCTCGTACGGGAGTTCGCCGCGGGCCTGGGCCCGTTCGCGGCCCAGAACGACGAGACGTTTCTGCCTGTCCACGATCGCCGACCGGATCCGGTCACGCAGCGCCTCGTCCCGGGTGGACTCGGCGACGACCGCCATCAGCGCGGTACGGGCCTCCGGGCGCCGCAGCAGCTCCGCGAACTGCAGCACCACGTACTCGATGTCCGCTTCCAGGGAGCCGCGGTCCGGGAGTTCGAGTGCGTCGAAGAGCTCCGCGACCGCGTCCACGACCAGCTCGTTCTTGCCCGCCCAGCGTCGGTAGAGGGTGGTCTTGGCGACTCCCGCGCGGGCGGAGACGTCCCCCATCGTCAGCTTCGACCAGCCCAGCTCGACCAGTGCGTCCCGGGTCGCGGCGAGGATCGCGGCGTCCGCGGCGGCACTGCGGGGACGACCGGTGCGGCCGGGGCTGGGGTTGCGCATGGCCGAGACCATACCCGTCGGTAGCCGGACCGGCCGCTGTGGTTCAGATCACGGGCGGAGAAGGGGAGCGGCGGGCCTTCGGGGGAGTTACGCTACGGCTCGTAGCGTAAGAGCGACAACCACGCGAAGGGCTACAGGCGCCAGGTGGGGACCCGGCGCCGTTCAGCATCACGATCGCGTCAGTACGGCGGCACCACGGCCAATTCACGCGATCTTTTTCGTCGGCGCGCGCACACGGGGGAGGATGTACGCATGCAGCCCAGAAACATGTCCATGAGCGGCGTCGTCGACCTCGCCGCGGTGAAGGCGGCCGGCGAGGCCAAGGCCAAGGCCGAGCAGGCCCGCGCCGAAGCGGCCCGCCAGGCGGGTCAGGCAGGCGGGGCGGGTCCGTCCGCCGGTGCCGTGCCGCCGTCCGCGCTCGTCGTCGACGTAGACGAGGCCGGTTTTGAACGCGATGTGCTCCAGCTCTCCGCCGAGGTCCCGGTCGTCCTGGACTTCTGGGCCGAGTGGTGCGAGCCGTGCAAGCAGCTCAGCCCGCTGCTGGAGCGGCTGACCCTGGAGGCGAACGGCCGCCTCGTGCTGGCCAAGGTCGACGTCGACGCCAACCAGATGCTCATGCAGCAGTTCCAGATCCAGGGCATCCCGGCCGTCTTCGCCGTGGTCGCCGGTCAGGTGCTGCCGCTGTTCCAGGGTGTGGCCCCCGAGCAGCAGATCCGCGACACCCTCGCCCAGCTGGTGCAGGTCGCCGAGGAGCGCTTCGGGATCATCGGCCTCGAGGTGGACCCGAACGCGGAGGGGGCCGCTCCGGCCGCCTCGGCCACGGACGAGATTCCGGCCGGCCCGTACGACGCGCTGCTGGAGGCGGCCGTCGTCGCACTGGACGCCGGTGACCTGGGCGGCGCGGTCCAGGCGTACAAGAACGTACTCGCGGACGACCCGGGCAACACCGAGGCCAAGCTCGGCCTGGCCCAGGCCGAGCTCCTCGCCCGGGTCCAGCACATGAACCCGCAGGCGGTGCGCGCCGCGGCGGCCGAGAACCCGCGCGACCCGGCGGCGCAGATCGCCGCGGCCGACCTCGACCTGGTCGGCGGTCACGTGGAGGACGCCTTCGGACGTCTGGTGGACACCGTGCGGGTCACGTTCGGTGAGGACCGGGACGCCGTACGGCTTCGGCTGCTGGAGCTGTTCGAGGTCATCGGTGCGGACGACCCGCGGGTGTCGGCGGCGCGTACGGCGCTCGCGCGGGTGCTCTTCTAGACCGGCTCGGGACCGGCTCCGGACCGCTTCCGGGGCCGCTCCGGGCCCGTGGCGGTGACTCTCCCGTGCATCGGCGGGCCACCGGCGATTTGTTGACAGGTAGATAAACAGCGGCCGCGCTTTGCCAAAACTTGGTAATCGCGGCCACTGTTACTCGCAGTAAATCGAACCCCGTGAACTGTCCGGTGTGTTCGGCATTCGTCCGTTCTGTCGTGGCCCTGGGTGACACCCTGTGTTGCTGCCCGACGGCGGGGGGTCGTACTCAGGTTATCTGGCCGTTACCCGCCAGTAACGAACCCCCTTGTGCCCCGGCCTGGAATGGACCACGATCGGCGACGCTCGGTCCTTCCCGCAGAGCCGCTCACTCGGAGCCGCGGTGAAGGGTCCCCACCGAGCCGGCCGGTGGCAGTGGCACCGGCCGTGGGACAGGGGGGTCTCTGCCACACCGGCGGGGCCTGTCCTCCAGGTTGCGCGAACGCGTGGCCCAGTGGTTGTCGCTCGGGGGTGATCGCCGGTGAATCGGACGTGGCACAGCCGCGGCCCGGCCGCCTGCGCTCCTTCCCGAGGACGTAGCACTTCTCCCATCCCAGGACGGGCACGGCCCGGACCGGAGATGTACGTCCGAGAAGGAGGAACGAAATGAGTTCTCAGGTTCGTGGCGGGACCAGATGGAAGCGCTTCGCGCTCGTCATGGTGCCGAGCATCGCGGCCACGGCCGCGGTCGGTGTGGGTCTGGCGCAGGGCGCCCTCGCGGCGTCGTTCAGCGTCTCCGGCCAGGACTTCAAGGTCTCGGCCGACAAGCTCGATGGTCAGAACCTCATCCAGTACGGCGGTATCGCCGAGGGGCACGACCTCAAGGGCAACCCGCAGCACCACCCGGTCACCATCTCCGGGTTCAGCAACGCCAAGATCACCAACATGTGCCAGTCCCTGGTCACCCCGACTCCGCTGGGCCCCATCACGCTCCAGCTGAAGACCGGTCACAAGGGCACCCCGGCCGAGGCCAGCAACATCTACCTGGATGTGGCCGAGCTCGACACCGACGCCGAGTTCACCAACCTGGACATCGGTGTCGCGGTCGGCGACGCGAGCCACAAGACCAAGCCGCAGGCCGGCACGGTCGCCAGCCCGTACGCGTTCTCGCAGCGCGCCGACCGGGCCATCCTGACGAACGTGAAGCAGAAGGCGTGGGCCACCACGGCGGGCACCTTCAAGCTGCCCAACCTGAAGCTGCGCCTGATGGGCGGCGACCAGCCGTGCTACCAGGACATCAAGGACTGACGTCCCGGTGCTTGACCGGACGGGCGGGCGGCGGCAGCCGTCGCCGGCCGCCCCTCCGGGCTCCACAGATTTCTCCGTACCACCGTTTCCAGGGAGCTGTTGTCCATGAACCCCCAGGCCCCGGTTTACGTTCGCGCAGAAGACGACGCCTGGCCCACCGTGGCGTATTACCACTTCCATGCCTGGCGCGGTCGCCGTCCCTTCTGGGCCGGGCTGTTCACGCTCCTCGGTGGATTCCCGATCGCTTACTTCCCTTACGCGGACCTCCGGCTGGGCAACGTCAGCCTCGCGATGGCCACCACGGGCGGCGCGGGCGCACTGATCATCGGTGTACTGCTGATCACGCTGGGCCTGGCCCTCTGGTTCCAGGAGACCATCCGCGTCTTCGCCGGCGTGGCCGCGATCCTGCTCGCCCTGGTCTCGATCCCGGTGTCCAACCTCGGCGGTTTCTTCATCGGCTTCACCTTCTCCATGGTCGGCGGCGCTCTCGCCCTGGCCTGGGCGCCGGGTCAGCCGGCGGAGGAGACCGAGGAGCCGACGGCCGAACAGCACCCGGGTCCGGTCGCCCTGAGCAAGGCGGACGTGACGGCGGACATGGGAACCCAGGACATCCCGGGTCCTCGTGACACGGAGACGGCATACGCGAGCGAGACGACTGCCCACGCCGATGGCGGGAGGAACAGTGCGGGGTGACGAGACGCAGCGGGGCGTGGCCCCAGGCGCAGGGTCCCGTGTAGTGAAGGGGCCGCGGCACGCGGCGCCCAGGAAGTCGCTGCTGAACAAGATCCAGATACCCGTCGGCAAGACGATGGCGCTCGCGGCGATGCCGACGGCCGTGTTCGTCGGGATGGGAATGGCGCCGAAGCTGGCGGTCGCCGACGACAAGGAGATCCCCTTCGCGCCCGGCCCGTGTGTGACACGGTCCGACGAACCCGCGGAGACCGAGTCGAAGTCCCCGTCCCCCACGCCTTCGACGACGCCCTCGCCGAGTACGTCGCCCAGTGCGACGCCCTCGCCGTCCGCGTCCGCGAAGTCGAAGCCGAGCCCGTCCCCGTCGGCGACCAAGCCCGCGGCGACGAAGGAGGCCGCTCCGGCCCCGACGCCGTCGGCGGACACGCCGAAGACCACGAACCCGCTGGACCCGCTGGGCCTCGGCGACAAGCTCAAGGACCTCGTCGACGAACTCGGCAGGCCCCTCAAGGACGCGAAGGCGACGGCGACCCCGACGCCCACGCCCACCCCCTCCGGCACCGCCACGCCCACCCCGGCTCCGGACCCGGCCGCGGACGCGATCCGCGAAGCGGCGAAGAAGGCCGGCGTCGACGTCAAGGAACTGTCCGACGAGGTCAAGAAGACCGAGAAGGACCCCAAGGACGAGACGGGCGAGGCCGACGACAAGGCCAAGGACGAGGACAAGGCCAAGGACGAGGAGAAGAAGGACGCGGACGGGAAGCAGCCCTTCCCGTGCCCGACCTACGACGCCAAGGCCCTGGCCGACGCCGAACTGGAGCAGGGCGTCCCGCTCCTGCCGGACGAGCCCTGGTACCTCGACAGCTCCCTGCTGACCCTCTACGGCCTGGACTACCACGGCATCGTCGAGGTGAAGACGGGCAGCGGCAAGACCAAGAAGGTCCTGAAGTTCACGGCGGACTCGCTGGACATCAAGGACCTGTACCAGACGGTCGGCACGTCGGGGAACGTCGCCCACCTGAAGTCGCGTCCGGGCTCCACGTCCAAGATCCGCGGCGGCACGGTGACGATGTACACCGAGAGCCTCAAGGGGAACCTGTTCGGTCTGATCCCGATCGAGTTCACCCCGAACAGCCCGCCGCCCCTGAACGTCCCCTTCGCGTTCTTCACGGACGTCAAGGTCGTCCAGGCCGGCCAGTTCGGCGGCACCCTCACGGTGCCGGGCCTGAAGAACTACATCGGCCCGCCGGAGTAGTCCCGCACCGGGCACACGCGAAAACGCCGAGGGCGGCACCCCGCATCACTGCGGGGTGCCGCCCTCGGCCTCTGTGCGGCAGAGTAGGTGCGGCGGGCGACGTCAGTCGCGGGTGTCGCCGCCCAGGTGGTGGACCCGGACCATGTTGGTGGTGCCCGGGACGCCGGGGGGCGAGCCGGCGGTGATGATCATGGTGTCGCCCTGGTTGTAGCGGCCCAGCTTGAGCAGCTCGCCGTCCACCAGGTCGACCATCGCGTCGGTGGTGTCCACGTGCGGGACGATGTAGGACTCGACGCCCCAGCTCAGCGTGAGCTGGTTGCGGGTGTTGACGTCGGTGGTGAAGGCCAGGATCGGCTGGGTGACGCGGTAGCGCGACAGCCGGCGGGCGGTGTCCCCGGACTGGGTGAAGGCGATGAGCGCCTGGCCGTCGAGGAAGTCCGCGATCTCGCACGCCGCACGGGCGACGGAGCCGCCCTGGGTACGCGGCTTCTTGCCCTGGACCAGCGGCTGGAGGCCCTTGGAGAGGAGCTCCTCCTCGGCCGCCGTGACGATCTTCGACATCGTCTTGACGGTCTCGATCGGGTAGGCGCCGACCGAGGACTCGGCCGAGAGCATGACCGCGTCCGCGCCGTCGAGGATCGCATTGGCGACGTCGGACGCCTCCGCGCGCGTCGGGCGGGAGTTGGTGATCATCGACTCCATCATCTGGGTCGCGACGATCACCGGCTTGGCGTTGCGGCGGCACATCTCGATGAGCCGCTTCTGGACCATCGGGACCTTCTCGAGCGGGTACTCGACGGCCAGGTCGCCACGGGCCACCATGACCGCGTCGAAGGCGTCCACGACGGCCGCCATGTTCTCGACGGCCTGCGGCTTCTCGACCTTGGCGATGACGGGGACCCGGCGGCCCTCCTCGTCCATCACCTTGTGGACGTCCTTGACGTCGTTGGCGTCGCGGACGAAGGACAGCGCGACCATGTCGCAGCCCATCCGCAGAGCGAAGCGGAGGTCGTCGACGTCCTTCTCCGACAGGGCGGGGACGTTCACGGCGGCACCCGGCAGGTTGATGCCCTTGTGGTCCGAGATGACACCGCCCTCGATGACGATGGTCCGCACCCGCGGGCCCTCGACCTCGGTCACCCGCAGTTCGACGTTGCCGTCGTTGATCAGGATCTGGTCACCCTTGGCGACATCGCCCGGGAGGCCCTTGTAGGTGGTTCCGCAGATGGACTTGTCGCCCGGGACGTCCTCGGTGGTGATGGTGAACTCGTCACCGCGCACCAGCTCGACGGGACCCTCGGCGAAGGTCTCCAGACGGATCTTCGGCCCCTGGAGGTCGGCAAGGACGCCGACGGCGCGCCCGGTGTCCTCGGAGACCTGCCGGACGCGGTCGTACCGCTCCTGGTGTTCTGCCTGGGACCCGTGGCTGAAGTTGAATCGGGCCACGTTCATACCTGCCTCGATGAGCGCTTTCAGCTGCTCATACGAGTCGACGGCGGGGCCCAGCGTGCAGACAATTTTGGAACGGCGCATGACTGGATCCTATCGGTTTGTTTCGTAGCGGAATATTCCGTCTGGTGGAAACTCCAAGTGACTACTGAGTAACCAGCGCATACGCCTGGGTGGCGATCTCCAGTTCCTCATCCGTGGGGACCACCGCCACCGCCACGCGGGCGCCCCGGGCCGAGATCAGCCGGGGCTCGCCGGAGCGCACCGCATTGGCCTCCGGGTCCAGCGACAGGCCCAGCCCGGCCAGGCCGTCGAGGGCCGCTTCCCGCACCTGGTGGGCGTTCTCGCCGACCCCGGCCGTGAAGGTCACCGCGTCCACCCGCCCGAGCACCGCCGAGTAGGCCCCGATGTACTTCTTCAGCCGGTGGACGTACGCGGCGAAGGCGAGGCTCGCCGCCTCGTCGCCCTCGCCCGCCCGCCGCAGCACCTCGCGCATGTCGTTGTCGCCGCACATGCCCAGCAGACCGCTCTTCTTGTTCAGGAGCGAATCGATCTCATCCACCGAGAAGCCCGCCACCCGCGCCAGGTGGAAGACGACCGCCGGATCGAGATCGCCCGAACGGGTTCCCATGACCAGGCCCTCCAGCGGGGTCAGGCCCATCGACGTCTCCACGCACACCCCGCCCCGCACGGCCGACGCGGAGGCGCCGTTGCCCAGGTGCAGCACGATCACGTTCACGTCCTCCACCGGCCTGCCGAGGAGGCGCGCCGTCGCCCGCGAGACGTAGGCGTGCGAGGTGCCGTGGAAGCCGTACCGCCGAATGGAGTACGCGTCGGCCGTCGCGGCGTCGATCGCGTACCGCGCCACGTACTCCGGCATCGTCGAGTGGAACGCGGTGTCGAAGACGGCGACCTGCGGAATGTCCGCGCGCAGCGTGCGGGCCACCTCGATGCCCGTCACGTTCGCCGGGTTGTGCAGCGGAGCCAGCGGGATCAGGTTCCGGATCTCCGCCAGCACCTCGTCGTCGATCACGGTCGGCTCGGTGAACCGCGTCCCGCCGTGCACGACCCGGTGCCCCACCGCCGCCAGTTCGGGGGAGTCCAGGCCCATACCGTCCGCGGCGAGCTCGGCCGCCACGGCCTTCAGCGCCGCCCCGTGGTCCGCGATCGGGCCGACCTGCTCGCGCCGGCCGCCGGCCGCGCCCGGACCCGCGAGCGGCTCGTGCACCAGCCGGGAAGCCTCCTCGCCGATGCGCTCCACCAGGCCCGAGGCGAGCCGGGAGCGGTCCGCCATGTCGAGGAGCTGGTACTTCACCGACGAGGAGCCGGAGTTGAGGACGAGTACGCGCGATGCGGTCACGATGCAGGTCTTTCCTTGTCGCGGGTGGTGAGGGAGGGAAGGGAGGGGAGGGGAGGGGAGGGCGAATCAGGCGGTGGTCGCGGGCCCCGGCGCCGGTGTGCCCTGCGCCTGGATCGCGGTGATGGCAACGGTGGTGACGATGTCCTGGACCAGAGCACCGCGTGACAGGTCGTTGACCGGCTTGCGCAGGCCCTGGAGCACCGGGCCGACCGCCACCGCACCCGCCGACCGCTGCACGGCCTTGTAGGTGTTGTTGCCCGTGTTGAGGTCCGGGAAGATCAGCACCGTCGCGCGGCCGGCCACCTGGGACCCGGGCAGCTTCGTCGCGGCGACCGAGGGCTCCACGGCCGCGTCGTACTGGATCGGCCCCTCGACGGCCAGGTCGGGACGCTGCTCGCGGACGAGCTCGGTGGCCTTGCGCACCTTGTCGACGTCCGCGCCGCTGCCGGAGGTGCCGGTGGAGTACGAGAGCATCGCGATCCGCGGCTCGACCCCGAAGGCGGCCGCGGTCGTGGCCGACTGGACGGCGATGTCGGCGAGCTGCTCGGCGTTCGGGTCCGGATTCACGGCGCAGTCGCCGTAGACGAGGACCCGGTCGGCCAGGCACATGAAGAAGACCGAGGAGACGATGGACGTCTCGGGCCTGGCCCTCCCGTCGCCCGCCACCCCCCTGTCCGACGCGCTTCGCGCGGCTGCGTCGGTCTTGATGATCTCGAAGGCCGGGCGGATGGTCGCGGCGGTGGAGTGCACCGAACCGGAGACCATGCCGTCGGCCAGGCCGCGCTGGACCATCAGGGTGCCGAAGTAGTTGACGTCGGTGACCACGTCGCCCGCCAGCTCGACGGTCATGCCCTTGTGGGCGCGGACCTGGGCGTAGTACTCGGAGAAACCTTCCCGCAGCGGGGAGGTGGCGGGGTCGATGATCTGTGCGCCCGAGATGTCGAGGCCGAGGTCGCCGGCCTTCTTCAGGATCACCTGCTCGTCGCCCAGCAGGGTCAGGTCGCAGACCCCGCGGCGCAGCACCACGTCCGCGGCGCGCAGTACGCGCTCCTCCGTGCCCTCGGGCAGGACGACACGGCGGCGGTCCGAGCGTGCCCGCTCCAGCAGCTCGTGCTCGAACATCATCGGGGTGACGCGCTCGGAGCGGGACACCGACAGCAGACCGCGCAGCTCGCCGGTGTCCACGTGCCGCTCGAACAGGCCGAGCGCGGTCTCCAGCTTGCGCGGGGTCGCGGAGTTCAACCGGCTCTGCAGCGAGAAGAGTTCGGCGGCGGTCGGGAAGCTGTTGCCGGCCACCGACACCACGGGCGTGCCCGGCGCCAGCTTGGAGGCCAGCGTCAGGATGTCCTTGCCGGGGCGCTCGTTCAGGGTGAGCAGCACACCGGCGATCGGCGGGGTGCCGGAGGTGTGCGCGGCCAGCGCGCCGATGACCAGGTCGGAGCGGTCGCCGGGGGTGACGACCAGGCAGCCGGGGGTCAGGGCGTTCAGGAAGTTCGGCAGCATGGCTCCGCCGAAGACGAAGTCCAGGGCATCGCGGGCCAGCCCGGCGTCGTCGCCGAGGAGCACCTCGCCGCCGAGCGCGCGGGTGATCTGGGCGACGGTCGGGGCGGAGAGCGACTTGTCGTCCGGCAGCACGTAGCAGGGCACGGGCAGCCGGGCGGCCAGTCGCTCGGCTATGACGTCGCGGTCCTCCGCGGCCACCCGGTTGACGACCATCGCGACGACGTGGCAGCCCAGGGTCTCGTAGGCGCGGTAGGCGTTGCGGGCCTCGGCGCGCACGGCCTCGGCGTGGTGCTTGGTGCCGCCCACGACGGGGACGACGACCGCGCCCAGCTCGTTGGCGAGGCGGGCGTTGAGCGCCAGCTCGTCGGGGAGGTTGGTCTCCGCGTAGTCGGTGCCGAGGACGAGCATGACCTCGTAGTCGCGGGCCACCCGGTGATAGCGGTCGACCAGCCGGGACACCAGTTCGTCGGTGCCCTTCTCGGCCAGGATCGCCGAGGCCTCCTGGTACGACATCCCGTAGGCCGTCGCGGCGTCCTGCTCGATCCGGTAGCGGGCCTTGAGGAGGTCGAAGAGCCGGTCCGGTGCGTCGTGCAGGAGCGGACGGTAGACGCCGACCCGCCCCGTCTGCCGGGTCAGCAGCTCCATGATCCCCAGCTCGACGACCTGCCGGCCGTCCCCCCGCTCGATACCGGTCACGTACACGCTGAGCGTCACGCCCGCTCTCCGTCCCATGCTGTGAGTGTCATTTTGGTCTGGCTCGACCCCTTGACAATACCTCTGTCAATGGATAGGGCGCTCTCCGGAAAAAGGCCTGGCCGGGGCGGCCGAAAGGCCTTCGGGGCGGAGCAGCCGAAAACGCGCGGCACCCCGGGCCCGTGGAACAATCGGACAGGCTTCACCATTACGCCCTTCATATGGACGGCAGGAGACACAGCACGATGCGTATCGGAGTTCTCACCGCAGGCGGCGACTGTCCGGGCCTCAACGCTGTCATCCGGTCGGTCGTACACCGCGCCCTCGTCGGTCACGGGGACGAGGTCATCGGCTTCGAGGACGGCTTCAAGGGCCTCCTCGACGGCAACTTCCGCCCCCTCGACATCAACGCCGTCAGTGGCATCCTCGCCCGCGGCGGCACGATCCTCGGTTCGGCGCGCATGGAGCGCGCCCGTCTTCACGAAGCCGCCGAGAACGCGCAGGAGCTGGCGACCCGCTACGGCATCGACGCCCTCATCCCGATCGGCGGAGAAGGCACCCTGACCGCGTCCCGGATGCTGTCGGACGCCGGGATGCCGGTCGTCGGCGTACCGAAGACCATCGACAACGACATCTCCTCCACCGACCGCACCTTCGGCTTCGACACCGCCGTCATGGTCGCCACCGAGGCGATCGACCGCCTCAAGACCACCGCCGAATCGCACCAGCGCGTGATGGTCGTCGAGGTCATGGGCCGTCACGCGGGCTGGATCGCCCTGGAGTCCGGCATGGCCGGCGGTGCGCACGGGATCTGCCTGCCCGAGCGCAACTTCGAGGTGGACGCCCTGGTGAAGATGGTGGAGGAACGATTCGCCCGCGGTAAGAAGTTCGCCGTCATCTGCGTCGCCGAGGGCGCGCACCCGGCCGAGGGCTCCATGCCGTACGAGAAGGGCGCGATCGACCAGTACGGTCACGAGCGCTTCGCCGGCATCGGCAACCGCCTCGCGATCGAACTGGAGCACCGCCTCGGCAAGGAGGCCCGCCCGGTCATCCTCGGCCACGTCCAGCGCGGCGGCACCCCCACCGCCTACGACCGCGTCCTCGCGACCCGCTTCGGCTGGCACGCCGTCGAGGCCGTCCACCGCGGCGAGTTCGGCAACATGACCGCCCTGCGCGGCACCGACATCGTGATGGCCCCGCTGGCCCACGCGGTCACCGAACTGAAGACGGTCCCCGAGGAGCGCATGTACGAGGCCGAGTCGGTCTTCTAGCCAGGGGTGACCGTCCCCGCGAGCGGGGCTACGCTCGCAGCCCCTGAGCCGATCGGCCGTGGAGGCGCCATGGACACCCCTGTCCCGGGCACGCCCGTCTTCCTCCTCCCGCCGCCCGCCGAACCCGGCGACGCACCGGTGCGCGTCGTATGGGCCCTGGGCGACCCCCGCCGTGACCTCGACGCGAACCTGGTCCGGCTGCGCGCCGGAGCCGTCGTCGAAGAGGACACCGGGACGCTCCCGGGCGCGCTGCTCCTGGTCGTCGCCGGCTCGGGCGAGATCCGCACCCCGGGCCGCACCGTGGAGCTCACCCCCGGCTGCGCGACCTGGCTGCCCGCCGGCACCCCGCGCGCCCTGCGGGCCGGCGCCGAGGGGCTGACCTACACCGCCGCGCACCGCCGGAGCCCCACCGAGGCCGTCCTCCCGGAAGCCGGCGAGCCTGCCTGTCTGCTGCACCTGGTCTGCGACGGCTGCGGACGCCTGGCCGCCGACCGCGACGCCCGCTTCTGCTCCCGCTGCGGAACCCGGCTCGGCCCGCAGGGCCAGGATCCGGATCCGGATCCGGATCCGCACGAGGCCGCCTAGGCGGCACCGCCCGCCAGGTACCAGAACCGGTCCACGATCTCGACGAGGAACTCCCGGCCGGCGTCGCCGCTGCCGGCCTCGCCCTGGCCGCCGCCCCAGCTGAGCGTCGCCACCATCCGCGACTGGTAGTCCCCGTGCAGCTGCTCCAGGACCCGCTCCAGGTGGTGCTTGGGGATCGGCAGCAGCTTGCCCAGCGGTTTCACGTACGCCTGCCAGCGCGTGGTGACCGCGCTGCGCAGCAGTTCGGCCAGTTCCTCGTGCTTGCCGGTCGCCGTCACGAACTGGGCCAGCGTCAGCCCCAGTACCGAGGCCAGGGCGGCGGACTGCCGCTCGTTGCCCTTCCAGCGGCCGGTGTCCTCCATCTTCTGGTACGAGCCCGTCTCCAGGCCGATCCGCCGGGCCAGGTCGTCCGCGGCGAGGCCCCGGGCGACCCGGTGCTCCCGCAGGGTGACCGGTTCAGCGAGGAGCTCGCCGGGGGCACACCACAGCACGCCCGCGAGGGCCGTGACCTCGGCCGAAGAGGGTGATATCTCGCCACGCTCCCAGGCCATCACGGTCTCGGGCGCGACGACGAGTCCGTACTGGGCGCGCAGGCCATAGGCGACATGACCGGGAGCCATGCCCAGGGCCGCGCGCAGGCGACGCGCGGCGGGGGCATTGAAAGGCGGGCTGGAGTGCACACCGCACACCGTAGAAGTGGCCAGGCTGTGGCGCCTACAGACCAAACAAACAAGCCCATACCTCGTAGGAACGTCCTATGAAGTTAAGGGCTTTCGTCGGTTTTTCGGGCGACTGTCCGGTAATCGGCGACTCCGTAGATCCTTTCCGTGAGTACGGTTCCAGCCAACGTCCGTCGAGGCAAGCGCCTTCACACGCTCCCCACCATGTGTGAACCGGCCATCCACCTCCTCCGTGATCCCTTTCGGCGGCCCTCGCCCACCGGGGGGGGTGTCTCTATGTCTTTCGTCAAGGACGTGGTGTCGGGTATGGGACCGTTTGGGATGGTCATGCGGCGAGGGTGACGGCGGGGATTCTGGACTCGTAGAAGGTGCCGTCTCGGAGCATGGCGAACAGGACGCTGATGCGTTGGCGGGCGAGGCGGAGGAGAGCCTGGGTGTGGGTTTTCCCGCGGGCGCGTTGCCGGTCGTAGTAGGTGCGGGAGGCCGGGTCGGCGTTCATGCAGGCGAAGGCGGAGAGGAACATGGCGCGTTTGAGCTGCCGGTTTCCGCCTCGTGGTGCGTGTTCGCCGTGGATCGAGGTCCCGGACGACTTCGTCGTCGGGGCGAGACCGGAGTAGGAGGCGAGGTGGGCGGCGCTGGGAAAACTGGTGCCGTCGCCGACGGTGACCAGCAGGACGGCGGCGGTCCTGACTCCGACTCCCGGCATCGAGGTCAGGACCGGGTGAAGAGGGTGAGCCTCCAGCAGGCTGCTGATCTGGGCTTCCAGTGCCCGACGCTGGTCGTGAACCGCCGCGAGCGAGGCCGCCAGGGACGGGATCACGATGTCGAGGGTGCCGGTTCCCGGGACCACGACGGTCTGCTCGTCGAGAGCGTCGAAGACCTCGTCGATCAGCCGCGCGGCCATGCGTGGGGCCTTCGGGCGGATGAGTTCGACGAGTCTGCGGCGGCCGGCTTTGCGCAGAGCGGCCGGAGATCCGTGGCGCTCGAGGAGCCAGGTGACGGCCGGGTGGTCCAGCCGGGGCCCGAGAACGCGCTCCAGCGACGGGTGGAACTGGGTGAGCAGGCCGCGTATCCGGTTGCTGGTGCGGGTGGCTTCGGCGGCGAGGTCCTGGTCGAAGCCGGTCAGCACCGTGAGCTCGGCGGTGATCTCGTCCGTCAGCTCCAGCGACCGCAGGACGTGCGGCATGGTGCGGGCGGCGTCCGCGATCACCGCCGCGTCCTTCGCGTCGGTTTTTGCCTCTCCCGGATACAGGTCGGCGATCCGGCGCATGGCGAGTCCGGGCAGGTAGGCGACCTCGCAGCCCGCGTCGCGGGCGACGGTCAGCGGCAGAGCGCCGATCGATGCGGGCTGGTCCACGATCACCAGCACCGTGCCGAACTTCGCGATCAGCTTGTCGAAGACGGCCCGCAGTTTCGGTTCGCTGTTGGGCATCGGCTTGTCGAAGACTTTCTTGCCCGCCGGCGTCAGCCCGTGGCCGTGATGGGCGGTCTTGCCGACGTCCATACCCAGGAAGACGCCCACATCGCCGGTGTCTAACATCGCACCCCTCCTGGGTGGTTGACCTGGCCGGCCTCTGCGTTGGCACCGTGCTCGCGCATCCACGTTATGCAGACCTGCCGCCCACGCTTCTGCCCGGCATTGCGCCGGGCCGGGCGGTGGTCGGGTCTCTCATCAGCGTCTCCGACGGCACCCCACGGACCCGGCGACACCACCCCCCAGGTCATCCGTTCGACAGAGGGGACACAGTCATACCGGGCCCGGAGGCCAGCGGCCCCATTGCAGGACCGCGAAAAACATAACGGGGGGGGCGAGGGTCCGGTCCTTGCCTTGACGTCGGCGTCAAGGAATACGGTCGGTCCATGCGCATCGGCGAACTGGCGGAGCGGGCCGGGACCAGCACCCGGACGCTGAGGTACTACGAGTCGCGCGGGCTGCTCCCCGCGCGGCGGGCCGGCAACGGCTACCGGACCTACGACGAGGACGACCTGCGGCTGCTGAGCCAGATCCGCATGCTCCAGGACTTCGGCTTCGAGCTGGAGGAGACCCGGCCCTTCGTGGACTGCCTGCGGGCCGGCCACCCGGCCGGGGACTCCTGCCCCGCCTCGCTCGCCGTCTACCGGCGCAAGCTCGCCGAGCTGGACGGCCTGATCGGCCAGCTGGCCGACGTGCGCGAGCAGCTCGGGCGGCAGTTGGCCGACGCGGAACGGGCGGCCGGCGTGGAGGCCGTGCCGAAGTGCGAGATGACCGGATGAGAGGGATGGGGACATGAAGGCTCACGGTGTGGCGCAAGTGACCGACGAGGATTTCGAGGCGGAGGTCCTCGGGGAGCGGGGACGGCCCGTCCTCGTGGAGTTCACGGCGGACTGGTGCGGCCCCTGCCGCCAGCTCGCACCCGTGCTCTCCTCGATCGCGGCCGAGGAGGCCGACCGGCTCAAGGTCGTGCAGATCGACGCGGACGCCAACCCGGGGACCGTCACGCGGTACGGGGTGCTGTCCATGCCGACCCTGCTCGTCTTCCGTGACGGCGAGCCCGTCCAGCAGATGGTCGGGGCCCGGGCCAAGCGCAAGCTGCTCCAGGAACTGGAGGAGCAGCTGGCCACGGCCTGAGCCCCGGGGCGGCGGGCCGGCGCCCCGGCCCGCCGCCCCGGCCCATGGATCTCAGTCCTGCGGCCGGAACCAGACCGTCGCCAGCGGCGGCAGGGTCATGCGCAGGCTCGCCGGACGGCCCTGCGCCGGCACCGGATCCGGCCGCAGCGGCTGCGCGTGGTGGATGCCGCTGCCGCCGTAGACCTCATGGTCGGTATTGAGCACCTCCTGCCACAGCGGCACCTCCTCCGGCACCCCGATCCGGTAGCCGTGCCGGACCACGGGCGAGAAGTTCGACACCGCGAGCAGCTGCGAGCCGTCCTGCGCGTACCGGAGGAAGGCGAAGACGTTGTCCTCCGCGGCATCGGCCTCCACCCAGGCGAAGCCCTCCGGCACGGTGTCCCGCTCCCAGAGGGCGGGCGTCGCCGTGTACGTGCGGTTCAGGTCGCGCACGAGGTCGCGTACGCCGCGGTGGTCGCCGGCCGCCGAGTAGGAGGTGTCCAGCAGCCACCAGTCCGGCCCGTGCGCCTCCGACCACTCCGACCCCTGGGCGAACTCCTGCCCCATGAACAGCAGTTGCTTGCCCGGATGGGCCCACATGAAGCCCAGGTACGCCCGGTGCGAGGCCCGCTGCTGCCACCAGTCGGCCCCGGGCATCCTCGACACCAGCGATCCCTTGCCGTGCACCACCTCGTCGTGCGAGATCGGCAGCACGTAGTTCTCGCTGAAGGCGTAGATCATCCCGAAGGTCATGTCGTGGTGGTGGTACTTGCGGTACACCGGCTCCTTCGACATGTAGCGCAGGGTGTCGTGCATCCAGCCCATGTTCCACTTCAGGCCGAAGCCGAGCCCGCCGGAGTCCGTCGGCCGGGTCACGCCCGTCCAGGCCGTGGACTCCTCCGCGATCGTCACCACCCCCGGGCAGCGCCGGTACACGGTCGCGTTCATCTCCTGGAGGAAGCCCACCGCGTCCGGGTTCTCCCGGCCGCCGTGCTCGTTGGGCGTCCACTCGCCCTCGTTGCGCGAGTAGTCGAGGTAGAGCATCGAGGCCACGGCGTCCACGCGCAGGCCGTCCACGTGGAACTCCTCGCACCAGTACACGGCGTTGGCGACGAGGAAGTTGCGGACCTCCTTGCGGCCGTAGTCGAACTCCAGCGTCCCCCAGTCCGGGTGCGCGGCCCGGCGCGGGTCGTGGTGCTCGTACAGCGGGCGCCCGTCGAACTCGGCGAGGGCCCAGTCGTCGCGCGGGAAGTGCGCCGGCACCCAGTCGACGATCACCCCGATCCCGGCCCGGTGCAGCGCGTCCACGAGGAAACGGAAGTCGTCCGGGGTGCCCATCCGCGAGGTCGGCGCGTAGAAGCCGGTGACCTGATAGCCCCACGAGCCGCCGAAGGGATGCTCGGCGACCGGCATCAGCTCCACGTGTGTGAAGCCCAGCTCCTTGACGTACGCGGGCAGCTGCTCGGCGAGCTGCCGGTAGGAGAGCCCGGGCCGCCAGGACGCCAGGTGAACCTCGTACACCGAGAGGGGGGCCTGGTGCGGGGGCAGGGCCCCGCGCTCGGCCATCCACTGCGCGTCCTGCCACTCGTACTGCGAGGCCGTGACCACCGAGGCGTTCGCCGGGGGCACCTCCGCGGCCCGCGCCATCGGGTCGGCGCGCAGCGTGTGGCTGCCGTCGGGCCGGGCGATGTCGTACTTGTAGAGCGTTCCGGCGCCCACCCCGGGAAGGAACAGCTCCCACACGCCCGTCGAGCCGAGCGAGCGCATCGGGTAGGCGACGGAGTCCCAGTACGAGAAGTCCCCGCTGACCCGGACCCCCTGGGCGTTCGGCGCCCACACCGTGAACCGGGTCCCGGTGACGCCCTGGTGCTCCATCGGCTGGGAACCCAGCGCCGTCCACAGCTGCTCGTGGCGGCCCTCGCCGATCAGGTGCAGGTCCAGCTCGCCGAGCGCGGGCAGGAACCGGTAGGGGTCGTGGACCTCGATCTCGTCGCTGTCGTACGTGACCAGCAGCCGGTACTCCGGTACCCCGGCCAGCGGCAGCAGCCCCGAGAACAGTCCGTCGCCGTCGTCGACGAGCTCGGCCCGCAGTCCCTTGGCGACGATCGTGACCGCCTTGGCGTGGGGCCGCAGCACCCGGAAGGCCACCCCGCCCCGTTGGGCACGGGCCCCCAGCACCGCGTGCGGATCGTGGTGGCGGCCCTCCAGCAGCCGGGCGCGTTCGTCGGCTCCGAGTGCGGGCGCCGGCCGGACGCCGTGCGATGGGGTGGCACGGCGGGCCCGGGGAGCGCGGGCCTTCTTCGCCGCCGCCGGGGCGGGTGCGGCTTCGTCGCGGACGGTCGGTGACGGCTGTCGTGCGGCGCTCACGCGAGCGGCCTCCTCGGGGGCTTCGGGTGGGGGTGCGGGGAGATGGAGCCGGGGGCGGGCGGGGTGGGCGGTACGCGGTGGGCGGGCCGCACGGGTTCCGAGAGCCGCCGGATCGCGGCCATCGGGACGTGCAGCCAGTCGGGGCGGTGCCGGGACTCGTAGCGGGCCTCGTACACCGCCTTGTCGGTCTCGTACGCGCGCAGCAGTACCGGGTCCTCGCGGGGGTCCCGGCCGGTGGTGCGGGCGTAGCCCTCGCAGAACGCGGCCCGGCAGTCGTCCGCCCAGGCGGGGGCGAACGGCCGGTGCGAGCGGGCGGCGTAGTCGAAGGAACGCAGTATCCCGGCGATGTCGCGCACCGCCGGTTCGGGACGGCGCCGGTCGGCCAGCGGCCGGGCCGGCTCGCCCTCGAAGTCGATCAACGACCAGCTGCCGTCGAGGGTGCGCAGGGTCTGCCCCAGATGGAGGTCCCCGTGGATCCGCTGGGCGGGGACGCCCGCTCCCCGGGAGGCGGCCAGCGCGTCGAAGGCGCCCCGCAGCCCCGCCTCGTAGGGCCGCAGCGCGGCCACCTCACGGGCGGTCGCGGCCAGCCGCGCCGTCATCCCCGCGGCGAGCCGGGCGGTCTGCTCCGGGCCCAGAGCGACCGTGGGCAGCGCCGCGGCCAGCGCGCTGTGCACCTCGGCGGTGGCCCGGCCCAGCGCGTGCGCCTCGGCGGTGAAGTCGGCCCCGGCGCCGAGCCGGCGCAGCGCGAGCTGCCAGCCGTCGTCGGAGCCGCGCAGGTACGGCTGGAGCACGCCCAGGGTCAGCGGCTCGCTGCCGGGCGGCTCGGCCTCGTACCAGGCGACGGGTGCCGGCACCCGGGTGCAGCCGGCCGCGGCCAGCGCCCGGGGCAGCTCCAGGTCCGGGTTGATCCCGGGCCCGACCCGCCGGAAGACCTTCAGGATGAACGAATCTCCGTAGATCAGAGAGGAATTCGTCTGCTCCCCGGAGAGCGGCCTGGGCGTGAGTCCCGCCGGGATCGGCGAGGCCGGGTCCCGGTCGAAGCGCAGCGGCCCGAGGGCGCCGGGGGAGCGCAGCCGCTCCAGCAGCATGGCGGCGAGCCGGGGATCGCCGAGCGCCTCGTAGACCGCCCGGCCCGCGTACGGGCCGTGCTCGGCGTGCCCGATCAGGGTGGGTGCGAGGGCGGGCGGCAGGGACGGCCTGATGCCCAGCAGCAGTTGGTAGCAGTCCCCGTCGACATCGAGGAGCAGGTGCAGCAGTCCGGGAGTGGATCCCGGCGGCAGCAGCTCGGCCGCCGAGACGGTCCTGAGCCTGCTGATGGTGCGGCCCTTGCCCGCGAACCAGCGCTGTGCGGGCAGCCAGGCCCTCAGCATCGGTTCCAGCGGAGCGATCCCGGCGGCCCGGTCGGCCGTCAGCCGGCTCCGGGCGGATGCAGCCTCCGACATGGCGTCGCGTCCTTTCCCCGGGCCGTCACAGAATGCGCAGAGTGTCCCGGATGCGCGGCAGTTGCTTCTCCGGCATGTGCGAGTGTCGGGTCAGGATGGTCCGTACAGGGCGGGCGATTGACCCATTCGAGCTGCCCGCCCCGTTTTCGGGCCGCTACTTCGCGCGTTTGTCGACGCGCTGTTCGGTCCGCAGCCGGAACCAGTAGAAGCCGTGGCCCGCCAGGGTCAGCAGGTACGGCCACTCGCCGATCGGCGGGAAGCGCACATCACCCGTGAGCTCCACCGGGACCCGCCCGTTGAACGACCGCAGATCCAGCTCGGTGGGCTGCGCGAAGCGCGAGAAGTTGTGCACGCACAGCACCAGGTCGTCCCCGTACTCGCGGAGGAACGCGAGCACCGCCGGGTTCGACGACGGCAGTTCGGTGTACGAGCCGAGTCCGAAGGCCGGGTTCGCCTTGCGGATCTCGATCAGTCGCCGGGTCCAGTGCAGCAGCGAGGAGGGCGACGCCATGGCCGCCTCGACATTGGTGACCTGGTACCCGTGGACCGGGTCCATGATGACCGGCAGGTTCAGCCTGCCCGGATCGCACGAGGAGAAACCGGCGTTGCGGTCCGGGGTCCACTGCATCGGCGTGCGGACGCCGTCGCGGTCGCCCAGCCAGATGTTGTCGCCCATGCCGATCTCGTCGCCGTAGTAGAGGACCGGCGAGCCGGGCAGCGACAGCAGCAGGGCGGTGAACAGCTCCATCTGGTTGCGGTCGTTGTCCAGGAGCGGGGCGAGCCGGCGCCGGATGCCGATGTTGGCCCGCATCCTCGGGTCCTTGGCGTATTCGGCGTACATGTAGTCACGCTCTTCGTCCGTGACCATTTCGAGGGTGAGCTCGTCGTGGTTGCGCAGGAAGATGCCCCACTGGCAGCGGTCCGGGATCGCCGGGGTCTTGGCCAGGATTTCGGAGACCGGGTAGCGGGACTCTCTTCGTACGGCCATGAAGATGCGCGGCATGACGGGGAAGTGGAAGGCCATGTGGCACTCGTCCCCGCCCTTCGCGTAGTCGCCGAAGTAGTCGACGACGTCCTCGGGCCACTGATTGGCCTCGGCGAGGAGCACGGTGTCCGGGTAGTGCGCGTCGATCTCGGCCCGGACCCGCTTGAGCAGCTGGTGGGTGCGGGGCAGGTTCTCGCAGTTGGTGCCCTCCTCGGCGTACAGGTAGGGCACGGCGTCGAGGCGGAAGCCGTCGATGCCGAGGTCGAGCCAGAACCGCAGGGCGGAGACGATCTCCTCCACCACGGCCGGGTTCTCGTAGTTGAGGTCCGGCTGGTGGGAGAAGAACCGGTGCCAGTAGTACTGCTTGCGTACGGGGTCGTACGTCCAGTTCGAGGTCTCGGTGTCGACGAAGATGATGCGGGCGTCCTGGTACTGCTTGTCGTTGTCGGCCCACATGTAGTAGTCGCCGTACGGCCCCTCCGGGTCCTTGCGCGACTGCTGGAACCACTCGTGCTGATCGCTGGTGTGGTTCATGACGAAGTCGATGATCACCCGCATGCCGCGGGTGTGCGCGGCGTCCACGAACTCCACGAAGTCGGCGAGGTCGCCGAACTCGGGGAGCACGGAGGTGTAGTCGGCGACGTCATAGCCCCCGTCGCGCAGGGGTGAGGCGAAGAACGGCGGCAGCCAGAGGCAGTCGACACCGAGCCACTGGAGGTAGTCCAGTTTGCTGGTGAGTCCCTTCAGGTCCCCGACGCCGTCGCCGTTGCTGTCGTGGAAGGAGCGGACGAGGACCTCGTAGAAGACCGCCCGCTTGAACCAGTCGGGATCGCGGTCCTTGGCGGGGGTGTCCTCGAAGGTGTCGTGGACGGGATCGTTGATCATCATGTGGTGGGTGACCCTCCGGTGGGCGGGGACGGTCGCAGAGCGGCCAGTACGTGCGCGGGCGCGCGGCCCGGCTCTAGGCGCACGTAGTTCGCCCTGCCCCAGTGATAGGTCTCGCCGGTGAGCTCGTCGCGCACCGCGAGGGACCCGTGCCAGTCGAGGCCGAGTACCGGCATGTCCAACGACACCGTCGCCTCCTGGGTGTGGTGCGGATCGAGGTTGACGACCACCAGTACGGAATTGGCTCCGGCATGCTTCGAATAGGCGATCACCTGTTCGTTGTCGGTCGAGTGGAAGTGGATGTCGCGCAACTGCTGGAGAGCGGGATTGCGGCGGCGCGTCCGGTTCAGCGAGGTGATCAGCGGGGCGATCGTGGCGCCCGTGCGCTCGGCCTCGGCCCAGTCGCGTGGCCGGAACTCGTACTTCTCGGAGTTCAGGTACTCCTCGCTGCCCTCCCGCACCGGGGTGTTCTCGCAGAGCTCGTAGCCGGCGTACACCCCCCAGGCGGGGGAGAGGGTGGCGGCGAGGACGGCCCGCACCTCGAAGGCGGGGCGCCCGCCGTGCTGCAGGTACTCGTGCAGGATGTCCGGGGTGTTCACGAAGAAGTTCGGCCGCATGACCGAGGCGGAGGGTGTGGCGGCCAGCTCGGTCAGGTACTCGGTCAGCTCGGCCTTGGTGTTGCGCCAGGTGAAGTACGTGTAGGACTGCTGGAAGCCGACGGCGGCGAGCGCCCGCATCATCGCGGGCCGGGTGAAGGCCTCCGCCAGGAAGATCACGTCCGGGTCGGACTTGTTGATGTCCGCGATCACCTTCTGCCAGAAGACGACCGGCTTGGTGTGCGGATTGTCGACCCGGAAGATGCGGACGCCGTGGTCCATCCAGTGCCGCAGGATCCGGCAGGTCTCCTCGACGATGCCGGCCATGTCGGTGTCGAAGTGGATCGGATAGATGTCCTGGTACTTCTTCGGCGGGTTCTCGGCGTACGCGATCGTCCCGTCGGCGCGGTGGCGGAACCACTCCGGGTGCTTCTCCACCCACGGGTGGTCGGGGGAGCACTGCAGCGCGAAGTCCAGCGCGATCTCCATGCCCAGCTCGCGGGCGCGCCCGACGAAGGCGTCGAAGTCCTCCATGGTGCCGAGCTCCGGGTGGACAGCGTCGTGCCCGCCCTCCGTGGAGCCGATCGCCCACGGCACTCCGGGATCCCAACTCCCCGCGGAAAGCGTGTTGTTCGGCCCCTTGCGGTAGGTGGACCCGATCGGGTGGACGGGCGGCAGGTAGACCACGTCGAAGCCCATCGCGGCGATCGCCGGCAGCCGCTCGGCGGCGGTCCGGAAGGTCCCGCTGACCGGAGCCTCGCCGGGCTCCAGGACGGCGCCCTCCGAACGCGGGAACATCTCGTACCAGGAGCCGAAGAGGGCCCGCTTGCGCTCCACCAGGAGCGGCAGGGGCTTGGAGGCAGTGACCAGCTCCCGGTACGGACGCCTGGCCAGCGCGGCGTCCACGGCGGGGTTCAGGGCGGCCTCGTACCGTTCGGCGGCGGGCAGGTCCTCGTCACGCATGGTGCAGGCGGCGGCCAGGACGGCCTCGCGCCCGTCGCGCTTGGGGATCCGGGCCCCGGCCCGCTCGTAGAGCTCCGCGCCCTCCAGCAGCATCAGCCCGGTGTCGATCCCGGCGGGGATCTTGATCGCGGCGTGGGCCCGCCAGGTGGCCACCGGATCGCTCCACGCCTCGACGGTGTACGTCCACCTCCCCTCGGCGTCGAGGGAGATCCTGGTCCCCCACCGGTCGGTTCCGGGGGCGAGCTCGCTCAGCGGCACGGGGGCCCGCAGCCTCCCGCCCGGATCGCGCAGGACGAGGTGGGCGGCTACGGCGTCGTGTCCTTCTCGGAACACGGTGGCGGAGATCTCGAAGACCTCGTCCACGACCGCCTTTGCGGGTCTGGCGCCGCAGTCGACGGCGGGGCGGACGTCCAGCACGGGAATGCGACCGATCATGATGGGATCACCTGGGGGCAGTTCGCAGGGCTCGGTGACAACAGGCCAGCCGGAATCACGGCTGGTAGTGCACGCTCTGTTCGCTCTGTTTCTAGCCGCTCAGTGGACGGCTGGGCTGCGGGCATGGCCGCTCCTGTCCGCGTTCACTCGGGTGGCGGGGAGAGGGTTTGTGGGCGGGTGCGCCGTGCGTGTACGACGTTCGTGTGCGACGTGTACCCGGGGAGCCCTTCCCAGTCTCGCCCAACCCAATCCGCGCTCTCGGTCAACTACTCGTACGTAGTGGCACGGGTGTCACCGGGTGCCGGATCGACATCCGGCGGGGCTTCGTCAAGTCGGCCGGAATCAAAGGGTCCGGGCTGCGGAACACCCGTCCCAAGGGTCCCGCGGACCCCTCCCGCAGAGACGGTCGGACCGCCCCGGAGGACAATGACCCGCCACCCCCGAAGGCGGAACGGCCGGCGGTCCGGAAACCCTTCAGGATGTGGCCGAAAGACGTCCCCGGACGGCTTGCGGGCGACGGTACGTTCGAGTCCTCCGGGACCCTCCGGGGCGGTCCCGGGCCGTCCACACCTGTCATCCGTACGGGGGACAATGCCCCATGCACTCGGAGGCACTGCACGAACTGATCGGCGCCCGGCTGCGTGCGGCCGACCCGCGGATGCGGGAGGCGGCCGCGCGCCGGGCGGCGTCCGTCGCCTGGGGTCCGGACCAGGAGCGGTACCTGGCCGCAGCCCTCGCCGCCGCCGTCGGCCGCGAGCACGACCCCGCCGCCCTGGCGGCGCAGATCGATGCGCTGCCGGCCGTCGAACCGGCCCTCGACGACACCGCGCTGGTCCGCCTCGCCGGCCGCAGCGCCGGCTCCCCGGCCCTGGCCGCACTGCTCGTCCGCGCGGCCAGGCTGCAGATATCCGGCCCGGCGGAGCCCAGCGGCGACGCGACCCGGGTCGTCGTGCGCTGCCTGCGCGGGGCCCCGCACACCGGGCTCGGGCTGCGCACCCCCGGCGGGGAGTGGGTGGTGCTGGAGCGGATCGAGTTCTACGGCAGGGCCGTGGACCGGCTGGACCCCGGCTGCACGGCCCGGGTGCTGCTGTCCGGTCCCGGCGCGCGGGAGCTCGCCGAGTGGGACCGCCTGGACGCCGACCCCCGGGCCCGGGAGTACGCACCCTGGCTGCGCGCGGCCGACGCCCGGTTACGGTCGCGCGCCGCCGAGGACATCGCGGACTGGCCCGACTCCTGGGCGCCCGAAGTGGGCCGCTACCTGTGCGGCGTGCTCGCCTGGGCCGCGGTGCGGGAGACGGACCACGGCGTGCTGGAGTCCCACCTGCACGCACTGCTCGCCCTGAGCCGCTTCCTGGCGGAGCCGGCCTTCGCCCTGCTGCGCACCATGGACCGCGCCGCCCTGCCCCGGGTGCTGCGGCCCTGTCTGGACGACCTGTTGGAGGCGGACCGGCCCGGTACCGGCCGGTGAGCCCCGCCCGAGGCCCCATGGCCGGAACACGCGGGCGTCGCTAGCCTTCCCGGGGTGATGCGCGGGTGCACAGCGTGGTGTGGCCGCTCCGATCCGTAATCCCCTGCGAAGGTGGAACACGTGAAGGCTATCCGTCGATTCACCGTGCGCCCCGTCCTCCCGGAACCCCTGCTGCCGCTCACCGGCCTCGCGCGCAATCTGCGCTGGTCGTGGCATTCCGAGACCCGTGAACTCTTCCAATCCGTCGACCCCGAGGGCTGGCAGGCCGCCGGCGGCGATCCCGTCCGGCTGCTCGGTGCCGTCTCCGCGGCCCGGCTCGCCGAACTGGCCGCGGACCGCCGGTTCCTGCGGCGGCTCGCCGTCGCGGCCGCCGACCTCGATGACTACGTCAACGGCGGGAGGTGGTACCAGAGCCAGGAGAACGGCGCGGAACTGCCCGCCGCCATCGCCTATTTCTCGCCCGAATTCGGGATCACCGCCGCCCTGCCGCAGTACTCGGGCGGCCTCGGCATCCTCGCCGGGGACCACCTGAAGGCCGCCAGCGACCTCGGCGTCCCGCTCATCGGGGTGGGCCTGCTCTACCGCCACGGCTACTTCCGCCAGTCGCTCTCCCGAGACGGCTGGCAGCAGGAGCACTATCCCGTCCTCGACCCCAACGAACTCCCGCTCGGCCTGCTCCGCCAGGACGACGGCACCCCCGCCCGCGTCTCGCTGACCCTGCCCGGCGGACGCACGCTGCACGCCCACATCTGGCAGGCCCGCGTCGGCCGCGTACCGCTGCTGCTCCTGGACTCCGACGTCGAGGACAACGACGCCCCGGCCCGGGAGGTGACCGACCGGCTCTACGGCGGCGGCAGCGACCACCGGCTGCTCCAGGAGATGCTGCTCGGCATCGGCGGCGTGCGCGCGGTGCGCGCGTACTGCCGGATCACCGGGCATCCCGATCCCGAGGTCTTCCACACCAACGAGGGCCACGCCGGCTTCCTCGGGCTCGAACGCATAAGGGAACTGGAGAGGGAGCAGGGCCTCGGTTTCGAAGCTGCCGTCGAGGCGGTGCGCGCCGGAACCGTGTTCACCACGCACACCCCCGTCCCTGCCGGGATCGACCGCTTCGAGCGGGCCCTGGTCGCCCGGCACTTCGGGGAGGGCGGGGAGCTGCCCGGCGTACCGGTCGAGAGGATCCTGGAACTGGGCGCCGAGACGTACCCCGGCGGCGATCCCGGCGTGTTCAACATGGCGGTGATGGGACTGCGCCTGGCCCAGCGCGCCAACGGGGTGTCCACCCTGCACGGCGCGGTCAGCCGGGAGATGTTCGCCGGGCTGTGGCCGGGCTTCGACCCGGCCGACGTGCCCATCACCTCCGTGACCAACGGGGTGCACGCCCCGACCTGGGTGGCCCCCGAGGTGATCCGGCTCGGCGCCCGCCAGATCGGCGCGGGCCGCACCGAGGACGCCCTGTCGGTGGGCGGCTCCCCCCGCTGGGACGCGGTCGCCGACATCCCGGACCAGGACGTGTGGGACCTGCGGCGGGTGCTGCGCGAGCAGCTGGTGCAGGAGGTACGGGACCGGCTGCGGGCCTCGTGGCACCAGCGCGGGGCCGCCGCGGCCGAACTGGGCTGGGTGGACTCCGTACTCGACCCCGACGTGCTCACCATCGGTTTCGCCCGGCGCGTGCCCTCGTACAAGAGGCTGACGCTGATGCTGCGCGATCCGGAGCGGCTGCGCAGGCTGCTGCTGGACCCGGAGCGGCCGGTGCAGATCGTCGTGGCGGGCAAGGCCCACCCGGCCGACGACGGCGGGAAGCGGCTCGTGCAGGAGCTGGTGCGCTTCGCCGACGACCCGCGGGTGCGGCACCGGATCGTCTTCCTGCCCGACTACGGCATGGCCATGGCGCAGAAGCTCTACCCGGGCTGCGACGTCTGGCTCAACAATCCGCTGCGGCCCCTGGAGGCGTGCGGGACGAGCGGGATGAAGGCCGCCCTGAACGGCTGTCTCAACCTGTCCGTGCTGGACGGCTGGTGGGACGAGTGGTTCGAGCCGGACTTCGGCTGGGCCATCCCGACCGCCGACGGGCTCGGCGCGGACGAGGACCGGCGCGACCACCTGGAGGCGAGCGCCCTCTACGAGCTGATCGAGAACCGGGTCGCGCCCCGGTTCTACGACCGGACCGGGCGCACCGGCCTCCCGGTGCGGTGGATCGAGATGGTCCGGCGCACACTGGTCTCGCTGGGACCGAAGGTGCTCGCGGGGCGGATGGTCCGGGAGTACGTGGAGCGGCTGTACACGCCGGCCGCGCTCGCCCACCGGGCCCTGGACTCCGAGGCGGCGCGTGACCTCGCCTGGTGGAAGGGGCGGGTCCGGGCGGCCTGGCCGCGGATCTCCGTCGAGCACGTGGAGACGCTGGCCGAGGCCCCGGTGGGCGGCACCGCCGAGCTGGGCGCCACCCTCACCCTGCGCGTGCAGGTGGCGCTGGACGCGCTCGCGCCCGAGGACGTGGAGGTGCACGCCTTCGCCGGGCGGGTGGACCCGCAGGACGTGATCCGGGACGGGCGGAGCTTCCCGCTCAAGCCGGCCGCGGGGCCCGATCTGGAGGGGCGCTGGGTGTACGAGGGTCCGCTCGCGCTCGACCGTACGGGGCCCTTCGGCTACACGGTGCGCATCCTGCCCGCGCACCCGCTGCTGGCGACCCCGGCCGAATTGGGCCTGGTCGCGGCGCCGGTGGAGACCGACGCGGGGGGCGGGGTGCTCCTGCGCTGACCTCGTGGGGCCGGGCGGCGCGGTGCGGGTGCGCGCCGCCCGGCCTCATGGGTGAACCACGTCCGCACAAGATCTGCGGAAACGTTCCGGCAATGGGTCGCGCTCCTACGCTGCCCGAGGGTGCCACCGGACCGGCATCCGCGGAACCCGAGGAACGGACACCTCCCATGCGTCTTCGCTCGACCGCCGCCGTGCTCGTCGGCGCTCTCGCGCTCGCCCTGCCCACCGCCGGCCCGTCACTGGCCGACGACCACGAGGAACGCGCCCTCGGCACGCTGCACTACACCTACCTCGACGCGTCGGGCTCCCAGCGGAGCGGGCGGATCCGGCCCGCCGGCAACGACACCTGCTACCTGCTGACGCGCACCTCCCGCGACGAGCCCGCCATCGAGGTGCGCAACGAGACGGAGTCGCTGGCGGTCCTCTTCGACAACCGCAGCTGTGAGGGCGAGGCGGAGACGGTGCTGCGGCCGGGGGCGAAGGCGAAGCAGGTGGAGGTCGTCTCGGTCTACTTCAAGCCGGCGGACGACGAGGACGCGGGCCGGGGCGACAACGGGGGCAACGGCACCTGGCCGGGCCGTGACGAGAACGCGGGCAACGGCGGCAACGGCGGCAACGGTGGCAATGGCGGCAATGGCACCTGGCCGGGCCGCGAGGACCAGCCGCGCCAGGACCAGAGCGCCCCGGACCAGAGCCAGAACCGTGACGACGAGGAAGAGGAGCAGGAGGAGCAGGAGGAGGACTTCCTCACCGCGATCCTCCGCGCCCTCCACTGACACCGGTCAATGGAACAGGGCCGCCCGGGGAGGATTCCTCCCGGGCGGCCCCGTGGTCTCACTGCTCAGCCGGTGTTCACTTCACCCCGGTGGGGTCAGAAGGTGAGCTTCCAGCTGTTGATGTAGCCGGTGTCCAGGCTGGCGGCATCCCTGACGCGCAGCTTCCAGGTGCCGTTCGCGACCTCGGAGGAGGCGTTCACGGTGAACTGCTGGACGATGTTGTCCGCGCTGCCGCCGGTGCGGTTGCGCAGGTTGTAGACGCTGCCGTCGGGGGCGATCAGGTCGACCACCAGGTCACCGACGTAGGTGTGGACGATGTTCACGTCCACCTTGAGGGCGCTCGGGGCGTTGCCCGTGCGCGTCACGCTGATCGGGGACTCGACGGTCGCGTTGTCCTTGATCTGGTAGTCCGTGGTGTTCTCGAAGACGTTCGGCTGCGTGGTGCCGACCGTCCAGGTGAACGCCGCGGTGCCGGTCTGGTTCTGCGAGTCGGTCACCGTGACGGTCACGTTGGACGTGCCCGCGGTGGTGGCCGTGCCCGAGATCAGGCCGTTGGAGGAGTTGATCGACAGCCCGGCCGGCAGGCCGGTCGCCGCGTAGCTCAGCGCACCCGGGTTCGTGCTGGTGGCCTGGACCTGCAGGCTCACTGCGCCACCGGTGGCGGTGTTCTGGTTGGCGATCGGGGTGACCGTGACACCGTTGGAGATACGGCCTCCGACGGCGACGCCGGCCCAGGCGTTGGCGACGTTGTTGTAGATCGTCGAGCCCTGGCCGTAGAGGTCGGCGGCCGCCTTCAGCGTCTGCACGCGGGCGTCGGCGTAGTTGGTGTTCGACTTGAAGTAGCCCACGGTCAGCGCGCGGAACCAGATCTTCGAGGCGGCGTCGCGGCCGATCGCGGTGACGGGCAGGCCGTCCGCGGTCGGCGAGTTGTAGCTCACGCCGTTGACGACCTTGGCGCCCGAGCCCTCGGAGGCCAGGTAGTACCAGTGGTTGGCCGGACCCGAGGAGTAGTGGACGTCGATGGAGCCGATGCCCGAGTACCAGCTGTCCTTGGACGAGCCGTCCTTGCTCGGCTTGTCCATGTAGCGCAGCGGGCTGCCGTCGCCGTTGATGTCGATCTTCTCGCCGACCAGGTAATCACCGACGTCGGCCGGGTTGTTGGCGTAGAACTCGACGGCGGCGGCCATGATGTCGGAGGTCGCCTCGTTCAGACCGCCGGGCTCACCGCTGTAGGTCATGTTGCCGGTGACCGAGGTCAGGCCGTGGGTCATCTCGTGCGCGGCCACGTCGGTGGAGGTGAGCGGCTTGTTGTTGCCCTCGCCGTCGCCGTACGTCATGCAGAAGCAGGAGTCCTGCCAGAACGCGTTGACGTAGGCGTTGCCGTAGTGGACCCGGGTGTACGGGGCCACGCCGTCGTTGCGCAGGCCGTTGCGGCCGTGCACGTTCTTGTAGTAGTCCCAGGTGACCGCGGCGCCGTAGTGGGCGTCCGCGGCGGCCGTCTCCAGGTTGGCCGGCAGGCCGTTGCCCCAGACGTCGTCCGGGCCGGAGAAGAGCGTGCCGGTGCCGGAGGAACCGCGGTTGAGGTTGTAGGTCTTGTGGTTTCCGCGCGCGGCGTCGGTCAGGTTCCACGTGCTGCCCGACTGGCTGGTCCCCAGGGTCACCTGACCGCTGTACATCGTGTTGCCGGTGCCGGTCTCGACGGCCTGCCACTCGGTGATCTTGGCGCCGGTCCTGGCGTTGGTCACCACGTGGAGCTCGTTCGGCGTGCCGTCGTGCTGGAGGCCGCCGACGACGGTCTCGAACGCGAGGACCGGTACGCCGTCTGCCGCCCAGATCACCTTGCGGGCGTTCTTGGAGGCCTTGGCCTCCTTGGATCCCTCGGCGTTCGCGACGGAGACGGCCTGGCTCTCGGCCGCCGCCGGGGTGACCGAGGCCTCGGTGGTCGCCACCTTGATCTCGTGGTTCGTCGCCTTGGTCACGCTCTTGGTGACGCCGTCCTTGGCGTGGACGGTGAGGTCACCACCCAGGACGGGGAGCCCGTCGTAGGTCCGCTCGTAGGTGGTGTGCGTGGTGCCGTCCGCGTCCTTGACCACGTCGCGGACGACGAGCTTCTCGCCGCTGCCGAGGCCGAGCGCCTTGGCGGCCTGCGCAGTGGTCGAGTTGGCCTCGGCGAGGAGCGTCGCACGCTCCGAAGCGCTGAGTACGAGGTTGGCCGCGCCCGGGTTGGACTGGGTGGCCTTGGGTGCCTTTGACGCGGTGGCGTCGGCGGTTGCGGTGCCGGACTGTATGCCGACGGCGAGCAGCGCTGCGGCGGCAACGAGCGCGCCGGCCGCGGTGGCACGCCTCTGGGGGGTGGACCTCAACGCAGACTCCTTCTGCAAGGGGGGTTCCGGATGGCTGGGTGGGCCTCCGGGCAGAACAGGGCTGGTGCGATGAACGGTCGAAGATTGCCACTCGCAGAGTCAGATGTCAGGGCCGCGTCAAAAGGTTGGCCGGAAACGGTTCGTTGTCCGAAGATACGTATCCGGTATCCGGAGCATTCACCTACGGATGCGTCCCTGCACCGCCCGGCATGCGGAACGCCTGCTACCGGTTGCTAACACTTGCGCAACAAGCGGCTGCGTTGACCCAAACGGCATTTACCGTACGGGTGTTTGTCGTACTGTTTCCCGGTGCGGCGGATGTTCGTAGCCAGGGGAAGCCATGGACACCTGCCACTGTCATAGACCACGTGCCAGGGGGGCCCATGAGGCATGTTCATTTTCCTGCGCAAAGAGTGGCCAGAGCGGCCCGGGAGTCCCTTGCGCCCGCACGGCGCATCGGGGACAAGGCCCGTTGGTACTGCCCGGCCGCCATCGCCGCCGACTTCCTCGGCGCCGCCATCCCCGTAGGACTCGTCTTCGACGCCGCGCAGCAGGTCCGGCCGGTCTACTGCGCCCTGGCCGCCGCTGTGGCGTGGACCGGGGTACAGGCGCTGCGCCGGCGCTACGCGGCCCGGGCGCTCGGCGAGTCCCGAGGTGTGCTGCCCGTCGTGCACGACTGGCTGATTCTCATCGGGGTTCTGGCCGTGGCCCGCGTGGTGACCGAAGAGGCCACCCCCCGGCTGTCCGCCCTCGGGGCCCTGTTGCCCGCATTGCTCATCACCGTCGCCGTCCACAAGCTGACCTACCGTCACCTCTCGGCCGCCCGCCGCGAGGCCCAGGCCGTCAGCCGGGTCCTGGTCGTCGGCGAGCCCGACGCGGCCGAGGACGTCATCGCGCATCTCGCCGCCCGCACCGACCACCCGTACGTCGTCGTCGGCGTGGTCCCGGTCGGCGCCGGGCCCCTCACCAGCGGCATACCCGTGGCCGCCCGGCTCGACAAATGGACCCCCGAGGCCCCCAACGGCGACTCCGCGGCGGTGCTCGGCGCCGTCGCCAGCCACCACGCCGACCTGGTGCTCGTCGCCCCCGGCGTGCGGATCACGGGGGAGCGGCTGCGCCGGATCGCCTGGGCCCTGCACGATGCGGGCCTGGAACTCGCGGTCTTCCCCGGGCTGGTGGAGGTCTCCGTCAAGCGGCTGGAGACCCTGTCCGCGGGCGGGCTCGCCGTGCTGCGCGTCGCGCCCCCCGTCAGCCGCGGGGTGCAGACCCTGCTCAAGTCGGCCCTGGACCGGGTGGGCGCCGCGGCCGGACTGCTGCTGCTCTCCCCGTTCTTCCTGGGGATCGTCCTGGCCATCCGCTTCGGCTCGCGGGGCCCGGCCTTCTACCGCCAGCGGCGCATCGGCCGCGACGGCGCGCCGTTCGTCATGTGGAAGTTCCGCACGATGGTCGTGGACGCCGACGCGCTCAAGGCCGATCTGTCCGGGTCGAACGAGAACGACGGCCTGATGTTCAAGATGCGCCGCGACCCCCGGGTCACCCGCGTGGGCCGGCTGCTGCGCCGCACTTCGCTGGACGAACTCCCGCAGCTCATCAACGTGCTGACCGGCCACATGTCGCTGGTCGGCCCGCGCCCGCCGCTGCCGGAGGAGGTGGCGAAGTACGACGAGGTCGAGCTGCGCCGGCTCACCGTACGGCCCGGGATGACGGGACTGTGGCAGATCAGCGGCAGGTCGGACCTGTCCTGGGACGAAACGATCCAGCTCGACCTGCAGTACGTCGACAACTGGTCCTTCACCAGTGACGTCGACGTCATGGGCCGCACGCTCCGCGCCGTCGTCGACGGTCGCGGAGCGTACTGAGGAACCTGGGCCGCCTGTGCGATCAGCTCTGCTCGCGCCACCACTGGTACGTGGCGGCGATGCCGTCCCGCAGCGGGACGCCGGGCTTCCAGCCGAGCGACGTCAGGCGGCTCACGTCCAGCAGCTTGCGCGGGGTCCCGTCCGGCTTGGACGTGTCCCAGGCGAGCCTGCCGCGGAAGCCGGTCACCTCGGCGACCGTCTCGGCCAGCTCCTTGATGGTCAGGTCCTCGCCGCACCCGATGTTGACGGGCTCGTCGCCGTCGTAGGAGTTCAGCAGCACGGC
Source organism: Streptomyces sp. NBC_01232 (assembly GCF_035989885.1). Classification (GTDB taxonomy): domain Bacteria; phylum Actinomycetota; class Actinomycetes; order Streptomycetales; family Streptomycetaceae; genus Streptomyces. Next base: position 5,706,016 of record NZ_CP108518.1, read on the forward strand.
GCAGGCCGCAGCCAGGTCGTCCACGTGCAGGAACTCCCGGCGCGGGGTGCCCGATCCCCACAGCGTGACCTCGTCGCGGCCCTCGGCGGCGGCCTCGTGGAAGCGCCGGACGAGCGCCGGCAGGACGTGCGAGGTCTCCAGGTCGAAGTTGTCGCCCGGACCGTAGAGGTTCGTCGGCATCGCCGAGATGTACGAGGCCCCGTACTGCTTGCGGTACGACTGGACCTGGACGATGCCGGCGATCTTCGCGAGGGCGTAGGCCTCGTTGGTCGGCTCCAGCGGGCCGGTCAGCAGCGCGTCCTCGCGGATGGGCTGCGGGGCCAGCTTGGGGTAGATGCAGGACGATCCGAGGAACAGCAGCCTGCCCACGCCGGCGGCGTGCGCGCCGCCGATCACGCTGAGCTGGATCTGCAGGTTCTCCTCCAGGAACTGCACCGGGTACGTGCTGTTGGCCATGATCCCGCCGACCTTGGCGGCGGCCAGCACCACGGCGTCCGGGCGGACGTCCTTGAGGTACGCACCCGTGGCGGCGGCGTCGCGCAGGTCGAGGTCGGCGCGGCCCCGGGTCAGCACCTCATGGCCGTCGGCGGTGAGCCGCCGGGCGACCGCGGACCCCACGAGGCCGCGGTGGCCCGCGACGAAGACGCGGGCGTTCGGGGGCAGGAGCGGCTGCGAACTTGTCATACCGCCGATGATGCCAGTTCGCGCCCGCGGGTCCGGCAGGGGTCCACCGGCTCGGGATCCGGCCGCGGGCCGGGACCGGCGCCGGCCTTCGGCCCGGCTCGGGACCCGGCCCCGGACCCGGCCCCGGACGCCGCCGCGGCGGCGTCCGGAACCGGGCCGGGCCCGGCCCGCGTCCGCTTCGGGCAGGGGCATCCGCCCCGCCGGGGCAGCCCGCAAGGGGCCGTGTACGGTAACGCAATCCGGCCCCCGGGCCGCGGCCGGGCCGCCCGGTGCGACGCCTGACGGCCCGCTCCGCACCCGCTTTGAGGCGCAGCCTCACTACGACAGACAGAAACCACCAGCAAGGGGACCCCATGGGCAAGACCGCACTGATCACCGGAGTCACGGGACAGGACGGCTCCTACCTCGCCGAGCTCCTGCTCTCCAAGGGCTACACGGTGCACGGGCTCGTGCGGCGGTCCTCCAGCTTCAACACGGAGCGGGTCGACCACATCTACCAGGACCCGCAGGCCCCCAACCGGTCCTTCGTCCTGCACCACGCAGACCTCTCCGACGGCGTCGCCCTCGTGAACCTGCTCCGCGACATACGCCCCGACGAGGTCTACAACCTCGGCGCGCAGTCCCACGTCCGCGTCTCCTTCGACGCCCCGCTCTACACGGGCGACGTGACCGGCCTCGGCGCGCTGCGGCTGCTGGAGGCCATCCGGGCCAGCGGCGTCGACACCCGCATCTACCAGGCCTCGTCCTCGGAGATGTTCGGTGCCACCCCGCCCCCGCAGAACGAGGGCACCCCGTTCCACCCGCGCAGCCCGTACGGCGCCGCGAAGGTCTTCGCGTACTGGACCACGGTGAACTACCGCGAGGCGTACGACATGTTCGCCGTCAACGGGATCCTCTTCAACCACGAGTCCCCGCGCCGCGGGGAGACCTTCGTGACCCGCAAGATCACCCGCGCGGTGGCCCGCATCAAGGCCGGTCTCCAGGACCACCTCTACCTCGGCAACCTCGACGCGGTGCGCGACTGGGGCTACGCCCCCGAGTACGTGGACGCCATGTGGCGGATGCTGCAGCAGGACGAGCCCACCGACTACGTCGTCGCCACCGGCGTGGCCGCGACCGTCCGCGAGTTCGTCGAGTCCTCCTTCTCGCACGCCGGTCTCGACTGGGCCGAGCACGTCCGCTACGACCCCAAGTACGAGCGCCCGAGCGAGGTCGACGCCCTCATCGGCGATGCTTCCAAGGCGCATGACCTGCTTGGCTGGAAGCCGACGGTCCTGGTCGCGGAGCTCGCGCAGATCATGGTCGACGCCGACATCCGTCAGGTCGAGGACCAACTGGCGGGCGTGACGGTCCGGATCGACCGCTGAGGCCTTATATTTCCCCTACGGTTTGCCGTGTTCCGGCCATACTCCGCAGCTCTGCGCGGGTGTGGCCGGGGTAAACCTGCCGTATGTCCCTTGTGCACCCTCCATGCTGAACCTGTTGATTCCAAGTTGGTATGCAATGGGTCAAGAGAGGTGACCAGGCCCTCATATGAGCCCTAGTCTGCGCCAGTACATATGGCTGTTCGGATAGTTCCAGCCATCAAACCGGGCGATTGCCCTGGGGGGCTCATGCGTAGATCCAGAGGGCTGACTGCTGCCCTCGTCCTGTCACTGGCCGGTGCCGGTACCGGCATAGGCCTGGTGTTGATGCCTCAGGCGTCCGCCATCACGCCGCCTGTGGCATTCACCGCCGACGAGCTGCCGACGTGGCAGCCCGACGGCATCGTCTGGGCGATGGCCCAGGCGAACGGCACCGTCTTCGCCGGCGGTACCTTCTCGGCCGTCCGCCCGCCCGAGGGTGCTGCAGGAGCCGAGCAGGACGCCGTGAACTTCGTCGCGCTCGACGCCGCGACCGGTAACCCCACCTCCTGCAAGCTGGCCTTCACCATCGGCGAGGGCACCGCGACGGTGCGCACGCTGGTCGTCTCGAAGGACAAGAAGACCCTCTACGCGGGCGGCTCCTTCGGTGCCGTGAACGGCACCCCGGTCTCCAGCCTCGCGGCGATCGACATCGCGAGCTGCACCCCCAAGGCATCGTTCCACCCGAGCTTCCCCGCCACCGTGCGCGCGCTCGCCCTCACGGACGACACCCTGTACGCGGGCGGCGACTTCAACACCGTCGAGGGCCAGACCCGCGAGCGGTTCGCCGCCGTGGACGCGTCCTCCGGTGCGCTCAAGCCCTTCGTCGCCAACGTCGACGAGCCGGGCCGCGCCGTCGAGGTCACCCCCGACGGCAAGAACGTGCTCCTCGGCGGCGACTTCTTCACCGTCAACGGCACCAACAGCCACGCCCTGGCCGTGGTCAACGCCACCACGGGCGCGGTCACCAAGACGTACAGCAACATCCCGTCGAACTCGGTCGTCAAGGACATCTCCACCGACGACACCGGCTTCTACACGGGCAACGAGGGCTCCGGCGGCGGCGTCTTCGACGGCCGCATCGGCCTGCGCCTGAGCGACTTCACCGAGAAGTGGCGCGACCGCTGCCTCGGCGCCACGCAGTTCGTCCTGCCGTACGAGGGCGTGCTCTACAGCTCCTCGCACGCGCACGACTGCTCCACCGAGCTCGAGTTCCCCGACGGCAAGCGGAACTTCCTGCTGGCCCAGCCGACCAACCACGAAGGCGCCGCCCCCGCGCCCGTGGACGGCTTCGTGCGCGGCCCGGGCAAGCTCGGCTGGCACCCCACGGCCAACGACGGACTCGGCGAGGGCATCGGCCCGCGCGTCATGTCCGTGGCCGAGAAGAACGACGTCAAGTACATGTGGGTCGGCGGTGAGTTCACGCTCATCAACGGCAAGGCCCAGCAGGGCCTGACCCGCTTCGCCTCCACCGGCGACGTCGGCGCCCCCACCACCCCGGTGGCCAGCACCTCCAGCGTCAAGCCCGGCGAGGTCCAGGTCCGCTGGCGCACCAGCTACGACGCGGACGACAGCAAGCTGACGTACCGCATCTACCGCAACGGCTCGGCCACCCCGGCCGCCACGGTCACCGCCAGCTCTCTGGAGTGGGAGCGCCCCCAGGCCTCCTGGAACGACACCACGGTCAAGGCCGGCCAGACCTACACCTACCGGGTGACCGCGACCGACGCGGCGGGCAACACCAGCGCCCTGTCGGCCGTCTCCTCGGTGACGGTTCCGACCTCGGTCCAGAGCTACCCGAACCAGGTCCGCACGGACGGCGCCGACCTGTACTGGCGCTTCGACGACGCGGTCAGCCCGTACGTCGCCGACTCCTCGGTGTCCGGCAACCGCAGCGGCATCCAGGTCAACGCCCCCGCCCTGAAGCAGTCGCCCGGCGCCGTCTCCGGCAGCACGGCGATGGGCTTCAACGGGACCAGCCAGCAGGTGCACAGCGACCGCCGTCAGACGGTCGGCAACACGTTCACCGTCGAGACCTGGTTCAAGACGAACACCACGCGCGGCGGCAAGCTGATCGGCTTCGGCAGCAACACCACGCGCAACAGCGGCACCTACGACCGCCAGATCTACATGACCAACACCGGTCGTCTGATCTTCGGTGTCCACAACGGCTCGACCCGGACCGTCTCCACGGGCCTGTTCGAGACGTACAACGACAACAAGTGGCACCACGTGGTCGGCACCCAGGGCCCCGGCGGCATCACGCTGTACGTCGACGGCCAGAACAAGGGCTCGCTGAACGCCACCAGCACCGCCAACTATGCGGGCTACTGGCACGTGGGCGGTGACAACCTCTCCGGTTGGCCGACCCGCCCGACGAGCAACTTCTTCGCCGGCCAGCTCGACGAGACCGCCGTCTACCCGACGGCGCTCACCCAGGCCCAGGTCAAGAACCACTTCGACCTGGCCAAGGCCCCCACCGACTCGGTCTCCGCGGTCAAGGCGACCGAGGACACCTACGTCAACCAGGGCGCCCCGAGCACCGCCTACGGCACGTCCACCTCGCTCGCGGTGCGCGGCAGCGGCTCGCTGTACGAGTCGTACCTGCGCTTCAACCTGCCGGCCGCCCCGGCCGGCCAGGTCCTGAAGTCCGCCTCGCTGCAGTTCAAGACCACCACGCAGACGGGTGCCGGCACCCCCGACACCGTCAAGGTGGTCCCGGTCACCGGCACCTGGACCGGTGCGGGCACGACCTTCAACACCAAGCCCACCCTGGGCACCACCCCGCTCGGCAGCATCGCGGGCGTGCCGGACGGCTCCGCCGTCCACGGTGTCGAGCTGGACACCGCCGCAGTCACCGCGGCGCTGGGCACCAGCTACGGCCTGGGCCTGACGAGCACGGGCACCGACCCGCTGTGGATCTGGTCCTCCGAGGCCACGGCGGCGGAGGGCGCTCCGCAGCTGGTCCTCACCTTCGGCGCGAAGTAAGCGACGAAAACCGGAACAACCGCCTTACGGCGTGCGGGGCCCGGCTCACATGGCCGGGCCCCGCTTGTACACCCCCTTGAGTACGGGAGCCATCCGATGTACCGACGCTCCGCAGCGGCTGCTGTCCTGCTGACCGCCGCCCTGACGCTCACCGCCTGCAGTTCGGGCGGGGACAAGGCCGACTCCGGCGCCAAGCCGAAGCCCCCGGCCTCGTCGGCGGCCCCCGATCCCGCGGACACCCCGCAGCCGGCCGGGTCCCCGGCCGAGGCGAAGCCGACGGGTCCCGTCCTCCCCGACGCGAAGCTCACCCCGAAGACGGGCAGCTTCACGGCGCAGGAGAAGAAGTACCTGAGCGGGCGGGTCCCCGAGAAGATGGACCCGGCGGCCGTTCTGCAGACCGGCCAGGACGCCTGCCAGCGGGTGGAGCGCACCGCGAAGCGCGACAAGGACGCGGCGACCGGGGCGGTCATCACCGGTGAGATCGCGGGCGCCAAGGACGCGATCAACCTCCTGTGCCCGGAGCAGAAGCCGATCCTCGCGGCGGCGGAGAAGGGCTTCGCCGAAGGCCCCCGCACCTCTCCCGCGGCGGGCACCTACCGGGCGCTGACCCAGGCCACCAACTGCACCTGGGAGGCCAAGGGCAAGGACGGCTCCGTCCTCAGCTCGGGCCCCGAGACCCCGCCCAAGGCGGGCGACAAGATCACGGCGACGATCCCGGCGGGTACCGCGGAGTTCAACTCCTCGGGCTGCTACGCCTGGATCCCCGCGTAGCGGACCGACAACGCCCCCGAGGACCGGACTCCCGGCCCCCGGGGGCGTTTTCGTGCCCGGAACCGGGGTACCCGCGCGGTCACAGCCCCGACGGCGGAAGGCGGATCCATGGGCATCGGCGGATGCATCGTCCTGATTGTGGTGGGTGCCATCCTCACCTTTGCCAGCGACTGGGAGATGGAGAGCGTCAACCTCGACCTGGTCGGTCTGATCATGATGGCGGTGGGCGGGATCGGCCTCGCCGTGTACACCAGCATCTACAAACGCCGCCGCACGGCGGGCGCCGCGATCCCGGTGGTGGAGGAACACCGCCGCGACGTCCTCTGATGGCCTACGCCCCGCTCGCGCGGTCCGGCTCCCGGCCGCGGGCGGATGACGGCACGGCCCGCACCGCAGCGGTGCGGGCCGCGTGAGCGGCCGTCCTCAGCGGCGGATGCCCTCGTAGACCGGCGCCAGCGTGTCCAGGACCGCGTCCATGGAGAAGGACTCCGCGGCGAGCTTGCGGGCCGACAGCGAGGCCTCGCGGCCCGCCGCAGGGTCCAGCAGCTCAAGGACCGCCGCGGACACGCCCGCCGGGCCGGGTTCGACCGCGCGGCCGGCGCCGGCCCGTGCGATCTCCCGGGCCAGGCCGTTGGAGTGGGTCACCACCGAGGGGACACCCACCGAGAGGGCCTCCAGCACCGACATGGGGAACGGCTCGTCCACCGACGGCAGGACGTACACGTGGGCCCGGCGCAGCTCTGCCAGCACCTCCGCGGTGGAGAGCGCCCCCGGGACCGTGAACCGGTCGGTCAGGCCGAGCTCCCCGATCCGGGCGCGTACGGCGGCCAGTTCGCCCTCGTCCGGGCCCGCGACCACGAAGTGCGCGTCCGGGTGCGCGGCGAGGACCGCCGGGGCCGCGTCCACGAAGTCCACCGGCCGCTTACGGGCCTGCAGGCGCGCCGAGTACAGGATGCGCGGCGGGCCGCCCAGCGGGGGCCGCTCCTCCTGCGCAGGGGTCCCGTTGACCAGGCGGACCGCCTGCGCCAGCGGAGCGCCGACCACCGCGTCCAGCCCCTCCCGCTCGTGCGGGGTCAGGTACAGCACCGCGTCCGCGCCGCGCAGCAGGCGGCGTACCGCCACCGCGTCCAGCACCTTGGCCAGCAGCTTCTCGCTCGGGTCCACCATGCCGTGGGTCTGCAGCACCAGCGGCCGTCCCGCCCGCAGCGCCGCCAGCGCCACCGGCAGCGTCACCAGGTCACGGGCCAGGTGGACATGCACGACGTCGGCGTCCCGCACCAGCCGGCCCGCCGAGGCCAGCAGCGCGGGCGAGGTCATCCCGCTGAAGCCGAGGGGCAGCAGGCGCCGGGCCGGGAACAGCTTCGCCGGGACCCCTTCGACGTCGGTCGGCCACGGTTCGGGGAAACCCTCGCCGAGCGCGAGCAGCCGCGCCTCGTGCCCCCGGGCCCGCAGCCCCTTCGCCAGGTTCAGCGCGACCCGCACCGGCCCGCCGAAGGCGTGCGAGGGGGAGTGCAGGGTGACGGCGTGCAGGACTCTCACTTGGGCTCCTCCACCGGGCGGCGGTGCCCGTCCTGGGTCTGCAGGGTCAGCTCGGGCAGGTCCTTGTGGACCACGGAGCCGGCTCCGGCGACCGCGCAGCGGCCCACCGTGACCCCGGCGAGCACGGTCGCCCGGACCGCCACCCACGCGCCGTCCTCGACGGTGATCGGGGCGTTGCGGTAGCGGAAGTCGGCGGCCCGGTGGTCGTGCGAGCCGGTGCACAGCATGGCTTCCTGCGAGATGCAGACGTTCGCCCCGACGGTCACCGGCTCCAGGTTCAGCAGCCAGGCACCCTCACCTATCCAGGTGTGGTCCCCGACGTTCAGCTTCCACGGCCACAGCACCCGCACCCGGTGCCGGATCAGGACGCTCTCGCCGATCTTCGCCCCGAAGGCCCGCAGCAGGGCCACCCGCAGCCGTGCCGGACAGAACCAGCTCATGAACAGCGTGTTCATCACGGCGAACCACAGCGCCTGCGTCAGCAGCCCGCGGCCCTTGTCGTACCCGGCCAGCGTGAAGGAAGGAAGATCCCGCAACTGTCGCCCCCATCTGCTCCCCGGACCCGGTCCGGGGGGACCTCCGGCCGCCGCCTCCCCGGGCGTGGCCCGCTCAGACTAGACTGCGCGCGGACCAGGCACATCGGGTGGGGGCGGCAGTGACGACGGACATACGCAAGCCCTCCGCTCCGCCCGCGAAGCGGCCGGTTCCGTCCCCCTTCGAGGACGAGAGCCTGTGGGGCCGGGCCACCCTCCCGCGCACCCTGCTCTCGCGCGCGCTGGCCGTTCCGCTCGCGCTCGGATTCACCGTCTTCCTGCCGTTGTTCGTCGCCCTCCAGTCGGGCGCCGGCGCCCACGACGCGGCCTTCTGGCTCCAGCTGCTGCTCACCATGTACGCGGGCGCCCGGCTCTCCGCCATGGTGCTCACCAGCCGACGCAAGCTCCTGCAGGGCTCCTTCTGGCTCTTCGTCTACATGGCCATGGGCGTCGCCCCGCTCGCGCAGGCCGTCCTCGGCCAGGTCCCGACGCCGGTCGTCGGCCCGCGCTCCGACCTGACCGCCGCCATCGGGCTGGTGCTGCTCGGCTGCACGGCCTTCGACGTCGGCGTGCTGCTGGCCCGTCACCGGCCGGCCGGGCGCGCCGGCGGCTCCCAGAAGGCTTCGAAGCCCGTCATGGCGCACCGGCGCCGGCTCCAGCTCCTGACGGCCCTGTCGTTCCTGTGCAGCGCCGTATTCATCATGAAGCTGGGCGGTCCGGCGGTCTTCTTCTCCAGCCGCCAGGAGATCATCGCCGGCATCGAGGAGGCGGGCGTCTCCAACGGCGACGGCCAGGCCGGACAGGCCCTGCTGCGCGGCTTCGGCACCGTACCGGCGCTGCTCGCGCTGCTCCTGTACACGCGCTGGCTGATCACCTCGAAGTTCGCCCGCCGCAAGGTGTCGATCATCGTCACGTGGGCGGCGCTTGCCGGCCTCAACCTGATCGTCAACAACCCGATCTCGAACCCGCGGTACTGGTTCCTGACGGTCATGTTCGCCCTGCTGTTCACCGTCTTCCCGGTGAGTGCGGCGATGTACCGGGTGGCGCTGTCCATGGCAGTGGTCGTCGCCCTCCTGATCTTCCCGTTCGCGGACCGCTTCCGCTACGACGAGAAGAACTACCGGCCGGTCGAGACCACGTCCTTCCTGGAGCCGATGGCCCTCAAGGACTACGACCAGATCGGCATGTTCGCGAACACCATCACCTACTCGGAGTCGGGCCCCGGGCACTTCTACGGGCGCCAGCTGGCCGGGTCGATCTTCTTCGCGGTGCCCCGCTCGGTCTGGGAGGGCAAGCCGCGGGACACGGGCGTGATGGTCGGCCAGTGGATGGGCACGGTCAACACCAACCTCTCCTCCCCGATCTGGGCGGAGCTGTGGCTCGACTTCGGGCCGCTGGGCATGGGCGCCGGACTGCTGGGCATGGGATACGCCTCGGCCCGCGTCGACCGGCGCTATGCGAAGCGCGCCACTCGCCGCAGTCCACCGGGCAGCCTGATCTCGGTGGTGGTTCCGCTGGTCGCGGGCTACTCCTTCATCCTGCTGCGCGGACCGCTCCTGCAGGCCTCGGGGCGCGTGGCGATCGCGGCCCTCTGCCTCGCGCTGGTCGCGACGTACCGCACGGACAAGTCCACCACCCTGCGCTGACGCGCCGCCGTTGCGGGGGCGCTGCCCCCGAACCCCCGCGTCCGGGCGGAGCCCGGGACAGCGGTCAGGCCGCGGAGGCCGGGAGGGGCTCGCGGTCCTGCGCAGCAGGGACTCGCAGGCGGGCGACCCGAAGCCAGGCGGCCAGAGCCTTGATCGCGGAGCCGGCCGCCAAGGCCCAGGCGGCGCCCGCCACCCCCCACACCGCGTACCCGCCGAGCAGCAGCCCCACGGACAGCAGCGAGAAGACCACCTGCAGGGACAGCGTGGCCTTCGGGGCCAGCACCCGCAGGGTCAGCAGCGCGCACGTGCCGAGCCCCATCGCCGCGTACTGCGCCCCGGTCGCCGGCAGCAGCGCGGACGCCGCCGCCCAGGTGTCGCCGAGGAGTTCTCGGCCCAGCCGGTCAGGCAGCAGGTACAGGGCGGTCGCCCAGCCCGCGCCGAGCGCCGCCAGGACCAGCCCCAGCGCGGCCGTGGCCCGGACCGTGGCCCGCTTGCCGCCGAGCCTGCCGAGTACCGGCGGCCCGAAGGCGTTCGCGGAGTTGAACAGCACGTTCAGCGGGCCGAAGAGCGTGGTCGCACCCCGCAGCGCGCCGACGGCCAGCGGCGTCGCGAAGACGCCGAGGCCGAGGACGGCGAGCTGGCTGGAGCCGTTGCCCACCGCGAACTCGACCACGAACCGCTGTCCGAGGTGACCCCGCCGCAGGTACGGCCGCAGGTCCGCGCGGGTGCCGCGTACGTACGGCCGCAGCAGCCACAGTCCGAGCCCGAGCGCCGGCAGCGCGGAGAGCCCCCAAGCGAGCACCAGCCGCCCCGCAGAGGCTCCTTCGGGCTGCACGGCCAGCGCCGCGACCACGCACACCAGCCGCAGCGCGTCGGCGGCCAGGGCCCGCTCGGGGGCGCGCAGGGCGGAGAAGCAGTACCGCAGGCCGTCCTGGAGGAGCACCAGCGGCAGTACGAGGCCCAGCGCGAGGAAGGCCGTCCCGGTGGCACCGGACAGCGCGAGGCCCACCACCAGCAGCAGTGCGCCCACGGCGGCCGAGGAGGCGGCGGTGAAGCCCACGGCCGAACGGCACCGGGCGCCGAGCAGTTCACCCTTCTCCAGCACCAGGCTCTGGCCGACGTAGGCCATGTTCAGTCCGAGGAGCACGCTGAAGGTCACGTACACCATCGAGAAGCCGGCGAACCCGGAGGCCGAGGACAGCCGGGCGGCCAGCACCAGCACCAGGATGTTGGTGGCGCTGGACGCTGCCTGGTCCAGGACCGATGCGACGGCGGCGAGGCCGCGTCGGCTCATCTGCGGCCCATGCGGACGGTGCGCAGCGCGACGGTGTCGGTGCCGTCACCGGGGATGTGCTGTTCGGGCTCGGCCACTTCGTACGGGATCGGCTGGGGCTGCGGCACGGGCTTGCCGGGGGTACCGGGACCCCCGGCGGGGCCGACGGGCGCCGGGCCGTCCTTGTCCTTGCCGCGGCCGCGCTTCTCACCGGGCAGCGGCGCGTGCAGCACGGCGCCGAGCACGGTGCCGCCGGCGCCGCTGATGAGCTCGCGGATCCGGGACAGGTCGGTGCGGTGCACGCCGCGCGGGTTGCAGACGACCAGGACGCCGTCGACGCGGTCGACCAGGGCGAGCGCGTCGGCGTACGAGAGCACGGGCGGCGCGAGCACGACGACGGTCGCGTTGGGGGAGTCGGCCTCGGAGATCAGCCGGGTGGCGCGGGGGGAGGTCAGCGCGCGCGGCACGTTGCGCGCCCGCTCGCCGGGGATCAGGTCGAAGGAGCCGGACTCCCCGGCGTCCACGACGAGCTGGCGCCCGTCGGGCCACTCGGAGTCGGAGTGCCGTCCGCCGCCGCCCTTCGCGCCCGGGGTCTGGCTCCAGCGCGGCCGGCCGCCGGCGTCCGTCGGCAACTGGCTGGCCAGCACGGGGGTGCGCAGGTCGGCCTCGATGAGCAGGACGTCCTTGCCGGTCTCCGCGAAGGAGGCGGCGAGGTTCACCGCCACGGCGGCGGCGGTCTCGCTGCTGCCGCGCGGGGCGACGACGAGCAGCCGGCGCCGGTCGGCGAAGCGGGCGTCGTAGGCGAGCCGGAAGGCCACCGAGCGGTACTCCTCGGCGAGGCGGGGATCGGCCTCACCGGCGGCGAGCAGCGGCCCGCCGCCCGTCCGGTCCCGCGGCAGGTAGCCGAGTACGGGTGCGCGCAGGGCCCGTGCCACGTCGCCCTCGGAGCGGGGCGCCGGGTCGAAGACGAGCCGGACCCAGGCGGCCAGCAGGCCGAGGGCGAGGCCCACGGCGGCGCCGAGCGCGAGGGACATCACGATGCCGGGGCCGTCGGCTCCGGGGGGCGCGGTCGCGGCGCTGGTGACCCGGCCCGGGGTCATGTCCAGGGCTTCCAGCTTGGTGATCTTGGTGTTGTAGCCGCCGACCTCGCTCTGCAGATCGGTCTTGGACGAGCTGGCCGCGTCCCGGCCGGCGCCGGCCGGCATCCGGGCGATCTCCTTGGAGAGCTCGTCGAGCTGCTTGGCGATCGGGTCGCGCTGCTCCTTGTAGCCCTTGACCATCTTGTCGCGGGTGGCGTCGAGGGATTCCTGCCGCTTGAGCAGGTACGCCTCGGTCATCGCGTTGGCGCGCTTGGCGGCCTCCTTGGGGGAGGACGCCGTGTACGTGAAGCGCAGCACCATGGTCTGCGGCGGGTTGGTGACCTGCAGACCGCTGCGCAGGGCGGCGAAGCCGGACGCGCCCACGCCGAGCCTCTTCGCCGCCTCGTTGGCTATGGAGGAGCTGAGCGCGACCTGGCGCTCCGAGCCGATGTTGATCGCCTTGTCCGGGGCGAGGCTGGGGTTGAACGGGTCGTCGGTGGGCGCGCGCAGCACGACGTCGGCGGTCGCGACATAGGTGTCGGCCGTGGAGATGCCGAGGTAGACGCCGCCCAGCAGGCCGACCCCGATGCCCGCGCCGATGAGGCGGCGGTAGCGCAGGAGCTGGCGGAACTGATCCCTGAGGAGATCGGGTTCGTCGTCGGCCGGTGCCGCTGCAGGGCGGTTCGTCTCGATCACGGCCGGGGTCCCCCAAGTGCTTCGTCCATCAGTGCGTCGATGCGGGCCAGGCCCGCTTCGCGGCTCAGGTGTGCCGCCACGTGGCGGGGCCCGGCCGCTCCCAGTGCGTCCGCGCCCTCGGGGTCCTCGGCCAGGGCCCGAACGGCCTTCAGCAGGGCCTCCGGGTCCTCCGGCGGTACGAGTACCCCCGCGCCCGAGCGTTCCACTTCCTGGGCGGTCCCGCCCTCCGCCGCCACGGAGGCGACGACCGGCCGGCCGGTCTGGAAGTAGGACGTGAGCTTCGACGGGACGCTCATGTCCAGCACGGCGGCGTGCTGCGTGACCGCGAGTACGTCCGCCGCCGCGAGGATATCCGGGAACTCGCCGTCAGCGGCAGGGGGGATGATGTCCAGATTCGGCACATCCGCCGCGAGTTCGGACAGAGCCGACCGCTGGCTGCCGTCGCCCATCAGGACGAAGCGGACGCTCGGATCCAGCCGGGCGGCGCCCACGAGGACTTCGAGGCCCTGCTTGAGGCCCATGTTCCCGGAGTGCAGGACGACGGTCTCGCCGGGGCTCCAGCCCAGGTGGTGGCGGGTCTCGCCGCGCGGTTTGGTGGGCACCGGCACGTGGGACCAGTTGGGCACGAGGCGGATCCGGCCCGGGTCCACGCCCATGCCGACGACCCGGTCCACGAAGGTCTCGTGGATGACGCCGACGAGGGTGGCCCGCTTCAGGGCGTACGCCTCGGCGCGGCCGGCGATCGCGGCGGCCTTGTCGCCGCCGCTGATTCCGCTCTGTGCGGCGGCGGCGCCCATCAGGTCCTGGACGACCGGGACATAGGGGACCTTCCACCGCGCCGCGAGCCGGGCGGCGAGCACCCCGCCGGCCAGGCTGGGCATCTGGGCGAGGACCGCGTCCGGCTTGGGCATCCGGGGCGGGGCCACGGCGCCGTGCAGGAGAATCGATCCTTCAAAAAGCGCCCGCTTCACGGCGGTCTGGCGCGGCGGCACGGTGTGCGCACGCCGGTGCACGGTGACCCCCGCGCGCTGCTCCGTGCGCCGCAACGCGCCCTTGTACTCCGGCTCGAGCGACCACGCGGGGTAGTGCGGCATGCCCGCCAGCACGTGGGTCTCGTGACCGAGATCCGCCCAGTGCTCCGCGATCTGGGTGGCGTACGGGCCGATTCCCGCGTGCTCCGGAGCGTAATTGGTGGAAACCAGCAGCAAGCGCCGGTGACCGGATCTGGACACTGAGCGTCCCCTTCTCCCCTGGATGATGCGCACGTCACCCTATTCGTTCACCCGCGTGGTGCGGAACGTGCACGCTATTGTCTGCTAATCCGCTACACCGGGGGGTGTGGCTGCTGGGGGTAAAAGATGACGGAGCACGACATGTCCGACCTTGGCGCGCCTTCGCGCCGACCGTATCGAGTCGGCTACGCGCCCGGCGCCTACGATCTGTTCCACATCGGGCACCTCAACATCCTTCGGCACGCACGGAGCCAGTGCGACTATCTCGTCGCCGGAGTGGTCTCCGACGAGATGGCCGAGCTCGCCAAGGGGCGCCGCCCGATGATCCCGCTCGTCGAGCGGCTGGAGATCGTCCGCAGCGTGAAGTACGTCGACGCGGCCTTCGTCGAGACGGTCCCCGACAAGGTCGAGACCTGGAAGCAGGTCCGCTTCGACGTCATCTTCAAGGGCGACGACTGGCGCGGCACCCCCAAGGGGGACCGGCTGGAGAAGGACTTCGCCGCCCACGGGGTCGACGTCGTCTACTTCCCCTACACCGTGCACACCTCCAGCACCCAGCTGCGCCGGGCGCTGGACGCGCTCGCCGAACCGGCCCAGGTTCCCGGTCAGGTCACCGGCGAACGGCGCTGAGCTCCCGGAACCACTTCGCGAGGAACGCCAGCAGGAACAGCGCGGCGACCGCGCCGAGTCCCGCGTACGCCCAGGTGAAGGCCTTCCCGCCGCCGAGCAGCAGGAACACCAGGCAGAACACCCCGTAGTCCACCGGCAGCAGGGCCACCGCGCGCGCGGTCGACGGCGCGGCGGCGGGGCTGCCGGGGGCGGGCTTCGGCTTGAGCTTCTCGGTCAGCAGCCCGCCGAAGAAGGTCACCACCGCGGCGAACTGGAAGCCCAGCGGCACCAGTAGCCAGCCGTCCCCGCCCGTCCCGTACGCCTCGGGGAAGCGGTAGAAGGCGATCAGCACGCACGAGTGCAGGGCGGTGAGCTTGGCGGCGTCCACGACGTGGTCGAGCCATTCACCCGCCGCGCTGCCGCCCCCGCGCAACCGGGCCAGCTGCCCGTCGGCGGAGTCGAAGGCGAAGCCGACGGCCAGGGCCGCCCACACCGCGATCCCCAGCCCCCACGAGGGGGCGGCCAGCGCGACCGCCGCCACGGCGGCGAAGCTGAAGGCGGCACTGATCAGCGTCACCTGGTTCGGGGTGAGCCCCAGCGCGTACGAACCGGCGGCCAGATACCGCCCGGCGGGCCGGTTGACGAACCGCGAGTAGAGCGACACCCCCTTCGCCGACTTCTGCGCTCCGCGCAGTTCCTGCAGCGCGGTCGTGACTCTGCCCATGCAGGGACCCCCTCCGAGATGATGTCGAACACATCATCGCAGGACGGACGGGCGAGCTGGTTCCGGATGTGCGGGTACGTCCGGAACCAGCGGCGCCGGCCGGGCCGCCGCAGGCCACCCGGGCTCAGCCCACCACCTTCAGCAGCAGCACCGACCGCGCCGGGACCACGAGGGGTTGTCCGCCCCGGTGACGGGTGCGGGGAGGGTCGGACTGCTCCTCCACGGAGGTGTCCAGGACGACCTCGTACACCTCCGCCCACGGCGCCCCCGGCAGGACCCACTCCAGCGGCCGGTCCCCGGTGTGCAGCAGCGCGAGGAAGCTGTCGTCCGTCACCTGCCGGCCCCGCTCGTCCCGGCCCGGGATGTCGCGGCCCGACAGGTACATCCCCAGAGCGGCGGACGGCGCGTACCAGTCCCGCTCCGTCATCTCCGCGCCCGCCGGGGTGAACCAGGCCAGGTCCCGCAGCCCGTCCGCGCCCTGCGAGCGCCCGGAGAAGAACGCCCGCCGCCGCAGCACCGGATGGGCGTGGCGCAGCGCGATCAGCCGGGAGGCCAGGGCGAGGAGCGACCGCCAGGCCGGATCCTCCAGGAGCGACCAGTCCACCCAGCCCGTCTCGTTGTCCTGGCAGTACGCGTTGTTGTTGCCGTCCTGCGTCCGCCCGAACTCGTCCCCGGCCACCAGCATCGGCACGCCCGTCGACAGCAGCAGAGTGGTGAGCAGGTTGCGCAGCTGGCGGCGCCGGAGCACGCCGATCCGCGGATCGTCGCTCTCGCCCTCTGCCCCGCAGTTCCACGACCGGTTGTCATTGGTCCCGTCCCGGTTCGCCTCCCCGTTCCCCTCGTTGTGCTTGCGCTCGTAGGTGACCAGGTCGCGCAGGGTGAAACCGTCGTGCGCGGTCACGAAGTTCACCGAGGCGTACGGCCGCCGCCCGCCCCACGCGTACAGGTCGCTGGAGCCCGACAGCCGGTACCCGAGATCCCGTACGTCGGGCAGCGCGCCCCGCCAGAAGTCCCGTACGGCGTCCCGGTAGCGGTCGTTCCACTCCGTCCACAGCGGCGGGAACGCACCCACCTGGTAGCCGCCCGAGCCCACGTCCCACGGCTCGGCGATGAGTTTGACCCGCCGCAGCACCGGGTCCTGGGCGATCACCGCGAGGAACGGCGACAGCATGTCCACGTCGTGCATCGACCGGGCCAGCGCCGCCGCCAGGTCGAAGCGGAAGCCGTCCACGCCCATCTCCGTGACCCAGTAGCGCAGCGAGTCGGTGATCATCCGCAGGACGTGCGGGCGCCCCGCGTGCAGGGTGTTCCCGCAGCCCGTGTAGTCGGAGTACCGCCGCTGGTCGGACTGGAGCCGGTAGTAGCCCCGGTTGTCGATCCCGCGCAGCGACAGCGTGGGACCCAGCTCGCCCGCCTCGGCCGTGTGGTTGTAGACCACGTCGAGGATGACCTCGATCCCGGCCGCGTGCAGGGCCCGGACCATCCGCTTGAACTCCCCGACCTGCTGCCCCGCCGTACCGCTCGAGGAGTAGCCCGCGTGCGGGGCGAAGTAGCCGACCGAGTTGTAGCCCCAGTAGTTGCGCAGGCCCCGGCGCAGCAGGTGGTCCTCGTGCGCGAACTGGTGCACCGGAAGCAGCTCGACCGCGGTCACGCCCAGGCTCGTCAGGTGCTCGATCGCCGCCGGGTGGGCGAGGCCCGCGTAGGTGCCGCGCAACTCCTCGGGAATACCCGGATGGCGCATGGTGAAGCCGCGCACGTGCAGCTCGTAGATCACGGAATCGGCCCACGGGGTCTTCGGCCGGACGTCGTCCGCCCAGTCGTCGTCATCGTGGACGACCACGCCCTTCGGGACGAAGGGAGCGGAGTCCCGGTCGTCGCGCACGGTGTCCGCGATGTACTGCTGCGGCCAGTCCCGGACGTGCGCGTACACCTCCGGCGGCAGCGTGAAGTCCCCGTCCACGGCCCGCGCGTACGGGTCCAGGAGCAGCTTCGCCGGGTTGTACCGGGCGCCCGTCCAGGGGTCCCATCGGCCGTGCACCCTGAATCCGTACCGTTGCCCCGGGCGTACGCCCGGCACGAAACCGTGCCAGATCTCGTGGGTGTGCTCCGTCAGGGCGCAGCGGGTCTCGGCGCCGGCCTCGTCGAACAGACAGACCTCCACCGCCTCCGCGCCCTGCGCCCACAGGGCGAAATTGGTGCCCGCGGTCCCGTCCGGACCGTGATGGAACCGGGCCCCCAGCGGATGCGAGGACCCCGGCCACACCGGTGCCCCCGGGCGCGATTGCACCCGTACCACCTGGCCCCTGACCTGGCCGTTCGTTCGTTCCTCGGGCCGCTCCTTCGGCCTCTCCTGCGGTCGGCCGTCGATCTGCGGTACGGGCGCGGCATGGCCGCTCCGCACCGCTTCGACGGCATTGCTGACGGCTTCCACCGCCTCCTGCTCGGCTGCGCTCGACACTGCCCGCCTCCACGGCTCCTGGGTACCGGCGGGGGTAGGGGAGAGTGCGGCCCCGGCGTCCCGGCCTGGGCCCGCCCCCGTCTGGTCCTTCACACTGTTCTGCCCGGACAGTTCTGCCCGGAACGTGGCCCGCGCTCACGTTTCCCCGGCAGCGCCCGGTCGTTGGAGGGATCGTGACACTTCTGACGAGGCGGGCAGGGGCGGGCTTGGCCGCCGTGGCGGCATGGGCGGGCCTGCTGGGCGGCCTGGCCGGATGCACCCAGGACGGCAGGGCCCCGGTCGAGATCCAGCTGCCCGGCAAACCCCGCTCGCCGGACGAGGCCATCCGGATCACCCCCGACGACAACGCGAAGGGGGTGCACGCCGACGGGCGGCTGTCGGTCACCGTGCCCGAGGGCCGCCTGGAGCGGGTCGTCGTCACCAAGGTGGAGGACGCGCAGCAGGAACAGGTCCCCGGCGCCATCGCCGCCGACGGGCTCAGCTGGAGCCCCGAGCCCGCGTCCGCCCGGCTCGCGCTCGCGGCCAAGTACACCGTGGACGCCGTCGCCCTGGACGGGCACGACCGCCGCCAGGCCCGCCACACCACCTTCACCACCTACGTTCCCGAGGAGCGGTTCATCGGCTACTTCAAGCCCGAGAACCGTTCGACCGTCGGCACCGGCATGATCGTCTCCTTCAGGTTCAGCCGGGCCATCGAGCGCCGCGCCGAAGTGGAGCGGGCCATTTCCGTCACCTCGGACCCGGGCGTCCAGGTCGTCGGCCACTGGTTCGGCCGGGAGCGGCTCGACTTCCGGCCCAAGGAGTACTGGAAGTCCGGCACCAAGGTCACCGTGAAGATGGACCTGCGCGACATCGAGGGCGCCCCGGGCTCGTACGGCATCCAGGACAAGACCGTCACCTTCACCGTGGGCCGCTCCCAGATCTCCACCGTGGACGCGGCCGCGCACACCATGGAGGTCCGCCGGGACGGGCAGCTGGTGTCGACCGTCCCGATCAGCGCCGGGGCGCCCAAGACCACCACCTACAACGGCAAGATGGTGGTGATGGAGATGTTCGACGTCACCCGGATGAACGGCCAGACGGTCGGCTTCGGCGGCGAGTACGACATCCCCGACGTCCCGCACGCCATGCGGCTCACCTCCTCCGGGACCTTCCTGCACGGGAACTACTGGTCCAGCCCCGACAGCTTCGGCACCACCAACCTGAGCCACGGATGCGTGGGCCTGCGCGACGACAAGGGCGGCGGCTCCGACACCCCGGCCGGCTGGTTCTTCGACCGGACCCTGGTCGGGGACGTGGTGGAGGTCGTGAACTCGCAGGACAAGACGGTCGCCCCCGACAACGGCCTGGGCGGCTGGAACATGTCCTGGGCGGACTGGGTCGCCGGCTCCTCCATCGCCTGAGCGCGGGCCGCCCCGGCCCCCCCGCCCCCGTCCGCCGGGGCCGGACGGGTGATTCGTGTGATCGGAATGCCGTAGCGCCCGTGTGTCCCTGCGTACGTGTGCACGAGGGTCCCCCCAGCCTGTCAGGGCGAAGCAGCCCCGGGGCGACGGACGGAGTGGCATGGCAGCCGGCACAGCAAGGGTGTGGCCGCTCGGCCTCGCCGCCGCGGTGGTACTCGCCGCGGCGGCACCGGCCCGTTCGGCCGACCGGGACGGGCCCGCCCCCGCGGCGCAGCCCGTCACGTCGGCCGTGGCCCCGGCGGGCAGCGCCCGCGTGGTCCTGCTGAACAGGGATCAGGACACCGGCGCGCCCCTGCCCGGCGCGAGGTTCGAGCTCTGGCGGGAGACCAACGACCGGCCGGGCCTCCAGAGCGCGGGTCCGGCGGCCGACGAGAAGCACGAGGGGGCATGCGTCACCGACGCCAGGGGCAGCTGCACGGTGGAGCTCGCGGTCAACGAGACCTACTACTGGCTGGAGGCGGGCGTCCCCGCCGGGTACGAGCGGCCCGCGGAACCCGTCACCGGCTTCGACCTGCAAGCGGGCACGCCCGAGGAGGGCCTCGTCCTCAACGTCGCGAACCGGCTGGAGGACGCGCCGTACGGCGGCCTGATCCGGGTCCGCACGAAGGACGCGAAGACCGAGTGGCCGCTGCACGGCGCGGTGGTCGAGCTCTGGAAGGAGACCAACCGCACCATGGGCCTCCAGACCGCCGGCATCGGCGCCGACCACAGGGCCAGGACCGGCTGCGCCACCGACGCCGACGGCATCTGCGACTTCGACCGGCTCGCCGACGGCTGGTACTACGTGGCCGAGAAGGACGTACCCGAGGGCTACGTCATGCCGAAGACCCCGGTGACCGCCCCGCAGTGGCTGGACGGCGAGACACCCGACCAGCGGCTCGTGGTCACCCTCCACAACAAGCGCGACGACCACGGCCGGGTCCCCGCCGCGGACGACGAGCAGGACGGGAGCGAGGAGGAGGCGGCGGCCGGCCGCCGGGCCGTGGCGCCGTCCCCCCGTACCCCGGTGAAGTGACCTCCTCACTCCGTCGGTGCATCAGCGCGAGCCGTACCCCCGCTCCACGGGATTAGCTGGGCTGCGAGCGTCCGACCCACAGCCCGAGGAGGCCCGGATGGCTGCACGCAAGGGGAGAGGCCCGCTGGCGGGTGCGGTGGCGCTCGGCGCCCTGCTCGCACTGGCGGGCCCGCACCCGGCCCGGGCCGCGGCGGCCCCGGCGGAACCGGAGAGCGCGTGCGTGGCCGGTACCGGCCCCTACCAGTGGGAGCTGGAGCAGCACCTGGGCCGGCCCGTCGACGGGGTGCAGTCGTCCGCGGACTGCTACGCGGTCCGCGCCTTCCAGCGGGCCAACGGAGTCACCCCGGCGGACGGCTATCCGGGCGTGGCCACCTTCCGCACGATGCTCGTCGTCGCCGCACGCCCGGACCCCAATGCCGCGGGCGACTGCCCCGTCCGCTCCCACCGCGTGACCTGCGTGGACATGGACCGCCAGTTGCTGTGGGTGCAGAGCGGCAGCCGCGTCGTCCTCGGGCCCGTCCCCATCCGTACCGGCCGCGACTTCCAGGAGACCCGGCCCGGCTGGCACGAGGTGTACTGGCGCAGCAAGGACCACGTCTCCTCCCTGTACGGCTCGCCCATGCCGCACGCCCAGTTCTTCGACGGGGGCCAGGCCCTCCACGGTTCACCCGGCTACCTGTACGGACACGGCGGTTCCGCCGGCTGTGTCAACCTCACGGAACCGGACGCGGAACGCCTGTGGAACCTGCTCACCGAGGGCGACGCGGTCTACGTCTGGGGCACCAAGCCCGGCACCGAGGACTGAGGGCCGATTCCGGTCCCGGCTGCACCCCGGCAGTTGGGACGGAACGGTGACAAGACCGTGGCTCATCGTGATCCCTCCCTGTGATTACCTGTCAACAAGCGCGCGACAGTCCGCGCGCGGGGGACATGGGGAGAACACGAGTGAACCTGCAGCCGATACGCGGCCGCGCCCGCACCGGCCTGCCGGCCCTTCTGCTGGGGGCGGCCCTGCTGTTCACCACCGCCTGCAGTGGCGGTGGCGGGGGTAACGGCAGCGGCAGCGGCGGCGACAACGGCGGGGGTGGCGGCAAGACCGGTACCGAGGCTTCCAAGGCGGTCGTCGCCGTCAAGCCCGACGACGGGGCCAAGGAGGTCGCCACCAGCGGCGTCCTGAAGATAACGAGCACGGGCGGCAAGCTCACCACGGTGACGGTCGCCGACACCAAGGGCAACGCGGTCGAGGGCAAGCTCGCCGACGACGGCGCGAGCTGGGAGCCGGCCCGCCACCTGGCCTCCGCCACCGAGTACAAGGTGCACGCGGTCGCCAAGGACGAGGCCGGCCGGGAGTCCGCCAAGGACACCAGCTTCACCACCCTGACCCCGACCAACACCTTCGTGGGCCACTACACGCCCGAGGACGGCACGACCGTCGGCGTGGGCATGCCCGTCTCGATCAGGTTCACCCGGGGCATCACCAACCCCGAGGCCGTCGAGAAGGCCATCACGGTGACGGCCGAGCCGGCCGTCCCGGTCGAGGGCCACTGGTTCGGCAACGACCGCATCGACTTCCGCCCCGAGAACTACTGGGCCGCGAACACCAAGGTCACCGTGAAGCTGGCCCTCGACGGAGTCGAAGGCCGCCCCGGGGTCTACGGCAAGCAGACCCGTACGGTCACCTTCACCGTCGGCCGCTCGCAGGTCTCCACCGTCGACGCGAGCAGCAAGCAGATGGAGGTCGTCCGTGACGGCCAGGTGCTCAAGAACGTCCCGATCACCGCGGGCGCCCCGTCGACGACCACCTACAACGGGCAGATGGTCATCAGCGAGAAGTACAAGGTGACCCGGATGAACGGCGCGACCGTCGGCTTCGGCGGCGAGTACGACATCCCCGACGTCCCGCACGCGATGCGCCTGTCGGACTCCGGCACCTTCGTCCACGGCAACTACTGGGCCTCGGCCGGTACGTTCGGTTCGTCCAACGTCAGCCACGGCTGCGTCGGCCTGCGCGACTCCCGCGGCGGCGGCGACGGCAACCAGCCCGCGGCCTGGTTCTTCAACGAGTCGCTGATCGGTGACGTGGTCATCGTGAAGAACTCGAAGGACAAGCAGATCGCCCCCGACAACGGCCTCAACGGCTGGAACATGCCGTGGGCGGAGTGGATCAAGTAGTCGCTTCACGGGCGTCCCGTACGCCCCATAGGTAGTCCCGGTGGCCCGGTGCTGTGACCCACAGCACCGGGCCACTTCACGTTAACCGGCGCTAACCTGGCCCGTATGACCCTCTCTCTCGAAGTCTCCGAAGGCGTCGGCACCATCCGCCTGGACCGGCCGCCCATGAACGCCCTGGACATCGCCACCCAGGACCGGCTGCGCGAGCTCGCGGTGGAGGCGACCGACCGGGCCGACGTCCGCGCGGTCATCATCTACGGCGGCGAGAAGGTGTTCGCGGCGGGCGCGGACATCAAGGAGATGCAGACGATGGACCACGCGGCGATGGTCGCCCGGTCCCGCGCGCTCCAGGACGCCTTCACCGCCGTCGCCCGCATCCCCAAGCCCGTCGTCGCGGCCATCACCGGCTACGCGCTGGGCGGCGGTTGCGAACTCGCGCTGTGCGCCGACTACCGGATCGCCGCCGACAACGCGAAGCTCGGCCAGCCCGAGATCCTGCTGGGCCTGATCCCGGGCGCCGGCGGCACCCAGCGGCTGTCCCGGCTGATCGGACCGTCCAAGGCCAAGGACCTGATCTTCACCGGCCGCATGGTCAAGGCCGACGAGGCGCTGACCCTCGGCCTGGTCGACCGGGTGGTGCCCGCCGCCGAGGTGTACGAGCAGGCGCACGCCTGGGCCGCCAAGCTCGCGCAGGGTCCGGCGATCGCGCTGCGCGCCGCCAAGGAGTGCGTGGACGCGGGCCTGGAGGCCGACATCGACACCGGACTCACCATCGAACGCAACTGGTTCGCGGGCCTGTTCGCCACCGAGGACCGCGAGCGCGGCATGCGCAGTTTCGTCGAAGAGGGCCCGGGCAAGGCGAAGTTCGTCTGAGCCGGGTGACCCGGCCGAGGACCCCGGTCCTCCCTCCGGGTGGATTAGCCAGGCCTTAAGGCAACCTTAAGGAGAATCGGTGATCCACTCGCTGTGATCAATTCCGTGCGGCGCGTCACCGCAGGTCAAGGCGGGCGCCTGGGCCCTCCGATTGCCTCCTGCATATGACAGAACACCCCCTTGGATTCGTTGAATCCGGGGGGTGTTTTCCTGTGGAACGGCCCGGGCGGGCGGGTCGGCCGTCCATGATGGGTGCATGGCGGGCCTGGAGGGTGTGGA
Source organism: Streptomyces sp. NBC_01232 (assembly GCF_035989885.1). GTDB lineage: Bacteria > Actinomycetota > Actinomycetes > Streptomycetales > Streptomycetaceae > Streptomyces. Next base: position 5,729,453 of record NZ_CP108518.1, read on the forward strand.
ACAGCCGCGGCAGCGCGGCAGCGCTTCGGCGGTACGGCTCACGGCGGCCGTTGAGGATGAACAGGGCCTCAAAGCGCTGGAGTTGTACGGTAATCCGGCCGAAGGTGAAGTGACGTTGCCGTCCATGCCGGAGTCCGCGAGCACCGCGCGCCGGCTCACCCAGTGCGTGGTGATCCGCCTCTGGGGCCTCTCGCCGCAGATCGCCGAGCACGCCGTCCTGCTGGTCTCCGAACTCGTCGGCAACGCGGTCCGGCACACCGGGGCCCGCTCCTTCGGCTTACGCATGCTGCGCCGCCGCGGCTGGATCCGGGTGGAGGTGCGCGACCCCTCGCGCGGACTGCCCTGCCTGATGCCGGTCCATGAGATGGACACCACCGGCCGGGGCCTCTTCCTCGTCGACAAGCTGTCCGACCGCTGGGGTGCGGACCTGCTGCCGCGCGGGAAGATCACCTGGTTCGAGATGCGGGTGGCCGACCGCCAGAACGCCTGAAGCCCCCGTGCGCCGTGTGGGGCGGTATGGGGGCTCCATGGGTGCGCCGAGGATCTAAGGGGGTGTGATCCTCGGCGTGGCGACTTCGCTCGGGTCAATGGGAAGTCGTGCTTCCGACTATGGCAGACGAGGGCCCAAACGCCAAAAGTCCCTACTTGGACATAAGTGGGCAAATCGTAAGACTTTCTTGCTAAATCTTAGGTGAGGTGGGCCACTGACCTCGCAATCCATGAATAAGTATCGACTGCTCTGTGTAAATCGTTGATCACATAGCGACCTCATCACCCGGTTAGCCTCTTTTCGCGACCGTCCTGAATTGGGTCAATCATTACCATCCGGGTCATCCGCCCCTTAAATGGGCAAGTGCTCTCACAACCAGGCCGCCGCGCGGCCCTGCGCGTCGCCCTGCGCGCGGCCGGTGCCGGGGCGGCCGCCGCCGCGGCCGGCCTCACCGCCGCCTGCGGACCGGGCCGGTCCCGCACCGCGCCCGCCGCCGAGCCGCCCTCCGGCACTCCGACCGGTCCTGCCCGCCCGGCCCGCCCGGCGCAGGCCGCCCCGGCCGCCGCCCCCCGCCGGTTCGCCGGGCAGCCCGCCGAGATCGGCCACGGTCCGCGCGACCGCCCCCGGGTCGCCCTCACCTTCCACGGCAACGGGGACCCCGCCATCGCCCGGGAGGTGCTGACCGCGGCCGAGAAGGGCGGCGCGAAGGTCACCGTCCTCGCGATCGGATCCTGGCTCGACGCCCACCCGGAACTGGCCCGCCGCATCCTCGACGGCGGTCACGAGCTCGGCAATCACACCCAGCGCCACCTCGCGATCAACGACATGCCCGAGGTGGAGGCCTACGCCGAGATCACCGGCTGCGCACAGCGGCTCAAGCGGCTCACCGGCTCCATCGGCACCTGGTTCCGGCCCTCCCAGACCCAGTACGCGACCCCGCTCGTCCAGAAGCTGGCCCAGCGGGCGGGCTACCCGCACGTCCTCTCGTACGACGTGGACTCCCTCGACTTCACCTCGCCCGGCGCCGCGGCCGTCATCCGCACCGTCACCGGGACGATCCGGCCCGGATCGGTGGTGAGCCTGCACTTCGGCTACGCGGACACGGTCGACGCGATGCCTCCCCTCCTCGAAGAACTCGCGCGCCGCAACCTGCGCGCGGTGACCACCACGGAGCTGCTGACCCCATGACGACCACCCGCCTTCCCCGGACCGCCGGCGTGCTGCTGGCAGGGCTGGTCCTCGCCGCCCTGGCCGGCTGTGGATCGGCCGACAAGGGACCCGCCGAGGCGCTCGGCACCAAGGGCCCGGCCGGGCCCGTCAAGGCCGTGCCGGCCGCCCCGCCCGGTCTGCCCGGCATGCCGCCGCTCCTCGATCCGAACGACGTCTACGCGGCGGACCGGCCGAACAAGCTCTCCCCCGTGGTCAAGGACTTCCCCTCCCGCATCTACGTGCCGAACACCAACTCCAACACGGTGTCCGTCATCGACCCGGAGACCTACCGGGTCATCGACACCATCCCGGTCGGGGTCCAGCCCCAGCACGTGGTGCCCTCCTGGGACCTGAAGACCCTGTGGGTCAACAACAACCGGGGCCACACCCTCACCCCGATCAACCCGGCCACCGGTGAGGCCGGAAAGCCCGTTGAGGTGCACGACCCGTACAACCTGTACTTCACGCCGAACGGCAAGTACGCGATCGTCATGGCCTCGATGGACAAGGAGCTGGTCTTCCGCGACCCGCACACGATGGACCGCGTGAAGACGGTCCCCGTGACCTGCTACGGCGTCAACCACGCGGACTTCTCCGCCGACGGCCGCTACTTCATCGTGAGCTGCGAGTTCTCCGGGGAACTCCTCAAGGTCGACACCGAGCGCATGGAGGTCGTCGGCCAGCAGAAGCTCCCGTTCGAGGGCGCGATGCCGCAGGACGTCAAGGTCTCCCCGGACGGGAAGACGTTCTACGTCGCGGACATGATGGCGCACGGCATGTGGGTGCTGAGCGGGGACAAGTTCGAGATCCCCAAGCTGCTGCCCACGGGCAAGGGCTGCCACGGCCTCTACGTCAGCCGTGACTCCAAGGAGATGTACGTCTCCAACCGCGGCGAGGGCACCATCTCGGTCTTCAACTTCCCCGAGAACAAGCTCACCAAGAAGTGGACGCTGCCGGACGGCGGCAGCCCCGACATGGGCGGTGTCTCCGCCGACGGCAAGGTGCTGTGGCTGTCGGGCCGCTACAACTCCGAGGTCTACGCGGTCGACACCCGGACCGGGAAGCAGATCGCCCGGATCCCGGTCGGCGGCGGACCGCACGGACTTGCCGTGTACCCGCAGCCCGGCCGCTACTCGCTCGGCCACACCGGCATCTTCCGCTAGGCGGTCTCCCGCTGACCCCGTCGGGTGCATGACGCGGCAGTGCCCCGGGAGCTCGCACAGCTCCCGGGGCACTGCCGTCGGTCCGTCGGTCCGCGGGCCGTCACTGTGCGACCGCAGGACGCTCCGGCAGCCGCTCGACCCCGGCCCTGCCCGCCGAGGAGCCCCGTACGCTCCTCGGCGGGCAGGGCCGGGCGGTCTTTCGGTCGGTGAACCGGTCGGCCGTGGTCGATTCACCGTCGGGAAGCGCGGAACCGGCAAAATGCCGGGCCATTTCCGTGCGGCCCTTTCGGGGCTTGACGCCGGTTCCCGGAGAATTTTGGATGCGCCGGTGCGGGAATGGGTGAGATGGATTTCGGCCGGAATTCCTCAAGGCGCCCGGGCGCGGATTTCCGCCCGGAGCGGCCCCGGTTCCGGTGCGCCCCTGAGGGCCCGTCACCGGCCGGCCCCGATCTTTTCACGTGGAGGTTCGCGCAGACGAAGCCCGGCGGGGCGGGGCCTGCGACGCGCCGAGCCCGCCACCGCCGTTTTCCCGGATGCGGTGGCAGGTGCGAGTGAAGGGCGGAACTCCGAATGATGCGTCCGTTGTGATCGTCATCTGAATGATCGCCCTTGTTGCCACTTGTCCCTGGGAGCCCTGTGCTCCTGGTGTGGCGGCAACGTCATTACGTTATGCCGTGATCCCGGAGTGTGACAAGTGGAAACTTGGTCCGTTTCCGTCGGAATTATTGATTCCGTATACGTCGCGGTAATTGAAATCGTTTCTGCCGTCCGAACGGGACCCGAGGCGGGGGCGGAACGGGGCGGCCGCTACCCTGAGCCGGTCAGCAAGGCATCAAGAAGGAGTGGACCCAGTGGCGGACATCGAGAGCGCACGGACGACGTTCGGCAAGTTCGACGTGAACGGTGACGGCTTCGTCACGGCCGACGAGTTCAAGGCGGCCATGGCGGCCATGGGCGACCCGTTCGTCACCGGCCCCGTCGCGGACGCCGTGATCGCCGCCAAGGACGCGAACGGCGACGGCCTGCTGAGCTTCGACGAGTTCTGGGCCTCCCTGAACAAGTAGTCCCTCCGCCGCTGCCCCCGCCCCGGTCCGCCGGGCCGGGGGCAGCGGCGTGCGACCCGCGTCCGGGATCCCGCGTCAGGCCTGCGGACCGGACATGTCCTCGACCTCGCCGAGGGCCTCCTCCAGCCAGTGCAGCCAGAACGTCTCCAGGGCGATCCCGCCGTGCAGCACGAGCCGGCGCAGCCGGTCCTCCACCGCGTCCCGCCCCGGCGGGAAGTCCTTCTCCTCGATCGCCTCGTACTGCGCCAGCTGGCGCCGGTGCAGCTCCAGATGGCGCCGCAGCTCGGGACCGAGCCCCTGCGGCCCGACCACACCCGCCGCGCGGATCCGCAGCAGCAACGGGTCGCGCATCGGTTTGGGGTCCTGGCTCTCCGCGACCCAACGGGCCAGCTCCGCGCCGCCGGCCGGCAGCACCTCGTACTCCTTCTTCTGCCCCCGCACGGGCACCGCGCTCGGCAGCTCCCGGATCAGCCCGGATTCCTCGAGCCGCCCCAGCTCGCGGTAGATCTGCTGGTGCGTCGCCGACCAGAAGTACCCGATCGACTTGTCGAACCGCCGGGTCAGCTCCAGCCCGGACGAGGGCTTCTCGAGCAGGGCGGTGAGGATGGCGTGCGGCAGGGACATGGCGCCATCCTAGGTTTGCCGCGGCGCGGGCAGCGAAGCCGCCCGTCCTCGCCCGCGCACGGCCGACCACGGACGGGCGCGGCCCGGTGGCGGTGCGGGGGCCCGCTGCCGACGCTGGGGGAGTGGCTGCCTCATACGACTACTCGGACCTGACCGCCCTCTACGTGAACTGCACGCTCAAACGCTCGCCGGAGACCAGCAACACCGAGGGCCTGATCGACAAGAGCCGCGCGGTCATGGAGGCGGCCGGCGCCCGGACCTCGCTCCTGCGCGCCGTCGACCACGACATCGCGACCGGGGTCTGGCCCGACATGACCGAGCACGGCTGGGAGAGCGACCAGTGGCCGGTCCTCTACAGCCAGATCATGGACGCCGACATCCTCGTGCTGTGCGGCCCCATCTGGCTCGGTGACAACAGCTCCGTGATGAAGCAGGTCATCGAGCGGCTCTACGCCTGCTCCTCCCTGCTGAACGAGCGGGGCCAGTACGCCTACTACGGGCGGGTCGGGGGCGCGCTGATCACCGGCAACGAGGACGGCGTCAAGCACTGCGCCATGAACATCCTCTACAGCCTGCAGCACCTCGGCTACACGATCCCGCCGCAGGCCGACGCGGGCTGGATCGGCGAGGCCGGACCCGGACCCTCGTATCTGGACCCCGGCTCGGGCGGCCCCGAGAACGACTTCACCAACCGCAACACCGCCTTCATGTCGTGGAACCTCCTGCACCTGGCCGCGCTGCTCAAGCGCACGGGCGGCATCCCGGCGCACGGCAACCAGCGCTCGCTGTGGGACGCGGGCTGCCGGTTCGACTTCCCCAACCCCGAGCACCGCTGAACCCGCGGCAGGCAGGAGCGGTCCCGTGGAGCAGCTGCTGAGAGTCCAGAACTTCACCGTCTCGCGGGACGGATTCGGCGCCGGTGAGCACCAGAGCCTGGAGCGGCCGTTCGGCGACGCCGATCCCGGGGAACTGTTCGCCTGGGCCGGAGCCACGGCGAGCTGGCCCCACCGCACCGACCCCGCGGGGAGCCGGGGCCTCGACGACTACTTCACGCGGGACTTCGCGCACAACATCGGCGCAGAGATCATGGGCCGCAACAAGTTCGGACCCCAGCGCGGGCCCTGGGCCGACCACGACTGGCGCGGCTGGTGGGGTGACGAGCCCCCGTTCCACACCCCCGTCTTCGTCATGACCCACCACACGCGTCCTTCGTTCACGCTCTCCGACACCACCTTCCACTTCGTCGACGACGACCCGGCCACGGCCCTCGCCATGGCGCGGGACGCGGCACGGGGCAAGGACGTCCGGCTCGGTGGCGGGGCGACCACCATCCGCGAGTTCCTCGACGCAGGCCTCGTCGACACCCTGCACGTGGCGGTCTCGCCGGTGGAGATCGGCTCCGGTGTGCGGCTCTGGGAGTCGCCCGAGGAGCTGCTCGACCGGTTCCACCTCGACGTCGTGCCCAGTCCGAGCGGTGTGACGCACCACCTGTTCTGGCGGAGGTGACGGGCGGGCCCGCGCGCGGGCCGGATGCGGATCCGGGCGGCGCCCCGACGCACACCGCAGGGCCCGGGGCGCGGATGCCCCGGGCCCTGCGGCAGCGGTGGTTCAGCGTGCGATGTCGACGACGAACCGTTCGGGCGAGTGAAGGGTGAAGGCGCGGTAGTACGGCAGGGTGTCGAAGGCGGTGCCGAAGGTGACGTACCCCTCGTAGTCGCCGGTCAGGGCGATGCCCTTGAGCTTGGGCAGGTTGATCTTCTGCAGCTTGGGCCCCTGGTAGACGCTCTGACCCGCGTCGTTGTGCGCGGCGGCGGGGTTGAGGCGGATCTCCAGGAAGTACTTCCCGGCCAGCGGCACGGGTTTCCCGGACCCGTCGTAGACCAGCTGCGGTACGGGAGTGACGGTGGCCGTGGGGACGTAGCCCTGGATGTCGATGACGATCCGGTCGAACGTGGGGTGCCCGGCCCAGCGCGCGTTGACGACGAGCGGGGTCTGGGTCTGTGTGTTGGCGGCGACGGTGTTGGTGGCGGCGCCGGTGGAGGCCGAGGCAGGTGCGGCGAAGGAGAGGCAGGCGGCGAGCAGGGCGCCGGTTGCCAGGGCCGCGAACTGCCGGAGACGGGCGTGGATCATGTTGTCCCCTCGATTCTCGAGAGACGGGGACGGGTGGCACAGCGTAGGACGCCCCGGGCGCCCCCGCGGTTCCGCTTCCGCGCGCGGCCGGTTTCCGGTGCCGTGGACGGGTGGATGCGAGAGGGGCCCGGCGCACGCGCCGGGCCCCTCTCGCATCACGCGGTGCGCGTCAGCACTCGATGACGTTGACCGCGAGACCGCCGCGGGCGGTCTCCTTGTACTTGACCTTCATGTCGGCGCCGGTCTCCTTCATGGTCTTGATGACCTTGTCGAGGGAGACCTTGTGGCTGCCGTCGCCGCGCATCGCCATCCGGGCCGCGGTGACGGCCTTGACCGCCGCCATGCCGTTGCGCTCGATGCACGGGATCTGCACCAGGCCGCCGACCGGGTCGCAGGTCAGGCCCAGGTTGTGCTCCATGCCGATCTCGGCCGCGTTCTCGACCTGCTCCGGGGTGCCGCCGAGCACCTCGGCGAGGGCGCCGGCCGCCATCGAGCAGGCGGAGCCCACCTCGCCCTGGCAGCCGACCTCGGCGCCGGAGATCGAGGCGTTCTCCTTGAAGAGCATGCCGATCGCGCCCGCGGCGAGCAGGAAGCGGACCACGCCGTCCTCGTCCGCGCCCGGCACGAAGTTCATGTAGTAGTGGAGTACGGCCGGCAGGACGCCCGCGGCGCCGTTGGTCGGCGCGGTCACGACCCGGCCGCCCGCCGCGTTCTCCTCGTTGACCGCCATCGCGTAGATCGTCGCCCACTCGCTGCGGTGCAGCATCGGGTCGCCCTCGGTGCGCAGCTGGCGCGCCGTGGAGGCGGCCCGGCGCTTGACCCGCAGGCCGCCGGGGAGGATGCCCTCGCGGGACATGCCGCGCGAGACGCAGGACTGCATGACGCGCCAGATCTCCAGGAGACCTTCGCGGATCTCCTCCTCCGTGCGCCAGGCCTTCTCGTTCTCCAGCATCAGCGAGGAGATCGACAGACCGGTCTCGTTCGCGAGGCGCAGCATCTCGTCGCCCGAGCGGAAGGGGTACTTCAGCACCGTGTCGTCGAGCTTGATCCGGTCCTCGCCGACCGCGTCCTCGTCCACGACGAAGCCGCCGCCGACCGAGTAGTAGGTCTTCTCCAGCAGCGGGGTGCCGGCGCTGTCGTAGGCGAAGAGCGTCATGCCGTTCGCGTGGTACGGCAGGGAGCGCCGGCGGTGCAGGATCAGCTGGTTCGGCTCGTCGAAGGCGATCTCGTGGGCATCGCCTATCTCGGCGCCCAGCAGCCGCAGCCGGCCGCTCCTGCGGATGCGCTCGACCTCGTCGTCGGCGGTCTCCACGTTCACCGTGCGGGGGGAGTGGCCCTCAAGGCCGAGCAGCACCGCCTTGGGGGTGCCGTGTCCGTGGCCGGTCGCGCCGAGGGATCCGAAGAGCTCGGCCCGGACGGAGGCGGTCTGGGCCAGCACGCCGTCCTTCTTCAGCCGCGTCACGAACATGCGCGCGGCCCGCATCGGACCGACCGTGTGGGAGGAGGAGGGACCGATGCCGATGGAGAAGAGATCGAAGACGGAGATGGCCACGGTGGCGGACTCCCTTGTCTGCTCGTGGGGTGGGAGGGGGCAGGAGAGGTGGATTATTCGGATTTTGTCCGGCAGACGAGCTTAACGCGGGCAGGTGAACGTCTCGTCGGCCGGACGAGGTGGGATGGATTACGCGGACGGGGCGGGCGGGTGCCGGTCCCCGGCCCCGGGCCCGTGCTCAGGCCCGCGCCGGCCCCTGTTCCGGCCCCGGCCCGGCTCCGCGCGGCGGAAGACGAAAGGGGCCCGGCCTGTACGAGAACATGGCCGGGCCCCCTTCGTAGCCGTGTGCGGACCGCCGGCTAGAGCGACGGGTACAGCGGGAACTTCGCGGCGAGCGCGGAGACGCGCGCCTTGAGGGCCTCGCCGTCGTACGCGGGCTTCAGTGCGGCCGCGATGATCTCGGCGACCTCGGTGAAGGCCTCGGCGTCGAAACCGCGGGTGGCCAGGGCCGGCGTACCGATCCGCAGACCCGAGGTGACCATCGGCGGCCGCGGGTCGTTCGGGATGGCGTTGCGGTTGACCGTGATGCCGACCTCGTGGAGGCGGTCCTCGGCCTGCTGGCCGTCCAGCTCGGAGTTGCGCAGGTCGACCAGGACCAGGTGCACGTCGGTGCCACCGGTGAGGACGTCCACGCCCACGGCCTTGACGTCGTCCTGGACCAGGCGGGCGGCGAGGATCTTCGCGCCCTCCAGGGTGCGCTCCTGGCGCTCCTTGAACTCGGGCGAGGCCGCGACCAGGAAGGAGACCGCCTTGGCCGCGATCACGTGCTCCAGCGGGCCGCCCTGCTGACCCGGGAAGACCGCGGAGTTGATCTTCTTGGCCAGCTCCTGCGTCGACAGGATCACACCGCCGCGCGGACCGCCGAGGGTCTTGTGCGTGGTGGTGGTGACGACGTGGGCGTGCGGCACCGGGTTCGGGTGCAGACCCGCGGCGACCAGGCCGGCGAAGTGCGCCATGTCGACCATCAGGAACGCGCCGACCTCGTCCGCGATCCGGCGGAAGGCGGCGAAGTCCAGCTGGCGCGGGTAGGCGGACCAGCCGGCGACGATCAGCTGCGGCTTGGACTCCTTGGCGAGGCGCTCGACCTCGGCCATGTCCACCTCGCCGGTCTCGTCGACGTGGTACGGGACCACGTTGTAGAGCTTGCCGGAGAAGTTGATCTTCATGCCGTGGGTCAGGTGACCGCCGTGGGCCAGGTTCAGACCCATGATCGTGTCGCCCGGCTTCAGCAGCGCGAACATCGCGGCGGCGTTGGCCTGCGCACCGGAGTGCGGCTGGACGTTCGCGGCCTCGGCGCCGAACAGCGCCTTGATGCGGTCGATCGCGATCTGCTCGACCACGTCGACGTGCTCGCAGCCACCGTAGTAACGGCGGCCCGGGTAGCCCTCGGCGTACTTGTTGGTCAGGACCGAACCCTGGGCCTCCATGACGGCGACCGGAGCGAAGTTCTCCGACGCGATCATTTCCAGGGTGGACTGCTGGCGTGCGAGCTCGGCGTCGACAGCGGCGGCGACGTCCGGGTCGAGCTCGTGGAGAGGGGTGTTCAGTACAGACATCAGGGTCCCCTGGGGTCAGTTACCGGCGGTGAGCTTGGTGTACTCCTCGAAGGAGAGCGTGTCCTTCGGCTCCTCCGAGAGACGCACCTTGAAGAGCCAGCCGCCCTCGAACGGGGCGGTGTTCACGAGCGCCGGGTCTTCCACGACGTCCTGGTTGGCCTCGACGATCTCACCGGAGACGGGGGAGTAGAGGTCGCTGACCGACTTGGTCGACTCCAGCTCGCCACAGGTGTCGCCCTCGGTCACGGTCTCGCCGGCCTCGGGGAGCTGGGCGTAGACGACGTCACCGAGCGCGTTGGCCGCGAACTCCGTGATGCCGACCGTCGCGACGCCGTCCACGGCGTCCGACAGCCACTCGTGCTCCTTGGTGTAACGCAGCTTCTCGGGGTTGCTCATGACCTGATTCTCCTGGATGCGGGGGAGTGGATACGAACTGCGGTCTTGGGTACTGAGACGGCGCCGTACGGGTTTCCGTACGGCGGACGTGGTGCGTGGGGCTACTTCTGCCGCTTGTAGAACGGCAGCGCCACGACCTCGTACGGCTCATGCGTACCGCGAATGTCGATGCCGACGCCGGAGGTACCGGGCGCGGCGTGCGCCGCGTCCACGTACGCCATCGCGATCGGCTTGCCCAGCGTCGGGGACGGGGCGCCGGAGGTGACCTCACCGATGACCTGGCCGTCGGCGACGACCGGGAACCCGGCGCGCGGAACGCGGCGCCCCTCGGCGATCAGACCGACCAGCTTGCGCGGCGCCTTGGTGGCGGCGCGCTCGGCGGCGGCCTCCAGGGCGGCGCGGCCGACGAAGTCCCCCTCCTTCTCGAACTTCACGACCCGGCCCAGGCCCGCGTCGAACGGGGTGAGGGAGGTCGTCAGCTCGTGCCCGTACAGCGGCATGCCCGCTTCCAGGCGCAGGGTGTCGCGGCAGGACAGGCCGGCCGGCACCAGGCCGACGCCCTCGCCCGCCTTGGTCAGCGCCTGCCACAGCTCCACGGCGTGCTCGGGGGCGACGAACAGCTCGAAGCCGTCCTCGCCGGTGTAGCCGGTACGCGCGATCAGCGCGGGCACGCCCGCGACGGTGCCCGGCAGGCCGGCGTAGTACTTCAGGCCGTCCAGGTCGGCGTCGGTCAGGGACGCCAGGATGCCGGGGGACTCCGGACCCTGCACCGCGAGCAGCGCGTACGCGTCACGGTCGTCGCGGACCTCGGTGTCGAAGCCGGCGGCGCGCTCGGTCAGGGCGTCCAGGACGACCTGGGCGTTGGAGGCGTTGGCGACGACCATGTACTCGGTCTCGCCGAGGCGGTAGACGATCAGGTCGTCGACGATCCCGCCGTCCTCCTGACAGATGTGCGTGTAGCGGGCGCGGCCGACGCCGACGGTGGAGATGTTGCCGACCAGCGCGTAGTCCAGGGCCTTGACGGCCTCCGGGCCGGTGAGCGTGATCTCGCCCATGTGGGACAGGTCGAAGAGACCGGCCCTGGTGCGTACGGCGTTGTGCTCGTCGCGCTCGCTGGCGTACCGCAGCGGCATGTCCCAGCCCGCGAAGTCGGTCATGGTCGCACCGAGAGAGCGGTGCAACGCATCGAGGGCGGTCAGGCGGGGGGCAGTGCTCATGGGTGTGGCTCCCGGGTCCCAGGGCATCGACATGACATGACGAGGACGTTCCTCCCCATCTGTCATCGGAACCTGAGAGGTTCGCCGAGAGTTCCACCGATCAGCAGATCGCCGGATTTCATCGACTTGCACCTTGGGTGGAGCTGCGCAGCAGCTCGCTTTTCAGATCTGCCTCATCCACGCGGTACGGGGCCTGAGAGATTCAAGGGAGGTTCTTGCTCCTTCGGCGCCCGCGCACGGCCTTGCGGCGTGCCGGGACTCTCCCGCGCGGATTCAAGCGGCCTGTATGCAGTTGGTCCAGATGGCGCACATCATTGCACGCCATGCCCGAGATCGGGCGGCGGGGTCCGAAAGTTCGTACGGCCCTCCGAAGGGGCCGACCGGAACCGGCCCCGCCGGATTACCGTCTCTTTACACTCAGTGGGCAAGGGTCCTGGTGACCCGATTCGGGGGAGGCGAACACTGTGCGGAGATTCGGAGTGGTGACGACGACGGGAACCGTGGACGCGGTGCCGGCGCAGCGCGGCGCGCGCGAGCGCAGGAGGGCGGCCGACGCGGGCCTCGGCCTCGTCCGTGACCTGCGCGGACCGGCCGTACGCGCCCCGCAGTCGCTCGGCTTCGCGGCCGGGGACATCGTCGTGGTGTCCGGCCTGCCCGGTGGCGGCAAGAGCACCCTGATCAAGCGGGCGGCCGCCGAGGGCGGGGCGGTCGACTCCCAGGACACCCGTGAGCGCTGGGAGCAGCGGATGCCCGCGGCACTCCCGTACGCCGTGTACCGGCCGCTGGTGCGCGCCGCGCACTACTGGGGGCTGTGGCAGATCCTGCGCTCCGGGGCCTCCGTGGTCGTCCACGACTGCGGCACGCAGAGCTGGGTACGGGGCCTGCTCGCAGCCGCCGCCCGTCGCCGAGGCCGGGCGCTGCACCTGCTGCTGCTGGACAGCAGCCCCGAGGAGGCGCTCTCCGGACAGGCCGCGCGCGGCCGCCGGGTCTCCGTGTACGCCTTCGCGCGCCACCGCGGCGCGGTGACCCGGCTGCTCCGCGAGGCCGAAGCGGGCCGGCCGCCCGCGGGCTGCGCCTCGGCGACCCTGCTGGACCGCCGCTCGGCCGCCGCCGTGACCGGGATCCACTTCCACGGCTGAGCCCCAGCGGACGGCACGTGGCCGGGCCCGATAGCCTCGGCACGACACGCGCGGGATTCCAGACAGGGGCAGGGGCAGATGCAGGGCAGCGGCTGGCCGGGAAATGAGCTGGAGCAGGTGCTCGGGGCGGCGCTGGGGCAGCCGGACGCCGGGGGGCGGATCCTGGAGGTCCTCGGGCGCAGCCGGGTCTGGGTGCCGCTGCCGGGCGGCAGCGGCCGGGCGACGGCCGGCCTCGACCTGCCCACCATGGACATCGGCGGGGCGGCGTACGTGCCCGTCTACAGCTCCGAGGCCCAGTTCCTCGCCTGCGTCGGCCCCGGCATGGACTTCGCGGTGGCTCCCGCCGTCGAGTTCGCCCGCGGCCTGCCCCCGCAGCTCGGCATCGCCCTGAACCCCGAGGGGGCCGTCGGGGTACCGCTCCCGCCGCCCGCCGTCGCGGAGCTGTGCCGTGCGGGCCGCGGCCCGCTCGACGGCCCTGCCACCGGCGGCCGCGTCCGGCTCTACGAGCCCGACTGGCAGGAGGACCCGGTGGACTTCCTGGCCGCCGCCACGGAGGAGTTCCGGGCCACGGGGGTGGTCGCCGCCGCGCACCGCTGCCTCGCCAGCGTCGAGGGCGGGGCGCCCCAGCTGTTCATCGGTGTCCGCCTGGTGGGATGGGAACCGGAGATGCAGAGCGCTCCGATGGAGGCCCTCGGGCGGGCCCTGACGCGCGTCCCGCCGCCGTGGCCCGTCCAGTTGATCCTGCTCGATGCCGCCCAGGACCCGGTCACGGACTGGATTCGTGAGCGCGTACGCCCCTTCTACCTGCCGTAGGGCCGCTTAAGCTGGTTACATCTCCTGGCCGCACGCGCGACTGCCGGTTCGGAGGACACGCGTGGAGCGACGGGCGGACGAAGAGGGGTACCGGGTGAGTGCGTCAGGCACGGCCGCGGCCGGGCAGGTCGAGCACATGATGCGCCAGGTGACTCCCGGGCGCTATGAGAGTTACGAGTCACTCCTGCACGCCCTCTCCGAGGGCCGGCTGTGGATGCTGCTCTGGCAGGGGCAGCCGGGATCCCCGGACGCCCAGTACGGGGGCATGGAGGTCGAAAGCCTCGGCTACGCGCCCTGCGTCACCTCCCCCCAGGAGCTGGCGGCCAGTGGCTGGAACAGGGGCTACGAGGTGGTCACCGGGCGGGACATCGCCCGCGCGCTGTACCCGGACCGCTGGGGGCTGTGGCTCAACCCGCACGCCCAGGGCGGCGGCCTCGGCGTGCCCTGGGCCGACCTGCGCCGGATCGCCACGGGCCTCGACCGGATGCCGGCCGGACCGCTGCGGCTGTCCGAGCCCGCGATCGAGCTCCCGCAGTTCTACGGACTGCTGACCCAGCACGCGCACCGCACCCCGGCCGTCCGGTCGCTGCGCCGCGCCTGGGTGCAGCCCGCGCTCGGATCGCCGTACCTCGCGGTCGGGCTCGACCTGTACGACGCCTCCGCGCCCGCGCTGGAATCCGTACGGGAGATGATGCGGCAGTCGGTCGGGGTGGTCCCCGAGGGGGTGCCGGTGTGCACGGTCGCGCTCGGGGACGAGCACGACCCCGTCGCCATGTGGCTGCGCGCGCAGACCCGCCCCTTCTACGACCGCGAGGGCCAGGCGCCGGCGTACTGACCCGGCGCGGGACCCGCCCCGACGACGGGCGGAGCCGCGTTCCGCGATATCCGCATATTGAGACATCCATCTCGAAGGCCGCACCGGTCCCATCGGTGCGGCCTTCGGCATATCCGGTGATTGCGCCCAAGATCCATGGCCGAAAGGGCAGTTGGGCCGGATGTCCGTTCCGCGCAGAACGGGCGGTGTTTCACCGCTCAACAGGTCCCGGGGTTCGGATAACGGAAGGTGTAGGCGTAGATCACGGTTGCGCATCACATCCCCGGCAGGTCTGGCGGGCGCTCGAGAGGGCGTTGAAGACTCCACCCCACCGAAGGCCGGGCCAACCGGGCCCGCCGCAAGGAACAGCTCTTCAGGCTGACTTCGGACTCGCCGCACCACCCACGCCGACGCAGCCGCCGGCACGCACCACCAGTGCCACCGATGTGAACCAAGCCGCTACGGCGGCGGCCAGGGCCGGCGACCGTCGGCCGAGAGGGGTCCCCACCACGATGACGGCTTCACCCACAGCGCCCAGTGAGCCGGTGCTCACGCAGCCCGACGGGACATCCGGCGGGGCGACGCAGAAGCGGATCGAGGGACGTTCGCTCGGCCGCATCGCGTGGATCAGACTCAAGCGCGACAAGGTGGCGATGGCCGGCGGCACCGTCGTGCTGCTGCTCGTGGTGCTGGCCATGCTCTCGCAGCCGATCCAGTGGATGTTCGGACTGGACCCGGACGCCCTGCACCAGGACCTCATCGACCCCTCCCTGGCGACCCCCATCGGCTCCTTCGGCGGCATCAGCTGGGAGCACCCGCTCGGCGTGGAGCCGAAGTTCGGCCGCGACATAGCCACCCGCATCCTGGAAGGCTCCTGGGTCTCCCTGCTGGTCGCCTTCGGATCGACCCTGGTCTCGGTCTTCATCGGCTCCGTGCTCGGCGTCATCGCCGGCTACTACGGAGGCTGGGCCGACACGGTCATCAGCCGCATGATGGACACCTTCCTGGCCTTCCCGCTGCTGCTCTTCGCGATCTCCATCTCGGCCGCCCTCCAGGGCGGGGCCTTCGGCCTCGAGGGGCTGCCGCTGCACATCAGCGTGCTGATCTTCGTGATCGGCTTCTTCAGCTGGCCCTACATCGGACGCATCGTGCGCGGCCAGACGCTCTCGCTGCGCGAGCGGGAGTTCGTCGACGCGGCCCGCAGCCTCGGAGCCCGCGGCCCCTTCATCGTCTTCCGGGAGCTGCTGCCGAACCTGGTCGCCCCGATCCTCGTCTACTCCACGCTGCTCATCCCGACCAACATCCTGTTCGAGGCCTCCCTGAGCTTCCTCGGCGTGGGTATCCAGCCACCGCAGGCCTCATGGGGCGGAATGCTCAGCTCCGCCGTGGACTACTACAAGGTCGACCCGATGTTCATGGTCGTCCCGGGCATGGCGATCTTCCTCACCGTGCTCGCCTTCAACCTCCTCGGCGACGGTCTGCGCGACGCCCTGGACCCCAAGAGCTCGCGCTGACCCACCCGTTCCTCGGGCACCCGGCCGAGGCTCCGCCAGTACCCACCATCACTCCGAATCAGGGGGCATCACTCCGCCATGAGAAGCAGGTCGAGAACAGCCGCGGTGCTTGCCGCCGCCATCACCGTCGTCCTCACCGCCTCCGCCTGCAATGGTGGTGACAAGACCGGCGGCGACGACAAGTCGGCCGGCGCCAACGCCGCAGTCAAGGCCGTCGTCAACGCCGCGGACAAGAAGGGCGGGACGGTCGTCTACGAGGCGTCCGACACCCCCGACTCCTTCGACCCCGGCAACACGTACTACGGCTTCGTCTTCAACTTCAGCCGCCTGTACGCGCGTCCGCTGACCACCTTCGCGCCCGCCCCGGGCGCCGAGGGCAACAAGGTGGTCCCGGACCTCGCCGAGGGCCTCGGCACGCCGAGCGACGGCGGCGCCACCTGGACGTACAAGCTGCGCAAGGGCGTCAAGTACAGCGACGGCTCGCTGGTCACCTCCAAGGACGTCAAGTACGCGGTCGAGCGCAGCAACTTCGCGCGTGACGTGCACTCCAACGGTCCGAACTACCTCGCGCAGTACCTCAAGAACAACGAGACCCCGTACGAGGGCCCGTACAAGGACAAGTCCGACACCGGACTGCAGTCCATCGAGACCCCCGACGACCAGACGATCGTCTTCAAGCTGAAGCAGCCCTTCGCCGAGTTCGACTACCTGCTGGCGAACCCGCAGTCGGCCCCCGTGCCGAAGGCCAAGGACAACGGCGCGGACTATGTGAAGAACATCGTCTCCTCCGGCTCGTACATGTTCGAGAGCTACGAGCACGACAAGCAGGCCGTCCTGGTCCGCAACCCCAACTGGGACGCCTCCACGGACCCGCTGCGCAAGCAGCTCCCGGAGAAGATCGTCGTCAAGCTGAAGGTCAACCAGGAGACGATCGACTCCAACCTGAAGGCCGGCAACACCCACATCGACATCGTCGGTAACGGTGTGGCCCAGCAGACCCAGACCGAGCTGCTGACCTCGAAGGACCCGAACACCGACAACGCCGAGGGTGGTCGCCTGGTCTACATGGCGATGAACACCAAGGTGGCCCCGTTCGACAACGTGGAGTGCCGCAAGGCGGTCCAGTACGCGATCGACAAGGTGTCGGTGCAGACCGCCTTCGGCGGCCCGATCCGCGGCGCCATCGCCAGCACCGTCCTGCCGACCGACATCCCGGGTCACGTGGACTTCAACACCTACAAGA
The DNA here is from genome assembly GCF_035989885.1 of Streptomyces sp. NBC_01232. Lineage (GTDB taxonomy): Bacteria > Actinomycetota > Actinomycetes > Streptomycetales > Streptomycetaceae > Streptomyces. Next base: position 5,746,377 of record NZ_CP108518.1, read on the forward strand.
CCCCCGATGACAAGGGCGACGAGGCCAAGGCCAAGGCCGCGCTGACCGCCTGCGGCCAGCCGAACGGCTTCGAGACCACCATCACCGCGCGCAACGACCGCGCCGGCGAGGTCGACATGGCCACGGCCATCCAGGCGTCCCTGAAGAAGATCGGGATCACGGTCAAGATCCAGCAGTTCCCGGCCGGCAAGTACTTCAGTGACTACGCGGGTGTCCCGAAGTTCACCGAGGACAACAAGATCGGCCTCATGATGATGCAGTGGGGCGCCGACTGGCCGAGCGGCTTCGGCTTCCTCCAGCAGGTCGTCCACGGTGACGCGATCAGCAAGACGGGCAACACCAACCTGTCGCAGCTGAACGACCCCGAGATCAACAAGCTGCTGAACGACAACATCGCCAACACCGACGCCGCCGCGCGCGAGAAGGTCTACGGCGAGATCGACAAGAAGGTCATGGACCAGGCGGTCATCGTGCCCCTGACCTACTTCAAGGTGCTGCACTACCGCTCGCCCAAGCTCACCAACGTGGTCTCCAACCCGGCGTGGAGCGGTCAGTACGACTACCTCAACATCGGCCTGAAGTAACCCCGGGCCGTAAGTCCGAAGGCAGTTTGACCCTCTCAGCCAGATCTGCCAGAACCGTGGAAGGCAGGTGAAGGCAGCAGTGCGCGCCGGTCCGTCCCGCGCCCCCGACCGGGGAGCGGGGCGGACCGGCGGACGCCGAAGCCGACCCCCGTGTTTGTGTACATCGTCCGGCGGCTGTTCGCCGCGGTGTTCCTGCTGCTCGTTGTCAGCGCGATCACCTTCGCGATCTTCTTCCTGCTGCCCCGGCTGGCCGGCGGCACGGCCGACTCGCTGGCCACCCAGTACGTGGGCAAGAACCCCTCGCCCGAGTCCATCGCCGCGGTCAAGAAGAACCTCGGTTTCGACCAGCCCCTGTACGCGCAGTACTGGGACTTCCTGAGGGGCATATTCGCGGGCCGCGAGTTCAACTACGGCCCCGACCCTTCGCAGTGCAACGCCCCCTGCCTCGGCTACTCCTTCAAGGACCACGTCGAGGTCTGGCCCGACATCGTCACCCGGCTGCCCGTCACCGCCTCCCTCACTCTGGGAGCCGCTTTCATCTGGCTGATCACGGGTGTCACCACCGGCGTGGTCTCGGCCCTGCGGCCGGGCTCGCTGTTCGACCGGCTCGCGATGGGCGTGGCCCTCGCCGGCGTCTCGCTGCCGATGTTCTTCACCGGCACGCTCTCGCTGGCCGTGTTCGTCTTCAACTGGCCCATGTTCACCAATGTGTACGTGGACTTCTCCGAGGATCCGGCGGCCTGGTTCCAGGGGCTGGTGCTGCCCTGGTGCACGCTCGCCTTCCTCTACTCCGCGCTCTACGCCCGGCTCACCCGGGCCGGAATGCTGGAGACCATGAGCGAGGACTACATCCGCACCGCGCGCGCCAAGGGCCTGCGCGAGCGGGTGGTCGTCACCCGCCACGGGCTGCGCTCCGCGCTGACCCCGATCGTGACCATCTTCGGCATGGACTTCGGGCTGCTCCTCGGCGGCGCCATCGTCACCGAGACGGTCTTCTCGTACCACGGCATCGGTGAGTACGCGTACCACGCCATCGCGGTGAACGACCTGCCGAAGATCCTCGGGGTGACCCTCTTCGCCGGATTCTTCATCGTGCTGTGCAACCTGGTGGTCGACCTCGTCTACGCCATCATCGACCCGAGGGTGAGGCTGTCGTGACCGATCCGACTCCGAAGGGGAGCGAGGCCGGCGCCGGCGACCGCGCCACCGACACCGCCACCACCGGCACCACCACCGCCCTCGCGGCGGTACCGGGCGACGGCCGTCCCGCCGAGGCCTTCCTCGACGTACGCGACCTCAAGGTCCACTTCCCCACCGACGACGGCGTCGTCAAATCGGTCGACGGGCTCTCCTTCCAGCTGGACAAGGGCCAGACCCTCGGCATCGTGGGCGAGTCCGGCTCCGGCAAGTCGGTCACCTCGCTGGCCGTCATGGGCCTGCACCGGGTGGGCAACGCCAGCCGCTCCACCGTCGAGATGTCGGGCGAGATCTGGCTCGGCGGCAAGGAACTGCTGTCGGCCGAACCCGAGGAGGTGCGCCGGCTGCGGGGCCGCGACATGGCGATGATCTTCCAGGACCCGCTGAGCGCGCTGCACCCGTACTACACGATCGGCTCCCAGATCGTGGAGGCGTACCGCGTCCACAACGACGTGGACAAGAAGACGGCGCGCAAGCGGGCCGTCGAGATGCTCGACCGGGTGGGCATCCCCGAGCCGGGCAAGCGCGTCGACGACTATCCGCACCAGTTCTCGGGCGGCATGCGCCAGCGCGCGATGATCGCGATGTCGCTGGTCAACAACCCCGACCTGCTGATCGCGGACGAGCCGACCACGGCCCTGGACGTCACCGTGCAGGCGCAGATCCTGGACCTGATCCGTGATCTGCAGAAGGAGTTCGGCTCGGCCGTCATCATGATCACGCACGACCTCGGGGTCGTGGCGGAGATGGCCGACGAGATCCTCGTGATGTACGGCGGCCGGTGCGTCGAGCGGGGCACCGCCGAGAAGGTGTTCTACGAGCCCCGCCACCCCTACACCTGGGGCCTGCTGGGCTCGATGCCGCGCATCGACCGCGAGCAGAGCGAGCGCCTCATCCCGGTCAAGGGCTCCCCGCCCAGCCTCATCAACATCCCGGACGGCTGTGCCTTCAACCCGCGCTGCCCGTACGCCGACGTGCCCAAGGGCAACGTGACGCGTACGGTCCGGCCCGAGCTCACACAGGACGACAGCCGTCACTGGTCCGCCTGCCACATGTCGCAGGACGAGCGGACCCGGATCTGGACCGAAGAGATTGCGCCGAAGCTGTGACCGATACGCCTGAGATGAAGAAGACGGACACGGTCGTCATCCCCGCGCAGGCCAAGGAGTCACCCGAGGTCCTGCTCAAGGTCACCAGCCTGGCGAAGCACTTCCCGATCACCAAGGGGCTGATCCGGCGCCAGGTGGGCGCGGTCAAGGCCGTCGACGGCCTCGACTTCGACGTCCGGCGCGGTGAGACCCTCGGCATCGTGGGCGAGTCCGGTTGCGGGAAGTCGACGATGGGCCGGCTGATCACGCGGCTGCTGGAGCCGACCGGCGGTTCCATCGAGTTCGAGGGCAAGGACATCACGCACCTGGGGGTGTCGGGCATGCGCCCGCTGCGCCGCGACGTGCAGATGATCTTCCAGGACCCCTACGGCTCGCTGAACCCCCGCCACACGGTGGGCACCATCGTCAGCGCGCCGTTCAAGCTCCAGAAGGTCACCCCGGAAGGCGGGCTCAAGGCGGAGGTCCAGCGGCTGCTGTCGCTCGTGGGTCTCAACCCCGAGCACTACAACCGCTACCCGCACGAGTTCTCCGGCGGCCAGCGCCAGCGCATCGGCATCGCCCGGGCCCTGGCGCTGAAGCCGAAGCTGGTGGTCGCGGACGAGCCCGTCTCGGCGCTGGACGTGTCGATCCAGGCCCAGGTGGTGAACCTGCTGGACGACCTCCAGGACGAGCTGGGTCTCACCTACGTGATCATCGCGCACGACCTGTCGGTCATCCGGCACGTCTCGGACCGCATCGCGGTGATGTACCTCGGCAAGATCGTCGAGCTCGCCGACAACAAGTCGCTGTACGGGGCGCCCATGCACCCGTACACCACGGCCCTGATGTCGGCCGTGCCGGTGCCCGACCCGAGGCGGCGCGGCGCCAAGAGCGGCCGCATCCTGCTCAAGGGCGACGTGCCGTCGCCGATCTCACCGCCGAGCGGCTGCCGCTTCCACACCCGGTGCTGGAAGGCCACGCAGATCTGCGCCACGCAGGAACCGCCGCTGCTGGCGCTGAAGCCGGGCCACCAGGTGGCCTGCCACCACCCGGAGAACGCCGCGGACCAGGCCCCGGGCGACCAGCCCCTGCCGGGCGCGGCGGACGCGGTGGCGACGGTCACGGAGTAACCGCTCCGGCAGGCACGGCCCTGCCCGGCAATCCGGGCAGGGCCGCACATGTCCAGCCTCGTCGGCGTGTGAGGCGCGGGGTCCGGGGCGGAGCCCCGGGTCCTGAAGCCGCACCGGCCCGCGGCCCGAGCCCCCCCCGGCGGAGCCGAGCGGCCCGTCCCCCGGCGGGAGCCGAGCGGCCGAGGGGCGACAATGGCCCGGTGCTCCACGATCTCTTCCCGCCCGGGATCCAGCATGCCCTGGACCTCGCCGGCATCTTCGTCTTCGCCACCGCAGGCGCCCTGCTCGCCGTCCGCAAGAACTTCGACGTCTTCGGCATCGTCGTCCTCGCCCTGGTCACGGCCCTGGGCGGCGGTCTCTTCCGCGACCTCGTCATCGGCGCCGTGCCGCCCGCCGCCTTCGGTGAGCTCAGCTTCTTCGTCACCCCGCTGGTCGCCGCCGCGATCGTCTACTTCCTGCACCCCGAGGTCCAGCGGATCAACCGCGCCATCAACGTCTTCGACGCGGCCGGCCTCGGACTGTTCTGCGTGACGGGCACGACCAAGGCCTACGAGTACGGCCTCGGTCTCACCGCCTCCGCGGCGCTCGGCGTCACCACGGCCGTCGGCGGCGGCGTCCTGCGCGACGTGCTGGTGAACGAGGTGCCCTCGCTGCTGCGCGACCGCGAGATGTACGCCGTGCCCGCCCTCGTCGGGGCCACGATGGTCGCCGTCTTCATCAGCATGGACGCGCTCAACGGCATCACCACGGGCCTGGCGATCGTCACCACCTTCGTTCTCCGCCTGCTCGCCATGCGCTACCACTGGCGGGCGCCGCTGGCCTGGAACCGGCGGTCGTCGGTGGCCGAAGAGCCGTAACAAAAGAAAGCTACCGCTTAGTAGCAAGCCGGTGTACCGTCGTTTGCATGTCACACGCAGCTGCCAAGGCATTCATCGGCGACAGTGAGTTCGACCGCGACACCGCCATCACCGCACGCGCGGGCGAGCCCGGGGTGTACGACGCGGAACTCTCCGCCGGCTGGACGATCATCGCCGCCGTGAACGGCGGCTACCTGCTGGCCCTGGTCGGCCGGGCCCTGTCGGCGGCCCTCCCGCACCCGGACCCGTTCACCGTCTCCGCGCACTACCTGACCTCATCCGTGCCCGGCCCCGCCGTGATCCGCACGCAGGTCGTCCGCGTCGGCCGCACCCTCTCCACGGGCCAGGCCTCGCTGTTCCAGTACGACGAGAACGGCGTCGAGATCGAGCGCATCCGCGTCCTCGCCTCCTACGGCGACCTCGCGGCCCTGCCGGACGACGTACGGACCGTCGCCGTGCCGCCCGCCATCCCCGCCTACGAGGACTGCATCGGCCCCGAGGCCGGCCCGGCCCCGATCCCCGGCAGCTCCGCCATCGTGGACCGGCTGCGCCTGCGGCTGGACCCGGCGACCGCCGGCTGGGCCGTCGGTGCGCCGTCCGGCAAGGGCGAGATGCGGGCCTGGTTCGAGCTGGCCGACGGCCGCGACGCCGACCCGCTGTCCATCCTCCTGGCCGTGGACGCGCTGCCGCCGACCGCCTTCGACCTCGGCCTGGTGGCCTGGACCCCGACGGTGGAACTCACCACCCACGTCCGGCGCCGCCCGGCCCCCGGCCCGCTCCGGGTCTCCATCACCACCCGCAACCTGGCCGGCGGCTTCCTGGAGGAGGACGCGGAGGTCTGGGACTCGTCGGACCACCTGGTCGCCCAGTCCCGCCAGCTGGCCCGCGCCCTGCGCCCGGCCTGACCGCTCCCCGATCCGGCCGGCAGCGCACTCCCCGGGAGTGCCGTGCCGGCCATCACGGGGTCCCGCGGCGCAAGGGGCCACCGGTCGACTCGTAGAATCGGGGGATCATGGCCTACCTCGACCACGCCGCCACCACCCCGATGCTGCCGGAGGCCGCCGCGGCGATGACCGCGCAGTTCGCCGCCACGGGGAACGCCTCCTCCCTGCACGCCGCCGGCCGCCGGGCCCGCCGTACCGTGGAGGAGGCCCGCGAGGCCTTCGCCGAGGCGGTCGGCGCCCGCCCCAGCGAGGTGGTCTTCACCGCCGGCGGCACGGAGGCCGACAACCTCGCCGTCAAGGGCCTCTACTGGGCCCGGCGCGACGCCGATCCCGCCCGGACCCGGGTCATCGCCAGTCCCGTCGAGCACCACGCCGTGCTCGACGCCGTCCACTGGCTCGCCGAGCACGAGGGCGCGCAGGTCGAGTACCTGCCCGTGGACCGCCACGGGCGCGTGCACGCCGACGCCTTCCGCGAAGCCGTCGGGCGCAACCCCGACGACGTGGCCCTGGCCACCGTGATGTGGGCCAACAACGAGATCGGCACCGTCATGCCGGTCCGCGAACTGGCCGCCATCGCCCGCGAGTCCGGGATCCCGCTGCACTCCGACGCCGTCCAGGCCTTCGGGCAGCTCGACGTCCACTTCGGCGACAGCGGCCTCGCCGCCATGACCGTCAGCGGCCACAAGATCGGCGGACCCTACGGCATCGGGGCACTGCTCCTCGGCCGGGACCAGAGCCCCGTACCCGTCCTGCACGGCGGCGGCCAGGAGCGGCACGTCCGTTCCGGCACCCTCGACGTACCGGCCGTCGCCGCCTTCGCCGTGGCCGCCGTGCTCGCCGCCGAACGGCGCGAGCGGTTCGCCGCCGAAATCGGCGCCCTGCGCGACGAACTGGTCGTCGCCGTCCGCGCGGCCGTGCCCGACGCCGTCCTCGGAGGAGACCCCGACGAGCGGCTCCCGGCCAATGCCCACTTCAGCTTCCCGGGCTGCGAGGGCGACTCCCTGCTGCTCCTGCTCGACGCGCAGGGCATCGAGTGCTCCACCGGATCCGCCTGCACCGCGGGCGTGGCCCAGCCGAGCCACGTCCTGCTGGCGACCGGTACCGACCCGCAGCTGGCCCGCGGCACCCTGCGCTTCTCCCTCGGCCACACCTCCACCAAGGAGGACGTCGCGGCCCTGGCCGCGGCCATCGGCCCGGCGGTGGAACGTGCCCGCACGGCGGGCCTCAGCTGACGGGGTCCCGCTCGTCGAGTGCCTGCTGCACCAGGCCGATGTACCGGTTCCAGTCCCAGTGGCGGCCGGGATCGGTGTGGTCGGCGCCCGGTACCTCGGAGTGGCCGACGATGTGGGCGCGGTCCGCCCGTATGCCGTACCGGCGGCAGATGCCTGCCGCCAGCCGGGCCGAAGCCGCGTACATCTCGTCCGTGAAGTCCTGCGGGCGGTCCACGAAGCCCACGTGCTCGATGCCGACGCTGCGCTCGTTCATCGAGCGGTTCCCGGCGTGGAAGGCCACGTCCAGCTCCCGCACCATCTGCTCCACATGGCCGTCCCCGCGCACTATGTAGTGCGCCGAGGCCTTGTGCCACGGATTCCGGAAGGCGTCCACCGAGGACTCGAAGCCGCCCTGTGTGACATGGACGACGATCCGGTCCACCCGGTAGTCGTCGGGCCGGTCCGCCATCCGCCAGTTCGCCGGCGAGGCCGCCGTCCAGTTCGCGCCCACGTGGTCGAGCTCGCCCTCCTTGCGCGGCTTGGCCACCCCCGGTATCAGCCACCAGCCCCGGGCGATCTCCTCCCGGCCGGCGACCCCCGCCACCGCGAGGACCCCGAGCCCGCCGAACAGCACGGCCCTGCGGGTCCGCCCCGGCGACTTCTGTCCCTTGTTCCCCTGCTCGACGATGTGATCCACCCCCCGTACCCCGATAACGCGCTGTGACCCCGCTCGGTTCCCCCGTACTCTGGACGGTGCTATGACTGAGAACCTGCCGCCCGCACACCGCCCGCTTCGCATCCTGGCCGCCATGTCCGGCGGAGTGGACTCCGCTGTCGCCGCCGCCCGTGCGGTCGAAGCCGGGCACGACGTGACCGGCGTCCACCTCGCGCTCTCCGCGAACCCGCAGTCCTTCCGGACCGGCGCCCGTGGCTGCTGCACCATCGAGGACTCCCGCGACGCCCGCCGCGCGGCCGACGTCATCGGCATCCCCTTCTACGTCTGGGACCTGGCCGAGCGCTTCCGCGAGGACGTGGTCGAGGACTTCATCTCGGAGTACGAGGCCGGGCGCACCCCGAACCCCTGCCTGCGCTGCAACGAGAAGATCAAGTTCGCGGCGCTGCTCGACAAGGCCCTCGCGCTCGGCTTCGACGCCGTCTGCACCGGCCACTACGCGACCGTCGTGCTGAACGAGGACGGCTCCCGCGAACTGCACCGCGCCTCCGACATGGCCAAGGACCAGTCCTACGTCCTCGGGGTCCTCGACGAGAAGCAGCTCGCCCACGCCCTCTTCCCCCTCGGTGACACCCTCACCACCAAGGAAGAGATCCGCGCCGAGGCCGAGGAGCGGGGGCTGGCCGTCGCGAAGAAGCCCGACAGCCACGACATCTGCTTCATCGCCGACGGCGACACCCAGGGCTTCCTCGCGAACCGCCTCGGCAAGGCCGAGGGCGACATCGTCGACGGGGCGACCGGCGAGAAGGTCGGCACTCACGACGGCGCCTTCGGCTTCACCATCGGCCAGCGCAAGGGCCTGCGCATCGGCCACCCCGCCCCCGACGGCAAGCCGCGCTACGTCCTCGACATCTCCCCGGTGAACAACACCGTCACCGTCGGCCCGGTCGAAGCCCTCGACGTCACGGCCCTCACCGCGATCCGCCCCCGCTGGTGCGGCGCCGTGGCCGCGGCCCCGGGCACGTACACCGCCCAGCTGCGCGCCCACGGAGGCGAGACCGAGGTCTTCGCCGAGGTCGTGGACGGCGAGCTGCGCGTCTCCTTCACCGAGCCGGTCCGGGGCGTCGCCCCCGGCCAGGCGATCGTGCTCTACGACGGCACCCGCGTGGTCGGCTCGGCCACCATCGCGACCACGACGCGGGCCGCCGCCACCGTCTGACCGGCCCCCTCCGCGCCACGACGCCGCGGTCCGTCCCCCCGGACGGGCCGCGGCGTCGCGCGGTGCGGATCAGGCCGCCGAATACCACACGGTGCCGCTGCCGCCGTGGTTCGCCAGGATGCTCGCGTTGATCTCCAGGATCGGCCGCCTCCCCTGGGCGGCGGACGCCTTTCTGGAGGACGCCTACCGGCGCGGCGTCCTGCGCCGCGTCGGCGTCGTCCACAGGTTCCGCCACGCCCGTCCGGAGCGTCACCTGCGCGGGCGGCCCACCGGCTGAGGGCCGCCCGGGGCGCAGCGCGCTCAGGCGACGGTCAGGACGATCTTGCCGGTGGTGCGGCCCTGCTCGCCGATCTCGTGGGCCTTGGCGGCCTGCTCCAGCGGCAGCACCGTGTCGACCAGCGGCTTCAGCAGGCCCTGCTCGACGAGGGCCGCGATCTCCTGCAGGCCGCCGAGGTCCGGCTCCACCAGCACCCAGGAGGCGTGCACGCCCTGCGGGTCGGCCGGGAGGGAGTCGGGGCCGGGCAGGGTCACCAGGTGGCCGCCGGTCTTGAGGACCTTCAGCGAGCGCTGCGTGTAGTCCCCGCCGATGGCGTCGATCACGACGTCCACGTCGGCGACGGCGTCCTCGAAGTCCGTGGTGCGGTAGTCGATCACCTCGTCGGCGCCGAGCTCGCGCAGCAGCTCGTGCTTGCCGGCGCTCGCGGTGCCGATCACGTAAGCGCCGCGGGCCTTGGCGATCTGCACCGCCAGGTGACCCACGCCGCCGGCCGCCGCGTGCACCAGCACCCGCTGCCCGGCGCTCACCCCGGCCGTGTCCACCAGGGCCTGCCAGGCGGTCAGCGCGGCCAGCGGCAGGGCCGCGGCCTGCACGTGGTCCAGCGTGGCCGGCTTGCGGGCGAAGTGCCGGGCGGGGCCCGTCACGTACTCGGCGTACGCGCCGGCCTGCTGCGGGAAGCGGGGCATCCCGTAGACCTCGTCGCCCGCCCGGTACAGGGTCACGCCCGGTCCCACGGCCTCGACGGTGCCGGACACGTCCCAGCCGACCGCCGGCACCGGGCCCCAGGGGATCAGGGCGCCGCTCTCGCGCGTCTTCCAGTCCACCGGGTTGACGCCGGCGGCGTGGACCCGGACCAGGACCTCGCCCATGCCGGGCTCCGGACGCTCGGCGTCCGTCTCGACGAGGACCTCGGGTCCGCCCCACTTGCTGATGACGACGGCGCGCATGACATGTCTCCTTGCTGGGTTCTCCGGTGCCGGTGTCCCGGCCGATGACCTCACTGTCTCCGCTCGCCGACCCCCGTAGTGTTGGCCGTACGGCCACCATGTGTCAGGATCTGGCCATGCACCGAATCGCCGTACTCGCCCTCGAAGGGGTCCCCCCGTTCGAGCTCGGCATCCCCTCCCGCGTCTTCGGCAACGCCCACGACGAGGCCGGGAATCCGCTCTACGAGGTGACCGTCTGCACCGCCGACGGCCTGCCCGTGACCAGCGACGCGGGCTTCACCGTCGGCGTCACGGCCGGCCCCGAGGCCCTCGCCGCCGCCGACACCGTGATCGTCACGCCCACCCACGCCATGGACGAGCTCGCGCACGGCGCCCCCCTGCCGCAACCGCTGACCGACGCCCTCGCCGCGATCCGGCCCGGCACCCGGCTGGTCTCCCTGTGCACCGGCTCCTACGTCCTCGCCGCCGCCGGGCTGCTCGACGGCCGGCCCGCCACCACCCACTGGCTGCACGCGCCCGAGTTCCAGCGCGGCTTCCCGCGCGTGCGGCTCGACGAGGAGGTCCTCTTCGTCGACGACGGCGACATCCTCACCTCGGCCGGCGTGGCGGCCGGCATCGACCTCTGCCTCTACCTGATCCGCCAGGACCACGGCACGGGCGTCGCCAACCGGGCCGCGCGGCTGTGCGTGGTCCCGCCCTGGCGGGACGGCGGCCAGGTCCAGTACATCGACCGGCCCGTCCCGGAGCCGACGCTCGCCACCACCACCGCCACCCGCGCCTGGGCCCTGGAACGCCTCGCCGAACCGGTCACCCTCGCCGAACTGGCCGCGCACGCCCGGATGAGCCTGCGCACCTTCACCCGGCGCTTCCGCGACGAAGTCGGCATGACCCCGGTGCAGTGGCTCACCGCCCAACGCCTGGAACTGGCGCGCCATTTGCTGGAATCCAGCGATCTCCCGGTCGACCTGGTCGCCCACCGTGCGGGCTTCGGATCGGCCAACTCCCTGCGCCAGCACATGCGTTCCACGCTCGGCGTCTCCCCGATCGCCTACCGGCGCACCTTCCAGCCCGCATCGGCATGACCTCGCAGGTCATCGCCGGCGCGGCCCTGTGCTGACAGGATCGGAGCAACGGCCCGCACTGGCGGGCCCGTTCACAGGGGGAGAGACCATGACCGCGTACGCCATCGCCCACATACGCCCCGACACCATGAACGAGGACGTCCTCGAGTACATCGAGCGGATCCCGTCGACGATGGAACCCTTCGGCGGCCGCTTCCTCGTCCACGGCAAGGAGGTCGAGGTCATGGAGGGCCCCTTCCCCGGCACCGTCGTCATGATCGGCTTCCCGGACATCGAGAGCGCCCGCGCCTGGTACGCCTCCGACGCCTACCGGGCCATCATCCCGCTGCGCACCGACCACATCCCGGGCGAGGTCATCCTGGTCGAGGGCGTCCCGGCCGACTACGACGCCCGGCGGACGGCCGCGGCCCTGCGCGAAGCCGCGGGGCCGCGATGAACCCGGTCGTCTACATCCTCGGCGGACCGGACGGATACGGGGCCACCGACGACGACTGGGGGGCCGGGGGCCTGGAACCCGACCTGCTGGCCGGTCCGGACTTCCTGTTGGCCCTGATGCGCCGGGGCCGCGCGTACGGACAGCCGTACTCCTGGCGGCCCGACGACGAGATCGACGCGGGCGTCGCGGTGGACCCGGACCGCAAGGTCCTGCGGCTGTTCGTCATGGAGGGCCCCCTCGTCGAGCCGTACACCCGCCGGGCCGCCTTCGCCCTCCTGCGGGCCGCCTGGCCCGGCTGGGAGGTCCACTGGATCTACGGCGCCCAGACCGGGCTGCGGAGCCACCTCGGCCTCGACCCCGCGGACGACGAGGACCGCGAGCGCCCGGCCTGGGCCGACGACCTCTTCGTCTCCCGGCCCGGGGTGCCGCACACCCCGGTTCCGGGCATGCCGTCCACCGTGGTGACCCTGGACGGCCCGGACCGCTGCCACCTGGTGGGCTACGGCTTCGACCACCCCGTCATGCACGGTCCGGCCCTGCTCGGCTTCCTGGACGGGGCGACGGACGAGGGCGGCCACCACGGGCTCGCCGAGGGCGGTGTGCACATCGACGCGCACCGCCGCCGGGTCGGCTGGTGGACCATCGGGACCCAGATCCACTCCGACACGGTGGCCGCGCGCTGGCCGGGCTGGACGGTCGAGTTCTGGGAGGACCGCTGGGCCGGGCATCGCGCGGCCTCGGGCGGCCGCTTCGATCCGGCCGAGCCGGACGACACGGCCGCGCTGATCTCCGTACGGGACGCGGCGCTGCGGCACTGGACGCCGATCCCCACCGATGAACGCGACGGGCTCCTCTGCCTGGCGGGACTCACCGGGAGGAGCCTCACCACCCGGCAGGCGCCGCCCGTTCGGGCCCGGATCGAGGCGGCGTACCGGCAGGCCGCGGGGGGATGACGGGGGATGACGAGGGATGACGGGGGATGACGGGGGGTGACAGGGGATGGCGGGGTGCGAGCATGGGCGGTATGGCTACTCACTTGATCACCGGTGCCGGCTCCGGCATCGGCGCCGCCGTCGCGGCCCGGCTGCACGCCCGCGGCGACGACCTCGTCCTCCTCGCCCGGGACGCCGGCCGCGCCCGTCAGCTCGTCGAGCGCTACCCCGGCGCCACGTCCCTCGTCGGCGACCTCGCCGACCCCGACCGGCTGTCGTGGGCGTTCTCCAAGCAGGCCGTCCCGGAACGGATCGACTCCCTGCTGCACATCGCCGGGATCGTCGACCTCGGACCGGTCGGTGAGCTCCGGCCCAAGACCTGGCACCAGCAGCTCAACGTGAACCTGATCGCCCCCGCCGAGGTCACCCGGCTGCTGCTGCCCACCCTGCGGGCCTCGCAGGCCGACATCGTCTTCGTGAACTCCGGCGCCGGCCTGCGCGCCCACGCCGACTGGAGCGCGTACGCCGCCTCCAAGCACGGTCTCAAGGCCCTCGCCGACTCGCTGCGCGACGAGGAGAAGCCCCACGGCATCCGCGTCACCTCCGTCTACCCGGGCCGCACCGCCAGCCCCATGCAGGCCAAGGTGCACTCCCAGGAGGGCAAGGACTACGACCCGGCCGACTGGATCGACCCCGAGTCCGTGGCGACCACGATCGTCATGGCCATCGACCTGCCCCGCGACGCCGAGGTCAACGACCTGAGCGTCCGGCCGGGCCGATGAGCGCGGGCGCCACCGGCGTCGGATCGCTGCCCGGCGGCGACGCCCGCGAGGCCGCGAAGACCGTCACCGGATCCTTCGAGGAGTTCCCCTACCTCGCCGAGCTGCCCGCCCGCGGGCCCGGTGCGGACATGATCGGCCGCTCCCTCGGCCTGCTCGTCGACATGTACGCCCACGTCGAGCCCAGCGGCTGGCGGATCAGCGACCGCCCGGGACGGGACTCGAAGCGGGCCCGGTCCTGGCTCGGCGAGGACCTCGACGCACTGGAGGAGTTCACCCAGGGCTACACGGGCAAGCTCAAGGTCCAGGCCGTCGGGCCGTGGACGCTCGCCGCCGCCCTGGAACTGCACGGCGGCGAGGCCATGCTCCAGGACCCGGGGGCCTGCCGGGACCTGGCCGGATCGCTGGCCGAGGGCCTGCGCGCGCACCTGGCCGACGTACGCAAGCGCATCCCCGGCGCCGACGTGGTGCTGCAGCTCGATGAGCCGTCGCTGACGGCCGTACTGCTCGGCCGGGTCCGCTCGGCGAGCGGCTACCGCACCTACCGCGCCGTCGACCGGCAGGTGGTCGAGGGCGCGCTGCGCGACCTGTTCGCCGTCCACGACGGGGAGGTCGTCGTGCACTCCTGCGCACCCGAGGTCCCCTTCGGCCTGCTCCGCAGAGCCGGCGCCACGGGAGTGTCGTTCGATTTCTCCCTGCTCACCGAGCGCGAGGACGACGCCATCGGGGAGGCCGTCGAAGGCGGCACGAAACTCTTCGCCGGAGTGGTGCCCGGCACGGACGCCCCGTTGTCGGACCCGGGCGGTAGCGTCATGGGTGTCAGGAAGCTCTGGCGCAGGCTGGGGCTGGCCCCGGGGACTCTGGCGGAGTCCGTCGTGGTCACCCCGTCGTGCGGTCTGGCGGGTGCCTCACCCGCCTACGCCCGCGCGGTGCAGGCGCATTGCGTCAGGGCGGCGAGGTCGCTCGCCGACAACCCTGAGTGACGGTCGAGACGGGCCACGGGAGGACACGGCATGGCAGCCGAACAGCAGGACACGGCAGTACCGGCGGCGGTGCGTGATCAGCACGCGCTGCTGGCCGAGCAGGTCGAGGAGCACCGCTTCCGGTACTACGTGAACGACCAGCCGGTCGTCAGCGATGCCGAGTTCGACCAGCTGCTGCGCTCGCTGGAGGCGCTGGAGGAGCAGTATCCGGAGCTGCGGACACCCGACTCGCCCACCCAGAAGGTGGCCGGGGCGTACGAGACGGACTTCGCCTCCGTCGAGCACCGGGAACGGATGCTCTCCCTCGACAACGCCTTCGACGACGAGGAACTGGCCGCCTGGGCCGAGCGGGTGGCCCGGGACGTGAACACCTCGGACTACCACTACCTGTGCGAGCTCAAGGTGGACGGCCTCGCCGTCAACCTCACCTACGAGAACGGCCGCCTGACCCGGGCGGCCACCCGCGGCGACGGCCGCACCGGTGAGGACATCACGCCCAACGTCCGCACCATCGCCGAGATCCCGGACCGGCTGGGGGGCGACCGGATCCCGGCGCTCGTCGAGATCCGCGGCGAGGTCTACTTCCCGATGGAGAAGTTCCAGGAGCTCAACGCGCGCCTCGTGGAGGCGGAGGGCAAGCCCTTCGCCAACCCGCGCAACGCGGCGGCCGGTTCGCTGCGGCAGAAGGACCCCAAAGTCACCGCGAGCCGCCCGCTGCACATGGTCGTGCACGGCATCGGCGCCCGCGAGGGCTTCGAGATCGAGCGCCAGTCGCAGGCGTACGCGCTGCTGCACGAGTGGGGTCTGCCGACCGCGCAGCACAACAAGGTGGTCTCCACGCTCGCCGAGGTCCGGGACTTCATCGCGGACTTCGGCGTGAACCGGCACTCGGTGGAGCACGAGATCGACGGCGTGGTCGTCAAGCTCGACGAGATCGCACTCCAGGGCCGGCTCGGCTCCACCGCGCGCGCCCCGCGCTGGGCGATCGCCTGGAAGTACGCTCCCGAAGAGGTCAACACCAAGCTGATCGACATCAAGGTCGGCGTCGGCCGCACCGGCCGGGTGACCCCGTACGCCCAGGTGGAACCGGTGAAGGTGGCGGGCTCCGAGGTGGAGTTCGCGACCCTGCACAACCAGGAGGTCGTCAAGGCCAAGGGCGTCCTCATCGGGGACACCGTCGTCCTGCGCAAGGCGGGCGACGTCATCCCCGAGATCCTCGGCCCGGTGGTGGACCTGCGCGACGGCAGCGAGCGGGAGTTCGTGATGCCGGCCATCTGTCCCGCGTGCGGGACGGAACTGCGGCCGATGAAGGAGGGGGACATCGACGTCCGGTGCCCCAACGCCCAGACCTGCCCCGCCCAGTTGCGCGAGCGGCTCTTCTACCTGGGCGGCCGGCAGTCCCTGGACATCGAGAACTTCGGCATGGTGGCGGCGGCCGCGCTCACCGGCCCGCTGGAGCCGGCCGAACCGCCGCTGCTGGACGAGGGCGACCTCTTCGGCCTGACCATCGAGCAGCTGCTGCCCATCAAGGCGTACGTCCTGGACCCGGACAGCGGGCTGCCCAAGCGGGACCCCAAGACGGGCGACGAGAAGATCGTCACGGTCTTCGCCAACCAGAAGGGCGAGCCGAAGAAGAACGCCCTGGCCATGCTGGAGCACATCGCCGCCGCCAAGGAGCGCCCGCTCGCCCGCATCATCAACGGCCTGTCGATCCGTCACGTCGGACCGGTCGCGGCCGAGGCCCTCGCCCGGGAGTTCCGGTCGATCGAGCGCATCGAGCAGGCCACGGAGGAGGAGCTGACCGCCACCGAGGGGGTCGGCGCGATCATCGCCGCCTCCCTCAAGGAGTGGTTCGCCGTCGATTGGCACCAGGAGATCCTGCGCAAGTGGCGGGAGGCCGGGGTCCGGATGGAGGAGGAAGGTTCCGCCGAGGAGGAGGGGCCTCGGCCGCTCGAGGGACTGACCGTCGTCGTCACCGGCACTTTGCAGAGCCACACGCGGGACGGCGCGAAGGAGGCCCTGCAGAGCCGCGGTGCCAAGGTGACCGGATCCGTGTCGAAGAAGACCTCCTTCGTCGTGGTCGGCGACAACCCCGGCTCGAAGTACGACAAGGCCGTGCAATTGAAGCTCGCCGTCCTCGACGACGCCGGGTTCGCCCTGCTGCTGGAGCAGGGGCCGGACGCGGCAAGAGAGGCCGCGCTCCCGGTGGACGGCGGGGGTGAAGGGGAGTAGTACCGAAAGGGGGATCCCCGAGGGGGAGTAGCGAAGGCGAACGGATGCGTGGCGTGCGGCCGTACGGGCGGGCGCACGCCAGGCGCGGCGAACGGTGGTAAACGGCCGGTACAAGGCTGGTCGCAGGGCGGTGACCTGTCGGATCATCGGATGGGTGACGAGGGGGTCCTGTCCAAACTCACCCGTTCGGCGGATACCGTACTGATGAGGATGGCTGGGTCGCATTCGGGCAACCACTGCCGACCGCTGCCCCTGGAAGCCTCGCGCGTCCTACTGTTGAGGGGTGCGCCTGTCGTGCACGGCTGCAGGATGCGATTTCGGCCGTGGTGGCATGACATCGGGGCCATCGCGTGACATCGGCATCGCCGGCTGTGAGAGGTACGGGCATGAAACCCACCGAAAGCGCCGACCCGTCACCTGAATTCGGCGGGGAACTCCCGTCCATGCGGGCGGGCAGGGCGGGCAGACTCGGTGTCCTGGGTACCAGGACGCCCGAGACCCGACCGCTCGACACCGGTGCGGGCGGACAGGAGCGGCGCGGTGTGCTGCCCTTCCTCGTCGTGGGACTCGCCGTCGCGGTGCTCACCACCGGCATCGTGTCCGCGCTGAGCGGCCGTCACGCGCTGTTCCCCGGCGGCCCGGTCGGCTGGGCACTGGCCCTCCTCACCGGCATCATCGTCGGCCACCTCGTCGCCCTCGGCCGCGACCGCTGGTGGGGCGGCACCGGATCGGGCGCCGCCCTCACCCTCGGCGTCCTCATCCTCTACGGATGGGTCCCCGCCGGACTGGTCTCCCTCGCCGTGGTCTCCCTGGTCGGGGCGGCCCGCAGGCACCGCTGGCGGCAGGGGCTGCTGCACGGCTCCGTCGACATCCTCGGCATCGGCGCCGGGGCCCTCGTACTCGCCGCCTTCGGCGAGGTGCCCTCCGTCGAGAACCCCTGGCTGCCCACCTTCTGGGGGCTGGAGGCGGTCCCCGAGATCGTCCTCGTCGCCGTCGCCTACCTCCTCGCCACCCGCGTCCTGCTCTGGATCGCGCTGGCCCCGCGCGGCGGCGGGCTGCCCACCGTCGCCCGCACCGCCCTGCTCCGGCAGGCCTTAGTAGCCGTCGCGCTGCTCGGCATCGCCCCCCTGATCTGCGTCGTCGCCGTCACCCAGCCGGTGCTGCTGCCGCTGTTCGCCGTACCGCTGATCGCCCTGGACTCCACCCTGTGGATCGCCCGGGCACGCGCCGAGGAGCAGCTGAGGGACCCGCTGACCGGGCTGCCCAACCGGCAGTGGCTGCTGGAGCGGGCCTGGTCCGCCCTGGACGAGGCCGAACGTTCCGGCACCCGGGCCGCCCTCGTGCTCATCGACCTGGACCGCTTCCGGGCGGTCAACGACACCCTGGGGCACCTGGCGGGCGACCGGCTGCTCCTCCAGATCGCCGAACGGCTGCGCCAGGCCCTCCCCGAGGACGCGGAGGCGGCCCGGCTCGGCGGCGACGAGTTCGCCGTCCTGCTCCCCTTCACCGACTCCACCACCAGCGCCCAGCGCATCGCCCGCCACCTGGTCGCCGATCTCAGCTCCCCGCTCGACCTGGACGGCCTGACCCTCGTCCTGGAGGCCAGCGCCGGCCTCGCCGTCTTCCCCGATCACGCGCTCGACGCGGAGGGGTTGCTGCGGCGCGCGGACGTGGCGATGTACCAGGCCAAGCGCGACCGCACGGGCGTCGAGGTGTACGAGTCCAAGCGCGACAGCAACACCCCCGACCGCCTGGGCCTCCTCGGCGACCTCCGCAGGGCCCTGGACGCAGGCGAAGTGGAATTGCACTACCAGCCGAAGGTCCGCTTCGACGGCCAGGTGGCCGGGCTCGAAGCCCTCGTACGGTGGGTGCACCCGGAACGCGGACGGGTGTCGCCGGACGAGTTCATCGCGATCGCCGAGACCTCCGGGCTGATGCCGCACCTGACCGAGTACGTACTGGAGACCGCCCTCGCCCAGGTCGCGCGGTGGCGGGCCCAGGGCCTCAAGGTCCCGGTCGCCGTCAACGTCTCACCGCGCGACGTCCACACCCCGGGCTTCGCGGGCGCCGTCGCCGCGCGACTGGCCCGCCACGGGGTCCCGGCGAGCGGGCTGCAGCTGGAGATAACGGAACACGTCCTGCTGGAGGACCCCCAGCGGGCCGCGGACACCATGGCCGGGCTCACCGGCCACGGCGTGAAGATGTCACTCGACGACTTCGGCACCGGCTACTCCTCCCTCGTGCACCTGCGCCGCCTGCCGGTCAGCGAGCTGAAGATCGACCGCTCGTTCGTCGGCCGGCTGGCGGTCGACGCGCAGGACGCGGAGATCGTCCGGTGCACGGTGGACCTGGCGCACTCGCTGGGCCTGCTGGTCGTGGCGGAGGGCGTGGAGGACGACGAGACGTGGGAGCGCCTGCGGGACCTGGGCTGCGACGCCGTCCAGGGCTGGCTGGTCGCCGCCGCCATGCCGCCGCAGGAGGCCACCGCCTGGCTGCTGGCCCGCGGCGAGCGCGGCTGGCGCCGCCCGGCGGACATCACGGCGGAGCTCGCCGCGGCCGAGGCCGACGCGGTCTGATCCCGCGGCGCCGCTGCGGGGGCGGCGCCCCCGCACCCCGCCCGCCTCACACGCCGGCGGGGCTGGAAGATCCAGCCCCGCCGGCGTGTGAGGCGCGGGTCCGGGCGGAGCCCGGGAGGCTCCGCGCCGCGGCCCGTCCCGGCATCCGCGCAAACCGTTTCGCAGGCCGAGCGCCCGGCCCCATAGGATTGGGTCCGAAACGAAACATCCACCCACCCCCAGAGGATCGCTGCATGCCTGGCATTACGCGCGAGGAGGTCGTCCACCTCGCTCGGCTGGCGCGCCTTGAGCTGTCCAGCAACGAGCTGGATCACTTCGCCGGACAGCTCGGCGACATCATCGGCGCGGTCGCCCGTGTCTCCGAGGTCGCCGACCAAGACGTCCCGCCGACCTCCCACCCGCTGCCGCTGACGAACGTCATGCGCGCGGACGAGGTCCGTCCTTCGCTCACCCCCGAGCAGGCGCTCTCCGGTGCTCCCGCCCAGGAGCAGCAGCGTTTCAAGGTGCCGCAGATCCTGGGGGAGGACTAACAATCATGGTCGACATCATCAAGCTCACGGCCGCCGAGACCGCCGGGAAGATCGCCTCCGGCGAGCTCACGGCCGTCGAGGTGACCGAGGCCCACCTGGCCCGCATCGACGCCACCGACGAGAAGGTCAACGCCTTCCTGCACGTGGACCGCGAGGGCGCGCTCGCCCAGGCCCGCGCCGTCGACGCCAAGCGCGCGGCCGGCGAGAAGCTCGGCCCGCTGGCCGGCGTGCCCCTCGCCCTCAAGGACATCTTCACCACGGTCGGGATCCCGACGACCGTCGGTTCGAAGATCCTCGAAGGCTGGATCCCGCCCTACGACGCCACCTTGACGCGCAAGCTGAAGGAAGCCGACGTCGTCATCCTCGGCAAGACCAACATGGACGAGTTCGCCATGGGGTCCTCCACCGAGAACAGCGCCTACGGCCCCACCGGCAACCCGTGGGACCTCACCCGGATCCCCGGCGGTTCCGGCGGCGGCTCCGCGGCGGCCCTCGCCGCCTTCCAGGCCCCGCTCGCCATCGGCACCGACACCGGCGGTTCCATCCGCCAGCCCGCCGCCGTCACGGGCACGGTCGGCGTGAAGCCCACGTACGGCGGTGTCTCCCGCTACGGCATGGTCGCCTTCTCCTCCTCCCTCGACCAGGGCGGGCCCTGCGCCCGTACGGTCCTGGACGCGGCCCTCCTGCACGAGGTGATCGCCGGGCACGACCCGCTCGACTCCACCTCCATCGACGCCCCGGTCCCGCCGGTCGTCGAGGCCGCCCGCAACGGCTCGGTGGCCGGTATGCGCGTCGGTGTGGTCAAGCAGTTCGCCGGTGAGGGCTACCAGGCCGGTGTCGTCCAGCGCTTCAACGAGTCGGTGGAGCTCCTCAAGGAGCTCGGCGCCGAGATCGTCGAGCTGGACTGCCCGTCCTTCGATCTCGCGATGGCCGCGTACTACCTGATCGCGCCGTCCGAGTGCTCCTCGAACCTGGCCCGCTTCGACGCCATGCGCTACGGCCTGCGCGTCGGCGACGACGGCACCAAGTCCGCCGAGGACGTCACCGCCCTGACCCGCGAAGCCGGCTTCGGCGACGAGGTCAAGCGCCGCATCATCCTCGGCACGTACGCGCTCAGCTCCGGCTACTACGACGCGTACTACGGCTCCGCCCAGAAGGTCCGCACCCTCATCACGAAGGACTTCGAGAAGTCCTTCGAGCAGGTCGACGTGATCGTCTCCCCGACGACCCCGACCACCGCCTTCCCCATCGGCGAGCGCACCGACGACCCGCTCGCCATGTACCTCGCGGACCTGTGCACCATCCCGACCAACCTGGCCGGCAACTCCGCCATGTCGCTGCCCTGCGGCCTGGCACCGGAGGACGGTCTCCCGGTCGGGCTCCAGATCATCGCCCCGGCGATGAAGGACGACCGGCTCTACAAGGTCGGTGCGGCCGTCGAGGCCGCCTTCGTCGCACGCTGGGGTCACCCGCTGCTTGAGGAGGCACCGTCCCTGTGAGCACCAGTGCACTGACCAAGGCCAAGGGCTTCAAGAAGTCCAAGACCGGCACCTACCTGTCGATCGGCACCACCGCCTTCGGCGCGATCAGCGTGATCAAGCAGGTCAAGAAGGCCCGCAGCGAGAACGACGTGCTGAAGCTGGTCGACGCCGCCGTGTCCGCCGCCGCCATCGTCACCGGCCTCGCGATCCTGTACCGCGAGCTGAAGCGCCTGGGCGACGACGACGTCCTGCTGGGCTGAGAGGGAATAGTTTCACCGTGAGCACCTACACCGAACTGATGTCGTACGAGGACGCTCTCGCCTCGTACGACCCCGTCATGGGCCTGGAGGTCCATGTCGAGCTCGGCACCAAGACCAAGATGTTCTGCGGCTGTTCCACCGAGCTGGGCGCCGAGCCCAACTCGCAGACCTGCCCGACCTGCCTCGGTCTGCCCGGCTCCCTGCCGGTCGTCAACGCGATCGGCGTCGAGTCGGCCATCAAGATCGGCCTCGCGCTGAACTGCGAGATCGCCGAGTGGTGCCGCTTCGCCCGGAAGAACTACTTCTATCCGGACATGCCGAAGAACTTCCAGACCTCCCAGTACGACGAGCCCATCGCCTTCAACGGCTTCCTGGACGTCCAGCTGGAGGACGGCGAGATCTTCCGCGTGGAGATCGAGCGCGCCCACATGGAGGAGGACACCGGCAAGTCGCTGCACGTCGGCGGCGCCACCGGCCGTATCCACGGCGCGTCCCACTCCCTGCTGGACTACAACCGCGCCGGCATCCCGCTCATCGAGATCGTCACCAAGCCCATCGAGGGCGCGGGCGAGCGGGCACCCGAGGTCGCCAAGGCGTACGTCGCCGAGCTGCGCGAGGTCATCAAGGCGCTCGGCGTCTCCGAGGCCCGCATGGACAAGGGCCAGATGCGCTGCGACGTGAACCTGTCGCTGCGCCCGACCCCGGAGTCCGAGTTCGGCACCCGCTCGGAGACCAAGAACGTCAACTCCCTGCGTTCCGTCGAGCGCGCGGCCCGCTTCGAGATCCAGCGCCACGCGGCGGTGCTCTCGTCGGGCGGTTCGATCGTGCAGGAGACCCGGCACTTCCACGAGGAGGACGGCTCCACCACGGCCGGCCGCATCAAGGACAACGCCGAGGACTACCGCTACTTCCCGGAGCCCGACCTGGTCCCCGTCGCCCCGGCCCGCGGCTGGGTCGAGGAGCTGCGCGGCGGTCTGCCCGAGATGCCGCGCGTGCGCCGCAACCGGCTCCGCGAGGAGTGGGACGTCACCGAGCACGACATGCAGTCGATCCTCAACGCGGGCGCGGTGGACTCCATCGTCGCCACGATCGAGGCGGGTGCCGACTCGGCCGCCGCACGCAAGTGGTGGATGGGCGAGCTGGCCCGCAACGCCAACGAGCAGGGCGTCGTCGTCGACGAGCTGCCGATCACCCCGGTGCAGGTGGCCCGGGTCGCGGCCCTGGTCGCCGACGGCTCGCTCAACGACAAGCTGGCCCGCAAGGTCCTCGAAGGCGTCCTCGCGGGTGAGGGCACCCCGGACGAGGTCGTCGAGAAGCGCGGCCTGAAGGTCGTCTCGGACGAGGGCGCGCTGGGCGCGGCCGTGGACGAGGCCATCGCGGGCAACGCGGCCATCGCGGACAAGATCCGCGGCGGCAAGATCGCTGCCGTCGGCGCCCTGGTCGGAGCGGTCATGAAGACCACCCGCGGCCAGGCGGACGCGGCGCGCGTCAAGGAGCTCATCCTGGAGCGTCTGGGCGTCTCCGAGTAAACCCTGCGTACGTACGACGGCCCCGCACCGGAATCCCGGTGCGGGGCCGTCGTCGTCCGGCTCGTCGTGCATGCACACCCTGTGCACAGGGCGCCCTTCGCGACGCAGGTCCGCCGGAGCCCGCCGAGCGGTGGGCCGCTTCGGCGTCAGCGTCGCAGGGTGGGGCTCGCGAGGACGACGTATCCGTCCTTGAGGCCGCAGGTGTCCTCCACCCGGATACGCAGCCGCAGGGCACCCTTGACCTCCACCGTCCTGGGGACCGGCTTGCCCAGCGTGACCTCCTCGTTGAAGAGGGCGGGCTGGTCGTCGATGGAGACGGAGATGCGGCCCCGTTCCACGGGCGAGTTGTCGGCGATCCCGGCGGTGAAGTCCAGGTGGGTCCAGGCCCGGTTGAGGTTGAACTCGGCGTACGAGGTCTGCGAGCAGTCCGCGACGAACGAGGTGCCGTACGACTTGGTGTTCAGCGTGGCGGCGGTCACCCGCAGGCCGTTGAGCCCGTTGATGGGCTGCAGGTTCGTCAGGTCCACCACGTCGCTCTCGGGCGCGGTACCGGGCTCGCTCGCCTTCGGGCTGCCCGACGCGTCGGCCCCGCCGCCCGGCGACTTCGACGGGGTGCCGCGCGAGTCGGAGGCGGAGGCCGAGGGCTGGGCGGGCGGCGCGCTGGTGGCGCCCGCGCCGCTCGGTGTGGAGCCGCCCGCCCGGACGCCCTTGTCCCCGTCCTTGTCGCCCAGCAGCTGTACGCCGGCCACCGCGAGCGCGGCCAGTACCACCACGCCGGCCACCGAGCCGAGGATCAGGCCGGTCCGCCGCTTCTTCTTCGGGCGCACGGGCTCCGGGGCGGGGGCCGGGCTCAGGTTGTACGTGGGGCCGTACCCGGCGGGCACCGCCGGCTCCGGCTCCGGCTGCGGAACCGGGACGGGGACGGGGGCAGGAACGGGGGCCGGGGCGGGCGCCGTGGGCTCCGGCGCGGTGACCGGCTCCGACTGCACGGGCTGCACGGGCTGCACGGGCTGCGCGGCCGGGGCGTACGCGGGCGGAGCCGCCACCGGCGCAGCCGCGGGCGGCGGCGTGAACGGCTGCGGCGGCACCACCGGCGGCGGCGGGGCGGCCGGCCTCGGCGGAGCCGCGGGGGCGGCCTGCTGCGAGGTCGCCGTGGTCGTGGAGACCACCGCGTGGCGGACGTCCTTCATCCAGCCGGCCAGGCTCACCGGCCGCTTCCCCGGATCGGCCGCGTAGATCGAGGTGATCCGCGCCCGCTGCTCGGAGTCCAGCACGGCGATCTGCGGCAGCCCGGTCAGCGCCTGCGCGAGCTGCTCCGGCGTTGCGGGCGGGGACTGCCCGCTCAGCAGGAAGTACGCGATCGCCCCGAAGGCGTACCGGTCCGTCCCCGGTGTCCGCTTGCCGTCGAAGACCTCGGGCGCCGCGTAGCCCGGCGTGAACCAGACCTCGGCCGTCTGGTGGTCGGCGGTCAGCTTGCTGAGGCCGAAGTCCACCAGGGTGGCCTGCCCGTGCGCGTCGACCATCACATTGCCGGGGGAGAGGTCGCCGTGGATGACCTGGCGCCCGGACGGGGTGGCCTTCCCCGAGTGCAGCCAGTCCAGTACGTCGGCCAGCTGCTCCAGCGTGCGCATCACCTCACGCCGCTCGGCGGCGGTGGCCAGCGTCCGCTCGGCCCGCCAGTCCCGCAGGTCGAGCCCGTCGACGTGGTTCATGACGAGGACGAGCGCCCGCCCGGTCAGCGTCGAGGACTCCCCGGGCCGGTGGATCGGAGGGCCCTCGAAGTGCTCCCGCACGCCCACGACACCCGGCCGGTGGACGAACCGCAGCAGCTCGGCCTGCTCGTTCCACTTCTGGCTGATCCGGTCGAAGATGTCCGGCGTGATGGTCGTCTTGGAGTCGAGCACCTTGACGACCACGGGCTCGGATCCGCCCGCGAGTTCGATCTCGGCCAGATACAGCACGGCTTCCCCGCCGCGCCCGATCGAGCGGAGCAGACGGTACCGGTCGGCCGCCGAATCCGGACCGATGTGCAGGTTCTGACTGGTCAATGTCCCCCACCTCAAGCTGCATTGATAGACCATCAGCTTCACGGGGGGAGGTGCGCGGGGTCAATCGGAATCGGCAATCCCCGTCGCCGTTCACCCTCTCGTAGGCGGGCCACCGGCTGCCGGACGGCGGTCTCCGGGGCCGACGTCGCCGCCGGCCCCGGATACGCCGCCGGGCGCCCGGCTCGCGGAACCGCCCGGTGGGCGGCATCCGTTCGCCGGACGCCCGGTCGAAGAGGAGGTTCCGGTCAGCCGGCTGCCGGCGCCGCCCCCGGAGCGGTGAAGAAGGCCAGCCGGGCCGGCTTGGCCGGGAGGTAGACCTCGGGCAGGTCGATCTCCGGGAGCACGACCTCCGGCCCGAGGACGAACCCGGTGCGTTCCATACGGGCGATGGCCTTGGTGTTGCGGGCGTCCGGCTCCACGACCACGCGGCGCGCGACGCCGTCGGAGAACACGAACCCGATGAACGCGGTCATCAGGAACCCGGTGAAGCCGGGCTCGGCCGCCCCCTCGGTCGGGCCGATCAGCAGGTGCACGCCGACGTCCCCGGGCTGGACCTCATAGCACTCGCTGACCCGGTCCTCGGCGCAGTCGTACGTCTGGAACAGCGCGACCTGCTCGCCGTCGCGGCCGACCATGTAGGCGTGGTGGGTGGTGCGGCGGTCGACGTCCTCGTAGATTTCCTGGACCAGTTCGCGGCTGGCCTCGCCCATGCCCCAGAAGCGGGCGCGCTCCTGCGTGACCCAGCTGTGGATCAGCGCGGAGTCGGCGGCCGGGTCGACAGGGGTGATGGTGATGGTGCCGAAGCCCTCGACGACCTGGGTGTGCACGGGCTGTCCGACGGAGGGGGCGGAGGTCATATCGATTCCTTGGTGAGACGGGTCCAGTCGGTGACGACGGGGACGAGTTCGCACTGTGCCCACAGGGGCAGCTGGTCGCGGTGGTGGGGGGAACCGGTGACGCCGTCCGCGCCCAGCGGGACCGCCCAGAGGCTGTCCTCGCGGCGGGCGAGGTCCCAGACGTAACGCGCCGCCGATGCGCGGGCGGTGAGGTCGGTGAAGCCGGGAACGGCGGAGGTGGCGTTCACGCAGTCGTGGTCCCCGCCGAGGCCGGGCCACTCCACGGGCTCCCGGTCGGGCACGGCCTGCCAGGGGGTGAGGCGGTGGACCTGCGACCAGGCGGTGTCGGGGGTGCCGGCCGCGGCCGTCTCCTCCAGCGCGGCCCGGACGTGCGCGGCACGGTCGAGACCGGGGACGAGGGAGGTGGTGAGCAGGCCTTCGAGGGCGTAGCCGATCCGCGGGACCAGGTACAGCCAGGGGTGGAAGACGGCCGGGCCGGTGGGAGCCCCCCACAGTCCTTCGAAGACGGGGTCGGCGGCGAAGCGGCGTACGGTCGCGCTGCGGAAGGCCGAGAAGACGGTGGCGTCGGTGCTGTCGGCCGCCATGTGCCGGTCCCAGGCGAGCAGCCGGGTGCGCAGGGCCTGCGCCGCCGGGGTCAGGTCCTCGAACCCGGGCAGCAGGGCGAGCAGCGAAGCCGCCGAGGCCAGGTGCGTGTCCCGGTGTACGTCGGCCATCGCCTTCGGGGACCAGTCCGCGGAGCCGCTGAGCAGCTCGCGGATGCGGTTGGCGCGGTGCGGGGGCGCGAACTCCACGCCGAGCGGGGAGGCGATCCCGCGCGCGTTCGCCATGACGGCGAAGCCCTGCACCGGCTCGACGGGGGTCGGGGCCCAGCCCTGCCAGTCGTGCTGCGGGTCCCAGGCGGGCACGGGGCGCAGCCGGTTGGTGCGGTGGCGCAGCGGCACGGCGCCCGCGACGCGGTGCAGCAGGCCGCCCTCGGTGTCGGCGGCGTGGACGACGTTGACCGGCTCGGCCCAGCGGTCGAAGGCGCGGTCGATGTCGGCGACGGTGCGGGCCCGCAGCAGCGCGGGAAGGGCCGCGAAGCCGAGGTCCAGGCGGACCCGGGGCGGGTAGCGCAGGGAGAGGGTCTGGGCGCTGCCGTCGGCGTGGCCCTCGACGTCGGCGTGCACGTCCGCCCCGAGGTCGCCGTCCGCGTGGATGATCACGGGGCCGCGGGGGGTCTCCAGGACCTCCACCTCGACGTCGTCGCCGTCGGCGACGGTGATGGTCTCGGTGTGGCGGGAGACGGGCTCCCAGACGCCGTCCGTACCGAGAGCCCGGACGGTGCCGTCGTCCTCCCGGCGCAACTGCTCGACGTACAGGTCCTGGTAGTCGGACATCGCGTTGGTGATGGCCCAGGCGGCGGTCCCGGTGTGCCCGAAGTGGCCGAGGCCGGGGACGCCGGGGACGGCGAGGCCGATCACGTCGTATTCCGGGCAGGAGAGACGTATCTGCTGGTAGACGCCCGGGTCCTCGATGAACCGGTGCGGGTCGCCGGCGATGATCGCCGAGCCGGTGGTGGTGCGGTCGCCCGGGACCAGCCAGCCGTTGCTGCCGGCGGTGCCGGGGCCGTCCGTGGCGAAGAGGGTGACCGCCTCGTCGCCGAGGGCGCGGGCGACGCGCTCGCGCCACAGCTTGGTGGCGAAGCCGGCGAACAGGATGTGCGTGGCGATCCAGATGGCGAGCGGGACCCACGGCTCCCAGGGGGTGGGGGCGAGGCCGGTGCGCGCGAAGCGTTCGTCGCGGGCGGCGCCGGCGGCGAGCCCCTCGTTGACCCCGTCCACGTAGGCGCGGACCCAGGCGGCGGTGGCGGGGTCGTCGGCCTCCATGGCCCCGTAGCAGCGGCGGGCCGTGTCGGCCAGCCGGGACTGGCGGGCGAAGCGGTCCCAGGTGACGGCGTCCCCACCGAGGAAGGAGGCGCTGGAACCCTCCGCGCGGTGCCGTTCGACCTCCAGCTGCCAGGCGCGGTCGTAGGCGGTCACGCGGCCCTGGGCGTGGACGAGCCGGAGTTCGTCGACAGCGCGCAGGTGGGGCACGCCCCACTGGTCGCGGTAGACACCGTAGGATTCCGGGGTCTCCACAGGGGGCTCGCTCCGGTCCGTTGCGTACGACTGCGCGTCGCCGCTCTCGCTGCTGGCACTGCTCACGCTGCTCACACTCTTCCCCGACGTGCGTTTAGGTTAGGCTGACCTAACTATAGGGGCGCTAGGGGAGGGGTTGGACATGGCGGTCGGCAAGGGCTGGGAGGGCGTGGTCCTCAAGCTCATGCGGGGCAAGGACTTCACGTTCACGGTGACGGGAGCGGAAGACCTCACAGGGAACTACCGCCGCGTGAGCTTCACGGACGGCGGGCTGCTGGCGGCCGCCGGTGAGTCACTGCATCCGACGATGTGGGTGCGCGTCTGGTTCCAGGGTGCGGGCAAGCCGCACCAGCGGGCGTACACCCTGGTGGACCCGGACCCCGAAGCGGGCACCTTCAGCTTCGAGTTCGCCCTGCACGACGGGGTCGCCAGTGCCTGGGCGCGCGACGCGAAGCCGGGCGACACGATAGACGCCACCGTCCAGGGAACCGGATTCACGGCCCCCGCGCCGGCCCCGGAGCGCCTGCTCGTCATCGGGGACCCGGCGTCCCTCCCGGCGATCAACTCGCTGCTGGACACGTACCCGCAGACCCCGGCGACCATCTGGTTCGAGACGCAGCACGACTCGGACGAGCAGTTGCCGATGCGGGTGGAGCAGGGCCGGCACGACATCCGCCGGGTGCGGCGCGACGGTACGGCCCTGGCCGACCGGGTGCGGGCCGAGCTTCCCGAGCTGGCCGGGGACCCGGAGTCGGCGTACGTCTGGCTGGCGTGCGACACGGCGACGACGCGCGCCCTGACGGCGTACCTGCGCAAGGACCTCGCACTGCCCAAGCACCGGGTGAACGCGCTGGGGTACTGGCGGCCGGCGGCCTGAGGCCGAACCGGGAGCCCCCTTCCGCGGTCCGTCCGGCACCGCACGGTGCCGGACGGCCAGGAGAAGGGGGCCGCCGGTTCGGTACGTCGGCAGGCCGGTGGGTCCGGGCCCGGCTGCGGCTACTGGACGGACACCTTGCAGGCGCTCACCGCGGTTCCGTTGGTCACACCGCTCTTGGTGAGGCCGCTCACGCACTCCTCGTGCCCGCCGGAGTAGCCGACGGAACACGCCGTGCGGACCGCTTCCGGGGCCTCGCCGCCCTGTAGCTCCCGCTCGACCTGGTTGATGCAGGCCGAGACGTCCGCGTGGGCGGCGGGGGCCGTGAAGGCCGCGCCACCGAGTACGAGGGCCAGGCCGCTGAGGACACCTGCGATACGGGTCGACGTGCGCATGGACGCACCTGCTCTCCGGGATCGTCGCGCGGCCCGGGACCGGAAGGCGCCGGATCCGCGTGGGAACTGCGCCGGGCGCACGCGGCCGCCGTGCGGCCGCAGGGCCCGGGTCCCCGGACCGGACCGGCTCGGCAGGGAAATCCCCTCCTCCGTCCGACGCTAGAGCAGCCCTCCGCGACACGCACCCGCAGGACCTACGCGCCGGTGGTGCCGTCGATCCCCTCGCGCAGGAAGTCGGCGTGGCCGTTGTGACGGGCGTACTCGTGGATGAGGTGGAGCATCACCAGGCGCAGCGAGGCCTCCTCCTGCCAGCTCGGCACGTACGCCGTCACGTCCAGCGACCCGGCGGCTGCCTCGATGCGGCGGGCGTGCCCGACCTCCTCCTCCCAGGCGGTGAACGCCTCGGCCCGGGTGGCCCCCGAGGCGTCGTAGGCGGCCTGGAAGTCGTGGGTGTCCGACCACCGGTGGGGCAGGTCCTCGCCGCCCAGGACGCGGCGGAACCAGTGCCTCTCGACCTCGGCCATGTGCCGGACCAGCCCCAGCAGGGACAGCGTGGACGGTGGCATCGACGCGCGGCGCAGCTGCTCGTCGGTGAGCCCCTCGCACTTCAGGGCCAGGGTGGCCCGGTGGTAGTCGAGGAAGGTCCGGAGGGTCTCGCGTTCGTCGCCGGTCAGGGGCGGGCTGATGCGTTCCATGAGGCGATCCTGCCGCTCACCCCAGGGCCCGACAAGATCCGCCGGATGCGGCCCGGGGGGCGGTCCACAGGTACGGCACCGTCACGCCCAGTACCCCGAAGCCCAGCCGTTCCAGGATCGGGCGGCTGTCGTCGGAGGCGTCCACCTGCAGGTACGGGATCCCCAGCTCCGCCGCCAGGCGGGCGCGGTGGGCGACCAGCAGCCGGTAGATGCCCCGGCCCCGCCACTGCGGGAGCGTGCCGCCGCCCCAGAGGCCTGCGAAGGACGTGCCCGGCCGCATCTCCATCCGGGCCGCGCTCACCGGGGTCCCGCCCGCCATGGCGAGCACCGCGGCGATGGTGTCCGGCTCCTCGAGCAGCCGGCTGAGCAGCTGCTCCCGGATCCGCGGCCGCTCCGTCCCGAAGGCGCCCGCGTGGACCTCCATCATCAGGTCGACGCCGGCCTCGTCCGTCACCACCCGCAGCGTGATGCCCTCCGGCGGTTCCACCGGCAGCTTCGCGAGCTCGGACGTCAGGCCCACCATCAGCGTCTCGGGCGGCTCCGGCACGAAGCCCGCCGCCCTCAGCCGGTCCCCGAGGTCCGCCGGACCGTCGTGGCCGTACAGCTTCCACTCGAACTCCGGGCACCCGCGCCCCTCGAAGAACGCCACCTGCGCAGCGATCTCCGCGTCCGCCGTCTCCTCGTCGAGGTCCGACCAGAGCACGGCGTTCCAGCCGAGCCCGGGCACGGTGTGCCGTACGACGGCCCCCGCCCGCTCCACGCTCGCGTGCGGGGCGTCCGCCTGCGCACCCTCGCGCACCTCGGCGTCGAACCGGGCGCGCACCTTCAGCAGTTCATCAAGACCGATCGTCATCGCCCCAGCTCACCAGTGTCCCGGCAGTCACCACAACTGCATTAGCCTCACCCCCGTGCATCACGACTCCGCCATCTACACCGGTAAGGCCACCCCCGACGCCGCGGCCGACCGCGGCTGGCTCCTCGGTCACTTCAAGGACCCCTCCGATCCCCGTCACAGCGAGGACGTGGAGATCAAATGGGGGGTTCACCCGAAGGGTGACCAGCGGGAGCGGTGGGCGACCGCCGAGAGGCGCACCGCGCTGCTGGTGCTGATCAGCGGACGCTTCCGGCTGGAGTTCCCCGGCCGCACCGTCGTCCTCGCCGAGCAGGGGGACTACGTGCTCTGGGGGCGCGGCGTCGACCACTCCTGGTACGCCGAGGAGGACGCCGTGGTCCTCACCGTCCGCTGGCCCTCGATCCCCGGGTACCGGGTGGACGAGCCCGAAGGGCACGCGGAGGCCGAGGCCGAGGGGCACGCGGAGGCCGAGCCCGAGGGGCAGGGGCAGCGGCAGGGGGAGGCCGAGCCCGCGGGCAGCCCCGTGCTGTGACGATGCACACGAAAGGGGCCAACGATCACGAAACGCTGAGATCGTGCAGGGTGTAGACCATCTGTGCCGAACCTGCCGGGGTGATCCCCCGGGCCCCTCGGCCGGGCCTTCACGCGTTCATGCGTTCTTTGCGACGGGCTGCCCCCGGTAAAGACCCGAACCACCAGGGAGCACGTCCGTTGGCTGTAATAGCACGCTGGTGCATGCGCCATCGCCTCCTCGCCGTCCTGATCTGGCTGCTCGCACTCGGCGCGACCGCAGCGGCCGCGGCGACCACCGGGTCGGCGTTCTCCAACGACTACGAGGTCCCCGGCACCGAGTCCGGCAAGGCGAACGCCCTCCTGCGCGAGGGCTTCCACGGCCAGGGCGGGGACACCGACACCATCGTGTGGCGGGCCCCGGACGGGCAGAGCGTGCGCACCCCGGACACGGAACGGCGCATGACCCGCGCGCTCGACGCCGTCGCCGGGCTCCCCGGCGTCGGATCGGTCGCCGGACCCTACGGTCCGGGCCCCGAGAACGCCGCACGGATCAGCCCCGACGGGCGCACCGCCTACGCCGTGGTGACCTTCGACCAGCAGGCGGACTCCGTCCCCAAGGCCCAGGCCCGGGCGGTCGTCGACGCCGCGAAGAACCCCACCACCGAGACCGGCGGTCTCCAGGTCGAACTGGGCGGCCGCGCCATCCAGCTCACCGAGGCCCCCACCGCGCACCTGGCCGAGGTCATCGGCGTCGCCGTCGCCGCCCTGGTCCTCTTCCTCGCCTTCGGCTCGCTCGCCGCGAGCCTGCTGCCCATCGCGACCGCCCTGGTCAGCGTGGGCACCGCCTACTTCGGCATCACCCTCCTCGGGCACGCGATGCCGGTCGCCGACTTCGCCCCGATGCTCGGCACCCTCATCGGCCTCGGCGTCGGCATCGACTACGCGCTGTTCATCGTCACCCGGCACCGCAAGGCCCTGGCACGGGGCAGCACGGTCGAGGAGGCGGCCGCGAACGCCGTCGCCACCACCGGCCGGGCCGTCGTCTTCGCCGGTGCCACCGTCTGCATAGCCCTGCTCGGCATGCTGGTGCTGCGGCTGAAGTTCCTGGACGGCGTCGCGATAGCGGCCTCCGTGACGGTGGTCCTGACGGTCGCCGCCTCGGTCACCCTGCTGCCCGCCCTCCTCTCGTACATCGGCACCCGCGCCCTCTCGCGTCGCGAACGCCGCAGGCTCGCCGCCGAGGGCCCGGCCCCCGAGCAGACCTCCGGCTTCGCCGTCCGCTGGTCCGCTTTCGTCGAACGGCACCCCAAGCTGCTGGGCGTCATGGCCACCGCGGTCATGCTGGTACTGGCCGTGCCCACCCTCTCCCTCCACCTGGGCACGTCCGACCAGGGCAACAACCCGGCCACCTCCACCACCCGGCAGGCCTACGACCTGCTGGCGCAGGGGTTCGGTCCCGGTACCAACGGCCCGCTGACCGTCGTCGCCCGGCTCGACGGCGCCGGCGACCGGCTCGCCGTCGACCGGCTGGCACAGGCGCTCCGTACGGCCGAGGGCGTCGCCTCCACCGGCCCCGCCGTCCTCAACCGCAGCGGCGACACCGCCGTCCTGACCGTCGTACCGGACTCCGCCCCGCAGTCCCGGGCCACGAGCGACCTCGTCGACAGGCTCCGCCAGGACGTCATCCCGGTTGCCGGGCAGGGCAATTCCATGGAGATCCACGTCGGCGGCGTGACGGCCGCCTACGACGACTTCGCCGAGGTCATCATCGGCAAGCTGCCGCTCTTCGTCGGCGTGGTCGTCGCCCTCGGCTGCGTGCTCCTGCTGCTGGCCTTCCGGTCCATCGGCATCCCGCTGAAGGCGGCGGCCATGAACATCGCCGCCGTCGCCTCCTCCTTCGGCGTCGTGGTCGCGATCTTCCAATGGGGCTGGGGCAGCGAGCTGCTGGGCCTGGGCAGCGCCGGGCCGATCGAACCCTTCCTGCCCGTGATCATGGTGTCCGTCCTCTTCGGGCTGTCGATGGACTACCAGGTCTTCCTCGTCAGCCGGATGTACGAGGAGTGGCTGGAGACCGGTGACAACCGGCGGGCCGTGCGCGTGGGCCTCGCCGAGACCAGCCGGGTCATCAACTCGGCCGCCGTCATCATGATCTCCGTGTTCCTGGCCTTTGTACTCAGCGGCGACCGGATCATCGCGATGTTCGGCATCGCGCTCGCCGCCGCCGTCGCCCTCGACGCCTTCGTGCTGCGCACCCTCCTCGTCCCGGCCCTGATGCACATGCTCGGCGGGGCAAACTGGTGGCTGCCCGCCTGGCTCGACCGGCGCCTGCCCCGGATCAGCATCGAGCCCCCCGAACACCGCCCGCATGCGAAACTTCCCGGGCAGCGGCCCGCCGCGGACCTCGCCACGAGCGAGGACCGCGCCGAGCCCGCCACCACCTCCCGGTGATCCGGCCACCCGCCGCCCGAGACCCAAGGAAGACCGCGCATGTTCTCGATAGATCTCGCCGAAGACGCCCAGTTGTTCCCGCTGGAGGCCCGGCACGCCCAGGAGTTCTTCGCGCACATCGAGCGCGGACGTGAATTCATCGGCCAGTACGTCGGCTTCCCGGACCGCTCCACCGACCTCGACTCCGCCCGGGCCCTGCTGGCCAAGTACGCGGTGAAGGCGGGGGAGGACGGTGCGCGCTTCTTCGGCATCCGGCTCGACGGCACGCTCGTCGGCGGGGTCCTCTTCCCGGCGTTCGACGCGGAGAGCGGCAACTGCGAGATCGGCTGCTGGCTGGAGCCCGACGCGGCCGGCCGCGGCCTGATCACCAAGGCCTGCCGGGTCCTGATCGACTACGCCTTCGGCGAGCGCGGCATGCACCGCATCGAGTGGCACGCAGCCTCCGGCAACAAGAAGAGCCTCGCCGTGGCCGCGCGCCTCGGCATGAGCCGCGAAGGCGTCATGCGGGAGAACCACCTCCACCGCGGGGTCCGCCAGGACACCGAGGTCTGGTCGATCCTCGCCCACGAGTGGGCCGCGACCCGATCCGCCTGATCCCCGCACGGGCCCCGCCGGGCGCGGGGCCCGCGAAGTCCGCGTCCGCAGCCACGGCCCGCGGATTCTCAGAAGAATCTCAGACAGGGCGCCTACGGTGCCCCGCATGGACACCACGAAGACCCCCGCCCCGAACGCCTCCGAGGCGGACACCACCCCGGCCGACCTCACCAAGGCCGAGACCCCCGAGCCGGCCGAGGCCGACACCGCCGTCACCGACGAGGTCACCGACGCGGACCTCGACGACGAGGCGTTCGCCGAGGAGCTGGCCGAGGACCGGGAGCCCGGCCACGTCGGATCCGCGGCCTCCGCGATCGTCGCCGCGGGTCTGGGTGTCGTCGCCCTCAGCGGGAGTTGGGTCGCGGGCATCGTGTCCGAGCGCGCGAGCGTCGCCGCCCGGCTCGAGCTGAGCCAGGCCGCCGACGCCAATGCGCAGATCGCCGCCCAGTTCGTCGACCCGTGGCACACCACCGCGATGGTGAACGGCATCTTCTCCGCCCTCGCCCTGATCATCGCCATCTTCGTGCTGGCCCTCCCCGCCTTCAGCAGCCCCGAGCGCATCCTCCCGACCTGGGTGCGGTCCGTCTCCTGGGCCGGCATCGGACTGGGCGCCCTCGGCGTACTGCTCTTCGTCCTCATGTACTTCGACCTCCTCCTCGCCATCCCCAAGGCGGCGGGCGCGGGCGCCTAGGCACGGCCTAGGCACTGCCTTAGGTCCGCACGGACCGCCCCGGGGCTCCACGGCCCCGGACTAAGGCCCCCCGCCCCCGGCAGATGCGGCATGCGACCGATGTGCCGGTACCCCCTGGGACGCGAATCTTGGATCACACCGAACGAGGTGTCCGGGAAACGCGACCAGGGAGCACGAGATGTTCGAGTACGAAATCGCCACCGCCGTCCGCAGCGCCGACCTCATCCGCGAGGCTGCCGAATACCGCACGGCCCACGCGGCCGGGAACGCCCACCGCGCCTCCTCGCCCGGCCAGGGCCCCCGAAGGCCGGTGAGCACGCTCCGGAGCCGGTTCACCCGCTCCGCGCCCCGCGCCGCGTGACCCCACGCGTGATCATGAGCGCACCGGCGACCAGTGCCGCCGGGCAGGACCTCTGTGCGATGCTCGGCGACGTGGAGACCAGATCTGTCAGCCCGGTGTTCGTCGGCCGAGCCGACGAACTGGCCGTACTCACCGACGCACTGGCCCGCGCCGCGGGCCAGGAGCCGCAGGCGATGCTCGTCGGGGGAGAGGCCGGAGTCGGCAAGACCCGCCTCACCGAGGAGTTCCTCTGCGAGGCGGACCGCCGCGGCGCCGTCGTCGCCGTCGGAGGCTGTGTGGAGATCGGGGCGGAGGGACTTCCCTTCGCCCCTTTCTCGACGGCGCTGCGCACCCTGCACCGCCTGCTGCCCGGGGAGCTCGCCGCCGCTGCCGCCGGCCACGAGGACGAACTCGCCCGGATCCTCCCCGAACTCGGCGACACCCCGCGCGGCCCGCACGACGAGGAGAGCACCGCCCGGCTCTTCGAACTGACGGCCCGCATGCTGGAGCGCCTCGCCGCCGACCGGACCGTCGTCCTGGTCCTGGAGGACCTGCACTGGGCGGACACCTCCACCCGGCACCTGCTCTCCTACCTCTTCCGAGCCCTCGGCAGCGGCCGCCTCGTCATCGTCGCCACCTACCGCGCGGACGACGTGCACCGGCGTCACCCCCTGCGCCCGCTCCTCGCCGAACTCGACCGGCTCCGCACCGTCCGGCGCATCGAACTGTCCCGCTTCAACCGGGCCGAGGTACGCCGCCAGCTCGCCGGCATCCTCGCCGCGGAGCCCGACGAGGACTTCGTGGACTCCGTCTTCGACCGGTCCGACGGCAACGCCTTCTTCGTCGAGGAACTCGTCGCCTCCAAGGAGAGCGGCTGCCGCACCGGACTCACCGAATCCCTGCGCGACCTCCTCCTCGTCCGCGTCGAGGTGCTCCCCGACGAGACCCAGCGCCTGGTGCGCATCGTCGCCGAGGGCGGCTCCACCGTGGAGTACCCGCTGCTGCGCGCGGTCGCCGGGCTCACCGAGGACGAGCTGATCGAGGCGCTGAGAGCCGCGGTCGGGGCCAACATCCTGCTCGCCACCCCCGACGGCGACGGCTACCGCTTCCGGCACTCGCTGGTCCGCGAGGCCGTCAGCGACGACCTGCTCCCCGGCGAGCGGGCCCGCGTCAACCGCCGCTACGCCGAGGCCATGGAAGCCGACGGCACCCTCGTCCGTGCCGAGGAGCGGATCATCCGGCTGGCCAGCTACTGGTACCAGGCGAACGATCCCGCCAAGGCGCTGCCCGCCGTACTGGCCGCCTCCGTCGCGGCCCGGCGCCGGCACGCCTACTCCGAGCAACTGCGCCTGCTGGAGCGGGCCGTGGACCTGTGGGACAGCGCTCCCGAGGACGTCCGCGACGCCCTCCACCCGGCGGACTTCACCGAGGTGTACCCGCCCGGCGGCTGCGACCCGGCCACCACCGCGCTCCAGCGGCTCGACCTGCTGGCCGAGGCCACCGTCACGGCGCGCTACGGCGGGGAGCGCGATCGCGCCCTGAAGATCACGAAGACGGCGCTGCGCATGCTGGAGGACGACCACGAACCCCTGCGGGCCGCCTGGTTCTGGACCGAGCGCTCCCGGCTGATCGCGGGCCTCGGGCGCGGCGACGGCTGGCAGGAGATAGCCAAGGCGCAGGAGCTCGTCCGGGGGCTGCCCCCGTCGCAGGTGCACGCCGAGGTCCTGGTCCGGGCCGCGAGCTGGGGCATGCTCCACAAGCCGGGCCCCGACAACCTCGCCGCCGCCGAACGCGCGGTCGAGTACGCGCGCATGGTCGGCGCCGAGGAGACCGAGCTCAACGCCCGGATCACGGCCGGAGCCCTGCTCATCGACGCCGGCGACGGCCCGGGCGGCCTCGCCGAAATGCACGCGGTACGGGAACGGGCCACGAACCTGGGCCTCACCATGCTGGCAGGGCATGCACATATCAACCTCACCTCTCAGTTGGAAAGCCTGGGCCGGTCCCGCGAAGCCGTGGAACTGGCCGAACAAGGGGCCGAACTGGTGCGCAGGTCCCGGCTCCTGGACAGCGAGGCCTGGGTCTGCGGGAACATGGCCGAGAGCCTCTACAGCCTCGGCCGCTGGGACGAGGCAGCCGAGGCGGCCCGGCGCACCCTGCTCGTCGGCCAGAGCGCGGCCCCGCGCGGCTCCGCCACCGCACGGCTGGCCTATCTGGCTCTGGCCCGCGGCGAGTCGACGGAGGCGGCCCACCAGCTCGCCGCCGCCCACGCCCACTTCGGCACGGACGAGACCCAGCCCCAGCACCGGATACCGCTCCACCGCCTCGCGGTCGGAGTGGCCGCGGAAGAGGGCCGGATCGCCGACGTCCGCACCGAGACGTCCGCTGCCGTCGCCTCCGGATTCCCGCTCGGGCAGCACCGCTACGCCTGGCCGCTGCTGCTCGCCGCCGCCACCGCGGAGGCGGACGCCCGGGGGCTGCCCGCCGCCGAGGCCGGCCGGGACGCCGCCCTCGACGTGCTGCGCACCGCCGCCCACTCCCTCGCCACGCCGGTCCCGGTGTGGACCGCCTACGCCGAGTACGTCCGGGCCGAACTGCTCCGGGCCGAGGCCCGGGACACCGTCGCCGACTGGGCCGGCGTCGAGAAGGCCGTCCGCCCGCTGGAGCGCCCGTACCTGCTGGCCAAGGCCTGCCACCGGCACGCGGAGGCCCTGCTGGCCGCCGGTGACCGGGAGCCCGCGGCCGCCCTGCTCCGCGAGGCCCACACCACCACCGAGCGCATCGGCGCACGAAGGCTCCGCGAGGACCTGGCCCTGCTGGCCCAGCGCGCCCGGCTCCCGCTGACGGCCGCCGACCCGGCCGCCCCGCCGCCCGCACCGGAGACCGACCCGGCCGAGGCACTCGGCCTGACCAGCCGGGAACGGGACGTCCTACGGCTGGTGGCGGCCGGCAGCACCAACCGGAAGATCGCCGAGGAGCTCTTCATCTCCCCGAAGACGGCGAGCGTGCACGTCTCGAACATCCTGGCCAAGCTCGGTGTCACCGGCCGCGGCGAGGCGGCCGCCCTCGCCCACCGGCTGCGCCTGTTCGCCGAGCCCTCCCCGGTCAGCCCCCGCCCGGAGGCTGATCGTCCAGGCGTATGAGGACCTTGCCGGAGTCGAGGTCTATCGGACCCCGTCCCGGATCGTTGTCATTGACGTCGGTCCGGGACAGCTCCAGCCGCTTCTTCTCCTCGTCGGTGTGTTTGCGTCCCGGGTTGAACAGCTCCTCGATCAGGTTGAACACCGCGCCCACCATGCCCTTCGTCCCCGTCCGGGGACATGCCGGTCACCGCACCGTGAGGGTGAGGATCCGATCGTCGGCCGCTTCCGGCGACCCGCGCCCGTCCGTCTCGCTCGTGACCAGCAGCATGCGGTCCCCGCCGAGGGGCACCACCGTCCGCAGCCGTCCGTACTCACCTTCCAGGAAGGCCTCGGGCTCCGCCACCGGCGCACTACCGGCCAACGGGATGCGCCACAGCCGCTTGCCCCTCAAGCCGGCCATCCAAATCGAACCCTCGGCCCAGGCGATCCCGCTCGGCGAGGCCTCGTCGGGCTTCCACACCGCCACCGGATCCCGGAAACCGGGCAAGCCCGCCTTCCCCTCGGCCTCGGGCCAGCCGTAGTTGGCACCGGGCTCGATCAGATTCAGCTCGTCCCAGGTGTTCTGGCCGAACTCGGCCGCCCACAGACGCTTGTCCTTGTCCCAGGCGAGGCCCTGCACATTGCGGTGCCCGTAGGAGTAGACGACGGAGTCCGCCTCCGGGTTGCCGTGCACCGGATCTCCGTCCGGGGTCATCCGCAGGATCTTGCCGCCCAGCGACTTCTTGTCCTGCGCGAGCCCCGTGTCACCGGTCTCGCCCGTCCCCGCGTAGAGCATCTTGTCCGGGCCGAAGGCGATCCGGCCGCCGTTGTGGATGCGACCCTTGGGAATGCCCCGGAACACCGTGTCCGGCGCGCCCAGTTGCTGCCCGGCAGGCCTCTGCTCGTCATAACGCAGCCGGGCGATGCGGTTGTCGGACTCGGTCGTGAAGTACACATACACCAGCCGGTCCGAAGCGAACGCGGGCGACAGCGCGAGGCCCATCAGCCCGCCCTCGCCGCCAGGAGCCACCCCCGGCACCTTGCCGATCTGCGTCACCGCGCCGGAGCCCGCGGCGACCCTGCTGATCGTCCCATTGTCCCGCGAGGCGACCAGCAGGTCCCCGTCGGGCAGCGGGGCCACGCCCCACGGCGACTCCAGGCCCTTGGCGACCTCGCCGGTCACCGTCACCGCCCCCTTCGCCGGCGGACCCGTGGCCTCGGGCGAGGCGGACGGTCTCCCCGACGGGCCGGGTGACTTGGATCCGGCCGCGGCCGTGCCCGGTGGTGAGCCGCCCGGCCCCGCACCCGGGGCACCCTCCGGCGAGCAGCCCGCCGCCAGCAGGGCGCCGCAGCCGACCAGCGCGAGCGCCGCCAGCACACCCCGGCGCCGCCCGCCCGCGCCCTCGGACCCCGTCTGCCCGGGAGAACTTCCGTATCGCATCGCCCTGCTCCCTTCCGGTCCTCCGATCCTGCCTTCCATCTGTCTCAACAGCTCCGGCAGTTCGCGAAGTTCCGCCACTCGTACACTCGATCGAGTGGATGTGGATCGGCCCCGGCCGCCCGCATCGGCGCCGGAACCCGGGCCCCGATCCGGCCCCGATCCGGCCCCGATCCGGCCCCGATCCGGCCCCGGCCCGGGTCAGTCCCAGGCTCCCACCTCGACCGGGAGGGCCGCGATCTCTGCCAGGTCCCCGGCAGAGAGCCTGACCTCCGCCGCCCGCGCGTTCTCCGCCGCCCAGGACGCCCGGTCGGCCCCCGGCACCGGCACCACCTGGGGCCCTTGCGCCAGCACCCACGCCAGCGCCACCTGCGCGACCGTGACCTCCGGACCGTGCCGCCGCGCCACCCGCCGCAGCCCCGCCAGCAGCACCTGGTTCGAGGCCATCGCCTCCGCCGTGAACCGCGGGTGCCGGGCCCGCACGTCCTGCGGCTCGAAGCCCTCACCCGGCGTGAGGGTCCCCGTGAGGAACCCGCTGCCCAGCGGCATCGCCGCCAGGAACCCCACCCCGCGCGCCGCGCACCACGGCAGCAGCTGCCACGCCGCCTCCGGCGACCACACCGACAGCTCCGCCTGCACCGCGCTCACCGGGAACACCTGCTGCAGCCGCTCCAGGTGCCGCAGGGTCGTCCGGTACCCCCGGTCCCCGCTCCGCCCCGCCCCCGGCCCGGCCCCGGCGCCCAGTGCGCAGAAGCCGAGCGCCCGCACCTTGCCCGCGCCCACCAGCTCCGCCATGGCCCCCCAGGTCTCCTCCACGGGGACGTCCGGGTCCACCCGGTGCAGCTGGTAGAGGTCTATGACCTCGGTCCGCAGCCGCCGCAGCGATGCGTCGCAGGCCCGCCGCAGGTAGCCGGGCCGGCCGTCCGCGACCACGTGCTGGTCGCCCGCCCGCAGGCCCACCTTGGCCGAGACGAACGCCTCGGACCGCCGTTCCCGCAGCACCCGCCCGAGCAGCAGCTCATTGGTGTACGGCCCGTACACGTCGGCCGTGTCCAGCAGGTTCGACCCCAGGTCCAGTGCCGTGTGCACGGCGGCCACGGACTCCTGCCCCCGCCGCCGCGAGGGTGCGTACGCCCAGCTCATCGGCATACAGCCGAGGCCGATGGCGCCCACGCTCAGTGCCCCCGCCCCGATCGACCTGCGCTCCACCCCTGCGTCCCCCTCCGGCTCCGGCCATCAAACTAACGGCTTGATCCGGATGCCTTGGCATAGCCTCGTGATCATGACTGCAATGACCCCGGATGTCTGGCTCCCGTTCCCCGCCGAGGAGATCGAGGGCCTTCCCGACTCCTTCCGGTACCGCCTCTGGGACGGCGAGGACGCCTTCCCGGCCGATCCGGCAGACTGCGTCTTCTACGTGACGCCCTACATGAAGTCCCCCGAGGTGACCGTGCGCCCGCTGGCGGCGATGCCCGCGGTCCGGGTCGTCCAGACCCTGACCGCCGGAATCGACCACGTACTGGGCGGCCTCGGCGACCTGCGACCCGGCGTACGGCTGTGCAACGCCGTCGGGGTCCACACGGCCAGCACCGCCGAGCTCGCCCTCGCGCTGACCCTCGCCTCCCTGCGCGGCATTCCCGGCATGGTCCGTGGCCAGGACCGCGAGGAATGGCGCTCCGGGTTCTACGACGCCCTTGCCGACAAGTCGGTTCTGATCATCGGCTACGGATCCATCGGCTCCGCAATCGAGGACCGGCTCGTGGCCTTCGAATGCGGGCCGGTCGCACGCGTGGCGCGGACGGCGCGGACCACCGCCCGCGGCCCCGTGCACGCCCTCGCCGACCT
The DNA here is from genome assembly GCF_035989885.1 of Streptomyces sp. NBC_01232. GTDB lineage: Bacteria > Actinomycetota > Actinomycetes > Streptomycetales > Streptomycetaceae > Streptomyces. Next base: position 5,788,154 of record NZ_CP108518.1, read on the forward strand.
GCCCGGGCTCCTGCCGCAGGCCGACGTGGTGATCCTCGTGACACCGCTGACGGACGCCACCCGGGGCCTGGCCGGCGCCGACTTCCTCGGCCGGATGAAGGACGGCGCCCTGCTGGTGAACGTCTCGCGCGGCCCCGTCGTCGACACCAAGTCCCTTCTGGCGGAGGTGGAGTCGGGCCGGCTGCGGGCGGCACTCGACGTCACCGACCCGGAACCGCTGCCCGCGGGCCACCCTCTCTGGCATGCTCCGAATGTCCTGATCACGCCCCATGTCGGCGGCAGCAGCTCGGCGTTCGAGCCGAGGGCCAAACGCCTGCTGGCCCGCCAGCTCACGCGGTTCGCAGCCGGAGAGCCCGTGGAGCACACGGTGTTGATCACCGAGTGAGGTGTGCTGTGCACGCTCCGCTGTCACCCGAATGCTTAGGGTGTGTGCAACTCCCCGCTCGGTAACGGAGAGTAGAGGGACTATGTCCCTGAGTGACGAAAGTGGTGTATCGTCCGGAAGAAGGGGCTGCGCCACGAACGTCTGGCGCTGGGGAGTGTCGGACACTTTGGGGGGCGACGGGCGATGTACGGCCAATGGACGAAGGATCCGATGCGGCACAGCCGCCGAAGGCGACGCTGCCGGGACTGGGCTGCACCGGAACCAGCCGGCGAGGGGGACCGGTGAGTACCCCGGGGGCGGCTCTCTTGAACCGTCCGTCCGTCTCGGGCGGAGGCAAGGGCCTGGCGATGCAGCTGCTCCTCGCGGTGGTCAGCGGCGGGTATGCCGTCGGCGCCGCCCTCAACTGGGGTTCGGAGGAAGTCGCCGAGATCATGGGCGACTTCGGGCTCAGCGCGGCCGGACTGCTCGCCGCCGTCTCCTGCTACTCGTACGCCAGGGCGATCGACAGCCGTGAACGCCCCGCCTGGCTGCTCTTCGCCTTCTCCTCCCTCATGGGCGCCTGCGGCAACGCCGTCTGGGGCTGGTACGAGGTGGTCCTCGGCGAGGAGGTGCCCAAACCCTCGCTCGCCGACTTCGCCTTCCTCTGCTTCGCCCCGCCCGCCATCGTGGGCCTGCTCGTCCTCGCCAAACGTCCGGTCACCCGCGCCGGCTGGGTGTGCCTGGGACTCGACTCCTGGCTCATCGGCGGCTCCCTGCTCACCCTCTCCTGGAGCCTCGCCCTCGCCCACGCCGCGCGGACCGCACAGTCCGGCGCCCCCGGCAGCGTCCCGCGCGCCGCGCTCTCCCTCGCCTACCCGCTCCTGGACATCGCGCTCGTATCGATGGTCCTGGTCCTGCACTTCCGGCGCAGCGAGACCAACCGCTCCGCCGTCAACACCGCCATCGCGGCGCTGGCCCTGACCGTGCTCAGCGACGCCCTGTTCACCTCGCCCCTGCTCAGCGCCGAGTACCAGTCCGGACAACTGCTCGACGCCGGCTGGTTCGCCGGCTCGCTGCTGCTCGCGTACGCGCCCTGGGGCGCCCGGCGCATCCACCCGCCCCCGGAGCCGGCCGGGCGCCCGCGCCCGGACCGGTCCCACAGCCGCCCGATCACCGGCTCGCTGCCCGCCCTCACCCCGTACCTCGCGGCGGCCGTGTGCACCCTCGGCATCCTGTACAACGTCGTGGACGGCCGGAAGGTGGACCGGATGGTCGTCTTCACCGGCTGCACGGTCGTACTCGCGCTCGTCATCCGGCAGGGCATCATGCTCCTCGACAACATCGCGCTGACCCAGGAACTGGCCCAGAAGGAGAACCACTTCCGCTCCCTGGTCCAGGGTTCCAGCGACGTCATCATGATCGCCGCCCCCACCGGGACCCTGCGCTACGTCAGCCCCGCCGCCGCCGGGGTCTACGGCCGCGAGGCGGAGGAGCTGGTCGGCTCCGAACTCGCCACCCTGATCCACCCCGACGACCTCGGCCGGGTGGTCCACGAGGTGCGCCGCTTCCTCGCCGCACCGCCGGCCGAGGAGCCCACCACCCGCATCGAGTGCCGCTTCAAGTCCGGCGACGGCGAGTGGCTGAACGTGGAGTCCACGGTCAACCGCCACCAGGGCGGACTCATCCTCAACAGCCGGGACGTCACCGAGCGGGTCCGGCTCCAGGCCCAGCTCCAGCACAGTGCCGAACACGACCCGCTGACCGACCTGCCCAACCGGGCCCTGTTCACCCGGCGCGTCCGGCAGGCCCTGACCGGCCGGCGCGCGGGCGACCGCAGCACCGCCGTGCTCTTCATCGACCTCGACGGCTTCAAGGCGGTCAACGACACCATCGGCCACCAGGCCGGTGACGAGCTGCTTGTCGAGGCCGCGCGCAGGCTCCAGGACTCGGTCCGGGCCGGGGACACCGCGGCCCGCCTCGGCGGTGACGAGTTCGCCGCGCTGATCCTCGGCGACGGAAACCGCGATGCCAGTGCCCGCGAGTACCAGGTGCGGGAGATCGCCGACCGGCTGCGCACCACCCTCTCCCAGCCGTACCGGATCGGCGGCAGCGAGGTGCGCGTCGCCGCGAGCATCGGAGCGGCCTTCGCCGACCCCGGCATCACCCCTTCGGACCTGATGCGCAACGCGGATCTCGCCATGTACCGGGCCAAGGCGGGCGGCAAGGACCGCGTCGAGATGTACGCCCCCCAGATGCAGGCCGAGGTGGTGCGCAAGGCCGAGCTGGCGGGCAAACTGCGGACCGCGCTGCACGAGGGCGAGTTCGCCCTGCTGCACCAGCCCGTGGTCTCGCTGGCCACCGGCGAGGTGTCGGCCGTCGCCGCGCAGGCCCGCTGGCGCTCCGCCCAGGGGATCCTCTTCACCCCGGCGGAGTTCCTGCGGGTCGCCGAGTACAGCGAGGGCAGTGCCGGCGGCCCCGGCTCCGCCGGCCAGGACGCCTCGCGCACCGCCGAGCTCGGGCGCTGGCTGCTGGAGGAGGCCGTGGAGCAGGCCGCCGACCGGCACCGGGCCGGCCACGGCGTACCGGTGGCCGTGCGGATGACCGCGCAGCGGCTGCTGGACCGGTCCATGCCGCTCGGCTCCGTGGAGGCGCTGCTGACCCGGCACGGCCTGCCCTCCGGCGCCCTGGTGCTGGAGCTCGCCGTATCCGACCCCAGAGTGCCCTTCGACGACCTGGAGCGCCGCCTGACAGCTCTGCACCGGCTCGGGGTGGGTATCTCCCTGGACGGCTTCGGAAGCGGCTACGCGGCCATCAGTGCCCTGCGTCGCCTCCCCGTGGACATGCTCAAGCTGGACCGCGGGCTGGTGGAGGGCGTGGTCGAGTCCGCCCGGCTGCACAAGATCACCGCCGGTCTCTTGCGGATCGCAAACGACCTGGGCATGCGCTCCGTGGCCGACGGCGTGGACCTGCCCGAGCAGGTCCTGGCGCTGCGCGCGATGGGGTGCACGCACGGCCAGGGAATGGCTTTTTCCGGCCCGCTCGACGAGTACAGGCTGCGGCGTGCGCTGGTGCGCGGTACGTTCCCAGTACCGGGCGGAGCAGCCCAGCCAGCACTGGCCGGAGGTTCCCCCGGGGGCTCGATGGCCATCCGCAGAGGCTCACATAATGAGACGCCCGTCCCACCTACTTGACATCACCCTCCCGCCAGAGGGAGGGTCAATGCCATGCGCACCCGAATTCTCGTACTTGGAAAGCGCGTCGGCTGAAGCTGGGACCTGCATGTCCCCGCTCAACACACCCGACGCGCTCCCCTCGCTTGCCTTCTGGCACGAGGGGTTTTTTGTTGCACTGGCACAGAGTCGAATCCGCGTAAAACCCTCAGCTTCGAGAAGAGAATGCCGATGACCGAGCAGGCCACCGGGGCCCACCATCCGCAGCCGCGGCCCCGTTCCGGCGGACAGCAGTCCGCCGCAGTTGAGCACGTCACGGGTGCGCAGTCCCTCATCCGCTCTCTCGAAGAGGTGGGGTGCGACACCGTTTTCGGAATTCCGGGCGGCGCCATCCTTCCCGCGTACGACCCGATGATGGACTCGAAGAAGGTCCGTCACATCCTGGTCCGCCACGAGCAGGGGGCCGGTCACGCCGCCACCGGCTACGCGCAGGCCACCGGCAAGGTCGGCGTCTGTATGGCCACCTCCGGCCCGGGCGCCACCAACCTCGTCACCCCGATCGCCGACGCGCACATGGACTCGGTCCCGCTCGTCGCGATCACCGGGCAGGTCTCCTCCAAGGCGATCGGCACCGACGCCTTCCAGGAGGCGGACATCGTCGGCATCACGATGCCGATCACCAAGCACAACTTCCTGGTCACCAAGGCCGAGGACATCCCGCGGACGATCGCGGAGGCCTTCCACATCGCGGCCACCGGCCGTCCCGGCCCGGTCCTGGTCGACATCGCCAAGGACGCCCTGCAGGCGAAGACCACCTTCTCGTGGCCGCCCGCCCAGGACCTCCCCGGTTACCGGCCGGTCACCAAGCCGCACGCCAAGCAGATCCGCGAGGCTGCCAAGCTCATCTGCCAGGCCAAGCGCCCGGTCCTGTACGTCGGCGGCGGCGTGATGAAGTCCGGCGCGACCGCCGAGCTGAAGGTCCTCGCCGAGCTGACCGGCGTCCCCGTCTGCACCACCCTGATGGCGCTGGGCTCCTTCCCCGACAGCCACCCGCTGCACGTCGGCATGCCGGGCATGCACGGCAGCGTCACCGGCGTCACCGCGCTGCAGAAGTCGGACCTGCTGATCGCCCTCGGCACCCGCTTCGACGACCGCGTCACCGGCAAGCTGGACAGCTTCGCCCCCCTCGCCAAGATCATCCACGCGGACATCGACCCGGCCGAGATCGGCAAGAACCGCGCGGTCGACGTCCCGATCGTCGGTGACGCCCGCGAGGTCATCGCCGACCTGATCCAGGCCGTCCAGGCCGAGCACACCGAGGGCAACGCAGGCGACTACACCGCCTGGTGGAGCGACCTCAGCCGCTGGCGCGACACCTACCCGCTGGGCTACGACCTGCCCGCCGACGGCAGCCTCTCGCCCCAGCAGGTCATCGAGCGGATCGGCGCGCTCGCCCCGAAGAGCACGATCTTCGCGGCGGGCGTCGGCCAGCACCAGATGTGGGCCTCGCACTTCGTCAAGTACGAGGAGCCGCGCACCTGGCTGAACTCCGGCGGCGCCGGAACCATGGGCTACGCGGTCCCCGCCGCGATGGGCGCCAAGGTCGGTATGCCCGAGCGCACGGTCTGGGCGATCGACGGCGACGGCTGCTTCCAGATGACCAATCAGGAACTGGTCACCTGCGCCCTGAACAACATCCCGATCAAGGTCGCGATCATCAACAACGGCGCGCTGGGCATGGTCCGCCAGTGGCAGACCCTGTTCTACAACCAGCGGTACTCCAACACCGTTCTGCACGCCGACGAGACCGGTCACGACACGGTCGGCTCCCAGCTCGGCGAGTCCATCGCGCCCCGCAAGGGCACGCGCGTCCCGGACTTCGTCAAGCTGTCGGAGGCCATGGGCTGCGTGGCGCTGCGCTGCGAGGACCCGGCCGACCTGGACAAGGTCATCGCCGAGGCCAACGCGATCAACGACCGCACCGTCGTGATCGACTTCATCGTCCACGAGGACGCCATGGTCTGGCCGATGGTCGCCGCCGGCACCTCCAACGACGAGGTCATGGCAGCCCGGGGCGTCCGTCCCGACTTCGGCGACAACGAAGACGACTGAGCCGAGAGAGCCGAGAGAGAGAACGCCTCACATGTCCAAGCACACGCTCTCCGTCCTGGTCGAGAACACGCCCGGCATCCTCGCCAGGATCGCCGCGCTGTTCTCCCGCCGCGGGTTCAACATCGACTCCCTCGCGGTCGGCGTCACGGAGCACCCCGACATCTCCCGCATCACCATCGTCGTCAACGTCGAGGACCTCCCGCTGGAGCAGGTGACCAAGCAGCTCAACAAGCTGGTCAACGTGCTCAAGATCGTCGAGCTGGAGTCCCACAACGCCATCGAGCGCGAGCTCGTCCTGGTGAAGGTCCGCGCCGACAACGAGACCCGCTCGCAGATCGTCGAGATCGTCCAGCTGTTCCGCGCCAAGACGGTCGACGTCTCCCCGGAGGCCGTCACCATCGAGGCCACCGGCGGCTCCGACAAGCTCGGCGCGATGCTCAAGATGCTGGAGCCCTTCGGCATCAAGGAGCTCGTCCAGTCCGGAACGATCGCCATAGGGCGTGGCGGCCGGTCCATCACGGACCGCAGTCTGCGCGCGCTCGACCGCAGCGCCTGACCCGCCGGCCCGGCCCGGCGGACACGTCGGCCGGGTCAGACACGCTCTGCTCGCATAGCGAGACCGAGAAACTCAGATTCCGTTCCCCGCCGTACGGTGGGAGCAACACCAGCGCACCAAGGAGATATCCCAGTGGCCGAGCTGTTCTACGAGAACGACGCCGACCTGTCCATCATCCAGGGCCGCAAGGTCGCGGTCATCGGTTACGGCAGCCAGGGCCACGCCCACGCGCTGTCGCTCCGTGACTCCGGCGTCGACGTCGTCGTCGGTCTGAAGGAGGGCTCGAAGTCCAAGGCCAAGGCCGAGGAGCAGGGTCTGAAGGTCGTCCCCGTGGCCGAAGCCGCCGCCTGGGCGAACGTCATCATGATCCTCACGCCGGACCCGCTGCAGGCCGAGATCTACGAGGAGTCCATCAAGGAGCACCTCGAGGAGGGCGACGCGCTCTTCTTCGGCCACGGCTTCAACGTCCGCTACGGCTTCATCAAGCCCCCGGCCAACGTGGACGTCGCCCTGGTCGCCCCGAAGGGCCCGGGCCACCTGGTCCGCCGTCAGTACGAGGAAGGCCGCGGCGTGCCCTGCATCGCCGCCGTCGAGCAGGACTTCACCGGTTCCGCCTTCGCGCTCGCGCTCTCGTACGCGGCCGGCATCGGCGGCACCCGCGCCGGCGTCATCAAGACCACCTTCACCGAGGAGACCGAGACCGACCTGTTCGGTGAGCAGGCCGTCCTCTGCGGTGGCGCCTCCGCGCTGGTCAAGGCCGGTTTCGAGACCCTGACCGAGGCCGGCTACCAGCCGGAGATCGCGTACTTCGAGTGCCTGCACGAGCTGAAGCTCATCGTGGACCTCATGTACGAGGGCGGCCTGGAGAAGATGCGCTGGTCCGTCTCCGAGACCGCCGAGTGGGGCGACTACATCACCGGCCCCCGCGTCATCACCGACGCCACCAAGGCCGAGATGAAGAAGGTCCTCGCGGAGATCCAGAGCGGCGAGTTCGCCAACACCTGGATGGCCGAGTACAAGGCCGGTCTGCCGAAGTACAACGAGTACAAGAAGGCCGACGAGGCGCACCTGCTGGAGACCACCGGCAAGAAGCTGCGCAAGCTGATGAGCTGGGTCGACAGCGACGAGAGCTGATCGGGTGACAGTGGGGCCGGGACACGTGAGGTCCCGGCCCCACCGCGCATCACCGGAGGGCCGCGGCCGTCCGGACGGACGGGGTACCGGGGCCCGGGAATCCGGCCCTCACGGGCCCGGGTTGTCCACCTCGGCCAACCACGGACGGGTGATCCTTCCGTACAGGCGGAAAGCCGGCCCGTCGGCGCCACTACACTGCTCAACACATACGCGTCAGGCCCACAGTGTCGTGCGTCTTCCACGCGGCTACCCCCTCCACCGCCTGCGGCCGTCGGGACGGCCGTCCGCACTGGACTTGTGAGGACCCACGTGAGCTCGAAACCTGTCGTACTCATCGCCGAAGAGCTGTCGCCCGCCACCGTGGAGGCGCTCGGACCGGACTTCGAGATCCGGCACTGCAACGGCGCCGACCGCGCCGAGCTGCTGCCCGCGATCGTCGATGCCGACGCGATCCTCGTTCGCTCCGCCACCAAGGTCGACGCCGAGGCCATCGCCGCGGCCAAGAAGCTGCGGGTCGTCGCGCGCGCCGGTGTCGGCCTGGACAACGTGGACGTCTCCGCCGCCACCAAGGCCGGCGTGATGGTCGTCAACGCCCCGACCTCGAACATCGTGACCGCGGCCGAGCTCGCCTGCGGCCTGCTCGTCGCCACTGCCCGCAACATCCCGCAGGCCAACACCGCCCTGAAGAACGGTGAGTGGAAGCGGAACAAGTACACGGGTGTCGAGCTCAGCGAGAAGACCCTCGGTGTCGTCGGCCTCGGCCGCATCGGCGTCCTCGTCGCGCAGCGGATGTCGGCCTTCGGCATGAAGATCGTCGCGTACGACCCCTACGTACAGCCCGCGCGCGCCGCCCAGATGGGCGTCAAGATGCTGGCGCTGGACGAGCTGCTGGAGGTCGCCGACTTCATCACCGTGCACCTGCCCAAGACCCCCGAGACCCTCGGTCTCATCGGGGACGAGGCCCTGCACAAGGTGAAGCCGTCCGTCCGCATCGTCAACGCCGCCCGCGGCGGGATCGTGGACGAGGCTGCGCTGTACACGGCCATCAAGGAGGGCCGCGTCGCCGGCGCCGGTCTCGACGTGTACGCGAAGGAGCCCTGCACGGACTCCCCGCTCTTCGAGCTCGACCAGGTCGTCTGCACCCCGCACCTCGGCGCGTCCACGGACGAGGCCCAGGAGAAGGCCGGTGTCTCGGTCGCCAAGTCGGTGCGACTCGCGCTCGCCGGTGAGCTCGTGCCCGACGCGGTCAACGTCCAGGGCGGCGTCATCGCCGAGGACGTACGTCCGGGCCTGCCGCTCGCCGAGAAGCTCGGCCGCATCTTCACCGCCCTCGCGGGCGAGGTCGCGGTCCGCCTCGACGTCGAGGTCTGCGGCGAGATCACCCAGCACGACGTCAAGGTGCTGGAACTCTCCGCCCTCAAGGGTGTCTTCGAGGACGTCGTCGACGAGACCGTCTCCTACGTCAACGCCCCGCTGTTCGCGCAGGAGCGTGGCGTCGAAGTCCGCCTGACCACCAGCTCGGAGTCCCCGGACCACCGCAACGTGGTGACCGTGCGCGGCACCCTGTCGGACGGTCAGGAAGTCTCGGTCTCCGGCACGCTCGCGGGCCCGAAGCACCTTCAGAAGATCGTTGGCGTCGGCGAGTACGACGTGGACCTGTCGCTCGCCGACCACATGGTCGTCCTGCGCTACACCGACCGCCCCGGCGTGGTCGGCACCGTCGGCCGCGTGCTCGGCGAGGGCGGTCTGAACATCGCGGGCATGCAGGTCGCCCGTGCCGAGGCGCACGGCGAGGCGCTCGCCGTCCTCACCGTCGACGCCGCGGTACCGGCGAACGTCCTCGCGGACATCGCCTCCGAGATCGGCGCCGTCTCGGCGCGCACGGTCAGCCTCGCCTGAGTCCTTCGGGGCAGTGACGTGAAGGAAGGGCCCGGGGGACGCCCCCGGGCCCTTCCGCATTCCCGCGGCCCCGCGCCGCACAGGACTGTTCAGTTGTACGTCGCCTCGTGGACGCGGGCTCCGTCGCCCGCGGCCGGCTCCGCCGCGGGCGGGGCGGGAGCTTCGATCCCGCGCATCAGAGTCGCGGCGAGCACGGCCGCCCCGAGCAGCAGCGCCGTACCGCCCCAGGCCGCGTACTGCATGCCGTGGACGAAGGCCTCCCGGGCCAGGGCCAGTACCTGCTCGCCCGCGGCGCCGCCCACCTGGTGGGCGGTGGCGACGGCCCCGCCCAGGGTCTCCCGTACCGCGGGCTCGGAATCCGTAAGGTCGCTGCGGTACACGGTGGTGCCCAGGCTCCCCAGCAGGGCCATCCCGAGCGCCCCGCCGAACTCCTGGCCGGTCTCCAGCAGCGAGGCGGCGGTCCCGGCCTTCTCGGCGGGGGCCGAGGACAGGGCCAGGTCGGACACCAGGGACATCACGGTGACGATGCCCGAGGCCAGCAGTCCGGCACCGACCAGGAGCAGCCACAGGGAGTCCGTCCCGACCAGCCCGAGCAGGGCGAACCCGGCTGCGGCGAGGACGAACCCGCCGGCGATGACATGGGCTCGGTCCGTCTTCAGCGCCAGGGCCGCGCCGACCGGCGCGGCGGCGCCGATCACCACCGAGGGCGCGAGGCTCCACAGGGCGGCTTCCAGGGTGCCCATGCCGAGCACCGACTGGAGGTACTGGGTGATGAAGTAGGCCGAGCCCATCATGGCGAACGCGGCGACGGTGTTCAGGCCGATGCCCGCCCCGAAACCGCGGCCCCGGAACAGTTCCCGGCTCACCATGGCGTCGTCACGGGTGCGCTGGCGGCGGACGAAGAGGTGTCCGAAGGCCAGGCCTACGGCGATGCAGCCCACGTACGCGGGCTCGAAGCCCTCGGCGGCGATCTCCTTGAGCCCGTAGACGACCGGCAGCACGGCCGCCATGGACAACGGCACGCCCAGCAGGTCGAAGCGGCCGGGGGCGGGGTCCTTGAACTCCGGTACCAGGACCGGGACCAGGATCAGCAGGAGGAGCATCGCGGGCACGTTGATGAGGAAGACGGAGCCCCAGTACCAGTGGTTCAGCATCACTCCGCTGAGCACCGAGCCGAGGGCGATGCCGCCGGTCATGGCCCCGGACCAGATGGCGATGGCCTGCCCGCGCTGGCGGTCGTCCTGGAAGAGGTTCCGTACGAGGGCCAGCGTGGACGGCATCAGGGTCGCGCCGCCGATGCCGAGCAGGACACGGGCCGCGATCAGCAACTCGGCGCTGGTGGCGAAGCCGGCGCCGATCGAGGCGAGGCCGAAGGCGCTCGCGCCGATCAGGAGCAGCTTGCGGCGCCCGATCCGGTCGCCGAGCGAGCCCATCGTGATGAGCAGGCCGGAGAGGGCGAAGGCGTAGCTGTCGAAGATCCAGAGCTGCTGGGTGGAGCTCGGGTCCAGCTGTTCGGTGATGGCCGGGACGGCGAAGTAGAGGACGGAGACGTCCATCGAGACCAGGAGCAGCGGCAGCAGGAGGACGCAGAAGGCTGTCCATTCGCGGCGGCCGGCACGTCGCGCTGTGGCGGCGGGAGTTGTCATGAGCAGAAATGTACAGACGTATTAAACGCTTGTCTATGACGGATGTATGAAACTGTTGTCTGGGACGGTTGTCTTGCTACCGTTCGGTCATGGGACATCGCGAAGATCTGCTCGAAGGCGCCAAGAAGTGCCTGGTCGAGAAGGGGTTCGTGCGCACCACCGCGCGCGACATCGTCAGCGCCTCGGGGGCCAACCTGGCCTCCATCGGGTACCACTACGGCTCGAAGGACGCCCTGCTCGCCCAGGCCTTCATCGGTCTGATCGAGGAGTGGGGCGCGGGCTTCCAGGACGGCCTCGAGGGCGAGGGCGGCTCGCTGGAGCGCTTCCGCGCGCTGTGGGAGGGCGTGCTGGCGCAGCACGAGAAGTCGGGTCCGGTGTGGGCGGCCAGCCTGGAGGTGGCGCTCGGCCGTGACGAGCGGCCGGAGCTGCGGTCGATGCTCGCGGCCTCGCAGGCCGAGGGGCGCCGCGGGTTGATCTCGATGCTCACCGGCACCCCGGAGGACCGGCTCGACGAACGGGACGTCCGCACCCTGGGCAGCTTCTACCAGGCGCTGCTCAACGGCCTGATGATCCAGTGGCTCTTCGATCCGGAGTCGGCGGCCACCGCCGAGGAGTTCACCGAGGGGATGCGCCGGGCCGCCGAGGCGATGACCCGGTCCCACGGATAACCGGAGCCGGAACCACCGCCGGCCGCTCCCCGTCCCAGCCCCGAATCGGCCCTGGACGAGGGGGAGTCACCGTGGTGCGAGCGGCAGCGGGAGTGCGGGCACGAGCACGAGCGCGAGCGCGAGTGGGCGCCGTGCTGTGCGGCCTGGCGGTGGCGGCCCTGACCGCCGGATGCGGTGCGCCCGGGCCGCAGCCGGGCCGGGGCATCGTCCACGGTGCCCCGCCGGACACCCGTACGCGCATGGAGCAGGTGGCCGCGGCCTGGGCGGACTCGGCGGTCGTCAGGCGGTGGCGCGAGGGCTTCCACCCCCTGGACCCCCAGGACTGGCAACCGCCGGGCGGTTTCCGCTCCGGCGAGGACAAGGCCGCCCACGCGGCGGGGAACTTCGTCCTGCGCACCGGGCTGCCCGACGCGCTCCCGCCGGCCACCGCGGTCCAATGGCCCGACGGCAGCACGCTCACCCTGCCGCTGCGGACCGCTGCGCAGGCGTACGGCGAGATCGACCGGGTCCCCGACCGGGCCCCTGACCGCGACCAGGCACTGGCGGTCACGGCCGTCCGCTTCGGCGGGACGACCGTGCGCACCAGCCGCGGCCCGGCCCGGGTGCCCGCGTGGCTGTTCACGGTGGAGGGGTACGACACCCCGCTCGCCCGCATCGCCGTGGCACCGCAGGAGGCCGTGACACCCCCGATCGTGCCCGTGGACGATCCCGACGGCACCACGGCCCGGCTGTTCGGCCACCGGTCGGCCCCGGAGGCGACGACCCTCAGAGTGTCCGCGAGCCACGGAAGTTGTGACGCCGGAGTGGCCGTGGACGTGCTGGAGAGCGCCGGCACGGTGGTACTGGCCGGGCGGATCCTGTCCGGCGCGCCAGGGCCGGGGGTGGTGGCCTGTGACGCGATGCTGCGCGTGCAGACCGTCCAGGTCGCGCTGAGCCGGCCGGTGGGGGGCCGGATCGTCGTCGACGCCACGACGGGCGGGGCGCTGGAACAGACCGGGGACAACTGACCTCCGACCGAACCCCGTTGCCGCCCCCGGACAGTCCCTAGGTCAGCCGGGAGGCCTTGAGGGCCATGTGGAGCAGCAGGCGGTCCTCGCCCTCGTCCAGGTCGAGGCCGGTCAGCTGCTCCACCCGGCCGAGGCGGTAGTAGAGCGTCTGGCGGTGGATGCCGAGGGCCGCCGCCGCGCGGCCCGCCTGTCCGGCGCAGTCCAGGAACACCTCGGCGGTACGGGCGAGTTCGCGATGGGCCGGAGTGAGCAGGGTGCGGGCCGCGGGATCGTCCACCGGGTCGGAGGCGAGGGTCGCCAGCAGCCGGTACGGGCCGATCGCCGACCACTGGGCGACCGGGCCGAGCCGGGGCTGGGCCACCGCCGCCCGCGCGGCGGCGACGGCCTGTTCCCAGGCGGCGGGCAGGTCCGCGAGGCCCCGTACGGGATCGGCGACGCCCGCCGTCACGCGCGGGGCGGTGTCCGCGCCGCCCGCCGAGGCCGGGTCCGCCGCGCGCGGGAGCAGCCTGGTCACCGCCGCCAGGGCCGGGGTCAGCGCGTCCGTCGAGCGCAGCCGGAGCAGGACCGCCAGGGCCGGGCCGTCCCCGGGCCCGGACCCGGGCCGGGTACCGCCGCCGGGCTCGCCCGCGGCCCGCCGCGGTACGACGCACACCGCCGCCGCGCCGGGTACCGACGCCGGAGCCTCCCCGGGCCAGGGTGTGACGCAGACCGCCGCGTGCGGGCCGTCCCCGCCCGGGCCGAGGGCGACCCGCAGCGCCGCCACCGCCATGTCCTGCTGCCAGCCCCGTCCGGCCGTGAGCACCGCCAGGAACTCCCGCGACAGGTCGGCCCCCGCCTTCGCCTCCTCGGCGAGCAGCACCCCGATCCGCTCGGCCACCTCCATGGCCGCGTCCAGGGCCGCCGGTTCGGGCCCGGGCGTGCCGGGCTCCTGGTCCAGGAGCCATACGTAGCCCTGGACGATGCCCCGGTACCGCACCGGCAGGCAGATCCGGCCGCGGAGGACCCCCGCGTCGGGCGTCGCCGGGATCCGGACGGGCCCCGTGGCGCGGGCGATGCCGAAGCCCTCGAACCAGGACCGGACGTCCGCCGTCGACTGCCGCGTGAGGATCGAGCGGGTCCGGACCGGGTCCATGGCGAGATCGTCGTCGCTGTCGTGGGCGCCGAAGGCGATCAGCCGGAAGTCCCGGTTCTCCAGGGTCGCCGGGGCGCCGAGCAGCGCGGAGATCTCGTCCACCAGGTCCTGGTAATCGCCCTTCACGCGGCCATTCTCCCACCCCGCAACGGACCCTTCAGACAGATGTATGAGATCCGGGACACGGATGCGTGACAGCTGTCGATGGCAGAGGATCAAAGCGATCCTTAGGTTTCACGGTGGTTTTACTTGCGCTTTTCTTCTGCCACCCGCTGGAGGTGCCCCCGTGCTGGGTCCCGTGATCCTCGCCGCTTCGCGCAGCGACAAGATGCGTCGTATCGTCTCCGCCGCCCCGGTGACCAAGCCCGTGGTGAACCGGTTCATCCCCGGCGAGACCGTCGACCAGGTGATCCCGATCGTCGAGGAGCTCACGCAGGCCGGCCTCGAGGTCACCCTCGACGTGGTGGGCGAGGACATCACCGAGGTGGCGCAGTCCCACGCCGCCCGGGACGCCTACCTCCAGCTCATCGAGCGCCTCGCGGAGCTCGGCCTCGGCGAGAAGGCCGAGATGTCCGTCAAGCTGTCGATGTTCGGCCAGGCGCTGGAGGGCGGCCACGAGCTCGCCCTCGCCAACGTCCGCCCGGTCGTCGAGGCCGCCGCCGCCATCGGCACCACCGTGACGCTCGACGCCGAGGACCACACCACCCTCGACTCGATGTTCGCCATCCACGAGGAGCTGCGGAAGGACTTCCCGCAGACCGGCTGCGTGATCCAGGCGTACCTCTTCCGCACGGAGGCCGACGCCCGCCGGCTGGCCGCCGCCGGCAGCCGCGTCCGCATCGTGAAGGGCGCCTACAAGGAGCCCGCCGAGGTCGCGTACCTGGACAAGGCGGAGATCGACAAGGCGTACGTCCGCATCCTGAAGATCCTGATGGACGGCGAGGGCTACCCGATGATCGGGTCGCACGACCCGCGTCTGATCGCCATCGGCCAGGAGCTCGCCCGCAAGGCCGGGCGCAAGCTGGACGAGTACGAGTTCCAGATGCTGTACGGCATCCGCAGCGAGGAGCACCTGCGGCTCGCCGCCGAGGGACACCGCATGCGCGTCTACACCGCCTACGGGACGGACTGGTACGGCTACTTCATGCGTCGCCTCGCTGAGAAGCCCGCCAACCTGCTCTTCTTCGTCCGCTCGATGATCACCAAGAACTAGCCAAGAACTAGGTCAAGGAGTTACCAGCCCCATGGATGCTGTGACCCAGGTCCCCGCTCCGGTCAACGAGCCGGTCCACTCGTACGCCCCCGGCACCCCGGAGCGCACGCGGCTCGAAGCGCAGCTCAAGCAGCTGTCCGAGAACCCGATCGAACTTCCGATGACGATCAACGGCGTCAAGCGGATGGGCGCCGGCGAGCGCTTCGACGTGGTTCAGCCCCACGACCACAAGTCGGTGCTCGGCACCTACGCCAACGCCACCGAGGCCGACGCGCAGGAGGCCATCGACGCCGCCCTGGCCGCCGCCCCGGCCTGGCGCGCGATGTCCTTCGACGACCGCGCCGCGATCATCCTGCGCGCTGCGGAGCTGCTGTCCGGCCCGTGGCGCGAGAAGCTCGCCGCCTCCACCATGCTGGGCCAGTCGAAGACCGCCCAGCAGGCGGAGATCGACACCCCGTGCGAGCTCGTCGACTTCTGGCGCTTCAACGTCCACTTCGCCCGCCAGATCCTGGCCGAGCAGCCGGTCGCGAACTCCGCCGGCGTGTGGAACCGCAGCGACCACCGCCCGCTCGAGGGCTTCGTCTACGCGATCACGCCGTTCAACTTCACGGCCATCGCGGGCAACCTGCCGACCGCCCCCGCCCTCATGGGCAACGTGGTCCTGTGGAAGCCGTCCCCGACGCAGACCCACTCCGCGATCCTCCTCATGGAGCTCCTGGAGGAGGCCGGCCTGCCGAAGGGCGTCATCAACCTGGTGACCGGCGACGGCATCGCGGTGTCGGAGGTGGCCCTGAACCACCCCGAGCTGGCCGGCATCCACTTCACCGGCTCGACCAAGACCTTCCAGTACCTGTGGAAGACGGTCGGCAACAACATCGAGAAGTACAAGTCCTACCCGCGCCTGGTCGGCGAGACCGGCGGCAAGGACTTCGTCGTCGCGCACCCCTCCGCGGACCGCGCCGTCCTGAAGACCGCCCTGACCCGCGGTTCCTTCGAGTTCCAGGGCCAGAAGTGCTCGGCGTCCTCGCGCGGCTACGTTCCGGCCTCGATCTGGAACGACGGCTTCAAGGAGGCCTTCGCCGCCGAGGTCGACGGCATCTCCATGGGTGACGTCCGCGACCTGACCCACTTCATCGGCGCCGTCATCGACGAGCGTTCCTTCGCGAAGAACAAGGCCGCGATCGACCGTGCGATCGCCGACCCGACCTGCGAGATCATCGCCGGTGGCACGTACGACGACTCGGAGGGCTACTTCGTCCGCCCGACCGTCATCGCGTGCACCGACCCGGAGAACGAGGTCTTCACGACCGAGTACTTCGGCCCGATCCTGGCGATCCACGTCTACGAGGACGCCGACTTCGACGCGATGCTGGCGCAGATGGAGTCCGTCTCGGCGTACGCCCTGACCGGCTCGATCATCGCCGCCGACCGCTACGCGGCCGCGGACGCGATGGAGAAGCTCCGCTTCGCGGCGGGCAACTTCTACATCAACGACAAGTCGACCGGCGCCGTCGTCGGCCAGCAGCCCTTCGGCGGTGGCCGTGCCTCGGGTACGAACGACAAGGCGGGCGCCGCGTCGAACCTGATGCGCTGGACCTCGACGCGCTCCATCAAGGAGACGCTGGTCGCGCCGACCGAGTACCAGTACCCCCACATGGGCTGATCCGCCCCCGCAAGACCCCCGCCCCCGCTCCGGTACCCCCAATTCCGGAGCGGGGGCGGTATCCATTTCCCCTGCCTAGGCCCGGTCCGGCCCGGCCCGGCCCGGTCCGCTCCTAGACCTCCACGATGACCTGGTCCAGGGACTTGCGGACGAGGTCCGGGACCTCGCAGTCGTCCGCCGGGTAGCCCACCGGGATGACGGCGAAGGCCTTCTCGTTCTCCGGGCGGTCCAGGACGTGGCTGAGGAAGCGCATGGGGCTGGGGGTGTGGATCAGCGCCGCCAGCCCGGACAGGTGGAGGGCGGACAGGAGCATGCCGACCGCGATGCCGACCGACTCGTCGACGTAGTAGTGCTTGTGCCTGGTGCCGTCCGGGCCGAGCCAGTAGCGCTGCTGGAAGACCACGATCAGCGCGGGGGCGTCCGTGAGGTGGGTCTTCACCGCGTCCGTGCCGATGGGGCGCAGGGCGGCGAGCCATTCGTCGCCGAGCCGGCCGTCGTAGGACAGCTGCTCCTCCTGCTCGGCGGCGGCGCGGATCTGCTGCCGCTTGGCCGGGTCCTTGACCAGGACGAAGGTCCACGGCTGCTGGTGCGCCCCGGAGGGGGCGGTGGCCGCGCAGGCGACGGCGTCCCGGACCACCTGCTCGGGCACCGGGTCGGGGGAGAAGTGGCGTACGGTCCGCCGCTCGTCCATCCGCGCCCGCAGCCCGGCGGCCCGCGCCAGGGATTCGTGCTGCGGCATCCGCTCGGGCCGGTAGGGCGCGGGACGGTACGGCTGGCCGTGGATCGGGGTCCACTGCTGGGTGTTGGGGGACATGGGCCGAGTCTGCCGAGGCATTGGTCCAGACCGCTAGAGGCGCTTCGGCCGATGGCGGCCGGTGTACGGCGTTCGGCGTCCGCAATGCGGTCCGGTCCTTGGTACGTTCGCAGGATGACCATGTGGGACGCGGCGGCCGTACGGGCGCGGCTGCGCGCGAAGATCCTCCGGTACGAACTCAGGCCGCCCCTCCCGGAGGCCGATGTCCGGGCCTTCGAGGCGGAGCACGGCATCCGGCTGCCCGAGGAGTACCGGACGTTCGTCACCACGGTCGGCGACGGACCGGCGGGCCCCGAGTACGGGCTGATGCCGCTGATCACCCCGCGCGCGGGGGTCGACGACGACTGGGCGGTGGACGACGAGTGGCGGGAGGACCGCCGCCCCGGCCGGCTGGCCGCGCCCTGCCCGATCCGCACGCCCCGTCCGTTCGACGTGAACCGCAGGTTCGACGAGGCCGAGGGGCTGACCCTGGGCACGCTCATGCTGGCCGAGCAGGGGTGCGGCATGTATTCGAGGCTGATCCTGGCCGGGCCGCTGGCCGGTCAGGTCTGGCACCTGGACCAGGATTTCGGGACCTGTGTGCCCGAGAGCCCGGACTTCCGGACCTGGTACACCGACTGGCTGGAGAAGTGATGGACACGCGGACCGCGCACACCGCGCACACCTCGCAGCTGACCGCCGCCGAGCTCCGCGAGATCCGGGTCATGCTCGACGAGGCCTTCGAGGGGGATTTCGCCGACGAGGACTTCGAGCACGCCCTCGGCGGGATGCACGCCCTGGTCCGGGACGCGGGCGGACGGCTCGTCGCACACGGCAGTGTCGTCATGCGGCGCGTCGTGCACCGGGGAAGTGCCCTGCGCACCGGGTACGTCGAGGCCGTGGCCGTACGGGCCGACGCCCGGCGCCGCGGCCTCGGCGGGAAGGTGATGGCCCGGCTGGAACAGGTGATCGGGCGGGCGTACGTGCTCGGGGCGCTGTCGGCCTCCGAGGACGGGGCCGCGCTGTACCTGGGCCGCGGCTGGGAGGTGTGGGGCGGGCGCATCGGCGCGCTCTCGCCGCAGGGCCCCGTCCCGCTCCCCGAGGAGGAGGGGTCCACGTACGTGTGGACGCCGCCCGGCAGGATGCGGCTGGACCCCGCCGGGCGGCTCGACTTCGACTGGCGCGACGGGGACGTCCTCTAGGTCCTGCTACGACCCCGAGATGCTGGGCGCGCCCGATTCGATGTGCCCCGTGTAGCGGCGCGACCAGGTGCCGTCGGAGTCGGCCAGGATCGTGAAGTCGTACCAGCCGTTGCTGTAGGCCACGGCGTTGAACCAGTCCTCTCGCGAGGAGTTCGCCGGGACCGCGTACGTCCACGGGCCGTCCGTGCGGTAGGCGTTGGAGCGGATGGTGAAGGTGACGGGGGAGCCGGAGGAGTTCTTCATCCGGAAGTAGACCGCCGTCCTGCCGGTGCCCGGCTCGACCGCGAAGCGGGCCGCCACCTCGATGTCCTTGCCCGGCTTCGACGCGTCGCCGATGAAGCGGCGCAGGAAGCGGTTCGGCCCGTGCATCGAGATGTCGTACTTGCCGGAGCCGTGGCCGAGGCCGATGTTGAAGTAGTCGCTGCCGGTGGTGCCCGGGTCGACCGTGTACTGCCAGGCCGCCGTGTCCCGGTGCTGGTGCGGGTGGATCGAGAAGTGCGCCGCCCGCTTCGCCTCGGCGCCCTGGTTGGTCATCGAGAACCAGGCCAGGATCTTGCCGGCCGCCCCGAACTCGAAGCGGTCCAGGTTGCCGTTCACCTGGTACGGCAGGGCCCGCGCCGGGCGGGTGCCGGGCTCCTGTGCCGGGAGGGCGTTGTCCTGCGGTACCGGGTTGGGGAGCGGGGCGCAGGTCGACTGCCCGATCACCCTGGCGGTCGACGGGAGGCCCGCGGGGACCCCGAAGACGGGGTGCGCGAAGTCGAAGACGCCGGTCAGGTCGCCGGTCACCCTGCGGCGCCAGGCGCTGATGTTCGGGCAGGTGGCGGGGGTGCCGAGAGCGGCCGTCCACGTCTCCATGAAGCGCAGGACCGAGGTGTGGTCGAAGACCTCCGAGCTCACCCAGCCGCCACGGGTCCACGGGGACATCACGATCATCGGGACGCGGAAGCCGAGCCCGATCGGCGTGCCGTCGAGGTACTCGCCGGGGGTGCCGGGCGGGGCGACCGGCGGCGGGACGTGGTCGAAGAAGCCGTCGTTCTCGTCGTAGTTGAGGAAGAGGACCGTGGAGTCGAAGACTTCGGGGTCCGCGGCCAGTGCCCGGTACACCAGGTCCACGAAGTGCGCGCCGTCGCCGGGCGGGGCGTAGGGGTGCTCCGAGAAGGCCTCGCTGGCGACGACCCAGGACACCTGGGGCAGGGTGCCCGCGAGGACGTCGGCGCGTATCGCGGCCGCGATGTCGTCGGGGGTGGAGCCGGTGACCTTGGGCACCGAGCCCATGCCGCGGTCCCACAGCGGGTTGCCGGGGGCCGCGTCCGTGAACCTCTTGAAGTAGGCGAGCCCGTTGTCCCCGTAGTTGTCCTGCGCGTTCTGGTAGACCTTCCAGCTCATCCCGGCCCGCTGGAGGGCCTCCGCGTACGTCTCCCAGGTCAGCCCCGATTCGTCGCCGCCGTCCTTGCTGGAGGCGTCGATCCGGCCGCTCCACAGGAAGGTGCGGTTCGGGCCCGTCGCGCTGAGGGTGGAGCAGAAGTACGCGTCGCAGATCGTGTAGTTGTCGGCGAGGGCGTAGTGGAAGGGGATGTCGCCGCGGTCCAGGTGGCCGAGGGTGCGGGTGTTGCCGACACCGAGGACCCAGTTGTCCATCCGGCCCTTGTTCCAGGCGGCGTGCTGGGAGGTCCAGCTGTGCGGGAGGTCGCCGTTGCACTGGGCGAGCGTCTCGCCGTCGACCCCGTCCGCCGGCGGGGTCGAGCTGAGCTTCCACGGGTACTGACGGCCGCCCCAGTTGGGCTGGTTGAACATGCCCCAGCCGCCCGGGATGTTGCCCGCGGCGCGGTCGCCGAAGCCGCGGACGCCCTTCAGCCTGCCGAAGTAGTGGTCGAAGCTGCGGTTCTCCTGCATCAGGATCACCACGTGCTTCACATCGGTGATGGTGCCGGTCGCGGCGGCCGCCGTCGCGGGCGTGACCGCGGGCAGGGTGGCGCCCGCCACGAGCCCGGCACCGATCCCCACGAAACCTCTGCGGCTGATGGGTTTCACTGGCTTCTCGCCTCCAACTCACGTGCCCCGCTGGCACATCGACGGCAAGAGTGGCGGCGCCCGGGCCAAAGGTCTACATCCGTGCGGTAAGAGTTCGGTGAACATGGAGGTCGCCGGAATCAGCCACCGGTCCGGACCGGCATCCTGCCCCGGTTGTCCCCGCGGAGCATGCCCAGGAAGGCCTCCACCGTGCCGTCGAACCCCTGGACAACGGTGGTGCCGGTGCCGATCCGGCCGCTGCGCAGGCGGGGTACCAGGAACTCCGCCGGCTCCTCCTGGAGATTGGTGTGATGGCGAACCAATACCCCTTCCAGCCGAAGGGACTTGTGCACGACCCCGAACAGGTTGCGGGGCGCGGCCGGCGAGCGGTCCTTGTCGTACGTCGAGATCGCGCCGGCCCACGCGATCCGCCCGTACTCGCGCAGCGAGTCGATCGCCCCCTCCAGATGGTCCCCGCCGTCAGGTGGCGGACCTCGGCCGCCGAGTCCGCGCTGCCGATGATCCGCCGGGCACCCGGCAGCCGGGCGGTCGCCCTCGGCCCGATCTGCGACCGCGGCCGCGGCGGGGCCGCGCCCACCCCGGCGGGGGAGCGGGCCGTCGCCCTCGCCCGCCGGATCCTGCGGATGCCGGAGCTGTCCCCGAGAGAGGCCGCCGAAGCCTTGGACATCACCGATCTGGACCCTGAGGGGCCGGTGAGGCAGGTGGGGTACGTCACTACGGCGGAATCGGCCTCGATTCTCGCCGCAGGTGCTCTGATCAGGGAATTTCGCTCCGGGAAGGGCTGAAACGGACCCTCGGCGCAGGGCCTTTCGAGGGGCCTTGCGTCTCAGATAGTAGGAAGCCCGAGTATTTGCCGAGACATACAACGGGACCTGCTTTAGCTTTGTAGAAGCCGAACGTCTCGCCGATCCGGCGAATGGCGGTCGAGAGCGCGCGCCCCTGGCAGGCAACCCCTGCGGCGCACTGCTCCCCGCCTCTTCCGGCGCCTTGAAGGAACCCCTCATCCGTGGCTTCGCCACGCCGTGATCTCAAGGAGTCGATCACCATGACCTCTTCCACCGCCACCCGCCGCGTCCGCCACAGCTCCGCCTCGGCCGACGACCGCAAGAACGCCGCCGCCGCCCTGCAGCGGGCCCTGGACCGCCGTGACAACGGCGGCTCGACCGGCCACTGACCTGCGACGCCCCGGGGCGTTCTGCGTCCGCCACGATCCACCTTGGTCCACATGGTGGACGCAGAATGCCCGAGGGCTGGGACACGGAGTACGGTTCCGTCATGTCGACCAGCATCAATCTCGCAGTGATCCCCGGTGATGGCATCGGCCAGGAAGTCGTGGCTCAGGGACTCAAGGTCCTTACCGCGGTCCTGCCCCAGGATGTGAAGCTGGAGACCAAGCAATACGATCTCGGGGCCCAGCGCTGGCACCGCACCGGTGAGACCCTCCCGGACGCGGAGCTCGAGGCCCTCAAGCACCACGACGCGATCCTGCTCGGCGCCATCGGCGACCCGTCGGTCCCGTCCGGCGTGCTGGAGCGCGGCCTGCTGCTGAAGCTCCGCTTCGCCTTCGACCACTTCATCAACCTGCGCCCGTCGAAGCTGTTCCCGAACACGGCCACCCCGCTCGCCGGCCGTCCGGACATCGACTTCGTCGTGGTCCGCGAGGGCACCGAGGGCCCGTACACCGGCAACGGCGGCAGCCTGCGCACCGGCACCCCCGCCGAGGTGGCCACCGAGGTCAGCATCAACACCGCTTACGGCGTCGAGCGCGTCGTCCGTGACGCGTACGAGCGGGCGAACGCCCGTCCCCGCAAGAAGCTGACGCTGGTCCACAAGAACAACGTCCTCGTGTACGCGGGCCACATGTGGAAGAACATCTTCGACAAGGTCGGCCAGGAGTACCCCGAGGTCACCACCGACTACCTGCACGTCGACGCCGCGACGATCTTCTTCGTCACGCAGCCCGAGCGCTTCGACGTCATCGTCACGGACAACCTCTTCGGTGACATCCTCACCGACCTGGCCGCCGCGGTGACCGGCGGAATCGGCCTCGCCGCCTCCGGGAACATCAACCCGACCGGCGCCTTCCCGTCCATGTTCGAGCCCGTCCACGGCTCGGCCCCGGACATCGCCGGCACCGGCAAGGCCGATCCGACCGCGACGATCCTCTCGGTCGCCCTCCTGCTGCGCCACCTGGGCCACGAGGCCGAGGCCGTCCGCATCGAGGACGCGGTCACCGCCGACCTGGCCGAGCGCGACGGCACCTTCCGCTCCACCGACGCGATCGGCGACGCCCTCGCCGCGCGAGTAGCCGGCTGACCCGGCAGCTCCACCTCAGGAAGCCGCCGGGTCACAATGGGACCCGGCGGCTTCACCTGTGCGGCCCCCGGGTGCCACCATCTCCCCTGGGCCGCATCTCCCCGCTTCTCCGAAGCCTGCCCGCGCGCGATAATCGAACGCGAGGCCGCGGAATGCGGGGAAGCTCGGACGTCCTAGTACGCCGTGAGCGCGGTCCGCCATACACAACCGGTGAAGGACAAGCACTCATGACGACGCCCACGATCGAGCTCAAGCCCTCCTCGAACCCGCTGTCCGATGCGGAGCGCGAGGCGATCCTGGCCAGCCCCGGCTTCGGCCGCCACTTCACCGACCACATGGTGACGATCAAGTGGACCGAGGGTCGCGGCTGGCACGACGCCGAGCTGGTCCCGTACGCGCCGCTCGCGATCGACCCGGCGAACATGACCCTGCACTACGCGCAGACGATCTTCGAAGGCCTCAAGGCCTACCGTCAGCCCGACGGCACCGTGGCCACCTTCCGCCCGGAGGCCAACGCCGCGCGCTTCCAGTCCTCCGCCCGCCGCATGGCCATGCCGGAGCTGCCGACCGAGCTCTTCATCGAGGCCTGCGACGCGCTGATCAAGCAGGACCGCGCCTGGGTTCCGGACTCCGGCGAGGCCTCGCTCTACCTGCGGCCGTTCATGTTCGCCTCCGAGGTCGGCCTCGGCGTCCGCCCGGCGAACGAGTTCCTCTTCATCGTCATCGCCTCGCCCGCCGGCGCCTACTTCCCCGGCGGCGTCAAGCCCGTCTCCGTCTGGCTCTCCGAGGACTACGTCCGCGCGGTCAAGGGCGGCACCGGAGCGGCCAAGACCGGCGGCAACTACGCCGCCTCGCTGGTCGCGCAGGCCCAGGCCGCCTCGCACGGCTGCGACCAGGTGGTCTGGCTCGACGCCGTCGAGCACCGCTGGATCGAGGAGATGGGCGGCATGAACCTGTACTTCGTGTACGGCGACCGCATCGTCACCCCGGAGCTCACCGGATCGCTCCTGCCCGGCATCACCCGCGACTCCCTCCTCACCATCGCCCGCGACCTCGGCTACACCGCCGAGGAGGGCCGCCTGACCACCGAGGACTGGCAGCGCGACAACGCCAACGGCACCCTCACCGAGGTGTTCGCCTGCGGCACCGCCGCCGTGATCACCCCGGTCGGCTCGGTCAAGTCCGAGCGTGCCGACTGGACCCAGGGCGACGGCGAGCCGGGCCGGGTCACCATGCGCCTGCGCAAGGCGCTGCTGGAACTCCAGACCGGCCACAGCGCCGACACCCACGGCTGGATGCACCCGCTGGGCTAGTCCCCCCACGTTCCACGCGACAGGCCCGCACCCGGACATCCGGGGTGCGGGCCTGTCGCGTACGTACGGGGGTGCTCAGGCGTTCGCCGGCTCCTCGGCGGCGAGCGCCGGGACCGGGGCGGGGGAGCGGCGGGCGGTGAGCGCGGTGTACACGAGCCCGCCCGTCAGACCGGAGAGGACGAACGAGCAGTCCACACCGCCGGTGAGGGCGAGCAGCGGACCCTCGTAGAAGGGGGTGGTCACGGCGAGCAGGCCGATGCCCGCGCCGATCGCCCAGGAGGCGGTGGCCGCGACGTTCCAGCCGGAGCGGTACCAGTAGATCCCGCCCACCGAGCGGCGGTTGAAGACCTGCAGCGCGTCGGCGTCGTAGCGCCCGCGGCAGCGCACGTACCCGATCAGGGTGATCACGGCCCACGGGGTGCCGATCGCGGTCAGCACCAGCACGAACGAGGTCATCGCGGACTGCACGTCCCACTCGAAGGAGCCGATGAACACGAAGGCGGTGGCGACGGCGGCCGCGACCAGGGTGGCCGTGGTCCGGGTGGCCCTGGGCACGATCGCGTCGAGGTCGAGGCCCATCGAGTAGAGCATCAGCCCGGCGTTGCCCACCGAACCGCCCGCGGCGGCGGCGAGCAGCGGCACCAGGTACCAGAACGGTGCGGCCTCGACCAGCGGTCCGGCGTACTCGGCCCCGGCCCGGGCGGCCAGCGCCGTGTAGGTGCCGAAGAGCTGCGGGATCAGCAGGCCGAAGAGCAGTCCGAGGCCGGTGGCCCAGAGCACCTTGCGGGAGCTGTGCCGGCGCGGGGAGATGTAGCGGGTGTAGTCGCCGAGCAGAGTGATGAAGGCGACCGGGCCGCTGAGCCCGGCGGCGACGGCGGCGAGGATCCAGGTCGGCCAGAAGGAGCCGAGCAGGTACGGGGTCTGCGGCGGGGCGGCGGTGGTGAAGTCCCCGGAGTACGCGAAGACGCCGACGGCCAGCAGCGCCACCATGCCGATGGCCAGGATCTTGCTCATGCGCAGCAGCAGCCGGTAGCCGAAGACGGCCGCGACGACGGTGCACGCGGCCAGCGCGCCGTACATCACCCCCCGCGAGGCTCCGGTGTCCGGCAGCCCGGTGAGCCGGGACAGGACGCCCACCATCACGTCTCCGCCGATCCACAGGGTCAGCGCGGTGTAGCCGAGGGAGAGCAGCAGGCCCACCACCGAGCCCACGAGCCGGCCGCGGACGCCGAACTGTGCGCCGCTGGAGGTCGAGAGGTTCGTCGCGGTGCGCAGGGAGACGAGTGCCAGCGGCGCGGTGAAGGCGATTCCTACGAGCGTGCCGGTCACGATGGCGGTGACCGAGGGCCACTGCCCCAGTCCGAAGGACGGGGGCAGCCAGCCGAAGACGATCACACCGAGGCAGAGGTTGGAGCCGAGAAGGATCGAGATCAGGTCACGGGGACCGCTCGTCCGCTCCTCCTCCGGGATGGTGTCGACTCCGCGCTGTTCGATGGGCATGGGGGACTCCCTTGGCAGGGCGGGGGGTGGTTGCGCTTTTGTTTGAGCGACACTCAATGTGACTCAAGGCCTGCTCCCAGGTCAATGATTCCCTCCAAGGAAATGAAGAGTTAGAGTGATGCTCTAACCCATCGACTCAAGAGGTGGTGGATCGGCGTGCGGCTGACCCCTACGGAGCGCGACCGGCTGCTGCTCCGCAGCGCTGCGGAACTGGCCAGGGCCCGGCGCGCCCGCGGCCTGAAGCTCAACGTCCCGGAGGCGACCGCGCTGATCGCGGACACGGTCTGCGAGGCGGCGCGCGACGGCAAGCGGCTCGCGGAGGCGATCGAGGAGGCCCGCAGTGTCCTGGGCCCGGACGACGTCCTGCCGGGCGTCGCCGATGTGGTCGCCGAGGTGCACGTGGAGGCCGTCTTCGACGACGGATCCCGTCTCGCCGTGGTCTCCTCGCCCATCCGGGGCGCCGTCCCGATGGGCGACGACGCCCCGGGCGCGGTCGTCCCCGGCCCCGGCGCCCCCCAGCCGGAGCCGGTCCTGAGCCTGCACGTGCGCAACACCGCCGCGGTGCCGGTGAGCGTGACCTCGCACTTCCATTTCTTCGAGGCGAACCCGCGGCTCGACTTCGACCGGGCGGCGGCGTACGGGATGCGGCTGTGCGTGCCGGCGGGCTCGTCCGTCCGGTTCGACCCCCACGGCGAGGGCGAGGTCGGACTCGTACCCATCGGCGGGGACCGGATCGCGATCGGCTTCGCGGGACTGGTCGACGGACCCCTGGACGCACCCGGAGCCAAGGACGAGGCCCTGCGCCGCGCGGCGGCCTGCGGTTACCTCGGCGTCGCCGCCGAACACGAGGACGGAGACCGGGCGTGAGCAAGAAGACCCCGCACAGCGATCACTGTGCGCCGGGCAGCCGGCACATCGACCCGCACGAGTACGTGTCCGTCTTCGGCCCCCGTGCCGGGGACCGGGTGCGGCTGGGCGACTCCGGGCTGACGGTCCGCGTCGAGCACGACGCGCAGAGGCCCGGCGACGAGTTCCTGGCCGGCTTCGGCAAGACGGCCCGCGACGGCCTGCACCTGAAGGCCGCCGCGGTCCGCGGGACCTGCGACGTCGTCATCAGCAATGTGCTGGTCATCGACGCCGTCCTCGGTATCCGCAAGGTCTCCATCGGTATCCGCGAGGGCCGGATCCACGCGATCGGCCGGGCCGGCAACCCCGACACCCTCGACGGCGTCGACGTGGTCGTCGGCACCGGCACGACGATCGTCTCGGGTGAGGGCCTGATCGCGACCGCCGGGGCGGTGGACACCCACGTCCACCTGCTCTCCCCCCGCATCATGGAAGCCTCGCTCGCCGCGGGAGTCACCACGATCATCGGCCAGGAGTTCGGCCCCGTCTGGGGCGTCGGCGTCAACTCCCCGTGGGCGCTGAAGCACGCGTTCAACGCCTTCGACGCCTGGCCCGTCAACATCGGCTTCCTCGCCCGCGGCTCCTCCTCCGACGCCGCCCCGCTGGTCGAGGCGCTCGCCGAGGGCGGCGCGTCCGGTTTCAAGGTCCACGAGGACATGGGTGCCCACACCCGGGCCCTGGACACGGCGTTGCGGGTGGCCGAGGAGTACGACGTGCAGGTGGCCCTGCACAGTGACGGTCTGAACGAGTGCCTGTCCGTCGAGGACACCCTGCGGGTGCTGGACGGCCGGACCATCCACGCCTTCCACATCGAGGGCTGCGGCGGCGGTCACGTCCCGAACGTGCTGAAGATGGCGGGCGTGCCGAACGTCATCGGTTCCTCCACGAATCCGACGCTGCCGTTCGGGCGGGACGCGGTGGCCGAGCACTACGGAATGATCGTCTCGGTCCACGACCTCAAGCCCGACCTGCCCGGTGACGCCGCCATGGCCCGTGACCGGATCCGGGCCGGGACCATGGGCGCCGAGGACGTGCTCCACGACCTCGGGGCCATCGGGATCACCTCCTCCGACGCCCAGGGCATGGGGCGTGCGGGTGAGACCATCCGCCGCACCTTCGCGATGGCCGCCAAGATGAAGGGCGAGCTCGGCCCGATGGACGGCGACGGTGACGGCGACGACAACGCCCGCGTCCTGCGCTACATCGCCAAGCTCACCATCAATCCCGCCATCGCCCACGGCCTCGCCCACGAGATCGGCTCCATCGAAGTCGGCAAACTCGCCGACATCGTGCTCTGGCGCCCCCCGTTCTTCGGCGCCAAGCCCCAGCTCGTCCTGAAGTCCGGTTTCCCCGCCTACGGCGTCACCGGCGACCCCAACGCCGCCACCGACACCTGCGAACCGCTCGTCCTCGGACCGCAGTTCGGCTCCTACGGGGCCACGGCCGCCGACATCTCCGTCGCCTTCGTCTCCGCCGCGGCCGCCGCCCTCGGCAGCGACGAGATGCCGACCCGCCGCCGCCGGGTCGCCGTACGCGGCACCCGCGGGATCGGCCCCGCGGACCTCCTGCTCAACTCCCGGGTGGGCGCGGTCGATGTGGACGCGCGCAGCGGACTGGTCTCCCTCGACGGGGAACCGCTGCGCTCCGAGGCCGCCGAATCGGTCTCCCTCAACCGCCTGTACTTCCTGTAAGCCAGCACAGCCCGTGAGGACCTGCCTGCCATGACCAAGCCTGTGAACGACGGCTTCCGGATGCCCGCCGAGTGGACCCCCCACGAGCGCACCTGGATGGCCTGGCCCAGCCCCAACCCCACCTTCACCAACGCGCAGGAGCTCGCCGAGGCCCGCGAGGCATGGGGCGCCGTCGCCCGCGCCGTCCGCGCGTACGAGCCGGTGACCCTCGTGGTCTCGCCCGGCGACGCGGAAAGCGCCCGTGCGATCGTGGGCGACGACGTACAGCTGGTCGAGCGGGAGCTCGACGACGCCTGGATGCGCGACATCGGCCCGACCTTCGTCACCAACGACGCCGGCGGGCTCGCGGCCGTCGACTGGACCTTCAACGGCTGGGGCGCCCAGGAGTGGGCCCGCTGGGAGCACGACTCGAAGGTCGCCCGGCACGTCTCGGACGTGGCCGGCACCCGCACGTACAGCACCGAGCTCGTCAACGAGGGCGGCGCCATCCACGTCGACGGCGAGGGCACGGTGCTGCTCACCGACACCGTGCAGCTGGGCGAGGGCCGCAACCCCGGCTGGACCCGCCAGCAGGTGGAGGCCGAGATCCACGCCCACCTCGGCACCACCAAGGCGATCTGGCTGCCGTACGGCCTGGCCGGCGACTACGGCACCTACGGCACCCAGGGGCACGTGGACATCGTGGCCGCCTTCGCCCGCCCCGGTGTCGTCATGGTCCACACCCAGCCCGACCCGGCCCACCCGGACCACGAGCGCTGCAAGACCATCGCGGCCATCCTGCGCGCGTCCACCGACGCCCGGGGGCGGCAGCTGGAGGTCGTGGAGATCCCGGCGCCGACCGTGCTGGAGGAGGACGGCGAATGGGTGGACTATTCGTATATCAACCACTACCTGTGCAACGGCGGCGTCGTCCTGTGCTCCTTCGACGACCCGCGCGACGAGGAGGCCGCCGAGATCTTCCGCGGACTGTTCCCCGGGCGGACCGTGACCCTCGTTGACGCACGTACGATTTTCGCCGGGGGTGGCGGCATTCATTGCATCACCCAGCAGCAGCCGAAGGTCTGATCCGCAGACGGCCGGCAGCCGACCGACAAGGAGTGGGTCCATGGTGGCGGGTGGAGTACCGGTACGCGCGGCGCGGAAGAACGCGCCCCCGCGCGAGGACGTACTCGTCGCCGCCATGGCCACGATCGCCGAGCGCGGCCTCGAAGGCCTGACCATGGCCGGACTGGGCCGCGAGGTCGGCATGAGCAGCGGCCACCTCCTCTACTACTTCCGCAGCAAGGACGAGCTCCTGCTGCAGACCCTGGAGTGGAGCGAGGCGGAACTGGGCGGCGAGCGGCGGGCCCTGCTCGCCCGCCGCGGTCCGGTGAGCGAGCGCCTGCAGGCGTACGTGGACCTGTACGTGCCCACCCGCGCGCGCGATCCGCACTGGACGCTGTGGCTGGAGGTCTGGAACCGCTCCCAGAACGCCGGCCCCCAGGAGCGCGAGAGGCAGGCGGCCATCGAGGGCGCCTGGCACCGTGACCTGGTGGCCCTGCTGGCCGAGGGCATCTCGCGCGGCGAGTTCCGCCCGGTGGACGCCGAGCGCGTGGCGACCCGGGTCCGGGCCCTGCTCGACGGATTCAGCATCCAGCTGGCGGTCGGTCTGCCGACGCTGGACCGCACGGCGATCCTCACCCACGTGAGGGAATTCCTGGTGGAGACGCTCTCCCCGGACGCCTAGGTCGTCTCTTTTGGATCTTGTCGGTCGGCCCGCGTCGTCCGGTGCCGTGCATCGCAAGGCGGAGGAGCGCCGTTGTACTGGACGTACTGCGGTGCTCCGACAACGCGGCGAGGTGCGGTGCCGGGCGACGCGGGCCCGACAAGATCCGAAAGAGACGACCTAGGCCAGGCGCCGGTTCTTCCGGTGTGCGGCCGCGGTGGAGAGGGGTGCCCGCATGCTGAGATCCCTGTCCATCCGCGGCGAGCGGTGTGGCACACTGCCAGCGTGCCTGCTCAGCTCATGATTATCGCCAGCAGCGCGCCGGTCCCCAGTGGCCGCTGAACCGCGGAAGAACTTCGCGGAAGCGGCCACCGTGCCTCGGACCCGCGCGCAGACCTCTCGCTACCCGCGAGGGGTTTTTTCGTTTCCCGGACCATCCGTACCGGGACCCGACCGCGCGCGATGATGGGGGCAGTGACGGCGGCCTGCCCCCTCCGGCGGGCATCCGGAACCACTCATCCGACAGGAGCCAGATCAGCATGACGACGACACCAGAGGCGGCAACTGCGCTGTCAGAAGGCCTGGACGACAGCTTCCACGTCTTCGACACCACCCTGCGCGACGGCGCCCAGCGCGAGGGCATCAACCTCACGGTCGCCGACAAGCTGACGATCGCCCGGCACCTGGACGACTTCGGAGTGGGCTTCATCGAGGGCGGCTGGCCCGGCGCCAACCCCCGTGACACCGAGTTCTTCGCCCGCGCCCGCGCGGAGATCCGGTTCAAGAACGCCCAGCTGGTCGCCTTCGGTGCCACCCGGCGCGCCGGCGGCTCGGCGGCCCAGGACCCGCAGGTGCGGGCCCTGCTGGAGTCCGGCGCCCCGGTCATCACTCTTGTCGCCAAGTCCCACGACCGCCACGTCGAGCTCGCCCTGCGCACCACCCTGGAAGAGAACCTGGAGATGGTGCGCGACACCGTCTCCCACCTCGTCGCCGAGGGCCGCCGCGTCTTCGTCGACTGCGAGCACTTCTTCGACGGCTACCGGGCCAACGCCGAGTACGCGAAGTCCGTCGTGCGCACCGCCCACGAGGCCGGCGCCGACGTGGTCATCCTCTGCGACACCAACGGCGGCATGCTGCCCGCCCAGGTGACCGCGACCGTCGCCACCGTCCTCGCCGACACCGGGGCCCGCCTGGGCATCCACGCCCAGGACGACACCGGCTGCGCCGTCGCCAACACCCTCGCGGCGGTGGACGCGGGAGCCACCCATGTCCAGTGCACGGCGAACGGCTACGGCGAGCGCGTCGGCAACGCCAACCTCTTCCCTGTCGTCGCCGCCCTGGAGATCAAGTACGGGCGCAAGGTCCTCCCCGACGGGGCGCTCGCCGAGATGACCCGCATCTCGCACGCCATCGCCGAGGTCGTGAACCTCACCCCCTCCACGCACCAGCCCTACGTCGGCGTCTCCGCCTTCGCGCACAAGGCGGGCCTGCACGCCTCGGCCATCAAGGTCGACCCGGACCTCTACCAGCACATCGATCCCGAGCGGGTCGGCAACACCATGCGGATGCTGGTCTCCGACATGGCCGGCCGCGCCTCCATCGAGCTCAAGGGGAAGGAGCTCGGCGTCGAACTGAACGGGGACCGCGCCCTGATCTCCCGGGTCGTGGAGCGGGTCAAGGAGCGCGAGCTCAAGGGCTACACCTACGAGGCCGCCGACGCCTCCTTCGAACTGCTGCTGCGCGCCGAGGCCGAGGGCCGGGCCCGCAAGTACTTCCGCATCGAGTCCTGGCGGGCGATCGTCGAGGACCGCCCGGACGGCACCCATGCCAACGAGGCCACGGTCAAGCTGTGGGCCAAGGGCGAGCGGATCGTCGCGACGGCGGAGGGCAACGGCCCGGTCAACGCACTGGACCGGGCGCTGCGGGTGGCGCTGGAGCGGTTCTACCCGCAGCTCGCCAAGTTCGAGCTCGTCGACTACAAGGTCCGCATCCTGGAGGGCACGCACGGCACGGAGTCCACGACACGCGTGCTGATCGCCACGTCGGACGGTGAACGCGACTGGTCCACGGTCGGCGTGGCCCCGAACGTGATCGCGGCGTCCTGGCAGGCCCTGGAGGACGCGTTCACCTACGGCCTCCTGCACGCGGGCGTCGAACCGGCCGAATAGCGGCCCCGCGGCAGCCCGCCGGGCCCGCGCCCACCGGTCCGCACCTCGCCGGGCTTCGGCCCGGCGAGGCCC
The DNA here is from genome assembly GCF_035989885.1 of Streptomyces sp. NBC_01232. Taxonomy (GTDB): domain Bacteria; phylum Actinomycetota; class Actinomycetes; order Streptomycetales; family Streptomycetaceae; genus Streptomyces. The sequence continues at coordinate 5,820,415 of NZ_CP108518.1, forward strand.
TTATGTCCAGCTCACACGGGAAAGTACCGGTTCCGGTAGCGTCATGGTATGAGGACCAGGCTGATATCCGTACGTTGTGGATCGTTGCTGTCCGGTCTGCTGCTGGCGCTCTCGGCGACCGCGCTCGTGGCCGCGCCGCAGGCTTCGGCCGCCACCGGGGTCGCCGCCGTGGGGGAGGCCCTCAAGCAGGGGCCGGTCTACGTCGCGCCCGGAGCCGAGGCCCAGCTGTCCAAGGCCCAGGCGGACGCGCTCGCGCAGAAGATCGAGGACGCGGGCAAGCCGGTGTTCGTGGCCGTGCTGCCGGCCACTGCCGAGTACCCGCAGGACAAGGTGCTCGGAGCCGTCCGCGCCGAGACCGGCATCACCGGGCTCTACGCGATCCGCCTCGGCGACGGCTTCAACGCCGGAGCCGACCGGGCGGTCATGCCGACCGACGCCGTGCGCAACCTCACCGAGGCCGTGAAGACCGGCGCGCCGGTGGACGCCGACACCCAGCTGAACAACTTCGTGGACCAGGCCCTGACCCAGGCCAAGGGCGGCGCTCCCGCCTCCTGGGGTACGACGGGCGCCGCCGAGGGCGTCCCGGTCGGCGGGCTGGTCGCCCTGGGTGCGGTGGCCGTGATCGGCGGCGGCGGGGCGTACGCGCTGGTGCGCCGCAACCGGAAGAAGAAGGAAGACATCCGGCGCGAGGCCGTCGCCCGGCTCGGTGTGGTCGTGGACGAGGACATCACGGCTTACGGCGAGGAGCTGGAACGGCTCGACTTCCACCCCGGTGAACCCGGCGCCGACGACGCCATGCGCAGGGACTACGAGCAGGGGCTCGACTCCTACGAGAAGGCCAAGCAGATCATGGCCTCGGTGCAGCGCCCCGAAGAGGTCACGGGGGTCACCCAGGCCCTGGAGGACGGCCGCTTCGCGCTGGCCACCCTCGACGCGCGCCGACAGGGACGGCCGCTGCCCGAGCGGCGCTCGCCCTGCTTCTTCGACCCGCGCCACGGGCCGAGCAGCGAGGACGCCACCTGGGCTCCGGCCGGCGGGACGGCCCGTACCGTGCCGGTCTGCACGGCGGACGCCGTACGGCTGCGCGACGGCCTGGACCCGGCGGTCCGTACGGTCGACACCGACCGGGGGCCGCGGCCCTACTACGACGCCGGCCCGGCGTACGGTCCCTGGGCCGGCGGCTACTTCGGCGGGGGCGTCCTGCCCGGCCTGCTCATGGGCACGATGCTCGGCTCGATGATGTCCAGCCCGGCCTACGCCTCGGACTTCGGTGGGGCGGGCAGCGGTTTCGAGGGCGGGGACGTCTCCGGGGCCGACTTCAACCCGTCCGACTTCGGCGGCGGGGACTTCGGCGGCGGTGGTTTCGGCGGAGGCGGCTTCGACGGCGGGGGCGGCTTCTAGCCGCCCCCGGGTGCCGGGCCCGCGGGGTCCGGCGGTCAGGCCTGCTTGATGGCCGAGATGTCGAAGGTCAGCTTGACCTTGTCGCTGACCATGACACCGCCGGTCTCCAGGGCGGCGTTCCACGTCAGGCCCCAGTCGGAACGCAGGATCTCGGCCGATCCCTCGAAGCCGGCGCGCTCATTGCCGTACGGGTCGGTGGCCGAGCCGTTGAACTCCAGGTCGATGGAGAGCGGGCGGGTGACGTCCTTGATCGTCAGGTCGCCCGTGATGCGGTACAGGTCCCCGCCGAGCGCGGCCGCCGCGGTGGAGCGGAAGGTCATCAGCGGGAAGGTCTCGGCGTCGAAGAAGTCCCCGCCGCGCAGGTGGCCGTCGCGGTCGGCGATGCCGGTGTCGACGGAGGCGATCTTCACGTCGATGGACGCGGTCGAGCGGGCCGGGTCGGAGCCGTCCAGGTGCAGGGTTCCCTCGTGCTCGGCGAAGGCGCCGCGCACGTTGGTGACCATGGCGTGCCGGACGGTGAAGCCGATGCTGCTGTGGGCGGGGTCGACGACGTAGTCGCCGGTGAGTGCGGCGAGGGCCGGGTTCACTTCGAGGGTGGCGACGGCGCCGTCCTGGGCGTTCGCGGTGGCGTTCTGGCTGCGGCGGGTGAAGAGACCCATGATGTGCTCCTTGTGGGTTCGTGCTCGGTCCGAAGAGTCGGTTGAACTTTCAACGACTTCAACGGGAACGACGCTAGACCCATTCCGTTTAAATTTCAACATCTAGTCGGGGTGTCAGGCCATTTTGTGAAGGTCCTACAACAGAGCCGTGCCCCGTCTGGCGGAGTCCTTACATCCCCCGGGCGTTCTGTGCGGGCCGGACAGCGGAAGACTCTCGAGACTGTGCGGAATGAACGGAGGTTTTTCATGGCGATCTTCGTAAGGTCGGTACATGACCGTTGTGGACCAGACCCCGAGCGAGCCGACGGACGCCCGCGGACGCGTGGCCGAACTGCACTCCCTGCGCGAGCAGGCGAGGCGCGGCCCCAGTGACCGTGCGACCGAGGCGCAGCACGCCAAGGGCAAGCTGACCGCCCGCGAGCGCATCGCGCTGCTGCTCGACGAAGGTTCCTTCAGGGAGGTCGAGCAGCTCCGCCGCCACCGGGCGACCGGGTTCGGCCTGGAGAGCAAGAAGCCCTACACCGACGGTGTCATCACCGGCTGGGGCACGGTCGAGGGCCGCACGGTCTTCGTCTACGCGCACGACTTCCGCATCTTCGGCGGCGCCCTGGGCGAGGCCCACGCCACGAAGATCCACAAGATCATGGACATGGCCATCGCGGCCGGTGCTCCCCTGGTCTCCCTGAACGACGGCGCCGGCGCCCGTATCCAGGAGGGCGTCTCGGCGCTCGCCGGCTATGGCGGCATCTTCCAGCGCAACACCAAGGCCTCGGGCGTCATCCCGCAGATCTCGGTCATGCTGGGCCCCTGCGCCGGTGGCGCCGCGTACTCCCCGGCCCTGACGGACTTCGTCTTCATGGTCCGCGAGACCTCGCAGATGTTCATCACCGGCCCGGACGTGGTCCGCGCGGTGACCGGCGAGGAGATCACCCAGAACGGCCTCGGCGGCGCCGACGTGCACGCCGAGACCTCGGGCGTCGCGCACTTCGCGTACGACGACGAGGAGACCTGCATCTCCGAGGTGCGCTACCTCATCTCGATGCTGCCCTCCAACAACCGCGAGAACCCGCCCGTCCACGAGACGAGCGACCCGGCCGACCGGCGCAGCGAGGTCCTCCTCGACCTGGTGCCCGCCGACGGCAACCGCCCCTACGACATGCTCAAGGTCATCGAGGAGCTCGTCGACGAGGGCGACGTCCTGGAGATCCACGAGCGCTGGGCCCGCAACATCATCTGCGCCCTGGCCCGGATGAACGGCCAGGTCGTCGGCATCGTCGCCAACCAGCCCGGCCACCTCGCCGGCGTCCTGGACATCGAGGCCTCCGAGAAGGCCGCGCGCTTCGTCCAGATGTGCGACGCCTTCAACATCCCGATCCTCACGCTGCTGGACGTCCCCGGCTTCCTGCCGGGCGTCTCGCAGGAGCACGGCGGCATCATCCGCCACGGCGCCAAGCTGCTGTACGCGTACTGCAACGCCACCGTCCCGCGGATCTCGCTGATCCTGCGCAAGGCCTACGGCGGCGCGTACATCGTCATGGACTCCCAGTCCATCGGCGCCGACATCACCTACGCCTGGCCCACCAACGAGATCGCCGTCATGGGCGCCGAGGGCGCGGCCAACGTCATCTTCCGCAAGCAGATCGCGGACGCCGAGGACCCCGAGGCCATGCGCGTACGCATGGTCAAGGAGTACAAGGCCGAACTGATGCACCCGTACTACGCGGCCGAGCGCGGCCTCGTCGACGACGTCATCGACCCCGCCGAGACCCGCGAGGTGCTCATCAGCGCCCTCGCGATGCTCCGCAACAAGCACGCCGATCTGCCGTCCCGCAAGCACGGCAACCCGCCGCAGTAACCGCGAAGGAGACCTGCCACCACATGACCACCGCCACTGACACCCTGCTGCGCGTCGAAAAGGGCAACGCCGCCCCCGAGGAGCTGGCCGCGATCACCGCGATCCTGCTCGCCCGCGCCGCCGCCACGCCGGACGAGACCCCGGTCAGCGTGCCCCGCCAGGCCGGCTGGCGCCGCCTGGAGCGCACGCCCGGCTTCCGCGCCCCCCACAGCTGGCAGGGCTGAGTTCCCGAGCCTCCGGAAGGCCCCGCACCCGTTTTCCAGGGTGCGGGGCCTTCCGCGTAACCCCGTACAGGCCCTCTCGGCGGGTCTTTGACGGCCTGTCGTACGGGCCGCGGCACCTGAGCGCTGCGCGCACCTCCGCGGGCCCGTGGGGCCCGTGTACGGCGAAGGCCCCCGCGTCGTGTGACACAGGGGCCTGTCGGGTGCGGCGGTACTGCTACCGCAGGCGCGCCATGAGGGCGTGCTCGACGAGCGTGATGAGCGCGCTCTTGGCGTCCGCGCGGTGGCGGGCGTCGGTGGTGATGATGGGGGCGTCCGGGCCGATCTGCAGGGCCTCGCGGACTTCCTCCGGCGTGTAGGGCTGGTGCCCCTCGAAGCCGTTGAGGGCGATGACGAAGGGCAGGCCGCTGTTCTCGAAGTAGTCGACCGCGGGGAAGCAGTCGGCGAGACGGCGGGTGTCGACGAGGACGATCGCACCGATGGCGCCGCGGACCAGGTCGTCCCACATGAACCAGAAGCGGTCCTGGCCCGGCGTACCGAAGAGGTACAGGATCAGGTCCTGGTCGAGGGTGATGCGGCCGAAGTCCATGGCGACCGTGGTGGTCGTCTTGTCACCGGTGTGGGTGAGGTCGTCGATCCCGGCCGAGGCGCTGGTCATGACGGCTTCGGTGCGCAGCGGGTTGATCTCGGAGACCGCGCCGACGAACGTGGTCTTGCCCACGCCGAAGCCGCCCGCCACCACGATCTTCGCGGAGGTGGTGGAGCGGGGAGCCGCTCCGCCGTTAGAGCTTGCGAAGTCCACTGAGCACCCTTTCGAGCAGTGTCACGTCTGGCTGGCCACCGGCAGACTCGTCGCCGCCGGGCTGGTGAATGGCGACAAGGCCCGCCTCCGCCAGGTCGGCGACGAGGATGCGGGCGACACCAAGAGGAATGGAGAGAAGTGCCGAGATCTCCGCTACGGATTTGATCTCCTGGCACAGGCGGCAGATGCGCTGGTGCTCGGGCAACTGCCCTTGCAGACGCGCGGGATCCGCCGTGGTACTGACCAGCGCCTCGATGGCGAGCTGGTAGCGCGGCCGAGTACGGCCGCCGGTCATCGCGTACGGACGCACCAGCGGGTTGTGGGCCTTCGGAGAAGGCTGCCGCGCTGCGCGCGGCGGCTGCTGCGGAGGCGGCATCTGGGGGTGTCCGTACTGCTGCTGCTGGTAGGGATTCTGCTCCTGCACGGGCCGGCTCGGCGCGGAGGGGAAGTTGAAGCGGTTCTGGTCGTGCCCACCCTGCGGCTGCTGCGCGCCGCCATAAGGATGTCCTCCGGGTGTTGTCACGTCTCCTCCTCCGACTCCAAGTACGCAGTACTCCCTGTGGAACCGCGCCACCGCACCCTATGGTGCGATGGCGCGAAACGCACTGCCTGTCTGCTAGTTGAGCAGACTTCCCTGCAGCTCGGCACGCAGATCCGGAGTGAGGACACTGCCCGCGCGATCCACCAGAAGGGCCATTTCGTAGCCCACGAGGCCGATGTCGCACTCGGGGTGCGCGAGCACCGCGAGGGACGATCCGTCCGAGACGGACATGAGGAAAAGGAATCCCCGGTCCATCTCGACCACGGTCTGGTTGACGGCGCCACCCTCGAAGATGCGGGAGGCACCGGCGGTCAGCGAAGTCAGTCCGGAGGCCACGGCCGCCAGCTGATCGGCGCGGTCGCGCGGAAATCCGTCGGACATCGCCAGAAGAAGGCCGTCGGCGGAGACCACCACCGTGTGCGACACCCCTGGGGTGTTGTCCACGAAGTTGGTGATCAACCAGTTCAGGTTCTGTGCCGCCTGGCTCATCGGGCTCACACTAACGCTCCTGGTCATAGCTGTTACTTGACTGCTCAGATCCCGCGTTGCGTCCCTGCTGGACACCGCGCCGCAGGTTGCTCAACCTGCCGCGGACGTCCTCCGGAGCGCGGGAGACCTGGGGGCCGCCCTGCGGGGTCGTCTCCGCCGCGCCCTCGACCAGGTTGGCCTTGGGCACCCGCCGAGGGAGACCGGACGGGGTGACCCCGCCCGCCTTCGGCTCACGGAGCTTTCCGGCCTGCTGCCAGCGTTCGTCGTTGCGCGAACGCCAGGCGGCGGTGCCTTCAGTTTCCTCCGGGGACCGCTCCGGTTCGGCGGGCTGCTGCTGACGCGGCGACCGCTGTTCGAAGAGGGATCCGGTGGACTCCGCTTGCTGCTTTCCGGGGGGCCACTGCTGCTGGCCGCCGCGTCGCGGCAGGCCCGCTCCGGTCACCGCGTGACCGGTGTCGGCAGCGGCACCCGGACGGTCGAAGCCTACGCGCTCCTGGGCCGGTTCGGGGACGGCCCGGGATTCCGATTCGGTCCCGTAATCCTGCTGGTAGGCAGCCGGATAGGTGTTCTGCTCGGGCCACTCGGCCTGCTCCGGCCCGGCTGCGAAGCCATTGTCGTAGCCCTGGGTGGCCGGCTGCTGGTCCGGGTAGCCGTCTTCCGTATACCCGTAGTCCTGCTGCGGGTAAGCGTCGTACCCCTGCTGGGCCTGCTGGGCCTCGTACGAGGTGTCGTAGGCCTGCTCGGACTGCTGTTCGTAGCCCTGGTACTCCTGGTACCCATGCTCCGGCTGAGGTTCCGGATACTCCTGGCCGGGGTACTGCTGCTGTTCCTGCGGGTAACCCACCTGGGCCGCCAGCGCGGCCCGGCGCTCCTGCTGTCCCAGCGACCGGCCGAGCGGGTCGGCCTGGGCGCCGTCGGAGCCCTGCTGGTCGTACCGCGAGTCGTCGAAGCCGAGCTCGGCGGCGGTCCGCAGCGGGGGAGCCAGCTGGGCCTGCTGCTGTTCCGGAATGATCTGGGAGACCGTGAAGTCGTCGTCCGGAATGCCCTCGCCACCGCCACCGTGGGTGATGGCGTCGGGGAGCATGACCAGCGAGGTGGTGCCGGCCGCCTCGCCCGAGGGGCGCAGCTGCACGCGGATGCTGTGGCGGTCCGCCAGTCGGCCGACCACGAACAGACCCATGCGCTGCGAGATCGCGGCGTCCACGGTCGGCGGGTTCGCCAGCTTGTGGTTGATGTCCGCGAAGTCCTCGGCGGTGAGGCCGATGCCCTTGTCGTGGATCTCGACCATCACGCGGCCGTCGGGCAGACGCGTGGCGTTGACGCGGACCTTGGTCTGCGGGGAGGAGAACGTGGTGGCGTTCTCCAGGAGCTCGGCGAGCAGGTGCACGAGGTCGGTCACGGCCTGGCCGTGGATCTCCGCGTCGGAGACCCCCGAGAGCTCGATGCGCTCGTACTGCTCCACCTCGGAGGAGGCGGCGCGCAGCACGTCGACCAGCGGGACCGGCTGGTCCCAGCGGCGGCCCGGCTCCTCACCCGCGAGGATGAGGAGGTTCTCGCCGTTGCGGCGCATACGGGTGGCCAGGTGGTCCAGGCGGAAGAGGTTCTCCAGCTGGTCCGGGTCGGCCTCGTTGTTCTCCAGGTCGGTGATGAGGGTGAGCTGGCCCTCGATCAGCGACTGGTTGCGCATGGAGAGGTTCGTGAAGATCGCGTTGACGTTGCCCCGCAGGAGGGCCTGCTCGGCGGCGAGCCGCACCGCTTCACGGTGGACCTGGTCGAAGGCGCGGGCGACCTCGCCGATCTCGTCCTGGGAGTCGATCGGGATCGGGTGGACACGGGTGTCCACCTTGCCCGGGTCGGTGCGCGAGAGCTGGTCGACGAGCATCGGCAGGCGCTGCTCGGCGATGTCGAAGGCGGCGGTCCGCAGGCGGGCCATCGCGCGGCCCATCTGGCGGGCCATCATGCCGGCCAGGATGAACGCGGCGAGGAGGGCCACGACCACGATGGCGCCGTTGACGATGGCGTCGGTGCGGGCGTCGTCGGAGACCGCGACGGCGTCCTTGACGGCCTTGTCGAGGAGTTCCTTCTCGACCTCGTCGTAACCGTCGAACTTCGCGGTGGCGGCGGCCTGCCAGAAGGCGGGGTTGGTGCCGTTCTCGGCGAGCTTCTTCTTGGGGTCACCGCTCGCGATGGCCTCGGTCATGCCGAGGAGCGGGGACTGGTTCACCGTGGGCGGCGGCACGAAGCGGACGCCGGCCTGCTCGGCCTGGTGCTTGGCGTCGGCGATCTTGGCCGCGCCCTCTTCGGACTTCTTGGCCATGACCGCCTTGAGGCGGTTCACGTCGTCCTCGGTACCGGCCGCGACGTACTCGCCGATGGCGATTTCTTCGAGGTAGGCGTAGGAGGAGAAGGCGACGAGCTGGGCCTTGCGGGTGTTCTCGTCCGTGCTCGGGCGCACCAGCAGGTGGGTGCCGACGGAGCGCTGCAGCGAGTTCGCGGCCTTGGCGAGCTGGATCGCGTAGACCATGCGGCCGTACGAGGTCACGTTGCCGGTGCCGAGACCGAGCTCGTTGGCGAACTGCATGAGGTAGTGCTGGACCAGCACATAGCCCTCTTCGGTCGGGATGGGGCCGGCCGTGTTGGGGAGGTTCTTCTTGGGGCTCTCCAGCGCCGCCAGGTACGCCTTCTCGCGCACCTGCGACAGCTTGGGCTCCTCGTTGCGGAAGAGGTCCAGACGCCGCTCCAGGCCGAGGTTCTTCGGCATGTCCTGGACGGCCTTGTCGAACTTCTCCTTGGCCGCGGCGGTGTCCTCGTAGGCCTTGGTGACCTTCGGGTCCTTCGTCAGGCCGTTCAGGAGGGGCTCGGCAGTGAGGTCACGCTCGTTGAGCAGTGCCTGACTGTAGCCCGAGGCCGCCTGGACGACCGTGGCTATCTTCTCGGCGTCCTTGGCCTCGTTCCAGGTGTCGATGGACCCCTTCACCTGGAAGCCGCCCATGACCAGGCCCACGAGGGCCGGTACGAGCAGGATGGCGTTCAGACGGGTCGGCACACGCCAGTTGCGGGGCGAGAACCTGCTGCTGCTCCCGCTGCTCACGGGCGGTTCCACGGGCACGTCGACGGGCGACGCGGCCGCTCGCGGCGGCGGGGTGAAGTTGCCGCGCGCGGGTTCATCCGCGGGGCTTGCGATGCTTCGCCTCACTCGACCAACAACCTCTCGGCGGTGCTACTAGCTAGTTCGTTGAATTCCAGCACGGTTAACGGCCGTGTTCCAAACAGTTGGAACCAGCCATTCGCAGAACCTTATGCCCTACATAAATCGGACATAAAGAGCGTCCTGCGGCAAAAATAGGGGCAGTTGTGCGCGCAGGGGCACCAGGCGAACGCACCCCGTTGCCAAATGGCTGCAATTCTCTGTCGAAACGTTATGAACGACAGGGGCGGGCCGTGTCGTATGACACAGCCCGCCCCTCCCGCGCGACAACCAAACCGTGTTACTTGAGCCGCGCCATGAGGGCGTGCTCGACGAGCGTGATGAGCGCGCTCTTGGCGTCCGCGCGGTGGCGGGCGTCGGTGGTGATGATGGGAGCGCCGGGGCCGATCTGCAGGGCCTCGCGGACTTCCTCCGGCGTGTAGGGCTGGTGCCCCTCGAAGCCGTTGAGCGCCACGACGAAGGGCAGCCCGCTGTTCTCGAAGTAGTCGACCGCGGGGAAGCAGTCGGCGAGACGGCGGGTGTCGACGAGGACGATCGCACCGATGGCGCCGCGGACCAGGTCGTCCCACATGAACCAGAAGCGGTCCTGGCCCGGTGTACCGAAGAGGTACAGGATCAGGTCCTGGTCCAGGGTGATGCGGCCGAAGTCCATGGCGACCGTGGTGGTCGTCTTGTCACCGGTGTGGGTGAGGTCGTCGATCCCGGCCGAGGCGCTGGTCATGACGGCTTCGGTGCGCAGCGGGTTGATCTCCGACACGGCTCCGACGAACGTGGTCTTGCCCACGCCGAAGCCGCCCGCCACCACGATCTTCGCGGAGGTGGTGGAGCGAGGAGCCGCTCCGCTAGATGTTCCGAAGGCCACTGAGCACCCTTTCGAGCAGCGTTACATCCGGCGTGCCGCCGGCCTCTCCATTGCCCGGCTGGTGGATGGCCACCATTCCGGCCTCCGCCAGGTCGGCGACGAGGATCCGGGCGACACCGAGCGGCATCGACAGAAGTGCGGAGACCTCGGCGACCGACTTGACCTCGCGGCACAGGGTGCAGATGCGCTGGTGCTCCGGGAGCAGGCCGGACAGGTGCATCGGATCGGCGGTGGTGCTGACCAGCGCCTCTATGGCGAGCTGGTAGCGGGGCCGGGTCCGGCCGCCGGTCATCGCGTACGGACGCACCAGCGGCTGATCGCCTTCCGAGTACGAGTCTCCGTACGTATCGGAGTAGGCGGGGGGCGGGGTCATTGATCCTCCGGGCTGGACAGCAGTGGTCAGCGTGCCGTCTGACGGGGCGGCCGGTGGGGGGAACGGTATGACGGCCTGGCGGTGGTACTGGATTCCGGGGCGGTGCCCCGGTCTCCCGGCCGGTAGTACCGTCCGGCCGGGAGAGGGGGAAGTCAGCCGAGCAGGCTTCCCTGAAGTTCGGCACGCAGGTCCGGGGTGAGGACACTGCCCGCGCGATCCACCAGAAGGGCCATCTCGTAGCCCACGAGGCCGATGTCGCACTCGGGGTGCGCCAGAACGGCCAGCGAGGATCCGTCCGAGACGGACATGAGGAAAAGGAATCCCCGGTCCATCTCGACCACGGTCTGGTTGACGGCGCCACCCTCGAAGATGCGGGAGGCACCGGCGGTCAGCGAGGTCAGTCCGGAGGCCACGGCCGCCAGCTGATCGGCGCGGTCGCGGGGGAATCCTTCGGACATCGCCAGAAGGAGTCCGTCGGCGGAGACCACCACCGTGTGCGACACCCCTGGGGTGTTGTCCACGAAGTTGGTGATCAACCAGTTCAGGTTCTGTGCCGCCTGGCTCATCGAACTCAACTAACGCTCCTGCTGGTAAGTGGGGTCGATGTGGTAACTGCCGGTCGCCGGTCCGTTGTTGCCGGCCTGACGGCCCTGCTGGATACCGCGTCGGAGGTTGGTCAGACGGCCGCGGACGTCGTCCGGGGCGCGCGAGACCTGGGGACCAGCCTGCGCCTCGGACTGCTGCTGCGCGGTGCCGGCCACGAGGTTCGCCCGCGGGACCCGGCGGGGCAGCCCCGAGGTCGTGATACCGCCGGCGGCGGGCTGACGCACGCGCTCGGCCTGCCGCATCAGCTCGTCGTTCGGCGAGGACCGCCAGCTGACGGTCGGCGTGGCGCCGGTCGCCGTGACGGCGGACTCGGCCGCCTGCTCCTGGCCGCGCTGCGGCAGCGGCCGCTGCGGAGCGGGGGACGCCGGGGCGGACTGCTGCGGCTGCTGGGGCACGGCCGGTCCCTGCGCGGGGGGCTGCTGCCCCTCCTCGCGGAACCAGTTCGACTCCAGGGTGTCGAAGATCGGGCTGCGGGCGTCGCCGGAGCTCTGGGCCGGGGGCAGGGCCTCCGGCCGGTGGCCCTGCGGCAGCGGCTGCATGTGCTGCGGCTGGGGCTGCTGCGGGGTCTGGGGCTGCGGGGCGTAACCGCCGACACCGGGGCCGCCGGGACGCTGGGGCTGGTAGCCCGGGCGCTCGAACTGTCCGGTGGTGGACGGGTTCACGTTGCCCCGCACGTCCGGACGCTCGAACTGACCGGTCGTGCTGTTGCCGGCGTCGCCCTGGGGCATCGGGGCGTTGAAGTCCGGGCGGGCGAACTCGGAGGTCGAGCCGGGGCCCGAGAGCTCGTCGTGACCGCGCGCCTGGTCGCTGCCCCAGCTGGTGGTCTGCGGGCCGGGGAGCTCGGCACGGGGAGCGCCACCGCGCGGCGGCAGCTGCGGCCGGGGGCCGCCCGGAGCCGGAGCCGCGGGAGCGGCCGGCTGCTGGGGCTGCTGCTGGGGCTGCTGCTGCTGGGGCGGCTGCGGTCGCTCGAAGCCGTTGCCCTGCGGGAAGCCGGAGGGACCGGACGCCGGACGGGCCTGAGGGCCACCGCCGAAGCCGGCACTGGCGACCGGACCGCGGGCGGGCAGCGGAGCACCGGAACCGAAGGCACCCTGACCCTGTCCCGCGGTGGTCGGACCCTGCTGGGGACGGCCACCGGGACCACCCTGCTGGGGCCGGCCGCCCTGCGGGCCCTGCGGACGCTGACCGGCGCCGTCGCGGCCCGGAAGGGCCGCGCGCTGGGCGCCCGGGGCGACCTGACCGCGCTGCGGGCCCGAGCCCACGGACGGACGTGCGCCCGCACCGGGCACGGCACCCTGCGCACCGGGAGCACCCGGAGCGCCGGCGGGGCCGCCCTGAGCACCCTGGCCGCCCTGGCCCGCCATGGGAGCCGGCTTCTTGCCGCCCTGGGCGACGTCCACCGGAAGCATGACGAGGGCCGTCGTACCGCCCGAGTCGGACGGGCGCAGCTGGATGCGGATGCCGTGTCGCAGGGACAGGCGGCCGACCACGAACAGACCCATGCGGCGGGAGACGGAGACGTCCACGGTCGGCGGCGACGCGAGTCGCTCGTTGATCGCGGCGAGGTCCTCGGGGGAGAGGCCGATACCGGTGTCGTGGATCTCGACGAGCACGCGCCCGTCGGGCAGTGCGTGACCGGTGACCTTGACCTTGGTCTGCGGGGAGGAGAACGAGGTGGCGTTCTCCAGCAGCTCGGCGAGGACGTGCACGAGGTCGTTGACCACGCGGCCGGCGACATCGGTGCCGGGCACCGACGCCAGCTCGACACGCTCGTACTGCTCCACCTCGGAGGCGGCGGCACGGAGCACGTCGACCAGCGGGACGGGGCGGGTCCACCGGCGGCCCGGCTCCTCGCCCGCGAGGACGAGGAGGTTTTCGCCGTTACGGCGCATGCGGGTCGCGAGGTGGTCGAGCTTGAAGAGGGAGGACAGCTGGTCCGGGTCGGCCTCGCGCGACTCCAGTTCGGAGATGAGCGAGAGCTGACGCTGGATGAGGCCCTGCGAGCGGCGGGAGAGGTTGGTGAACATCGCGTTGACGTTGCCTCGCAGGAGGGCCTGCTCGGCGGCGAGGCGGACGGCCTCGCGGTGCACGTCGTCGAATGCCGCGGCCACCTGGCCGATCTCGTCGCGGGTGTGCACACCGACCGACTCCACGGACGTGTCCACGTCCTGCGGGTCGGACTCGGACAGCTGCTTGACGAGCTCGGGCAGCCGGTCCTGGGCGACGCGCGTCGCGGTGTCCTGCAGGCGGCGCAGCGAGCGGATCATGGAGCGGGCCATGACGAACGCGCCGACGAGGGAGACGCCGAGGACGAGGAGGATCAGGGCACCGTTGATGATGGCGTCCTGCTGGGCCTCGTTCTTCAGCTCGCGGGCCTTCTGCTCCATCTCCTCGAGCAGGGTCAGCTCGATGACCTTCATGGCCGTGAGCTTGGTGCCGTCGGCGTCGTACCAGTCGAGCCAGGAGCGGTTCCGCTCGCGGAGGAACGCGTCGGGGCTGGACAGGACGCGGCGGGAGTAGCCGTCGGCGGTGGAGATCTCGGAGTTGCTGTCGCCCAGACCGGCGAGGAGGTCCTCGGTGCGGCCCTGGTAGACGAGTCCGAAGGTCGTCTTCGCCTGCTGCTCGCCCTTCTGCGCGGAGAGGGCGTACAGCCGGTCGTTCTCCTTCAGCTCGCCCTGCTTCTCCGAGGTGTCGGGGAGCGAGGCGGCGATGATCGCGCGCTGGATGGAGGCGTACTCCTTGGCGGCGGAGAACGCCGCCAGGGCACGGGTACGCTTGATCATCTCCGGGTTGGAGGTGGCCTGCGCCATGTCCTGGGAGAGGGAGAGCAGCGAGACGATCACCGAGTTGTATTCGCTGACGGTCTGCTGGGCGCCGTTGACGTACGCCCGGCTGCGGATCGTCTCGATGTTGGTGAGCTGGCGACCGATCTGCAGGACGTTGTTGCGGATCGACCGGAGCGTGTCGTCCTTCTCGCCCGTGCTGTCGACCTTGTCGGTCGCGGCGGCGAAGGCCTTCGCTGCGGTGTCCGTCGACTGACGGGCGACGTCCACCGTGGTGGTGCTCTTGCCCTTGGAGAGCGAGAGCGGACCTGCCGAGAGGTCGCGCTCCTCCTGGAGCATGGCGGCCAGGTTGGTGGCCTGTCGCGTCATCGTCGTCAGCAGCTGCATGTGCTCCAGCTGCGCGATGTCGTTGAGCGAGTCGTTGATACGGAAACCACCGAGCGTGGTGGCGGCGACGACCGGCAGGGTCAGCAGCGACACCAGTCGCGTGCTGATGCGCCAGTTCTGCATGGCGAGGCGAGAACCGGGCCCGTTGGGGGCCTTCGGTATCGCCACGTCCTGCTCAGCCGGTCCGGCAAGCGCGGCAGGTCCGGCTTTCGCCTTGACCCTGGCCTTGACGGACTTCCCACGGCCCTTCGCCTTCACCGCGGCGGAGGTGTCGGGGCCTGCGCCTTCGACAGCCGGCCCGCGGTTCTGGGCGTGCTGGGGCGAGGAGCCACGGTCGGTCCCGCCGCGCGGCTCCTGCTCCGCCGCAGCGCTGCCATCCCTCTTGAATCGTCCCTGCACTAGCGTCGCAACCTCTGGACCAGGCGTCCCGCCGGGCGACCGGTGGGACGGTGTCGAGTCGTGGGGCACTTGCCGCCCCATGGTGGTCGTCGGTGACCGGCGCGTCTTCCTCTCTTGGCCACCGCGCTCGGCGCTGAGTCGCGCCACCTGCGCGCCGGCTGATTCCCGCGGCGGTCCCGCGAATTCCAGCACAGTGGAGGATCTCCAACAAGGTGCGAGTACCGGCCCGGAGAGTCGGTTACTTCTCGTGATGGAAGCGCTACTCGATGTGCGACTGCATTCGGTAGAAACCGGACTTACGCCATCCAAACAACGCGGCTGCCAAGGTGTCCCAGTCGAGATGATCAGGAGCGGAATGGCGCATTCAGTGGCGCAATGTCCGTTTCGGGGGGTGGAGTTGCCTGTCCACTTTGACGGGAATGTCTGGTCACGGGTGAGCAAACTCACACAGCCATGGCCATTACTTCCTGGTTCGCCGGGGGATTCAGATGTTTAGCCTTGCCCCTTAAAGGGTTGGCGCCAGGGTTGGTGCATGCGACAGCCGACACTCACAGATCGAACCGAGGACCCCGAACTCCGATGAAGACGACGACGATGTTCCGCAACATAGCCAACCCCCGCCGCACGACCCTGGCGCACCTCAAGGACGCCGAGGACCTGCAGGCGGCCCCGGCCACCCCGGAGCACGCCGTCGAGCTGCCGACGCAGACCGCGAACCCGCGCCGCACCGTCCTGATGAACGTGCCGGTCGCCGCCGCCGCGGAGTAGCCACCCCGCAAAGGAACGTGAAGCGCCGCTGCCCGCCGCGTTAGCCTGGGGTCGCAGACTCCGGCAGGCGGAAATACAGAGGGGCAGACGCAACACGTGCGCATCGCCAGGTTCTCGATCGACGGCAACGTCGCGTTCGGCGCGGTCGAGGGCGACGGCGCCCCCGGCGACGATTCGACGCTCGTGCTCGACATCATCAAGGGCATCCCTTTCACGGACTTCGAGCTCTCGGGCACGAAGGTCCCGCTGAGCAAGGTCCGGCTGCTGCCGCCCGTGCTCCCGAACAAGGTCGTGGCCATCGGCCGCAACTACGCGGAGCACGCGGCGGAGCTGGGCAACGAGGTCCCGGACGCCCCGATCACCTTCTTCAAGCCCTCCACCTCCGTGGTGGGCCCGGGCGATCCGATCACCTACCCCTCCTTCTCCCAGGACCTCCACCACGAGGCGGAGCTCGCCGTGGTCATCGGCCGTATGTGCCGCGAGGTCCCCAAGGAGCGCGTCAAGGACGTCATCCTCGGCTACACCTGCGCCAACGACGTCACCGCCCGAGACGTCCAGCAGCGCGAGAAGCAGTGGGCCCGGGCCAAGGGCTTCGACAGCGCCTGCCCCCTCGGCCCCTGGATCGAGACCGACCTGGACCCGAGCGACCTGACCATCCAGTGCACGGTCAACGGCGAACAGCGCCAGCTCGGCCGCACCAGTGACATGGTCCGCTCCATCGAGGACCTGATCGTCCACATCTCCGAGGCCATGACGCTGCTCCCCGGCGACGTCATCCTCACGGGGACCCCGGCCGGAGTCGGCCCCCTCAACGTCGGCGACGAGGTCGCCGTCACCATCGAAGGCATCGGCACTCTCACCAACAAGGTGATCAAGCGTGGCTAACGCGAACGTCCGCGTACGTTTCTGTCCCTCCCCGACCGGCAACCCCCACGTGGGCCTGGTCAGGACCGCCCTCTTCAACTGGGCGTTCGCCCGCCACCACGGCGGTACGTTCGTCTTCCGCATCGAGGACACCGACGCGGCCCGCGACTCCGAGGAGTCGTACGACCAGCTGCTCGACTCGCTGCGCTGGCTCGGCTTCACCTGGGACGAGGGCCCCGAGGTCGGCGGCCCGCACGCCCCGTACCGGCAGTCCGAGCGCATGGACATCTACGCGGACGTCGCCCAGCGGCTGCGCGACGGCGGCTACGCGTACGACTGCTACTGCTCGACCGAGGAGCTGGACGCCCGCCGCGCCGCCGCCCGCGCCGCCGGCAAGCCCTCCGGCTACGACGGCCACTGCCGCGACCTGACCCAGGTCCAGCTGGAGGCCTTCCAGGGCGAGCACCGCCCCTCGATCGTGCGCTTCCGGATGCCCGACGAGCCGATCACCTTCACCGACCTGGTCCGCGGCGAGCTGACCTTCACCCCGGAGAACGTGCCGGACTTCGGCATCCTGCGGGCGAACGGCGCGCCGCTCTACACCCTGGTCAACCCGGTCGACGACGCGCTGATGCAGATCACGCACGTGCTGCGCGGCGAGGACCTGCTGTCCTCCACGCCCCGGCAGATCGCGCTCTACAAGGCGCTGATGGAGATCGGCGTCGCCACCGACATCCCCCGCTTCGGCCACCTGCCGTACGTGATGGGCGAGGGCAACAAGAAGCTCTCCAAGCGCGACCCCGAGTCCTCGCTCAACCTGTACCGCGAGCGCGGCTTCCTCCCCGAGGGCCTGCTGAACTACCTCTCGCTCCTCGGCTGGTCCTTCTCCAAGGACCAGGACGTCTTCTCGATCGAGGAGATGGTGTCGAAGTTCGACATCGACGGCGTGAACGCCAACCCGGCCCGCTTCGACCTGAAGAAGGCCGAGTCCATCAACGGCGACCACATCCGCCTGCTGGACCCGAAGGCCTTCGCGGACGCCTGCGCCCCGTGGCTGCAGGCCCCGCACGCCAACTGGGCCGCCGAGGACTTCGACGCCGAGGCCTGGGCGCGGATCGCCCCGTACGCCCAGACCCGCGTGACCGTCCTGTCGGACATCACGGCCAACGTCGACTTCCTGTTCCTCAAGGAGCCGGTGGAGGACCAGGCCTCGTGGGACAAGGCGATGAAGGGCGAGCCGGCCGCGCTGCTCACCACGGCGCGCGCCAACCTGGAGTCCGCGGACTGGTCGGACCCCGAGTCCCTCAAGCAGGCCGTCCTGACCGCCGGTGAGGCCCACGGCCTCAAGCTCGGCAAGGCCCAGGCGCCCGTCCGCGTGGCCGTCACCGGCCGCACCGTCGGCCTGCCGCTCTTCGAGTCCCTGGAGATCCTGGGCAAGGAGCGCTCGCTGGCCCGCATCGACGCCGCGCTGGCCAGGCTCGCCGCCTAGCCGCTCCCGTACGAGGACCAGGCCCGGACCCCGAGGCAGTCGCCAGGGGGTCCGGGCCTGAGTTCTGTGGCGGCGAGGACGAGGCGAGGGGGATCAGCCCTCCGTGAGGACGGCCCGGGCCGCGGCGATCCTCTTCCGGGACAGCTCGCGCAGCTCATCGAGCACCGTGGCCTCCGCCGTGATCATCGACTGCCGGAAACACCGCCCGGTCCTGACAGCTCTGGGGAAATCAAGAATCGACCGGCCGAGGCGGCCTTCTTTGGGGATCGACTCTCCGTCGTATTCGAGCGGCCCGTTTTTCCTTCCGAACCCCGCCTGCCGTACAGCACGGATATCTCTTCCTTGCCGAGCTGCGCCTGCGCCGAGGGCTGCGATATCGGGAGGCGATATCGGGAGGCGAGGCCGGGGCCCGCGGCGGCGCGCTCGGGCGGCCGGTGGGCGAGCGAACAGCCGGCCGTGCACTTCTTCGCCAGCACGTGCTCGGCGGCCCGGGGCGGCCTCGCGCCGGCGCCGGCAGGTCGCGCTGCGGCGTCCCCGGGCGCTCCCTGCGCCGAGCATCCGGCCGGAACGAACGCGGCAAGCACGGCAGTTGCCACTCGTCTCGTCGTCATTCCTCCCGTGCGGGCCCCGCGCGCGGGGCTGTGGTGCGCTGGGGGAGTGACGGCTCGCGTCACAGGCACCGGAGAAGCCGCTGCTGAAGAAGACCGTGGCTCTCTGCATGCTGCCGCTGCAGAAGGAGGCGGCGTTGTTCATGACCGGCTGGTCGTATCCGGCCTTACCGGGTTCCGGATACCTGTAGCCGGCGAGGCTGGATAATCTCGCCCTCCCGGCCGTTCGTGCCGGTGAAGCCGGTAGCTGTTGCACCGGATGCCATGGCAATGGAGCCTTGAATTCCGTTTTCCCTGTCCGGGGGACATGTTCCGCAGGGGTTTTGCATACTTGGGGCATGGTCATCCGAGCGGTTCTCTGGGACATCGACGACACCCTCTTCGACTACACAGGGGCCGATGCCGCCGGGCTGGCGCGGCAGCTGGAGGCCGAGCGTCTCGTCGGCCGGTACGGGACCCCCGCGCAGGCGCTCGCGCTGTGGAGGCAGATCACCGACCGGCACTGGGCCCGCTTCGCGGCGGGCGAGGGCACCTTCCAGGGGCAGCGCCAGGAGCGGGTGCGGGAGTTCCTGGAGCGGCCCGGGATGACCGCGGACGAGGCGGACGCCTGGTTCGACAGTTACGTGGACCACTACAAGGCGGCCTGGACCGTCTTCCCCGACGTGGTGCCCGCCCTCGACGCCCTCGCGGCCGGCTACCGGCACGGGGTGCTCACCAACTCCTCCACCGCCAACCAGGACCCGAAGCTGCGCCACCTCGGGCTGCGCGACCGCTTCGAGGTGCTGGTCTGCGCCGTGGAGCTCGGGTTCAGCAAGCCCGCAGCGGAGGCCTTCCTCGCCGCGTGCGCGGCGATGGGGCTCGCCCCCGCCGAGGTGGCGTACGTGGGTGACCAGCCGGAGATCGACGCACGGGGAGCCCGCGACGCCGGGCTGCTGGCCGTCTGGCTCGACCGCGACGGAGACCGTGGCCCCGGTCCCGACGGCATACACCGCATCGAGGGCCTTGACCAGCTCCCCGAGCTGTTGGCGGGGGATACCCGTTTTGGAGCACGGTCAGGCATCCGGTAATGTTCTTTCTGCGCCGCCGGAGCGGGCCGAAAGGCCGGACGGAGGCGCCACCCGAAGAAAAGACCCCGCAAGGGGTTGACTTTTGGTGGGGTATAGTGTAATTGGCAACACGAGGGTTTCTGGTTCCCTTATTCTAGGTTCGAGTCCTGGTACCCCAGCGCAGTGCAGCAGTAACGCAGTGCTTTGCCCCCGTTGTGTAGCGGCCTAGCACGCCGCCCTCTCAAGGCGGTAGCGCCGGTTCGAATCCGGTCGGGGGTACAGATCCTTCCCGCGAGATCTCCAGGGTCGCACCCGGACGTCTTGATGCAGGATCGCTAGGGCCCCCGTTGTGTAGCGGCCTAGCACGCCGCCCTCTCAAGGCGGTAGCGCCGGTTCGAATCCGGTCGGGGGTACTGTTGGTCTGGTCTAGACCACTTTGGGCTATAGTGTAATTGGCAACACGAGGGTTTCTGGTTCCCTTATTCTAGGTTCGAGTCCTGGTAGCCCAGCGCAGTAACAGCAGCACCAGCTAGCCCCCGTTGTGTAGCGGCCTAGCACGCCGCCCTCTCAAGGCGGTAGCGCCGGTTCGAATCCGGTCGGGGGTACGCATCGAAGAGGCCCTCCGCGTTCATCGCGGAGGGCCTCTTCGCGTTGTACCGGCGTCGCGCCGGCGCGGAGACAAGTACGGGCCCGGAGGCGCGTGTTAGGACGTGTGCGGCGTCGTACGCGCCCCCGGACCCGGGGGTGAACAGATGGAGTGGGGCGTCAGCCGGAGCGGCGCAGCGCCTCCGTGAGCCGTGCGGCCGCGTCGATGACGGCCTGGGCGTGCATCCGCCCGGGGTGGCGGGTCAGCCGCTCGATCGGTCCGGAGACCGATACGGAGGCCACCACGCGGTTCGAGGGCCCGCGCACCGGCGCCGAGACGGAGGCCACACCGGGCTCCCGCTCGCCGATCGACTGCGCCCAGCCGCGGCGCCGTACGCCCGAGAGGGCCGTCGCCGTGAAGCGCGCGCCCTGAAGACCGCGGTGGAGCCGCTCGGGCTCCTCCCAGGCCATCAGGATCTGCGCTGCCGAACCGGCCTTCATCGGGAGCGTCGAGCCCACCGGGACGGTGTCCCGAAGGCCCGAAAGCCGCTCCGCGGCCGCCACGCAGATGCGCATGTCTCCCTGACGGCGGTAGAGCTGCGCGCTCTCTCCCGTCACGTCACGGAGGTGGGTGAGTACCGGTCCCGCCGTGGCCAGCAGACGGTCCTCGCCGGCCGCGGCGGCGAGCTCCGCCAGCCGCGGTCCGAGTATGAACCGGCCCTGCATGTCCCTCGCCACCATCCGGTGGTGTTCCAGTGCCACGGCAAGGCGATGTGCCGTGGGTCGTGCGAGCCCTGTCGCCGCGACCAGCCCGGCGAGGGTGGCCGGACCGGACTCCAGTGCGCTCAGTACCAGAGCTGCCTTGTCGAGAACGCCGACGCCGCTAGAGTTGTCCATGAAACGATATTCGCGTCTCACACTGTGAAACGCAAGTTCAATTTTTCCAAGAACCAGCGAGTCTGTATGTGCGGGTCCACGAACCACTGGGTCCGAGCCGTCGTCCGGGACGTGGGGTACGGACGATGCGGCGCACGAGATCTCTATGAAGCGCCGGCACAACCGGCCGGCCGGAGGGAAAGCGATGGGTAGGACACTCGCGGAGAAGGTCTGGGACGACCATGTCGTCCGGCGCGCCGAAGGCGAGCCCGACCTCCTCTTCATCGATCTGCACCTGCTGCACGAGGTGACCAGCCCGCAGGCCTTCGAAGGTCTGCGTCAGGCCGGCCGCAAGGTCCGACGCCTCGACCTCACCATCGCGACCGAGGACCACAACACCCCCACCCTCGACATCGACAAGCCGATCGCCGACCCGGTCTCCCGCGCCCAGCTGGAGACGCTGCGGGCGAACTGCGCCGAGTTCGGCGTCCGCCTGCACTCGCTGGGCGACGTCGAGCAGGGCGTCGTCCACGTCGTGGGACCGCAGCTGGGCCTGACCCAGCCCGGCACCACCGTGGTCTGCGGCGACTCGCACACCTCCACGCACGGCGCCTTCGGCGCGCTGGCCTTCGGCATCGGCACGAGCCAGGTCGAGCACGTACTGGCCACCCAGACCCTGCCGCTGGCCCGCCCGAAGACGATGGCCATCACCGTCACCGGCGAGCTGGCCGAGGGCGTCACGGCCAAGGACCTGATCCTGGCCATCATCGCCAAGATCGGCACCGGCGGCGGCCAGGGCTACATCCTGGAGTACCGGGGCGAGGCCGTCGAGAAGCTGTCGATGGAAGCCCGCATGACCATCTGCAACATGTCGATCGAGGCCGGTGCCCGTGCGGGCATGATCGCCCCCGACCGGACCACCTTCGACTACCTGCAGGGACGCGACCACGCCCCCACGGGCGAGGACTGGGACGCCGCGGTCGCCTACTGGCAGACCCTGCGCACCGACGACGACGCGGTCTTCGACGCCGAGGTTGTCATCGACGCCACCACGCTGTCCCCGTTCGTCACCTGGGGCACCAACCCGGGCCAGGGCGCGCCGCTGTCGGCCAACGTCCCCGACCCGGCTTCGTACGAGGACGCTTCGGAGCGCCACGCCGCCGAAAAGGCCCTGGAGTACATGGGGTTGACCGCCGGGCAGCCGCTGCGCGACATCAAGGTCGACACCGTCTTCGTAGGTTCCTGCACCAACGGCCGCATCGAGGACCTGCGCGCCGTCGCCGGCATCATCGAGGGCCGCAAAGTCGCCGACGGCGTACGGATGCTGGTCGTCCCGGGTTCGGTCCGCGTCGCCCTGCAGGCCGTGGAAGAGGGCCTGGACAAGGTCTTCAAGGAAGCCGGCGCCGAATGGCGGCACGCGGGCTGTTCGATGTGCCTGGGCATGAACCCCGACCAACTGGCGCCCGGTGAACGCTCCGCGTCCACCTCCAACCGCAACTTCGAGGGCCGGCAGGGCAAGGGCGGACGCACCCACCTGGTCTCCCCGCAGGTGGCCGCCGCCACCGCGGTACTGGGCCATCTGGCCTCGCCCGCCGACCTGTCCGACGCCCACGCGACCGCCGGAGTCTGAACCATGGAAGCCTTCACCACCCACACCGGCCGGGCCGTCCCGCTGCGCCGCAGCAACGTCGACACCGACCAGATCATCCCGGCCCACTGGCTGAAGAAGATCACCCGCGACGGGTTCGAGGACGGGCTCTTCGAGGCCTGGCGCAAGGACCCGGAGTTCGTCACGAACCGTCCGGAGCGCGCCGGCGCGACCGTCCTGGTCGCCGGCCCCGACTTCGGTACCGGCTCCTCGCGCGAGCACGCCGTCTGGGCCCTGCAGAACTTCGGCTTCAAGACGGTCATCTCCTCCCGCTTTGCCGACATCTTCCGCGGAAACTCCCTGAAGAACGGTCTGCTGACCGTCGTCCTCCCGCAGGAGACCGTCGAGCGACTGTGGAAGCTGACCGAGGCCGACCCGACCGCCGAGATCACGGTCGACCTGGTCGACCGCCAGGTGCGAGCGGAAGGCGTCGTCGCGGAGTTCGAACTCGACGACAACGCCCGCTGGCGTCTGCTGGAGGGCCTGGACGACATCTCGCTCACCCTTCAGAACGAAGCGGACATCGCTACGTACGAAAGCGCCCGCCCGGCCTTCAAGCCGCGCACGATTCAGGTCTGATTCCAGCCTGATCAGCGCTTATTCACCCTCGGGTGATCACATCGACAACACTGTGCCCCCCGCCCTCCGGCGGGGGGCACAGCCGTTTGTTGAGGCCCCGTGAGGCGACAACTCGCCCCAGATGGCACAATCTGTGCATGGAACGCGACAGTCAACTCGAGCTCTACGAACTCGTCGCGGACCGGCTGAAAGAAGCACACACACGGGTGCGCTCACTGCAAGTCCCGGAGGGCGTAAGGATGGCGCTGTCCCGGAAGCTGTTGGTCGTCACGGCCGCGGCGAAGCATGATCTCGCCGATGCGGCAAGGCGCCTGGACAGGTTGATGAAGGACCTCGACGAGGGTCGATTCCCTGAAGGCGACTGATGCGAAGGAACTCCGTAACGGACTACAGCGTTGCGGCACTAGGGTGATTAGCCCGTTTCGTGTTTGATTTGCGGTATATATCCGCCTAACGTGCGAAATAAGCTTGAACACATTCGTTCTGGCGAAGTCTCCGAAGGGGAAGACGTGAACAAGGCGCAGCTCGTAGAAGCGATTGCCGACAAGCTGGGCGGCCGCCAGCAGGCCGCGGATGCTGTCGACGCGGTACTGGACGCGATCGTCCGCGCTACCGTCGCGGGCGACCGGGTCTCGGTCACGGGCTTCGGCTCGTTCGAGAAGGTCGACCGTCCGGCCCGTTACGCCCGCAACCCGCAGACGGGAGAGCGCGTCCGGGTCAAGAAGACCTCTGTCCCCCGTTTCCGCGCCGGTCAGGGCTTCAAGGACCTGGTCAGCGGCACCAAGAAGCTGCCCAAGGGCGGTGAGGTGTCCGTGAAGAAGGCGCCCAAGGGCAGCCTCACGGGTGGCGCCTCCGCGACGGTCAAGAAGGCCGTGGCGAAGAAGGCCACCACCGCCAAGAAGGCCGCGGCAAAGACCGCGGTCGCAAAGAAGGTCACGGCCAAGAAGACCACCGCGACCGCCAAGAAGGCCGCGGTCAAGAGCACCGCCACGGCGAAGAAGGCCACCGCCACCGCCAAGAAGGCCACCACGGCGGCCAAGAAGACCACCGCCGCCGCGAAGAAGGCCACCCCCGCGGCGAAGAAGACCGCGCCGGCGGCCAAGAAGGTCACCGCAGCGACGAAGGCGCCCGCCAAGAAGACGGCGACGCGCAAGGCCACCGCGAAGAAGACCACCGCCCGCAAGAAGTAGGGGCACGCGTCACACAGGCCGGGCCGGCTTTCCCCGTGCGGGGGAGCCGGCCCGCGGTGCGTCCGGCCGCCGCCGGCCGTTCCTCAGAAGGTCTGCAGCGTCACCAGGGTGATCCGCAGGCTCGCGCCCGCGCCGTCCGTCTCGATCCGCACCCGCTGCCCGGGGCGCAGCAGCCGCAGGCCGCCCGCGTCGAAGGCCGGGGCCTCGAAGGGCACCGGAGTGCCGTCGTCCAGCAGCACACTGCCGCTGCGGGTCTCGGAGTCGTACGTGTACGCGGTCGCCTGCATACGGGCACTGTATCGGGCGGTGTGACGCCCCACTCCGAGGGTGAGCGCGGTCCGCAGATCCGCCGCCGTGTCCACGTCCCGGCGCACGCTGTCGACGCCCGCGAGAACGATTTCCACCGCTCCGGAGGCCGAATGCCTGGCCCGTGACCGACCGCCGAAGGAAGGGGTCAATTCCACGTCCGGCGCGGCGGAAAGCAGGGTCGTCCCGATTCCGGCGGCATCCGCCAGAAATGCCCGCGGAAATACCGACGCGTTTTCGAGCACGCGTTGCAATTCCGGAGGCCGCAACGCGGGCAGGTCCGCGTTCAGCGCCGCCACCGGTGCGCCGGGCCGCCCCCGCCGCACCGCCCGCGCCCCGTGGGCCAGG
Source organism: Streptomyces sp. NBC_01232 (assembly GCF_035989885.1). Lineage (GTDB taxonomy): Bacteria > Actinomycetota > Actinomycetes > Streptomycetales > Streptomycetaceae > Streptomyces. The sequence goes on from NZ_CP108518.1 coordinate 5,845,308, forward strand.
GCCGCGTTGAGCCCGGCCGCCGGGGCGTCCGGGACGATCCGCGCCCCGAGCCGCGCCAGTTCCGCACCGGCCGTGGCGTCGTCCGTGACGACCACCACATCCTCGACCGCGGCGCAGGCCAGGGCGCCTGCGACGGTGTCCTGCGCGAAGGCCAGGGCGAGGCCCGGACGAGAGGCGCCCACGGCCCTCGCGAGGCGGCTCTTCGCCACCGCCAGAGGCTTCAGTGGGACCACCAGACTCCAGACGGCTTTCGTGACGGACCCCTTCCCTCCGGTGCGCTCCGGCGCGTCCCCGGGCCATGGTCGGGTCACGGCCGGGTCATGTGTCGGCCCATTGTCGCCCCCGCCCAGGCGGCCCGGGAGTCCGGTGGCGTGAGCGGGGCGTACGGTGTTCTCGACAGAGACCGGGCGTGGGGTGACACTTGTCCGGCCCACGAGGTGCCCAAGCCGCGCACCGGTCCTAGAGGAAGGTGTCCGAGTGTCCCGCCGCAGAATCGGCTTCTGGTACCGCCTGGCGGCGGTCATCGCAAAACCGCCGCTGGTAGTGCTCTTCAAGCGGGACTGGCGGGGAATCGAGCACATTCCGGCCGAGGGCGGCTTTATCACCGCCGTCAATCACAACTCCTATCTGGACCCGCTCTCGTACGCGCACTTCCAGTACAACACCGGCCGGGTGCCGCGATTGCTCGCCAAGGCCGCCCTCTTCAAGGTCCCCATTGTCGGGTCGATCCTGCGCGGATCCGGGCAGATCCCCGTCTACCGGGAGAGCACCAACGCCCTGGACGCATTCCGGGCCGCGGTTGACGCCATCGAGAGCGGCGAATGCGTGGCCTTTTACCCGGAGGGCACCCTCACCCGCGACCCCGACATGTGGCCGATGGCCGGCAAGACCGGCGCCGCCCGCGTGGCGCTGATGACGCGGGCGCCCGTCATTCCGGTGGCCCAGTGGGGCGCGAACCTCGCGATGCCGCCCTACGCCAAGGAGAACAAGGTCCGGCTCTTCCCGCGCAAGACCCTCCAGGTGCTCGCCGGACCGCCGGTGGACCTCTCCGCCTTCTACGACCGGGAACCCACCCCGGAGATCCTGCGGGAGGTCACCGAGGTCATCATGGCGGCCATCACCGCGCTGCTGGAGGAGGTGCGCGGCGAGACCGCGCCCGAGCAGCCGTACGACCATCGCAACGCCAGGGCGGAACAGCGGCGCAAGGCCGCAGGGGAGGGCAACAAGTGACACGTCCCGTGAAGGCGACCGTCTTCGGAACAGGCTCCTGGGGCACGGCCTTCGCCATCGTGCTCGCCGACGCCGGCTGCGAGGTGACGCTGTGGGGCCGCCGCCAGGAGGTGGTCGACGCCATCAACACCGGCCGGACCAACCCGGACTACTTCCCCGGCGTCGAACTCCCCGGGAACCTGCGGGCCACCACCGACCCGGCCGAGGCCGCGGCCGGCGCCGACTTCACGGTCCTCGCCGTCCCGTCCCAGACCCTGCGCGACAACCTCGCCGCGTGGTCGCCCCTGCTGGCCCCCGACACCGTGCTCGTGTCCCTGATGAAGGGCATCGAACTCGGCACCGCCAAGCGGATGAGCGAGGTCATCGAGGAGGTGGCCAAGGTCCCCGCCGAGCGGATCGCCGTGGTCACGGGCCCCAACCTGGCCGCCGAGATCGCCGCGCGCCAGCCCGCCGCCTCCGTCGTCGCCTGCGTGGACGAGGGCGTGGCCCAGCGCCTCCAGGCCGCCTGCCACACCCCGTACTTCCGCCCGTACACGAGCACCGACGTCATCGGCTGCGAGCTCGGCGGCGCCGTCAAGAACGTCATCGGCCTCGCCGTCGGCATCGCGGACGGCATGGGCCTGGGCGACAACACCAAGGGCTCGCTCATCACCCGCGGCCTCGCCGAAGCCACCCGCCTCGGCGTGGCGATGGGGGCCGACCCGCTCACCTTCTCCGGGCTCGCCGGCCTCGGCGACCTGGTCGCCACCTGCTCCTCGCCGCTCTCCCGGAACCACACCTTCGGCACCAACCTGGGCCGCGGGATGACCCTCGAGGAGACCATCGCGGTCACCAGGCAGACCGCCGAGGGAGTCAAGTCCTGCCAGTCGGTGGCCGATCTGGCCCGCCGCCACGGGGTGGACATGCCCATCACCGACACCGTGGTCGACATCGTCCACCACGGCAAGCCGACCCTGGTCGCGCTCAAGGAACTGATGGGACGCAGCGCCAAACCGGAACGTCGCTGACTCCATTCCGCACGTCTGAGCGGGTACTCTCGTGGCGATATGAGCAGCGAGAACCTCCCCCAGACCCCTGAGCAGCAGGGCCGCAAGCCCCGCGTGGCCGTCGTGTTCGGCGGCCGCAGCTCGGAACACGCCATCTCGGTCGTCACGGCGGGCGCCGTGCTGCGCTCCATCGACCGCTCCAAGTACGAGGTGCTGCCCATCGGCATCACCACGGACGGCCGATGGGCGCTGACCGCCGACGAGCCCGAGCGGATGGCCATTGCCGACCGCAAGCTCCCCAGCGTCGAGGAGCTCGCCGACTCCGAGGACGGCGCCGTCGTGCTCTCGGTCGACCCGGCCAGCCGCCAGGTCGTCTACACCGAACCGGGCGCCGTCCCCAAGGCCCTGGGCGAGGTGGACGTCGTCTTCCCCGTCCTGCACGGCCCGTACGGCGAGGACGGCACCCTCCAGGGCCTCCTGGAGCTCTCCGGCATCCCGTACGTCGGTTCCGGCGTCCTCGCCTCGGCCGTCGGCCAGGACAAGGACTACATGAAGCGGGTGTTCACGTCCTTCGGGCTGAGCGTCGGCCCGTACGTGACCATCCGCCCCCGCGAGTGGGACGCCGACCGGGACGCCGCCCGCGGCCGGATCCTGGACTTCGCGGCCGAACACGGCTGGCCGCTGTTCGTGAAGCCCGCCCGGGCCGGCTCCTCCATCGGCATCACCAAGGTCGACGACGCCTCGGGCCTGGACGCCGCCGTCAAGGAGGCCCGGCGCCACGACCCGAAGATCATCGTGGAGGCGCTGCTGCGCGGCCGCGAGATCGAGTGCGGAGTCCTGGAGTTCGAGGACGGGCCGCGCGCGAGCGTCCCCGCCGAGATCCCTCCGGTCTCCAGCCACGACTTCTACGACTTCGAGGCGAAGTACATCGACTCCGCCTCCGGGATCGTGCCCGCCCCGCTCACCCCCGAGCAGACCGCAGAGGTGCAGCGGCTCGCGATCGAGGCCTTCGACGCCGCGTCCTGCGAGGGCCTGGTGCGCGCCGACTTCTTCCTCACCGAGGACGGCACCTTCGTCATCAACGAGATCAACACGATGCCGGGCTTCACGCCGATCTCCATGTACCCGCTGATGTGGCAGAAGACGGGCATCGAGTACCCGGAGCTGGTGGACCGACTGATCCAGGCGGCCCTGCGCCGCTCCACCGGCCTGCGCTGAGCGTCGTCCGCAACGCCCACCGCCCGCCGCCCGCCCCCGAGGGCGTGGCCGGCGGGCGGCGGTGTGCCCGGTACCCCGCGAGGGGTGCTCAGTAGGAGGCGATGCCCTCGGGCACGGTCGCGGAGACCGCCGTGGACAGGCCGACGAGCATCCCCGCGTCCGTGGCATGCTCCTTGTCGACCTGGACCTCCGTGTACGCCAGCCGCAGCCCGGAGGTGAACCGGAATCCCCCGCCGGACGCGGCGTCGCGTTCCTCCAGCAGCCAGGCCACTCCGTTCACATGGACGCCGTCCTGCTTCGGATCGGCCATCTTGGGGGGTTTGGGGATACCGCACCGCAGTACGATCGCCGAGCCGCCCCACGCGGCGGTCAGGTCGGACTCCGGTTCGGTTCTGGTCCGCGCCAGGCCGGCCACCGTCTCCGGAAGCTTCTCGTGCAGTGCCGCACAGAGCTTCGCGACGGCGGCGGGCGGCGTGGGCGGAGGGTCCACCCGGGCCTCGGATCCGCCCGGGGTACACGCCGCGACGGCCATGACGGCCATCGAGGCGGGCAGCGCGGACAGTGCGCGGACAGGGAGGGGCCGGCGGTGGAGTGACATCACCGGCCAAGAGTAGACGGGGGCTACAGATGGACCACCGGGCAGGTCAAGGTGCGGGTGATCCCCTCCACCTGCTGGACCTTGGCGACGACCATGCGGCCGAGCTCGTCCACGGTGTCGGCCTGGGCGCGCACGATCACGTCGTACGGGCCCGTCACGTCCTCGGCCTGGATCACCCCCGGGATCTGGCCAATGGACTCGGCGACGAACGACGCCTTGCCCACTTCGGTCTGGATAAGGATGTACGCCTGTACCACGGAACCTCCAGGGCGGCCACGAGGATCATTTCCCCTAATCTTCGGGTGGACCCCACACGATGGACAGGGCCGGGGGAAGAAGGGACGCCACGGTACCGCGTCGCCGTGCGCCGCGGGGAGACCTGCGGGCCCGGCGCCACGCACAGCGGGGCGTACGGAGAGCAGAAGTTGACGTATCTGTTGACGGTACCCAGAGCTGAGACGGCTCGCGACCGCAAGCGGACTGGGCAAGAAGGGGCACAGCGATGAAGGGCACTGTCGGCGAGCTGGGGGAGTTCGGGCTGATCAGGGAGCTCACCTCACGGCTCACCACCACCCCGGCCGTCCGGCTCGGACCGGGCGACGACGCCGCGGTGGTGTCCGCCCCCGACCGGCGGGTCGTGGCGAGCACCGACATCCTGCTGGAGGGACGGCACTTCCGGCGCGACTGGTCCACGGCCTACGACGTCGGCCGCAAGGCCGCCGCGCAGAACCTCGCCGACATCGCCGCCATGGGCGCGGTGCCGACCGCGCTGCTGCTCGGCCTCGTCGTCCCCGCCGAACTCCCGGTCACCTGGCCCACCGAGCTCATGGACGGGATCCGCGACGAGTGCCAGGTCGCCGGCGCGGCCGTGGTCGGCGGGGACGTCGTCCGCGGTGACGTCATCACCGTCGCCATCACCGCCCTCGGCGACCTGCGCAACCACGAACCCGTCCTGCGCTCCGGCGCCCAGCCCGGCGACGTCGTCGCCGTCACCGGCTGGCTCGGCTGGTCCGCGGCCGGCTTCGCCGTGCTCTCGCGCGGCTTCCGCTCCCCGCGTGCCTTCGTCGAGGCGCACCGGCGACCCGAACCGCCGTACCACGCGGGCCCCGCGGCCGCCGGACTCGGTGCCACCGCCATGACCGACGTCAGCGACGGCCTGATCGCCGACCTCGGGCACATCGCCGATGCCAGCAAGGTACGGATCGACCTGCGCTCGGCGGCCGTCGACATCCCGACCCAGATGCACGACATCGGGCAGGCCGTCGGCGTGGACCCGCTGCAGTGGGTGCTCACCGGGGGAGAGGACCACGCCATCGTGGCGACCTTCCCGCCCGACGTGAAGCTGCCCGCCCGCTGGAAGGTCATCGGCGAGGTGCTCAACCGCTCCGCGCTGCCCCAGGTGACCGTGGACGGCGCGCCCTGGACCAGCACCGGCGGCTGGGACCACTTCGGGGCCGACCCGGCCCCCCAGGACGGCACGCTGTGAGCGCCGCCCCGCCGCTGTGCCTGACCGTCGCCGGATCCGACTCCGGCGGCGGTGCGGGCATCCAGGCCGACCTCAAGACCATGCTGGCGCTCGGTGTGCACGGCATGAGCGTGGTGACCGCCGTGACGGCACAGAACTCGCTCGGGGTACGGGGAGCCTGGGAGCTGCCCGCCGAGGCCGTCACGGCCCAGTACCGGGCCGTCGTGGACGACATCGGCGTCCGGGCCGTGAAGACCGGGATGCTCTCGTCCGCCGTCCTGGTGGAGACCGTCGCCGCGCTGCTGGCCGACACCCGGGCCCCGGCCGTCGTGGACCCCGTCGGGGTCTCCAAGCACGGGGACGCGCTGCTCGCCGACTCGGCGCTGGACGCCGTACGCAAGGAGCTGCTGCCGCGGGCCACCGTGGCCACCCCCAACCTGGACGAGGTGGCCCGGCTCACGGGCGTGGTGGTGGAGAGCGAGGACGACATGCGGCGGGCCGCCGACGCGATCCTCGGTCACGGGCCCCGGTGGGCGCTGATCAAGGGCGGCCACCTCGCGGCGCACGCCCACGAGGCGGTGGACCTGCTCAGCGACGGCACCGAGGAACGGTGGCTGCGCGCCCCCCGGTACGACAACCGGCACACCCACGGCACCGGCTGCACCCTCGCCAGCGCGATCGCGGCGGGCCTGGCCAAGGGACTGCCCGTCCCGGAGGCCGTCACCGCCGCCAAGGAGTACGTCACGGGCGCCATCGCCGCCGGCTTCGCGCTCGGCGGGGGCATCGGCCCGGTGGATCACGCCTGGCAGTGGCGCTGAGCCGCACCGGACAAGGCAAAAGGCCGGTTCACCAGAGGTGAACCGGCCTTTTTGGCAACCGGAAAGGGCTGCGCTACGACGGGAGGCGTCAGCGCGAGACCTTGCCGGCCTTGATGCACGAGGTGCAGGCGTTGAGGCGCTTCGGCGTCCCATTGACCACGGCACGGACGCGCTGGATGTTCGGGTTCCAGCGACGCGAGGTGCGGCGGTGCGAGTGGGAGATGTTGTTGCCGAAGCTCGGCCCCTTGGCGCAAACGTCGCAGTTGGCAGCCACAGGTCACTCCAAGACTTCAGATGCAATTACAGTGAAACCGGCGCACCGGATTCAGAGGTCTGAAGTGGTTTGCCGGGGGAATGGCCCGACTCTCGCCGGGCAACCGGAGCAGCATACAACGACTGCGTCCGTCCAAGAAAACTACCATGGCTGCCGATGCCCCCGCCCCGCGGTCCGGACGTCCGGGCAGTCCTTCGTTACCCTGCGGTGAACCCTGGCCCGCACAAGGAGGAACGCCCGGTGCCGCACGAGCAGCAGCCGCAGTCACCTGACGTGCTCGACGCCGAAGCGGTGCGCACCTGGAGCTCGCTTTCCCTGGCCGCACTGGGCCGGGCCCGCGAGGACATCGACGCGATCAACGTCTACCCGGTCGCCGACGCGGACACCGGAACCAACCTGTACCTCACCGCCGAATCGGCCGACCTCGCGCTGGCCGAGACCTTCGCGAAGGTGACCGAGGGCACAGCACGGACCTCCGTCGACCAGGCCGTACGGGCCTGGGCGCACGGTGCGCTCGTCGGCGCCCGCGGGAACTCCGGGACGATCCTGGCGCAGCTGCTGCGCGGAGTGGCCGACGTACTCGGAGCGCAGCCCGGGGAACCGGTGTCCGGCGGGCTGCTGGCCCGGGCGCTCACCCGGGCCGCGGAGGAGGCGTACGAGGCCGTCGCGCACCCGGTGGAGGGCACCATGCTCACCGTCGCCGGAGCCGCCGCCCGGGCCGGCGAGGCGGTCGCAGCCGCCGCCGGGACCGCGGTCGAGGTGGCCCGCGCCGCCTACGACGGGGCGCGCGCCGCCCTCGCCGAGACCCCCGGGCAGCTCGCCGCGCTGGGCCGGGCCGGGGTGGTCGACGCCGGGGGCTGCGGGCTGGTCGTCGTCTTCGGGGCCCTGTGGCAGGCGCTGTCCGGCCAGGAGCCGGCCGCCGAACCGGTACGCGGCCGGGCCGTGCCCGTACCGCAGACGCCCGAACCCTGTGCGCAGGAGGACGACGGACCCGCGTACGAGGTGATCTACCTGCTGGAGGCCTCCGAGGCGGCGGTCGGCGAACTGCGCGAACGGCTCGACGGGCTCGGCGACTCACTGGTCGTGGTCGGCGGCGACGGGCTGTGGAACGTCCACGTCCACGTCGACGATCCCGGCGCGGCCGTGGAGGCCGGAGTCGTGGCCGGGCGGCCGTACCGCATACGGATCACGCACTTCGGGGACGAACGCCGCCGGGCACGGGGCGAGCGCGCCCAGCGCGCCGTGGTCGCCGTCGTCCCCGGCGAGGGGCTGGCCGGACTGTGCGGGGAGGCGGGCGCGACCACCGTGCTCGTGCGCCCCGGGCAGGCACCCGCCGTCGCCGAACTCCTCGACGCCGTCCGCCGTGCGCACGCCCGCGAGGTGGTGCTCCTGCAGGGCGGCGCCGAGCTGCGCGCCGCCTCGGCCGCGGCGGCCGAACAGGCCCGCGCCGAGGGCGTGCGGGTGGCCGTGATCCCCACCCGCTCCGCTGTGCAGGGCCTGGCCGCCCTCGCCGTGCACGACCCGGAGGGCACCTTCGACGAGGACGTGGTCGCCATGACGGCGGCCGCGGGCGCCACCCGGTACGGGGAACTGGCCGTCGCCGAACGGCAGTCCTTCACCTCGGCCGGCATCTGCCAGGCCGGCGACGTGCTCGGCCTCATCGACGGGGACGTCGCGGTCATCGGCTCGGACCTGACCGAGACCGCCGAGGCCGTCCTGGACCGGATGCTGGGCTCCGGCGGCGAACTCGTCACCCTGGTCCTGGGACCCGACGTGCCGGACGCCGTGGCCGAGCGCCTGGAGGCGTACGTCCAGCACGGGCACCTCGCCGTGGACACCGTCACCTACCACGGCGGCCGGTACTCGGCGCCGCTCCTCATCGGGGTGGAATAGCGGGCTTGTCAGCGCCATGGTGTGCAATGGAACACGTGCCCGCGCTCGACGAAGACCTCAAGAAGACGCTCGGACCTGCCACCGCCAAGGTGCTGGCCGAGCAGCTCGGCCTGCACACGGCCCTGGACCTCCTCCACCACTACCCGAGAAGGTACGCGGAGCGCGGTGAACTGACCTCGCTGGCCGAGCTCGCCGATCAGATCGACGAGCACGTGACCGTCGTCGCGCAGGTCGCCGACGCCCGGATCCTGACCTTCAACGGGGGCCGCGGCAAGCGTCTGGAAGTGACCATCACCGACGGCAGCGGCCGGCTCCAGCTGGTCTTCTTCGGCGCCGGGGTCCACAAGCCGCACAAGGACCTGCTGCCGGGGACGCGCGCCATGTTCGCGGGCAAGGTCGGCATGTTCAACCGCAAGCTCCAGCTCTCCCACCCCGCCTACGAGCCGCTCGGCGCCGACGCCTCCGACCGGGACGCCGCGACCGCCTTCGCCCATCAGCTCATCCCGATCTACCCGGCCTGCGCGAAGCTGGAGTCCTGGAAGATCGCCAAGTGCGTGGACGCGGTGCTGCCCAGCGCCCAGGAGGCCGTGGACCCGCTGCCGCCCGCCCTGCGCGAGGGCCGCGGGCTGGTCCCGCTCACCGAGGCCCTCCTGAAGATCCACCGGCCGGGCACCAAGGCCGACATCGAGGACGCCCGCCAGCGCCTGAAGTGGGACGAGGCCTTCGTCCTCCAGGTCGCCCTGGCCCGCCGCCGCCACGCCGACTCCCAGCTCCCGGCCGTCCCCCGCCGCCCGGTCCCCGGCGGCCTGCTCGACTCGTTCGACGCCAAGCTGCCCTTCACCCTCACCGACGGCCAGCAGAAGGTCTCGAAGGAGATCTTCGACGACCTGGCCACCAGCCACCCCATGCACCGCCTCCTGCAGGGCGAGGTCGGAAGCGGGAAGACGATGGTGGCCCTGCGGGCCATGCTCGCCGTCGTCGACAGCGGCGGGCAGGCGGCCATGCTCGCGCCCACCGAGGTGCTCGCGCAGCAGCACCACCGCTCCATCACCGAGATGATGGGCGAGCTCGCCGAGGGGGGCATGCTCGGCGGCTCCGACCAGGGCACCAAGGTGGTGCTGCTCACCGGCTCCATGGGCGTGCCCGCCCGCCGCAGGGCACTGCTCGACCTGGTCACCGGCGAGGCCGGGATCGTGATCGGCACGCACGCGTTGATCGAGGACAAGGTGCAGTTCCACGACCTCGGCCTGGTGGTCGTGGACGAACAGCACCGCTTCGGGGTGGAGCAGCGCGACGCGCTGCGGTCCAAGGGGAAGCAGCCCCCGCACCTGCTGGTCATGACCGCGACCCCGATCCCGCGCACGGTCGCCATGACCGTCTTCGGCGACCTGGAGACCTCCGTCCTCGACCAGCTGCCGGCCGGACGCTCCCCGATCGCGACGCACGTGGTGCCCTCGAAGGACAAGCCGCACTTCCTCGCACGGGCCTGGGAACGGGTCCGCGAGGAGGTCGAGAAGGGGCACCAGGCGTATGTGGTCTGCCCCCGCATCGGCGACGGGGAGGACGACCCGAAGAAGAAGGCCGCCGAGGACGACGGCGACAGGCGGCCGCCGCTCGCGGTCGTGGAGATCGCCGAGCAGCTCACGCGCGGACCCCTGGCCGGGATGAGCGTCGAGGTGCTGCACGGCCGGATGGACCCCGCCGACAAGGACGACGTCATGCGCCGGTTCGCCGCCGGCGAGGTCAAGGTGCTGGTCGCCACCACCGTCATCGAGGTCGGGGTGAACGTCCCCAACTCCACCGCCATGGTCATCATGGACGCGGACCGGTTCGGCGTCTCCCAGCTCCACCAGCTGCGCGGCCGCGTCGGCCGCGGCTCCGCGCCCGGCCTGTGCCTGCTGGTCAGCGAGATGCACGAGGCCAGCCCCGCCCGGGCCCGGCTGGCCGCCGTCGCCGCCACCCTGGACGGCTTCGAGCTCTCCCGGATCGACCTGGAGCAGCGCCGCGAGGGAGACGTCCTCGGCCAGGCCCAGTCCGGGGTGCGCTCCTCGCTGCGCATGCTCGCCGTCATCGAGGACGAGGAGGTCATCGCCGAGGCACGGGAGGAGGCCACCCGCGTCGTCGCCGAGGACCCCGCCCTGGAGGGCCTGCCGGGCCTGCGGACCGCGCTGGACGCCCTGCTGGACACCGAGCGCGAGCAGTACCTGGAGAAGGGCTGAGCTGCACGACCTATCGTTGGAGTGCCGCGGCAGCGCCGGGGCACTCCACTCACCGCCGCACCGAAGGACCCCAGATGACCCGCGTGATCGCCGGCAGTGCCCGCGGGCGACGGCTGGCCGTGCCCCCCGGCACCGGCACCCGGCCGACCTCGGACCGGATGCGCGAAGGCCTCTTCTCGACCTGGGAGTCGCTGCACGGCGTCGAAGGGGCCCGGGTTCTCGACCTGTACGGCGGCTCCGGCGCCGTCGGCCTGGAATCCCTCTCCCGGGGCGCGGCCCACACCCTGCTCGTCGAGGCCGACGCCAAGGCCGCCAAGGCGATCCGGGACAACATCCGGACCCTGGGCCTGCCCGGGGCGGAGTTCCGCGCCGGCAAGGCCGAGCAGATCGTGGCGGCCCGGGCCGCCGGGGACCCGTACGACATCGTCTTCCTGGACCCGCCGTACGCCGCGGACAGCGCGGACCTGCAGGAGATCCTCCTCACACTCCGGTCCAATGGCTGGATCACGGACGATGCGCTCGTCACCGTGGAGCGCAGCACCAGGAGCGGTGCCTTCCCGTGGCCCGAGGGCTTCGAGCCGCTCCGGTCTCGCAAGTACGGTGAGGGCACCCTGTGGTACGGCCACGCCGCTTTCACCGGCGAAGACTCATGAACGAGGGAGTTCAGTTGCGCCGCGCCGTCTGTCCGGGGTCCTTCGACCCCATCCACAACGGACACCTCGACATCATCGGACGCGCCTCGAGGCTCTACGACGTCGTCCACGTCGCCGTGGGGATCAACGAGACGAAGCAGGGCCTGTTCACCGTCGAGGAGCGGATGGAGCTGATCCGCGAGGCGACGGCCGACTACGGAAACATCCAGGTCGAGGCCTTCCGGGGCCTGCTCGTCGACTTCTGCAAGCAGCGGGACATCCCGGCCATCGTCAAGGGCCTGCGCGCGGTCAGCGATTTCGACTACGAGCTGCAGATGGCCCAGATGAACATGGGCCTGTCGGGCGTCGACACACTGTTCGTCCCGACCATTCCCACCTACAGCTTCCTGTCCTCCTCGCTGGTCAAGGAGGTCGCGACCTGGGGCGGCGACGTCGCCCACCTGCTGCCGGCGCACGTCCACGCGGCGCTCCTGGAGCGGCTGCGCAACCGCTGAGCAACTGACGGGCTGTCAGGCAGTGTCGGGGGCCCGCCCGGTGGCCTTACAGTCGTCCCGTCCGTCTCAGGAACCGCCTGAGGCCGAGAGAGTGCGAGCCCCCATGGACGTGCAGAAGAAGCTCGACGAGATCGTCGCGGCCGTCGGCGGCGCCCGGTCCATGCCCATGTCGGCCTCCTGCGTGATCAACCGCGCCGAGCTGCTCGCGCAGCTCGAGGAGGTGCGCGAGGCGCTGCCCGGCTCGCTCGCGCAGGCCCAGGAGCTCATCGGCGGCCGCGAGCAGATGGTCGAGGAGGCCCGCCGGGAGGCGGAGCGGATCATCGACGCGGCCCACAACCAGCGCGGTTCGCTGATCTCCGACACCGAGATCGCGCGGCGCTCCCAGGCCGAGGCGGACCGGATCCTGGACGAGGCCCGCCGGGAGGCCGAGGAGATCAGGGCCGAGGCCGACGACTACGTCGACAGCAAGCTCGCGAACTTCGAGGTCGTGCTGAGCAAGACCATCGGTTCGGTGGACCGGGGCCGCGAGAAGCTCCTGGGCCGCGGCCCGGGCCTGGACGAGCACGGCTATCCGGACATGGACGCGCCCGAGCGCAGCGATGATCCGCAGACGCAGCGGCAGCAGGCCGACGCCTACGTGGACACCAAACTGGCGACCTTCGAGGCGGTGCTCTCCAAGACCCTGGAGGCCGTGGGCCGCGGCAGGCAGAAGCTCCTGGGCCGGGTCCCCTCGGACGACCTGGGCGTGCACATGGCCGCGCAGGACGCCGCGGGCGGACCGTCCTCCCGCTCGGCGAGCGACTCGGACTTCCTGGCGGGCCTGGCGGAGCCGGAGCCGCTGCACGTGCAGGCGCCCATCCCGGCGCAGCCGGAGCCCGTGTACGACACGTACGCCTACCAGCAGCCGGCGCAGCCCGCCGCCCAGCAGCAGGACGCGTACGCCTACCAGGACCCGTACGGCGGCTACCAGCAGCAGCCGGACCCGTACGCGGCCTACCAGCAGCAGCCCGACCCCTACGCGGCCTACCAGCAGCAGGGCCACCAGCAGGGCCAGCAGCAGGCACAGGCCGGACAGCCCTCGCTCGACGAGACCAGCCTGTTCGACACCAGCATGATCAACCTGGACCAGCTGCGTCAGTACGAACAGGGGCGCTAGGCCCGGATTGGGCACTGGGCGCCGCTGCGGGTATCCTGGCTCTTCGGTCGCGCGTATGCACCGCGATCCATGCTGCCCTGGGGCGGCGGAATTTTTGATCTTCAGCGATCTGTGAAAGCAGGAACGGCCCTGAATACCCGCCTCGACCACCGCAACCCCCTCGTGTTCGACACGCACGAGCTGGGCCGGCGTCCTGGTGCCATGCAGCGGCTGTCCCGTGAGATCGCGGCACCGGCGGACTTCGGTCTCGTCGGCGTCATCGGAGTGCCGGAAGGCGCCCCGGTGAAGCTCAGGCTCCGCCTGGAGTCGGTCATGGAAGGGGTGCTTGTCACAGGCACCGCCCGTGCGTCGGCCGTAGGGGAGTGCGTAAGGTGTCTGGAGTCCGTCGAGCGCGAGCTCAAGGCGGACTTCCAGGAGATGTTCTCGTACCCTGACGCCGACGACCGGAGCCGCTCCAAGGCGGAACCGGCCGACGACGCCGAGGACGACGAGGACACGCTCTACCTCGAGGACGGCTTGTTCGACCTCGAACCCGTGCTGCGGGATGTGGTGGTGCTTGCACTGCCCATGCAGCCGGTGTGCCGGGAGGACTGTCTCGGACTGTGCCCCGATTGCGGGCTCAGCCTGAACGACGACCCGGACCACCACCATGACGCCGTCGACATCCGTTGGGCGGCATTGCAGGGACTCGTCGTGACCGATCAGGACGACGAGAAGGACAACATGAGCGGCACTGCCTCTGACGGAGTTCAGGGCGCCGCCGAGAAGCAGGAGAAGTAGCCGTGGCTGTTCCGAAGCGGAAGATGTCGCGCAGCAACACGCGCCACCGCCGGTCGCAGTGGAAGGCTGCGGTCCCCACCCTGGTTTCGTGCGAGCGTTGCCAGGAGCCGAAGCTCCAGCACATTGCGTGCCCGAGCTGCGGCACCTACAACAAGCGCCAGGTCCTCGAGGTCTGAGCGGCTGGTGAGAGGCGCAATGTCTGAGCTGTCCAACGCTGAGAAGCAGGCAGACAGTAACAACGCGGCCTCGTCCCACACGCTTCTGGAAGGGCGGCTCGGGTATCAACTCGAGTCCGCCCTTCTGGTGCGTGCACTGACCCACCGCTCGTACGCGTACGAGAACGGCGGTCTGCCCACCAACGAACGCCTGGAGTTCCTCGGGGACTCCGTGCTGGGACTGGTGGTCACGGACACGCTGTACACGACCCACCCGGATCTCCCCGAAGGCCAGCTGGCCAAGCTTCGGGCCGCGGTGGTCAACTCGCGCGCACTGGCGGAGGTCGGGCGCGGCCTCGAACTCGGCTCCTTCATCCGGCTCGGCCGGGGCGAAGAGGGCACGGGCGGCCGGGACAAGGCCTCCATCCTCGCCGACACCCTTGAAGCGGTGATCGGCGCGGTTTACCTCGATCAGGGCCTCGACGCGGCCTCGGAGCTGGTTCACCGGCTCTTCGACCCGCTCATCGAGAAGTCCTCGAACCTCGGGGCCGGCCTGGACTGGAAGACCAGTCTCCAGGAACTCACGGCGGCCGAAGGCCTTGGCGTGCCCGAGTACCTGGTCTCCGAGACAGGTCCGGACCACGAGAAGACCTTCACTGCTGCCGCTCGCGTCGGTGGTGTCTCGTACGGCACCGGCACCGGCCGCAGCAAGAAGGAAGCGGAACAGCAGGCTGCGGAGTCCGCATGGCGCGGAATCCGTGCCGCCGCGGACGAGCGGACCGCGGCGGCAGCCGTCGCCGCCGCCGCTCCGGCCGAGGTATCGGCTTCGGCCGAGGCCGTGGACGGCGGGGTGCCGACGCCCGCCGACTCGGCGCCGGACGCCTGACCCTTCCTTCGGGATCCACCCGCCCGCCCCTGCCTCGCAGGGGCGGGCGGTTCCGTTTTCCGGCGGCCGGTACGCTCGCCGGGAGCGTCAGATCCACTCCCACCGGAGGTGCCCCGTGCCCGAGTTGCCCGAAGTCGAAGTCGTGCGGCGGGGGCTCGAGCGCTGGGTGGCCGGACGGATCGTCGAGGCCGTCGAGGTCCTGCACCCGCGGGCGGTGCGGCGTCATCCGGGCGGCGGCGCCGACTTCGCGGCGCGGCTGCGCGGGGAGACCGTCGGAGTGCCGCAGCGGCGCGGGAAGTACCTGTGGCTGCCGCTGGAGGGCCGGGACCTGTCCGTGCTCGGGCATCTCGGGATGAGCGGGCAGCTGCTGGTGCAGCCCGAGGGCGCCCCCGACGAGAAGCACCTGCGGATCAGGGTGCGCTTCACTGATTCCGGCAGCGGCTCCGCCACGGGCGCCGCGGGGACGGAGCTGCGCTTCGTGGACCAGCGGACCTTCGGCGGGCTCTCCCTGCACGAGAACACGGCCGACGGGCTGCCCGACGTGATCGCGCACATCGCGCGGGACCCCCTGGACCCGCTGTTCGACGAGGTGGCCTACCACCTCGCACTGCGCGCCAGACGGACCACCGTCAAGCGGGCGCTGCTGGACCAGTCCCTGATCAGCGGGGTCGGCAACATCTACGCGGACGAGGCGCTGTGGCGCGCCCGGCTGCACTACGAGCGCCCCACCGCCAACCTCACGCGCCCCCGGAGCACGGAACTCCTCGGGCATGTCCGCGATGTCATGAACGCCGCGCTCGACGTCGGCGGCACCAGCTTCGACAGCCTCTACGTCAACGTGAACGGCGAGTCGGGCTACTTCGACCGTTCGCTCGACGCCTACGGGCGCGAGGACGAACCCTGCCGGCGCTGCGGCACCCCCATGCGCCGCCGCCCGTGGATGAACAGGTCGAGCTACTTCTGTCCGCGCTGTCAGCGGCCGCCGCGCGTGGCGTCGTAGGACTCCCGGGCGGTCAGCACCGCCGGCATGCTCCCCTCCAGGCAGTGGATGAGTGCGAGCAGCCGGTCCGCGACCTCGGCGCCGAGCGGGGTCAGTTCGTAGTCGACGCGCGGCGGGTTGGTCGGCTGCGCCTCGCGGTTGACTATGCCGTCGCGCTCCAGCGCGTGCAGGGTCTGCGAGAGCATCTTCTCGCTCACGCCCTCCACCCGGCGGCGCAGCTCGTTGAAGCGGCACGGGCCCTCGCGCAGGGCTCCCACAGTGAGGCTGCCCCAGCGGCCGGTGACGTGCTCCAGGGTTTCCCGGGACGGGCATGCGCGCGCGAAGACGTCGAACGGTTGCCCGGTCTCCAGGGCATCGGTGCAGGCGGGGGTCTCCATGCGGACCAGCGTACGCCCCTACAGCGCTAACTCGTGGGTTGCGCTTTCTAAAAGTTAGTGATTCTCTTTCTCTCGTCGCACCACACCCCGTGCTGCGGCGAGAGTTCCCCCGAGGGAGAGATCAGCCTTGTCCGCAATCACGCACACCCCCGTCGTCTCGATCGCCTACCACTCCGGTTACGGCCACACCGCCGTCGTCGCCGAGGCAGTCCGCGCCGGCGCCGTGGACGCCGGGGCGACCGTCCACCTGATCAAGGTCGACGAGATCGACGACGCGCAGTGGGAGCTGCTCGACGCGTCCGACGCGATCGTCTTCGGCTCCCCGACCTACATGGGTACCGCCTCCGGCGCCTTCCACGTCTTCGCCGAGGCCAGCTCGAAGCGCTGGTTCGGTGACGCCTGGCAGGACAAGGTGGCGGCCGGCTTCACGAACTCGGCGTCCAAGAGCGGCGACAAGCTGCACACCCTGCAGTTCTTCCAGATCCTGGCCGCGCAGCACGGCATGAGCTGGGTCAACCTGGGCCTGAAGCCGGGCTGGAACTCCAGCACGGCCTCCGAGAACGACCTGAACCGTCTCGGCTTCTTCGCCGGCGCCGCCGCCCAGTCCAACTCCGACGAAGGTGCGGACGCCGTTCACAAGGCCGACATCGCGACCGCCGAGCACCTGGGCCGGCGCGTCGCCGAGCAGACCCGCATCGTCATCGCGGGCCGCGCGGCCCTGGCCGACGCGGCGGTCTGAGCCGCCGCGGTCCGGGCCGCAGCGGTCCGGGCCCTGTGCCCGGTCCCGACCGGGCTCGCCGTCAGAAGCCGAAGTCCTGCGTCCACCAGGGGCCGCCGGCGGCGAAGTGGGCGCCGACGCCCAGCGTGCGGAACTCGCAGTTGAGGATGTTCGCCTTGTGGCCCGGGCTGTTCATCCAGGCCTTCATCACGGCCTCGGCGTCACCCTGGCCGCGGGCTATGTTCTCGCCGCCGAGGCCCGAGAGGCCGGCCTTGGCGGCTCGGTCCCAGGGCGTGTTGCCGTCGGGGTCGTCGTGGCCGAAGAAGCCGCGGTTCGCCATGTCCAGGCTGAAGGCCCCGGCCAGCGTCGCCAGCGGCGGATTGGCCCGCACCGGGCCGCAGCCGGCCAGTGCGCGCTCCTGGTTCACCAGCTCGACGACGGCGGCCTCCTCCGCGGAGTGGCCGTCCAACGGCGGCCGGGGCGCCGGGGTGGCGGACACCGAAGGCGCCGGGCTCTTGGAGGGCGGCGCCGGGACGACCGGCGCGACCGGGGTGGCCGGCGCGGGCGGAGCGGCAGGGCGCGTGCGCGGGGCCTTGGTGGAAGGGGCCGGCGTGGGGGAGGCGCTCGGCGCGGCGGACGGGGAGGCCGCGGGGGAGCTGCTCGGGCTCGGGGAGGAGCTCGGCGAAGAGCTGGGCGAAGAGCTCGGGGACGCCGAAGGGGAGGCGGACGCGGAGGCGGGAGCGGACGGCTTCGGGGATGTACTGCCCGCGCCGGTGCCCGCGGAGGCGCGGCCGGAGAGGTTCGCGAGACCGCCCTGCTGCTCCATTGCCGCATCGGGATCGGGCGAGGCCTTGGCCGCCGCGGTGGGGTCGTCCGTGGCGCTGACACCCACATAGGGGAAGGAGCCGCCGACCGGAACCATGCCGGTGGTGACGGCCGCCGTGCCGAGGGCCACGGCCACCGAGACGCCCAGCAGGCCGGTGCGCAGAACGGTGCCGCGCTTGCCGCCGCCGGCGTGCGGCGGGGCGGGGAGTCGGTGACGTCCCATCGGAGCGAGCCTTCCTTGCCGGATCAAGATCATCCCTTACCCACCCAAATGGGTGAGTTCATTGGTGCGCGACTGTACGCCATGGGGCCAGGGGGGCGATGTGTCCCGAAAGTGCCCGCCCGGTTAGCGTTCACGCATGAATGAAGATGTCCGCCTGATCGCCTGGGTGCGCGGTCGTGTGCAGGGAGTGGGCTTCCGCTGGTTCACCAGGGAGAACGCTCTGGAGATCGGCGGGGTCGTCGGCTTCGCGCTCAACCTCGACGACGGGCGGGTGCAGGTGGTCGCCGAAGGTCAACGTGAGAATTGCCACCGGCTGCTCGACTGGCTGCGGTCCTCCGACACGCCCGGCCGGGTGGACGGAGTGACAGAGATCTGGGGCACACCGCGCGGTGGCTACGACGGATTCGGGATGCGGTGACCGATCGCCTGATCATGCACTCATCACATCTCCGAGCGGCCGCACACGGTCGGAACTGGGCATTCGTCGTCGACGCGTTGCCGACGGGGGCGATCCGTGGAAGGCTCGGAGATGAGGATGATCTCCACATCCCTTGCGGGGGCCGGGGTGCCCGCCGATACGGGGCGTGATCGTGTTGACCGTCAAACTTTTTGGTGAGACGCTGGAAGCCCCGCGCACCTGAGCTGTTTGGCAGTGTTGGCAGTAGTAAGCGCAGTGACTGTCAGTCGCTGCCGGACATCCGCGGGTGCGATTCCCTCACGACCCACACCGCTTCGGTCGGTCACTCAGTGTGGAGGACCATCCATCATGGCAAAGGCGCTTCTCGGTTACGTCGGCGGTTCCGACCCGCGACTCCTCGCCGAGATGCGACGGCTTCAGCAGCGCGTCCAGGACCTCGAGTCCGAGCTCGTACGGATTCAGTCCGAAAATGACGCGCTGAACGCGGCCGCCGCTCAGCACGACGGAGACTCGCTGCTCGGCAGCATCGACATCGACGTACCCCAGGCGGAGCCTGCGCTCACCTGACCCGCGCTCACTCGTCGCTCGACTCCAGCCCCGCATGATCTGCAAGGGACGCTTCGGCGTCCCTTCTTTCTTTCCCGGGCCCCTCCCCTCCCCGTCACGCGATGGACCACAGGGCCAGGTGGGGGGCCTGATCCCATTGGCGTCAGTTGTGCCCAGCACCTTCATGGGTGAAACCGGACGCGAAAGGTAGAGTCCGGCGGCGTGCACCTCAAGTCCCTGACCCTGCGTGGCTTCAAATCCTTCGCGTCGGCCACGACCCTGCGCTTCGAGCCCGGTATCACCTGTGTCGTGGGCCCGAACGGCTCCGGCAAGTCCAATGTGGTGGACGCGCTGTCCTGGGTCATGGGGGAACAGGGGGCCAAGTCCCTGCGCGGCGGCAAGATGGAGGACGTCATCTTCGCCGGGACCACCGGGCGTCCGCCGCTCGGGCGCGCCGAAGTGTCGCTGACGATCGACAACTCCGACGGCGCGCTGCCCATCGACTACGCCGAAGTCACCATCACCCGGATCATGTTCCGCGGAGGCAGCAGCGAGTACCAGATCAACGGGGACACCTGCCGCCTGCTCGACATCCAGGAACTGCTCTCCGACTCCGGCATCGGCCGCGAGATGCACGTCATCGTCGGACAGGGCCAGCTGGACTCCGTACTGCACGCCGATCCCATGGGCCGGCGCGCCTTCATCGAGGAAGCGGCAGGCGTACTCAAGCACCGCAAGCGCAAGGAGAAGGCGCTGCGGAAGCTGGACGCGATGCAGGCCAACCTCGCGCGCGTCCAGGACCTGGGCGACGAGCTGCGACGCCAGCTCAAGCCCCTGGGACGGCAGGCGGCGGTCGCGCGGCGGGCGGCCGTGATTCAGGCGGACCTGCGCGACGCGCGGCTGCGGCTCCTCGCCGACGACCTGGTCACGCTGCGGCGCACGCTCGACGCGGAGATCGCGGACGAGGCGGCGCTCAAGGAACGCAAGGAGGCCGCCGAGGCCCAGCTCGCGGGTGCGCTGCGGCGCGAGGCGGAGCTGGAGGAGGCGGTACGGGAACTGGCGCCGCGGCTCACGAGGGCGCAGCAGACCTGGTACGAGCTGTCGCAGCTCGCCGAACGCGTCCGGGGGACCGCGTCCCTGGCCGACGCGCGGGTCAGGAGCGCGACGGCGCCGGCGGAGGAGGAGCGGCGCGGCGCGGATTCGAGGGACCCCGAGAGCATGGAGCGGGAGGCGGCGCGGATCCGCGAGCAGGAGGCGGAACTGACGGCCGCCCTGGAGGCGGCCTCGCGGGCGCTGGAGGACACCTCCGAGCACCGGGCCGAGCTGGAGCAGGCACTGGCCGAGGAGGAACGGCGCCTTCGGGACGCCGCGCGGGCCATCGCCGACCGGCGCGAGGGGCTGGCCCGGCTGACCGGCCGGCTCGGCGCGGCCCGCTCCCGCGCGGGGGCGGCGCAGGCCGAGATCGACCGGCTCGTCGCGGCGCGGGACGCGGCGCAGTCCCGGGCCGCCGCCGCGCAGGAGGAGTACGAGGCGCTCGCGGAGGAGGTCGGGGGGCTCGAGGACCCGTCGGCCGACACGGACCACGAGGCCGCGCGGGCGGAGCTGGCGGCGGCGGAGGCGGGCCTGTCGGCCGCGCGGGACGCCCTCTCCGGGGCGGAACGCTCACGGGCGGCCGTCTCGGCGCGGCGGGACGCGCTCGCGCTGGGGCTGCGCCGCAAGGACGGTACGGGCGCGCTGCTCGCAGCGCGGGAGCGGCTGGCAGGGCTGCTGGGACCGGCGGCCGAGCGGCTTTCGGTGACCCCCGGGTACGAGGGCGCGGTGGCCGCGGCGCTGGGCTCGGCCGCGGACGCGCTGGCGGTGGCCTCCCCGGGGGCGGCGGCCGGAGCGATCCGCCATCTGCGCGAGGCGGACGCGGGCCGCGCCACCCTGCTGATCGCCCCGGCGGCGCCCGCCCTCCCGGGCCAGGCCTCGGCCGGCCCCGGGAGCGGGGACGGCGGCGGTGACGGAGCCGAGGCCGGTTCCAAAACCGCGACCGGGACCGCGACCGGGACCGGGACCGGGGGAGCCGTCCCCCGTCCGGCCCCCTCCCGGGACGGAGATCTGCCCGCCTTCGCGGCGCACCTGTCGGCGGGCCCGGG
The DNA here is from genome assembly GCF_035989885.1 of Streptomyces sp. NBC_01232. Classification (GTDB taxonomy): domain Bacteria; phylum Actinomycetota; class Actinomycetes; order Streptomycetales; family Streptomycetaceae; genus Streptomyces. Next base: position 5,866,378 of record NZ_CP108518.1, read on the forward strand.
CGGGTCCGCCTCCGCCGCCCAGGCTCCTGCCCCTGCCCCGGCGCCCGGCAACGGGCCCGCGGGTGCGCCCGTACCTGCCGCCGGCCTGGTCGGCGGGGACGCGGAGCTGCTGCGGGCCGTCGGGTGGGTCCTGCGCGACCACGTCGTGGTCGCCTCACTGGACGAGGCCGAGGCACTCGTCGCGGAGCGGCCCGACGCGGTGGCCGTGACCCTCGACGGTGACGTGCTCGGGGCGCACCTCGCGCACGGCGGTTCCGCCGGGGCGCCCAGCCTGATCGAGGTACAGGCCGCCGTCGACGAGGCCGCGGCCGAACTGACGCTGCTGGGCGTGCGCTGCGAGGAGCTCGGCGAGGCGCAGGCCGCCGCCCGGGCCCGCCGCCAGGACGCGGCCGCCCTGGTCGACGAGCTCGCCGACCGGCGGCGCGCCGCGGAACAGGCCCGGGCCGGGGTCGCCCAGCAGCTCGGGCGGCTCGCCGGGCAGGCGAAGGGCGCCGCGGGCGAGGCAGAGCGCAGCGCCGCCGCCGCGGCGAAGGCACAGGACGCGCTGGAGCAGGCACTGGCCGAGGTGGCGGAGTGCGCGGAGCGGCTCGCCACCGCCGAGGAGATGCCCGTGGACGAGGAGCCGGACGGCTCCCGGCGGGACCGGCTCGCGGCCGACGGGGCCAATGCCCGGCAGACCGAGATGGAGGCCCGGCTCCAGCTGAGGACCCATGAGGAGCGGGTGAGGGCGCTGGCCGGACGGGCGGATTCGCTCGACCGCGGGGCCCGGGCGGAACGCGAGGCCCGGGCCCGTGCCGAGCGCCGCCGGGCGCGGCTGCGCCACGAGGCGGAAGTGGCCGGGGCGGTGGCCGACGGCTCCCGGCAGCTCCTCGCGCACGTGGAGGTCTCGCTCCGCCGGGCCGACGAGGAGCGCGAGCGGGCCGAACGGGCGAAGGGCCTCGCGGAGCGGGAGCTCGGCGAGGCGCGCAACCGCGGCCGGGAGCTGAAGGGGGAGCTGGACAAGCTCACCGACTCCGTCCATCGCGGCGAGGTCCTCGGGGCCGAGCAGCGGCTGCGCATCGAGGCACTGGAGGCCAAGGCGCTGGAGGAGTTCGGCACGGCGGCCGCCGCCCTGGTCGCCGAATACGGCCCCGACCAGCCGGTGCCCCCGTCCCCGGCCGCCGAGGGCGAGACGCTGCCGGAGGATCCGGAGCACCCGCGCAACCGTCCCGGTTCCTTCGTCCGGGCCCAGCAGGAGAAGCGGCTCAAGGCGGCCGAGCGCGCCTACCAGCAGCTCGGCAAGGTCAACCCGCTCGCGCTGGAGGAGTTCGCGGCGCTGGAGGAGCGCCACCAGTTCCTCAGCGAGCAGCTGGAGGATCTCCGTAAGACGAGAGCCGATCTCCTTCAAGTGGTGAAGGAGGTCGACCAGCGCGTCGAGCAGGTGTTCACCGAGGCGTACCGGGACACGGCCCGGGAGTTCGAGGGGGGGTTCTCGCGCCTGTTCCCGGGCGGCGAGGGCCGGCTGATCCTGACCGATCCGGACAACATGCTCGCCACCGGCGTGGACGTGGAGGCCCGCCCGCCGGGCAAGAAGGTCAAGCGGCTGTCGCTGCTCTCCGGCGGCGAACGCTCGCTGACCGCCGTGGCGCTGCTGGTGTCCATCTTCAAGGCGCGCCCCAGCCCGTTCTACGTGATGGACGAGGTCGAGGCCGCGCTCGACGACACCAACCTGCAGCGGCTGATCCGGATCATGGAGGAGCTGCAGGAGAGCTCACAGCTGATCGTCATCACGCACCAGAAGCGGACGATGGAGGTCGCGGACGCGCTCTACGGCGTCTCGATGCAGGGGGACGGGGTGTCCAAGGTCATCAGTCAGCGGCTCCGCTGACTCGATTCACTTCAATAAGTGAATCCAATGTCCCGTATCTCCGGGGAACACGTGAACTTTACGCCAGGTATTGACTTCAGAAACTGAACGCATAGGCTCGCTCCGCTGTCTCCCGCCTTCGAGTGGTGCCCGATCTTGAACTGTGCGCCACTGTGAGGACGGACCAAACCCCCACGGAGCACACCTTGACCAGCAGCACATCGCGGGCCTCGGCACCGGGCGGCGGATCCTCCCCCCACCCCGAGCACCTCGGCCACGTCATCTTCATCGCCGCGGCCGCGGCCATGGGCGGCTTCCTCTTCGGGTACGACAGCTCCGTCATCAACGGAGCCGTCGTCGCGATCCGCGAACGGTTCGACGTCGGCTCGGCGGCGCTCGCCCAGGTGATCGCCGCGGCGCTGATCGGCTGCGCCATCGGCGCCGCCACCGCGGGCCGCCTCGCCGACCGGATCGGCCGCATCCGCTGCATGCAGATCGCGTCCGTCCTGTTCACCGCGAGCGCCATCGGTTCGGCCCTGCCGTTCGCCCTCTGGGACCTCGCCATGTGGCGTGTGATCGGCGGCTTCGGCATCGGCATGGCCTCCGTCATCGGCCCCGCCTACATCGCCGAGGTCTCCCCGCCCGCCTACCGCGGCCGGCTCGCCTCCTTCCAGCAGGCAGCCATCGTCATCGGCATCGCCGTCTCGCAGTTGGTCAACTGGGCCATCCTCAACCTCGCGGGCGGCGACCAGCGCGGTGAGATCGGCGGACTCGAGGCCTGGCAGTGGATGCTCGGTGTGATGGTCGTGCCGGCCGTGATCTACGGCCTGCTGTCCTTCGTCATCCCCGAGTCCCCGCGCTTCCTCGTCTCGGTCGGCCGCACGGAGAAGGCCAAGAAGGTCCTGAGCGAGGTCGAGGGCTCCGGCATCGACGTCGACGCCCGCATCCGCGAGATCGACCACTCCATGCGCTCCGAGGTGAAGTCCACCTTCAAGGACCTGCTCGGCGGCCGCTTCGGCTTCCTGCCCATCGTATGGATCGGCATCGGCCTCTCGGTCTTCCAGCAGCTGGTCGGCATCAACGTGATCTTCTACTACAGCTCCTCGCTGTGGCAGTCGGTCGGCATCGACGCGAGCTCCTCGTTCCTGTACTCCTTCGAGACCTCGGTCGTGAACATCATCGGTACGGTCATCGCGATGATCTTCGTGGACCGGCTCGGCCGCAAGCCCCTCGCCCTCATCGGCTCCGTGGGCATGGCGCTGTCGCTGGGCACGGCGGCCTGGGCCTTCTCGTTCAAGACCGGAACCGGCGACGACATCTCGCTGCCGCACGCGCAGGGCATCACCGCCCTGGTCGCGGCCAACCTCTTCGTCCTCTTCTTCGCCCTCTCCTGGGGCGTGGTGGTCTGGGTGCTGCTGGGTGAGATGTTCCCCGGCCGCATCCGCGCCGCCGCCCTCGGTGTGGCCGCCGCCGCCCAGTGGATCGCCAACTGGGTCATCACCGTCACGTTCCCGTCGCTCTCCGACTGGAACCTCTCGGGCGCCTACATGATCTACACGTTCTTCGCCCTGCTCTCGATCCCGTTCATCCTCAAGTGGGTGCCGGAGACCAAGGGCAAGGCGCTGGAGGAGATGGGGTAACCACCCCCGCCAATACCCCTTCTCCTCGATACTGCCCCGGCTCAGTCCTTGAGCCGGGGCAGTACCTGTTCGCAGAGCAGGTGCAGGCTGCGCCAGCCCTCGTCCAGCGGCATCCCGCCGCACAGCGGGTGCAGGACCAGGTTCCCCGCCTCGCCCGCGGCCCGGCCGTACGCGACCGCCTCGTCCGGGGTGAGGATCCTGTACACGCCCTCCGCGCGCAGCTCCGCCACCGAGCGCGCGGCCGACCGTACGGCGCTGCGGATGTCCTTGGACTGCCAGGACGCGTACATGCCCGCCTCGTGCAGGAAGCGCTCACCGTGCTCCGCCCAGACCCGGTCCGGGTCCTCGGCGATGTGCAGCAGCGGGGTCTCGGCCGCCGGCATCATGCAGAAGCCCTCCGTGCCGTACTCCGCCAGCCGCGCGGTGTAGTACGCCTCCAGCTCCGGCAGGTGCGCGCTGGGGAAGAACGGCAGCCCCAGCCGGGCCGCGCGCCGGGCCGCCGCCTCGGAGCTGCCGCCCACCAGCAGCAGCGGATGCGGCCGGGTGAACGGCGTCGGGGTGACCCGTACCGTGCGGCCGCGGAACTCGAAGGGCTCGCCGGTCCACGCCTTGAGCAGGGTCTCCAGCAGCTCGTCCTGGAGCCGGCCGCGCCGGCCCCACTCCACGCCGTGCTGCTCGTACTCCTCGGGCCGGTAGCCGATGCCCGCGACCGTGACGAGGCGGCCGCCGCTCAGCAGGTCGAGGACGGCGATGTCCTCGGCCACCTTCAGCGGGTCGTACAGCGGGCCGATGATCGCCGAGACGGTGACGGCGATCCGGCGGGTGGCGCCGAAGACCGCCCCCGCGAAGGCGAAGGGGGACGGCAGCCAGTTGTTGTCGGTGCCGTGGTGCTCCTCGGTCTGGATGGTGTCGATCCCGCGGTCGTCCGCGTACCGGGCCATCTCCAGCGCCGCCCTGTAGCGGGCGGAGAGGGACTCGGGGGTGCCGTTCGGGTCGACGAGATTGAACCGGGCCACGGTGATGGGCATGGAGAAGTCCCCCTTCGCCGGATGTGGTGGGCGGGCGAAGGGGGACGTTAGCTGACGTGGCGTCAGTTGGACAGGGATCCGGCGGGCTCGGACTCGGGCTCGGGCCGGTGCCCGGCCGCCGGCTGCGGCGCCGCGGACGGGGCCGGGCCGGTGGCCGCCGTGCGCGGCAGGACGGCGTACAGCACGCCCGAGGTCACGATGCCCGCCACCCAGCCCAGACCGTTGCGGCCGATCCACGTGCCGGCGAGCGGCCCGCCGAACCAGTCCACCTCGGTGAACAGCAGCCCCATCAGCAGGGCCAGCGCCCACGCGGTCATGGCCTGCCAGGCGAAGCCGCCCTTGTACCAGTAGGCGCTGGTCCGTGTGGTGTCCATCAGCGCGGGCCCGTCGTAGGCCGTGCGGCGCAGCATGTCCACGCCGAAGACTCCGATCCACGCGGAGAAGGCCACCGCCAGTAGCGTCAGGAAGGAGATGAACGAGCCGAAGAAGCTCGTCGCGACCACCATCAGCAGGAAACCGAAGACCAGGCTGATGATCGCGTTGACGCCGACCGCCCAGGCGCGCGGGACCTTGATCCCCAGGGTCTGTGCGGTGAAGCCGGCCGAGTACATGGACATCGAGTTGATCAGCAGCATGCCGATGAGCGCGATCAGCAGGTACGGGACGGCGATCCAGGTGGGGAGCAGCTCGCCGATGAAGGACACCGGGTCCTGCGCTCCGGCCAGGTCCGGGGTGCCGACCGCCATCACCGCACCCATCAGGACCATCGGGAGCACGACCACGCCGGCTCCGCCGATCGTCGCGCCGACCATGGCCCCGGAGGAGGCGGTGCGCGGCAGGTAACGGGTGAAGTCGGGGCCCGAGGGCACCCAGCTGATGCCGCCGGCCGCGATCGTGCCGATGCCCGCGATCATCATCGCGCTGGAGCCGGCCGGCTTGCCGAAGACGGCGGACCAGTCGGTGGTGAAGAGGAGGTACCCGAGGACGAGCACGCTGAAGGCGCCGAAGAGGTACGTCGACCACTTCGAGCAGACCCGCAGCGCGCTGATGCCCAGACCCGAGACCACGAAGGTGCAGCCCACGAAGAACAGCAGGGTGACGACGATGAGCGGGGTGCCGCTGCGGACCCCGAACAGCAGGTCGAGCACGGTCAGTACGGCGTAGGCGCCGCTGACCGCGTTGATCGTCTCCCAGCCCCACCGGGCCACCCAGATCAGGGCGCCCGGGAAGAGGTTGCCGCGCTGCCCGAACACCGCCCGCGACAGGGCCATGCCGGGAGCGCCGCCGCGCTTGCCCGCGATCGATATGAGGCCGACGAGCCCGTACGAGACGACCGGCGCCGCGACCGCGACGACGAGCACCTGCCAGATGTTCAGCTTGTTGAAGATCACCAGTCCCGCGCCCATGGTCAGCAGGAGCACGCTGATGTTGGCGGCGACCCAGGTGGGGACGAGCTCGCGGACCCGGCCGCCGCGCTCGCCGTCCGGGACGGGTTCCAGGCCGCGGGTCTCGATCGCGGTGTCGGCTGCGCCGTCGGCGTGCTCGGCAGGCATGCGGTTGCTCCGTGGGGAGGTTATGGGGGGAAGTTGCCCATCATCATGGATTTGCCGCTAAAACCATAAACGGCGGCTTACCTCCTGGCCGGAACGCCCGGCTTCCCGGCTCCGGGGTGGCCGTGGCCGATACTGGTGGGGTTATGGACATCCTCATCCTTGCTGTAGTCATCGCCCTGGTCGCGGTCGGCGTGATCAGCGGGCTCGTGGTCAGCAGCCGCAAGAAGAAGCAGCTGCCGCCCCCGGCACCGCCGAGCACGCCGACCATCACTGCCCCGCCTGCCGAGCCGCAGGTGGGGGAGGACGCCGTAGAGACGGCGGAAGAGCCGCGCCGCACGATCGAGGAGGTCGGACTCCCGGAGGCCGCGGCTCCCGCCCCGGCGCCGGTAGCCGAACCCGAGCCCGAGGTCCCGGCCGCGCCCGCGATCGAGGTGCCCGAGCCCACCGCCGGTCGCCTGGTGCGGCTGCGCGCCCGTCTCGCCCGGTCGCAGAACTCCCTCGGCAAGGGGCTGCTCACGCTGCTCTCCCGCGAGCACCTCGACGAGGACACCTGGGAGGAGATCGAGGAGACCCTTCTCGTCGCCGACGTCGGTGTCGTACCGACCCAGGAGCTCGTGGACCGGCTCCGCGAGCGGGTCAAGGTGCTCGGCACCCGCACCCCGGCGGATCTGCGCGCCCTGCTCAAGGAGGAGCTGCTGACCCTGGTCGGCACCGACTTCGACCGCGTCGTGAAGACGGAGAGCGGCGAGGACACCCCCGGTGTGATCATGGTCGTCGGCGTCAACGGCACCGGCAAGACCACCACCACCGGCAAGCTGGCCCGCGTGCTCGTCGCCGACGGCCGCAGCGTCGTGCTCGGCGCGGCGGACACCTTCCGCGCCGCCGCCGCCGACCAGCTCCAGACCTGGGGCGAGCGCGTCGGCGCCCGTACCGTGCGCGGCCCCGAGGGCGGCGACCCGGCATCGATCGCCTACGACGCGGTCAAGGAGGGCATCGCCGAGGGCGCCGACGTGGTGCTCATCGACACCGCCGGCCGCCTGCACACCAAGACCGGCCTCATGGACGAGCTCGGCAAGGTCAAGCGCGTCGTGGAGAAGCACGGTCCGCTGGACGAGATCCTGCTGGTCCTGGACGCCACCACCGGTCAGAACGGCCTGACCCAGGCCCGGGTCTTCGCCGAGGTCGTGGACATCACCGGCATCGTGCTGACCAAGCTCGACGGCACGGCCAAGGGCGGCATCGTCGTCGCCGTCCAGCGCGAGCTGGGCGTCCCCGTCAAGCTCATCGGGCTCGGCGAGGGTCCGGACGACCTGGCGCCCTTCGAGCCCGAGGCGTTCGTCGACGCCCTGATCGGCGACTGAGCGAGGTCCTACGGGCACCTGCGCCCCCGGGTTCCGGCCGGAACCCGGGGGCGCCGTCATGTGCGGTGGGCCCGGGCCCGGGGCTCTGGGCCCGGGCCGCGACTACCGGCGGAAGCGGTGGCAGAGGTAGGCGAGGGTCCCCAGCAGCAGCCTGGCCTGCGGCGGCCCCCCGGCGGAGTCGAGCGCGGGCGGACGCAGCCAGCCGACCTGGCCCAGCCCGGCCCGGTCGGAGGGCGGGGCGGTCACGAAGGCACCCCGGCCCAAAGCCCGCAGATCGAGGTCGGCGTCGTCCCAGCCCATCCGGTACAGCAGCTGCGGCAGTTCGGCCGCGGCGCCCGGGGCCACGAAGAACTGCGCGCGGCCGTCGGCGGTGACGATGACCGGGCCGAGCGGCAGGCCCATCCGCTCCAGCCGTACCAGCGCACGCCGCCCGGCCTCCTCGGAGACCTCGATGACGTCGAAGACGCGGCCCACGGGGAGCAGGACGGCGGCGCCCGGGTACCCGCTCCAGGCCTCGGTCACCTCGTCCAGGGTGGCGCCGGCCGGGACCGTGGGAGCGAAGGCCAGAGGATGCGCCCCGGGCGCGGCGCACCGGGCGTCCCCGCAGGAGCAGTCGCGGGCGGGCGCCGAGGCCCGCGCGCCGGGGACCACGTCCCAGCCCCACAGCCCGGTGTACTCCGCCACCGCCGTGCACTCCGAGGTCCGGCCGCGGCGCCGGGTGCCGGAGCGGAACTCCTTGGTGCCGCGGCTGCTGCCGATCGTGAAGCCCATGCCCATGCCCCCTCCAACGGGTCGGACGTGCCGGTGGTTACGAAGCCGGTGGGGACGACCTCGGCGGGACCTCTGCCGGCAGTCCCGCCGCGGGTGCCTCCGATGCTGCCCGGCGCACTCCTCGCCGCGCGCGCCCCGAGCGCACTCCAGTCCAACCGATCCGCTTTCACCTCGGTGTCAAGTGAATCGCGCCTGGCGGGTGGCGGGTTCATTCGAAGGGGTGGCGAATGGTGGCGTTTCTGGAATCGACCTCGCCGCAGGGGTGATCGTAGGATTACTTTCGGTGCACGAAACCGAAGGCGACCCGTCCGTGGGTATGCCGGAGGCAATACGTGAAGGACCTGTGAAGGTCCGTGGTGGCGCACGGCGCCCACGCCAGGGTTTCGTGTGGAAGATGCTGAGCGGATGGGGGCGTTCCAGTGAGCGGCAACGGCGCAAGCGGAACGATCGAGGATGCTGCTGCGCGCAATGACCAGCTGACCTCGTGGTTCGTCCGCAGCGGCTGGTCCAAGGGCGAACTCGCCCGGCAGGTCAACCGCCGGGCCCGTCAGATGGGCGCCCACCACATCAGCACGGACACCTCCCGGGTGCGCCGCTGGCTCGACGGTGAACAGCCCCGCGAGCCCGTGCCGCGCATCCTGTCCGAGCTGTTCTCCGAGCGCTTCGGCTCCGTCGTCGCCATCGAACAGCTCGGCCTGCGCACCGCCCACCAGACCCCCTCCGTCTCCGGGGTCGACCTGCCCTGGGCCGGCCCGCAGACCGTCGAACTGCTCGGCGAGTTCTCCCGCAGCGACCTGATGCTCGCGCGCCGCGGCTTCCTCGGGACCTCGCTCGCGCTCTCCGCCGGCCCCGCCCTCATCGAGCCCATGCAGCGCTGGCTCGTACCGGTACCGGCCGCCGACCCGGGACCGCGCGGGGCGGGGCCGACGGGGGCCCTCGGCGGCCACCGGCCGCCGCGGCTCTCCGAACCGGAGCTGGACCTCCTCGACGCCACCACCGTCATGTTCCGCCAGTGGGACGCCCAGTGCGGTGGCGGACTGCGCCGCAAGGCCGTCGTGGGCCAGCTGCACGAGGTCACCGACCTGCTCCAGGAGAACCACCCGGCCCCGGTCATGAAGCGACTCTTCAAGGTCGCCGCCGAACTGGCCGAACTGGCCGGGTGGATGAGCTACGACATCGGCCTGCACCCCACCGCGCAGAAGTACTTCGTCCTTGCCCTGCACGCCGCGAAGGAGGCCGGGGACAAGCCGCTCGGCTCGTACATCCTCTCCGGGATGAGCCGCCAGATGATCCACCTGGGCCGCCCCGAGGACGCCCTGGAACTCGTCCACCTCGCGCAGTACGGCAGCCGCGACTGCGCCGGCCCGCGCACCCAGGCCATGCTGTATGCGATGGAGGCCCGCGCGTACGCCAACATGGGCCAGCCCAGCCGCTGCAAGCGGGCCGTGCGGATGGCCGAGGACACCTTCTCCGACGTCGGCTTCGCGGGCGAGCCCGAGCCCGACTGGATCCGCTTCTTCTCCGAGGCCGAGCTGAACGGCGAGAACTCCCATTCGTACCGGGACCTGGCCTACGTGGCCGGCCGCAGCCCCATGTACGCCTCCCTCGCCGAACCCGTCATGGAACGGGCCGTCGAGCTCTTCGAGAAGGACGAGGAGCACCAGCGCTCCTACGCCCTCAACCTCATCGGCATGGCCACCGTCCACCTGCTGCAGCGCGAGCCCGAGCAGGCCGCGGCCCTCGTGGACCGCGCCCTCGACGTGGCGGGAAAGGTGCGGTCCGAACGGGTGAACACCCGACTGCGCAAGACCGTGGACACGGCCGCCCGTGAGTACGGCGACGTCGCCGAGGTGGTCCGGCTCACCGACCACCTCGCCTCCCGGCTGCCCGAAGCCGCGGAGGCCGTCTGACGGCCCACGCGGCCGCCCCCGAGGCCCCGGCCGCGGCAGTCACCCCGTGAAGCCCGATCAGGCTCCCCCAGCCAGGACATCCGGGTACTGCCGCGGCCGGCTCTTGTGATCCACCTGTTCATTGACGCGTAACACGCCCGCCCTCTTCGTCACGGGCGCGAAACACCGAGCGGCGCCGCCGGAAACCGGCCTGCGCGAATCTCGGGGTCATTAACCGGCCAGCCTCCCCAGCCCGGCCGGACACCCCTTTTACGCCGCTCAGGTTTTCACGATCGCCCGCACGCGAACGTACCGACGACGAGGAGACGCCGATGGCATCAGCCATCACGACCCTCGCGGCAGACGCCCCGACGCTGTCTGCCGCGAACACCGGGTTCATGCTCATCTGCTCCGCCCTGGTCATGCTGATGACCCCGGGACTCGCCTTCTTCTACGGAGGCATGGTCCGCGTCAAGAGCAGCCTCAACATGCTGATGATGAGCTTCATCAGCCTCGGGATCGTCACGATCCTGTGGGTCCTCTACGGCTTCAGCCTCGCCTTCGGCACCGACTCCGGCTCCCTCATCGGCTGGAACTCCGACTACGTCGGCCTCAGCGGCATCGGGATCACCGAGCTGTGGGACGGCTACACCATCCCGGTCTACGTCTTCGCCGTCTTCCAGCTGATGTTCGCCGTCATCACCCCCGCCCTGATCAGCGGTGCGCTGGCCGACCGCGTGAAGTTCGGCGCCTGGGTCCTGTTCACCGCCCTGTGGGTCACCGTCGTCTACTTCCCCGTCGCCCACTGGGTCTGGGGCGCCGGCGGCTGGCTCTTCGAGCTCGGCGTCATCGACTTCGCGGGCGGCACCGCCGTCCACATCAACGCCGGCGCCGCCGCCCTCGGCGTGATCCTGGTCATCGGCAAGCGCGTCGGCTTCAAGAAGGACCCGATGCGCCCGCACAGCCTCCCCCTGGTGATGCTCGGCGCCGGTCTCCTGTGGTTCGGCTGGTTCGGCTTCAACGCGGGCTCCTGGCTCGGCAACGACGACGGCGTCGGCGCGGTCATGTTCGTCAACACCCAGGTCGCCACCGCCGCCGCCATGCTCGCCTGGCTCGCCTACGAGAAGCTGCGCCACGGCTCCTTCACCACCCTCGGCGCGGCCTCCGGCGCGGTCGCCGGCCTCGTCGCCATCACCCCCGCGGGCGGTGCGGTCAGCCCGCTCGGCGCGATCGCCGTCGGCGCCATCGCCGGTCTGCTGTGCGCCATGGCCGTGGGCCTCAAGTACAAGTTCGGCTACGACGACTCCCTCGACGTGATCGGCGTCCACCTCGTCGGCGGTGTCGTCGGCTCCCTGCTCGTCGGCCTCTTCGCCACCGGCGGGGTCCAGTCCGACGTGGCCGGCCTCTTCTACGGCGGCGGCCTGGAACAGCTCGGCAAGCAGGCCATCGGCGTCTTCGCGGTCCTGGCCTACTCTCTGGTGGCGTCGGCGCTGCTCGCCTTCCTCCTCGACAAGACGATCGGGATGCGGGTGTCCGAGGACGACGAGGTCGCCGGTATCGACCAGGTCGAACACGCCGAAACGGCCTACGACTTCAGCGGAGCCGGCGGCGGAGCCGCCTCGCGGAGCACCGCCGCACCCACCCCCTCCGCCGCGAGCAAGAAGGTTGACGCATGAAGCTGATCACCGCGATCGTCAAGCCGCACAAGCTGGACGAGATCAAGGAAGCCCTCCAGGCCTTCGGAGTGCAGGGACTCACCGTCACCGAGGCCAGCGGCTACGGCCGCCAGCGCGGCCACACCGAGGTCTACCGCGGTGCCGAGTACCAGGTCGACCTCGTACCCAAGATCCGCATCGAGGTACTGGTCGACGACTCCGACGCCGAGGAACTGATCCGGGTGATCGTGAGCGCCGCGGCCACCGGCAAGATCGGTGACGGCAAGGTGTGGAGCGTCCCCGTGGACTCGGTCGTACGGGTCCGCACCGGCGAGCGCGGCGCTGACGCGCTCTAGCTGACGGGAGCTTCTGGGTGACGAGCGTCGAAGAGAACACGGACCACACGGCCGACTCGGGACCCAGCGGATACGCCGCGGCCCGGCTGCGACTCCTCCAGGAGGAGTCGCAGTCCGGGCCTTCGCGCCGTTCCGCCCTGGCCGGGCTGACCGACGAATGGCTGAACGGCCTGTTCACGACCGCAGTACGGGAGACCGGCGTCCGCGGCGCCACCCTGGTGGCCGTCGGCGGCTACGGGCGGGCCGAACTCTCCCCGCGCAGCGACCTCGACCTGGTGCTGCTGCACGACGGCAGGGCGGAGCCGCAGGCGCTGAGCGCGCTGGCCGACCGCCTCTGGTACCCCGTGTGGGACCTCGGCCTCGCCCTCGACCACTCGGTACGGACCCCCGCCGAGGCGCGGAAGACCGCCGCCGAGGACCTGAAGGTGCACCTCGGCCTGCTGGACGCCCGTACCGTCGCCGGCGACGCCGGACTCCTCGCCGGCCTGCGCACCTCCGTACTGGCCGACTGGCGCAACCAGGCCGCCAAGCGGCTCCCGCAACTGCACTCCCTGTGCCGGGAACGGGCCGAGCGGGCCGGGGAACTGCGCTTCCTGCTCGAACCCGACCTCAAGGAGGCCCGCGGGGGCCTGCGCGACGCCACCGCGCTGCGGGCGGTCGCCGCGTCCTGGCTGGCCGACGCCCCGCGCGAGGGCCTCGCCGAGGCCCGGCGGCGGCTCCTGGACGCCCGGGACGCCCTGCACCTGGTGACCGGCCGGGCCACCGACCGGCTCTCGCTCCAGGAACAGGACCAGGTCGCTGACCGGCTCGGACTGCTCGACGCGGACGCGCTGCTGCGCGAGGTGTACGAGGCCGCGCGGGTCGTCGCGTACGCCGCGGACGTGACCTGGCGGGAGGTCGGGCGCGTCCTGCGGGCCCGCGCCGCCCGGCCCAGGCTCCGCGGGCTGCTGTCCGTCCGCGGCGACCGGGCGGCCGCGCGGGCACCCCTGGCCGAGGGCGTGGTGGAGTCCGACGGCGAGGCCGTACTGGCCCTGGCCGCGCGCCCGGACCGCGACCCCGTACTCGCCCTGCGGTTCGCCGCGGCCGCCGCGCAGGCGGGTCTGCCCGTCTCCCTGCACGCCGTGCGCCGGCTCGCGGCGCAGGGCAAACCGCTCCCCGTGCCCTGGCCGGCCGAGGCGCGGGAGCAGCTGCTGACCCTGCTGGGCGCGGGGGAGCCGACGGTGGTCGTGTGGGAGGCCCTGGAGGCGGAGGGCCTGATCACGCGGCTGCTCCCGGACTGGGAGCGGGTGCGCTGCCGCCCGCAGCGCAATCCCGTCCACACCTGGACGGTGGACCGGCACCTGATCGAGACGGCCGTGCGGGCCTCGGCACTGACCCGCCGGGTCGGCCGCCCCGACCTGCTGCTGATGGCCGCGCTCCTGCACGACATCGGCAAGGGCTGGCCCGGGGACCACTCGGTGGCCGGCGAGACCATCGCACGCGACGTCGCCGCCCGGATCGGTTTCGACGCCCAGGACGTCGACGTGCTGGGCGTGCTCGTACGGCACCACCTGTTGCTGATCGACACCGCGACCCGGCGCGACCTGGACGACCCGGCCACCGTCCGCGCGGTCGCCGACGCCGTGGGCTCGGTGGGCACGCTGGAGATACTGCACGCCCTGACCGAGGCGGACGCCCTGGCCACCGGGCCGGCCGCGTGGAGCGCGTGGCGGGGATCGCTCGTGGCGGACCTCGTCGTGCGGGTCGCCGCCGTACTGCGCGGCACGGCCCCAGCGGCCGGCGAACCGGAGATCCCGACCACCGAACAGGAACGCCTGGCGGTGGAGGCCCTGCGCACCGGGGAGCCGGTCCTCGCGCTCCAGGCCCGCCAGGAGGAGGACGCGGTCGGTGTGGAGCTCGTCGTCGCCGTCCCCGACCAGCCGGGGGTCCTCCCGGCGGCGGCCGGGGTGCTCGCCCTGCACCGGCTCACCGTACGGGCGGCCGACCTGCGTTCCATGGAGCTCCCGGACCGGCTGGGGGAGGTCCTGGTGCTGCGCTGGCGGGTGGCGGCGGAGTACGGCGCGCTGCCGCAGGCCGCCCGGCTCCGTACCGACCTGGTCCGCGCCCTGGACGGCTCGCTGGACGTCCCGGCGAAGCTGGCGGACCGCGAGGCGGCCTACCCGCGCCGCCGCGGGGTGGTCCCGCCGCCGCCCCGGGTCACGGTGGTCCCGGACGTGTCCTTGCTGGCCACCGTCCTGGAGGTGCGGGCCCCGGACGCGGTGGGACTGCTGCACCGGATCGGCCGGGCCCTGGAGTCGGCGGGCGTCAGGGTGCGCAGCGCCCACGTCTCCACACTGGGCGCGAACGCCGTCGACACCCTGTACGTCACCACCCCCGAGGGCAAGCCGCTGGACCCCGCCGAGGCGGCGGACCTGGCCGCCTCGGTGACGGCCGCGCTGTCCTAGGTCGCGGCGCCGTTTCCGGGGGCCGGGCCCCCGGAAACGGCGAAAGGGCCGGGCCGGGAGGGATCCCCGGACAGCGGCGGACCCGCACCGGGAGCGGGCAGGTCCCCGGATGGGGGAAGGGCCCGATACCCTGGGGGACGACCACACGCCCCCGAACCCGAGGAATCGCGACCACCGTGTTCGATACGCTCTCCGACCGCTTGGCGAATACCTTCAAGGGCCTGCGCGGCAAAGGCCGGCTGTCCGAGGCTGACATCGACGCAGCGGCCCGGGAAATCCGTATCGCGCTCCTCGAGGCCGACGTCGCCCTCCCGGTCGTCCGCTCCTTCATCGCGAACGTCAAGGAACGCGCGCGCGGTGAGGAGGTCAGCAAGGCCCTGAACCCGGGCCAGCAGGTCCTGAAGATCGTCAACGACGAGCTCGTCACCATCCTCGGCGGCGAGACCCGGCGGCTGCGCTTCGCCAAGACCGCCCCCACCGTGATCATGCTGGCCGGTCTCCAGGGTGCCGGTAAGACCACCCTCGCCGGAAAGCTCGGCCTGTGGCTGAAGGGGCAGGGCCACGCCCCGCTGCTGGTCGCGTGCGACCTCCAGCGCCCCAACGCCGTCAACCAGCTGAGCGTCGTCGCCGAGCGCGCGGGCGTCGCCGTGTACGCGCCCCAGCCCGGCAACGGCGTCGGCGACCCGGTCCAGGTCGCGAAGGACTCCGTCGAGTACGCGCGGACCAAGCAGTACGACATCGTCATCGTCGACACCGCCGGCCGCCTCGGCATCGACTCCGAGCTGATGCAGCAGGCAGCGGACATCCGCGACGCCGTCAGCCCCGACGAGATCCTCTTCGTCGTCGACGCGATGATCGGCCAGGACGCGGTCAACACCGCCGAGGCCTTCCGCGACGGCGTCGGCTTCGACGGCGTCGTGCTCTCCAAGCTCGACGGCGACGCCCGGGGCGGTGCCGCGCTCTCCATCGCGCACGTCACCGGCAAGCAGATCATGTTCGCCTCGAACGGCGAGAAGCTCGACGAGTTCGACGCGTTCCACCCCGACCGCATGGCGGGCCGGATCCTCGACATGGGTGACATGCTCACCCTCATCGAGCAGGCCGAGAAGACCTTCTCGCAGGCCGAGGCCGAGAAGATGGCGGCCAAGCTCGCCAAGGGCCCCAAGGAGTTCACGCTCGACGACTTCCTGGCCCAGATGGAGCAGGTCCGCAAGATGGGCTCCATCTCCAAGCTGCTCGGC
Source organism: Streptomyces sp. NBC_01232 (assembly GCF_035989885.1). Classification (GTDB taxonomy): domain Bacteria; phylum Actinomycetota; class Actinomycetes; order Streptomycetales; family Streptomycetaceae; genus Streptomyces. The sequence goes on from NZ_CP108518.1 coordinate 5,882,162, forward strand.
ATGCTGCCCGGCATGGGGCAGATCAAGGACCAGATCAACAACATCGACGAGCGCGACGTCGACCGCACCGCCGCGATCATCAAGTCGATGACCCCGGCCGAGCGCCAGGACCCGACGATCATCAACGGCTCGCGCCGTGCCCGTATCGCCAAGGGTTCCGGCAGCGAGGTCAGCGCCGTCAAGTCGCTGGTCGAGCGGTTCTTCGAGGCCCGCAAGATGATGTCCCGCATGGCCCAGGGCGGCGGAATGCCGGGCATGCCCGGCATCCCCGGGATGGGCGGCGGCCCCGGCCGGCAGAAGAAGCAGGTCAAGCAGGCCAAGGGCAAGCGCAAGAGCGGCAACCCGATGAAGCGCAAGGAAGAGGAGGCCGCAGCCGCGGCCCGCCGCGAGCAGGGCCCGCAGGCGATCGAGCCCGCGGCCGCCGGCAACCCCTTCGGTCTTCCGGCGGGTGGCCAGGACGGTCAGGACTTCGACCTTCCGGACGAGTTCAAGAAGTTCATGAAGTAGCACCCCGCAGGTGCGCGAGGAGGGCCCCCACCGTGTGTGCACGGTGGGGGCCCTCCTGCTTCTTTCCCGCTGGGGCGACGGCCCGTTTTATCCCTTATGGTCGGCCGGGAGGATGGCAGAAGGAGGCGCCCCGTGCCCAGCCCCACCCCCGTACCTCCCCGAGACAGGGCCGACACGCCCTGGCGCTCGGAAGGCGCACCGCCCACCCCCGCGCCGAAGAAGAGGATGCCGGGCGGCTGGCGCGGGCTCATCCTGGCCGCTCTGATCGTCTACCTGGTGACCAACCTGGTGCTGTCCTTCTTCAACGAGGGCGACGAGCCGACGATCTCGTACACCGAGTTCAGCAAGCAGGTCGCCGCCGGAAACGTCTCCAAGATCTACTCCAAGGGCGACGCCATCCAGGGCCAGCTGAAGGCCGCGCAGCCCCTGCCCGACGGGGACAAGGGCGACTACACCAAATTCGTCACCCAGCGCCCGGCCTTCGCCGACGACGCGCTGTGGGCCGACCTCACCCAGCAGAACGTGACCGTGACAGCCTCCCCGGTCGTCGTGCAGCGCAGCTTCCTCGCCAACCTGCTGATCTCGCTCGCCCCGATGCTCCTCCTGGTCCTGCTGTGGGTGGTCATCGCCCGCCGGATGGGCTCCGGAGCGGGAGGGATGGGCGCACTGGGCCGCAAGGCCCCGCCCAGGCCGGTGGAGCTGGAGACGGGCGACAGGCGCACCACCTTCGAGGACGTGGCCGGCATCGACGAGGTCGAGGGCGAGCTCAACGACGTCGTCGACTTCCTCAAGAACCCGCAGGAGTACCGGAAGATGGGCGCCCGGATGCCCGGCGGGGTCCTGCTCTCCGGCCCGCCCGGCACGGGCAAGACCCTGCTGGCGAGGGCGGTCGCGGGCGAGGCGGGGGTGCCCTTCTTCTCCGCCTCCGCCTCCGAGTTCATCGAGATGATCGTCGGAGTCGGCGCCTCCCGCGTGCGCGAACTGTTCACCGAGGCGCGGAAGGTGGCTCCCGCCATCATCTTCATCGACGAGATCGACACCATCGGCCGGGCCCGCGGCGGGGGCAGTGCCATGGGCGGGCACGACGAACGCGAACAGACCCTCAACCAGATCCTCACCGAGATGGACGGCTTCTCCGGCTCGGAGGGCGTGATCGTCCTCGCGGCCACCAACCGCGCCGACGTGCTGGACCCGGCGCTGACCCGCCCCGGCCGCTTCGACCGCATGGTGGTCGTCTCCCCGCCCGACCGGGCCGGCCGCGAGGCCATCCTGCGCATCCACACCCGGGACATCCCGCTCGCCGAGGGCGTGGACCTCGCGCAGGTGGCCCGCATCACGCCCGGCATGACCGGAGCGGACCTGGCCAACCTGGCCAACGAGGCCGCCCTGCTGGCCGTCAAGCGCCAGCAGAAGCAGGTCACCCAGTCGGACCTGTCGGACGCCCTGGAGAAGGTCCAGCTGGGCGCCGAGCGACCGCTGGTCATGCCGGAGGAGGAGCGCCGGCGCACCGCCTACCACGAGAGCGGCCACGCACTGCTGGGCATGCTCCAGCCGGGCGCCGACCCGGTCCGCAAGATCACGATCGTTCCCCGCGGCCGCGCACTCGGCGTCACCCTCTCGACCCCGGACGCGGACCGGTACGCCTACACCGAGGAGTACCTGCGCGGCCGCATCATCGGCGCCCTCGGCGGCATGGCGGCCGAGCACGTCGTCTACGACCTCATCACCACCGGAGCCGAGAACGACCTGGAGCAGGTGACCAACATCGTCCGAGGCATGGTCGGCCGCTGGGGCATGAGCGAGCGGATCGGCCGCCTCACCGCGATCCCCTCCGACGGACAGAGCCCCTACGGCCTGTCCGCCGCCCCCGCCACCCTCGACGCCGTCGACCACGAGATGCGGCGCATCGTGGACGAGTGCTACATCGAGGCCTGCCGGCTGCTGCGCGAGCACCGCCCGCAGCTGGACGCCCTGGCGCAGGCCCTCCTCGCCAGCGAGACCCTGGACGAACCGGCCGCCTACGCCGCCGCGGGCATCACCCGGATGACGAAGGCGTACGGCGCCGACTGAGGTGCGGCCTCAGGTCCCGCCGTCAGTCCACCCTGGCGATCACATACCGGAAGATGTTCGGCAGCCACACGGCGCCGTCGGACCGCTCGAACGGGTGAAGCGCCTCGGCCAGTTCCTTCTCCGCCAGCACGGGATCGGCCGTGCGGTCGTAGAGCCCGGTCGACAGCAGTCCGCGTACCGCGCTGTCCACGTCCGCGTACCCGAACGGGCAGAACACCCGCCCGGAACCGTCCGGTCTCAGCCCGGCCCGCTCCACCAGGGCGTCCAGATCCCGCGGCGCGGGCCCACCGCCCAGGACCGAGGGCACCGTGCAGCGCTCCGCGGGCCCCCAGTCGGCCAGCACCACCGCCCCGCCGCGGCGGACCGCGGGCAGGGCCGCCGCCAGGGCCGCGGGGGCCGGGGAGAAGGCGAGCAGGGCGTCGTACGGCCGGGGCGGCGAAGCAGGCTCCGGCGGGGCCGCCAGTACCTCCAGCAGCCGCTCACGGGCCAGTGCCCGCCGGGCCGGATCCGCCTCCACGCCCGTGGCCGCGGCTCCCCGCCCGGCCGCCAGCAGCAGGGCCAGGCCCGCCCCGCAGTCCAGGCCGAGCAGCCGGTCACCCGGCCCGACCTCCAGCCGGTCGTAGACCGCCTCGTACAGCGGTACAAGCATCCGTTCCTGGATCTCCGCCCAGTCCCGGGCGACGAGCGTCGCCGTCGGCGTCGGTGTCATCGAAAGAGCGCTCCTGATTCCGTGTCGCCCCCGTGCCCCCGTTGCCAGAGAACTCCCCATTCGCGCCCGCGTCCAGAGGAGCGCGCCACCCGATTCACGTATCGCGTGCCGGGCGCCGTACGATTCGCGGCATGGCAAAGGCACCCGTTCTCACCCCGCAGGCGGAGGATTTCCCCCGCTGGTACCAGGATCTGATCAACAAGGCCGAGCTGGCCGACAATGGTCCGGTCCGCGGCACCATGGTCATCCGACCGTACGGCTACGGCCTGTGGGAGCGGATGCAGCAGGAGATGGACGCGCGCATCAAGGACGCTGGCGCCCAGAACGCGTACTTCCCGCTGTTCATCCCGCAGTCGTACCTGACGAAGGAAGCGGAGCACGTCGAGGGCTTCGCCCCCGAGCTCGCGGTCGTCACGCACGGCGGCGGCAAGGAGCTGGAAGAGCCGGTCGTCGTCCGGCCCACCTCCGAGACGATCATCAACGACTACTTCTCCAAGTGGGTCCAGAGCTACCGTGACCTGCCCCTGCTGATCAACCAGTGGGCCAACGTGGTCCGCTGGGAGATGCGCCCGCGCGTGTTCCTCCGTACGAGCGAGTTCCTCTGGCAGGAGGGCCACACGGCCCACGCCACCTACGAGGACGCCCGCGACTACGCGGCCCGCATCCACACGGACGTCTACGGCGACTTCATGACGAACGTGCTCGGCATCGACGTCGTGCTCGGCCGCAAGACCGCCAAGGAGCGCTTCGCCGGCGCCATCAACACCCTCACCCTCGAGGGCATGATGGGCGACGGCAAGGCCCTGCAGCTGGGCACGAGCCACGAGCTCGGCACCAACTTCGCCAAGGCCTTCAACACGCAGTACCTGTCGAAGGAAGGCAAGCAGGAGCTCGTCTGGCAGACCTCGTGGGGCGTCTCGACCCGCATGGTCGGCGGCCTGATCATGTCGCACGGCGACGACAACGGCCTGCGCGTCCCGCCGCGCCTCGCGCACGTCCAGGTCGTCGTCATGGCGATCAAGGGCGACGAGGCCGTGGCCAAGGTCCGCGAGCTGGGTGCCCAGCTCAAGGCGGCCGGCCTGCGCGTGTTCGTCGACGACCGCGTCGACACCCCCTTCGGCCGCCGCGCCGTGGACTGGGAGCTCAAGGGCGTACCGGTCCGCATCGAGATCGGCCCCCGCGACCTGGAGGCCGGCACCGCGATGCTGGCCCGCCGGATCCCGGGCGGGAAGACCCCGGTGCAGATCGACGCCCTCGCCGACCTGCTGCCCAAGGTGCTGGACGAGGACCAGGCGCAGCTGCTGCGCGAGTCCCGCGAGCGCCGCGAGGCCCGTACGTCCGACGTCGCGACCATCGGGGAGGCCGCCGAGGCCGCCATCGCCGGCGGCTGGGCGCGGATCCCGTGGGCCGACCTCGGTCCCGAGGGCGAGGCGAAGCTGGCGGAGCAGGCCGTCTCCGTGCGCTGCCTGATCGCCGAGGACGGGTCGGTCCCGGAGGCGGACGACGCCCCCGGTACGCTCGCGATCGTCGCGCGCTCGTACTGACCGGGCCGACAGGCTTCCCGGCCCCGGCGTGCGGCACGTGCCGCACGCCGGGGCCGGTTCACTTTGGTCGACGTTACGTACCGACTCCTCCTGAGATCGGCGCACCCGTCCTCGTCAGGACGCATGAGACTGAACTGACTGGTACGTGCAAAAAATTTGGAATGGCCCGGAATCGGAACACCCGGGCACCTCGGCTCGTTGTCACGACGTGAGCACGACACCACCTGTTCTCGCCGCAGAGCTGGCGCAGGCGTGGGCCGATATTCAGCGGTACCACCCCGAGCTGCCTGACCTTGCCGCGCCCGAGTCCCTGATCGGAGAGTCCTCGTCCGCCTGCGGCGGCGAGCTCTCCTTCGAGCGACTGCTGCACGAGGCAGTCCACGGCATCGCCGCAGCGCGCGGTGTCCGTGACACCTCGCGCGCCGGCCGCTACCACAACCGCAGATTCCTCGCGATCGCCGAGGAGATGGGGCTGGACCACTCCGAAGAACCGCACGCGAGCAGCGGCTTCTCGCTGGTCACCCTCAACCCGGAGGCGAAGCGCCGCTACCGGCCCACCATCGAGCGGCTTCAGCGCGCGCTGAAGGCCCACACGGCGGCCACGGCAGCCGACACCAAGCGCAGCTTCCGCGGACCGGCGGCCCGGCACGGGTCGTCCGGCGGCGGTGTGCGCGTCAAGGCGGTCTGCGACTGCGGGCGCAACGTGCGGGTGGTCCCCTCCGTGCTGGCTCAGGCGCCGATCGTCTGCGGTGGCTGCATGAAGCCCTTCCGCATCCCCGACGTGGCCATCGCGGCGGCCTCCTGACCGCCCTGTCGGCCGCCGCCGGGGCCACCGCCCCACGGCGAACCGGCCGCCGGGCTCCCGCCCCCACCGGGGCGGCCGCCGACGGCGCACACGCGGGCAGCCCGTACCGCCGAACCACCGGTGGGCCGCGCCCCGCGCCCCGTACGGCCGTCCCCGTGGAAGGCCGCGCCCGCACCGAGGCGGGAACGGGCCGCCGGCGGGAGCCGGTCCTGCCCGCCCGGCGGAGCGCGGCGCAGGCGTATGGCACAATGGCTAGCTGTACTCGACAGTCGCATAGGACCCCTCTCTCCTCCGGCTGACGCGTCCATCGGGCACCCGAGTACCGCAACCCCACGTGGCATCTCATGTGCCCAACCACGTCAAGTTCAGGAGACACCACTCCAGTGGCAGTCAAGATCAAGCTCAAGCGCCTCGGCAAGATTCGCCAGCCGCACTACCGCATCGTCGTCGCCGACGCCCGTACCCGTCGGGACGGTCGCGCGATCGAAGAGATCGGTATCTACCACCCGACCTACAACCCGTCGCGCATCGAGGTCAACGCCGAGCGTGCGCAGTACTGGCTGTCCGTCGGCGCCCAGCCCACCGAGGCTGTGCTCGCCATCCTGAAGCTGACCGGTGACTGGCAGGCCCACAAGGGTCTCCCCGCCCCCGCGCCGCTCCTGCAGCCGGAGACGAAGGAGAGCAAGCGTCGCTCCTTCGACGAGTTCGCCAAGGCCCTCGAGGGCATCGGCGAGGGCAAGGGCGAGGCCATCACGCAGAAGGCGAAGAAGGCCGACAAGAAGGCGGACGAGGCTGAGGCCGCCGCCGAGTCGACCGAGGCCTGATCATGCTCGAGGAGGCTCTTGAGCACCTCGTAAAGGGCATTGTGGACAACCCCGACGAAGTGCAGGTCGCCTCGCGCAACCTGCGTCGCGGGCAGGTGCTCGAGGTCCGGGTCCACCCCGACGACCTCGGCAAGGTGATCGGCCGCAACGGCCGCACCGCACGTGCTCTGCGCACCGTCGTGGGCGCCATCGGCGGCCGGGGGATCCGCGTCGACCTCGTCGACGTGGACCAGGTCCGCTGAGCAGTTGATTCACCGGCACGGGCCGGGGAGGGCGTATGTTGCCCGCCCCGGCCCGTGCTGTTTCTGCCCCCGGGCAGGAGCGATGTTTCTGCCCCCGGGCAGGAGCGACCAATGATGTGAGCAACCACGCCGCAGTAAGGGAAGAGCACAGTGGAGTTGGTAGTCGCGCGGATCGGCCGCGCCCACGGCATCAAGGGTGAGGTCACCGTCGAGGTGCGCACCGACGAGCCGGAACTGCGGCTCGGTCCCGGCGCCGTGCTCAGGACGGACCCCGCGACGGCGGGACCTCTGACGATCGAGACGGGCCGCGTGCACAGCGGGCGGCTGCTGCTCCGTTTCGCGGGGGTCAAGGACCGCACCGGCGCCGAGGCGCTGCGCAACATCCTCCTGATCGCCGAGGTCGACCCGGCAGAGCTGCCGGAGGAGCCCGACGAGTACTACGACCACCAGCTGATGGACCTGGACGTGGTGCTGGAGGACGGCACCGAGATCGGCCGGATCACCGAGATCTCCCACCTGCCCTCGCAGGACCTCTTCATCGTCGAGCGGCCGGACGGCACCGAGGTGATGATCCCCTTCGTGGAGGAGATCGTCGCCGAGATCGACCTGGACGAGCAGCGCTGTGTCATCACCCCGCCGCCCGGGCTGATCGACGAGCGCGACGCCATCGTCGTATCGACCCGTGACGAGGAAGCGGCGGACGCCGACAACTCCGAGGACGCCCCGGGTTCCAAGGGTTCCAAGGGCTCCGGGGACGACGCCTGATGCGTCTCGACGTCGTCACGATCTTCCCCGAGTACCTGGAGCCGCTGAACGTCTCCCTCGTCGGCAAGGCCCGCGCCCGCGGGCAGCTCGACGTGCACGTGCACGACCTGCGCGACTGGACGTACGACCGGCACAACACCGTGGACGACACGCCGTACGGCGGCGGTCCCGGCATGGTCATGAAGACCGAGCCGTGGGGCGAGGCGCTGGACTCCGCGCTGGCCGACGGCTACGAGGCCGGCGCGCACGGGCCCGTCGTCGTCGTTCCCACGCCCAGCGGCCGGCCCTTCACCCAGGAACTGGCCGTCGAGCTCTCCGAGCGGCCCTGGCTGATCTTCACGCCGGCCCGGTACGAGGGCATCGACCGCCGGGTCATGGACGAGTACGCCACCCGCATGCCGGTGTACGAGGTCTCCATCGGCGACTACGTCCTGGCGGGCGGCGAGGCCGCCGTACTGGTGGTCACCGAGGCCGTGGCCCGGCTGCTGCCCGGGGTGCTCGGCAACGCCGAATCGCACCGCGACGACTCCTTCGCGCCCGGCGAGATGGCGAACCTGCTGGAGGGGCCCGTCTACACCAAGCCCCCCGTGTGGCGGGGCCGGGACATCCCCGAGGTGCTGCTCAGCGGCCACCACGGGAAAATCGCCCGGTGGCGCCGGGACGAGGCCTTCCGCCGCACCGCGCAGAACCGGCCGGACCTGATCGAGCGCTGCGAGGCCGCGGGCTTCGACAAGAAGGACCGCGAGATCCTCTCCGTCCTGGGCTGGCAGCCGTCCGCAGACGGCCGATTTTGGCGCAGGCCGCAGGCCGTGGAAGAATAGGCGGCTGCTGTGTGCTCGCGGGCGCCCCTGCCACAGGGGGACCGTCGTCCGCCGGGTCCCACAGCTCCCGAATTCTCTACGGAAACCCGCACTGGCGACCTGTGGCGTCATGCGAAGAAAGCAGACGAAGAACATGTCTCACCTGCTCGATGGCGTCAACGCCGCCGCGCTCCGCTCGGACGTCCCGGCCTTCCGCCCGGGTGACACGATCAACGTGCACGTCCGCGTGATCGAGGGCAACCGCTCCCGTATCCAGCAGTTCAAGGGCGTAGTCATCCGCCGCCAGGGTGCCGGTGTCTCCGAGACCTTCACCGTGCGCAAGGTGTCCTTCAGCGTCGGCGTGGAGCGTACCTTCCCGGTCCACTCCCCGATCTTCGAGAAGATCGAGCTCGTCACCCGCGGTGACGTTCGCCGCGCGAAGCTGTACTACCTCCGTGAGCTCCGCGGCAAGGCCGCGAAGATCAAGGAGAAGCGCGACCGCTGAGGCCGCACCCGGAGTCCGGGGGCGGCCGGATAGGCTCGCCCCCGATGGACACCGAAGCACCTCACACGCAGCGCGGCCACTCTTCCCCCCGCGAGGGGGACGAGCGGCCGCGTTTTGCGTTGTCCCAGACGCGGCGGACCGCCGGCGGGCGGCCCCTGACCTGGCGCCGCGCCGGAGCGCTCGGTGTGATCTGCACCGTCCTCCTGCTGCTGTTCAGCAACTTCGTGATCCAGCCCTTCCTGATCCCGAGCCGCTCGATGGAGCCGACGCTGCAGGTCGGGGACCGGGTGCTGGTCAACAAGCTGGCGTACCGTTTCGGCGAGCAGCCGCGCCGCGGCGACCTCGTGGTCTTCGACGGCACGGGCTCCTTCGTACGGGAACGCCCGGCCGGCAATCCGGTCGGCGGCCTGCTGCACGGCGCGGCTTCGGCGCTCGGGCTGGCGGAGCCGTCGGACACCGACTTCGTGAAGCGGGTCGTGGGCGTCGGCGGCGACGACGTGGTGTGCTGTGACGCCGGCGGGCGGGTGGCCGTGAACGGCGTGCCGCTGGACGAGCCGTACCTGTACCCCGGTGACGCCCCCTCGGTGGTGCCGTTCCGGATCGTCGTACCGCTCGGGACCCTCTGGGTCATGGGCGATCATCGTTCCCAGTCCCGGGACTCCCGGGATCACCTGGGCGAGCCGGGTGGGGGGATGGTGCCGGTGGAGAAGGTGATCGGGCGGGCCGACTGGATCGGCTGGCCCCTGTCGCGCTGGGATTCCGTGGGCGGTGGCCATGGGTAGCCGCGGACGGTCGCGGGGCGGACGGCAGTGGGAACCCGAGCCGGAACCCGAGCCGGAGCCGGAGCCCGTACCGCCCCCGGTGGTCAAGAACGGCCGGGTGGAGGGCGGCCGGGCCGAACGGCGCCGGACAGCCCGCAAGGTGCGCCGCAGGCGCCGCACGCGCCGGGCCGGCGAGCTGCCGCTGCTGGTCGTCGTGGCGCTGTGCATAGCCCTGCTCCTGAAGACCTTCCTGGTGCAGGCCTTCTTCATTCCGTCGGGCTCCATGGAGCAGACCATCCGGATCGGCGACCGGGTCCTCGTGGACAAGCTGACCCCGTGGTTCGGCTCCAAGATCGAGCGCGGCGACGTCGTCGTGTTCAAGGACCCCGGCGGCTGGCTCAGGGGCGAGGCGGCCCGTCCGGCCAAGGACCCGATCGTGGTCAAGCAGATCAAGGAGGCGCTGACCTTCATCGGCCTGCTGCCCTCGGCCGACGAACAGGACCTGATCAAGCGGGTCATCGGGGTCGGCGGGGACACCGTCAAGTGCTGCGACGGCAGGGGCCGGGTCACCGTCAACGGCTCGCCGCTCGATGAGCCGTACGTGAACCCGGGCAACACCCCTTCGGACATTCCGTTCGACATCGTGGTGCCGGAGGGCCGGCTCTTCGTGATGGGTGACCACCGCGCGAATTCGGCCGACTCCCGTTTCCATCTCGACGAGGGCTTTCAGGGCACCATCGCCGAGAGCGGAGTGGTGGGGGAGGCCGTCGTGATTGCCTGGCCGTTCGGCCACTGGACCCGGCTGGAGCAGCCGGAGACCTTCCGCATGGTGCCCGATCAGGCACGGCGCGAGGGACGCGGCCGTCGGCGTGGCCGTCGGGGCGTGCCGTTCGCATAGTGTGTCCTCGGTCTCCCGAGCCTTAGGGAACTCCCGCTCGTTAAGGGAGGGGAGGGCCCGTGCGGTTTCGACGCGGGCGGCAATCGCGAGTGAGGAGTGGATGTGGGGGACGTGGCGGTAGGCGCACGGTCCGGGCGCGACGAGGGCGAGGAGCGGCCGGACGACGCCGTCGAGCGTGAGGCCGAGGAGGACGGCGACGCCAAGGAACATGCGCACCGGTCCTTCTGGAAGGAGCTCCCGCTCCTCATCGGCATCGCCCTGCTGCTTGCCCTGCTGATCAAGACCTTCCTGGTCCAGGCGTTCTCCATCCCGTCCGACTCGATGCAGAACACCCTGCAGCGCGGCGACCGGGTACTGGTGGACAAGCTGACCCCCTGGTTCGGATCCGAGCCCGAGCGGGGCGAGGTCGTGGTCTTCCACGACCCGGCGGACTGGCTGTCCGGAGAGCCCACCCCCGAGCCGAACCTCTTCCAGCAGGTGCTCAGCAAGATCGGCCTGATGCCGGACGCCGCCGAGAAGGACCTGATCAAGCGGACCATCGCCATCGGCGGGGACACGGTCGAGTGCAAGAAGGGGGGACCGGTCGTCGTCAACGGCAAGGCGCTGGACGAGCCGTACATCTTCCCCGGCAACACCGCGTGCGACGACGCCCCGTTCGGCCCGATCACCGTGCCCAAGGGCAAGATCTGGGTCATGGGCGACCACCGGCAGAACTCCCAGGACTCCCGCTACCACATGCAGGACTCCACCCAGGGCTTCGTGCCGGTCGACAAGGTCGTCGGCCGGGCCGTGGTGGTCGCGTGGCCGCTCACCCGCTGGTCGACCCTGCCGGTCCCGGACACCTTCGACCAGCCGGGCATCGGCAACCAGGCCGCGGCGACCGCGCTCGGCCTCGGGGCCGCAGGACTGGCCCCGGTCGGGCTCGGACCGGCCGCGCTGGGGCTCACGGGAGCCGTTCCGCTCGTCATGTGGCGCAGGCGGAAGCTGACCAGCGGCCGTACCGACGGGTAGGGTGCCGCCCAGGTCGACGATCCCGAAGTGTGTGGGGGCGCTGGAATGGGCGGAACACAAGCGATACGCAGTGGCAAGGATGGCCGCGGCGGTCTCGGCAACGTGCTGTCGGGACTCGCCGTGGCCATCGGCTTTGCGCTCTTCCTGGGCGGCTTCGTGTGGGGGGCGGTCGTCTACCGGCCCTACACGGTGCCCACCGACTCGATGATGCCCACCGTGCGGCCCGGGGACCGGGTGCTGGCGCAGCGCATCGACGGCGGCGAGGTGCGCCGCGGGGACGTGGTCATCTTCACTGATTCCATGTGGAGCGACTCACCCATGGTCAAGCGGGTCGTCGGCATCGGCGGCGACACCGTCAAGTGCTGCGGCCCGGCCGGCGGGCTGACGGTGAACGGCGCCCCGCTGGACGAGCCCTACGCCGACACAAAGGGCCCCGATACCGGCCTGGCCATGCCGCCCGGACAGACCGCGCCCACCGGGACCCCCTTCGAGGTGACGGTCCCCGAGGGGAACCTCTTCCTGCTGGGCGACCGGCGGGCCGCCTCCCTGGACTCCCGTGCCCACCTGCAGGAGGCCGGACAGGGCACGGTGCCCCGGTCCGCCGTCAGCGCCCGCGTCGACGCCCTGGCCTGGCCCACCATGACGATGCTGGAGCGGCCGGCGTACGCCGCCCTGCCGGGCGGGCCCTCGCAGCCCGGGCCGCTGCTGCTCCAGGTGGCGGCGGTGCTGGCCGGGGCCGCCCTGGTGGTGCTGGGGGCCGCGTACGGGCCGCTCGCGCGGGTCCTGGGGCGCGGGCGGCGCAAGGAGCGGGCCGGTGTCAGCTGACCCGGCCGGGGAGCACGGCCACCGGAAGGTGTCGCGGGTGATCCTGCTGGACCCGGCGGACCGCATCCTGCTGCTGCACGGCTTCGAACCGGCCGACCCCTCGGACGACTGGTGGTTCACCCCCGGCGGCGGGCTGGAGGGGGCGGAGAGCCGGGAACAGGCCGCACTGCGGGAGCTGGCGGAGGAGACCGGGATCACCGAGGTGGAGCTGGGTCCGGTGCTGTGGCACCGGTACTGCTCCTTCCCCTTCGACGGACGGCGCTGGGACCAGGACGAGTGGTACTTCCTGGCCCGTACCACCCAGACCGCGACCGAGATGGGCGGCCTCACCGAACTCGAGCGGCGTAGTGTCACCGGAGCCAGGTGGTGGACCTCCGAGGAACTTCTGGCGGCCCGTGAGACGGTGTACCCGACCAGACTCGCCGAGCTGCTCCGTACGCTGCTCGACGACGGTCCTCCGGGTGAGCCGGTGGTCCTGGCCCCGGAAATCGTTTAGGGGCACATGGGCCTGGCGCACAATAGGGGGACGCACGGCTGAAGGGGAACATGCCATGAGTGCCGAGGACCTCGAAAAGTACGAGACCGAGATGGAGCTGAAGCTCTATCGGGAGTACCGCGACGTCGTCGGGCTGTTCAAGTATGTGATCGAGACGGAACGCCGTTTCTACCTCACGAACGACTACGAGATGCAGGTGCACTCGGTCCAGGGGGAGGTGTTCTTCGAGGTCTCGATGGCCGACGCCTGGGTCTGGGACATGTACAGGCCGGCCCGCTTCGTGAAGCAGGTGCGGGTGCTGACCTTCAAGGACGTGAACATCGAGGAGCTCAACAAGAGCGATCTCGAACTGCCCGGCAGCTGAGGGCAGGTGCCGGCAGCGCCGCCTCACCCGCAAGGGTGAGGCGGTTGTCCACAACGGCCGGTTTGTCCACCAAGATCCACACGGTGGGCGGGGGCGCGGGACCGTCGGTGCCGGAGGTGGTGCCGGATGAACGCGAAGGGCGTGGCACAGCAGGCATTGGGGCGGTACGGCGAGGACCTCGCGGCACGGCGGCTCACCGAAGCCGGGATGACCGTGATCGCACGGAACTGGCGGTGCCGCGGCGGGGAGATCGACATCGTCGCCCGGGACGGGGACGCCCTGGTCGTGTGCGAGGTCAAGACCCGCAGAACGGGCGGCTTCGAGCATCCGATGGCCGCGGTGCGGCCCGCGAAGGCCGAGCGCCTGCGCGGACTCGCCGGACGCTGGCTCGCCGACCACGGCGGACCACCACCGGGCGGGGTGCGCATCGACCTCGTCGGGGTGCTGCTGCCGCGGCGCGGGGCTCCCCTGGTGGAACACGTCAGGGGGGTGGCCTGATGGGGTTCGCGCGGGCCTGCTCGGTGGCCCTGGTGGGCGTCGACGGCGTGGTGGTCGAGGTACAGGCCGACCTGGAGCCCGGGGTCGCGGCCTTCACCCTGGTGGGACTGCCGGACAAGACCCTGGTCGAGAGCCGGGACCGGGTGCGGGCGGCCGTGGTCAACTCGGGAGCGGCCTGGCCGCAGAAGAAGCTCACCGTCGGGCTGAGCCCGGCCTCCGTACCGAAATCGGGCGCGGGATTCGATCTCGCCGTCGCGGCAGCTGTCCTCGGGGCCGCCGAGCTGGTCGACCCGGGCGCGATCGCGGACCTCGTCCTCATCGGGGAACTGGGACTGGACGGCCGGGTGCGCCCGGTCCGGGGGATCCTGCCCGCGGTCCTCGCCGCGGCCGAGGCCGGATACCGGCAGGTGGTGGTGCCGCAGCAGTGCGCGGCCGAGGCCGCGCTCGTCCCGGACGTCTCGGTCCTCGGCGTACGGAGCCTGCGCCAGCTCATCGCGGTCCTGACCGGTGGTGAGGTCCCGCAGGAGGAGCCCTGCGAACCGCCGGGCCGGCCGGACCCGATGCTGGCCGGACTGCTCGTCCCGGGGGCGGGACTGGGGACGGGCCTCGCCCGGGGCCGCCCCGGCGGGGAGGACCCCGAGGGTTTCCCCGACCTCGCCGACGTGGCCGGGCAGCACACGGCGCGCCGCGCGCTGGAGGTGGCGGCCGCCGGAGGGCACCACCTCTTCCTCAGCGGGCCGCCCGGAGCGGGCAAGACCATGCTGGCCGAGCGGCTGCCCTGGCTCCTGCCGCCGCTCACCCGGCAGGACTCCGTGGAGGTCACGGCCGTCCACTCGGTCGCGGGAATCCTGCCGCCCGGCGAACCGCTCGTCGCGAGGCCCCCGTACTGCGCACCGCACCATTCGGCGACCATGCAGTCCCTGGTGGGCGGCGGAAACGGGATCCCGAGGCCCGGGGCGGTCTCCCTGGCGCACCGGGGCGTCCTCTTTCTGGACGAGGCCGCGGAGTTCCAGAGCAAGACGCTGGACGCGCTGCGACAGCCCCTCGAATCGGGGCACGTGGTCATCGCCCGCGCCGCCGGGGTGGTGCGGCTGCCGGCGAGGTTCCTGATGGTGCTCGCCGCGAACCCGTGTCCGTGCGGACGCCACACCTTGCACGGGGCCGGGTGCGAATGCCCGCCCTCGGTGATCCGGCGTTACCAGGCACGGCTGTCAGGGCCGTTGCTCGACCGGGTCGACCTGCGGGTGGAGGCCGAGCCCGTGACCCGCTGCGACCTGCTGGGGCGGGGCGGCCGCGGGGAGTCCACCGCGGTGGTGGCCGAGCGGGTCAAGGAGGCCCGGGAGCGCGCCGCGGCCCGGCTCGCCGACACGCCGTGGCGGCTCAACTCGGAGGTGCCCGGGCCGGAATTGCGCACCCGGTGGCAGGCGGGGCCGGGCGCGCTGGCCTGCGCCGAACGCGACCTGGAGCGGGGGCTTCTCACCGCGCGCGGACTGGACCGGGTGCTGCGGGTCGCCTGGACCGTGGCAGACCTGCGCGGGCGGGACCGGCCCGAGGCGCTGGACGTGGCCGTGGCCCTGGAGCTGCGGACCGGGATCGCCCGCGGGGCGATGCCATTGCCGGGGGCCGGGACATGACCGGCGCCCGGGACGGGGAACTGGTGGCGCGGGCGGCGCTGACCCGTGTGCTGGAGCCCGGGGACGCGCACGGCGGGCGCTGGCTGCGGGAGTTCGGCGCGGTGGGGCTGATACGGCTGCTGACCGACCCGGGCGCGGAGCCGGACACGCCGTCCGGGGTGGGGCCGGAGCGACTCGCCGGGTACCGCAGACGGGCGGCGCTGGCCGACCCCGGGCGGGACCTCGCGCTGGCCGCCGAGTCGGGGGGCCGGTTCGTGTTCCCGGGATCGCCGGAGTGGCCGACCCAGCTCGACGACCTCGGCGACGAGAGGCCCGTCGGGCTGTGGCTGCGGGGGCGGCCGAACCTCCGTACCTGGGCGCTGCGTTCGGTATCCGTGGTCGGGGCCCGCGCCTGCACCCCGTACGGCGCGCACATGGCCCAGACCCTGGCCGCCGGGCTCGCCGAGCGGGGTTGGGTCGTGGTGTCCGGCGCCGCGTTCGGGATCGACGGCGCCGCCCACCGGGGGGCCCTCGCCTCGGGCGGAGCGACCGCGGCGGTGCTGGCCTGCGGCGCGGACGTCGCCTATCCGCGCGGACACGCCGGACTGCTCGGCCGGATCGCGGGGCAGGGGCTGATCCTCGGGGAGCTGCCACCGGGCAGCCATCCGACTCCCAGCCGCTTCGTCCTGCGCAACCGGGTCATCGCGGCCCTGACCCGGGGCACGGTCGTCGTGGAGGCCGCGCACCGCAGCGGCTCCCTGGTCACGGCCCGGCGGGCGCAGCGTCTCGGGCGGTTCACGATGGGCGTCCCCGGTCCCGCGACCAGCACCCTCTCCGCCGGGGTGCACGAGCTGCTGCGGGGCGAGGCCGCGCTCGTCACCGACGCGGACGAGGTGATCGAGCTGGTCGGGGCCATGGGCGAGCTCGCTCCCGAGCGGCGCGGCCCGGTGCTCGCCCGGGACCTGCTGGACCGCGACACCGCGCGCGTTCTCGAGGCGCTGCCGGCCGGCCGGCCCGCGGACGTGGCCGAGCTGGCACTTGCCTCCGGCACCGGCGCTGATGAAGTCATCGGCAGACTGTACGAACTTCACTCTCTGGGGTTCGTCGAACGGCAGGGCGACGGCTGGCAGTTGAGCAGACAAACGGCTGGAGGAGGCACACAAACCGCAGCCCCCCGGCGAGGCGGTCGTTGACCTGGGGTGTTCCGGTGAAAGAGTGAAACCGATGAGAGACACGGTCTTGCCGGTGGCGGTCGCCGGGACCGAGCGCGAGGCGCCGGTCCCGGGTCGTCCGCGCGAGTCGGGGCGCCGCTGGGTCCCCGCGCCATCCCGTACTCTTCGCGCACCGCGACAATCTCGTCACGCTACGCTCCCAAGGAATCCGGCTCCGGCAAAGGCGAAGCATGCCCCAGCACACCTCAGGGTCCGACCGCGCTGCGGTGCCCCCCGCTGCCCGTGGCGGCGTGCGGTCCACCGCGCCCACGTCCCTGGAGGTGCTGTGGCGCTCGTACAAGGAATCGGGTGACGAGCGGTTGCGGGAGCAGCTGATCCTGCACTACTCGCCCCTGGTGAAGTACGTCGCCGGACGCGTCAGCGTGGGTCTGCCGCCCAATGTGGAGCAGGCCGACTTCGTCTCCTCCGGGGTCTTCGGGCTGATCGACGCCATCGAGAAGTTCGACATCGACCGGTCGATCAAGTTCGAGACGTACGCGATCACCCGGATCCGCGGCGCGATGATCGACGAGCTGCGGGCCCTGGACTGGATCCCCCGCTCGGTCCGGCAGAAGGCGCGCGCCGTGGAGCGGGCCTACGCCACGCTGGAGGCCCAGCTGCGGCGCACCCCGACGGAGATCGAGGTCGCCGGGGAGATGGGGATCGGTGTGGACGACCTCCACACCGTCTTCAGCCAGTTGTCGCTGGCGAACGTGGTCGCCCTGGAGGAGCTGCTGCACGTCGGCGGCGAGGGCGGCGACCGCCTCTCGCTGATGGACACCCTGGAGGACACCGCCGCCGACAACCCGGTGGCGGTGGCGGAGGACCGCGAGCTGCGGCGCCTGCTGGCGCGGGCCATCAACACGCTGCCCGAGCGGGAGAAGACAGTGGTGACCCTCTACTACTACGAGGGCCTCACCCTCGCCGAGATCGGCAACGTCCTGGGCGTCACCGAGAGCCGGGTCAGCCAGATCCACACCAAGTCCGTCCTGCAACTGCGCGCGAAGTTGGCCGATGTGGGGAGGTGAGCTTGCGGTACCTCCGTAGAGTGGATGCGTGCCCAGGATTCGAGCGGCCTCCGTGGCCGAGCACCGGTCGATGCAGCGCGGCGCCCTCTTGGACGCCGCGCGTTCCCTGCTGTCCGAAGGCGGGACGGAGGCGCTGACCTTCCCCGCCCTCGCGGAGCGGACCGGCCTCGCCCGGTCCTCCGTGTACGAGTACTTCCGCTCCCGCGCCGCAGTGGTCGAGGAACTGTGCGCCGTGGACTTTCCCGTGTGGGCCGCCGAGATCGAGGCGGCGATGGAGGAGGCCCCGTCGCCGGAGGAGAAGATCGAGGCCTACGTGCGCAGCCAGTTGGGGCTGGTGGGCGACCGGCGGCACCGGGCCGTGGTGGCCATCTCCGCCAGCGAGCTGGACGCGGGGGCCCGCGAGAAGATCCGCGCGGCCCACGGCGGGCTCGTGGCGATGATCGTCGAGGCGCTGAGCGCCCTGGGACAGGCCGAGCCGAGGCTGGCCGCCATGCTGCTGCAGGGTGTCGTGGACGCGGCGGTGCGGCGGATCGAGCTCGGCGCGGCGGAGGATCCCGCCGTCGTGACGGAGGCGGCCGTGGCCATGGCCCTGCGGGGCGTCCGGGGCTGAGGCCCTTCAGCAGCCGCCCAGGACGCCGGGTCCCGTGCCTCAGCCGCCGGCGGGTTGTGATCCGGCGGGCAGGAGGCGCGGCGTCGGGCGCGGGAGGAGGGCCAGGGGGTTGAGGTAGGTCTCGCCCGCCAGCAGGCCCCAGTGCAGACACGGCTCCGGGCAGTGCGAGCCCTCCGTCAGGACCGCCACCACCTGGCCCGCCGTGACCGGCTCGCCCTCCACGACCAGCGGCCGCACCGGCTCGTAGGTCGTGCGCAGCCCGTTCGGCAGGGCGATGGAGAGCACCCCGCGGCCGGCGACCGGGCCAGCGTGGTGGACCCGGCCGGCCGCGACCGCCCGGAGCTCCGCGCCCACCGGGGCGGACAGGTCCACGCCGCGGTGCCCGGCTGCGTACGGCGTGGGCGGCGGGTCCCACCAGCGGGCCACCGTCAGTGGGCCGGGCAGCGGGCGGACCCCGGGAAGGGCCGGCTGGGACAGGGCCGGCTGGGACAGGGCCAGGAGCAGGCTGAGCAGCAAGGTCGTCATGGACCACAGCGTCCCGCGCCCGCCGGGACGGACGTGCGGGCCTGTGGACGACCGCGGCACTGTGGACAACGGCGTCACCCGGCATACCGCCGGGTCCCGTACACTTCTTGTGGCGATCCGGGTCACCGGGTCGACTTCGCACGCCCCGGCGCCAGGCTGAAACAGCCAGGTGACAGCGTCTCTCGGTCCCTCATGGGGGCAGGGCGCGGTGGGGCGTCAGGAACCAAACCGAGAAACCAAGGAGATGGCCATGGCCGTCGTCACGATGCGGGAGCTGCTGGAAAGCGGCGTCCACTTCGGTCACCAGACCCGCCGTTGGAACCCGAAGATGAAGCGCTTCATCTTCACGGAGCGCAACGGCATCTACATCATCGACCTGCTGCAGTCGCTGTCGTACATCGACCGCGCCTACGAGTTCGTGAAGGAGACCGTCGCGCACGGTGGCTCCATCATGTTCGTCGGTACCAAGAAGCAGGCCCAGGAGGCCATCGCCGAGCAGGCGACGCGCGTTGGTATGCCGTACGTCAACCAGCGGTGGCTGGGTGGCATGCTCACCAACTTCTCCACCGTCTACAAGCGCCTTCAGCGTCTGAAGGAGCTTGAGGCGATCGACTTCGAGGACGTCGCCGCCTCGGGTCTCACCAAGAAGGAGCTCCTGGTCCTCTCCCGCGAGAAGACCAAGCTGGAGAAGACCCTCGGTGGTATCCGCGAGATGTCGAAGGTTCCCAGCGCCGTCTGGATCGTCGACACCAAGAAGGAGCACATCGCCGTCGGTGAGGCGCGCAAGCTCCACATCCCGGTCGTCGCGATCCTCGACACCAACTGCGACCCCGACGAGGTCGACTACAAGATCCCGGGCAACGACGACGCGATCCGTTCCGTCACCCTGCTCACCCGCGTGATCGCCGACGCCGTCGCCGAGGGCCTCATCGCCCGCTCCGGCGCTGCGACCGGTGACTCGAAGCCGGGCGAGAAGGCCGCCGCCGAGCCGCTCGCCGAGTGGGAGCGCGACCTGCTCGAGGGCGACAAGAAGGCCGACGAGCCCGCCGAGGCCGCTCCGGCCGAGGCTGCTGCCGAGGCCCCGGCTGCCGAGGCCCCCGCCGCCGAGGCCGCTCCGGCCGCGGACGCCGAGCAGGCCTGACCCACTGAGAGCGCCCGGCGTTCACTCGCCGGGCACTCCCAGCACGGACGATGACGGCGGGGGAGCCGCGCCAAAAGCGCGGCGCCTCCGCCGTTCACCCGTAGATCTACGACTTCGAGAGAGAATCCCAGACTCATGGCGAACTACACCGCCGCTGACGTCAAGAAGCTCCGCGAGCTCACCGGCGTCGGCATGATGGACTGCAAGAACGCGCTGGTCGAGTCCGACGGCGACGTCGACAAGGCCATCGAGGCCCTCCGCATCAAGGGTCAGAAGGGCGTCGCCAAGCGCGAGGGCCGTTCTGCCGAGAACGGTGCCGTCGCCTCCCTCATCTCCGACGACAACACCTCCGGTGTCCTCGTCGAGCTGAAGTGCGAGACGGACTTCGTCGCCAAGGGTGACAAGTTCCAGGCCGTCACCAACGAGATCGCCGCGCACATCGCCGCGACCTCCCCGGCCGACATCGAGGCGCTGCTCGCGTCCGAGATCGCGCCCGGCAAGACCGTCCAGGCGTTCGTGGACGAGGCCAACGCCAACCTCGGCGAGAAGATCGTCCTGGACCGCTTCGCGCAGTTCACCGGCGGTTACGTCTCGGCGTACATGCACCGCACCATGCCCGACCTGCCGTTCCAGATCGGCGTCCTGGTCGAGCTGGACAAGGAGAACGCCGAGGTCGCCCGCGGCATCGCGCAGCACATCGCCGCGTTCTCCCCGCAGTGGCTGTCCGCCGAGGACGTCCCGGCCGAGAAGGTCGAGTCCGAGCGTCGTGTGGCCGAAGAGGTCACCCGCGCCGAGGGCAAGCCCGAGGCCGCGATCGCGAAGATCGTCGAGGGTCGCGTCAACGGCTTCTTCAAGGAGAACACCCTCCTTGGCCAGGCCTACGCGCTGGACAACAAGAAGTCCGTCCAGAAGGTTCTGGACGAGGCCGGTGTCACCCTGGTGCGCTTCTCGCGCATCAAGGTCGGCATCTGAGTCCGTCCGTACGCGACGGACACCGGACCCCGGTAGGGTCTGAGGCAGTCGTCCGCGCTCGCGCGAGGCGACCGCAGATCTGACGAGGAGGCCATTGCCGTAGAGGGAACCGCAAGGACCCACCGGCAATGGCCTTCTTCGTATGTGCACGAGGAGATCTCCATGAATCAGGGCGTGGACCCCCACACCGCATCCGACGACAAGAGCGACCAGGACGAGAAGGGCCGCCGCTTCATGCTGAAGCTGTCGGGCGAGGCCTTCTCCGGTGGCGGAGGACTGGGCGTCGACCCCGACGTCGTCCACGCCATCGCGCGTGAGATCGCCGCGGTGGTCCGCGACGGCGCGGAGATCGCCGTCGTGATCGGCGGCGGCAACTTCTTCCGCGGCGCCGAACTCCAGCAGCGCGGCATGGACCGGGCCCGGTCCGACTACATGGGCATGCTCGGTACCGTCATGAACTGCCTCGCACTCCAGGACTTCCTGGAGAAGGAGGGCATCGACTCCCGCGTGCAGACCGCCATCACCATGGGCCAGGTCGCGGAGCCGTACATCCCGCTGCGTGCCGTGCGGCACCTGGAGAAGGGCCGCGTCGTCATCTTCGGCGCCGGCATGGGCATGCCCTACTTCTCCACCGACACCACGGCCGCCCAGCGCGCCCTGGAGATCGACGCCGAGGCCCTGCTCATGGGCAAGAACGGCGTCGACGGGGTCTACGACTCCGACCCGAAGAAGAACCCGGACGCGGTGAAGTTCGACGCGCTGGAGTACAGCGAGGTCCTCTCACGCGACCTCAAGGTCGCCGATGCCACCGCGATCACGCTCTGCCGCGACAACAAGCTGCCGATCCTCGTGTTCGAGCTGCTCGCCGAGGGCAATATCGCCCGGGCCGTCAAGGGTGAGAAGATCGGCACGCTCGTGAGCGACCAGGAAACCCGGGTCTGAGCCGTCCGCTGCCGGACCGAGCGGGCCCGGACCGGGCCCGCCAGACCCGCCCGCCCGCCTGAACCATCCATATCTGACATGCAGGAGCACGTGGTGACCGAAGAGATCCTCCTCGAGGCCGAGGAGAAGATGGAAAAGGCCGTCGTCGTCGCCAAGGAAGACTTCGCCGCGATTCGCACCGGCCGTGCGCACCCGGCGATGTTCAACAAGATCGTGGCGGAGTACTACGGCGCCATCACGCCCATCAACCAGCTCGCCTCCTTCTCGGTGCCCGAGCCGCGCATGGCGATCGTGACCCCGTTCGACAAGAGCGCCCTGCGCAACATCGAGCAGGCCATCCGCGACTCCGACCTCGGTGTCAACCCGAGCAACGACGGCAGCATCATCCGGGTGACCTTCCCCGAGCTGACGCAGGACCGCCGCAAGGAGTACATCAAGGTCGCGCGCACCAAGGCCGAGGACTCGAAGATCTCGCTGCGCGCCGTCCGCCGCAAGGCCAAGGACGCCCTTGACAAGCTGGTCAAGGACAAGGAGGCCGGCGAGGACGAGGTGCGCCGCGCGGAGAAGGAGCTCGACGACACCACCGCGAAGTACGTCGCGCAGGTGGACGAGCTCCTCAAGCACAAGGAAGCCGAGCTCCTCGAAGTCTGATGAACGACACTTCCTGGCAGCCGGAGCCGGTTCCGGCGGGTCCCGCATACGATGCGCAGGTGGGCCCGCACACTCGGCCCATGCCCATCGTGCCCGATGCCGCCGGCCGTGACTTCGACGACCGGGAAGCACGCGATCGGGGGGTCGTCGCCGACGGCGGCCCCCTCTTCCGCGCCGATACGCCGCCGCAGGAGCCCATGCCCAGCCCCCCGCCTCCGCATGCCCAGCAGCCGCAGGACTCCTCGCCCCCGCCGCAGAAGAAGCGCGCCGGGCGGGACCTGCGTGCGGCCATAGGGGTAGGCGTCGGTCTCGGCGCGGTGATCTTCGCCTCGCTGCTGTTCGTCAAGGCCGTCTTCGTCGGCGTCATCGTCGTCGCGGTCGTCGTCGGCCTGTGGGAGCTCACCTCCCGGCTGCAGGAGAAGAAGGGCATCAAGGCCCCGCTCGTCCCGCTCGCGGTCGGCGGCGCCGCCATGGTCATCGCCGGATACGTCCGGGGGGCCGAGGGCGCCTGGGTCGCCATGGCCCTGACCGTGCTGGCGGTCCTGGTGTGGCGGATGACCGAACCGCCCGAGGACTACCTCAAGGACGTCACGGCGGGCGCCTTCGCGGCCTTCTACGTCCCCTTCCTGGCCACCTTCGTCGCGATGCTGCTCACCGCCGACGACGGTCCCCAGCGCGTGATCACCTTCCTGCTCCTGACGGTGGTCAGTGACACAGGGGCCTACGCGGTCGGCTGGCGCTTCGGCAAGACCAAGCTCGCGCCGCGCATCAGCCCCGGCAAGACCCGCGAAGGACTGTTCGGCGCGGTGGCCTTCGCCATGGCGGCCGGCGCGCTGTGCATGGAGTTCCTGATCGACGGCGGCGCCTGGTGGCAGGGCCTGCTGCTCGGCCTCGCGGTCGCGGTCAGCGCGACCCTGGGCGACCTGGGCGAGTCGATGATCAAGAGGGACCTCGGCATCAAGGACATGGGCACCCTGCTGCCGGGACACGGCGGCATCATGGACCGCCTCGACTCCCTGCTCCCGACGGCCCCCGTGGTGTGGCTGCTGCTGGCGGCCTTCGTAGGCACCGGCTGACCTGCGAAAAGGCGTCGCAGGACGCCGGGCGGTTACTCTTGGAAGGCGCGCTGCTTCTGCGGCGCGCCTTTCGTCTTACAAGGAGTACCTGCCATGGCCCGCCCCGTTCCGGGAGAGCTCACCTTCGTCGCCCCTCGCGGGGCCAAGAAGCCGCCCCGGCACCTCGCCGACATGACCCCGGCCGAGCGCCGTGAGGCGGTCGCCGCGATCGGCGAGAAGCCGTTCCGGGCCAAGCAGCTCTCCCAGCACTACTTCGCGCGGTACGCGCACGACCCGGCCGAGTGGACCGACATCCCGGCGGGCTCGCGGGAGAAGCTCCAGCAGGAGCTGCTGCCGGACCTGATGAACGTCATCCGGCACATCTCGTGCGACGACGACACCACCCGCAAGACCCTGTGGAAGCTGCACGACGGCACGCTCGTCGAGTCCGTGCTCATGCGCTACCCCGACCGGGTCACCATGTGCATCTCCTCGCAGGCCGGCTGCGGCATGAACTGCCCGTTCTGCGCGACCGGCCAGGCGGGCCTCGACCGCAACCTCTCCACCGCCGAGATCGTGCACCAGATCGTCGACGGCATGCGCGCGCTGCGCGACGGCGAGGTCCCCGGCGGCCCGGCGCGGCTGTCGAACATCGTCTTCATGGGCATGGGCGAGCCGCTGGCCAACTACAACCGCGTGGTGGGCGCCATCCGCCGGCTCACCGACCCGGAGCCCGACGGCCTGGGCCTGTCGCAGCGCGGTATCACCGTCTCCACCGTCGGTCTGGTTCCGGCCATGCTGCGCTTCGCCGACGAGGGCTTCAAGTGCCGTCTGGCCGTCTCGCTGCACGCGCCCGACGACGAGCTGCGCGACACCCTCGTCCCGGTCAACACCCGCTGGAACGTCCGCGAGGTGCTCGGTGCGGCCTGGGAGTACGCCGAGAAGTCCGGCCGCCGGATCTCGATCGAGTACGCCCTGATCCGCGACATCAACGACCAGGCCTGGCGCGGTGACCTCCTGGGCAAGCTGCTCAAGGGCAAGCGCGTGCACGTCAACCTGATCCCGCTGAACCCGACGCCGGGCTCCAAGTGGACCGCCTCGCGGCCGGAGGACGAGAAGGCCTTCGTGGAGGCCATCGCCCGGCACGGCGTGCCCGTGACCGTACGGGACACCCGCGGCCAGGAGATCGACGGCGCGTGCGGCCAGCTGGCCGCCTCGGAGCGCTAGATTCCGCTTCTGTTCGACGCGATTCGGCCACGGGGTACCCTGTGGCCGAACCAATTTCATATTCCGACAGGGGAGCGCCACAGCGCTGAGAGTGCGGTATCCGTCATCCGCAGACCCTCTGAACCTCGCCCCGGTCATTCGGGGTAGGAAGTTCGGTCACCACTCTTGCTGTTGCGCCCTGCCCGGCGTCCGCTCGCGAAGAGCGCCGGTCGGGGCCGCGTCTTCTCCTGGACATCCCAGGAGGAATTCACCAATGAGCACCACCAAGAAGATCGCGGGTGCCGCGCTCGCGGCCGCGCTCGGCGTCACCACGCTCAGCGCATGCGGCGGCGACGCCAAGGACAAGACCGCGGGCGCGAGCGACGCCCCGAAGTCCACAACCGTCACGCTGGTCTCCCACGACTCCTTCAACGTGACCGACGCGGTCCTCAAGGAGTTCGAGCAGCAGAGCGGCTACACCGTCAAGACGCTGAAGGCCGGGGACGCGGGCGCCGCGCTCAACCAGGAGATCCTCACCAAGGGCTCCCCGCGCGGTGACGTCTTCTTCGGCGTGGACAACACCCTCCTCTCGCGCGCCCTCGACAACGGCATCTTCACGCCGTACGAGGCCAAGGGCCTCGCCGGGGTGAAGCCCGAGTACGTGCTCGACAAGGAGCACCGGGTCACCCCGATCGACTCCGGTGACATCTGCGTCAACTACGACAAGGCCTACTTCGCCGAGAAGAAGATCGCCCCGCCGCAGACGCTGGACGACCTGGTCAAGCCGGAGTACAAGAACCTGCTGGTCACCGAGAACGCCGCGACCTCCTCGCCCGGCCTCGGCTTCCTGCTCGCCTCCGTCGGCAAGTACGGCGAGGAGGGCTGGAAGGACTACTGGAGCAAGCTGAAGGCCAACGGCGTCGAGGTCGTCGACGGCTGGGAGCAGGCCTACAACGAGCGCTTCTCCGGCTCCGCCGGCGGCAAGAAGGCCAAGGGCGACCGCCCGCTGGTCGTCTCCTACGCCTCCAGCCCTCCGGTCGAGGTGCTGTACGGCGAGCCGCAGCCGGCCGAGGCCCCCACGGGCGTCTCCACCGGCACCTGCTTCCGGCAGATCGAGTTCGCGGGCCTGCTCAAGGGCGCCAAGAACGAGGAGGGCGGCAAGGCCCTCGTGGACTTCCTGATCAGCAAGAAGTTCCAGGAGGACATGCCTCTCCAGATGTTCGTGAACCCCGTGACGAAGGACGCCGCCCTGCCGGAGCTGTTCACCAAGCACGGTGTGGTGATCGAGAAGCCCGAGAACGTGGCTCCCGAGACCATCGCCAAGAACCGTGAGCAGTGGGTCAAGGCATGGACCTCGCTCGTCGTGAAGTAGGCGGTACCAAGGAGCCGGGCGCGGCGTCGGGGGGCGCCGCGCCGGGCCCCGGCCCCCGCGAGGGGGCGCGGGCGACCGCCGTGCGGCTCGCCCTGATGGCCGTGCCGCTCGCGTTCTTCGGGCTGTTCTTCGCCTATCCGGTCGTCGCGATCGTCGGGCGCGGGCTCAAGACCGACGAGGGGTGGCAGTTCGGCCGGTTCGCCGAGGTGCTGGCCCGGCCCGACATCGCCGACGTGCTGTGGTTCACCACCTGGCAGGCGCTCGCCTCCACCGTGCTCACCCTGCTGATCGCGCTGCCGGCCGCCTACGTCTTCGCGCGCTTCGAGTTCCCCGGCAAACAACTGCTGCGGGCCGTGGTGACGGTTCCCTTCGTGCTGCCGACCGTGGTGGTCGGCACCGCCTTCCTCGCCCTGCTGGGGCGCGGCGGGCTCACCGACGAACTGCTCGGCGTCCGGCTCGACACCACCGTCTGGGCGATCCTGCTCGCGCACGTCTTCTTCAACTACGCCGTGGTCGTCCGCACGGTCGGCGGGCTGTGGGCCCAGCTCGATCCGCGCCAGGAGGAGGCCGCCCGGGTGCTGGGAGCCGGGCGGTTCACCGCCTGGCGGCGGGTGACCCTGCCCGCGCTGGCCCCTGCGGTGGCGGCCGCTTCGCTGATGGTGTTCCTGTTCACCTTCAGCTCCTTCGGCGTCGTCCTGATCCTCGGCGGGCCGTCGTACTCCACCCTGGAGGTGGAGGTCTACCGGCAGACCGCGCAGCTCCTGGACCTGCCGACGGCCGCCGTCCTGACGATGGTGCAGTTCGCCGCGATCGGCGGGATCCTCGCCGTGCACGCCCGGACCGTGCGCAAGCGCGAAACCGCGTTGCGGCTGGTGGACCCGGGCCGCACCACGCACCGGCCGCGCGGCTGGGCCCAGCGCACGCTGCTGGGCGGGGTGCTGCTGACCGTCGCGCTGCTGATCGTGCTGCCGCTGGGCGTACTGGTGGAGCGGTCCTTCGACGCCCCCGGCGGCTACGGTCTCGGCTACTACCGGGCCCTGCAGGACGCGGGCGCCGGCGGCGGGACCTTCCTGGTGGCGCCGCTGGAGGCGATCTGGAACTCCCTGCAGTACGCGCTCGCCGCCACCGCGATCGCGCTGGTCATCGGGGGACTCGCGGCCGCGGCCCTGACCCGGCGCGGAGGCCGCTTCGTACGCGGCTTCGACGCGCTCTTGATGCTCCCGCTCGGAGTGTCCGCCGTGACGGTGGGCTTCGGCTTCCTGATCACCCTGGACGAGCCGCCGCTCGACCTGCGGACCTCGTGGATCCTGGTGCCGCTGGCCCAGGCGCTGGTGGGCGTGCCCTTCGTCGTACGGACCATGCTGCCGGTGCTGCGCGCCGTGGACGGCCGGCTGCGGGAGGCAGCGGCGGTGCTCGGCGCCTCGCCGCTGCGGGCCTGGCGGGAGGTGGACCTGCCGCTGGTGCGGCGGGCGCTGCTGATCGCGGCCGGGTTCGCCTTCGCGGTGTCGCTGGGGGAGTTCGGCGCGACCGTGTTCATCGCGCGGGCGGACCGGCCGACGCTGCCGGTGGCCGTGGCGCGGCTGCTGGGGCGGGCCGGGGAGCTGAACTACGGCCAGGCGATGGCGCTGAGCACGATTCTGATGCTGGTGTGCGCGGTGTCCCTGCTGCTGCTGGAGCGACTGCGGCCCGACAAGACCTCCGGAGAGTTCTGATGACACTGCTTCAGCTGGAAGGGGTGTCGGTCCGCTTCGGTGAGCGCGCGGCCCAGTACGCCCTCGACCGCGTGGACCTCGCGGTCACCGAGCACGAGGTCGTGTGTGTCCTCGGCCCGAGCGGAAGCGGCAAGTCCACGCTGCTGCGGGTCGTCGCCGGGCTCCAGCAGGTGTCCGGGGGCCGGGTGCTGCTGGGCGGGGCCGACCAGGCCGGTGTACCCGTGCACCGACGGGGCGTGGGCCTGATGTTCCAGGACCACCAGCTCTTCCCGCACCGCGACGTCGGCGCGAACGTCTCCTTCGGCCTGCGGATGCGGGGCACCGGGCGCGCCTCGTGCGCGGACCGGGTCACGCAGCTGCTGGACCTGGTCGGGCTGCCCGGTGCCCAGGGCCGGGCGGTGGCCTCCCTGTCGGGGGGCGAGCAGCAGCGGGTGGCGCTGGCCCGGGCGCTGGCGCCGTCGCCGCGGCTGCTGATGCTGGACGAACCGCTGGGGCAACTGGACCGCGGGCTGCGGGAGCGGCTCGTGGTGGAGCTGAGGGGTCTGTTCTCCCGCCTGGGCACGACCGTACTGGCCGTCACGCACGACCAGGGCGAGGCCTTCGCCCTGGCCGACCGGGTGGTGGTGATGCGGGACGGCCGGATCGCGCAGGCCGGCACCCCGCTGGAGGTGTGGCAGCGGCCCGCGTCGGAATTCGTGGCCCGCTTCCTCGGCTTCGAGAACGTGGTCCCGGCCGTGGTCTCGGGCACGGAGGCCGCCACCGCATGGGGCGGCGTCCCGGTACCGGCCGGATCCCCCGAAGGGGAGCAGCGGCTGCTGATCCGCCCGGCGGGGGTCGTGCTCTGCGCGGCGGGCCTGCGGTGCGAGGTGGTGTCCCGCACCTTCCGCGGCACGCACGTCGCGCTGCAGCTGCGGCCGGAGGCGGGACCGCTGCTGGAGGCCGAGTGCGAGCTGGCGGGGGCGCCGGCCGTGGGGGACCGGGTCGCGGTGACCTTCACCCCCGCCGAGGTGGTCGTACTTCCGCAGGACACGCCCTAGGGACGGATGCCGTCGCAGGCGATCTGCAGGTGGCGCGGGCCGCGCAGGACCGCGTTCTGGCGGTAGGGCGGCGGGTCCTCCAGCAGCCGCGGGTTCTCCAGCCGCCGGGCCAGCTCGCTCAGCGCCAGCTGGGCCTCCTGCCGGGCCAGCGGCGCCCCGAAGCAGCTGTGGATCCCGCTGCCGAGGCCGAGGTGCTGGATGTCCTTGCGGTCGGGGTCGAAGCGGTCGGGGTCCTCGAAGCGCTTCGGGTCGCGGTTCCCGGAGGCCAGCATCAGCCACAGGGAAGCGCCCTTGGGGATGGTGACACCGGCGACCTCGATGTCGGAGAGGGTGGTGCGCTGGGGCAGCAGCTGCACGGGCGGCTCGTACCGCAGGAGTTCCTCGACGATCGGGACCGCCAGGTCCGGGTCGTCGCGCAGCCGCCCGAGGGCCTCCGGGTGGCGCAGCAGGGTCAGCATGCCGTTGGTGATGAGGTTGACCGTGGTCTCGTGGCCCGCGATCAGCAGCAGCGCGGAGGTGCTGAGCGCCTCCATGGTGGTCATCGCACCGTCCGGGCCGTCCGCCGTCGCCAGCTGGGACAGCATGTCGTCGCCCGGCTTCTTGCGGCGCTCCTCGATCAGCCCGGCCAGGTACATGCCCAGTTCCATCCGGGCGTCCATGGAGCCCTTCCCGTGCTGCGTGGGGTCCGCGTCCGGGTCGGGGTCCAGGCTGGCGGCCAGGGTCTCCGCCCACACGTGGAAACGGGGCTCGTCCTCGCGGGGGATGCCGAGGAGTCGGCAGATGACGGTGACCGGGAAGGGGTACGCGAACTGGTCGACGAGGTCGATCCGGTCCAGCCGGCCCGTCTCCACGATGCCGTCGATGAGCCCGGAGACGAGGCCGCCGAGTTCGTCCCGCATGTCGTGCACCCGGTGCGGGGCGTGCGGCGGTCCGAACGGCCGGTTCGTCATCCGCCGCAGCCGGTCGTGGTCGGGCGGGTCGAGCTTGAGGAAGGAGGGCGGCAGGGTCGTCCCCTCCTCCTCGTCCTGGCCCAGCGGATCGTCCCCGGTGGCCTTGAGGTTCTTGGCGTCGGAGCTGATCCGCGGGTCGTGCAGAAGGCTGTGGATCTCGTAGTACGTGCTGATGACGTACGGTCCGTCCCCGTCGTGGGACACCGGAGTCTTGCGCAGTTCCTCGTACAGCGGGTACGGATTCGCGCGGTTCGCGTAGTCGATGATCTCCCGCAGCAGGGCTTGTGTCATGACAGGTCCTCGTGATCCTCGTGATCCTCGGGGGACGGCGCGGTGCCGCGCGGCCGGTGGTGCGCGGGGGCGAAGGTCATCTTCCGGGGGTGAAGGTCATCTTCCGGTCGGCCGGCGAATAGCCGCTCAGCGTGATGGTCGGCCCGTGGGTGGGGACCGAGGGGTCCGGGAAGTCGGCCGGCAGCGGCTTGATCCCGTCGGACCTGCGGTCCACCGTCGAGAACGGCGGCGGGAACGGCTCGGTGCCCTCGATCTGCTGCTCGTAGAACGGCAGCCACCGGCAGTTGTCGAAGGTGACGGCGGCGATCGTCCGCCCCTGGTAGCCGTACACGGCCGCGAAGCGGCGCTCGGCGAGCGAGCCCTGGGTGATGAGGATCTCGGTGCCCATCGGAGGTACCCCGACCGACTTGATGTTCACACCGAACTGCGAGGACCAGAACGCCGGAACCCACAGGTGGGGGCGGCGGTCGGCACTCTCGCTGAGCATGTTGTGCGCGGCGGTGTCCGCCTGGGCGACCGCGTTGCCCCAGTGCTCCAGCGACAGGAACTGGTAGCCGAACAGGGCGTGCGGGGAGCGGGCCACGTCACCCGCCACGTAGATGTCATCGGTGACGATGCCCCGCACGTCGAAGGCCCGGCAGCCCGCGTCGCAGGCGATGCCCCGCGGGCCCGCGCCCAGCCCGGAACCGGCGAGCCACTCGGTGTTGCGCTGCGCGCCCAGCGAGACGACCACGACGTCCGCCTCCACGGTGGAACCGTCGGAGAGGTGGGCGGCGCGGACCCGCCCGGAGGGGTCGCCCTCCAGTGAGGTCACCATGACACCGGTGCGCAGGTCGACGCCGTGCTCCCGGTGCATCTCGGCCGCCACCTCGCCGATGACCCCTCCCAGCGCACCGACCAGCGGCGCCGCGCCCCGTTCGGCGACGGTGACGTCCAGGCCGCGCTCCCGGCAGGCGGAGGCGATCTCCGACCCGGTGAACCCGGCGCCGATGACCAGGACCCGGCGGGGACCGGCGGCCAGCGCCCGTTGCAGCCCTTCGCCGTCGTCGCGGGTGCGCAGCACGAAGACACCCTGGAGGGCGCCTTCCTCGGCGTTGGGCCAGGGCCGGGCGCGCACTCCGGTGGCGATGAGCAGCCGGTCGTACTCGACCTCGTCGCCGTTGCCGAGCCGGACCCGGCGGCCGGCCATGTCCAGGCCCGTGGCCGGGACACCCAGGCGCCAGTCGGCGTCGATCGCCCGGCGGCGGGGGAGCGCCGTGCGGTCGGCGACCGCGTTGCCCAGCAGGACCTGCTTGGACAGCGGGGGCCGGTCGTACGGCTCGTACGGCTCGTCGCCGATCATCGTGAGCGAACCGGCGAAGCCCTTCTCGCGCATGGTCTCGGCGGCTCGCAGACCGGCCAGCGAAGCGCCGACGACGACGATGCGGCCCTCGCGCTTGAGGTGCTCCAGGGATCCGTCGCGTGTTCCTGCACCGCTCACCGTGCGCCTCCGGAACGAGGTCCGGATCCGGCCACGGCGTCCGGGGCGGCCATGTGCGCCATGTCCTCGTCCGTGATCTCCAGGAGGATGGCCTGGACGGGACAGGCGGCCACGGCACGCAGGACGTTCTCGCGCTGCTCGGGATCGGCGTCCGGGTTGTACAGGAGCGACTCGTCGCCGTGCATGGCGAAGACGTCGGGAGCGAGGAATGCGCACTGGGCGTATCCCTGGCAGCGGTTGAGGTCGACGACAAGCCTCATGACGGTTCCGCCTTTCCCTCGGCCGTTCATCCCCGTCGCCCCCGGACCCCCCCTGTCCGCCCCTTCCCACCAGAATGCACGCGGCGCCCACAGGCCGCCTGCCGGAGTAAGGATCCCCAGGTCAGGGCGGGTCGGTGCGGTCCGGAGGGGTGCGCCTGGCGGTGCCGCGGCGGACCCGCAGGATGTACAGGCTGAGGACCAGCGCCCAGGCCGGGAACAGCAGCTCGGACCAGGGCACGCCGGAACCGATGACGAGCAGGAGCAGGCCGACGACGGTGCCCAGCATGGCCAGCGGCCGCGGGAAGACGCCGAGCATCCGCCCGATGGTCGAGGTCGCGAGGACGAAGACGGCCGCCATGCGCATCGCGTACGTCGCGAGGAGGGTGTAGGCGTAGTGGCGGCCGAAGTCGGAGGGCGTGCCCTCGGCCAGCACCGTGCCGGCCGCCGCGGCAGCGGCGAACAGGGTGGCCACGAAGACGAATCCGCTGCCGAGGAACACGGTGGCGATGAACCTGTCCTCGGCATCACCCGTGTGGGTGCGCAGGGCGCCCATGAACCAGAGGAAGAAGATGCCCGCGAAGGGCACGATCTCCAGCGCCGCCTGGACGGCCCAGCGCCGGTCCGGGTCGATGGGCACGTCGGCCGCGTCGCCCGACGGGATGGCGATCCGCATCAGGACGATCGCCGCCGCGAGCAGCAGGGCGAAGGCGACCCCGGCCATGCCGGCCGCGCGCGGAGTGTCGAGCCGATCGGTCGTGGGCGTCATGGACCCTCACTCTCTCCCCCGGTCCAGCAAGCGACAGCCGCTGCGGCGCCACCACCGGGGGCGGCCGACCGGGTGAGGGCACCCGGCCGGCCGGAGGGTCAGCCGACCGGCTGCGGCACTGGGTCCCCGGCCTCCTCCTCGGCCCCCTCGTGCTTGCCGTACCAGGCCACGGCCACCGCTCCGGCGACGGCCAGGACGAAGCCGAGGACCGCCAGCCAGGCGAGGCCGGGGCGGGAGGCGTCGCCCAGCCACAGGACGCCGATCGCGCCCGGGAGGACCGTCTCGCCGACGACCAGGGCCGCCGTGGCGCCGTTCACGGAGCCGATCTGCAGGGCGACCGTGTGCAGGTACATGCCGCCGATGCCCGCCACCAGGATCGCGTAGAGGGCCGGGTCGGTCAGGAAGGTGCCCAGGTCGAACGGGTCCACGCCGTTCAGGATCCGGACGCCGACGCCGAGCGCGCCGAAGCCCAGGCCCGACAGCAGGCCCGCCAGGATCGCGGCGCCGCCGCCCATCAGGCGCACGACCACCGTGCCGCCCACCATCAGCACCAGGGTGATCCCCAGCAGCCACCAGTGCGTCGACATCGGCGCGTGGTGGCCGCCCTCGTGGCCCGCGGCCGTCGCCAGCAGCACGAGCGCGGCGCAGACCACACCGATCGAGGTCCATTCCTTGCGGCTCAGCCGGATGCCCAGCATCTTCACGCTCAGCACGGCCGTGATCACCAGGTTGGCGCTGATCACCGTCTGG
The DNA here is from genome assembly GCF_035989885.1 of Streptomyces sp. NBC_01232. Classification (GTDB taxonomy): domain Bacteria; phylum Actinomycetota; class Actinomycetes; order Streptomycetales; family Streptomycetaceae; genus Streptomyces. The sequence continues at coordinate 5,915,358 of NZ_CP108518.1, forward strand.
GACAGGAAGAGGGGAAGGAGGCGGGCGGCCAGGGCCCCCAGCCCGAAGCCCACGAAGTCCAGGATCGTGCCGACGATGAATTCCCAGGTCATCGCCGCCTTTGCGGTGGACGACAGATTGGGGCCGCCGTGGGCGGTCACCCCGGCGGCGGTGGGGGACATCCGTGCGGCGCGGCGCGATCCGACGGCTTGCAGCACGGATCCCGTGCCGTAGCAGATGGACGCCGCGACAGCGGTCAGCAGGCCTATGAGCACCAAGGGCTCCGTTCACGTCTGGCAGGTTTTGCGGTACCTCTACCAGACGTGAGAACGGGCCGGGTAGTTGCTTCCGTGGCTCAGCTCATTGAGGCGAGAACGTCCGGGACCTCGTCCACGGAGTCGACGAGAGCGATCCGGGACTCCATCGCGCGGCCGCGCGCCAGGGCCTGGAGCAGCGGCCAGGCCGGCAGGTGTTCGGTCCAGTGGGTGCGGCCGACCAGGATCATCGGCACCGGCTCGCCCCGGGACTCGTAGTAGTTCGGCGTCCCGCTGTCGAATATTTCCTGGACCGTGCCCGCCGCGCCCGGCAGGAAGACCACGCCCGCGGTGGAGCGGGCCAGCAGCCCGTCCTCACGGGTGGCGTTCGCGAAGTACTTCGCGATGTGCCCGGCGAAGGCGTTCGGCGGCTCGTGCCCGTAGAACCAGGTCGGGATGCCCACCGAGTCCCCGCCGGCGGGGAAGCGCTCGCGCACGGCGAAGGCCGCGCGCGCCCACTCGGACACCGACGGCGTGAAGGAAGGGGCCTTGGCCAGCAGCTCCAGGGCCTCCGCGAGGGCGTCGTCCGGGGCCGGGGCCAGGTAGGCGCCCAGGTTGGCGGCCTCCATCGCGCCGGGGCCGCCGCCGGTGGCCACCGTCAGCCCGGACCGGGTCAGCGCCCGGCCGAGCTCCGCCGCACCGCGGTAGTCCGTACCGCCGCGGGCCAGGGCGTGGCCGCCCATCACGCCCACGACCGGGACGCCGGCGAGGTGCTCGTCGAGGGCGTCGGAGACGGCGTCGTCGTGGATGGAGCGGAGCATCGAGGAGAAGACGTCGCCGTCGGACTTCGTCTCCTGGAACCAGGCGTACGCCTCGGCGTCCGGGGTGACCTCGTACCCGTCGCGCAGCCCGGTGAAGAGCTCCTCCGGCGTGTAGAGCAGGCCCCGGTACGGGTTGAACGGCAGGTCCGGTACGGGCGGGAAGACCAGCGCGCCGTCGGCGCGGACCTTCACCGCCGCATCGGGCTCCATCGCGCAGCCCAGGAACACGGCCGTCGAGGTGTCGGCCGCCAGCAGCGCGAAGGTGCGCTCCAGCAGGTTGACCGACTGGATCCGGTAGCCGCTGAGCGAGCCGCGTGCCGCGACCCGGTCGAATTCGGCGAGCGTCTCGATCTCGATGTCTGGGTTGACCATTCGGCCCACCCTAAGGGCTGCTCGGCTCAGCGGGTCAGTGCCAGTGACGTCAGCTGCGCCACACCCCAGCACAGGGGTACGCACACTGCGAGGAGCGCGGTGGCCCGCAGACTCGCGGCGCTGCGAAGGACGTTGGAGGGGGCGCCGAGGTCGAGCAGGGCCGTGCGTCCGGGTTCCCGGCTCCGGCGGGCCTCCACCACCGATGTGAGAAGGGTCGCGGCGGCGCACAGGGTCACCAGGGCGGCGGCCGGCCCGGTCAGCGGGCCCAGCGGTACGGGCAGCCCGCCCCGGTCACGCAGGGCGAGGGCGGTCAGTCCCCCTGCGGTCACCGAGCACAGCACCCCGAGCGAGGGGCCGATCCGGGAGGCTTCCTGCTGGAGGATCCGCCCGGCCAGCAGCCGCAGTGCGCCGGGGCGCACGGCCTGGACCAGGCTCCCGCAGGCGTAGGCGAGCCCCGGTCCGGCGAGGGCGAGCCCGATCGCGGTCAGCGACCAGCCGACGAGCATCCCGGAGCCGCTGCGGCCCGCGTAGGCCAGGGCCGCCAGGCCGCAGGCGGTCAGCGCGATGCCCCAGGGCAGTCCGCTCTGCGGGGCCAGCGGCGGGTGCGGGCGCAGCGCGAGGGCGGTGGCGGCCGAAGCGGTCACCGGGATCAGGCACAGCAGGGTGAGGGCGCCCGCCACCGGCACAGGCTGGTCGGCGTGGAGCAGTTTCGCCCCGGCCCCGTCGAACGGCAGCCCGGCCAGCTCCCCGCGCAGGTGGAGGAAGACGGCCAGGGCCAGGGCGCTGCCCAGGGCGCAGGCGACGGCGGTGGAGATGGCGGCGGCGAGCATGAGCCGTACGGGGCCCAGTCCCGCGGCGTCCATTCCCTCGCGGGGCTGGGTCGCGGGGTCGGCCCGGGCCACGACGACGGCGAAGTGGACGGTGACGGCCAGCGGGATCAGGGCCCACAGCAGGCGAGGGAACGATCCGGCAGGCTGGGCCACGGCCCCGGCGAGTACGTAGAGCAGCAGGAAGCCGGTGCCGGCCGAGGCGGCGGCGACGAGGAGCCGCCGCAGCTGGACGAGCGGCCGGGAACCGCGGGCTAGGCGGAGAGCGAGCACGCGGCCTGGTCCTCCGTGGTGTCGGCGACGGGGGAGGCGGCGGCCGCGGCCCCCGCGAGGCGGCCGTCGAGCAGCGCGATCCGGCGGTCCGCGACGGCGGCGGTGGCCTCGTCGTGGGTGGCCAGCAGGACGGTGATGTCGTGGGAGCGGGCCGCGGTGGTCAGCGTACGGAGCAGCAGGGCCCGCTCGGTCCGGTGCAGCGGGGCCGTGGGCTCGTCGGCGAAGATCACCGCGGGCTCGTTGACCAGGGCACGGGCCAGGGCGACCCGCTGGCACTCGGCGCGGCTGAGGGCCCCGGGGCGCTTGCGGGCGAAGCCACCGATGTCGAGGCGGTCCAGCCATTCGCAGGCGGCGTTGCGGGCGCTGCGGTGGGAGGCCCCGGCGAGCAGCAGCGGCAGCGCCGCGTTCTCCCAGACCTTCAGCTCGGGCAGCAGCTGGGGCTCGTGGCCGATCCAGCCGAACCGGTCGCGGCGCAGGCGTTCGCGGATGAGCGTGCCCATGGTGTGAACGGGGACGCTGTTGAACCAGACCTCGCCCTGCTGGGGCCGCAGCTGCCCGGACAGGCAGCGGAGCAGGGTGGTCTTGCCGCTTCCGCGGGGGCCGGTAAGGGCGAGGATCTCGCCCTGGCGGACTCCGACGGAGACCTCGACGAGGGCGGGGGCCCCGTCGTGGGAGTAGTGAAGGGACCGAGCCCACAGGACGTCATTGTCAGGCGGGGCATTGTCCGGTGGAGCCACCATGGCGTACACCTCCGTCCGAGGGAACGAAGCGGAGCCGCTCGAAGTCACTGGCGCCGCAATGAGATGTAAAGAGATGAACCTCTTGGATGGTGACAGCACACGGCCCGGACCCCCGCGTTCTCACTCGAACGGAGGATCCGGGCCGTGCGGTTGGACTGTCGCGGCTCGGACGATCTACGGTCCGGCTACAGCTTGGTCCATGCCTCGGTGAGCACCGAGCGCAGGATGCCTTCGATCTCGTCGAAGGTGCCCTGGTCCGCGATCAGCGGCGGCGCGAGCTGGATGACCGGGTCACCGCGGTCGTCGGCCCGGCAGTACAGGCCGTTCTCGAAGAGCGCCTTGGAGAGGAAGCCGTAGAGCACGCGCTCCGTCTCCTCGTCCGTGAAGGACTCCTTGGTGCTCTTGTCCTTGACGAGCTCGATGCCGTAGAAGAAGCCGTTGCCGCGGACGTCGCCGACGATGGGCAGGTCGTGCAGCTTCTTCAGGGTCGAGAAGAAGGCGTCCTCGTGGTCCAGCACGTGCTGGTTGAGGCCTTCCTTGTCGAAGATGTCGAGGTTGGCCAGCGCCACCGCCGAGGAGACCGGGTGGCCGCCGAAGGTGTAGCCGTGCAGGAAGGTGTTGTCGCCCTTGTAGAAGGGCTCCGCGAGGCGGTCGGAGATGATGCAGGCGCCGATCGGGGAGTAGCCCGAGGTCATGCCCTTGGCGCAGGTGATCATGTCCGGCACGTAGTCGAACTTGTCGCAGGCGAACATCGTGCCGAGGCGGCCGAACGCGCAGATCGTCTCGTCGGAGACGAGCAGGACGTCGTACTCGTCGCAGATCTCGCGGACCCGCTGGAAGTACCCGGGCGGCGGCGGGAAGCAGCCGCCGGCGTTCTGCACCGGCTCCAGGAAGACGGCGGCGACGGTGTCGGCGCCCTCGAAGAGGATCTCCTGCTCGATCTGGTCGGCGCACCAGCGGCCGTAGGCCTCGGGGTCGTCGCCGTAGATCGGGGCACGGTAGATGTTGGTGTTCGGCACCTTGTGCGCACCGGGTACCAGCGGCTCGAAGGGGGCCTTCAGGGCCGGCAGGCCGGTGATCGACAGGGCGCCCTGCGGGGTGCCGTGGTAGGCGACCGCACGCGAGATGACCTTGTACTTGGTGTGCTTGCCCTGGAGCTTGAAGTACTGCTTCGCGAGCTTCCAGGCGGTCTCGACGGCCTCGCCGCCACCCGTGGTGAAGAAGACCTTGTTCAGGTCACCGGGGGCGTAGTGGGCGAGGCGCTCGGCGAGCTCGACGGCCTTGGGGTGCGCGTACGACCAGATGGGGAAGAACGCGAGTTCCTGAGCCTGCTTGTAAGCGACCTCGGCCAGCTCCTTGCGGCCGTGACCGGCGTTGACCACGAACAGGCCGGCGAGACCGTCGAGGTAGCGCTTGCCCTTGTCGTCCCAGATGTAGGTGCCCTCGCCCCGGACGATGGTGGGGACGGGGGAGTTCTCGTAGGACGACATGCGGGTGAAGTGCATCCACAGGTGGTCGTACGCGGTCTTGGAGAGGTCCTGGCTCACGGTTATCGGGTTCCCCACATGTAGGTCTGCTTCTTCAGCTTCAGGTAAACGAAGCTTTCGGTTGATCGCACGCCGGGGAGCGTGCGGATCTTCTTGTTGATCGTTTCGAGCAGATGGTCGTCGTCCTCGCAGACGATCTCCACCATCAGGTCGAACGAACCTGCGGTCATGACCACGTACTCGCACTCGGCCATGGCGGTCAGCGCATCGGCCACCGGGTCGAGGTCGCCCTCGACGTTGATGCCGACCATGGCCTGGCGTCGCAGGCCCACGGTGAGCGGGTCTGTGACGGCGACGATCTGCATGACGCCCTGGTCGAGCAGCTTCTGCACCCGCTGGCGCACCGCCGCTTCGGAAAGGCCCACGGCCTTGCCGATCGAGGCGTAGGGACGGCGACCGTCCTCCTGCAGTTGCTCGATGATCGCCAGGGACACAGCATCGACCGAAGGGGACGGTTGTCTGTTCCTGGAATCTGCGCTTCGACTGACCACGGCCTCACTCTGCACGAGGGTCGTCTGTTCCGCAAGGTGGAATCAATGAAATCCGTTGTTTGGCGACTCGGATCTCACTGATTTCGTAGTTGGTGGCCTCCGGGTCTGTCGAAAGCCTCCGCCAAGAGGCTAGGCTTGGCTTTTGTCTCAATCGTTGGACATGTGATCAGGAGTGTGGCTGTAGTGACCACCGAACTGCGTCGTCTGCGCAACTACATCGGCGGGGAGTTCAAGTACGCCGCTGACGGGCGGACCACCGAGGTGGTCAACCCGGCCACCGGCGAGGCGTACGCCACCGCCCCGCTCTCGGGCCAGGCCGATGTCGACGCCGCCATGGCCGCCGCCGCGGCCGCCTTCCCGGGCTGGCGCGACACCACCCCCGCGGAGCGCCAGAAGGCACTGCTGAAGATCGCGGACGCCTTCGAGGCGCGCGCGGACGAGCTCGTCGCCGCCGAGTCGGAGAACACCGGCAAGCCGCTGGGCCTCACGGCCAGCGAGGAGCTGCCGCCGATGGTGGACCAGATCCGCTTCTTCGCGGGTGCCGCGCGACTCCTGGAGGGCCGCTCGGCCGGCGAGTACATGGAGGGGATGACCTCGATCATCCGCCGTGAGCCGGTCGGCGTCTGTGCCCAGGTCGCGCCGTGGAACTACCCGATGATGATGGCCGTGTGGAAGTTCGCCCCGGCCATCGCGGCGGGCAACACCGTCGTGCTCAAGCCCTCGGACACCACCCCGGCCTCCACCGTGCTGATGGCGGAGATCATCGACTCGGTGCTGCCCAAGGGCGTCTTCAACGTCATCTGCGGTGACCGCGAGACCGGCAAGGCCATGGTCGAGCACTCCACCCCGGCGATGGCCTCCATCACCGGCTCGGTGCGCGCGGGCATGCAGGTCGCCGAGAGCGCCTCCAAGGACGTCAAGCGCGTCCACCTGGAGCTCGGCGGCAAGGCCCCGGTCGTGGTCTTCGAGGACGCCGACATCGCCAAGGCCGTCGAGGACATCGCGGTCGCCGGCTACTTCAACGCCGGCCAGGACTGCACCGCCGCCACCCGCGTGCTCGTGCACGAGTCGATCCACGACGAGTTCGTGTCCGCGCTCGCCAAGGCGGCCGCGGACACCAAGACCGGTCAGCCGGACGACGAGGACGTGCTGTACGGCCCGCTGAACAACCCGAACCAGCTCAAGCAGGTCGCGGGCTTCATCGAGCGCCTCCCCGCCCACGCCAAGGTCGAGGCGGGCGGCCACCAGGTTGGCGAGAAGGGCTACTTCTACGCCCCGACCGTGGTCTCCGGCCTCAAGCAGGACGACGAGATCATCCAGAACGAGGTCTTCGGCCCCGTCATCACCGTCCAGTCCTTCGCGAGCGAGGGTCAGGCCCTGGAGTACGCGAACGGCGTCGAGTTCGCCCTCGCCTCCTCGGTGTGGACCAAGGATCACGGCCGCGCGATGCGGATGTCCAAGAACCTCGACTTCGGCTGCGTGTGGATCAACACCCACATCCCGCTCGTCGCCGAGATGCCGCACGGCGGCTTCAAGAAGTCCGGCTACGGCAAGGACCTCTCCGCCTACGGCTTCGAGGACTACACGCGCATCAAGCACGTGATGACCTCCCTCGACGGCTGATCGGCCGCATCGATCACAGCACAGCGTTGACGGGGCGGGCAGTAGACAACATGTCTATTGCCCGCCCCCTCGCGTTCGCCGAGGCTGAGCCCATGCCTGAACTCGCCTTCTCCCGCCGTTCTGCGCTGTACGGCCTCGGTGCCGCGGGCCTGACGGCCGCCCTCGCCGGCTGCGGCGTGCCCGCCGCCTACGTTCCCGAGGAGGGACGCGGGGGTCCGGACCGTTCCGAGCGCGACCGCAGCGTCGTCTTCTCCAACTGGCCGCTCTACATCGACACCGACGAGGAGGACGAGGAGCGCCGCCCGACGCTGGAGGCCTTCTCGGAGCAGACCGGCATCGAGGTCCGGTACACCGAGGAGATCAACGACAACGACGAGTTCTTCGGCAAGGTCAGCCCGGCCCTGATGAACCGCCAGGAGACCGGCCACGACCTGATCGTGGTCAGCGACTGGATGGCCGCCCGCTTCGTCCACCTGGGCTGGGCCCAGAAGCTGGACCGGTCGGCGCAGCCCAACGTGACCCGCCACCTCGACCCGCAGCTGCGTTCCCCCGCCTTCGACGCGGGCCGGCTGCACACCGTCCCCTGGCAGTCGGGGATCACCGGGATCGCCTACAACCGCAAGGCCCTGGGCCGGGAGATCAAGTCGGTGAAGGACCTGTGGCAGCCGGACCTGGCGGGCAAGGTCACCCTTTTCTCCGGCCTCGACGAGTCCTTCGCCCTGCTCATGCAGGGCAACGGTGTGGATGTCACCCGCTGGACCGAGTCCGACTTCCACCGGATGTGCGACCAGGTCGAGAACATGGTGAAGAAGAAGCACATCCGCCGCTTCACCGGCAACGACTACACCTCCGATCTGAGCAAGGGGGATGTCCTGGCCTGTCAGGCCTACTCCGGTGACGCCATCCAGCTCCAGGCCGACAACCCGGACATCGAGTTCGTCGTCCCGGAGGAAGGGGCCGAACTCTGGGCGGAGAGCCTGCTCGTCCCCAACCTGGCCCGGCACAAGGCCAACGCCGAGGCCCTCATCGACCACTACTACGCCCCGGAGGTCGCCGCCTCGCTCGCGGCCTCCGTCAACTACGTCTGCCCCGTCCCAGCCGCCCGCGAGGTCCTGGCCGCCTCCGACGACCGGGAGACCGCCGAACTGGCCGAGAACCCGCTGATCTTCCCGGACGAGGACATGCGCAAGAGGCTGGTCGTGGCGCGGGACATCTCCTCGGCCGAACGCCGCTCCCTCGCCAAGCGCTGGAACGCGATCGTCGGGCTCTGACCAGCAGCCGGAGCCGAACTGAACACGTTCAGCAATCTGGCTGAACGTGTTCAGAAATAGGCGTAGGCTTCCTTCCATGAGCGAGAGAAGCGCCCTTCAGCGGCGGATCCGTGCCTGGTTGACCCTGTTCCTGATGTGCCTGGTGCTCAGCGGCCTCACGGCCTTCCCACTCGTCAGCGAGCTCCGCTGGGCCAATGCCCTGATCGACAACGAGTGGTTGCGACGCGTGGGCGACGGGCTGAACCAGGCCGACGCGGAGTACCCCTTCCTGCTCTACGGCACGGACTGGCTCGCCTTCGCCCACCTCGTCATCGCCGTCTTCTTCTACGGGGTCCACCGCGACCCGGTCCGCAACATCTGGATCATCGAAGCCGGGATGATCGCATGCGCCGGAGTGATACCCCTGGCCCTGATATGCGGCCCGATCCGCGGGATCCCCTTCTGGTGGAGCGTCATAGACATGTCGTTCGGCGTCTTCGGAGTGATACCCCTGCTGGTGCTCCACCGCATGATCAAGCGCCTTGAGGCGATGCCCGCCTAGTGCTGTGACCGCACTGGCTACTTGGCGAAGGCGGCCATCACGATGCCGAGCGCCACCGGGTTCGTGTCCTCTCCCTTCGCGTTGGTCGAGTTGACCGAGTAGACCAGCGTGCGGGAGAGGTCGCGCGTCGCGCCTATCGCGGTGTTGTAGCCATGCCGGCCACCCGTCTTGCCCCACGCCACCGTGCCGTCCGGCAGCACGAGCCTGGCCAGACCTGCCGTCAGCGTCGCATCCTTCCCGTTGACGAAGTTCTTCACCGCGGGCACCGTGAACATCTCCTCCAGCTGTGCCCTCGGCACGATCCGGCCGCTGAACAGGGCCACGGTGAACCGCTCCAGATCAGCCGTGGTGGAGATGATGTCTCCCGCCGCCCACCGGTCCGACGAGTTCCACTCGGTCACATCGCGCAGCTCGCGCGACCCGTCCGCCTTCGGTATCGCCTGGTAGCCCCGGTTGTGCGGTCCGTGGATCCTCGTCTGGGTCCGCTCGGGGAAGGAGGTCTGACGCAGACCCAGCGGCCGGAGGATCCGGCGGGCGACCGCCTCCTCGTACGGAATGCCCGTCACCTTCTCGATGAGCACCCCCAGCACCGTGTAGTTGATGTTCAGGTAGTGCTGGGCCGAGCCCGGGGTGAACTCGGGCTTCTTCGCGAAGGCGTCGGCCAGCTGATCGTGCGGGTCGGTCACATCGAAGCGGTGCTCCCACTGCGCCTCGAACGAGTCCCCCGGACCGTCCGCGGCCGGTATGCCGCTGGTGTAGTTGAGCAACTGCCGGACCGTGACCGTGCCGTAGGCGTCGGGGACCGTCCCGGGCAGGTACCGCCGGACCGGCCGGTCCAGGTCCACCCGGCCCTCGGCCGCCAGCTGGAGCACCACGGCGGAGGTGAAGGCCTTGGTCACCGATCCGGCCCGGAACCGCCCCTGCTCGACGGCTTCCCGCTCGGTGACGACGTCCGCGACACCGGAACTGCCGTGCCAGCCACCGCTTGTACCGCCCACCCGGACCAGCGCGGCCGTCGCGTCCCTGTGCTCCGCGCCGAGGCCGGCGATCGCCCGCTCCAGAGCCGCCGTGTTCGGCGGGGCCGAGACGACCCGCGTGGCGGCGCCCACCGGGCCGGGAGCCGGAGCAGCGTGGGCGACGACCGGTCCCGAAGCGATACCCAGGACCAGGGCGGTGGCGATCAGCATGCGCGTACGAGTGTTCATGGCGAAATCCCCCGTGAGTTCACCGGGCCACCGTGGCCCGATGACTCAATGCTCCTGCTCACAGGGGTAGTTGCGGATCACCAGCGAGAGGGGTCTTCACCGGTACGACAACTCACCGGCGCGAGGGATGCGACACGCCGTCCTCTCACTCCCCGGAGGGAGTACCCGCCGTGATGAGGCCCGTCTCGTACGCGCAGATCACCGCCTGGATCCGGTCCCGCAGCCCCAGCTTCGCCAGCACGTTCCCCACATGCGACTTCACCGTGTGCTCGCTCACCACCAGCGCCGCCGCGATCTCCGCGTTCGACAGCCCCCGCCCCAGATGCAGCAGGGTCTCCCGCTCCCGCGCCGTCAGCCCCGCCAGCCGGTCAGCCGGGAGGACGGCCCGCGCCGCGCCCGTCACCGCCGTGTACTCCTCGATCAGCCGCCGTGCCACCGAGGGTGCCAGCAGGGAATCGCCCGCCGCCACCACCCGTACCGCGTGCACCAGATCGTCCCGCCGCACGTCCTTCAGCAGGAACCCGCTCGCCCCCGCGTGCAGCGCCTCGTACACGTACTCGTCCGAGTCGAAGGTCGTCAGCATCACCGTTCGGCACGCGCTCCCGGCGCAGATCTTCCGGCACGCCTCGATCCCGTCCAGCACCGGCATCCGGATGTCCAGCAGCGCCACGTCCGGCGCGAGCCGGGCCACGGCGTCGACCGCCGCCGCGCCGTCCCCGGCCTCCGCAACGACCTCGATGTCCTCCTGGGCGTCCAGGATCATCGCGAACCCGCTGCGCACCAGCTCCTGGTCGTCGGCCACCACCACACGGATCGTCAATTCCCCACCTCCAGCGGCGAGGTTACAAGGACCACCCGCACCGCGTACCCCCGTCCCTCCGGGCCCGGACCGGTCCACGCCGTCCCGCCGTGCGCCGCCGCCCGCTCGCGGATCCCGATCAGGCCGTGCCCGCCCGGGGCCCCGCCGGGCACCCCGCGGCCGGGACCCCGCCCGTCGTCCGTCACCTCCACCGTGAGCGAATCCGGTCCGTACGCGAGCATCACCCGGACCGTCGAAGCCCCCGCGTGCCTGACCACATTGGTCAGCGCCTCCTGCACCACCCGGTGCACCGTCGTACCCACCGCGGCCGGCAGTTCGCGCACCGTGCCGGTCCGCTCGTACGACACCCGAAGACCGCCGGCCCGGACCCGGTCCACCAGCTCCGGCAGCCCGGCGATCCCCGGCTGCGGGCTCCTGGGCGCCGTTTCGTCGGTGCGCAGGACGCCCAGCATCGCGCGCAGCTGCCCCATCGCGTCCCGGCCCGTCTCCGCGATCGCCTCGAAGGCCGCCTCGGCGCGCTCCGGGGCCCTGCGCACGGCCACCGGACCGGCCTCCGCCTGCACGATCATGATGCTGACGGCGTGCGAGAGGATGTCGTGCATCTCCCGCGCGATCCTGGCCCGTTCGCGCGCGGCCGCCTGCTCGGCCTCGATCCGGTTGGCCCGCTCCAGCTCGGCTGCGCGGGCCAGGAGGGCCTCGGTGTAGGCCTGCCGCGTGTGCTGGAGCCGCCCCAGGGCGTAGGCCGCCGCCGAGACGAAGAGGGTGAACAGCAGCTCCCGCGCCGTCCCCGTCTCCCAGCCCACTGACAGCGCGAGCGCCACCACGGTGGCCAGTCCCACGGCCGCGCGGACCCGAGGGGTGCACTGCAGGGCCACGGTGTAGAAGGCGATGAGGCCCGCGTACGGCAGCGGCTGGCCGGGACCGTCGAAGGCGACCTTGTAGACCCCTCCGAGGGTCACGATCGCGGCGAGCACGGTGACCGGCGCCCGGCGCCGCCAGACCAGCGGCAGCACGGCGGCCGTGGTCATGGCGTACGAGGACCAGGTCGCGGCCGGGAGCTCCGGGGCCCGGGGCACGACGAACGGCATCGTGACGGCCAGCTGCACCAGCAGGGTCAGGCCCAGGTCCTGCCACCGCGGATCCGCGCCGCGCATTCCTTCCCGGAAGCCCCGTATCACCGTCCGAGGCCGGCCCGCACGGCCGCCAGTGCGTCCAGCCGGTTCGTGGTGATCGAATCGACCCCCGCCGTGAGGAGGCCCTTCATCGTCCGCCTGGTGTCCGCGGTCCACGCCGACACCAGCAGGCCGTCCCGGTGGAGCGCGTCCACCAGCTCCCGGCTCACCAGCCCGAAGCGGTAGTTGAGCCAGCGCGGCGCCACGGCGTCGATCAGCACCCGCCGCGGCGGCGACAGCGTGGTCCAGGTCAGCGCGATCTCCGCGGCCGGGTCGGCGGCGCGGACCGCCAGCATCGTGTTCGGGCCCGCGCAGTAGAACGTCCGCTCGCGCGCCCCGCATTCGCGGACCTGGTCCACGACCGTGCGCACCGATTCGAAGGTGGCGCCCGGGAGATCGAGCATCAGCCGGCCCGGCCCGGCGGCCAGCAGGGCGTCGTGCAGCGTGGGAACCCCGCCCTGCGTGAGCTCCTTCAGCTGCGGGGCCGTCACGTCGCCGAGGCGCACGTCGTGGCCCCACAGCCGCAGGAGCGTTTCGTCGTGGAGCAGGACCGGCACTCCGTCACGGGTGAGCCGTACGTCGATCTCGACGGCGTCCGCCCCGCGCGCGAACGCGGAGCGGATCGAAGCCAGGGTGTTCTCACGGACACGGTAGGGATCGCCGCGGTGGCCGACGGCAGTCAGAGTGCTCATGTCCCCATTGTCGGGGGCGCGTTGCCGGCAGACGTCAGCGCGCGAGCCATTCGGCCGTGTACGTGTCGATCTCGGCGGTCAGCTTCGCCTTGCCGGCCGGGTCCAGGAAGGAGGCCTCGACGGCGTTCTTGGCGAGCTGCGCGAGTCCGCGCTCGTCGAGATCGAGGAGGCGTGCGGCCACCGCGTACTCGTTGTTGAGGTCGGAGCCGAACATCGGCGGGTCGTCGCTGTTGATGGTGACGAGCACGCCCGCCGCGACCATCTCCTTGACCGGGTGCTGGTCGAGGTCGGTCACCGCACGGGTGGCGATGTTGGAGGTCGGGCAGACCTCCAGCGCGATCCGGTGCTCGGCGAGGTACGCGAGCAGCTCCGGGTCCTGGGTGGCGCTGGTGCCGTGGCCGATGCGCTCGGCGCCCAGCTCGCGGATGGCGTCCCAGATCGTCTCCGGGCCGGTGGTCTCGCCGGCGTGCGGGACGCTGTGCAGGCCGGCGGCGCGGGCCGCGTCGAAGTACGGCTTGAACTGCGGGCGCGGCACGCCGATCTCGGGGCCGCCGAGACCGAAGGAGACCAGGCCCTCGGGGCGGTGGTCGACAGCGAGCCGGGCGGTCTCGGCGGCGGCCTCCAGGCCGGCCTCGCCGGGGATGTCGAAGCACCAGCGCAGGATGACGCCGAGTTCGGCCTCGGCGGCCCTGCGGGCGTCCTCGATGGCCTCCATGAAGGCCTTCTCGTCGATGCCGCGGCGGGTGGAGGAGTACGGGGTGATGGTCAGCTCGGCGTAGCGGATGTTCTGCCGGGCCATGTCGCGGGCGACTTCGAAGGTCAGGGTGCGGACGTCGTCCGGGGTGCGGACCAGGTCGACCACCGACAGGTAGACCTCGATGAAGTGGGCGAAGTCGGTGAAGGTGAAGTAGTCGGCAATGGCCTCGGGGTCGGTGGGGACCTTCGAATCGGGGTGCCGCGAGGCGAGCTCGGCCACGATGCGAGGGGATGCCGAGCCGACGTGGTGGACGTGCAGTTCGGCCTTGGGCAGCCCCGCGATGAAGGGGTGCAGGTCGGTCATGGGGAGTGCCTCCGGGAGGACGCGGGTGCGTGCGGTTGGGGATTCATCGTAGGCACGCCCGTGACTGTCGGTGGCAGCGCTTAGCATGGCTGTACGAGAGGGGGGCTCCGTATGAACGACAGCAGTCCCGAGCCGCGCGACCCGTGGGCGCCGCCGGAGCGGCCGGCGGTCGAGCTGGGCAAGGCGCAGGGTCCGCAGGGCACACCGGGCGTGTCGGGCCCGCCGTCCGTGCACGACCAGCCGACGCTCGCCGGAATGCCGGGCGACCGGATCCCGCCGTCCGCACCGCCCCAGAACCCGATACCGACGCAGAATCCGATGCCGACGACGGCCCCGATACCGACGACGCCGACGACCGGGCAGCCCGCGTCGGCGGTGTACGGGTATCCGGCCCAGCCCGGCTACGGATACCCCGGCGACGCGGGATACCCCGGTCCTCCCGGCTATCCCGGGTACCAGGGATACCCCGGCCAGGGCGCCTACCCGCCCTACGGGGCCCGGCGCAGCAATGGCCAGGGCACCACCGCGCTCGTCCTCGGGATCCTTTCGGTCGTCGGCTGCTTCACCAGCTTCTTCGCCATCGCCCTCGGCATAGCCGCGGTCGTCTTCGGCACCCTGGGCCGCGGCAAGGCGAGCCGCGGCGAGGCCGACAACGGCGGGATGGCGCTCGCCGGCATCATCCTGGGCTCGATCGGCATCGTGCTGGGCGCCCTGCTCCTCGTGGTCATGTTCGCCGGCCTCATGGACGAGGGGCCGGGCGAGGACTCGCGCTACGACAGCCCGTACGACAACTCGCAGGTGCGCGAGAAGGTCTGACGGGGCCGCCTCAGGAGGCCCACGGCCAGTCGGCGTCCAGGCCCGCCTCGATCAGGGACACCATCCGGAAGGCTCCGTCCGTGAGCCCGCCGAAGGTGTGCCGGTTCGCGGTGCCCGAGGGCGCGTGCCCCACCCGGTAGCCGGCCAGGTTCCAGGTGTAGACCGGGACCGTGGACGGCACCTCGGCCGTCGGGTCGCCGCCGTGGCCGTAGGCGGCCTGCTCGTCGGTGACGATCAGCACCCGGTCGTGGCCCCGGTAGTGCTTCTTCACGGCCTCGGCCGTGTAGGTCCCGCCGAGATGCCCGAACCGCTCCAGCACCTTCAGCACGGACTCGCCCCGGCGGCACCGGACGGCCTCGCTGGTCGTGCCGAACTGCACCAGGTCGGCCTGCTCGGCCCGCAGTGCCAGAGCCGCGCCGAAGACGGCCGCGGCGTCCGCACGGTTGAGCTTGGAACGGTCCGACAGCGGAGTCCACATCGACCCGGACCGGTCGACGAGGACCAGTGTCCGCCCGGGCAGCGCCGGTACGTTGGCCAGTGAGTGGCCGAGCGCCTGCTCCAGGGGATACGCCCAGCGCAGCGAGGGCGCGTGCTGATAGGCCGCCAGGTAGCGGAAGGGGAACTGCCGGGACCGGGCGACGGCCTCCGGGCCGGAGATCTTCGCCGCGACCCGGGCGGCGACCGCGTCCGATACCCCGGCCTGGTCGAAGTTGCGCAGGTTGCGCAGCAGAGCCATCGCGCCCATGGACGGGATGACCGCCTCCCAGGCGGCCGCGTCCATCGGCCCCTGCAGCCAGCCGGCCAGCGCCTCCCAGGTCATGCCCGCCTCCGCGAGCCGCTCGGCGGCGTCCGGTGCGGTGACCACGGCGCGCCGCTGCTCCACCGGCAGCTCCATCAGCGCCCGGTGCGCGGCGAGGGTCCGGTTGCCCGCGGGGACCTCCGCGCTGTCCGGGTTGTGCCTGCGGTCGAGGGCGTGGCGGAACAACTCGCCCTGCCACGGCTTGGCCGGGTCGGGGGAGGCGTGCACGAGGTTGAGGACGTCGCCGAAGCGGTAGGCCTTGGAGTCGGTGTCGTACTTCAGCAGCGAGGTGCCGGAGTAGAGGCGGCGCACGGCGTCGGCGATGCCGCGCTTGACGGGCTTGGGCACGTTCCGCCCGTACGTCGCCGTCCAGTAGGCCAGCAGCTCACCGGGCTCGTCCGCGCGCCGCAGCACCGAGTCCACGACCCCGCGGTTTGAAGGCCCGTCGGTGGCGCCCGCGTCGAGCCGTGCCTTCACGTACTCGGCGGCGCCGACGAGCGAGGCGGTCCGCATGTTCGCGTCGCCGCGGAGCCAGCCCAGCAGACCGGCGGTCCACACGGGATCCTCGACGGCGAGGGTGCGTACGAGCGCAGCGAAGCGGTTGTCGCGCGCCTCGCCGCTCTCGTACGCGCTCTGCTGCGTCACGAAGTTGGCGACGGCGAGCAGGAAGAGCTCGGAGCGCGGGTCGCGCAGGTGGCCGGGGCCGCCCTGAGCGGTGCGGGCGCGCCCGGCCGAGCGGACGGGCGAGGTGGGCGCGACGGGCGCCGGCCTGGACGCGCGCAGGTTGAAACGAGCCATGTGAATCCCCCCGAATTCAAAGCGAACGGGGGAGGCGTGACGTGCGGGATGCCCGAGATCGGAAGTCGGCGACGGACTTGTGTCAGCTGCTCTGATCCATTGAGCTACCGGCCGTGGCCGGGCGGGACTTGAACCCGCAACCAGCTGATCCGAAGAAGTAACCGTTGCCTGCGCACCGGGCATCCCGCACGCGTGCCTCCCGAGGTCAAGGTGGCGGCGGCCTGGATTCTCTGAAAGGGAAGGAGCCGCAGCCCGCGCACCGGGAGGTGCGTGACGTCAAGTGTCCAGAGAACAAGGCCGGCGAAACCACAAGGTGCTCTACCAGCTGAGCTACACCGGCCCGAAGCCGGTGACGGGACTCGAACCCGCGGCCGCCCGATTATGAGTCGAAGTAGGTCTCGCCTTCGCACCTGGACGAGGAACACGTTAGGCGGCGGGCCCGGGATCCACCACGCAATTACTCAGCAGCGCGGGCACCATCACCGACGCGCCGTCCGTACCGCGCGAGAGCGGATCCCGGATGAGTCCGACCGCGTCCGGGGCAGCCGCACTCCGGACGACGACCGGGGCGACCCGGCGCCGCTCTGTCACGCGGCGTCCTCGCGCAGCCGCTCGCGGGCCTCCATCAGGGCGAAGCCCAGCAGGTTCAGCCCGCGCCAGCGCACCGGGTTCAGGGCGCGGTCGTCGTCGGCGGCCAGTCCGATGCCCCAGATCCGGTCCATCGGGCTCGCCTCCACCAGCACCCGGCTCCCCGTGCCCAGCAGGTACGCGCGCAGCGCCGGGTCGGAGCCGAACTTGTGCACGCTGCCCTCGACCACCAGGGCGAAGCGCTCCCGCTCCCATATCGCGTCGTCGAAGCCGCGCACGAGCCGGCCGACCTTCTTCGCGGCCGCCGGGCTCTTCGCGGCCACCGCGGCGCGCTCCGCCTCGGCGTCCCCGAACAGCCGGGCCTTGCCGGCCATCATCCAGTGTTCCGCGGTCGCATAACGGACGTCACCGACAGTGAAGGCAGAGGGCCACCACTGGCTCAGGCAGCTCGGGCCGAGCCTGCCGTCCGGCTGCGGCCGGTGCCCCCAGAACGGCAGGTACTTCACCCGCTCACCACGGCTGACCTGCTTGATCAGATTGTCGATCATCTCCATGCACGCGAGTCTGGCACCCGCCACTGACACTTCGTACGGGATTTCCGGCGTGCCTCGACACATGGTCGACCGATTCCGTCGCGTAATCAAAAGGCAACAACGGAATCACTTGGCCGAGGGCACCACCTCTGTCAGGATCGGCACTCAATTCGAGCTGTAGCTCGAACTGTAGCTACGGAGAGCGTGAGAGCGTGATGGGCAACCGCTTCCAGGTCAAAGACCGCTTCGCAGACGGCGCGCAGTACATCGACGGGCAGCTGAGGGCCGGCACCTCCGGTCGGTCACACACGGTGGTCGATCCGGCCACCGGCGACGAGGTCCTCACCTACGAGCTCGCGAGCACCGCGGACGTCGACGAAGCCGTCGCCGCCGCCAGGAGGGCCTTCCCGGGCTGGTCCGGCGCCACTCCCGGCGAGCGTTCGGACGCCCTGCACCGGCTGGCCGCCGTACTGGCCGAACAGGCGGAGGACTTCGCGTACGCCGAGTCCCTGCAGTGCGGCAAGCCGATCAAGCTGTCCACGGAGTTCGACGTGCCGGGGACCATCGACAACACGGCCTTCTTCGCGGGCGCGGCCCGCCACCTCCAGGGGCAGGCCGCCGCCGAGTACTCGGGCGACCACACCTCGTACGTACGCCGCGAGGCCATCGGGGTCGTCGGCTCGATCGCGCCCTGGAACTATCCGCTCCAGATGGCCGCCTGGAAGATCCTCCCGGCGATCGCCGCCGGCAACACCGTCGTCCTCAAGCCCGCCGAGCTCACCCCGCTGACCTCCCTGATGTTCGCGCAGGCGGCCAAGGACGCGGGCCTGCCCGACGGCGTGATCAACATCGTCACCGGCGCCGGCCGCGAGGCCGGAGAGCACCTGGTGGGCCACCCCGACGTGGTGATGACCTCCTTCACCGGCTCCACCGCCGTCGGCAAGCGCGTCGCCGAGATCGCCACCGCCACCGTCAAGCGGCTCCACCTGGAGCTCGGCGGCAAGGCCCCCTTCCTCGTCTTCGACGACGCCGACCTGGAGGCCGCCGCCCACGGCGCCGTCGCCGCCTCCCTCATCAACACCGGCCAGGACTGCACGGCCGCGACCCGTGCCTATGTCCAGCGCCCCCTGCACGACGCCTTCGTCGCCCGGGTGGCCGAGCTGATGGAGAGCGTCCGCCTCGGCGACCCCTTCGCGCCCACCACCGACCTGGGCCCGCTGGTCTCGCACGCCCAGCGCGACCGGGTCGCCGCCTTCGTCGAGCGCGCCCGGGCCTACGCCACCGTCGTCACGGGCGGCGAGATCCCGGCGGGGGACCTGGCCGAGGGCGCCTACTACCGGCCCACCCTCATTGCCGGCGCCGCCCAGGACAGCGAGGTGGTCCAGTCCGAGATCTTCGGTCCGGTCCTGGTCGTCCTGCCCTTCGACACCGACGACGAGGGGATCGCGCTGGCCAACGACACACCGTATGGACTCGCGGCCTCCGCCTGGAGCCGTGACGTCTACCGGGCGGGCCGCGCCACCCGCGAGATCAAGGCGGGCTGCGTCTGGGTCAACGACCACATCCCGATCATCAGCGAGATGCCCCACGGGGGATACAAGGCCAGCGGCTTCGGAAAGGACATGTCTGCCTACTCCTTCGAGGAGTACACGCAGGTCAAGCACGTGATGTACGACAACACCGCGGTGGCCGAGAAGGACTGGCACCGCACGATCTTCGGGGACCGTCCGTAACCATCTGCGGCTATCGCCGCGTGGGCCCACCGCCTGACCAGCGGTATACCTCCCGAAAGGGCACAGCGCATGGAGCAGTTCGAGCCCGACCGCCTCTCGGCGGCGCAACTCGCCGCGATGCGGCGCAGCTTCACCGGCGGGCGCGGCGCCCTCACCCGCCGCTCACTGCTGCGCGCCTCCGGAGTCGGAGCGCTCACCCTCGCAGGGCTGTCCACCCTCGCCGGGTGCGGGATCCCGCCCGCCAAACGCGCGGGCGACGCGGCAGCGGCCTCCGACGACCACTCGGACCGGGAGAAGGAGATCAACTTCTCCAACTGGACCGAGTACATGGACACCAGCGAGGACGAGAAGTCCCGTCCCACACTGGAGGAGTTCACCAAGCGGACCGGCATCAAGGTCAAATACACCGAGGACATCAACGACAACGTCGAGTTCTTCGGCAAGATCCGCCCCCAGCTCGCGGCCGGCCAGGACACCGGCCGCGACCTGATCGTGGTCACCGACTGGCTCGCCGCCCGCATGATCCGCCTGGGCTGGGCCCAGAAGCTGGACCCCGCGCACCTGCCGCACGCCTTCGCCAACCTGTCGCCGCAGTTCCGCAGCCCCGACTGGGACCCGGGCCGCGCGTACAGCTACCCGTGGACCGGCATCTCCACCGTCATCGCCTACAACGAGAAGGCGACCGACGGCAAGAAGGTCGACTCCGTCACCCAGCTGCTCGACGACCCCACCCTCAAGGGCCGCGTCGGTTTCCTGACGGAGATGCGCGACAGCGTCGGCATGACCCTGCTCGACCAGGGCAAGGACCCCGCCTCCTTCACGAACGCCGACTTCGACGAGGCCGTCGGCCGGCTCCAGAAGGGCGTGGACAAGAAGCAGATCCGCCGCTTCACCGGCAACGACTACACCTCCGACCTCGACAAGGGCGACCTCGCCGCCTGTCTCGCCTGGGCCGGCGACATCATCCAGCTCCAGGCCGGGAACCCGGACATCAAGTTCGCCATCCCCGCCGCCGGATACATCACCTCCAGCGACAACCTGCTGGTCCCCGCCAACGCCCGGCACAAGGCCAACGCGGAGAAGCTCATCGACTACTACTACGAGCTTCCGGCCGCCGCGCAACTGGCCGCGTACATCAGCTACGTCTGCCCCGTCGAGGGCGTCAAGGACGAGCTCGCGAAGATCGATCCCGAACTCGCGGAGAACACCCTGATCGTTCCGGACAAGGCGATGACCGCCAAGTCCCACGCCTTCCGCTCCCTCAGCAGCGAGGAAGAGACGGCGTACGAGGAGAAGTTCGCCAAGCTCATCGGCGCCTGACGCACGCCTTGCGGCGTGCCCGCCGGAGCGGAGCGCCGACCGCCGCAGGACCCCGGCCCAGGCGCTGCCCCGCCGGACCCGCCGAGCCTTCGACCCCTTGCCCCACCCAACCCCGGGACCATCCATGACTGACAAGACCGCGGGCGGCGACGTCCGCCTCTCCGGGATCAGCAAGCACTACGGCACCTTCACCGCCGTGCACCCGCTGGATCTCACCATCCCCCAGGGCTCCTTCTTCGCCCTGCTCGGCGCATCCGGCTGCGGGAAGACCACCACCCTGCGCATGATCGCCGGCCTGGAGGAGCCGTCCACCGGGACGGTTCACCTCGGCGACCGGGAAGTCACCGACCTGCAGCCGTACAAGCGCCCGGTCAACACGGTCTTCCAGAGCTACGCGCTCTTCCCGCACCTGAGCATCTTCGAGAACGTCGCCTTCGGGCTGCGCCGCCGCGGCGTCAAGTCGGTCAAGAAGCAGGTCGACGACATGCTGGAGCTGGTCCAGCTCGGCCAGTTCGCCCAGCGCAAGCCGCACCAGCTCTCCGGCGGCCAGCAGCAACGCGTCGCCGTCGCCCGCGCCCTGATCAACCACCCGCAGGTACTGCTCCTCGACGAGCCGCTCGGTGCCCTCGACCTCAAGCTCCGCCGCCAGATGCAGCTGGAGCTCAAGCGGATCCAGACCGAGGTCGGCATCACCTTCGTGCACGTCACGCACGACCAGGAGGAGGCCATGACCATGGCCGACACGGTCGCCGTGATGAACGGCGGCCGCGTCGAGCAGCTGGGCGCCCCCGCCGAGCTGTACGAGAACCCGGGCACCACCTTCGTCGCCAACTTCCTCGGCACCTCGAACCTCATCGAGGCGTCCGTGGAGTCCGCCGGCTCCGAGGTGGTCGTCTCGGCCTCCGGCGCGAAGCTCCGGCTGCCCGCCGCCCGATGTTCGACCACACCCCGCGCCGGCGGGAAGCTGCTGGTCGGTGTGCGCCCGGAGAAGGTGTCCCTGGTCCCGGCCGAGGAGGAGAACGCCATCGCGACGGGCCGGAACAGGATCACCGGCCGCATAGCCGCCTCCTCCTTCATCGGCGTCTCCACGCAGTTCGTCATCGACAGCCCCGTCTGCCCCGAGCTGGAGGTCTACGTCCAGAACATCGAGCGCGACAGCCGCCTGGTCCCGGGCGCCGAGGTCGTTCTGCACTGGAACCCGGAGCACACCTTCGGGCTCGACGCGGCCCAGGACATAGACGCGGGCATCGAGACGGTCGAGGAGAGCGCGTGACCGCCACCGCCGCGCCGCCCCAGGCGCCCGCCCCCACCGAACCTCCGGTGCACAAGGCGTCCCTGCGCAAGCGGCTGATCCCGTACTGGCTGCTGCTCCCCGGCATCCTGTGGCTGGTGGTCTTCTTCGTGCTGCCGATGGTCTACCAGGCCTCCACCTCGGTGCAGACCGGCTCCCTCGAAGAGGGCTTCAAGGTCACCTGGCACTTCGGGACCTACTGGGACGCCTTCACCGAGTACTACCCGCAGTTCCTGCGCTCCCTGCTCTACGCGGGCACCGCGACCGCGCTGTGCCTGCTGCTCGGGTACCCGCTGGCCTACCTGATCGCCTTCAAGGCGGGCCGCTGGCGCAACCTGCTCCTCGTGCTGGTCATCGCCCCGTTCTTCACCAGCTTCCTGATCCGCACCCTGGCCTGGAAGACGATCCTGGCCGACGGCGGCCCGGTGGTCGACGTCCTCAACAACGTCGGCTTCCTCGACGTCACCAGCTGGCTCGGCATGACCGAGGGGGACCGGGTTCTGGCCACGCCGCTCGCGGTGGTCTGCGGCCTGACGTACAACTTCCTCCCCTTCATGATCCTGCCGCTGTACTCCTCGCTGGAGCGCATCGACACCCGCCTCCACGAGGCGGCCGGGGACCTCTACGCCCGCCCCGCCACGGTCTTCCGCAAGGTGACCTTCCCGCTCTCCATGCCGGGCGTGGTCTCCGGGACCCTGCTCACCTTCATCCCGGCGAGCGGCGACTACGTGAACGCCGAGCTGCTCGGGTCCACGGACACCCGGATGATCGGCAACGTCATCCAGTCGCAGTACCTGCGGATCCTCGACTACCCGACGGCGGCCGCGCTGTCCTTCATTCTCATGGCCATCGTGCTGATCATGGTGACCATCTACATCCGCCGAGCGGGGACGGAGGACCTGGTCTGATGCGCAATCCCCTCACCTGGCTGCGGCGCAACCTGGTCGTCATCGCGGGCCTCGGCACGCTCGCGTACATGATCCTGCCGAACGTCGTCGTCACCGTCTTCTCCTTCAACAACCCCACCGGGCGGTTCAACTACGCCTGGCAGGAGTTCTCCCTCGACGCGTGGAAGGACCCCTGCGGCGTCGCCGACATGTGCGGCTCCCTGTCCCTCTCGCTCCAGATCGCGCTCTGGTCCACCCTCGTCGCGACCGCGCTGGGCACCGCGATCGCCTTCGCGCTGGTGCGCTACCGCTTCCGGGCCCGCGGGGCGGTCAACTCGCTGATCTTCCTGCCCATGGCCATGCCCGAGATCGTGATGGCGGCCTCGCTGCTCGCGCTCTTCCTCAACATGGGCATCCAGCTGGGCTTCTGGACGATCCTGATCGCGCACATCATGTTCTGCCTCAGCTTCGTCGTCGCCGCCGTCAAGGCACGTGTCCTGTCGATGGACCCGCGGCTGGAGGAGGCCGCCCGCGACCTGTACGCCGGGCCCGTGCAGACCTTCGTACGGGTCACCTTGCCGATCGCGGCCCCCGGTATCGCGGCGGGCGCGCTGCTCTCCTTCGCGCTCTCCTTCGACGACTTCATCATCACCAACTTCAACTCGGGCAACACCGTCACCTTCCCCATGTTCGTGTGGGGCTCGGCCCAGCGCGGTACGCCCGTGCAGATCAACGTCATCGGTACGGCGATGTTCGTCATCGCGGTGCTGGTGGTCCTCGCCGGTCAGATGATCGGCAACCGTCGCAAGAAGGCACAACCGAAGTAATTCGGGAAAGCACGTCATCAGTTCCGTAGGGAGTTGGAAGACATGGCCCCAGTCGCCATGCGTAGTGTTGCGAAATCCCTTTCCGAAGCGAAGCCGGTCTCGTACTGGCTGGACGACCCCGGCAAGCCGGCCCCCGAGCCGGCGCTCACCTCCGACGAGCGCTGCGACCTGCTGGTCGTCGGCGCCGGATACAGCGGACTGTGGACCGCGCTGCTCGCCAAGGAGCGCGACCCCGGGCGGGACGTCGTAGTGATCGAGAGCAAGGAGGCGGGCTGGGCCGCCTCCGGCCGGAACGGCGGATTCTGCGCAGCCTCCCTCACCCACGGCCTCAGCAACGGCCTGGCCCGCTGGCCCGGCGAGCTGGCGAAGCTGGAGGAGATGGGCGCCCGCAACCTCGACGCCATCGAGGAGGCCGTCGCCCGGTACGGCATCGACTGCGACTTCGAGCGGACCGGCGAGATCGACGTCGCCACGGAACCGCACCAGGTCGAGGAGCTGCGCGAACTGCACGAGGAGGCACTGCGGCTCGGCCTCGCCGACGGCTCCGAATGGCTGGACGGCGACGCGGTGCGCGCCGAGGTCGACTCCCCGACCTTCCTCGCGGGCCTGTGGGACCGCGACGGCGTCGCCATGCTCAACCCGGCGAAGCTGGCCTGGGGCCTCAAGCGGGCCTGCCTGGAGCTCGGGGTGCGGATCTACGAGAACACCCGCGGCCTGAAGATGGCCTCGGCGGGTGCCGGGATGACCGTGACGACCCCCTACGGCACGATCCTCGCGCGCCGGGTCGCCCTCGGCACCAACATCTTCCCCTCGCTGGTCCGGCGGGTCCGCCCGTTCACCGTCCCGGTCTACGACTACGCGCTGATGAGCGAGCCGCTCGACGAGGCCCAGCTGGCCGCGATCGGCTGGAAGAACCGGCAGGGCCTCGGCGACAGCGCCAACCAGTTCCACTACTTCCGGATCACCCGCGACCACCGGATCCTGTGGGGCGGCTACGACGCGATCTACCCCTACCGCGGGAAGCTCGACTCCGAGTACGACCACCGCCCCGAGACCTACCTCAAGCTCGCGGAGCACTTCTTCACCGCCTTCCCGCAGCTGGAGGGGCTGAAGTTCAGCCACGCCTGGGGCGGCGCGATCGACACCTGCTCCCGCTTCTCCGCCTTCTTCGGCACCGCGCACGCGGGGAAGGTGGCCTACGCGGCCGGTTACACCGGCCTCGGGGTGGGCGCCACCCGGTTCGGCGCGGACGTGATGCTGGACCTGCTGGACGGGCTCTCCACCGAGCGCACCCGGCTGGACATGGTGAAGTCCAAGCCGATGCCGTTCCCGCCGGAGCCCTTCGCCTGGACCGGGATCGCGCTCACCAAATGGTCGCTGGCCCGCGCGGACGCCCGCGGAGGTCACCGGAACCTGTGGCTGAAGGCGATGGACAAGCTCGGCCTCGGCTTCGACAGCTAGCGGCGGCCGGCCCGCCCGCCGTATGCCCCGGCGCCGGGAGCCCGTCACCGTGTGACCCGATTCACTACCATGGAGTAACGAAACCCGCGTCATAGCCGCGCCCGGCCCCGCTCTCTCCAGGTGAGAACCCTTCACCTACAGGGAACGGAGGCCGGGCGATGGCGATCCCGGGGGACAAGACGGCAGTGGAGTGGCTGGCGTCGGCGGCGCCGGATCCGGACGCCTGCCGGTGGCAGTGGGAGCGCAACCCCCTCGGGGTCGCCCTCCTGCCCGCCGGCCGGCGCTGGGACGTGCTGATCCTGCCCGGGGAGCTGGGGCGGCCCACCCTCGACGTGCTCCGCCTGCTCCTCGACCGGCCCGGCCCGGTGCTCGCCGATTTCGGCGACTCGCGGCTGGGCTTCTTCGTGCCCGCGGGCACGGCGTCGCGGTGGCTCGGCACGGGCGTACGGGGCGCCGGACGCGGGGCATGGATCGTGGCCCCGTACCCCGGCCGGGCGACCGGCGGGGTGCGCTGGCTGGTGCTGCCGGACGGGGAGGGGACCCTCACCGACCCGGCCGTGCTGGAGCTCGCGATGCACGAGGCGGCCGCGCGTGCGCTGGCGAAGGAGGGACGGAGGTCTTGACAAGGGCATTGGTCTGGACCATCTTGGGCGCCGCTGACCCCCTCCATCCCCCCATGCACCGGAGGCAGTTGTGCGCAGAGCCCTATCCTTCCTCACGGCCACCGCCCTCGCGGTGGCCGGATTCCTCGCCGCCGGCCCGCCGGCCGCGGCGGCCGACGCCGACCTCGTGCGCAACGGCGGCTTCGAGGCCGGCCTCGACGGCTGGAGCTGCCCGGGCGCCGGTGCGGCCGCCGTCACCACCCCCGTCCACAGCGGGAGTTCCGCCCTGAAGGCCACTCCGGCCGGACAGGACAACGCCCGCTGCTCCCAGACCGTCACCGTGAAGCCCGACTCGACGTACACGCTCGGCGCCTGGGTGCAGGGCGCGTACGTCTACCTCGGCGCGAGCGGCACCGGCACCACGGACGTGTCGACCTGGACGCAGACCCCGGGCGCGTGGAAACAGCTCACGACGAGCTTCCGTACCGGCCCCTCGACGACCTCCGTCACGGTCTACACGCACGGCTGGTACGGCCAGCCCGCCCACTTCACCGACGACCTCACCCTGGTCGGCCCCGACCCCGGCGGCCCCGGCCAGCCCCAGCCCCCGGCCGCCCCCACCGGCCTGACGGCGTCCGCCACCTCGTCGAGCTCGGTCGCGCTGTCCTGGTCGGCGGTGCCCGGAGCCACCTCGTACACCGTCCGCCGGGACGGCGCGGCGCCCCTGAGCGTCACCTCCGCCACGGCGGCCGTGACCGGCCTCGCCGCGTCCACCACGTACACCTTCCGGGTCAGCGCCGTGAACGCGGCGGGCGAGTCCCCGCAGAGCGCGCCCGTCTCCGCGACCACGCCCGGCGGCGGGGGAGGCGGTGGCGGCGGCCTTCCCGCGCACGCGTTGGTCGGCTACCTGCACGCGAGCTTCGCCAACGGCTCCGGATATGTCCGGATGGCCGACGTGCCCGCCTCCTGGGACGTCATCAACCTCGCCTTCGGCGAACCGACGTCGGTGACCTCGGGAGACATCCGCTTCCGGCTCTGCCCGGTCGCGGAATGCCCCGGCGTCGAATCCCCCGCGGAGTTCAAGGCGGCCATCAAGGCCAAGCAGGCGGCCGGCAAGAAGGTGCTGATCTCGATCGGCGGCCAGAACGGCCAGGTCCAGCTCGCGAGCACGGCCGCCCGCGACGCCTTCGTCTCCTCCGTCAGCAAGATCATCGACGAGTACGGCCTCAACGGCCTGGACATCGACTTCGAGGGCCACTCCCTGTCCCTGGCCACCGGTGACACCGACTTCCGGGCCCCCACCACCCCGGTCGTCGTCAACCTGATCTCCGCCGTGAAGACCCTGAAGGCCAGGTACGGCCCGGACTTCGTCCTGACCATGGCCCCCGAGACCTTCTTCGTGCAGCTCGGCCACCAGTTCTACGGTTCCGGCCCCTGGGGCGGCCAGGACCCGCGCGCCGGCGCGTACCTCCCGGTCATCCACGCCCTGCGCGACGACCTCACACTGCTGCACGTCCAGGACTACAACTCGGGCCCGATCATGGGCCTCGACAACCAGTACCACTCCATGGGGGGCGCGGACTTCCACATCGCCATGACCGACATGCTGCTCACCGGCTTCCCGGTCGCCGGAAACACCGCCCGGGTCTTCCCGGCCCTGCGCCCGGACCAGGTCGCCATCGGCCTGCCGGCCACGACCAACGCGGGCAACGGCCACACCTCGCCCGCGGAGGTGACCAAGGCCCTGAACTGCCTGACGAAGAAGACCGACTGCGGGACGTACCAGACCCACGGCACCTGGCCGGGCCTGCGCGGCCTGATGACCTGGTCGATCAACTGGGACCGCTTCGGCGGCTGGGAGTTCAGCCGGAACTTCGACGCCTACTTCGGCGGCTGAGCCGACCGGACCGGCCGACCCGGTCCGCCCAGGCCACCCCGAGCAGTAGGGGAGTGCACAGCAGCAGGCTGGCCAGCACGTCGAGCGGCCAGTGCCAGCCCCGCAGGACCAGCCCGACGGCCGTCGCCCCCGTGAGGACCAGGGCGACGGCCGTCGGCCATGCCCGGCGGGTGTACGGGCGCACGAGCAGGGCCGCCCCGAGGTAGGCGACGGCCGCGGTGGCCGTGTGGCCCGAGGGGAAGTAGCCGGCGGCCCAGGGTTCCAGGGGGCCGGGCCGGGCGGTCCACTCCTTGAAGGGGATGACCAGGGCCGGCACCAGGGCCATCGCCAGGCCCGCGGCCCCGGCGGCGAGCACGCGCCCGCGCCGGGCGGCGTAGGCCACGGCCAGCGCGAGGACGGGGACGGCGACGGGGATGTTCCCGAGGTCCGAGAGGCGTTCGGTGACGGAGTCCGGGAGCGTGCGCACCAGTGCGCGGCTCAGCGCGTGGTCCGGGGTCAGCAGCGGGCCGACGACCAGCACCTGCCAGGTGACCAGGGAGAAGAGGAGGCCGCAGACCGCGGCGATCAGGAGAGGAGTGGCCGGCCGTCCCGGAACAGGGGGGATGGTTCCGGGACGGCCGCCCGGATCGGGTTGCCGGGCGCCCCGGGGGGTTTGGGGCGAACGGCTGTCCGATCGGTGAGGAGTGTGCGCGAACGCATGCCCAGTACGGTGCTGGGGAAGCCCAGTACTGGTGTCGCCCCCGGTTTCCCGTGAGCGGGGTGTCTCACTCATCTGCAGAAACCGTACGGCAGTGGAAGGGGGACCGACAGCAGGATCGCGCTCCCGCCATCGGCCCCCCACAGCTTCTTCACAGCGTCCGCCCGTTACCGCCGGTAGAGGCCGGTCGCGGCGTGCGCACGTTCTAGACCTTCGATCAGATGGCCGTGCCGATGGCCGCGAACGCGGCCTCGATGAGGTCCAGGCCCTCGTTCAGCAGGTCCTCGCCGATGACGATCGGCGGGAGGAAGCGGAGCACGTTGCCGTAGGTGCCGCAGGTGAGGACGAGCAGGCCCTCGGCGTGGCAGGCCTTGGCGAGCGCGCCGGCCGCCTCCGGGAACGGGGTCTTGGACACCGGGTCCTTGACCAGCTCGATCGCGATCATGGCGCCGCGGCCGCGGATGTCGCCGATGATGTCGTACTTCTCCTGCATGGCCGTCAGGCGGGCCTTCATGACGGACTCGATCTTCTTCGCCGCGGCGTTGAGGTCGAGCTCCTTCATGGTCTCGATGGAGCCGAGCGCACCGGCGCAGGCCACCGGGTTGCCGCCGTAGGTGCCACCCAGGCCACCCGCGTGCGCGGCGTCCATGATCTCGGCGCGGCCGGTCACGGCGGCGAGCGGCAGGCCGCCCGCGATGCCCTTGGCGGTGGTGATCAGGTCCGGGACGATGCCCTCGTCCTCGCACGCGAACCACTGGCCGGTGCGGCAGAAGCCGGACTGGATCTCGTCGGCGACGAAGACGATGCCGTTGTCGTTGGCGAACTTCACGATCTCGGGCAGGAAGCCCTTGGCCGGCTCGATGAAGCCGCCCTCGCCGAGGACCGGCTCGATGATGATCGCGGCGACGTTCTCGGCGCCGATCTGCTTGGTGATCGCGTCGATCGCCTGGGCGGCGGCCTCGGGGCCGCAGTTCTCGGCACCGGTGGGCCAGCGGTAGCCGTAGGCGACCGGGACGCGGTAGACCTCGGGGGCGAACGGACCGAAGCCCTGCTTGTACGGCATGTTCTTCGCGGTCAGCGCCATGGTGAGGTTCGTACGGCCGTGGTAGCCGTGGTCGAAGACGACGACGGCCTGGCGCTTGGTGTACGAACGGGCGATCTTGACGGCGTTCTCGACGGCCTCGGCGCCGGAGTTGAACAGGGCCGACTTCTTGGCGTGGGTGCCCGGGGTCAGCTCGGCGAGCGCCTCGCAGACCTCTACGTAGCCCTCGTACGGGGTGACCATGAAACAGGTGTGGGTGAAGTCGGCGAGCTGCGCGGAGGCGCGGCGCACGACGGCCTCGGCGGAGGCGCCGACCGAGGTCACGGCGATGCCGGAGCCGAAGTCGATCAGGCGGTTGCCGTCGACGTCCTCGATGATGCCGCCACCCGCGCGGGCCGTGAAGACGGGCAGCACGGAGCCCACGCCACCGGCCACGGTCTGCAGGCGGCGGGCCTGCAGCTCCTGCGACTTGGGGCCGGGGATCGCGGTGACGATCTTGCGCTCCTGCGGAACAGCGGTCATAGAGGGCTCCTGGGGGGTGTTTTCGGACGCACTTGTCTCTTTGTCCGCAGGCTAGGCCCGGGAGAGGGGGTCCTGCATGCTCCGTTCGGTAGTGATCTCCGCGTGTCCTTGTCCGTGACGGCCATAGGAAGGACGCGGACGGGCCTCCCGCGGGCGGCACGGCGAATCGGAGCGCGGGTACGGGCCCACGGCCGACGCCGGGCAACTACATTGAGCGACGCAGCGCAGGCACGGGCAGGGGGCAGGGGTTTCATGGACACCGACGGCACGCACGACGGACAGGCGACCCGTTCGGATCGCGTGTCGAGACCTGCGGCCGCGCCTCCGGCACACCCCCCGAAGCCGCGCCACGCGCCGGACCGGGGGCCGACCGTCGCCGACTGGCTGCGTACCCCCCGTCCGGACGCCGAGCCGGGAGTATGGCGCTACGGGTACACCCCGCGGGCGGAGATGGAACCCGCGCGGACCCCCGATCGGGCTCTCGCCACCGGAGCCCTCATCTCCTTCTTGGCATGCGTCCTCGTCTGGTCCCTCATGCGCAACACCTACATCCCCTTTTGGGACGCGCCGCTGAACCTCTTCACCCCCGACAGCTGGTACGCCGCGAACGGGGAGCCCGTCATGGGGACGGGCGGGATGCGGGCCAAGCCGATCTACGAGCTGCTGTTCGTATCCGCACTCCTCTACGGGTTCGGCAGGCTCGGCAGCTGGCGGACCGCTTGGAGCCGCCTGATCGTCGAGCGCGGCCCCTGGGTCCAGGTCCTCACCGTGGTGCCGCTGGCCTGGGTCACCCTCCTCCTCGTCGACAACCACCAGCTGCCGCTCCGGCAGCTGGTGTTCGCGTTCCTGCCGTACGGCACGGACCAAGAGGCCAATCTCGCGCTCGACAGCACGGCGAAGAACACGATCGACGTGGCCGTCGTGCTCGCCTTCGCATGGCTCGGCGGAGCGGTCCGGCTGCTGCGCCGGCTCCGTCCGGCGGCGCCGACCGGCCCGGGCGGTACCCGGGTTGCACCTGCCGAGGAGCAGGACGAGGACCCCGTGCGGTGGCCGCAGTTGTGGGCCGCCGGGCTGGGGGAGGTGGCCGAGCGGTTGGAGGCCGAGGCCGGGGGCGGGCGGATGAACGACGTCGACTACGCCCGGATCCGGCGTGCGTGGGACTCCGTGCGCGTCGACCCCTCGCGCATGCGGGCCTTCGCCGACGCCGTCCGCGACAAGGGCGCAGGGGCTTGCGTGCACCCGTCCGGGGCGCGGGACCTGCCCGTGCGGGCAGCCCGGCACGATCTGCTGGCCCGGCAGGTGCTGCTCGGCACCGTCGAGGACGGCGCGCGCAACCCGTACTCCCGCCGCGGAACCTCGCTCGCCCTCGACCCCGACGTGCTCGGTACCTCCCTGCTCGCCGTCGGCCCCTCCGGCACCGGCAAGACCCGGCGGCTGGTTCGGCCCGTCGTCGAGTCGCTCTCGCTCCAGGCGCTCGCCGGCCAGGCCGCCGTCGTCGCCGTCGGCGCGGCCGGCACCCAGCTCGGACCGGACGCCGCCTTCGACGTCGTGGTCCGGGTCGGTGACCCCGCCTCCGTCTACGACCTCGACCTCTACGGCGGCGCGACCGACCCCGACGAGGCGGCCACCCTGCTCGCCGAGGCCTTC
Organism: Streptomyces sp. NBC_01232; assembly: GCF_035989885.1. Lineage (GTDB taxonomy): Bacteria > Actinomycetota > Actinomycetes > Streptomycetales > Streptomycetaceae > Streptomyces. Next base: position 5,946,506 of record NZ_CP108518.1, read on the forward strand.
GTCGGGGACCTTCCCGGCATCGACGTCCGCCGGGCCGCGACCACCCTCGCCCAGCTCCTCGGGCCGTTCCGGGCGGCGTACGACCGCTTCCCCGCCGTGCCCGAGCTGCGCGAGCTGCTCGACCAGGTCCCCACCGCCTTCGACGCGCTGCGCCGCGACCTCGCCGGGCAGCACGCGATGCTGCGCGAGCTCGACGCCCGGGCCCGTCAGCACGGGGCGCACGCGGACCCCGGACCGGCCCTCGCCGACCGGGTGGCCCTGCTGGACCGGCCGGCCTTCGCAGGGTTCTTCGACACCACCGGCCAGGGGCGGCCGTTCTCGCTGCGCGCCCTGGAGCACCCGATCCGGGTCCGCGTGGACCTGCCCGAGCGCGGGCACGCCGACGCCTCCCGGATGCTGGCCCGGCTGCTGCTCACGCAGTTCAACGCCGCCGCGGCCGCCCGTACCGACCGTTCCCTCTTCGCCTTCCTCGCCCTCGACGACGCCTCCCACACCCTGACCGCCGGAACCGTACGCGGCGTCCAGCGGCTGCGCTCGGCGCACGCGGGCGTCCTGCTCACGCTGCGCACCATGGACGACGTACCGGAGGCGCTGCGGACCCCGCTGCTCGGGGCGGTCGGCTGCCGGATGGCCTTCTCCGGCGTCACCACCTGGGACGGCAAGCGGTTCGCCGAGGCCTGGGGCACCGAGTGGGTGGAGACGCGGGACGTCACCCACCGCACCGTCTTCGCCGATCAGCCGCTGACCCGCCTGATGCACTCCTTCCGCAAGCTCGTCACCGGCAAGGCGGTCACCACGGACGCGGTGACGGTGCGGCAGGTGGAGCGGGAGCGGTGGTCGGCGTCGGACCTGGCGCACGCCGTGCCGCCGGGGCACGCGGTGCTGTCGCTGACCTCGGTACGCGGGGAACGTGCGGCTCCGCTGCTGGTCCGCCTGGCCGGAACGTCCTGACCCGTATCCCGACCAGTACGAGGTGGCAGAATCGAGGGAGTCGTTCGTACGGCACGGCGAAAACTCCCTCGGCGGTCCACCCCCGGCCCACCGCCGGCCCACCCGCTGCCCCGGCCCCTGTCCGCTCCCGCCGCTCCGTCGCCCCCTCCCGCTAAGGCCACTGGTAACCGATGCCGCTCACCCTCGCCTCACTCGTCCAGCACTCGGCGCTCAAGCTCAGCGTCCGGGCGGGGGAGGGACGCCTCGACACCCCGGTGCGCTGGGCCCACGTCAGCGAGCTCGCCGACCCCGTCCCCTACATGGAGGGCGGGGAACTGCTCCTGATCACCGCGATGAAGCTGGACGCGGGGGACCCGGAGGAGATGCGGGCCTACGTACGCCGCCTCGCCGCGGCCGGGGTCGTCGGCATCGGCTTCGCGATCGGCGTCAACTACGAGGAGATCCCCGAGGCGCTGGTCGAGGCCGCGCGGACCGAGGACATGCCGCTGCTGGAGGTGCCGCGGCGGACCCCCTTCCTGGCGATCAGCAAGGCCGTCTCCGCCGCCCTCGCGGCGGACCAGTACCGGGCCGTCACCGCCGGATTCGAGGCCCAGCGGGAGCTGACGCGCGCCGCGCTCTCCGTCGACGGGCCCGCCGAGCTGCTGGCGAAGCTGGCGGCGCACGTGCACGGCTGGGCCGCGCTGTACGACACCTCGGGCGCGGTCGTCGCGGCCGCCCCCGACTGGGCGGCCCGCCGCGCCGCGCGGCTGACCCCCGACGTGGAGCGGCTGCGGGAGCGCCCGGCGCCCGCGAGCGCCGTCGTCGGCGGCTCCGAGGACCGCGTGGAACTCCAGTCCCTGGGCACGGGCCGGCGGGCGCGCGGTGCGCTCGCCGTCGGCACCGCCGCCCCGCTGGGCACGGCCGAGCGGTACGCCGTCCACTCCGCGGTCGCGCTGCTCACCCTCACCACCGAGCGCTCCCGCTCGCTGCACGACGCCGAGTCCCGGCTGGGCGCGGCGGTGCTGCGGATGCTGCTGGCGGGCGAGGCGGACCACGCGCGGGCCGTCGCCGGAGACCTGTACGGGGCCCTGCTGGAGGCACCGTTCCGGCTGATCGTGGCCGAGCCGGCGCTGGCCGGGACCGCCCAGCCGGAGGGGCTGGCGCAGCTCTCCGACACGGTGGAGTCGGCGGCCGCCCGAACCGGGGAGACGCTGCTGGTCGTCCCGGAGGCGGGCCGGCTCGTCGTCCTGGCCTCCGACGGGGGCCAGGCCGTACAGGCCTGCGTGGACCACGCGGAGGCGCTGGAGGCACGGCGCGGCCGGGATGCGGCCGGGCCCGAGCCGGACGAGCTGGTGGTCGGCCTCTCCGCTCCCGCCGGGCCGGGCGGTGTGGCGGCGGCCCTCAAGCAGGCCGACCAGGCCCTGGCCGTGGCCCGGCGGCGCGGCCGGCCGATGGTGGAGCACGAGGACATGGCGGCGGGCTCGGTCCTGCCGTTGCTGGCCGACGACGCCGTACGGGCCTTCGCCGACGGCACCCTGCGCGCCCTGCGCGAGCACGACGCGACCGGCCGCGGCGACCTGGTGGCCTCGCTCCAGGCCTGGCTCTCGCGCCACGGGCAGTGGGACGCGGCCGCCGCCGACCTGGGCGTGCACCGGCACACGCTGCGCTACCGGATGAAGCGGGTCGAGGAGATCCTCGGCCGCTCCCTGGAGGACCCGGACGTCCGCATGGAGCTGTGGCTCGCCCTGAAGGCGACCTCGACCCCGTCCTAGAGGGTGCCGGCACTCCGGCACTCCCATCCGGCCGGCCGGACAGTGACAAAGCGGCGAAGCGCGACGACCCGCCGCTCCATCAGGGACAAACGCCGAATCGCCGACGGAGTTCTACGGTGGAGGGGTCAGGACCCACCGCACACTTCTCGAAGGGCCGGGATTCGCATGACTTCCACCCACGCCTTCTGGCTCGCCGGCCGCCAGGCCACCGGCGAGGACAGCTTCGACGTCCACTCCCCGTGGGACGGCCGACTGGTAGGCACCGTCAGCGTGCCCTCCGACGAGCAGGTCGAAGAGGCCGTGGCCGCGGCGTACGCCGTGACGGCGGAGTTCTCCGCGACCCCCGCCCACGTACGGGCCGCCGCCCTGGACCACGTGTCCAAGCGGCTCGCGGAGCGCACCGAGGAGATCGCCCAGCTGATCTCCGCCGAGAACGGCAAGCCCGTCAAGTGGGCCCGCGGCGAGGTCGGCCGTGCGGTGTCCGTGTTCCGCTTCGCCGCCGAAGAGGCCCGCCGCTTCAACGGCGGTGAGGCCCAGCGCCTCGACACCGACGCCGGCGGTGTCGGCCGTCTCGCGCTGACCCGCCGCTTCGTCAAGGGTCCGGTCCTCGGCATCGCGCCGTTCAACTTCCCGCTGAACCTGTGCGCCCACAAGGTGGCCCCGGCCATCGCCGTCGGCGCGCCGATCATCCTCAAGCCCGCCCCGGCCACGCCCCTCTCCGGGCTGATCCTGGGTGAGCTGCTCGCCGAGACCGACCTCCCGGCAGGCTCCTGGTCGGTCCTGCCGGTCGCCAACGACAAGATGCCCGCCCTGGTCAAGGACGAGCGTCTGCCCGTCATCTCCTTCACCGGTTCGGACACCGTCGGCTACGCCATCCAGCAGTCGGTGCCCCACAAGCACTGCACCCTGGAGCTCGGCGGCAACGCCGCGGCCGTCGTCCTGGACGACTGGTCCTCCGAGGCCGACCTCGACTGGGCCGCGACCCGTATCGCGACCTTCTCGAACTACCAGGCCGGCCAGTCCTGCATCTCCGTGCAGCGCGTGATCGCCGACGCCTCCGTCTACGACCGCCTCGTCGAGAAGGTCGTCGCGAAGGTCCAGGCGCAGGTCACCGGCGACCCGAACGACGACGCCACCGACGTCGGCCCCCTGGTCTCCCAGGCCGCCGCCGAGCGCGTCGAGTCCTGGGTCGACGAGGCCGTGGCCGGCGGAGCCAAGCTGCTCACCGGTGGCAAGCGCGCGGGTGCCTCGTACGAGCCGACCGTCCTCGCCCACGTCCCGGACGGCGTCAAGCTCGCCACCGAGGAGGTCTTCGGACCGGTCCTGACGCTGAAGAAGGTCGAGAACACCGACGAGGCCTTCGCCGCCGTCAACGACTCGAAGTTCGGTCTGCAGACCGGCGTCTTCACGCGCAACGTCCAGACCGCGTTCCGCGCCCACCGGGAGCTCGAGGTCGGCGGTGTCATCATCGGCGACGCGCCGTCCTACCGCGCCGACCAGATGCCGTACGGCGGCGTCAAGCAGTCCGGTGTCGGCCGCGAGGGTGTCCGCTACGCGATGGACGACTACACGTACGAGCGAGTCCTGGTCCTGACCGGCCTCGACATCTGATCTCGTACGGCCCAAAAGCCGGCGGCCGGAGCCTACTGTGCGGGGGCTCCGGCCGTCCCCTTTTTCCCCCGCTGGGCGGGGGAAGAGGCGCCCCGGCGCCCCGGGTTCGCCCGACTGGACCGCCCCGGCTTTTCCGGCGCAGCCGGACGGGGTACGACTCACAAGTAGCACCGGCTGGTAATCCGGTGAACCGACTCCGGCGGCGAGGTGAGTCCCCGCATGTCCGCAACACAGCCCGTACAGCCCGTACAACCCAGCGGCGCACAGCCCAAGGTGACCGAGCGCGAAGCACGGCAGGTCGCGGAAGCGGCCCGCGAACAGGACTGGCGCAAACCCAGTTTCGCGAAGGAACTGTTCCTGGGACGCTTCCGGCTCGACCTGATCCACCCCCACCCGCTCCCCGCCGACGAGGACGTCCGGCGGGGCGAGGCCTTCCTGGCCCGGCTGCGGGAGTTCTGCGAGACCTCGATCGACGGGGCCCGCATCGAGCGCGAGGCGAAGATCCCCGACGAGACCGTGCGCGGGCTCAAGGAGCTCGGCGCCCTCGGTATGAAGATCGACCCCAAGTACGGCGGTCTCGGTCTCACCCAGGTCTACTACAACAAGGCGCTGGCCCTCGTCGGGTCGGTGAGCCCTGCCATCGGGGCCCTGCTCTCCGCCCACCAGTCGATCGGCGTACCCCAGCCGTTGAAGATGTTCGGCACGCAGGAGCAGAAGGACGCCTACCTGCCCCGCTGCGCCACCACCGCCATCAGCGCCTTCCTGCTCACCGAGCCCGACGTGGGCTCCGACCCGGCACGCCTGGCCACCACGGCGGTCCCCGACGGGGACGACTACGTGCTCGACGGCGTGAAGCTGTGGACGACCAACGGGGTGGTGGCCGACCTGCTCGTCGTGATGGCCCGCGTCCCGAAGTCCGAGAACCACCGGGGCGGGATCACCGCCTTCGTCGTGGAGGCGGACTCGCCGGGGATCACCGTCGAGCACCGCAACGCCTTCATGGGCCTGCGCGGCCTGGAGAACGGCGTCACCCGCTTCCACCGGGTACGGGTGCCCGCCGGCCAGCGCATCGGCGCCGAGGGCGCCGGCCTCAAGATCGCCCTGACCACGCTCAACACCGGCCGGCTGTCCCTGCCCGCCATGTGCGTCGGCGCCGGCAAGTGGTGCCTGAAGATCGCCCGCGAGTGGTCCGGCGTACGCGAGCAGTGGGGCCGGCCCGTCGCGCAGCACGAGGCCGTCGGCGCCAAGATCTCCTTCATCGCCGCCACGACCTTCGCCCTCGAAGCGGTGGTCGACCTCGCCTCCCAGATGGCCGACGAGGACCGCAACGACATCCGCATCGAGGCAGCCCTCGCCAAGCTCTACGGCTCCGAGATGGCCTGCCTGATGGCCGACGAACTCGTCCAGATCCGCGGCGGACGCGGCTTCGAGACCGCCGATTCCCTGGCCGCCCGCGGCGAGCGCGCCGTCCCCGCCGAGCAGATGCTCCGCGACCTGCGCATCAACCGGATCTTCGAGGGATCGACGGAGATCATGCACCTGCTGATCGCCCGCGAGGCCGTCGACGCCCACCTGTCGGTCGCGGGCGACCTCATCGACCCGGACAAGGCACTCGGCGACAAGGCGAAGGCCACGGCCCGCGCCGCCGGGTTCTACGCGCGCTGGCTGCCCAAGCTCGCCACCGGCCCCGGCCAGGTGCCCGGCACCTACCGCGCCTTCCACCCGGGCGGCCACCCCGACCTCTCCACCCACCTGCGCTACGTGGAGCGCAGCGCCCGCAAACTCGCCCGCTCGACCTTCTACGCCATGTCCCGCTGGCAGGGCCGGATGGAGACCAAGCAGGGCTTCCTCGGCCGGATCGTCGACATCGGCGCCGAGCTCTTCGCGATGAGCGCGGCCTGCGTCCGCGCCGAGCACCTGCGCGCCACCGGCGCCCACGGCCGCGAGGCGTACCAGCTGGCCGACGCCTTCTGCGAACAGTCCCGGCTCCGCGTCGAGGAGCTCTTCGGCCGCCTCTGGTCCAACACCGACGACCTCGACCGCAAGGTGGTCGCCGGCGTCCTGTCCGGCACCTACGCCTGGCTGGAGGAGGGCGTCCTCGACCCGTCCGGCGAGGGCCCCTGGATCGCGGACGCGACGCCCGGACCCTCGACACAGAAAAACGTGCACCGCCCCATCCGCTGACCTGCGATCATCGCCGGACGTCGGACAGACGTACGAGGATGAGTACGAGTACTGGTACGCGTACGAGCACAGCGCGAGGCGGACGAGAACGATGCCGACGGCCGAGGAAGACCGCACCAGCCGACGGCTGGCCTGGTGCGTGGCGCACCTGCTGCGCCACGCACCGGACCACGTCGTCACCGACATGACCGGCCGGCTGGACGAGCCCACCCGCAAATACCTGTGCCGGGACGAGTGGCTGTCCGCCGCGACCGTCACCCTCCTGCTGCGCCACGGCGGCGCGGCCGACCGGACCTACATCGCGCGCAACCCCCGGGTCGTCGGCCGGCCACTGCCCGGCCTGCCCGGACCCGCCCGGTACGCCCGCCGCCGCACCCCGGACGAACTCCTGCCCCTGCTCCGCGCCGAACTCGGCCGGGATCCCGCCGAGGGGCCGCTCGACGCCGCCGAGCTGGCCGGCCTGCTGCGCCGGCACGGCAGGCGCGGGCCACGGGTCCCCCTGGACATCCTGGCGGCGGGCCACCGCCCGGACCCGGAGGCGCTGCTCGCCGAACACCTCCGCGATCCGCTGCCGGCCGGCGCGGTCGAAGCCCTGCTGCTCGTCGCGGACCTGCCCCTGGAGAACGTCCTCGCCCTCCTGGCCACCGGCGGGGCGCAGCCGGACGAGCGCTCCTGGCACCGGCCCGCCGTCCGGGCCGTGCGGATGGGCCGCGTCACGCACGACGAGCTCGTCACCCATGTGGCCCCCGCGCACCGGAGCCTGCTGCTCGCCCGCCTCCCCGCCGTCGGCGGCCTGCGCTGGACCCTGCCCGAACAGGCCGGCATGCAGAGCGCCGTGCTGCGGGCCCTGCGCCCGCTGGGGGACGATCCCCGGCTGTGGGCGGAGCTGCTGAGGCACGCCCCCGGCCACCGGGGCACGCTGCCCGGGCTGGTCGCCGCCGTGGTCGACGGCACGGCGGCGGAGGCGGCCGAGGCGGCCGCGCCCGGCCCCGAGCTCGTGCGGGCGGTGCGCCACCTGACGCCGACCGCAGCCGAACCCTTCGGGGGCGTGGAGCGCGAGCTGGCGCTGGCGAGCCTCGCCGTGCCCATGGACAGCGTCCAGGAGGACATCCGCTGGGTGCGCGACTGCCTCGACCGCGGCCTGCTCACCGGCGTCGATGTGATCCGGCACAAGCTGCCGGCCTGCTGGGCCCTCGACCAGGACCACTGGCTCGGCGACGTGAACCACCCCGACCGGCACGACCGTCCCGCGGCCGTCCTCGCCTCGCACACCGAGGCGGACCGGCTGCTGTTCCTGGCGCTCGGCGAGGAGCCAGGGGCCTGGTGGCGGGTCGCCCGCACGCTCCCGGAGTTCGCCGGAACCCTGCCGCACCTGCTTCTGCGGGTAACGGAAGGGGGCTCCGTGTCCGGCCGCTCCTGACTTCCGGCAACAATGGGGGGCATGAGCGACCGCCCAGCCCCCCTCGCCGATCCGCACCTCCTCTTCGACCCCGCGGCCGGCCTCCGGGACATCGTCATCCTCGGGTCCACCGGGTCCATCGGGACCCAGGCCATCGACCTCGCCCTGCGCAACCCGGACCGGTTCAGGGTCACCGCACTGTCCGCAGCCGGCGGGCGGGTGGAGCTGCTGGCCGAGCAGGCCCGGCTGCTGCGGGTCAAGACGGTGGCCGTCGCCCGCGAGGACGTCGTACCGGCCCTGAAAGAGGCGCTGAGCGCCCGGTACGGCCCGTCCGAGCCGCTGCCCGAGATCCTGGCCGGTCCGGACGCCGCGGCCGAACTCGCCGCCTCCGAGTGCCACACCGTCCTCAACGGCATCACCGGCTCGATCGGCCTCGCGCCGACCCTCGCCGCCCTGCGCGCCGGCCGGACCCTGGCCCTGGCCAACAAGGAGTCGCTGATCGTCGGCGGCCCGCTGGTCAAGGCCCTGGCGAAGCCCGGCCAGATCATCCCGGTCGACTCCGAGCACGCGGCCCTCTTCCAGGCGCTCGCGGCCGGCACCCGGGCCGACGTCCGCAAGCTCGTGGTGACCGCCTCCGGCGGCCCCTTCCGCGGCCGCACCCGCGCCCAGCTGGCGGACGTCACCGTGCAGGACGCCCTCGCGCACCCCACCTGGGCCATGGGCCCGGTGATCACCGTGAACTCCTCGACCCTGGTCAACAAGGGGCTGGAGGTCATCGAGGCGCACCTGCTCTACGACATCCCCTTCGACCGCATCGAGGTCGTGGTCCACCCCCAGTCCTACGTGCACTCGATGGTGGAGTTCACGGACGGCTCCACGCTCGCCCAGGCCACTCCGCCGGACATGCGCGGCCCCATCGCGATCGGCCTCGGCTGGCCCGAGCGGATCCCGGACGCGGCCCCCGCCTTCGACTGGTCCAAGGCGTCCACGTGGGAGTTCTTCCCGCTGGACACCGAGGCCTTCCCGTCGGTGGGCCTCGCCCGGCACGTGGGTACGCTCGGGGGTACCGCCCCGGCCGTGTTCAATGCGGCCAACGAGGAGTGCGTCGAGGCATTCCTGGCAGGTCGGCTGCCGTTCACAGCAATCATGGATACGGTCTCTGCCGTGGTCGATGAGCACGGGACGCCTGAGTCGGGAACCTCCCTGACGGTCCAGGACGTCCTGGAAGCAGAGGCCTGGGCCAGGGCCCGGGCGCGGGAGATGGCGGCACGGGCCGCCGCGGAGGCGCGCGCATGACACTACTGATGACGGTGCTCGGGGTCGTGGTCTTCGCCGTCGGCCTGCTGGTCTCCATCGCCTGGCACGAGCTGGGGCACCTCTCCACGGCCAAGATCTTCGGCATTCGCGTGCCGCAGTACATGGTGGGCTTCGGGCCGACCGTCTGGTCGCGGCGCAAGGGCGAGACCGAGTACGGGATCAAGGCCATCCCGATGGGCGGCTACATCCGCATGATCGGGATGTTCCCGCCCGGCGAGGACGGCAAGGTCACCGCCCGCTCCACCTCGCCGTTCCGGTCGATGATCGAGGACGCGCGCTCGGCCGCGTACGAGGAGCTCCAGCCCGGGGACGAGAGCCGGCTCTTCTACACGCGCAAGCCGTGGAAGCGCGTGATCGTGATGTTCGCCGGGCCGTTCATGAACCTGATCCTGGCCGTGGCGATCTTCCTCACCACCCTGATGACCTTCGGGCTGAACACCCAGACCACCTCGGTCGCCACCGTCTCGGACTGCGTCATCCAGCAGAGCGAGAAGCGCGACAAGTGCGCCCCCGGCGATCCGGCCGCCCCCGCCAAGGCGGCGGGCCTGAAGGCGGGCGACAGGATCGTCGCCTTCAACGGCCGCCCGGTCGGCGACTGGTCCGCCCTGCAGAAGGACATCCGCGCCACCGTCGGCCCCGCCGAGATCACGGTGGAGCGGGCCGGTCAGCGCGTGGACCTCACGGCCAATCTGATCGAGAACAAGGTCGCCAAGACGGACGGCAACGGCCGGTACGTCAAGGACGAGTACGTCACGGCGGGCTTCCTCGGCTTCGCCCCCGCCTCCGGATACGTCCCGCAGTCCTTCGGCCAGTCCGTCGACCGTATGGGCGAGATGATGGTGGCCGGCGTGCAGTCGCTGATCGAGCTGCCGTCCAAGGTCCCGGACCTGTGGAACGCAGCCTTCAACGGGGCCGAGCGCGAGCAGGACAGCCCCATGGGCGTCGTCGGCGCCGCCCGGGTCAGCGGTGAGATCTTCACCCTCGACATCCCCGCCCAGCACCAGCTGGTCTTCTTCCTCAACCTGCTGGCCGGCTTCAACCTGTCGCTGTTCCTGTTCAACATGCTGCCGCTGCTCCCGCTCGACGGCGGTCACATCGCCGGCGCCCTGTGGGAGTCGGTCCGGCGGGGCGTGGCGCGGATCTTCCGGCGCCCCGACCCCGGCCCGTTCGACGTGGCGAAGCTGATGCCCGTCGCGTACGTGGTCGCGGGCCTGTTCATCTGCTTCACCCTGCTGGTGATGGTGGCGGACGTGGTCAACCCGATCAAGATCACCTAGTTTGCGGGGCTCCACCCCGCCGGTACCGGAGCCGGGCACGGATCGTGCCCGGCTCCCTACGTTCGGGTGGCGCACCCCCTCGGATGCAAGGGCCGCGCCGTGGTTGGCGTAATCTCGAAGCCTGGAGCCCGCCGATCTCGGGACCTTGATCCACACCTTGGGGTTGCACAGCAGATGACTGCCATCTCACTCGGAATGCCGGCCGTGCCGACGAAGCTTGCCGACCGCAGGGTCAGCCGCAAGATCCAGGTCGGCAAGGTGGCCGTCGGCGGCGACGCACAGATCTCCGTGCAGTCGATGACCACCACCAGGACCTCCGACATCGGGGCGACGCTCCAGCAGATCGCCGAGCTGACCGCCTCCGGCTGCGACATCGTCCGCGTCGCCTGCCCGACCCAGGACGACGCCGACGCGCTCGCCGTCATCGCCAAGAAGTCGCAGATCCCGGTCATCGCCGACATCCACTTCCAGCCCAAGTACGTGTTCGCCGCGATCGACGCCGGCTGCGCCGCCGTCCGCGTGAACCCGGGCAACATCAAGCAGTTCGACGACAAGGTCAAGGAGATCGCGAAGGCCGCGAACGAGACGCGCACCCCGATCCGCATCGGTGTGAACGCCGGCTCGCTCGACGCCCGACTGCTGAAGAAGTACGGCAAGGCCACCCCCGAGGCGCTGGTCGAGTCCGCGCTGTGGGAGGCCTCCCTCTTCGAGGAGCACGGCTTCGGCGACATCAAGATCTCGGTCAAGCACAACGACCCGGTCGTCATGGTCAACGCCTACCGCCAGCTCGCCGCCGCCTGCGACTACCCGCTGCACCTGGGCGTCACCGAGGCCGGCCCCGCCTTCCAGGGCACCATCAAGTCCGCCGTGGCCTTCGGCGCGCTGCTCTCCGAGGGCATCGGCGACACCATCCGCGTCTCCCTTTCCGCCCCGCCGGCGGAGGAGGTCAAGGTCGGCATCCAGATCCTGGAGTCGCTCAACCTCAAGCCGCGCCGCCTGGAGATCGTCTCCTGCCCGTCCTGCGGACGCGCCCAGGTCGACGTCTACAAGCTGGCCGAGGAGGTCACGGCGGGCCTGGAGGGCATGGAGGTCCCGCTGCGCGTCGCGGTCATGGGCTGCGTCGTCAACGGCCCGGGCGAGGCCCGCGAGGCCGACCTCGGCGTCGCCTCCGGCAACGGCAAGGGCCAGATCTTCGTGAAGGGCGAGGTCATCAAGACCGTCCCCGAGTCGAAGATCGTGGAGACCCTCATCGAAGAGGCGATGAAGATCGCCGAGCAGATGGAGAAGGACGGCGTGATGAGCGGCGAGCCCACCGTCGCCATCGGCGTCTGATTCCCGGGCCCCGGTCCGTCCGGGCCCAGTAGGCGGCCCCGGTGCCGTTCCCGCAGTTCGGGGGCGGTCCGGGGCTGTTTCATGACCTCGGACGCGCCATCCCGGGGCGCCGCCGGGTACAGTGCGGAGATCAGCAGACTTGCATGGTGAGGCCCCAGTGTTGACGCAGACCACCACCCGGGTCCTTGAGCCCAGTGATCTCGACGCCGCGATGGAAATCCTCGGACGCGAGCCGGTCGAGAACGCCTTCGTCACCTCCCGGGTCCAGGTCGCCGGCCTCGACCCCTGGCGACTGGGCGGCGAGATGTGGGGCTGGTACGCCGACGGCGAGCTCCGCTCGCTCTGCTACGCCGGAGCCAACCTGGTCCCCGTCTGCGCCGGACCCGACGCCGTGCGCGCCTTCGCCGACCGGGCCCGCCGCACCGGCCGCCGCTGTTCCTCCATCGTCGGCCCCGCCGAGGCCACCCAGCTGCTGTGGCAGCTCCTGGAGCCCAGCTGGGGCCCGGCCCGGGACGTCCGCTCCCGCCAGCCGCTCATGGTCATCGAGCGCCCGTCCGCCACGGTCGAGGCCGACCCGCAGGTCCGCCGCATCCGCAAGGACGAGATGGAACTGATCATGCCCGCATGCGTGGCCATGTTCACCGAGGAGGTCGGCATCTCACCGATGGCCGGCGACGGCGGGCTGCTCTACCAGGCCCGCGTCGCCGAACTCGTGGCCAGTGGCCGCTCCTTCGCCCGCGTCGAGGACGGCAAGGTCGTCTTCAAGGCCGAGATCGGCGCCGCCACCACCCGCGCCTGCCAGATCCAGGGCGTGTGGGTGGATCCCGCATTCCGCGGCCTCGGCCACTCGGAGACCGGGATGGCCGCCGTCGTCGCGTACGCACTGCGCGACGTGGCCCCCGTGGTCAGCCTCTACGTGAACGATTTCAACGCCGCCGCGCGGGCCGCGTACCGGCGCGTGGGCTTCCGCGAGGTCGGGGCGTTCATGAGCGTGCTCTTCTGACAGCATGCCCGCCCACCCCGCACCGGCCTGATCCAGAAGGCCGGCCACGGACCCCGCCGATGGCATTCCGGCGCCCCCGTACCGCGAAGTAAGGTCGCGGCATGCTGCCTTCCGGACTTCGAATCGGTCCCCTCGACCTCGCCGCCCGCGTGGACGAGGCCCTGCGCGTGCAGGCCGTCGCCTTCGGCCTCAGCGAGGAGGAGGTCGGCATCCGGCGCTACATCGTGCAGCGCCACATGACCTGCCGCGGCGCCCGCGCCCTCGGAGCCTTCGCCGAGGACGGGGCCCTCACCGGATTCGTGTACGGGATGCCGAACGACCGCACCCACTGGTGGTCCACCATCGTCGAGCCCTACCTGCGGGCCGGCGGGCACGAGCACTGGCTCGACGGCTCCTTCGTGATCACCGAACTGCACGTCCACCCCGGCTTCCAGGGCCACGGCGTCGGCCGCGCCCTGATCACCGGCATCACCGACGACGCCGCCGAGCCCCGCTCGATCCTCTCCGCCATCGACACCGAGAGCCCCGCCCGCGGCCTCTACCGGGCTCTGGGGTACGCCGACCTCGCCCGCCAGGTCCACTTCCCGAGCGCGAGCCTCCCGTACGCGGTCATGGGCGCCACCCTGCCGCTGACCAGGCCCTGAAACCGGTACCGCGGGCGGCGAGCGCCCCGGTAATCTCCCGGCATGTCTACGCAACACGTGCAGCGCATGTCCCGCCTCATGGCCAAGACCCTCCGCGAGGACCCGGCCGACGCCGAGACCCTCAGCCACCGGCTCCTGGTCCGCGCCGGCTACGTCCGGCGCAGTTCGGCCGGGGTGTGGACGTGGCTGCCGCTCGGCAAGCGGGTCCTGGACAACGTCTCGCGCATCGTCCGTGAGGAGATGGACGCGATCGGGGCCCAGGAGGTGCTGCTCCCGGCCCTGCTGCCGAAGGAGCCGTACGAGGTCAGCGGACGCTGGTCGGAGTACGGGGACCTGCTGTTCCGGCTGAAGGACCGCAAGGGCGCCGACTACCTGCTCGGGCCGACGCACGAGGAGATCTTCACCCTGGTGGTGAAGGACCAGTGCACCTCCTACAAGGACCTGCCGGTCATGCTCTACCAGATCCAGACCAAGTACCGCGACGAGGCGCGGCCCCGCTCCGGGGTGCTGCGCGGGCGCGAGTTCCAGATGAAGGACTCGTACTCCTTCGACGTGTCCGACGAGGGCCTCGCGGAGTCCTACCGGCTCCACCGCGAGGCGTACGTCCGCATCTTCGAGCGGCTCGGCCTGGACCACCGGATCGTGTCCGCGGTCTCGGGCGCGATGGGCGGCTCGGCGTCGGAGGAGTTCCTGGCGCCGGCCGGTGCGGGCGAGGACACCTTCGTGGACTGCCCGTCCTGCGCCTACGCGGCGAACACGGAGGCCGTGACCTTCGCCCTCGCCCCCGCGTCCGCCGAGCACCCGCCGCTGGAGGAGGTGGACACCCCCGACACCCCGACGATCGAGACGCTGGCAGCGCACCTGGGGGTACCCGCCGCGGCGACGCTGAAGAACCTCCTGGTCAAGGTCGACGGCGAGATCGTGGCCGTCGGCGTGCCGGGGGACCGGGAGGTGGACCTCGGCAAGCTGGGCGAGCACCTGGCCCCGGCGGTGGTGGAGCTGGTGACGGCCGAGGACTTCATGGACCGTCCGGACCTGGTACGCGGCTACGTGGGCCCGCAGGGCCTGGAGAAGGTCCGCTACCTGGCCGACCCCCGTGTCGCGCCCGGCACTTCGTGGGTGACGGGGGCCAACCGGGCGGACACGCACGCCCGGAACGTGGTCTGCGGGCGGGACTTCGAGGTGGACCAGTACCTCGACGTGGTGGTCGTGGAGCCGGGCGACCCCTGCCCGTCCTGCGGTGCGGGGCTGCGGCTCGACCGGGCCATCGAGATCGGGCACATCTTCCAGCTGGGCCGCAAGTACGCGGACGCCTTCGGGCTGGACGTGCTCGGCCGCGAGGGCAAGCCGGTGCGGGTCACGATGGGGTCGTACGGCATCGGCGTCTCCCGCGCGGTGGCGGCGCTGGCCGAGCAGACGGCGGACGAGCGCGGCCTGTGCTGGCCCGCGGCGGTGGCCCCGGCCGACGTCCACGTGGTGGCGGCGGGCAAGGCCGTGCCGCTCGCGCTGGCGGAGGAGGCGGCGACGGCGCTGGCCGCGTCGGGCCTGCGGGTCCTGCTGGACGACCGGCCCGGCCTGTCGCCCGGCGTGAAGCTCACGGACGCGGAACTGATCGGCGTGCCCTGGATCCTGGTGGCGGGCCGCCGCTCGGCCGACGGCGTGGTCGAACTCCAGCACCGCGCGACGGGCACCCGCGAAGAACTCCCCCTGCAGGAGGCCCTCGCCCGCCTGACGTAATGGACGAAGGGGCGGGGCGGGCGGGGAAAGGCTCCGCGCAGCGGCTACTCGCGCAGCCCCTCCCGCTCCTGCTCCGGCGGGGGCGCATCCAGCATCAGGCCGTCCGCCGGCCCGCCGAGCGCGTCCGGAACCGGAGCCCCGTCGAGCGCGTCCGCGTCCACGCCGTCGACCTCGGCCGGCCCGGGGCCTTCGGAAGCCGGGCCGGCCGGGGCCGGGTCCTCGGGGGAGGGGGAGGCCGTCGCCGGAGGCGAAGGGGCCGCGCGTTCCAGGAACCGCAGGAGCTCCACCGGAAACGGCAGGACCAGCGTCGAGTTCTTCTCGGCGGCGACCGCGACCACCGTCTGCAGCAGCCTCAGCTGCAACGCCGCCGGCTGCTCCGACATGACCTCCGCCGCCTCGGCGAGCTTGTGCGAGGCCTGCAGCTCCGCGTCCGCGTTGATCACCCGAGCCCGCCGCTCACGGTCCGCCTCCGCCTGCCGGGCCATCGACCGCTTCATCGTCTCCGGCAGGGACACGTCCTTGATCTCGACCCGGTCGATCTGCACGCCCCAGCCCACCGCCGGGCTGTCGATCATCAGTTCCAGACCCTGGTTGAGCATCTCCCGGTTGGACAGCAGATCATCCAGGTCGGACTTTCCGATGATCGACCTGAGCGAGGTCTGCGCCATCTGCGAGACGGCGAAGCGGTAGTCCTCCACCGCCACGATCGCGCTCGCCGGGTCGACGACCTTGAAGTACACGACCGCGTCCACCCGCACCGTGACGTTGTCCCGGGTGATGCCCTCCTGCGCGGGCACCGGCAGCGTCACGATCTGCATGTTCACCTTGCGCAGCCGCTCCACCAGGGGGACGACCGTCGTGAAGCCGGGACCGCGGATCTCCTCCCGCAGCCTGCCGAAGCGGAAGACCAGACCCCGCTCGTACTGCTTCACGACGCGGGCCGCGGCGCCCATGTACACCACGACGCCCACACCCGTGGCGATGGCCGCTGTCAGCAGTTCTTCGACCATGACGGCCCCCTGCCGGACATACCTTCCTACCTACGGTATGCCCAAGGGGGTGTCCGGTCGATCAGGCCGGATCAGGGAGCGGGGTCCGGTGCCGTGTATCGCACGCCGACCGAGGACAACGCGGCGAGGCGCGATGCCAGGGCCCGCGAGTCCGGTCTGGTCGACCGGACACCCCCTACAGCCAGGCCGCGAACTCCAGCAGCAGCTCCGCGTCCCGGCGCCGCCCGGCGGCCAGCGCACGGTTGCCCGACTCCACCGCCCGGAACAGCGTCCAGCCCCGCAGCCGCTCCCGGTCCACCTCCAGCGCGTCGGCCAGCTTGTTCACCCGGCGCCGGGCCCCCGCCGCCCCCGCCGAGGAGGCCACCTGGTCCTCCAGCCGGTCCCGGACCAGCCGCGCCAGGTCGTACGCCCGCTCGCCGACCAGCGGATCGGGGCCCACCGTCAGCCACGGAGCCCGCTCGCCCGCCAGCACCTTGCCCTGCCGGAAGTTCCCGTGCAGCAGCAGATCCTCATCGGACGCAGCCACCAGCTCCGCCCGCATCGCCAGCGCGGTGTCGGCCAGCGACCGGACCTCCGCCGGGGCCGCCCGCAGGGCCGCCGACTGCAGCCCGGTGCGCTCCGCCACCGTCTCCCACCCGTGCCCGGCCGGCGGCGCCACCCACAGCCTGCGCAGCGTGCCGCTGGCCTCCAGCAGGGCCTTCGCCTCGGGCAGCGACCGCAGCGACACCTCCGGGTGCAGCCGCTCCAGCAGCAGCGCCCCGTCGTCGTCGTGATGCCGGGTGTCGAGGACCCGTACGGCCCCGAAGCCGCCCCAGTGGGCCAGCGCGGCCAGCTCCCGGTCGGGCCGGGCGTGCGGGGGCGCCAGCTTCAGTGCGGCCGGGGTCCCGTCGGCGTACGCGACGAGGACCACCAGGCTGCTGCGGCCGCCCGGGGCCTGCACCCGCCGGGCCTGGACCCCGCGCCGGGACAGCGCGGCCTCGGTGAGTCGGGGCAGCTGCCCCAGCCAGTCCGTGTCCTGCGCCGTTTCCGGCATCTCGCCGAGCGCCCGTACAAGCCGCTGCGGCGGTTCGAAAGCCATGCGTGCGTGGTCCCTTTCAGCTGTGCTGGGCCCGTTGCGCCTCGTCAGCGCGTTCCGAGAGCCCAGGGAAGGCTACGCCGACACCGCGCCAGCGTGCCGCGCGCACTGCCGCCTCGCTCAGCGCGTCGGCCGCCTCGCGGCGCAGCGGGCCCTCCGCCGCGCGCACCAGATCGGAGTACGCGCCGGCCACCCGGTCCTCGATCCCGGCGGCCAGCCTCTCGGCATCGGCCGCGGTGCGCACCTCGAACGGAAGGGCGTACGCCGCCTCCGCCGGCCGGGGCGCGCCGCCCAGCTCCCGCACCGTCCGGGCCAGTGCGTCGCGGCGCGCGAGGTGGCCGCCGTACGCCTCCCGGGCCTGCGCGGCGCGGTCGCCGGCGGACCGCGCGCCGATCACCCCGTAGCCGTACGCGGCCGCGTGCTCGGCGGCGAGTGCGGCCTGGGCGGCCTCCAGGGGCCGGCCGGCAGGGGTGGGATCGGGCTTCACGACGTGGCTCCGGGGGTCGAGGTCAGCAGGTAGGCGTGTACGGCGCCGCAGGCGGCCACCGAGGCCAGCAGCCGGGCCAGCTCCCCGGGGGCCCCGGCCAGGTCGATCGTCCGGGACTCCGACAGGCTGCGCTCGGCGTCCGCGAGCGCGGTCAGGGCGTCCGCGGGCTTCGGCGGCACCGGCTCACCGCTCGCCGCGGGCGCCGCGGCCCCCGTACCGCCGGAGCCGGACGGGGAGGGGGACGGCGGGTCCGAAGGGGTGAGGGCCAGGGCCGTGGTGTGAGCGGCGACGGCGGCCCGCAGCGGAGCGAGCCGCGCGGCCAGGGCCGGATGGGCGGCCGCCGTGGCGTCGTAACGGTCCAGCAGTCGCGTACTGTCACGGACGGCCGCCTCCCGCATCCGCCGTTCGAGTGGAATCGTGACGTCGGCACGGGTCGGGTGGTCGTCGGAGCACCCGGTGAGCAGCGCGGCACCCGCCGCACCGGCCGCACCGGCGAGCAGGCTCCTGCGCGAGGGTCTCGAAGGCAGAGTCCAGGGCACGGCGACGTCCTCAGGGTGATGGCGGGGCTGAATGGCGGCTGATGGCGGGGCAGGGTGGGATCACGGTACCCGGGGCCCCGTCCACAGGACGGACGGCAACACCCTCCGACACCGGATACCCTTTGACCTGACACACGACGGAAATCACAACAGCACACGCGGCCGAGGAGTCACCCGGATGAGCACCACCCAGAGCGACAGGCTGCGCGTACTGCTGGAGCCGCTCGTCGCCGCCAAGGGCCTGGACCTCGAAGAGATCGAGATGT
This sequence comes from Streptomyces sp. NBC_01232, assembly GCF_035989885.1. GTDB lineage: Bacteria > Actinomycetota > Actinomycetes > Streptomycetales > Streptomycetaceae > Streptomyces. The sequence goes on from NZ_CP108518.1 coordinate 5,965,089, forward strand.
CCCGGGCGGGCAAGCGCCGGATGCTGCGGATCATCGTGGACTCCGACGAGGGCGTGGAGCTGGACGCGTGTGCCGAGCTGAGTCGCGAGGTCTCCGACAAGCTCGACGAAACCGATGTGATGGGTGAGGACGAGTACGTCCTCGAAGTGAGCTCGCCGGGCGCGGACCGCCCGCTGACCGAGCACCGTCACTACGTACGGGCGATCGGCCGCCTCGTGAAGTTCCAGCTGGCCGAGGGCGGGGAACTGATCGCCCGCATTCTCGAAGCCGACGACGAGGGCCTGGACCTCGAAGTCCCGGGCGTGAAGGGCCGCAAGGCGACCGCCCGCCGTATCGCGTTCACCGACATCGCCAAGGCGCGTGTCGAGATCGAGTTCAACCGCAAGGACAAGAAGGAAGAGGAGGCGTAGTCGTGGACATCGACATGAGTGCCCTGCGGGGTCTGGTCCGGGAGAAGGAGATCTCCTTCGACCTGCTCGTCGAGGCGATCGAGTCGGCCCTCCTCATCGCGTACCACCGGACCGATGGGAGCTTCCGCCGCGCTCGCGTCGTGCTGGACCGCACCAACGGTCACGTGGTCGTGTGGGCGACGGAAGACCCGAGGGACCTCGAAGAGGGCCAGGAGCCCAAGGAGTTCGACGACACCCCGTCGGACTTCGGCCGGATCGCGGCGACCACCGCCAAGCAGGTGATCCTGCAGCGTCTGCGCGACGCGGAGGACGACCTGACCTTCGGCGAGTTCGCCGGCCGTGAGGGCGACGTCATCACCGGTGTCGTCCAGCAGGGCAAGGACCCCAAGAACGTCCTCGTCGACATCGGCAAGCTCGAGGCCATCCTGCCGGTGCAGGAGCAGGTCCCCGGCGAGGAGTACACGCACGGTCTGCGCCTGAAGGCGTACGTCGTGCGGGTGGCGAAGGGCGTCCGCGGTCCGTCCGTGACCCTGTCGCGCACCCACCCCAACCTGGTGAAGAAGCTCTTCTCGCTGGAGGTCCCGGAGATCGCCGACGGCAGCGTCGAGATCTCGGCGATCGCCCGCGAGGCCGGTCACCGCACCAAGATCGCCGTCCGGTCCACCCGTTCGGGCCTCAACCCGAAGGGCGCCTGCATCGGCCCGATGGGCAGCCGCGTGCGCAACGTGATGGCCGAGCTGCACGGCGAGAAGATCGACATCGTCGACTGGTCGGACGACCCGGCGGAGATGGTCGCGAACGCGCTGTCACCCGCCCGGGTGAGCAAGGTCGAGGTCGTCGACTGGGACTCCCGCTCCGCCCGGGTGACCGTGCCGGACTACCAGCTGTCGCTGGCCATCGGCAAGGAGGGCCAGAACGCCCGCCTCGCCGCGCGGCTCACCGGCTGGCGCATCGACATCCGTCCCGACACCGAGACGGCCCCCGACGCGGACCGGGACCAGGACCGCGACCGGGACCGCGACCGGGACCGGGGCGGGGAATAAACCGGTACCGTCCGGGGCTACCCGGACGGTAGACAGGCTGCAGGACCGCTGCTCCGGCAGCGGATATCAAGACAACACGACTGCCGTTCGATCTTTCTCCCGCCACTTGTCGGGAGAGAGGTCGGTGCGGGGAGGTAGACTTAGGCGTGTCTGGCCGGACGCAAGCCCGCGCATGCCCCGAACGCACCTGTGTGGGGTGTCGGGAGCGAGCGGCCAAGGACGATCTGCTGCGCGTCGTGGCGGACGGGGACGCATGCGTCCCCGATCCACGCGGCACGAGGCCGGGTCGGGGTGCCTACGTGCACCCCGCCGTGGTCTGCCTCGACCAGGCGATTCGCCGCCGTGCGTTCCCCCGGGCCCTTCGGTCCGCCGGAGCGCTCGACACGGAGAACCTGCGCAAAGCCGTGGCCGGTGAGGCCGGGCACACCGTAAAGAAGTAGTACGGCACGGATAACCGTGCGGTCAGGTACCTCGCGAGTTGGAAGTAGGTCGAGATTGCGATGAGCACTCGATGAGTACGCGATGAGTACGCCCATGAAGTAGCGACGGTCCGGCGTAACCCGGACCTAAAAGGAGCGAAGTGGCTAAGGTCCGGGTATACGAACTCGCTAAGGAGTTCGGAGTTGAGAGCAAGGTCGTCATGGCCAAGCTCCAGGAACTCGGTGAGTTCGTCCGTTCGGCGTCCTCGACGATCGAGGCGCCGGTTGTACGCAAGTTGACCGACGCGCTGCAGGGCCCCGGCGGTAACGCCGGCAAGTCCGCCGCGAAGCCGGGTGCGCCCCGCAAGGCCGCCCCCGCCAAGCCCGGGGCTCCCACCCCGGGTGCCGCTGCACGTCCCGCTGCGCCGAAGCCCGGCGCACCGGCCCCCAAGCCGGTCGTCGCGGAGGCTCCGGCCGCCGCAGCGCCCGCACCGGTGACTCCGGCCGCCTCCGGCCCGCGTCCCGGCCCGAAGGCCCCGGCCGCCCCGAAGCCCGCTCCGGCGGCGCCCGTGGCGACCGAGTTCTCCGCGCCTCCGGCGGCCCCGGCCGCCCCGGCGCGCACCGAGCGTCCCGCCGCGGCTCCCGGCCCCCGTCCGGCGCAGCAGCGTCCGGCCCAGGGTCAGGGTGGCCAGGCCGGCGCCCGTCCCGGCGCCCCGCGTCCGGCCGGCGCCACCCCCGGCGCCCAGTCGCAGCGTCCCGCCGGAGCCCCCGGCTCCCAGGCGCCGCGTCCGCAGGGTGCCCGTCCGGCGGGTCCCCGTCCGGGCAACAACCCCTTCACCTCCGGCGGCTCCACCGGCATGGCGCGCCCGCAGGCGCCCCGTCCGGCCGGCGCGCCCCGTCCCGGTGCCCCCGGCGCCGGTGGCGGCCAGGGTGCTCCCCGCCCGCAGGGCGGCCCCGGCGGCGCTCCGCGTCCGCAGGGTCCCGGTGCAGGTCGTCCCACCCCGGGCGGCATGCCCCGTCCGCAGGGCGGCGCCCCGCGTCCCGGTGGTGCTCCCGGTGGTAACCGTCCGAACCCGGGCATGATGCCGCAGCGTCCCGCTGCCGGTGGTCCCGGTCCCCGTCCCGGTGGCGGCCCCGGTGGCCGTGGTCCCGGTGCGGGCGGCGCAGGTCGTCCCGGCGGTGCCGGTCGTCCCGCGGGCGGCGGCTTCGCCGGTCGTCCGGCCGGTCCGGGCTCGCGTCCCGGCGGCGGTGGCGGCTTCGGCGGCCCGCGTCCCGGTGGCGGCGGCTTCGGCGGCGGTCCGGCCGGTGCCGGTGGCGGCGGTCGTCCCGGCTTCGGTGGTCGTCCCGGTGGTCCCGGTGCCCGTGGTGGCACGCAGGGCGCCTTCGGCCGTCCCGGTGGTCCGGCCCGTCGTGGTCGCAAGTCCAAGCGTCAGAGGCGCCAGGAGTACGAGGCCATGCAGGCCCCGTCCGTCGGCGGCGTGATGCTGCCGCGCGGTGGCGGCGAGACCGTGCGCCTGTCGCGCGGTGCCTCCCTCACCGACTTCGCGGAGAAGATCAACGCCAACCCGGCGTCGCTCGTCGCCGTGATGATGAACCTCGGCGAGATGGTCACTGCCACGCAGTCCGTCTCCGACGAGACGCTCGAGATGCTGGCCGGCGAGATGAACTACGTCGTCCAGATCGTCAGCCCGGAGGAAGAGGACCGCGAGCTCCTCGAGGGCTTCGACATCGAGTTCGGCGAGGACGAGGGCGGCGAGGAATACCTCATGCCGCGTCCGCCGGTCGTGACCGTCATGGGTCACGTCGACCACGGTAAGACCCGACTGCTCGACGCCATCCGCAAGACGAACGTCGTTGCGGGCGAGGCCGGTGGCATCACGCAGCACATCGGTGCGTACCAGGTCTCCACCGAGGTCAACGAAGAAGAGCGCAAGATCACCTTCATCGACACCCCGGGTCACGAGGCGTTCACCGCCATGCGTGCCCGTGGTGCGAAGTCGACCGACATCGCGATCCTCGTGGTCGCGGCCAACGACGGCGTCATGCCGCAGACGATCGAGGCGCTCAACCACGCCAAGGCCGCCGGCGTCCCGATCGTCGTCGCGGTCAACAAGATCGACGTCGAGGGTGCCGACCCGGTCAAGGTGCGCGGTCAGCTCACCGAGTTCGGTCTGGTCGCCGAGGAGTACGGCGGCGACACGATGTTCGTCGACATCTCCGCCAAGCAGGGTCTGCACATCGACTCCCTGCTCGAGGCCGTCGTCCTCACCGCCGACGCCTCGCTCGACCTCCGCGCCAACCCGGAGCAGGACGCTCAGGGTATTGCGATCGAGTCCCACCTCGACCGCGGCCGCGGTGCCGTTGCCACCGTCCTCGTCCAGCGCGGTACCCTCCGCGTCGGCGACACGATGGTCGTGGGCGACGCCTACGGCCGCGTGCGCGCCATGCTCGACGACAAGGGCAACAACGTCGAGGAAGCGGGTCCGTCGACCCCCGTCCTGGTCCTGGGTCTCACCAACGTCCCCGGCGCCGGCGACAACTTCCTCGTCGTCGACGAGGACCGTACGGCCCGTCAGATCGCCGAGAAGCGTGCTGCGCGTGAGCGCAACGCCAACTTCGCCAAGCGCGTCCGTCGTGTGTCCCTCGAGGACCTCGACTCCGTGCTCAAGGCCGGTCTGGTCCAGGAACTCAACCTCATCATCAAGGGCGACGCGTCCGGTGCGGTCGAGGCTCTCGAGTCCTCGCTGCTCCAGCTCGACGTCGGTGAAGAGGTCGACATCCGGGTCCTGCACCGCGGTGTGGGTGCGGTCACCGAGTCCGACATCTCGCTGGCGATGGGCTCCGACGCCATCGTCATCGGTTACAACGTCCGTGCGGCCGGCCGTGCCGCGCAGATGGCGGACCGCGAGGGCGTCGACGTCCGCTACTACTCGGTGATCTACCAGGCCATCGAGGAGATCGAGGCGGCCCTGAAGGGTCTCCTCAAGCCGGAGTACGAAGAGGTCGAGCTCGGTACGGCGGAGGTCCGCGAGATCTTCCGCTCGTCCAAGCTGGGCAACATCGCCGGTGTCCTCATCCGGTCGGGCGAGGTCAAGCGCAACACCAAGGCGCGGCTCCTGCGCGACGGCAAGGTCGTCGCCGAGAACCTCACCATCTCCGGTCTGCGCCGCTTCAAGGACGACGTCACCGAGATCCGCGAGGGCTTCGAGGGTGGTATCAACCTCGGTTCCTTCAACGACATCAAGATCGACGACGTCATCGCGACGTACGAGATGCGCGAGAAGCCCCGCGCGTAAGCGCGAAGCACATCGCACGTGTCGTAGCTCGTAACACCGGGGCCGGTCGGCGGAATATCCGTCGATCGGCCCCGGCCGTTGCGTGTACGGTTCTGGTGACCCGGCCGCGCGAGCGCCGGGTGATCCTGCCGGGTGACGGCCCGGCAGGCCACCGAACCCGCACCGGCGGGATATCCGGAACTGCATGTACGTGGGGACTCTGTCCTTCGACCTGCTCCTCGGCGACGTCCACTCGCTGAAGGAGAAACGCTCCGTCGTCCGACCCATCGTCGCCGAGCTCCAGAGGAAGTTCTCCGTGAGCGCGGCCGAGGTGGGCGACCAGGACCTCCACCGCCGGGCGCGGATAGGAGTCGCCCTGGTCAGCGGGGACGCGGGGTTCCTCTCGGACGTACTGGACCGCTGCGAGCGGCTGGTCGCGGCACGTCCCGAGGTGGAGCTGCTGTCCGTACGACGGCGCCTCCACGGTGATGAAGACTGACTTATAGCTTGTCTGCAAGACAGAAGAAGGAGACGGACCAGTGGCCGACAATGCGCGGGCGAAGAAGCTGGCGGACCTCATCCGGGAGGTGGTGGCCGAGAAGCTCCTGCGCGGAGTCAAGGACCCCCGCCTCGGGACGCACGTGACCATCACGGACACCCGCGTCACCGGCGACCTGCGGGAGGCCACGGTCTTCTACACGGTCTACGGCGACGACGAGGACCGGGCCAGCGCGGCAGCGGGCCTGGAGAGCGCCAAGGGCGTGCTGCGCTCCGCGGTCGGCCGGGCGGCGGGCACCAAGTTCACGCCCACCCTGACCTTCGTCGCGGACGCCCTCCCGGAGAACGCCAAGACCATCGAGGACCTCCTCGACAAGGCGCGTTCCTCCGACGCCCAGGTGCGGGAGGTCTCCTCCGGTGCGAAGTACGCCGGCGACGCCGACCCGTACAAGAAGCCGGGCGAGGACGACGAGGACGCAGCCGGGGAATGAGCACCAACGCAGGACAGAAGACGCCTGGGGGCACCTCCCGGGCGGAGCCCGGGGGAGGCCTTGTCATCGTCGACAAGCCGTCCGGCTTCACTTCGCACGACGTGGTCGCCAAGATGCGCGGGATCGCCAAGACCCGTCGCGTCGGCCACGCCGGCACGCTCGACCCGATGGCGACGGGCGTGCTGGTCCTGGGCGTCGAGAAGGCCACCAAGCTCCTCGGCCACCTCGCGCTCACGGAGAAGGAGTACCTCGGCACGATCCGCCTGGGCCAGGACACCCTGACGGACGACGCCGAGGGCGAGATCACCTCGTCCACGGACGCCACCGGGGTCACCCGGGAGGCCGTGGACGCGGGCATCGCCAAGCTGTCCGGTGAGATCATGCAGGTCCCGTCCAAGGTCAGTGCCATCAAGATCAAGGGCGTGCGCTCCTACAAGCGCGCCCGCGACGGCGAGGACTTCGAGATCCCGGCCCGGCCGGTCACCATCTCGTCGTTCCAGGTGTACGACATGCGCGAGGCCGAGGCCGAGGACGGTACGAAGGTCGTCGACCTCGTCGTCTCCGTCGTCTGCTCCAGCGGTACGTACATCCGCGCACTCGCCCGTGACCTGGGCGCCGACCTCGGCGTCGGCGGGCACCTGACCGCGCTGCGACGCACGCGGGTGGGACCGTACAAGCTCGACAAGGCGCGCACCCTGGACCAGCTCCAGGAGGAGCTGACGGTCATGCCCATCGGCGAGGCGGCCGCCGCGGCCTTCCCGCGCTGGGACCTGGATGCCCGGCGGGCCTCGCTGCTCGCCAACGGCGTGCGGATCGACATGCCGCAGGAGTACGAGGCCGGCCGCACGGTCGCGGTCTTCGGCCCCGAGGGCCAATTGCTCGGGCTCGTCGAGAACAAGAACGGAAAGGCGAAGTCCCTCGCGGTCTTCGTCTGACGATCGGGTGTTGACGTGGAGCGGTGAGCGCACATGGACTGCCGCTCACCGCTCCACGACCCCCCTCGGATAGGTCTCTATCCACCCGGACCCCTGTATTCACCCGTCCGAGCAGGCGCTCGGAGTGACGGAGGGAGCGTAAGGGGGCGCTTTCGCCACGCGTGCTTTTCCTGCTGATCTTCACCTGCCTACCGTCGTGAGCACGGAGCGTTGCGGGGGAGCGGTGCGGGGAGTGGTGCGGCCATGGCGGAACTCGTCACCATCTGCGATGCCGCCGGGCGGGCGCGCGGCAGCGGATTCGTCGCCGACGACCGCGGGACGGTGGTCACCAGTCACGAGGCCGTCGACGGCCTGCCCCGGGTGGTGCTGCACGCGCCGGGACCCGCCGGGCGGAGCTGGCTGGCCGAGGCCGCCGACGTGACCGCGCTGCCCGGCCTCGGGCTGGCCCTCGTGCGCACGGACGGGCTCGGAGTGCGGCCGCTGCCGGTGGCGCAGCGCGAGGCGATCGATCCGGGGACCTACGTACGGCTGCCCGCGCGGGGATGGCGGCAGGCGCGGGTGCTGGGCGGCGCCGCGGTCACGTACCCGGCGGTGGACCGGCACCACCCGGTGCCGGCGGGCGTGGCCGTGGAGCTGGCGATCGGCACCGACGGGCGGGACGCGCTGCGGCTGGGCGGGGAGGCCTGCGGCGGCCCCGTCCTCGACGCGGGGACCGGAGCGGTGCTCGCGGTCCTGGGCACCGCTCTGCGTGCGGAACACCGCTCCGGTGGCTTCGCGGTGGCCCTGCGCGCCGCGGCGGAGGCCGACCCCGACGGCCCGCTGGCCGCCCTCCTGGAGCGCAACGCCGCGACCGTCCCCGGCCACGGCTGCGACCTGAACCTCGCCGGAGCGCTGGAACTGACCGCGACCACGCTCGGCGCCCCCCTCTCGTCGGACGGCCCAGAACCCGTGGAGCGCCCGGGCATCGCCGCCGAACTCACCGCCTTCACCACCGGGGACCGCCCGGTCCTCGGCCTGGTCGGGGACCCGGGCACGGGCCGCACCACGGAACTGGCAGCCCTGGCCGTGCGCCGTGCGCGGGGCGCCTGCCCGGCGCCGACCCTGTGGCTGCGCGGCGCGGACCTGCACGGCACCGACACTTCCCTGGCCGACGCAGCCACGCGGGCCCTGACGGAAGCGGCGCGGATCGTCGAAGCCGCCGGGGCCGCCGGGACGGCTTCGCGGGGTGCCGTCGGCCCGGCCGCCGGTTCCGACGGGGCCCGGAGCGTGGCAGGGCGGTCCCCGCAGGACGCCGAACGCCTCGCCGCCGCACCCTGCGACCCGCCGACACGTCCGGCGCCCGAGGAGACGCCCCGGAGCACGCCCGACCCCGGTGGAACCCCGCCCGACGCGCGGGGCGGTGGGCCGGAGCCGGGCGCCGGCGGTACCGGTCCCGCCGAGGAAGCCGCTGCCCCGGCGGGAGCCGCGGCGCACCTTGCGCACGTCGTCGCCCGCGCCGGCCGCCGCCTGCTCGTCGTGCTCGACGCCCCCGAGGAGATGCCGCCGGAGCTCGCGCACCGCCTCGGCCCCTGGACCACCGCCACCGCCGAGTGGCTGCACGGCACCGGGGCCCGGCTGGTCGTCGCCGCCCGGCCCGAATACTGGGAGCGGGCCGGCGCCCTCTACCCGCCCGGAGCACTGCACACCCCGGCCCGCCCCGCCCGGCGCCTGCCGCCCGCGCTCCCGCTGGCGGACCTCACCGCCGCCGAGGCCGAGACCGCCCGGGCCCGTCTCGGCATCCCCGCCGACGCCGTCCGGGAGGCCGACTCCCGGCACCCGCTCACCCTGCGCCTGCTCGCCGGGATCCGTGCCGCCGAGGTCACCACGGGCCGCCCCGGCCGCGACGAGGTCTTCGCCGCGCACCTGGACCTGCTGTGCCTGCGCGCGGCCGTCCGCATCGCCGCGGCCTGCGCCGACGCCGGGGGCGCCCGGGTGCACGGCCCCGGGGTCAGGCGGCTCGCGGCGCGCGTGGCCGGCCGGGTGCACGAGGCCGCGCGGCGCGCCCTGGGACCGGGGCAGGGGCAGCTGGACCGGGCCTCCTTCGAGGAGCTGTTCCCGTGGCGCACCGGCTGGGCCTCCGCCGTGCTCACCGAGGGACTGCTGGTGCCCGCCGGGCCCGGCTACCGGTTCGCCCACGAGGAGCTGTCCGACTGGATCCAGGCCGGCCACCTGGACGTCCCGACAGCCCTCGGCCTCCTCGTCCACGGCCCCGCGGAACCGGGTCTGCCCGTGCCGCGGCACCGGATCGGACCGGTCCTCCAGGCCCTGCGCCGACTGGCCCCCGACCAGCTGCGCAAGGAGCTCACCGGGCTGGTCCACCGCCTCAACCGCCTCGCCGAGGAACCCGGGGCGGCCGGCCCGGACAACGCCTGGTGGGCCGCCCGGCTGCTGCGCGAGACCCTGCTGCGGGCCCCCGACGCCCGGCCCCACCTCCCCGTCCTGCACGCCCTCGCCGAGCACGTGACCCGCGCCGGCCCGGGGGAGTTCGGCGGCTGGTTCTGGAACCGGCTCCGGCTTCCCGAGCCCGACCGCCTCGACCTGCTGCGCCGTCTGCTGCCCGCCGACCCCGCCGAGGCGGTGCCCGGCGACCGCTACCTCGACGCGGCGGCCCGCCGCCTCGCCCGGGACCCGCAGCGCGCGCAGCCGCTGCTCTGCGCCTGGTTCACCGACGGCCGCCGGCTGCGCGGCCGTCCCGGAGCCACCGTCGCCACCGCCGCCCAGGCCCTGCTGCACACCCACCGCGGCCTCGCCGTGGACGACCTCACCGAGGCGCTCGTCACCGCCGCGCACCCGCGTGCCGACGAGCTGCTCGCCGTACTCGCCGAGGAGGAGCCCTCCGCGCTCTGCCGGGCCGTCGGCCGCTGGGCGCACGACGAACGGCCCGGGCGGCGGGTCGCGGCCGCCGCCTACGGACTCGCCACCGCCCCGCACGTGCGCACCCCCGCCGACCGCGAGCTGCTGCGCCACGGCGCGCAGGCGCTGCTCGCCCGCCCCGCCGATGCCACCCTGCACGGCAGCGCGCTGGCGATCCTGCTCCGCGACCCGCAGGTGCGCGGCCGCTACCTGCCCGACGCCCTCGCCTGCTTCCGCGATCCCGGGGCCGGCTCCCGGCTGCCCGCGGAGGCGCTGGTCGCGGCCCTGCCCGTGCTGCCCGACCCGGACGAGGTGTTCGCCGCCCTGCGGGCCCGGGCCGACGGGGAGGTGGTGCGGGCCCTGGCCGCGCTGACCACACCCGGACTGGCCCGCCGCGCGGCCGACCTCGTACGGGAGCACCTCGCGCGGCGCCCCGGGGACGCACCGCACGCCGCCTTCTTCGTGGACCGGCGGCTCGACCAGGGCCCGGCCGCCGCCTCGGTGGTGCGGCCGCTGGTTCTGGACCTGCTCCTGGGCGCCCCGGCCGTGGTGCGCGCCGAACTGGCCGTCGTCCTGGCCGCGCCGGGCGGGGAAGGCTCCCACCCGCTGCGCGGGGAGCTGGCCGACACCCTGCTGCGCGAGGAGGCCGATCCCCAGGTGCTCGACGTGTTCCTCGGGGCCGTCGCGGCCGGGACCTCCGGGCGCCCGGAGGACCGTACGAGGGAGCTGCTGCGGCGCACCGGGAGGCAGTTGCTGCGGGCCCCGGGCGGGCCGGCGGTCTTCGAGCGGCGGACGGTGGAGCTGGCCCGGGCGGAACCGGCCTTCGGGGCGCTGGTGGCCGGCTGGCTGGCGACCTCGGGCGCGGAGTCCGCGGCCCTGCTGGGGCCGAGCGCCCGGCGGACGGTGGAGACCCTCAGCAGGGCGGCCGCGGATGTGACGTGACGCCAGACACGGTGGCCGATCCAGTCAGATGCCGATGCGGGGCACCGGCCACGGGCATGGCAGTCTTAGACCTGCAATCGGCAATCAGTTCAAGGACTAAACGGGTTCGGGCGAGGAGCGGTCACAGTGCAGCGCTGGCGTGGCTTGGAGGACATCCCCCAGGACTGGGGACGCAGCGTCGTCACCATCGGCTCCTACGACGGCGTGCACCGGGGACATCAGCTGATCATCGGACGGGCGGTGGCCACGGCGCGCGAGCTCGGCGTCCCCTCCGTGGTGGTCACCTTCGACCCCCACCCGAGCGAGGTGGTCCGCCCCGGCAGCCACCCGCCGATCCTGGCCCCCTACGACCGGCGCGCCGACCTGATGGCCGGGCTGGGCGTGGACGCGCTGCTGATCCTGCCGTTCACGGCGGAGTTCTCCCAGCTGTCCCCGGCCGACTTCATCGTGAAGGTCCTCGTCGACAAGCTGCACGCGAAGGCCGTCATCGAGGGCCCGAACTTCCGCTTCGGCCACCGAGCCGCCGGGAACGTCGACTTCCTGCGCGAGCTGGGCTCCACCTACGACTACGAGGTCGACGTCGTGGACCTGGTCGAGCGGGGCGAGGCGGGTGGCGGCGTGCCGTTCTCCTCGACGCTGGCGCGCCGGCTGGTCGCCGAGGGCGACATGGACGGCGCCGCGGAGATCCTGGGGCGTCCGCACCGGGTCGAGGGCGTGGTGGTGCGCGGTGCGCAGCGCGGGCGCGAACTCGGCTACCCGACCGCGAACGTGGAGACGCAGCCGCACACCGCGATCCCGGCCGACGGGGTCTATGCGGGCTGGCTGACGGCAGACGGCGAGCGGATGCCCGCGGCCATCTCGGTGGGGACGAACGTGCAGTTCGACGCGACCGAGCGGACCGTGGAGGCGTACGCGATCGACCGCGTGGGGCTGGACCTGTACGGGATGCACGTGGCCGTCGACTTCCTCGCGTACGTGCGGGGCATGGCGAAGTTCGAATCGCTGGACGGGCTGCTGGAAGCGATCGCCGACGATGTGAAGCGGGCGCGGGTGCTGACGGACGCGTACGACGCGAAGCGCTAGGTCGTCTCTTTCGGATCTTGCCGGGCAGCGCGGGCCCGGGGGCACCTCCCGGCGGTAGCTGGGGGAGCAAGTCCCGTAAGAGCCGGCCTGGAGGGACGAACAGGAAGGGCCCGTACCACCCCGGGGTGGTACGGGCCCTTCCTCGTTGCCGGCGTCAGCCCAGGCGCGGGTCGCGCGGGGGCTGCTGGGGCTGGGGCGGCTGCTGCTGCGGGGCCTGGGGCTGCTGCCAGGGCTGGCCGGGCTGCGGGTACGGCTGCCCGTAGGGCTGCGGCGGCTGCTGGTACGGGGGCTGGCCCTGGGGCTGTCCGTACGGCGGCTGCTGGGGCGGCTGCTGCTGGGGCTGCTGCTGGTAGGGCGGCTGGGGACCCTGGGGCTGCTGGGGCGCGCCCCAGTGACCCTGCGGGGCCTGCTGCTGGGCCCGGAGGAAGTCCTCGGCCACGAGGGCGGAGAGGTTGAAGTACGCCTCGCGCGTCTTGGGACGCATCATGTCGAGGTCGACCTCGGCGCCGGCCGCGAGGTGCTCGTCGAAGGGCACCACGACGACACCGCGGCAGCGGGTCTCGAAGTGCTGCACGATGTCCTCGATCTTGATCATCTTGGCGGTCTCGCGAACCCCCGAGATGACGGTGAGCGAGCGCGAGACGAGGTCCGCGTACCCGTGGGCGGAGAGCCAGTCGAGGGTGGTGCTGGCGCTGCTGGCGCCGTCCACGGACGGGGTCGAGATGATGATCAGCTGATCGGCCAGGTCCAGGACGCCGCGCATGGCGGAGTAGAGGAGACCGGTGCCGGAGTCGGTGAGGATGATCGGGTACTGGCGGCCCAGCGTCTCGATGACGCGGCGGTAGTCCTCGTCGTTGAAGGTCGTCGAGACGGCCGGGTCCACGTCGTTGGCGATGATCTCCAGACCGGAGGGCGCCTGGGAGGTGAACCGGCGGATGTCCATGTACGAGTGCAGGTACGGGATCGCCTGGACCAGGTCCCGGATGGTGGCACCGGTCTCGCGGCGGACACGGCGGCCGAGGGTACCGGCGTCGGGGTTCGCGTCGATGGCCAGGATCTTGTCCTGACGCTCGGTGGCGAGGGTGGCGCCGAGGGCGGTGGTGGTCGTGGTCTTGCCGACGCCGCCCTTGAGGCTGATGACGGCGATGCGGTAGCAGGACATGACCGGGGTGCGGATCAGCTCCAGCTTGCGCTGGCGCTCCGCTTCGGCCGCCTTGCCGCCGAAGCGGAACAGGCCGCCGCCGCCGTTGTTGTTGTTCTTCGGCTTCTGCTTGTTGCGCAGCAGGCGGTCGGACGACAGCTCGACGGCCGCCGTGTAGCCGAGGGGTGCCCCGCCGCCGGTCTGGCCGGCCGAGTAGCGCGGGTCGTGCGGCTGGGGCGCCTGCGGCTGGTGCTGAGGCTGGTGTTGCTGCTGCGGGGGCTGCTGCCCGGGCCCGGCGGACCACTGCCCGGCGGCGCGGGGGTCGTACTGCTGCGGCTGGGGCGCCTGCGGCTGCTGCGGCATGGACTGCTGAGCCTGCGGCTGCTGCGGCTGCTGCGGCGGCGCGGGAGCCGGCGGCGGGAAGGAGTAGTCGTCCGGAGTCCCGAACGCGGGCTGCGGCGCGGGCAGTTCACCGGCAGGTCCCCCGAACGGGGGCTCCGGGAACGCCGGCGGCGCGTCCGCCGGGCCGACCGGCGTTGCCGGGGCCTGCTCGGCGGGCGGCAGCGCGGGGACTCCCTCGGCAGGAGTGTCCTGCGGTCCGGCCCGGAGCGCGGGCGCAGCCTCCGCTGCGGGCGCCGACGGCAGGGCCGGGTACGGCGTGACCTCGTCGACGGGCGGCAGGGCCGGGAACGACGTTGCGGGCGGGGCGTCGGCCGGGGCCGGCTCCGGGGCGGTGGCTTCCTCGACCGGGGCCGCGGGCGCGGGCACGTCGGCGACCGGGACGGACACCGGGACCGAGAACGGCGCGGGCGGCGCGTCCTCGACCGGAGCCGGAGCCGAGATCAGCGCCGGTACCTCGATCAGCGCCGGTACCTCGATCGGTGCCGGTGCCGGTGCCGGTGCCGGTGCCTCGGACTCGACCGGGGCAGGGGCCGGGTACGGCAGCGCGGGGGCCTGGTAGGCCGCCGGGGCCGCTTCGGCAGGAGCCTCGGGAGCGGGCGACAACGGAGCCGGCAGGCCCGCACCGTCGGACGGCGTCCGCGGAGCGGGCGGAGCGATCCGCATCGTCGAGGGCGATTCCAGCTCCGAAGGCCGGTGCGGCTCGAAGCCGCTGCCCTCGGGAAGTCCCGGCACCTGCGCAGCCGGGGTCCCGCCCTGCATGTACCACGCGGGCGGGGTGTAGTCGATGGTGAACTCGCCCGTCATCTCGGGCTCCGCGTCGGACTGATCGTCCGTCGGGACGTCCCACGTCCCGCCGCGCCTCTCGTTCCGATCGCCGCTCACTGGTCCTCCTGATCTGTCGAACACTGGTCCGGCGCCCACCTCGCCGCGCCCGGACACCAGCCTAATCGCGCCTCTGCAACACTGTCCGCCCCCCTCAGGGGGCCACCGGGTCAGTCGATGCGCCGGGGCCCGCCCAGCAGGCCCGTCTCGGCGTCCGTCCCCTGGGTCATCACGAACTGCCGGTCCCGCGGCGTGCACCACAGGGTCACCCCGTCGCCCAGCGTCGGCAGTGAATCCACCGCCTGCCGGGGGAGCCGCATCAGGCGGCCGATCTGCTGCGCCTCGTCCGGGGACACGCGCTGCACTCCCACCAGCGACGCCTGCTGCAACAACCGCGGCGCCGTCGGGCTCAGGTACGGCAGCAGGGTCAGCACCGACTGCCACGGCCCGGCCACCACGCGCCCGCGCGGCGGCCGCATCCCGCAGTCGCGGATCACCAGCACCGGGCTGCCCGCCGAAGCGCCCTGCGGCGGGATCCGGCCCACCTCGTGCAGGGTCACGCACTGCTGCCCGCCGCCCGCGGCCTGGGCCAGCCCGGACCACACCTGCCCGCGCCCGGTCTCCACCGCCACGCGCGCACCCGTGGCCGCCGTGCGCAGCGCCAGTACCTGGGCCGTCCACAGGCCGCCGATCAGCGTCACCTCGTACGGTGTCGGCCGGTTGATGCCGAGCACCGCCGACCGTCCCTCGGCGTCCACGCCTATGACGACGCCGTCGTCCCCGACGGGCAGCGCCAGCAGGTCCAGGTCCGCGGCGGGAACCACGTGCCGCTCCCGGCGCGGGCCGACCAGCCCGAAACCGCCCCTCATCGCGCCCCTCCCAGCGGCAGCGAAGCCAGCAGTCCCGGCACCTGTTCACGGTCGAGCCGGACCAGCCCGGTCTTCACACCCCGTGCCGTCCTCTCCAACTCACGCCGTGCCGACACGAGTTCCTCGTCGCTGCGCCCCGTCACCCGTACGTGTCCGGTCAGCGTGACACCCTGACGCTCCGCCGGGGCCATCGTCAGACTGAAGTTCGTCGCGAGCGCGGGCAGCGAGGTCAGCAGCGCCACGAACTGCGGCAGCGCCGCCGCCCCGGCGCCGCCCAGCTGGGGCCAACGGCCTATCCAGTACGTCGTGTGGCGCCGGTCGTCGCAGCGCCAGGTCCGCGGGGTCTCCTCGGTCCGGCGCCCGGTGCTGGTCGAGCGCCCGGCCTGGGTGATCGCCATCGGGTTGGCGCACGAGGACGTGGCGAGCGCGGCCGTGAGCTCCTGCTCGGTCAGCACGGTGGCCGTGAAGCCGGCCCCGGCCAGCCGGCTCGCCAGCTGGTCGGCCGCACGCACCAGGCACCGCTGCGCACCGGCCAGCCCGCCACCGCGTGCGGTGACCGCCTCCGGGCACAGTTCCGGGTCGAGCTTGAGCGCGATCCACGTCAGTCGGACCGCCGGGGTGCCCGTGCGGGCCTGCAGCGGCGCGTAGTTGCGCGTCGCCATCGACCGGGCGGGAAGGTGCGGGGCGGGCGCCGGCTGGGTGTGCTGCACGAGCTGCGCGGACTCCAGCCGGATGCCGTCCACCTCGAGGATGTCCCGTACGACGGCCAACGGCAGCGGGCGCGCGGCCCGGTCGGGCCGCAGCGCGGTGGCGTCCGTGTCCACCTGGACGACCGTGGTCAGGAAGGTCCCGTCACCGATCATCCCGACCGGACGCCGGTCACGGTCGCTGAAGGTGAGGGTGCGCAGCGCCGGATCGGCCTCGACCAGCGGGGCGAGCCCCGGCTCGGTACCGGCGGGAACGGCGAAGGAAGCGGCCCGGCGCCGGCGGGCACGCAGCGCGAGCGCGCCGGCGATCCACTCCGGCAGGGAGCGCTGGTGGCGGCGTACGACGGCGAGCACCACGAGGACGAGCGCGAGGACACCGGCGGGAACCAGCAGCAGCGGTTCGACCACCCAGGCCACCAGCAGTGCGGCCGCGGCGACTTGGAGCAGCACGAGCTGTTGCAGTCGGAACGGACCGAAACGCCCGGGGCTCGACTTCGGATGCGGCGTCACCCCGCCGCGCGCCGGTGCGGGCACACCGGTGTGCTGTTCCGCCGCGGTGGCCATCACTCGCGCACTTCCCCTTCCCGGGGCCCGACCCCATGCGTCCCGGTGCTGCGCGACACCTGCCGCACGCCCGCCGGAACCTCCCCAATACACCTCAACAAGCCCTGATTGACCCGGTGGGGAAGGGGCTGAGCGGCAGCCTCACCCTACCCGGCCCCTGCATACCGTCCGTCAAGAGGCATAGTAGGTGCCCGGTCCGACAATCGAGGCCCGGGGACCGTACTCACCGGCCGGGCCGTGCGGGGAGAAGCAGGCGGTCATGGCATCACGACGTGATGAGCTCAACGCGTACACCTTTGCGAAGCGGCGCACGGTGGCCGCGTTCCTCCAGCCGTCCGCCACCGGTACCGAGGAGGGCGCTCCGCGCCCGCTGCGCGCCGTCCTTCCCGGGCTGATCGCGGGGGCCCTGGTGCTCGCCGGATTCGGCGCCTGGGGCATGTTCAAGCCGACCGCGCCCAAGGGCTGGGCGGAACCGGGGACCCGGGTCATCGTCGGCAAGGACTCGACGACCCGCTACGTGGTCCTGACGACGAAGGTGGGCGGCAAGGACCAGACCCGGCTGCACCCCGTGCTGAACCTCGCCTCCGCCCGACTCCTGCTGGATCCCAAGAAGTTCAAGGTGATCCAGGTCGAGGACAAGGTCCTCGACGCGGGCAGGCCGCCGCGCGGCCCCATCATCGGCATCCCGTACGCCCCCGACCGGCTCCCCTCCAAGGACGACGCGGGCAGGGCCAAGCGCTGGGCCGTCTGCCAGCAGCCGGGCGGCAACGGCCGCGGCGTGCAGACCGCCACCTTCGTCCTCGCCGACCGCGAGGCGGCCAGGACGGACGACGCCCGCAGGCTCACCGACACCCAGGCGCTGTACGTGCAGAGCACCGGCACGGGCCAGGAGCGCTACCTGGTCGACGCGGCCGGGACGAAGTACAGGTTCCCGGAGGGCACCCCGGAGGCCGGGACGATGACCAATGCGATGGTCGGCACCGGCGCCACGCCCCAGCCGGTCTCCCCGGAATGGCTGGGGACCCTCAACTCCGGCGACGACCTGTCCTTCCCGCCGCTCCCCGGCAAGGTCGGCGCCGACGCCGGGGTGGGCGGGCTGACCACCGCCGACAACAAGGTCGGGATGGTGCTCACGGCGCAGACCGGCTCCGGCGCACAGCACTACGTGGTGCTGCCCGGGAAGGTGGCGCCGGTCTCCGACTTCGTCGCCTGGCTGCTGATCTCGGCGCCCGCGACGGACGGCCTCAACATGCACGGCAAGGCCCGCGAGATCGACCTCCAGTCGCTCAACCCCGACGCCTCCCCGTTCGCGAGCGCGGTGAAGTGGCCGCAGAAGAGAACCGAACGGATCAACCGGACGACCCCGCCCGCCGGCACACGCACTGACGGGGCCGACGACCGCGACACCGTGTGCAGCGTCCTTCGCTCGGTCGACGGCCAGGGCAACCAGACCCTGAGCACCTGGGCGGGTACCGGCTTCCCCGTCGACATCACCGCCAGCGGCACGAGCGCGTACGTCACCCCGGGATCGGGCCTGCTCTACACCCAGGTCCAGGGCAAGCAGACCACGGCCGGCGGCTCCCTCTTCCTGGTCACCGACACCGGCCTGCGGTACGCCGTCCAGGCCAACGGCGACAGCGACGCCGAGCAGTCGAAGATCGGCGCCCCCGACCAGTCGAAGGCCGGTGCGGACGCGCGGCCCGAGGCCAGCCAGGCGCAGGTCCGGCTCGGCTACGGCGGCGTCAACCCGGCCATGGTGCCGATCGCGTGGTCGGAGTTCCTCTCCAAGGGGCCGCGCCTGGACACCAACTCCGCCCGTCAGCCGCAGGGTTCGTGAGGACGCCGCCGATGATCCGGACCCACGCGCCCGGGCGGACGCCCCTGGCCGCAGCTCTCGCCGCCGGCCTCGCCCTGGCGTTCGGCGGCGCGGGAGCGGCCGCCGCGGCCGAAGCAGGCGCGCCGCGGAGCCCGTACGCGCAGACCCCGTACCGGCACGCCCCGGACGAGCTGAGCCTCGACGGCGCGGGGGAGTGCACCTTCCCGATGAAGAAGCAGATCGCGGACCGCCCCTGGGCCCTCCAGCGGCTGCTCCTCGACGAGCTCTGGGCGCAGACCAGGGGCAAGGACAAGAACGGCAGGAGCATCCGCGTCGCCGTCATCGACACCGGCGTGGACCGGGCGAACCCGCAGCTCAGCGCGGCCATCGACACGGGAGCCGGCAAGGACTTCGTCGACCCCAAGGGCGGCGACGGCACGATCGACACCGTCGGCCACGGCACCAAGGTCGCCGGGCTGATCGCGGCGCGCCCCCAGGAGGGCACCGGCTTCGTCGGCCTGGCCCCCGACGCCACGATCATCCCGATCCGGCAGAACGACGGGCAGGGCAAGGGCAACGCCCTGTCCCTGAGCCAGGCCATCGACCACGCGGTGGCCAAGGGCGCCCAGGTGATCAACATTTCCCAGGACACCGACGCACAGCTGACCGCCGACTCCGAGCTCGGCAAGTCCGTCCAGAAGGCCCTCGCCGCCAACATCGTGGTGGTGGCCTCGGCGGGCAACGACGGCACGAGCGGCGAGAAGCGCAAGACCTACCCGGCGGCCTTCCCCGGAGTGCTCGCCGTGGGCGCCTCGGACCGCAACAACGAGCGGGCCGTGTTCTCCCAGCCCGGCGACTTCATCGGGGTCGCGGCGCCCGGCGTCGACATGGTCTCCACCGTCCCGGGCTTCGGCCAGTGCATCGACAACGGCACCAGCTTCTCCGCGCCGTACGTCGCCGGCGTCGCCGCCCTGCTGCGCGCCGAGCACGGTGACTGGTCCGCGCAGCAGATCGTCTGGCAGATCCAGAACACGGCCGAACGTGCCGTCAACGGGCGTGACGACTACGTCGGTTGGGGTGTCGTCGACCCGGTGCGGGCACTCACCCACGACCAGCAGGCCCCCAGGGCCCCGGTCCCCGACCCCGGCCCGCCCCCGGCGGCCGCACCCGAGGCGGCGGCCCTGCACCTCACCGAGACCGCCCAGGAGCGCGAGGAGAGGTTCGGCACGTACGCTCTCGGCATCGGCGCGGTCCTGATCGCCGTCATCGCGGGTACGGCGACGGTCGTTCGGGACTCCCGCAACCGTCGGGGCCGTTTGCAGTGAACGGTCACAGTTCATCAACGGAAGCGTCCCGCCAGTGTTGGGGCCCTGCAGTGAACTGGCTAGAGTGACACCAGGCTTCACGAGTGTGATCGGGGGATCGCGTGAAGCGGAGGGGGGCGACCCGGGTCGCGCGGCTCACGACCGCGCCGGCACGTCCATCCGCTCCGCCACGCAATCCGCCGGTTCTGCCGGCGATTTGAGAAGTGAGGAGCTTCGATGAGCACGAACACCTTCGGACTTGCAGACGATCCGGTCGTCCAGGCGAAGAACAAGATCGAGACGACGGCCGACGCCGTCACCAAGCAGGCTCGCGAGCTGGCCGACATCCTCGCCACCGTGAGCGCCGGCTGGACCGGTGTGGGTGCCGGCGGCTTCAGTGCCGCCCAGCTGACCCTCAACGACAGCCACGACGAGATCCGCCGGCTGCTCGGGGTCCTGTACAACGCGGTCGCGCAGACCAAGAACCTCAGCAACGCCCAGGACCAAGAGGTGTTCGACGCCTTCAAGGCGGTCCAGCCGACCCCCGCCGCCACCACCCCCCGCTCGGGCCTCGAGCACGTCTGACAACGCGCCGCCATTCCAGCCGGCCGCAGCGAGTAAGGAGAGAACATGTCGGGCAACAACGACGGGCACACCCGGGTACGGTACGAGACCGTTCAGCAGATGGCGGACCGCATCCGCATCGTCTCCAGGAACATCCTCAAGGACCTTGCCGATATGGAGCAGGCCCTGAAGGTCGTCACGGACACCTGGGACGGTGAGGCGCACACCGAGTACGTCAACCTCCAGACCAAGTACAAGGCCAAGGCCGACGTGATGAACGCCGAGCTGGAGAAGATGGCCAAGCTCATCGAGCGCGGCAAGGGCGACTACCGCGCCACCGACATCAAGGCCTCGCGCCTGTTCACCGAGGCCTACTGAGACCGGGGACACCACGCAGGTCCGCACACGCCGAAGGGGCGCGCCCGCACCGGGCGCGCCCCTTCGGCGTGTGCTCCGGCCCGTTCAGGGCTCGTGCCGGTCGAGGTCGAACTCGCCGTCCCTGGCCCCGAGTACGAACGCCTCCCACTCGGCCGCGGTGTAGCGCAGCACCGTGTCCCGGTCGAGCGAGGACCGCATGGCCACCGCGCCCTCGGGGAGCCGGGCGATCTCGACCCGCTCCTCGTCCGGGCTGGTCCCGGGCGGCCCTTCCCACTCCACACCGCTGATGTCGAGCGCGTACAGCTCGTCCTTCTCCTGCTGGGTGCCCATGGGCGGCCTTTCCCTCGGTGGCGCGGTCTTCACCACCGATTATCGGGGCTGCGGCGACGGCCGGGACGGCTTTCCACCCGATCCCCCGGAGCCGGGCGGCGCCGCCGGCCCCGGGGGAGGGGATCACATGCCGCCCGGCATCCGGCCGAGCTGGACCAGCGACGTACCGCGCTTGCGGGAGGCGAAGTAGGCCCGGCCCGGAGGCATCGGGCGCGGCCGCACGTTGCCGACCAGATCGCCCTCGGAGGGGTCGCCGGACAGCACGATGCCCTGAGCGCCGAGCTCCTTGAACCGCTGCATGAACGGCTCGTACAGCGAGCGCGAGGCACCCGCAGAGTTGCGCGCGATGATGAAGCGGACACCCGTGTCCCGGGCGAAGGGCAGGTACTCCACCAGCGGCCCCAGCGGATTGCCCTGGCTGGTCGACACCAGGTCGTAGTCGTCGATGATGATGAACACGTCCGGGCCCGTCCACCAGCTGCGGTCCCGCAGCTGCTGCGGCGTGACGTCGTCCGGCGGCTGGCGCCGCGAGAACACCCCGCCCAGTGCCTCCATGTGCATCTGCAGGGAACTCACCATCGGCGCGTACTCCAGCAGGTGCTCCTCCGGCAGCGCCCCGAGCAGGCCGCGCCGGTAGTCGCCCACCACCAGGCGCGCCTGGTCCGGTGTGTAGCGCTCCGCGATCTGCTTGGCGATGAGCCGCAGCAGGTTCGTCTTGCCCGATTCGCTCTCGCCGAAGACGAGGAGGAAGGGGTCGGACTCGAAGTCGATGAACACCGGCTCCAGATCGGTCTCGTCGATGCCGATCGCGATCCCGCGGCCCGGGTACTCCCCGCCCTTGGGCAGCTGGTCGGAGCGCAGCAGCCGCGGCAGCAGCCGTACGCCGGGAGCCGCCGGCCCCGTCCAGTTCTGCTTCACGGACTCCACGAAGGCCGCCGTGGCCTCGGACAGGTCGCCCGCCTCGTGCGAGCCGTCGATCCGCGGCAGCGCGCCCAGGAAGTGCAGCCTCTCCGGCACCTGGCCGCGTCCCGGCATCCCCGTGGGGACGTTCGCCGCGACCTTGCGGTCGAACTCGGAGTCCATGGTGTCGCCGAGCCGCAGCTCCAGCCGGCTGAGCATCTGGTCCTTGAGCGCGGCCCGCACCTCCATGTAGCGGGCCGCGGTGATCACCACGTGGATGCCGTAGCCCAGACCGCGGGAGGCGATGTCCGTGACGATCTGCTCCAGGCCGTCGTACTCGCCCCGGAAGTTGCCCCAGCCGTCGACGATCAGGAACACGTCGCCCCACGGCTCGCCCGGCAGGTCACCGGCCGCCCGCCGGCGCCGGTAGGTACCGATCGAGTCGATGTTGTTCGAGCGGAAGAACTCCTCGCGGCGGTTGAGGATGCCCCCCACCTCCGCGACCGTGCGCCGGACCCGTTCCGGGTCCAGGCGCGAGGCGATCCCGCCCACGTGCGGCAGCTCGGCGACCGACGACAGACTGCCGCCACCGAAGTCCAGCCCGTAGAACTGCACCTCGCGCGGGGTGTGCGTGAGGGCGAACGAGGAGATCAGCGTCCGCATCAGCGTCGACTTGCCCGACTGGGGCCCGCCGACCACCATCAGGTGGCCCGCCGCACCCGAGAAGTCCCGGTACAGCACCTCGCGCCGCTGCTCGAACGGCTTGTCGATGAGGCCGAGCGGCACGACGAGCCCGCCGGGCCGCGTGTACCCGTCCGCGTGCAGACCGCGCTCCGCGCTCGGCGCCAGCGCCGGCAGCAGCTGGTCCAGCGGCGGAGCCTGGTCCAGCGGCGGCAGCCACACCTGGTGCGCCGGCACCCCCTGACCCTCCAGCCGGCTCACGATCACGTCCAGCACCGTGTCCGCGAGCGCATCGTCCCCGCGCGCCGACTGCTCCGCCAGGTACGCCGGGTCCGGAGCCGCGTACACCACCGGCACCGCGGCCGCCGTGAACAGCGCGGGCCGCCGCTCCACCGGGAACTGTCCCACCGACAGGTCCGGCCCGCCCGAGCGGTAGGTGCCCGAGACGTACGCCGCCTTGAAGCGGGTCATCTCGTCCGTGCCGAACTTCAGATAGCCCGAACCGGGCACCGACGGCAGGTGGTAGGCGTCCGGCACACCGATCGCGGTACGCGACTCCGCCGCCGAGAAGGTCCGCAGACCGATCCGGTACGACAGGTACGTGTCCAGCCCGCGCAGCTTGCCCTCCTCCAGGCGCTGCGAGGCCAGCAGCAGGTGCACACCCAGCGATCGGCCGATGCGGCCGATCTGGATGAACATGTCGATGAAGTCGGGCTTCGCCGTCAGCAGCTCGCTGAACTCGTCGATGACCAGCACCAGCGAGGCCAGCGGCTCCAGCGGGGCACCGGCCGCGCGGGCCTTCTCGTAGTCGTGGATGTTCGCGTAGTTGCCGGCCGAACGCAGCAGCTCCTGACGGCGCTGCAGCTCACCGCGGATCGAGTCGCCCATGCGGTCCACGAGCGTGAGGTCGTCCGCCAGGTTGGTGATGACCGCCGCGACGTGCGGCATCTGCCCCATGCCCGTGAAGGTCGCACCGCCCTTGAAGTCGGCGAGTACGA
This sequence comes from Streptomyces sp. NBC_01232, assembly GCF_035989885.1. GTDB lineage: Bacteria > Actinomycetota > Actinomycetes > Streptomycetales > Streptomycetaceae > Streptomyces. The sequence goes on from NZ_CP108518.1 coordinate 5,988,553, forward strand.
AGTTCAGGGTCTCCGAGGTGTGCGTCACCGCCAGCCCCAGCACCAGCGTGCGCAGCAGCTCCGACTTGCCGGAACCGGTCGCACCCACGCACAGACCGTGCGGGCCCATGCCCTCCTGCGCGGCCTCCTTCAGGTCCAGCATGACCGGCGCGCCGTCCTCGCCCACACCGATCGGCACGCGCAGCCGCTCACCGGCCGACCTCGGCCGCCAGGTCCGCGCGACGTCCACCGCGGCGGCGTCGCCCAGGTTCAGCAGGTCGGTGAAGTCCAGATTGGCCAGCAGCGGCTCGTCGTCGTCCCCGCCGCCGGTGCGCATCGGCGCCAACTGCCGGGCCAGCGCCTCCGCCGCGGGCAGCGACAACGCGTCCGGGACGCCCTCGTACGCGACGCCCGCGCCCGATTCCAGACGCAGCCGGCCCGGCCGCACCACGACCGACAGCCCGCCGCGCGGCTCGTCCAGCTCGCCCGCGACCACCTCCACGATCGTGACGCCCTGCAAACCCTCGGCGGCCGCGAACACCGAGTCCGGCGGCACCATGCCACCGTCCAGCACGACCACCAGGTGAGGCTGGTCCAGCACCGGGGACACCTCCCGGCTGAACCGCGGCCGCCCCTCCAGCCGGTTCGCCAGCAGCCCCTCCAGCTCGGCGAGGTCATCGCCGAACAGGCGCTTCGTACCCGCCCCGTCGACCTGACCCGGGACCTGCGTGTGCGGCAGCCACTTCGTCCAGTCCCACGAGGGCACCGCACCCGGCGCGGCCACCACGGCCACCACCAGGTCCTCGGGGGAGTGCAGCGTCGCCAGCTGCGCCACCATCGCCCGGGCGGTACTGCGCGCCGAATCCGGCTCCCCGGACACCGTGACGTGGTAGAACGCCCGGATCGACAGCGCCACCGGCAGCCCGTCCAGCGAGGAGTGCACCTTCAGGAACCGCTGCATCGCGCCCGCGGTCAGCGGCTCCAGCTCGTCCACCGGCGCGGTCTCCGGCGCCACCAGCGGCGTCGCCAGGCGCTGCACGCCCAGCCCCAGCCGCGCCTGCCCGAAGTCCTGGTCGCCGACCCGCCGCTCCCACAGCCGCGAACCCTCCGCCACCACCGACCACAACTGCTCCGGGGCCGGGTGCAGATACAGCTGCGCGTCCCGCTGCGCCCGCGCGGTCCTGCGTACCTGGCGACGCGTCTGCGCGAGGTACTTGAGGTAGTCCCGGCGCACATCGGCCATTTGCCCCTGCGTACCACGCCGGTGGCGCACCAGCTGCGCGACCACCATGGCCACCGTCGACACCAGCATCAGCACACCCATGATGCGCATGAACGGAGCCGCGCCCGGCATGAAGAAGAAGACGACGGAGGAACCCATGCCGAGCATCGGCAGGAGCTGCATCAGCATGCCCTCCTGCTGCCCGCGCGGAAGTTCGGGCGGAGCCTCCAGTCGCAGCTCCTCCGCCGGAACCTCCGGCGGCAGGGACCGCGGCGGGCGTTTGACGACGATCTGGCTCACCGGAGCATCAATCCCTCGAAAACGGACGGGACGTCGCAACCGGCGCCCCCAAGTCCCGGGCGCGAAGGGGGTATCCCCCACGCGACGGTGATCCTACTTGCCGACAGTCGCTCATAAGCCCGGTAGGGTGACGCGCGCAGCATGCGCATCCGCGAATCGTCCGCCGGTGCGGGCGCCGAATTGGGGGGTCACACAGGTGAGTACGGCCGGCACGACGGGTTTCTGCAGGGTCACCGTCGTGGCCCCCGACAGCCGCATCGACGTCGCCCTCCCCGAGGACATCGCCGTCGCCGACGTCTACCCCGAGCTGCTGCGCCTCACCGGCCAGACCCAGCCCGTCGGCGCCCCGACCGGCTTCCACCTCGTACGACGCTCCGGCACCGTCCTCGACGGCGCCCGCACCCTCGCCGGCCAGCAGGTCCTCGACGGTGAGGTGCTGAGCCTGCGCCCCTTCGCCGAGTCCCTCCCGCCCGCCGTGTTCGACGACGTCTCCGACGCCGTGGCCTCCGCCGTCGTCCGCGACCGGCACCGCTGGAGCGACGACATGCTGCGCGGCGCGGGCCTGGCCGGCGCCGCGCTGCTGCTCGTCATGCTCGGCTTCGTCCTCTGGTACGCCGACCCGCTGCGCCACGACATGCACGGTCTGCCCGGTGTCATCGCGGGCGCCGTCGGCGTCCTGCTCACCGCCGTCGCCGGGGTGCGCGCCCGTGTCTACCGCGACCGCCTCTCCGCCGTCGCGCTCGGCCTCGGCGCCCTCCCGCACCTGATGATCGCCGGCTCCGGGATCGTCGGACCGGCCCTCGGTCACGGCCCCGGCCGCCTCCAGTTCCTGCTCGGCTGCGTCTGCGCCCTGATCGCCTCCGTCGCCCTGGTCGCGCTCACTCCCAGCGGTGACGCCCCCTTCGTCGCGGCCACCTTCGTCGCCGCCACCGGAACGATCGCCACCTTCGTGGCCATCGCCGCCGAGGCCTCCGCCACCTACACCGCCGCCGTCTGCGCCCCCGTGGCCATCGGCCTCGTCGCCTTCCTCCCCGGCCTCTCCGCCCGCTTCGCCCGCCTGCCCATCGGCTACGCCGCCCCGCAGAGCGCCACGGACGAGTACGTCGACTACGCAGGGACCCCCGACCGGTACGAGACCGAGCCCTACGGAGAGCACTCCGGCTCCGACCACAACGATCCGGCAGCCGCCCCGCTCGACGCCGAGGCCATCGCCGCCCAGGCCCGCCGCGGCCACGAGATGCTCCTCGGCCTGGTCGGCGGCTGCGCCGCGGTCACCGTCGCAGCCGCCGCCGTCCTCGGTTTCTCCGACAACACCTGGGCCCGCCTGCTGGCGCTGACCGCCGGCCTCGCCATGCTGCTGCGCGCCCGCCTCTTCCGGTACACCTCCCAGGTGGTCTGCGCCCTGGCCGCGGGCCTCGCGGCCATCGCGCTGCTGATCCTGGGCCTGTCCCTGCACCCGCCGACCGGCCTGCTCGAGGCCCTCCTCCTGGAGAACGACCGCAGCGGCCTGGACCTCCGTACGATCTGGCTGACGGCCGCCGTCGCGGCCGGCGCGGCCCTCCTCGCGGGAATTGCGCTTGTCATCCCCCGCAAGGGCCTGTCACCCTTCTGGGGAAGGCTGCTCGACCTCACCGAGGCGGCGGTCCTGCTCGGCCTGGTGCCGCTCACCCTGGCCGTTCTGGACGTATACGCCCGCGCCAGGGCTCTCACCAGCTGAGACGCGACGGAGCGGCAGCCTGGTACGCTGTGTGACGGCCGTTTGTGTACGCGTCCCCCGGATTCCTCGCCAAGAGGGTCTGTGGACTGCGCTCAGCGGACCCCGCCTCCCGAGTAACGGAAGCTCCCCAGAGACTCAGACCTGGGGCACTCGGTGGCAACGAAGACCTAAAACGAGGAGTACGCGTGCCGCTCGACGCCGCTACGAAGAAGCAGATCATCACCGAGTTCGGTGCCAAGGAGGGCGACACCGGCTCCCCCGAGGTCCAGGTTGCGATGCTCTCCCGCCGCATCTCGGACCTGACCGAGCACCTCAAGACGCACAAGCACGACCACCACTCCCGTCGTGGTCTGCTGATCCTGGTCGGCCAGCGTCGCCGCCTGCTGCAGTACCTGGCCAAGAAGGACATCCAGCGCTTCCGTACGCTGGTCGAGCGCCTCGGCATCCGCCGCGGTGCGGCCGGCGCCAAGTAAGACGTGTGAAGGGAGCGGTTCCCACATCCGGGGGCCGCTCCCTTTGCTGTACGTGCGGGACGGACCGGACCCTTTGTAGTCTGGAACGGACGCACGTGTACGTCCGACGACGAGACGTGCACAACTGAAGAGGAGGAGCGCCCTCCCACGCCGCCGGTCCTCGGTAGTGGCACCCGGAATGCCCCCAGGGGGCAACGAACCGGGTGCTTCGATCGAAGACCGGCCCGCACGCCAGGAGCGCTTCTCCGCAACCGTCCACCGCCACACGGGCGACGGACGGAGACGACGAAAATGGAGAAAACGCTAGTGGAGAACGAGACCCACTACGCCGAGGCCGTCATTGACAACGGTTCCTTCGGCACCCGCACCATCCGCTTCGAGACGGGCCGTCTGGCCCGCCAGGCCGCCGGCTCCGCCGTTGCCTACCTGGACGACGACACGATGGTGCTGTCCGCCACCACCGCGTCGAAGAAGCCCAAGGACCAGCTCGACTTCTTCCCCCTGACGGTGGACGTCGAGGAGCGGCAGTACGCGGCCGGCAAGATCCCCGGCTCCTTCTTCCGCCGTGAGGGCCGCCCCTCCGAGGACGCGATCCTCACCTGCCGCCTGATCGACCGCCCGCTGCGCCCGTCCTTCAAGAAGGGCCTGCGCAACGAGATCCAGGTCGTCGCCACGATCATGGCGCTCAACCCCGACCACCTGTACGACGTCGTGGCGATCAACGCCGCCTCCGCGTCCACGCAGCTGGCCGGTCTGCCCTTCTCCGGCCCGATCGGCGGCGTCCGCGTCGCGCTGATCCGCGGCCAGTGGGTCGCGTTCCCGACGCACACCGAGCTCGAGGACGCCGTCTTCGACATGGTCGTCGCGGGTCGCGTCCTGGAGGACGGCGACGTCGCGATCATGATGGTCGAGGCCGAGGCCACCGAGAAGACCATCGCCCTCGTCAAGGGCGGCGCCGAGGCGCCGACCGAGGAGGTCGTGGCCGCCGGTCTCGACGCCGCGAAGCCCTTCATCAAGGTCCTCTGCAAGGCCCAGTCGGACCTGGCCGCCAAGGCCGCCAAGCCCGAGGGCGAGTTCCCGGTCTTCCTGGACTACCAGGACGACGTGTACGAGGCCCTCGCGGCCGCCGTCAAGGGCGAGCTCTCCCAGGCGCTGACCATCGCGGGCAAGCAGGACCGCGAGGCCGAGCTGGACCGCGTCAAGGAGATCGCCGCCGAGAAGCTCCTCCCGGCCTTCGAAGGCCGCGAGAAGGAGATCTCCGCCGCCTACCGCAGCCTGACCAAGGCCCTGGTGCGCGAGCGCGTCATCAAGGACAAGGTCCGCATCGACGGCCGCGGGATCACGGACATCCGTACCCTCGCCGCCGAGGTCGAGGCCATCCCGCGCGTGCACGGCTCGGCGCTGTTCGAGCGTGGCGAGACCCAGATCCTGGGCGTCACCACCCTCAACATGCTCCGCATGGAGCAGCAGCTGGACACCCTCTCCCCGGTGACCCGCAAGCGCTACATGCACAACTACAACTTCCCGCCGTACTCGGTCGGCGAGACCGGCCGCGTCGGTTCGCCGAAGCGCCGCGAGATCGGCCACGGCGCGCTCGCCGAGCGCGCGATCGTGCCGGTCCTCCCGACCCGCGAGGAGTTCCCCTACGCGATCCGTCAGGTGTCCGAGGCCCTCGGCTCCAACGGTTCGACGTCCATGGGCTCGGTCTGCGCCTCCACCATGTCGCTGCTGAACGCCGGTGTGCCCCTCAAGGCCCCCGTCGCCGGTATCGCCATGGGCCTGATCTCCCAGGAGATCGACGGCAAGACGCACTACGTCGCCCTCACCGACATCCTCGGTGCGGAGGACGCCTTCGGCGACATGGACTTCAAGGTCGCCGGCACCAAGGAGTTCGTCACCGCCCTCCAGCTGGACACCAAGCTGGACGGCATCCCGGCCTCCGTCCTGGCCGCGGCCCTCAAGCAGGCCCGCGACGCCCGCCTCCACATCCTCGACGTGATGATGGAAGCGATCGACACGCCGGACGCCATGTCCCCCTTCGCCCCGCGGATCATCACCGTCAAGATCCCGGTGGACAAGATCGGTGAGGTCATCGGGCCCAAGGGCAAGATGATCAACCAGATCCAGGAGGACACCGGCGCCGAGATCACGATCGAGGACGACGGCACCATCTACATCGGTGCCTCCGACGGTCCGGCCGCCGAGGCCGCCCGTGCCACGATCAACTCGATCGCCAACCCGACCATGCCCGAGGTCGGCGAGCGCTACCTGGGTACGGTCGTCAAGACCACCACCTTCGGTGCCTTCGTCTCCCTCATGCCCGGCAAGGACGGCCTGCTGCACATCTCGCAGATCCGCAAGCTCGCCGGTGGCAAGCGCGTGGAGAACGTCGAGGACGTGCTCGCAGTCGGTACCAAGGTCCAGGTCGAGATCGCCGAGATCGACCAGCGCGGCAAGCTCTCGCTGGTCCCCGTGATCGACGGCGAGACCGCCGGTGACGACGCTGACAAGGACGACTCCGACAAGTGATGTCGCGTAGTTCCCGTGTGACGGCCCGCCCCTCTTCGGAGGGGCGGGCCGTCGCCCGTACCCAAACCCTCCTCAAGGGCAGCAACGGCATCGGCACCGTCCGGCGCACGGTCCTGCCCGGCGGGCTGCGCATCGTCACCGAGACGCTGCCCTCCGTCCGCTCCGCCACCTTCGGCATCTGGGCGCACGTCGGCTCCCGTGACGAGACGCCCACGCTGAACGGCGCCACGCACTACCTGGAGCACCTCCTCTTCAAGGGCACCCACAAGCGCAGTGCCCTCGACATCTCCTCCGCGATCGACGCGGTCGGCGGAGAGATGAACGCCTTCACGGCGAAGGAGTACACCTGCTACTACGCCCGGGTGCTCGACACCGACCTGCCGCTGGCCATCGACGTGGTCTGCGACATGCTCACCGGCTCGCTGATCCGCGAGGAGGACGTCGACGCCGAGCGCGGGGTCATCCTCGAAGAGATCGCGATGACCGAGGACGACCCGGGCGACGTCGTGCACGACCTGTTCGCGGAGACCATGTACGGGGACACCCCGCTGGGGCGCCCGGTCCTCGGCACCGTCGATACGATCAACGCGCTGGGCGCCGAGCGGATCCGCCGCTTCTACAAGAAGCACTACGACCCGACGCACCTGGTCGTGGCCGCCGCCGGCAACGTCGACCACAACAAGGTCGTCCGCCAGGTCCGCGCCGCCTTCGAGAAGGCCGGTGCGCTGACCCGCACCGACGCCGAACCGATCGGCCCGCGCACCGGCACCAAGCGCATCCGCACCTCCGGCCGCGTCGAGCTCGTGAACCGCAAGACCGAGCAGGCCCACGTGGTCCTCGGCATGCCGGGCCTCGCCCGTACCGACGAACGCCGCTGGGCGCTCGGCGTACTGAACACCGCCCTCGGCGGCGGCATGTCCTCGCGCCTCTTCCAGGAGGTCCGGGAGAAGCGCGGCCTCGCCTACAGCGTGTACTCGTACACCTCGGGCTTCGCAGACACCGGCCTGTTCGGCGTGTACGCGGGCTGCCGCCCCAACCAGGTGCACGACGTGCTCCGGATCTGCCGCGACGAGCTCGACAAGGTCGCGACCGACGGACTGGCCGACGACGAGATCAAGCGGGCCATCGGCCAGCTCTCCGGGTCCACCGTCCTCGGCCTGGAGGACACCGGCGCGATCATGAACCGCATCGGCAAGAGCGAGCTGTGCTGGGGCGACCAGATGTCGGTCGACGACATGCTGGCCCGGATCGCGGCCGTGACCCCGGACGACGTCCGCTCGGTCGCACAGGATGTACTCGCCCAGCGGCCCTCGCTCGCGGTGATCGGCCCGCTGAAGGAGAAGCAGGCCGCCCGTCTCGACGAAGCGGTCGCCTAGTTCCGTACGGCAAGTAAGGAAGCAAGATGAGCAAGCTGCGCGTGGCAGTCCTCGGAGCCAAGGGCCGGATCGGCGCCGAGGCGGTCAAGGCGGTCGAGGCCGCCGAGGACATGGAACTGGTCGCGGCGCTCGGCCGCGACGACAAGCTGGAGACGCTGGCCGAGGCCGGCGCCCAGGTCGCGGTCGAGCTGACCACCCCGGCGTCGGTGATGGGGAACCTGGACTTCCTCATCCGCCACGGCATCCACGGAGTGGTCGGTACCACCGGCTGGACCGAGGACCGCCTCGCCCAGCTGAACACCTGGCTCGCCGGCTCGCCGCAGACCGGTGTGCTCATCGCCCCGAACTTCTCCATCGGTGCCGTCCTCACCATGAAGTTCGCCGCCCGGGCAGCCCGCTACTTCGAGTCCGTCGAGGTCGTCGAGCTGCACCACCCGAACAAGGTCGACGCCCCCTCCGGCACGGCGACCCGTACGGCGCAGCTCATCGCGGCCGCCCGCGCCGAGGCCGGCCTCGGCGCCCAGCCCGACGCCACCGCCACCGCCCTCGACGGCGCGCGCGGCGCGGACGTCGACGGCGTCCCGGTGCACGCCATCCGCCTGCGCGGCCTGCTGGCCCACCAGGAGGTGCTCCTCGGCGGCGAGGGCGAGACCCTGACCATCCGTCACGATTCCCTGCACCACAGCAGCTTCATGCCGGGCATTCTGCTCGGTGCGCGCCGAGTGACGCAGACCCCGGGCCTCACCTTCGGCCTGGAACACTTCCTCGACCTGGGCTGACCGGACTGATTTCACGATGCGCGCGAAGATCACGTACTTCATCACGGCCGCCGTCCTGGTGGTCTACTTCGTCCTGGTCGGCAGCCGGGGCCTGATGCTGATCCGGCACGGCACCCTGCTCACCGTCACCTTCGGGGTGGCCGTGCTGATCCTGCCGGTCATCGGTGTCTGGTTCCTCTGGCAGAACACCCGGTTCGTCACGCGGGCCAACCTCCTCGCGACCGAGCTGGAGGCCGAGGGCGGACTGCCCGTGGACGAGCTGGAGCGGGACAAGTACGGGAGGATCCTGCGGGATTCCGCCGACGAGGTCTTCGCGCGCCGCAAGGCCGAGACCGAGGACGCGCCGGGGGACTGGCGCAGCTGGTTCCGGCTCGCCGTCGCCTACCACGACGCCCGGGACACCCCACGGGCGCGCAAGGCGATGCAGCGGGCGATCTCCCTGCACGACAAGAAGCCCGTACAGGTCTGATCCCTGCACGGGCTTCCGGTGGCGGTTCGGGCCGGTCAGGCGGCCACGGGCCGGTACTCGTCGGCCCACGCCCCCACCGTGTCGGCGGCCCGGTCGAAGGCCTCGGTCCGCGACAGGAAGTCGGCGTTGTGGTCGGTCAGCAGCACGGGCGGCTCCGCGCCGTCCGGCGCCGACATCGTCAGTGCCTGCCCCTGCACGGTCCTCGGCAGCCCGAGCCAGCGCACCGGCTGCTGCACCGTACGGAGCTCACCGATCTCGCTCCAGGCGGTGGTGCGGGTCACGAAGAACCCCACCCGCCGCAGCCCCGCCGGGCTCACCCATACGCCGACGCGCAGGGTCTGCACCGCCGAGCCGACGACTGCGAGGGCGGCGATCAGGCAGATGACGGCCCCGCCCGAACCGCCCGCGAAGGCGACGATCATCGTGGCCAGCAGCATGAAGGCGGACAGCAGGAGCAGCAGCGCGCCGATGCCCACGCGCCAGGGGCCGGGCCGGTAGGGCCGACGCCAGCGGTCCTGGTCGGCATGGGCCAGGATTTCGTCGCCGTCGTCGTCCGCATCGGATACACCGTCGGCCGTCAGGAAAGGCAGGGGCACGGCTGGACCTCACTCACATGCACGTTCGGTTGGGCTGTGCCCGTGAGGCTACCGCCCCTGGGACGCCTCCGACTGCTGCGACTTCTCTGGCACCTTGCTCGGCTGCAGCGCGGGCATACCGAAGAGCAGTGAGCCGGCGAGCCCCGCAACCACGGTCAGTCCGACCAGGGTACGGGCGGCCAGCTGCGTCCTGCCCAGCCGCTCGCGGGGCGGCGGAGTGACGTTGCTTCGGAAACGGTCGGCCTCGGAGACGAAGGCGAACGGGACGGGTTCGCGCCGGAGGAACATCAGGGTGAATCTCCTCGGGGTGGGTGGATGCGGGTTCTTCTAGTGAGGACGTACGAGCCGTCCAATCCGTGCCGGATTTCGGGACATTAGGAAAAATTCATGGCGGTGCGTCAGCTGTGCGACGCCCCTCGCGCACTCCGTGCACCGCGTGCGTCGGCACGGGCCCCGCGAGGGGCGCCGTAGAGTGGGCGCGCCCCAGGACGCACGTTTGGAAGGACCCCCGGTGAGCGAAACCGCCGCTTCAGATCTGAAACCCAGCTTCCGCAGTGACGTGACGGTGGAGCTGGTGAAGCACTCCGCCGCCGACTCCGACGTGCTGTGGGCCGCTCGCGTCTCCACGGCCGGCGAGCAGTCCCTGGAGGAGCTGCAGAAGGACCCGGAGCGTTCCAAGGGCCTCATCAACTACCTGATGCGCGACCGCCACGGCAGCCCGTTCGAGCACAACTCCATGACCTTCTTCATCAGTGCCCCGATCTTCGTCTTCCGCGAGTTCATGCGTCACCGCGTGGGCTGGTCGTACAACGAGGAATCGGGCCGCTACAGGGAGCTCGAGCCGGTCTTCTACGTCCCGGACGCCGAGCGCAAGCTGGTCCAGGAGGGCCGCCCGGGCAAGTACGTCTTCGTCGAGGGCACCCGGGCGCAGCAGGAGCTGACCGGTCGCGTCATGGAGGACTCCTACGTGCGGGCCTACGAGGCCTACCAGGAGATGCTCGCGGCGGGCGTGGCCCGGGAGGTTGCCCGTTCGGTCCTGCCGGTCGGTCTTTTCTCCTCGATGTACGCCACCTGCAACGCGCGCTCGCTGATGCACTTCCTCGGTCTGCGCACGCAGCACGAGCTCGCAGCCGTTCCGTCCTTCCCGCAGCGGGAGATCGAGATGGTCGGCGAGAAGATGGAGCAGCACTGGGCGAAGCTCATGCCGCTGACGTACGCCGCCTACAACGGCAACGGTCGCGTTGCCCCGTAAGGGCCGGTACACCTACGGCGTACAGATGTACGGCGTTAAGTCCCAAGTGTCCGTATTGCGACGTTTCGTAAACTTCATCTAGGCTGATCAAACGGACCCGGCACTGCTTGAACCCCCGAGCAGGCAGTGCCGGCGTCCAACACCCTGTTGACGTCCCCCGAGGGGACACCGCGAGCATGGCAGCGAGTAGCGTGTTACCCATGGCTCCGATCTCGACTCCGCAGACCCCCTTCGGGCGGGTCCTCACCGCCATGATCACGCCGTTTACGGCGGATGGCGCACTCGACCTCGACGGCGCGCAGCAGCTCGCCGTCCACCTGGTGGACGCAGGCAACGACGGCCTGATCATCAACGGCACCACCGGTGAGTCGCCGACCACCACCGACGCGGAGAAAAACGACCTCGTACGAGCCGTACTCGAAGCCGTCGGAGACCGCGCCCACGTGGTCGCCGGCATCGGCACCAACGACACCCGCCACACCCTCGAGCTGGCCCGCCAGGCCGAGCGCACCGGGGCCCACGGCCTGCTCGCCGTCACCCCGTACTACAGCAAGCCGCCGCAGGAAGGCCTCTTCCGGCACTTCACGGCGATCGCCGACGCCACTGGGCTGCCGGTCATGCTCTACGACATCCCCGGCCGCAGCGGTGTCCCGATCGACACCGAAACCCTGGTACGACTGGCCGAGCACCCCCGTATCGTTGCCAACAAGGACGCCAAGGGCGACCTCGGCCGGGCAAGCTGGGCCATCGCGCAGAGCGGCCTGGCCTGGTACTCGGGCGATGACATGCTGAACCTGCCGCTCCTGTCGGTCGGCGCGGTCGGCTTCGTCTCCGTCGTCGGCCACGTGGTCACCCCGGACCTGCGCGCCATGCTGGAGGCCCACCTGGGCGGAGACGTCCAGAAGGCGACCGAGATCCACCAGAAGCTGCTCCCGGTCTTCACCGGCATGTTCCGCACCCAGGGCGTCATGACCACCAAGGGCGCGCTGAACCTGCAGGGTCTGCCCGCGGGCCCGCTGCGGCTCCCGCTGATCGAGCTGACCGCCGAAGAGACGGCCCAGCTCAAGATCGACCTTGCCGCCGGCGGGGTACAGCTCTGACAACAGACTTCACAACCGAATACGCACGAACAATCGAATACGGAACAGACAACAGCAAGTGCACGAATGACATGCGCGCCACGTGCCTTCCGGGGTACGTGGCGTGCGTGGTGAGGAGACACTTTTGAGCCATCCGCATCCGGAACTCGGTCCGCCGCCGAAGCTGCCCAAGGGCGGCCTCAGAGTCACCCCCCTGGGTGGTCTCGGCGAGATCGGCCGCAACATGACCGTCTTCGAGTACGACGGCCGTCTGCTGATCGTCGACTGCGGCGTCCTCTTCCCCGAGGAGGAGCAGCCGGGCATCGACCTGATCCTGCCGGACTTCACGTCCATCAGGGACCGCCTCGACGACATCGACGGCATCGTCCTCACGCACGGCCACGAGGACCACATCGGCGCCGTCCCCTACCTCCTCCGGGAGAAGGCGGACATCCCGCTGATCGGCTCCAAGCTGACGCTGGCCCTCATCGAGGCGAAGCTCCAGGAGCACCGCATCCGCCCCTACACCCTCGAGGTGAAGGAAGGCGAGCGCGAGGCCCTCGGCCCCTTCGACTGCGAGTTCATCGCGGTCAACCACTCCATCCCGGACGCCCTGGCCGTGGCCATCCGCACCGGCGCCGGCCTGGTCGTGGCCACCGGCGACTTCAAGATGGACCAGCTCCCGCTGGACAACCGCCTCACCGACCTGCACGCCTTCGCACGTCTGAGCGAAGAGGGCATCGACCTCCTTCTCTCCGACTCCACGAACGCCGAGGTCCCGGGCTTCGTCCCGCCCGAGCGCGACATCTCCAACGCCATTCGCGGAGTTTTCGCGAGTGCCCAGAAGCGGATCATCGTGGCGTCGTTCGCCAGCCACGTGCACCGCATCCAGCAGATCCTCGACGCCGCTCACGAGTTCGACCGCAGGGTCGCCTTCGTCGGCCGCTCGATGGTCCGGAACATGGGCATCGCCCGTGACCTCGGCTACCTGAAGGTCCCGGCCGGTCTCGTCGTCGACGTCAAGACTCTCGACGACCTCCCGGACGACGAGGTCGTGCTGGTCTGTACGGGTTCGCAGGGCGAGCCGATGGCCGCCCTGTCCCGCATGGCCAACCGCGACCACCAGATCCGGATCGTCCCCGGCGACACCGTGATCCTGGCGTCGTCGCTGATCCCGGGCAACGAGAACGCGGTCTACCGCGTGATCAACGGCCTGACCCGCTGGGGCGCCAACGTCGTCCACAAGGGCAACGCCAAGGTGCACGTCTCGGGCCACGCCTCGGCCGGCGAGCTGCTGTACTTCTACAACATCTGCAAGCCGCGGAACCTGATGCCGGTCCACGGCGAGTGGCGCCACCTGCGCGCCAACGCCGAGCTCGGTGCCATGACGGGCGTCCCGAAGGACCGCATCGTCATCGCCGAGGACGGCGTGGTCGTCGACCTGATCGACGGCAAGGCCCGGATCTCCGGCAAGGTCCAGGCCGGCTACGTGTACGTGGACGGCCTCTCGGTCGGCGACGTCACGGAGGCTTCGCTCAAGGACCGCCGGATCCTCGGCGACGAGGGCATCATCTCGGTCTACGTCGTGGTGGACAGCACCACCGGCAAGGTCGTCACCGGCCCGAACATCCAGGCCCGCGGCTCCGGCATCGACGACTCCGCTTTCTCCTCGGTCATCCCCAAGATCGAGGAAGCCATCGCCCGCGCCGCGGCCGACGGCGTGGCCGAGCCGCACCAGATCCAGCAGCTCATCCGCCGCACGATGGGCAAGTGGGTCTCGGACGGCTACCGCCGCCGCCCGATGATCCTCCCGGTCGTCGTCGAGGTCTGACCCTCGCCGTAGCGACCGAACGGGAGCGGGGCAACCGGATTTGCATCCGGGGGCCCCGCTCCAGTACGTTTACGTCTCCACCTCGCACGGCACCCCGGCACACACGTGTGTCCGGACGCGTCATGCGGGCGGGTGGGATTCAAGACCCAGGGAGACCTGATAAAGTCTGATCCGCCCGAAAGGGAAAGGCCCCCCAACGGCCACCAATTCAAATCCAAGCCGACTGCGACTTTCGAGAAGCAGGGCCCGGAAATGGTCTGGTAAGGTTGGAACCGCCGGAAAGGGAAAACGCGAAAGCGAATACCTGGAAAGCGCCGAGGAAGTCGGACACGAAAGAGTCTGATAG